>NZ_JAKEUO010000013.1 GCF_022397915.1 Vibrio sp. Isolate34 | reverse complement strand
ACACTCTACACAGTTGCTTTACCGTAAATACAAGGTATCCGCCCCATGAACCCACGGGGCGATATTACTAATGTTTGAAATTCCAAGGTAGGAGCGCATCGATATCTGGCTCTGCTTTCGCCAGCTCTTTCATGCACTTGACCATGTAGTCGTAGAGGATAAGGCCGTTGGCTTTTGCAGTTTCGACGATACTATAAAGCATCGCACTCGCTTCAGCCCCGTTAGGATTGGTCGAGAAGAGCCAGTTCTTCCTGCCAATGACCAGCGGTTTAATTGCGCGCTCAGCACGATTATTGTCGATAGATAAGTGACCATCGTCGATATAGCGAATGAGCTTCGGCCATTGCCCAAGCGTGTACTTTATCGCTTTACCCAGTGAGCTAGAGCCTATCACTTTCTGAGTTGTCATCCATTCGTAAAAATCATCCAGTATTGGTTTAGCGTGTATCTGTCGCTCTGCTTTTCGTTTTTCGGCAGAGATGCCTTTCAAGCGTGATTCTATTCCATAGAGCTTCTGGATTTTAGCCAGTGCTTTATCCGCTTTGCCTGACTTGCCTTTTCCTTGAAGCTTCTTAGCATCCATGAACTTACGCCGTGCATGCGCCAAGCAGCCAACATTGGTCACTTGGTGAAGACCGTCATAGGCACCATAGCCATCGGTTTGCAGATAACCGCTATAGTCTCCCAAGAAGGCGACAGGACACGCCCTCGCGCGACTGTTTTGATAGTCGTACAAGGCGATATTTTTCACGTTGGGAAGTGCGGCTTCTGGCGAGTCTGCGCCCGAGCAGTAGAGCCACATGTAGCACTGCTTATCTTCCTTGAGAACATTGAGTGGTGTTTCATCCGCCTGAACCACTAATTGCTCTAGTAGGTGTGTTTTCAAGGCCGCATAAAGCGGTACGAACTTCTCACTGACTTGGATAATCCACCTTGCCATAGTGGTGCGTGATAATTCGATACCCGATTGAGTAAACAACGACTCTTGTCGATACAGTGGCATCGCGTATTGGTATTTGCCAAGGATGATATTGGCAAGCAAGCTTTCTGTTGCGAAGCTTTTAGGGATAATACTTTGCGGCGCTGGCTTTTGAACGATGCGGTTGTTGTCTTGGGTTTGCTCACACTGACGACAAGCATACTTAGGACGAACATATTCCAGCACTTTGAGTACAGCGGGCGTGAACTCCAGCTTTTCACTGCGGTCTTCACCGATTTTATGCAGACCATGTTTGCAGCATGCGCACTGCTTTTCATGGTCGTCTAAATCGAGTTCGATAACCTCACGAGGCAAGGTATTTGGAAGTGGCTTGCGCTTACCACGCCTCTTCGTTGTGGTGGTTGTCGTGACCTCAACCTCTTTTTCCTTAGCCGCTTCACATTCCACTTCGTTGAAGAGGTCACCTTGAAATTCGTCGTAAGGCTTTAACGCCTCCGAGCGTTTAGCGAACTGGCGGTCGAAGGCAAGCTTGAGCTGTTCAAGTAAGGATTGACGCTCTTGTTGCCATTGAGATTCCTTCTGCTCCTGAGAGAGCATCAGCGCTTTCACCATCGCTTGTAGCTCGGCAACACTTTGACTTTCTGGGTTGATATTTGGCGTCTTTTTCATGACATTTATTATACTAAAATCATGCCGTTAACGCTTGGTGGATAAGGCTTTATTATCGATTAAGTCATTGTAAAATCGTTTATTCGAACGGGTTTATGGCCGATAATCGTGAAGCCAGAAAGCAGTCTATCAAGCTCGAATTGAGTCAGGGTAAACACTTCATTTTTCTCTTTTGTAGGCCACTTGTACTTGGCTTTTTCGAGTCGCTTATACCAAAGGGCGAAGCCTGTTTTATCCCAATACAATACTTTGATTTTGTCGCGCTGTTTGTTGGTAAACAAGAACAGTGCGCCACTACCCAAAGGCAAATCGGTGTCACTTTCGATAATCGCAGCGAGGCCGTTGATGGACTTTCTAAAATCGACACTCTCACGATATAGATAAATCTCTGAAGCGCTGAGCATACGTTTCATGATAGCGCACCGATGAGCTCTGCGAGATAAGTGGCTGGCGTGCCTTGTGGAATGCTCAACTCAACATCATTGACGAGCAGTGTCATGTTAGCCGTTGCTAATTGAGCTTGATACTTGGTTGTCTTTTCAACGACTTCAGCTTTAACAAATCCGACAGGTGCTGATTGAATTGTCGACTGAAGTTGACGGCGTTTTGCGAAGAACGTCGATAAGCTGAGTCCGTGCTGTTCACAGAAAGCACGTTGAGTGATGTTGCTGTGCTCATAGCTTTCTAGAAGAGTTTCCCATTCTTGGTTTGTGCGTCGAATTGCCATTGCAAGTCTCCTTGTGGTTGAAGACCTGATCTTATTACTCGTGCAAAACGATTAGAATGCGGGGTTTATGACGCGCTTACNCAAATCCGACAGGTGCTGATTGAATTGTCGACTGAAGTTGACGGCGTTTTGCGAAGAACGTCGATAAGCTGAGTCCGTGCTGTTCACAGAAAGCACGTTGAGTGATGTTGCTGTGCTCATAGCTTTCTAGAAGAGTTTCCCATTCTTGGTTTGTGCGTCGAATTGCCATTGCAAGTCTCCTTGTGGTTGAAGACCTGATCTTATTACTCGTGCAAAACGATTAGAATGCGGGGTTTATGACGCGCTTACGACACAACTCATCATATTCAAGTTGTTAACAATTAAACCCTTTGGACTTTGGACTTTGGACTTTGGACTTTGGACTTTGGACTTTGGACTTTGGACTTTGGACTTTGGACTTTGGACTTTGGAGAATAGTGTGCTTTGATCACATATCAATGTGTAATTTAAGTATGAGCACTCAATATTTACGCTATACGTCGCATGCTAATTTGACTGAAGTGTTGTTTGGAAATGAGTTTATTATAATTGAGACAAGAAATTAAATACTAGGCATAAAAAAACCCAAGTAAGTACCTGGGTTAGAGTTACAAAAACCACTAATCATTAATGGCGTAAGGAACCTGATTAGTAGCCAGCTATGCGTAACCTGAGGGTTATTTTTATTACTGATCGGCGGCCAAACCAAATGGTGTAATAAAAATGCCAATATAGAGCGACCAAAAAGGTCGCTCTTTTTCTTTCTTATGAGATACAGCTTATCCTTTTACACCACCTGCCGTCAAACCGCCAACCAACCAACGTTGAGCAAGTAAGAACACGATAGTAATCGGAAGTGCTGAAAGTACAGCCGCTGCCGCAAAGTCACCCCATAGGTAGTTCTGAGGGTATAGGTATTGCTGCATACCTACTGCTAGCGTGTAAGAGTTCACATCGGTAAGTAGGATAGACGCTACTGGTACTTCACCTACTGTTGCAATGAACGACAGAATAAACACAACTGCTAGGATTGGCACAGACAATGGCAGTAGAACCAGTCTGAATGCTTGCCAAGGCGTTGCACCATCCAGTGCTGCAGCCTCTTCCAAAGAGTTATCAATCGTCTCAAAGTAGCCCTTAATCGTCCAAACGTGCAGTGCGATACCACCTAGGTAAGAGAAGATCAGACCGCCATGCGTGTTCAAGCCTAAGAACGGGATGTATTGACCAAGTTTGTCAAACAACGCGTAGATAGCCACTAGAGCAAGTACCGCTGGGAACATTTGGAAAATCATCATCGCTTTCAGGATAGTTTCTTTACCCTTGAAGCGCATACGAGCAAATGCGTAAGCCGATGTCGTAGACAGTGCCACAATCAAGATAGACGTCACACCCGCTACTTTAACCGAGTTCCATAACCACGTTAAAACAGGGAATGGAGGTGGCGTTACCGAGCCATCTGCGTTCGTTACTGAAATACCTAGTGCGAGTTTCCAGTGCTCCAATGATGGGTTGTCTGGAATCAAGCTACCCGTTGCGAAGTTACCTTCACGGAACGAGATCGCGATGATCATCAGAAGTGGGAAGATAATCATTGCCAAGAAGCACCACAACACTGCATGCGTTGCCCACACTCGGTATTTAAGGCCTTTACCTTGTACCATAGCCATTGTAGTGCTCCTTAATCTTGAGACAGTTTAGTGAAACGAAGGTTTAGTAACGCTAGTGCACCAACCAATAGGAAGATAAGCGTTGCGATTGCACTTGCTAGACCGAAGTCTTGACCGCCGCCGCCTTCGAATGCAATTCGGTACGTGTAGCTTACAAGCAAGTCTGTGTAACCCGCTGGCTCAGAAGTACCAATCATGTTCGGGCCACCATTCGTCAATAGTTGAATCATTACGAAGTTATTGAAGTTAAAGGCAAACGCTGCAATCAGTAGCGGTGTAAGCGGTTTAATCATCAATGGGAATGTGATGCGCTTGAAGTTATCAAGGAAGTTCGCACCGTCAATTGCTGACGCTTCGTATAAGTCATCAGGAATCGCTTTCAGCAAGCCCATACATAGAATCATCATGTAAGGGAAACCTAGCCATGTGTTAACAATCAACACCATGGTTTTCGCAAGGATTGGGTCTGAGAACCAGTTCGGGCTTAAGCCGAAGATATTCTCGAGCACCATGTTGATCTCACCAAAGCTCTGGTTGAATAAACCCTTAAAGATAAGAATCGAGATGAACGCTGGTACGGCGTAAGGCAGAATCAGTAGAACACGATAAATAGAGCGGCCTTTCAATTCTTCCCATTGTACGATGTTCGCCAGTACAAGACCGATGACAAGTGTGAACACTACGGTACATACAGAGAAGATAACCGTCCAAATAAAGATGCTGATGAACGGTTCTTTAATGCCTTCATCTTTCCACACACGTTCAAAGTTATGTGTACCAATGCTAACAACGAAGCCCGGAGAGATTGTGTTACCTGTAAACTCACCATTGGCATCAACAGATTGGTAGAAACCTAACTCCATATTTGGCTTGAGAACATCACCCGTTTCGTTGTTGATTAACGTTTCGTCATCATCTTGAAGAGTGTAAAGCGGAGCAACAGAAGCAAACTTACGTAAGCCACTCATACGGATGTCACCACCGTCCGGTAGGTTGAAATCAACACCACTGATCGCTGCTCGGTTTTGGATGATCGCTTTGATCTTCTCTTTTTCACCTTGCGTAGACTCGATTGCAGATAGGTCCATTTCTGTCGCTGTCATATTATCTAGAGAAAATACGTCAGTCGCTAATAGTTGGTCGCCATCTTTAACCACGATCTGGTGACCGTCGTCTGTTTTGTACAAAGTGAATGGGTAGCTATCACCACTTTGGAAAGTGCGGTCTAAAAGAACGGTTTGAGTACGTTCTAGAGAAAGCTGGTTTTTTGCGCTGTAGTTTGTAAACGCAAGCCCTACGGTGTATGCCAATGGGAAAAGAATGAATAAGATCATTCCGGCAATACCTGGGTAAATATAACGGTGGGCGTAAGTTTTCTTACTACCAAAAATGTAAAGTGCCAAAGCCGTTAAGATCACTGTAAGCAACGCAAAAGCGAGCTCACCGCGAGAATACATTAGAATTGTAGCGTAGCCGTTAATTAAGCCAACGCTACCAAGCAACCCCCATTTGATGAAGACGCTTTTACTGCCTGGAAGGCTTGATGGTGCTGGGATAGCATCTGTACCTTGAACTGACTGCATAGAGGAACCTGCTAGCGATATAGATAAAAAAATAGAAAAGTAAGGAGAGGTTGCCCTCTCCTTAAAAGGTAGTGCTTGGTTGTTACTTAGTCATACGACCTTCAGCAGCTTTTAGTGCTTGGTCTACTGATTGACGGCCGTCAACTACGTTGCCGATCGCTTCTTCCATGCTGTACCAGAACGTTGTGAACTGAGGGATGTTAGGCATGATTTCGCCGTTCATCGCGTTGTCCATTGTTGCTGCAATACGAGTATCGCTGTCTAGTTGACGTTGGAAAGAGTTAAGAGCAACAGCGCCTAGTGGCTTGTCGTCATTCAGGCTCTTCATACCTTCATCAGTTAGTAGGTAGTTTTCCATGAACTCAACAGCTAGGTCGCGGTTTGGAGAAGCAGTGCTGATACCACCAGCCCATACACCAACGAAAGGTTTAGACGCTTTACCGTTGAACTTAGGTAGCGTTGTTACACCGTAATCTACGCCGGCTTTCTTGATGTTTTCCCAACCCCAAGGGCCGTTGATTGTCATTGCAACGTTACCTGCAACGAATTCAGACTCAGCTACTGAGTAATCCATATCTGCAGAGATAACTTTGTCTTGTACCATCTTCTCGATGAAACCTAGAGACTTCTGAACACCTTCAGTCGCTACGCCCGCATCTTTAATGTCGTAACCTTCTGCTGTCTGTTTGAAGGCGTAACCACCGTCAGCTGCAAGTAGAGGCCATGTGAAGTAAGCGCCGCCACGTAGAGGCCACATGATCGCTTTCTTGCCGTCTTTCTGAAGTTCAGCATTGAGTGCTGGGATTTCTTCCCAAGATTTAGGTGGGTTAGGAACAAGTGCTTTGTTGTAAATTAGAGAAACTGACTCAACGGCAACAGGGTATGCAATTGTTTTACCTTCGTAAGAAACAGCGTCCCATGCGAAGTCTACGATACCTTCTTTAGTCTCTTTAGAAGGTTTGATATCTACAAGAAGACCCGCTTCTGCATAGCCGCCAAAACGGTCGTGTGCGTAGAAGATCATATCTGGGCCGTCGCCCGCTGCTGCTACTTGAGGGAATTTCTCTTCTAGCTTGTCAGGGAAAGCAACTGTTACTTTAACACCAGTATCTTCTTCGAAGCGTTTACCTACTTCAGCCATGCCTTCATAAGCTTTGTCACCACCTACCCAGATTGTTAGTTGTCCTTCTTCGATAGCAGCGTTTGCACCAAAAGAACCCAGAGCAACCAATGTACCTAGAGCTACAGCGCTTAGAGCGTTTTTCATGTGAATATCCTTTTTATATTTATACGTAGGGCACATCTACAAAGACGAGCCAGTTTTCGGAGGTTATGATCTGAGAAAACAGACCCTAGCTCATCATCCTAGCCACTACGCCCTAGCTATTATGGCTTAAATTCGTGATCGCCATCCGGTCAGATTAGAGACTAGAATCACAAAACACATACTCATCGTGATCAACATCACCGTTATGTGGTGGATTTATTTGAACTGGATCGCCAATTATTATTAACCCCCTATATCTACTCCTCCCCTCCTACTCCCCCTAGTTAATTTTCTATTAGGAGGATGTACCCTTCCGCCAATTCACGGAAACTGCATTCATCCAAGAGTGGATAGTAAGAACCCTTTACCAGCAAGTGTCGTGTGTAACCACATTGTTCATTAAGCTGGCTTCACTGCCCGCTGTTGTCTTTATTAAGCATCGAGCTAAATCTGTGATTGAATCACGGGGGAGGTTTAGCTGGATGTGGGGGAAATAGGCACCAGTTTGGCTATGACGGGTGGGCTTGGTTACAGAATCCAAGTCTCACCCACTTTTTTTCTTACTCACTCAATACTTACCAATTCCTACAGTTACTGCTGACCCAAAAATTTCTTATAATGATAAGCAGTAAAACTTAAAATTTGATCGATCGAGGACAAGCTAGATGGCGAGTGTCACGTTAAAAAACGTTTATAAATCATATGGTGATGTACAGATTTCTAAGGACGTAACCTTAGACATCAACGAAGGTGAATTCGTAGTATTCGTTGGACCATCAGGTTGTGGTAAATCGACGCTATTACGTTGTATCGCAGGTCTAGAAGACATTACGTCTGGTGATTTGTACATTGGCGACCAACGCATGAACGACGTTGAGCCATCAAAGCGTGGCGTAGGTATGGTATTTCAATCTTACGCGCTTTACCCTCACCTGAACCTTTACGACAACATGTCTTTTGGTCTTAAGCTAGCGAACGCTGATAAAGCTGAGATTGATAAGCGTGTTGAGCATGCTGCTGAAATCCTTCAGCTTGGTCACTTACTAGAGCGCCAACCAAAAGCTCTTTCTGGTGGTCAACGTCAACGTGTTGCAATTGGTCGTACTCTGGTTTCTCAACCAAACGTATTCCTGCTAGATGAGCCGCTATCTAACCTAGATGCTGCACTGCGTGTTCAAATGCGTTCACAAATCACTAAGCTACAACGTCAACTTGGTTGCACCATGATCTACGTTACCCACGACCAAGTGGAGGCGATGACAATGGCCGATAAGATTGTGGTACTTGATGGCGGTTATGTATCTCAAGTTGGTAAACCACTTGACCTATACCACTACCCTCAAAACCGTTTCGTTGCTGGCTTTATTGGCTCGCCGAAGATGAACTTTATGTCTGTACACATTGAACAGGCTGAAGCAGAACGCGTATTAGTACAGCTTTCAAACGGCATGACTTTCTGGATCCCTGTTGATGGTACAACCGTTAACGTTGGCGACCGTATGTCTCTGGGCGTTCGCCCTGAGCACTTGATGTCTGCTGAAGCGGGTGATGCAACGATTGAAGGCGAAGTAATGATCGTCGAGAAACTAGGTAACGAAACTCAAGTTTACCTAAACCTTGAAAGCGCAGATGCTGACGTTATCTATCGTCAGCCAGACACGCTAACAGTTGAACCTGGCGACAAGCTAGCGATTGGTATTCCAGCGCACCGTTGCCACTTATTCCATAGCGATGGCCGAGCATGTCGTCGTCTATACAAAGAGTACGGCACTGATTAATCGATTCACTGTTATTCGATAACTGTCCAAATTCAGTCCCTCTTACGTTGTAAGGGGGATTTGTCTTTCTGTAAGGTCTTAATCAGTAACACGCATTGCTTTCACTAGCACATTAGTTGCAGGCAATAAAAAAGATCTAGCATGTGCTAGACCTTTATCTGTTCAGTTAGAGCCTCGGCTCAACCAATCACTTCAAACAGCCACTCAAAACCATTACTTAAAAGAGAGGACGTGTCTTAAGCTTAGTGGATTGGCGTATCACTTTTTTTGTTGAACTGGCCAAAATGCTTTTCTAACACTTCTGGAGTCAGTTTGCCTTCCGCTTCTAGTCGCTTAAATTCAGCAACGATCGCTTTTTGCTCTTCAAGTGATGGCAGTTTTACCTCTGGCTCATCGCCCATCTCTTGAGTCATCTGCTCTAGTTCTTTTTCAAAATCGCTCATGATACTTACCTAAATATTAAACCTAATCAGATTTTACTCATTTACGCCCTGTGATGCTAGGGTGATTGAGTTTAAAGCCCGAAACCAGATCAAGCTAAGGTCAATTAGAAGAGAACAAAACCACAAAACAAAAAGAGCTGGATTCACGATTAAATGAGTCCAGCTCTTAGTCGATGTAACCATCTAAGCCATGCTATGACCTAAGGTATTAAAGCTTGAATGAACCAACCATCTTATCTAGACGAGAAGACAAGTCGCGAAGCTCTTGGCTCGCTTCTGCAAGTTGCTCAGCCGTGCCCGTCGTCACTTCGTTGATCGCGTTGATCTCTTCAATGTTCTGGTTGATGGTGTGAACCACGGTTGATTGCTCTTCCGTTGCCGTAGCAACTTGCGTGTTACGGTCGGTAATATCAACGATACGGTCTGAAATGCCACCCAGTACGTCTACCGCCTCATCCGATGCAGATACACCCTCAAGAGTGATCACTTTACCTGCACTCATTGCCGTTACCGCATCTTTCGCATCACTTTGCAGTTGGTTGATCATCTTCTGAATCTCTTCCGTTGAATCGGCAGTGCGGCTTGCTAGGTTACGTACTTCATCTGCTACAACGGCAAAACCACGACCTTGTTCACCGGCACGTGCTGCTTCAATCGCAGCGTTCAGTGCAAGTAAGTTAGTTTGCTCTGAAATATCACGGATAACACCCAGAATAGAGCCAATGTCTTGCGTTGTTGAAGCCAGCTGCTCAACCACTTGGCCTGTGCTTTCAATGTCTTGAGCTAAACGGCTGATCGCGTCTTTGGCTTTGTTCACAACAGAACGACCTACTTCCGTATTGCCTGACGCTTGTGTTGCTGTTTCTGCTGCTGTTGCTGCGTTTGATGCAATCTCACTGATGGTCATACCCATTTGGTTAATCGCAGCCACCACTTGAAGCGTTTGGTCACGCTGTTCTTGGCTATTGTCATGAGTGATGTGCGCTTTGTTAGAAACGCTCTCTGCTGCCACTTGAAGCGCTTGGCTTGTTGAACATACCTCTTTCATCGACTCGTGGATCTTTTCAATGAATCCGTTGAAACCTTTTGAAAGCTGTGCGATTTCATCGTTGCCTTTCACTTCGATACGCTGTGCAAGGTCACCATCACCTTCACCTAGGTCACCAAAGCGTTTAGCCAGTAATTTAATTGGCTGAGTAATGCTGTTTGCTAGTACTACGCCCATTAGGATGAACACTAGCGCCACAACCGCAGTCATGATCAGCATCTTTTGTGCCGTCTCATCTAGCTCAGCAAATACTTCACCTGTTGGTACTACACCAATAACAAACCAGTCCATCGACGACACGTATAAACTTGCCACGAACAGCTCTTGGCCTTGGCTTTCTGTGGTAATCAGGTTAAAGCCAGACTTGTTCAAAAGCTGGCTTGATTGAGAACCATAAAGTTGTTGAAGTGAAGAGTCACTGCGCGAGCGTTCACGGTGGATTTGAACATCACCTTGGCTATCCGTTAAAAAGACGAAACCAGTATTTTCAATCTTGAACCCGTTCAGTAGGCTCACCATGTCATCCATCGATTTTGATAAACCAGACATCGCTAAGCCAGAAGGCTGTTGGTAGTTAGCGAACATTTTCACTTCACCATTGGCTTCTTGGAACATGCTCACCATGGTTGGCTGTCCAGACTGAGTAAAGCCAAAGAACCAACCATCTTGCTGTTGATTTAACTGACGTAAGAAACCATTTTGGTTCCAGTAGTAAGCCGTTTGACGGTTCGCCACTGAAGCATCATTTAACTGATATTGGTTACGAACGTTGTTCAGTTGTTTAACTAACTTATTCTCTAGTGCAGGGTCGCGATCTGTCGATTCAATTGCATCAGAGATGAATTCGTTTGACGCAATTTGCTCCGCCGCTAACAACAGTTGAGAGACTTCACGGTCAATTTCACCATTGATTCGCTCAAGCATCCCAGGAAGTTCAATATCAACCAATCGATGACTCAAGACATCTCTTGCTTGTTGCTGTGCCATCGCGCC
The DNA here is from genome assembly GCF_022397915.1 of Vibrio sp. Isolate34. Taxonomy (GTDB): domain Bacteria; phylum Pseudomonadota; class Gammaproteobacteria; order Enterobacterales; family Vibrionaceae; genus Vibrio. The sequence continues at coordinate 153,387 of NZ_JAKEUO010000013.1, read as the reverse complement.
AACAATGACCGTAGAAGCAAGAACCGCAAAAGTAATACCAAGTACAACCTTTTGCTTGATACTCAGAGAGTTAGTTTTCAACATATTTGGACCTTCAAAAAGAATCGCTCGTTATTTGTGTACCCTGAACAGGACTTTTTTAGTGCACTCCAAGTAGAAGTGCACAATCTAAGTTATGTATCGACCGCAACCAATAAAACTAGAGAGGATTCTCGCAAAAATTTGCAAATTCGATGTAACAACCGAATTGACTTAGCCTAAGGTCACATCAGCAAGGTAAGTGCACGGAGGTTTGATATTTATTTTTGTTATCTGAGCATTGAGGTTTCACCTAGTTTTCACGAGCGCCCTCCTTTTGAGCTTTAGTATGTAAAAACCAGTTGATATGGTAAAAGTCATAACCGAGTAGTGTTTTTATCTAACTACTTGTAAATCATTCCAAATTTGAAAAAATAAATTACGCAGATGTACTGGAACTTTTTACTACGGATAAGTGACCAATACTCAAAATAAAAATCAAATGGATACCCAGAGAGTCCAAAATGCACAAAACAAATTTCGAAGTCCTTCAAAACTATTTAGAGTCTCAAATCATTGGTCAACAAGAGCTCGTTAAACAGCTGATGATCGCCCTGCTGGCGGATGGTCATATCCTTGTTGAAGGACCTCCCGGTTTAGCAAAAACTCGCGCCGTAAAATCACTGGCTGATTGTGTTGAAGGAGATTTCCACCGCATTCAGTTTACGCCTGACCTACTGCCTGCAGACTTAACGGGTACCGATATCTTCCGACCAGAGACCGGAGAGTTCACTTTCCAATCTGGCCCGATTTTTAACTCGCTTATTCTAGCGGATGAGATCAACCGTGCTCCGGCGAAAGTACAAGCGGCAATGCTGGAAGCGATGGCTGAAAAACAAGTCACTGCAGGTCGAAAAACCTATGCTCTGCCTGAACTGTTCTTAGTAATGGCAACGCAAAACCCGATTGAGCAAGAAGGCACATACCCACTGCCAGAAGCCCAGCTAGACCGTTTCTTACTTCATCTAGAAGTTGAATATCCAGATATGGAAAGTGAACTTGAGATCCTTCGACTCAACCGCGGAGAAGCTCAAGGCAACGAATCGGTTCAGCCACAAGAGATATCTCAGCAAACGATCTTTGAAGCACGCCAAGAAGTACTCAATATTCACATGGCAGATACCATTGAGCAGTACATCATCAGACTGGTAATGGCGACTCGCCAACCTAAGCAGTACAGCGACCAACTTAATCAATGGCTAGATATGGGGGTTAGCCCACGTGCAACGATTGCTCTAGACCGCTGCGCTCGTGCACATGCTTGGCTTGCTGGCCGTGACTATGTTACTCCACAAGACGTTCAAGCGATGGCATTCCCTGTACTGCGTCACCGCCTACTTCGTAGCTACCACGCACAAGCTGAAGGTGTCACTGCAAACCAAGTGATCGCACACCTTATTTCACTGGTTGGCAGCGCATAGGAATACGCGCATGAATAATCAACTACCTAACCACAGTGACGGCGTGATGCTGAATCTGGATGAATTGCTGCAATACAAGGCGCAGTCTGTTCGATGGTTACCTCCGGCGAAGAGCCTCTGGTCTCAACTCAATGGCCAACACGAAAGCAACCGCAAAGGGCGTGGGATGAATTTCTCGGAAGTTCGTCAGTATCAAGCGGGCGATGACATTCGCAGCATTGATTGGCGAGTAACAGCGAGAACCGGCAAGGCGCATACCAAACTGTTCTCTGAAGAAAGAGAGCAACCTGTCATTTTGTTTTTGGATCTATCAAGCAGCATGATTTTCGGCTCAACCTTATTGCTAAAATCGGTTCAACTTGCGCACTTTGCTAGCCAACTGTGCTGGTTAACTGTGGCGCAAAAAGACCGAATTGGTGCTGTGATCGATACGGGCAAAGAGATCATTGAGATTAAACCCAGTGCGAGCAACCACGCTCCGCTGCGTATTTTGCAAAAAGTCATAGAAATCAATAATTCGGCACTGACTAATCACGACAATCATAGTGACACGACCTTAGAGCATGGACTGAAATCTCTGCACCAGCTTTGCTCTAAAGGAAGCGACATCATTATGCTCAGTGATTTTGTGCGTTACCAAGAAAGTGATTACTCACTTATCAGTCAAATACGTCGCCACAACCGAGTACGTCTGGTGCATTTTTATGACCCACTAGAGCAAGGTCAAACGACCTATAAAGGCTCGAAACAAGTTACCGATGGCAATAAAACACAGTGGTTCAACTTCTCCTCTAATAAAGAAAAGGAAAAGCTCAACCATGCCTTCTCGGCCAAGCAGCAACAGCTACAACAGGTGGGATTATCTCTCGCGATACCCTATAGCTCGCTGTCGAGCGCGCAGCCATTGATGAGCCAGATATCAGGAGCTCAGTCATGAATCAACCCTTAGATTTAAGCCCTGTTATTGCGCCAGACGCACCAACATGGTGGCCTTTGGCGTGGGGTTGGTGGGCCGTAATTGTCACAGCCATTATCCTGATTGCTTTGGTGTTTTTTATTGTAAAACGCAGAAAAAACAATCAACAGGCGAAGAGAGAAGCGCTGTCTTACTTCACTAATAGTCAGTCTTCAGATCGTTTGTCTCCAAGTGAAGCACAACGCATCCTTCGTCAGGCTGCACTGAGCTACTTTCCGCGAGAAAAAGTGGCTGGCCTAACAGGGGATGATTGGTTGAAGTTCTTAGACACGCAGCTGAAAAAGCCGTTGTTTGTAGAAAAACAATCCCAGTGGCAACAGTCGCTTTATCAAGATCCAACTTCAATGAATGACGATCTGCGAAAGGTTCAGCAGCAATTAGTTAATGACTGTGAAACTTGGATTCGTAAAGCCCTTCCTCCAAAGCGAGGTAACCATGACTGATCTTTTAAACACGAGCATTCTAAATATTGAATTCGTTTGGTGGTGGATGTTTTTCCTAGCACCACTGCCGTTTCTCGTTTATTTGTTCTCACCTAAGGCGGAATCAAGTAGCGCCCTTAAGCTTCCATTTCTGCCAGAGAACAGCAATACCAAAACACCGAGTACTCGCTTACCAAAAGCGTTGTCAGTGCTTATTTGGCTACTGCTAGTAACGGCGAGCGCTCGCCCGGTCTGGTATGGCGAACCCGTTGAGTTTCAACCGAAGCACCGTGATTTGATGTTGGTTGTCGACCTCTCATACTCCATGAGCCAAGAGGACATGCAATTCAATGGCGAGTACATCGACCGCTTATCGGCAGTGAAACATGTGTTGAGTGACTTCATTGAACGCCGCAAAGGCGACCGAGTTGGTTTGGTGCTCTTTGCCGATCATGCCTACCTACAAACACCTTTGACTTTGGATAGAGACACGCTGTCACAGCAACTCAATCAAGCAGTCCTAAGACTGATCGGTAATCAAACCGCGATTGGTGACGGCATTGGCCTGGCGACCAAAACCTTTGTTGATAGCGATGCACCGCAACGTGTGATGGTGCTACTTAGTGACGGCAGTAATACTGCAGGGGTGTTAGACCCATTAGAGGCTGCAGACATTGCCAAGAAATACAACGCAACCATATACACCGTCGGTGTTGGCGCAGGCGAAATGATGGTTAAAGAGTTCTTCATGAATCGTAAAGTGAATACTGCTCAAGACTTGGATGAACGCACGCTAATGGAAATTGCAAAACGCACAGGCGGTCAATACTTCCGAGCGCGTGACAGTAAAGAGCTGGCGACGATTTACGACACCATCAACCAATTGGAACCCGTGACAAATGCCACTAAGGTTTGGCGACCACAACAAGAGTGGTTTGTATGGCCTTTGTCTGCGGCAATGTTCTTCGCATTTATGCTGTTAGCCATTAGGAGAAACAATGTCTAACTTTACTTTTATCTACCCATATTGGTTCTTGGCTCTTGGCGCGTTGCCCGCGATTTGGTGGCTTAGCAAGAAGCAATCTAAGCAAGGGTTATTAGCGTCTCATATCGCTCGCTACTTGGCGCCAGAATCGAGCAAGCCATCGAAAAACCGCAGCACTTACTTTGGTATCTGGTGGTTAATTGGTGTTATTGCACTAGCCGGCCCCAGCTTTCAAAACAATGAACAGCCGAGCTTTGAAAAAACGCAGGCGCGAGTTGTGATGATGGACATGTCGATGTCTCTATACGCTACCGACATAAAACCAAATCGCCTAACTCAAGTGCGATACAAGGCTCTTGATCTGCTTTCGTTATGGAAAGAAGGTCTAACCGGAATGGTCGCGTACGCTGGCGATGCTTACACCATTAGCCCGCTAACGTCCGACATCAACACCATCAAGAGCCAAGTGCCAAACTTGTCTCCGGATATCATGCCCTACCAAGGCAGTAACGCACCAGCTGCGGTAAAGCTTGCCATTGAAATGATGACTCGCGCGAAGATATATCAAGGTGACTTGGTATTGATTGCTGATGACATAGATGACCAAGAGAAGAAAGAGATCGACTCGCTGCTATCTGGTAGCAATTGGACGCTATCCATTTTAGCGGTGGGTACTGAAAGTGGCGCGCCCATCTCTTTACCAACAGGCTCAATGCTGCAAACCGATTCAGGACAAACCGTGGTCGCGAGAACCCACTTAGAGAACATGCGCGAACTGACTCGCAGTTATGGTGGCACGTTCACTGAGGTTCAATTTGATGACTCAGATGTTGAACATATCGCGAGTTATCTCGACCGAGTTGCAACAACCTCTGAGGTGACCAAGACCAATAACTCCCTCAACACCAGAGTCAACAATGGCTTTTGGTTACTGCCATTCCTATTACTCCCTGCACTTGGGCTGTTTCGGAAGGGGGTTATTTGGTGCGGATTAGCTGTAGCTTTGTCATTCAGCCAACCAAATGCTGCGTTTGCGAATCCTTGGAAAACCGACGATCAGGTGGGTTATCAGCTTTATCAAGATGAAGACTTTCAACAAGCTGCAGAGCAGTTCCAACAACAAGAGTGGAAAGGCATTTCACAATACAAAGCGGGAGACTTCGAAGCTGCAGAGCAGACACTACAAGGTTTGAATGGCGAAGATGCTCGCTACAACCTTGCAAATGCACAAGCTCAGCAAGGCAAGTACGATCAAGCAATAGAAGAGTATCAACACATTCTAGAAAACAACCCTGAGCACGCCTATGCCAAGAAGAATCTAGAGATCGTCAAACAAGCCCAACAGCAACAGCAACAGCAACAGCAACAGCAACAGCAACAGCAAGGCGATTCTGAATCCAAAGATCAAAAAGACCAAGACCAGCAGAATCAGCAAGGTCAGCAAGGTCAGCAAGGTCAGCAAGGTCAGCAAGGTCAGCAAGGTCAGCAAGGTCAGCAAGGTCAGCAAAATGATGCTTCGCAAGACTCGTCGGATCAAAAGCAAAGTTCTGCAGACAATAAAAACTCCCAGAACCCAACAGATGACCAAGCTGAAAGTGCAAACCAAGCACAAGCCAAAGACCAACCGGATGCAAATGCAGGCGAACAAGAAGGCGAGCAAACAGCACAGTCTAAACAGCCAAGTAAAGCCGAGCAGTCAGAAGCTCAAGAGCAAGATGAATCACAACCTCAAAGTGCGAGCGCACAGCAAGCTTCAAGCGAAAAAGGTGAAGACGATGCTCAACAAGCTGTAGCACAAACTTCAGGGCAACCGCTATCGAGTGACCCAGATATGCGAAAGCTTGAGCAAGTAGAAAGCGCCCGTGACCCGAGCCAGCTGCTTAAAGCACAAATGATTTTACAAGCACGACAAAAAGGTGCTCCTAACAACCAGAACAAAAAGTGGTAACCATGCGATTTCTTAACAAGCCATTTTTATCCATACTCCTAACGCTGTTATTAGGCGCTTTCTCGTCCTTTTCGGCATTGGCGGCGACTGCTGTAGCGAGTGTTTCACAAAACAGTGTCACCAAAGATCAAGTATTCCTACTTAGAGTCGCAACCGATGAAAAGGTCTCTTCTGATGCTTTAGATTTAACGGCGCTCCAACAGGATTTCTATGTCAGTACACCAAGCTTTGGCACGTCGATGCGAATCGTCAATGGTAGCCGTTCGGTGTCAAGTGAATGGAACATCAGCCTTGCTCCACTGCGTTTGGGTAAGGTTCAGATTCCTAGCTTCAATATTGAAGGGGCAAAAACCAAGCCTATCACCATCAATGTTGCCGTTAATAAAGCGGCACCCACTCAACATGATATGGCTGAATTCAAGCTTAATCTGAGTAAAGACTCGCTGTACCCACAAGAAGTCGCTGAGCTGGACGTAAAACTCATTATTAAAGCTGACCCAAGAAGACTGCAAGATCCTAAAATAGCGCCACCAAGCTCGCCGGGCTTAGATGTTGAACCTATTGGTGAATCGAAACAATTTCAAGATGTCCTCAATGGACAAGAAGTGACGGTTGTTCAACAGTCTTTCCGTATCTCATCACAAAAAGCCGGACAGTTTAAGCTGAGTGGACCGAAGCTGACTGGAGCCGTTGTCTACTCGACCAACAACTCAAGCACAACGCGATTGTTCCAACTCGACACTCCCGTTGAAACCCTAGATGTAACCGTCAAAGAGGTGCCAAAAGGCTACCAAGGTGAGTGGTTACCAACATCGAACTTCAAGTTGATTCAAAAGTGGTCAGATAGCCAAGGTAACGAGCTAACCAATAACAATGGTTTGGAAGGCGATGACCAAACCATCGAAATGGAAGCGGGTGATTCGTTAACTCGTACCATTACTATGACGGCTAGCAACTTAACCCAGCACCAACTGCCGAAACTCAATGTCACCTACCCTAAATCGGTTCGTGTTTATGAAGAGAAGCCGCAATTTGGTACAACGCAGTCAGGCGATGCTGTGGTGGTTTACAAGCAGGTATTGATCCCGAAAGAAGCTGGAAATATCTCGCTTCCGGATATCTCTCAAGCTTGGTTCAACACCGATTCACAATCTGAGGAAACCAGTAAAGCACTTGGACTAGGGTTAGCGGTAAAAGCAAGTGACCGTGCGACGTCTAGTACACCACCGGTTACAGCACCACCAGCACAACAAGTAAGCCCAACGGTTGTGACTGTTGATAGCCCGGGGTTTTGGCCTTATCTCACCGCTCTGTTCGCTGTCTTATGGTTAATCAGCTCAGCGATGGCTTTCTACTTCTGGTTACGCCGCGGTGTCACGACAAAACCAACACACACTGTTGAACGTCAATCAGATACAGCTGAAGCGCTTATTGAAGCTCTAAAAACGAAAGATGGTGTTATGACCAGAACCTTGTTTGAGCAATGGAAAGCTGAAAACCCAGATTTGAACAATGAGACGTTAGCAGCCGTTGAAGCCGAGCTAAGCAAGTTAAACCAAAGCCTTTATGGTGAAGCTAGCTCTTCAACCTCATCATGGGATCCTTCTGAGGCAATCAAAGCCGTTAAGAAGCCAAAGCGAGTCTCTAGCAAAACGCGTAAAAGCTCACTAGAAACACTTTAATTAACCAGAAAAGCTATAATTGGTAGAAAAATGAAGCCGTGATGACCACCTTGTGAGCATCACGGCTTCTTTTGTTTTACGGTAGGGAGAAACAGATACTAGACTAAGAGATTGAAACTGCGACTTTTTTTCGCTTCAAGGCTGAGACGATTCTATTTCGCCCTGAATCTTTAGCTTGATACAAGGCTTTATCCGCCTTGCCGTAAAGCAGGTCAAAGTCGAACTGGTGTTGGTCTGAAGTTATCGAGGCATACCCGACCGATGCAGTTAAATATGGGCTAGTGCTGCTTTCACAGTGAAGGATTTTCGCCTCTTCAATGCACTTTCTAATCGACTCGGCACGCTGCTTCGTTTCAGAATGATTAGTGCCAATCATCAACAACATAAACTCCTCGCCCCCAATACGACAGAAGGTTTCCTTGTCACTATGAACATGAGCATTAAGTATCTTGCCGATGGTTCGCAGAGCTGCGTCCCCTTCAGTATGGCCATAGACGCTGTTGTACAAACCAAAATGATCCAAGTCGACGAGGATCAACCCAAATGTAATTTCATGCTGCGTAGCAAAGGCACCTTGATCGTCGCAGTTCAAATCTTCTAAGACTTGCGACAACATACGACGATTTCCAAGACGTGTCAGAGGGTCTAATTTAGAAATGATATCCAGTTGCTCATTGGCCAACTCTAGCTCTTGGGTGCGCTTGCTGACTTCCTGCTCCAGAGTTTCATTGAGCTTTTTCAGCTCCTCTTGCGCCATGGTTCTTTGCAACACCTCGGCAAGGCTTGAAGCAAAGATACGTATCACTTCACGAAGCTGCGAGGTTAAAGGGCTGCGAGTTAACAGGTTATCGGCAGCAATAAACGCAATCGGCTCACCTGTATTTGTGGTGAGCATGGTCATTGCCGTCCAACCGACGCCGACAATATTAAAATCGTGATAAATAGGAACAGACTCTTCAAACGCCACTTGGTTAGGACAAGCACGCGCTGCGGCTACGATGTCACGTTCCACAAGCTCTGAGCGATAATAGGACTCATCGACTATGTCGCCTTTAATGTCAGTGCCCCACGTACCTTGCATGTAGCTACAGTTTTTATCAGTGAGGAACACCGCTAATCGGTCAATGCCTAAGTGCTGAATAGCGAAACTGACCGCGGACTTACAGACTTCACTGACACTGTCGCAGCGAGAAAGCTCAACCATGCTCGAATGCAGCATACGTATGTTCTGCTCTTGACGCTTACGGATGTAGATCTGAGAAAGCAGAGAGCCAAAAGACTCAAGCATCTGCTTTTGATAATTAGTGATTGGCGAGCGGTGAATGTAGTTATCCATGGCGATCCAGCCGACAGGTTTGTCCCCTTCACGCAAGATAAGCATACCGTTCCAGCCTTGCCCAACGACCTTCCCTTCTGTGTATAGGGGCGCGTTCTCTATAATGACGAGATTAGTGTGATTATCAGACAATGCCTCAATGTACTCGGCTTCAAGTTGATGCAAGTCGTATTGAGTATGATGCTCGCTATTTGTCTTGCCCGCTTCGTCAGTGCCATAGGTGCCACTGAAACAACGCTTTTTCATATCGAGCAACATGAAGATCGCACGATCAAAACCTAAACGGTCACGAACAGCTTCAACCGAAGCTTTATACAAGGCATCTAAGGACTCAGGGTTAGAAAGCTCTAACGCGACTTGATGAACCAATTTCATGTTCTCAACAAACAGCTCTCGTAGCTTTATCTCATCAAGGTACAGTGCTTCGCGTGTGTCTCGGTGCTTTATCTCAAGAGCGGCATTCTTTTCGGCACGAATACATTGCCAACGGGCAGCCGCGAGCTGTAAGACATCAAGATCTTGATCGAAGGTTTGATTAACCTTCTCAGCATTGCAATTTTGAACAATTAAATAAGTTCTGCAGGCAGGCGCGTTGTCGAGCATCATGATGAATGACTCTCCACCCAGCACCTTCATATGCTCCCACTTACAAGTATTGATAGCCATAGGCAACACCCCGTCCGCGGTATCGAACTGGGCAACCCAAGGCCAAAATGTGGAAGGATAACTCGATAACGAGGTTAATTCGCCGAAAGAGAACAGCGCTAACGAATCGCTCTCCGGCGTCGGCTCCGCAAATATTCCAATCCCTTGAGGAGCGAGTACCTTAACCAGATAGTCAAAAAGAGGTTCAGCCAATAAACGATGGTCGCGCGCAGCAGATATTTGTTTTGCAAAGGCTTTTACAGGCACAGCTTCCGTCCATTGGCTATTGAGAATACAGCAAAAATACAGAAGCCTTGATATGCAATCAATGTAACTAAAAATGAGATGTTAAGCGGGTCGCAATTTCACTTTTAACATTATCACAAGCATGAGAAGGACGACAAAAATGGGATTTTCTGCCCAAAATTTCATCGACATTAGGACTTTTTTAAAGGCATAAAAAAGCCCCACCTAAAGTGGGGCAAAACTTCCATCGCTTATAGTTATAGTGATAATTCTGTCGATCTATTCGATTATCTAACCTGCGTATCAGTTAGCGTACTGGTTTTGCTAAAAGGCCAAACACAGCACTTGAATAATCAATTAACCAAAGTCACCGTTTACGTAACCTTTAGTACGATCATCTTTTGGTTCGCTGAAGATAACACTTGTTTCGTTGTGCTCTACAAGCTCTCCCATTAGGAAGAAAGCAGTACGGTCTGAAATACGACGCGCTTGCTGCATTGAGTGCGTTACGATAACGATAGTGAAGTCTTTCTTCAGATCTTCCATCAATTCTTCAATCTTGTGTGTCGCGATTGGGTCTAGAGCCGATGTTGGTTCATCCATTAGGATTACATCCGGTTCCATTGCAATGGTACGAGCGATACATAGACGCTGTTGCTGACCACCAGACAAACCAAATGCGTGTGCTTTAAGACGGTCTTTTACTTCGTCCCAAAGTGCCGCACTGCGCAGTGAGCTTTCTACTACTTCATCAATGTGCTTCTTGTCTTTGATACCTTGAGCACGCAAGCCGTAAGCCACGTTCTCGTAGATGCTCATTGGGAATGGGTTTGGCTTTTGGAATACCATGCCTACGCGGATACGTAGGTCAGCGACATCGATATTACCGTAGATGTCAGTGCCATCCATATCCAGCTTACCCTTAATCGTAACGCCTTCAATTAGGTCATTCATGCGGTTCAAACAACGTAGTAGTGTCGATTTACCACAACCCGATGGGCCAATCAGTGCCGTAACCTGACGAGTTGGAATTGGCAGGTTGATAGATTTAAGCGCTTGGTTTTCGCCGTAAAACAGATCTAGGTTCTCAATATCAAATTTGTTCATTTTCATAATCTCTAAATTCTTAAATTCGTGTCTAGCTTGATGCTTTCTTTATCACGGAGGCTCTTTTTATTGTGGAGCCAGCTAATCAGCTTAGTAAGTTGCCGTGTTGAAGCGTCTTGCAATCAGTTTTGTAACCATGTTGATCAAGAGAACCAATACGATTAGGACTGTCGCGGTGCCGTAGGCTTGGTTCCACTCATCGATAGTAAATAGCTCTGTTGTCAGCTTATATAGGTGAACCGTTAGTGTACGGCCAGAATCGAATACTGATTCAGGAACACGTGCCACCATACCTGCTGTTAAAAATACAGGTGCTGATTCGCCAATTACACGACCAATACTAAGAATGACCGAAGTTAAGATACCTGGCATTGCGCTTGGTAAGATCAAACGCCAGATAGTGTAGATTTTTGAAGCGCCAAGGCCGTATGAGCCTTCACGGTAAGTTTGTGGTACTGCCATCAATGCTTCTTCTGTAGTACGAATAATTACAGGAAGAATCAAGATACTTAGCGTTAATGCACCCGATAGAATCGAGAAGCCAAGACCAAGAATCGAAACAAAGAAGGTCATACCGAACAGACCAAAGATAATCGATGGGATACCAGCGAGCGACTCAGTACAGAATCGAATCACTTTCACCAATCGGCTACCTACTTTCGCATATTCTGTTAGGTAGATTGCCGTCATGATGCCTAGTGGTGCTGCAACGGCAATCGATGCAATTACCATGTAGATCGTGGCGATGATCATTGGGAAAATACCACGCTCTTCACCCGTACGAGTGTAATCGTCAGTGATGAAGTTCCAATCTACGTATTGCAGACCGTTCGATAGGATGTACCAAATAATCCAGAATAAGAAACCAACGGTTACAGCGGCTGCTGCCCAGATAAAACCTTTCAGGATGTTATCTTTGGTTTGACGTGCTTGTTTTAGTTTTACGAGATCCATATTACTTATCCTCGCCTACTTCGATTTTTCACGGTTAAGATAAAGTAGAGCACCATTTAACATCATGATGAACACTAGAAGTACAACACCTGTTGCGTACAATGCGTTAGCGTGAACGCCACTTGCGTAAGACATTTCAATAGCAATGTTTGCTGTTAGCGTACGAGCCGAGTCCAAAATACCTTCTGGCATTGCTGGCGCGTTACCCATAACCATGATGATTGCCATCGTTTCGCCAAGTGCGCGACCGATACCCAAAATCACACCAGTCATAATGCCTGAACGTGCCGCAGGAACGAGTAGCTTAAAAATCGTGTAGATTTTCGAAGCACCCAGTGCAAGTGAACCTTCTTTGTACGTACGAGGTACAGCACGAATCGAAGTTTCAGAAACCGTGATAACGGTAGGAAGAATCATGATACCCAGAACAATGATACCTGCCAGGATAGTGTTACCCGCTGGTACTTGGAAAATGTTCTGAATCATTGGAACGATGATTACCAGACCGAAGAAGCCGTAAACTACCGACGGGATACCCGCTAGAAGCTCAACTGCTGGTCGAATAATATCTGCAAGACGCTTTGGAGCAATCTCGGCAATAAAAATAGCGGTTAATACACCTACTGGTACACCAACAACTACAGCGCCTAGTGTCGAAACAATCGATGCAACAATCATAGTTGCAACACCGAATAGAGCTGGAGGTAACCAGTCAACCCCCAGAACGATGCCAGAAACACCAGCCTCTTGGAATGCAGGGATACTCTCTGCAACAATAAAGTAAGCGATAACGGCTAGTGATACGATGCCAATTACAGCACTCGATAAGAACAAGCCGTGGAAAATTCTTTCTCTCCAGTCAATGCGCTTTTTAGCACGTAGACGCGGCTTATTGATTTGAGTCGCTTCAGTATTCATAAGCTTTTCACTATTTGCGATGGTCATAAATAAAATCTCAAACTTTGTGGCTCAAAAAGAACTCGAAATAGACAAAGTTGAAAGAAAAGGCTCAGCCTAAACAGGCTGAGCAATAATTAAAAGTGAGTCAGTTAAAATTAGTTAACTGTGATGTAGCCTTTCTTATCAGCGATAGCTTGAGCTTCATCTGCAACCATCCAGTCTAGGAATTGTTGAGTTTCAGCTGATGGTGCGCCATCTTTGTAAAGTACTAGGAAAGGACGAGCAACTTTGTAAGAACCGTTCTTAACGTTATCTACAGTCGCAGCAGCGCCGTCGATAGTTAGAGCTTGAACAGATTCATCAACGGTACCTAGAGAGATAAAGCCGATAGCGTATGGGTTGTTTGCTACAGAAACTTTAAGTGCGCCGTTACCGTTTGCAACTTGTGCACGTTGAGAGATAGCCGATACTTTCTTATCGCCAATCTTTTTCTTAAGCTTCATGATGTCTTCGAATGCACCACGTGTACCAGATGCAGTATCACGAGTGATTGCTACGATTGGCTTGTCAGCACCGCCAACATCTTTCCAGTTAGTGATGTCGCCTTTGTAGATTGAAGTGATTTGCTCAGCAGTTAGAGCAGATACTTCGTTGTTCGGGTTAACAACAACTGCGATACCGTCACGAGCGATAACTAGCTCTTTCAGGTCAGCTGATTTTTCTTCTTCTTTTAGGTCACGAGAAGAGATACCAAGGTCAGCACTTCCATTTTTTGCTGCTTTGATGCCTGCAGAAGAACCTGGTGCTTGAATTTCGATGAACACTGGTTCGCCTTTATTCATGTAGGTTTCTGCAAAAACTTCAACCAGTGGAGAAGCACTGTTAGAGCCAACTACAGAGATAGTTTCTTTAGCTGAAGCTGTATTCACTGTTAGAGCGCCTAGTAGTGCGATTGCACCGATAACTGTCTTTTTCATCACAAATTTCCTTTAGTGGCGTTATTGCCGTTATGTTTTGCTTGAACGAGGCCTACTTTAGAATCCGAATGTGACAGTTGTGTTTCACTAAATTGAAGCCTATATGACAACTGCAATTTATTTTCTTGGTTTTCCCTTACTAAATAGCATTGAGCTAATAGAACGAGTGAATTCATAGGCGAAAAGTATTAATTGCAACGTCTTCAAACCAAAACGCTTAATATCTCACCACCCCTTGTCATTACTGACTACCAGCCTCTTACCTGTATTAAATTACCCACTTTATTTAAGGGCAAAACCTTGTTTGTACAATAAATATTCAATATTTATCAAATACCTATCGCATATATCAAAATCGAATCTATTACTGATTGAATTGTCATTCTCAGAAGTTAGAATCACCTGCTAATTACAATAATAACAATTGCTTCTGCTCATTTACTTATTCAAAGAGGGACAATACATGCGCCAACTTCTCAGTGGCTTATCTATAAAAATACAAATTCTCATTCCAGTACTCTTTTCTGTCGTACTACTTTTGACGGGTGTCATCATCGGTGGTGACAAACTGGAAAACGCTTTTAAAGATGTATCAACAGCAACCGATCAACTCATCCTACATAAAGAAGAACTCAGCGAAATCGTCGACAACAGCTATGGCATGCGCATCAAAGCGATCTACAGCCTATTCAATGCTGATGATGTAAAGACACTGGTTGCAACGCTCAATGAAAAGCGTGACCAGAATACTCGTTTACTGAATTCATTAGACACAGTGCCAGGTATGCAAGATGAAGTAGCCGCGATGAGCAAAGCGATGAATCACTATGTCGACTTTTCTCGAACTACTATGCTTCCTCTATTAAAAGCAAAGCATGGCGATACTGCGCTATCTTCTGATTTTGAGGCTCGCTACCAAGTTGCCATCGATCAATACCGTCACGCGGGTAATGACATGGTGCAAGCAATCAACACGCTGTCTAAAAAGCTGAACCTGCTTGCGACTCAAGAAGTCGACATCAATGGTCAGCAACACACCAGTACACTGAATACAGCGACCATTGCCCTACTCGTGATTCTTTCAATTGCATTAATCATCAGTTGGACGCTTGCTGGCATCATTGTTAAGCCGCTGAGTAATATCCAAGAAACCATGCGCGAAGTAGCCAAAGGTAACCTACTGGTTAAAGCGGAAGAGTATGGCGATAACGAGATTTCACGTCTTGCACAAGACGTAAACAAATCCGTTGAGCAACTGCGTGACACGGTAAGTTCATTGTCTCGAATCAGTATCGAAGTCGCTTCTGCATCTACGGAACTGGCTGCGGTAATGACACAATCAAGCGCTAACTCAGACCAAGAGAAGCAAGAAGTGGAACAAGTTGCTTCTGCCGTGAACCAGTTAGAAAGCACAGCAGCAAACGTGAACGAGAACGCAGTACAAGCTGATTCGGCGTCTAAACAAGCTGACGAAATGGCGACACACAGCATGAGCTTGTTTAATGAGAGCAACCAAGCTAATGAGCAAATGGCGGTTCAACTGAGCGAAGCAGCTAACGTTGTCGGCACCCTGAAAGAGCATTCCGAACAGATTGGTAAAGTGATTGAGGTGATTCAAAGCATCTCTGAACAAACCAACCTGCTTGCGCTTAACGCGGCAATTGAAGCGGCACGTGCGGGGGAAAGTGGCCGTGGTTTCGCGGTTGTTGCTGATGAAGTTCGTATGCTGGCAGCACGCACTCAAGACTCAACCAAAGAGATCCAAACCATTATTGAAGGTTTGCAGGTTCAATCTGGCAACGCTAACGAGAGCATGAGCAGCTCACTAGCAATGATAGAGCACAACCAAACTCTGACAGCGGAAGTAAGCACGGCCCTTTCAGGCATTGCTAACTCGGTAACAGATATGACGGAGATTAACACTCAGGTAGCCTCTGCAGCAGAAGAGCAAAGCCAAGTAACCTCAGACATCAACCGTAATATCTCAAACATCTACAGCTTAGTAAGCCAAAACGTAACCGGTATCACTCAAGCCGCAGCAGCAAGCCACGAGCTATCTAACCTCGCTGAGCAACAAAAGCAGCAGTTGGACTATTTTAAAGTATAAGTGCAAGGTTTTGGCTTTAAGGTGCAAGCTTTAAGGCTTAGGTTTTGAGTTATAAAGCCCAAGGTGTAACTCCTCCATACACATAAAACCAGTCACTCGTGACTGGTTTTTTATTTTAAATCGAGACTTTCTTGGCATAGAAGACCTACTCGCCAAGATCTTCGTCCCAAATCCTTTCTATCGCTTCTACTCTTCTAATCTGCTTTGAAGGAAAGTGTGCGACCCTAAGATCAGCGATCGTTTCTTGTTGTTCTACCTGTGACAGCGCAGCATCGTTGAGGATGTCATTTCGTTCTACTTGGTAAACTTCCAAGGCATCTTCAAACTCGGCTCTTTGTTGGTCGAGCGCTTCAAGCCTTTGCGCAGCTTCTTCGCCAACAAGTTCATTTCGCTTTAAATATTTATCTTGCTGTTCAAGCCCCTCGGAGCTTGATAGCTGTTGAAGCAAAACCTGATTTTGATGGCTCGTTTGAACGTAATCTGGCTGCTCAGATAGATAAGACTCAAGCCTTTGCTGATATTCTGACTCGTCTAACCCTTCTTGTTTCAGAAGTAACTTTTCTAAAGCGACTTCTCTCATGCGATTGTCATGAGTAAACAGAATACTTATCTCGCTCTGGCTAAAGAATCGGGCCTGGAGATCGACTAGCGCTTGATTAAGTGCGTGTAAATCTCCGGCTGAGATTGATGTCGTGTCGAACTGAACGTCCAACGCGGTCAGTGCCGATTTATATTCAAGGTATTTGGCAAACAGTGCTTCATCGACAACGGCACTTTGTGATTGATCGTGATGTTTTGCCACGTTGTCACGAATATCTTCGAGAGTTAGCTCTGTATTGCCTGAGACGAAATATTCCATCATGTCTTTAGCTGATGCATTATCGATTTCGGTATCTTGTTGAGAGGTTGCCTTCAAAGAGGAGGCGCTGTGTTCTATTTTTTTGTTTGAATTTAGCTCGTCTGTCTTAACAGGAAAAAAGGTTGGATACAAAAAGACCACCGCTGCACTCATCAGGGCTATCGTGGTTATCGAAAAAATGGCGGTCTTTTTCATTATGTGTTCCTTAAGGTCTTAATAAATAGGTAGGCAACCTAAAGGCCGGCCAGCTTCAATCGATTCGCGTGTTGACGATAGAGCGTCACAGGATCGGTCTCAAAGAGATGGTGAATGCCCAGTAATCCATTAATTTCGTCTAGGTGATTCATTTTATAATCGTCACCAATCACTTTGCCCAAGTGTGCGCTGCACGCCCCCACTAGCCCATCATTCGGTTCATTGAAGGCTAAGCCAAGAATTGTCATTGCTCCGTCGGTAGGATCAAGAAGGTTGGTAAAAGTGGATGACCCTGTCCAGGAGTAGTAATAAACGCCGTTACCTGCTTGCCATTCACCATCACCGCACTCAGACGTTGGAACGCCTTCAGGGTAAAACTGATTGAATACAAGCGAACCTTCTGTAGTCAGAGCTTCAAGAGATGCGAGACCGTCTTGGTCAAGATCCGTTCCACCAGATAACAGATTGATGAGCGTAGTCAATCCACCAGCAAGTTTGACCGCAATCCCTTCCGTGGCTGAACCTTCAGGTACAGTGCCACGAACTAAATCGGCCACCTTAGAGCCTTTATGAACGCCACCAATACTTGTCACTGATGCAACCAGATCTGGACGAACTGATGCCACATAGCGTGCTGTCGGTCCACCATGGCTGTGCCCAACCAGATTCACCTTACTCGCTCCGGTTGCCGCTAAAAGTGTTTCAACTTGAGCCAGTAACTGTTCGCCACGAACTTCAGAGCTGTTGGTCGCAGAAACCTGAGCGACGTATACGCTCGCGCCATCTTTTGTCAGCGATTCCGGTACGCCATAGAAATAGTCGACGCCTGCTAATGTATCGAAACCAAACAAGCCATGTACCAACACAATAGGATATTTGGTTTCAGTGTATCCGCTGACTTCTAGTGCCGATGCGCTCGTTCCTGCATAGGCACCAAAACTAGATAGACAAGCTATCGTCCAAATTAATATCTTTTTCAATGCTCTTTCCTTAAACAGATTAGACCTCCGATGAGCAAAAGAACCGTAGTTGATGATTTTATAAAGCAGAAAGTAACGACTCGATATTTGTGAGATCGAACTGGAATTAAACAGTAGTGATTAACATCAACACAAACAGAACAAGACTTAAAGCCAAGGCATTAACTAATTGATTAAATTAACATTTAAATTAATCACATGAACTCGTACTTTCAATAAACTCACTAAAATATCAGCCTCATATTCGCAAAATTCAAAAGCACGATGGAAAACGTTCAAGCGTTTAAACCGTTATTTATCAACCATAAACCCGTTGGAAATTTGATATTTATACCAGTAATGACACTCCAATAGTTTGAATGTATTGACGTAAATTATTAATTTTATGTATAGGTCGTACCAGTGATTTAGTTATTCACTTATCAACAAGCAACAACGTTTCCATTGGCTTACCTCAAAATAAAAAAAGAGAACACAATGATAAAAAATACGGCTTTAATACTCGCGTTAACCATGCCTTTTGGTGCTTATGCCGCTGAAGACCCAATACCAACACCTGAATCGATAACATCCGCTCAAGTGCTTAGTACGCAAGGCTCAGAAACTTACTCTTACGTTCGATGTTGGTATCGAACCGATGCGTCGCATGACTCTGCAGCTACCGATTGGAAATGGGCTGAAAGAGAAAACGGGGACTATTACACGATAAAAGGATATTGGTGGTCTTCCGTTTCATTCAAAAACATGTTCTACAGCGATGCCCCGCAATCTGAAATCAAACAGCGCTGTGAAGAAACGCTCGACATCCAGCATGACGTCGCTGACATCACCTATTTTGCCGCAAACAATCGCTTCTCTTACAACCATTCAATCTGGACCAACGATAACGTAGTTCAAGCCAATACCATTAATCGTATTGTTACTTTTGGTGATAGCCTTTCTGATACTGGGAATCTATTTAACGGCTCTCAATGGGTTTTCCCCAATGCGAATTCATGGTTTCTGGGGCACTTCTCAAACGGTTTGGTTTGGACGGAATATTTAGCTAAAGCCAAAGACGTTCCACTTTATAACTGGGCTGTTGGCGGTGCGGCAGGCACTAACCAATATGTCGCGCTGACAGGTGTCTATGACCAAGTCACTTCCTACTTAACCTACATGAAAGTCGCTAAAAACTATCGTCCTGAAAACTCCCTGTTTACGCTCGAGTTTGGGCTCAATGACTTTATGAATTACGATCGAGAAGTCGCCGATGTGAAAGCCGATTTCAGCAGCGCTCTTATCCGACTAACCGAATCTGGTGCGAACCATATCTTACTCTTCACATTGCCCGATGCGACAAAAGCACCACAATTCAAATATTCAACCGAGCAAGAGATCATCAAAGTCCGAGGAAAGATCTTAGAGTTCAACCAGTTCATTAAAGCACAAGCTGAGTATTACCAAAGCATGGGGAAAAACGTGGTGTTGTTCGATGCGAGTTCATTGTTCGCTAGCATTACTGATAATCCTGAACAACATGGCTTTAGAAATGCGAGTGACGCTTGTCTTGATCTCAATAGAAGCTCAGCCGCTGACTATTTGCGAAGCCACAGCTTAACCAATGACTGTGCCACCTATGGTTCAGACAGCTATGTATTCTGGGGCGTGACACACCCAACCACTGCTACTCATAAATACATTGCCGACCACATCTTGTCGTATTCGTTCTCGACGTTCGATTTCTAGATATATATCGAAAACTATTGGCTTAGCCAAGGTCGAGATACAAAAAAACCGCCTAATATTGGCGGTTTTTATTTATGTCATTTTTACCAGCAAACACTTTAAAACTGCTGGTGATTACTCGTCGTCCACTTTTGGTGCGACTTTCTTCTTAGGGATAAACACGGTATCACCCACGGCCACATTTTGGTGGAAGCTCTTATCGCGCTTAACTGGTTTCTTCGGCGTTTTCTTCGCTTGAGTGTTGGTCTTCTTCTTAGCAGGACCGCCTTTAGCAAACGCAGGTTTACGTGGCTTAATGCCTTTAAATTTACCTTTTAGGCCTTCAAGTACAGAGAAGGTCAAATCTTGTTGAAGGTAAAGCTCAACACGCTTGAAGCTGTCCCAATCTTTTGGACCAACCAAAGAAATCGCATCACCTTTGTTACCCGCACGGCCAGTACGACCAACACGGTGCACGTACTCTTCCGTATGCTTAGGCATATCAAAGTTGATAACGTGGCTTACGTTTGGAATATCAATACCACGTGAAGCAACATCGGTAGTTACCAAGATCTTGTAAACCGCACGCTCGAACTGGCTCATAATAGCATTACGTTGTGTTTGGTTTAGGTTGCCACTCAGTGCTACCGCTTTAAGTTTCTTCTCGTTCAACTTATCTGTTAAACGGTCAGTATCAGCGCGTGTTGCTGTGAAGATCATTACCTGACGGTATTCAGCTTCTTCCAGTACACGGTCTAAAATCGCTTCTTTGTGATCTAGGTGATCACATAAGTAGAATTTTTGAGTGATATCTAAGTGTTGCTCGTTAGAAACACCAACAGAAATACGCTTAGGTGCATCTAGCATTTCATTAGCAATGCCGTTTACTTCAGCGTGATCAAGCGTTGCAGAGAACATCAACGTTTGACGACGACGGTGTTTAGCTGCATTGGCAATGCGACGAAGCTCTGGAGCGAAACCCAGATCAAGCATACGGTCCGCTTCATCAAGGATTAGCGTTTCAACACCATCTAGAAACAATGAACGATGTTCTAAGTGGTCAGCAAGACGGCCTGGAGTCGCAACGATAAAACGAGGGTACTTACGCAGTGCTTTAACTTGGTCGTTAAAGTTCTCGCCACCCAAGATAAGCGCCGCTTCGTAAGACAAACCACCTAGCATGCTACGTAATTCACCGTAAACTTGCTTAGCCAGCTCACGAGTAGGAGCCAAAATTACACCACGAGGATCACGAGCAGAAAACGCTTTGGTTTTTAATGCTTTGTGAATCATTGGCAACACAAACGCCAATGTTTTACCTGAACCCGTTTTTGATGAAGCCAATAGATCCTTACCGGCAATAGCAACAGGGATCGCTTTCGATTGGATCTCTGTCGCTTTCTTAAAGTCGTAATGTTTTAAGTTCTTCAGTAAGCGATTATCTAAGCCTAAATCTTTAAAGTGCAAAGGACTCTCCAGTCATGATGGTATTGAATAAAATTAATTTAACGCGACATGATACCGCGAAAGTACTTTATAAGGATAGAGATCACATTAAATTTATCTCTTTATCTGTCGTTAGCTAGAACATTCTATGTATTGCTAACAAAGGGATGGCTGCGCTAAACCTCTTAAAATCGGAGGTCAAATCTCCCATCTCATAAATGAGACAGATCGTGATACTGAGCTAATTAGCTCAAAAATTTAGCAATTTCTTTAGTTATTGTTTTTGCAGTTAAAAAATTAGTCGCTACAATCATTATTGAAGCGACTATATGATAAAGAATGTATAGCGCATCTTTTGATGATAAATAAGCAAGGAGTTCTTATGAATAAGACGTTAATCGCAGCTGCAGCCTCAGTTTTCATTTTAGCCGGTTGTTCTTCAGAGCCAGAAGAAGCTGCAGTGTCAGAAATGGATCAACTAACTAACCAAGTCGCTCAACTAACAAGCGAAGTTGAAGCACTTAAGAGTGACAAAGCAGCTGCTGAAATGAAGGCTCAAGAAGCAGAAGCAGCCGCAATGGCAGCGAAAGAAGAAGCGGACCGTGCTAACGACCGTATCGACAACATTGCAGAGTCTTACACGAAGTAGTTGAGATATAAGCGCTACTAGCTTTAGATCAAATAAGTCGTAAAAGTAAAAAGCAGTAATTAGATAGGCACCACCTCTTGACGGAAGTGGTGCTTTTATTTGGAATAAAGAAAATGAAGATAAGGGAGAGAGGAAAGCCATAACGCTTTCCCAAAAACTATCGAATTAAAACTCAATCACAGGTGGTGCGATCTCAACAGGCACACCGTTTTGCGCAAAGATAACCGCTTTCGCTTTTGAGTTAGGAAGATCAGCGTCTTCAAGCCACCATTTCAATTCAACCGGAATTTTTAGAGACTTCTTAGAACCGTCGCTTCTCGTCAATGGTTCGTGCGCTTCAACAAACACACTTCTATCCGGTTCGAGCGACACTTTAATCGGCTCATTAATGATCGTGACTTGTTCACCACGATTCACTTGTTCGAATAGCCATTCAATATCCTTAGGCTCCATTCGGATACAGCCAGAGCTTACTCGCAAACCTATTCCAAAATCTTTGTTGGTACCGTGGATCAAATAATCCCCAGCGCCATAAGCCAGTCGCATTGCGTATTCGCCCAGTGGGTTTTCAGGCCCGGCTGGCACCACTCTCGGTAATTCGATACCTTTCTCTAAATACTCATCACGGATCGACTTAGGCGGCGTCCAAGTAGGATTAGGTCTCTTTTGACTTATCTTAGTGATCATTTCTGGCGTATCGCGCCCAACTCGACCAATCCCGACAGGGAACACATGCACCTGATTCTTCTCAGGCTCAAAGTAATACAGCCTTAATTCGGCAAGGTTAATGACAATGCCTTTTCTTGGGGTATCCGGCAGAATTAAACGGCTAGGAATACTTAACACGTAGCCTTCAGCAGGAAGAAAAGGATCAACGCCCTTATTTGCCGCCATTAAAGAGAGAAAGCCAATATCGTACTGCTTTGCAATAATCGCTAAAGTTTCACCTGCTGCGACTTCGTGTTGCTGTATTCTGCCTACAATGCGACTTTCCGCTGGAGGCAACTCAAACGTAGCAGCATACACCCACGATGAAGTCATCCCTCCAGCAATTAAAGCGGTTCGCACAGCACGCGAAGCGATCTTACGTAATCGAGTTTTCATAGCATGTAAAGGCGTCGAGCTAGCACAATACGACATACAATTCCTTGGTTTGTCTTTTATCAAAGTTTAGATTATCGCTGATTAAACGTCGCGACAACGGTTAGTTACCGCTAAATTCATATCCCTTTCTCTCTCAATAGACCTTCCCTTCTGCTGATACAAAGCGATTTACCCACACAAAATCGATTGCCTTTAAGGTTTCAACACATTTGGTTATCAATAACAATAAAACACTATGGGTAGACCCATTTTGTGACAGGTATCTCATGGAGCCTCGTTTTAACTCGCTAATATTGCCTCAACAAAACGAATTCAATTCAACAGAATCGGTAATTGATTAAATTCTGTTCCTATAATTACCGTTTAAACTTTGGAGAACGACCATGGCTACACCTCATATTAATGCTCAAGCTGGTGATTTCGCAGAAACAGTACTTATGCCAGGCGACCCGCTTCGCGCAAAATACATTGCTGAAACATTCCTTGATGACGTGAAGCAAGTTTGTGACGTTCGCAATATGTTTGGCTACACAGGCACTTACAAAGGTAAGAAAGTTTCTGTAATGGGCCACGGTATGGGTATCCCATCATGCTGCATCTACGTACACGAGCTAATCGCTGAGTACGGTGTGAAAAACGTTATTCGTGTAGGTAGCTGTGGCGCAGTACGTGACGACGTTAAACTAATGGACGTTGTTATCGGTATGGGTGCTTCTACTGACTCAAAAGTAAACCGCATTCGTTTCAACAACCACGACTTCGCTGCTATCGCTGATTTCGGTCTTCTAGAAGAAGCAGTAAACCAAGCTCGTGCACAAGAAGTTCCAGTTAAAGTTGGTAACGTATTCTCTGCAGACCTTTTCTACACTCCAGAAGCTGACCTTTTCGAAAAAATGGAAAAACTAGGCATCCTAGGTGTTGATATGGAAGCAGCTGGTATCTACGGCGTTGCTGCAGACCTTGGTGCTAAAGCACTGACTATCCTAACAGTATCTGACCACATCATCCGTGGCGAGAAACTAAGCTCTGAAGAGCGTCAAAAGTCTTTCAACGACATGATGAAAGTTGCTCTAGAGACAGCAATCAACATCTAACGATTTGATAAAAGATACATTGAAAAGCGTTACCCCGCAGCCAAGCTCACTTGGCTGCTCAAATAATCCCGAGGGGGAGATCGTGTCTAACGACAAGCTGCCAAAAGATGCGGATGGTTTGCAACTCAACTTTTGTAAAACATTGGCGTGTGACAACTTTGGCTTGAGCGATGCAAAACGGTATGTTTTGCAACACGCTAACCCTAAGCGTCCAGCGATGGTTTGTCGTGAATGTGGAGCTTTCCCCCCCTTACTTAACAATCGTGAAGTGTTAAGCGAACTTCATCGCCTAAGACAACTTCACAGCGATGGGCTCCCTGCCTGTCGTAATGATGATTGCGGTAACTTCGGCTTATCGGTTCATACCCACAAACATCTTTATCATGCCTTCGGTTACAGTGGCGACAGGCAGCGTTATCGATGCAAAGACTGCCAATCAACCTTCGTTGATAAATGGTCTGGATCCAATAAAAAACTCCAGTTTCAAGAGAACCTCATGGGCTTATTGTTCATGGGCTATTCCGTACGTGAAATCTGCAGAAAATTAGAGATCAACCCGAAAACTTTCTATGACCATGTTGACCATATCGCCAGCCGATGCCGTCGCAAATTAGCGATGATCGATGCACGATGGGTTAATCATGCCAAAGACTATCAATTCGCTTCCCATTATCAGCGTTTACAACCACAGAGTAACAACGGTGTGGTTTGGATAGCGACCGGTGAAGCTCATTCTGGCTATATCCTTTGCCAGCATGTTAATTACTCACAAAATGAAGACCCATCAGGGAATGTAGATCACAACCCTTATGATGATGTGGCGCGCTTTGTATCCAAAGAGCACTCTTCAGAAGCGAACCTTGAGCTTCCTCAACCGTCAGACAAACTAAAAGAGCGTATTGAACAGCAATATCAAGTGATTCTGGCAAGAGGGAATGTTGAAGACCCTATGGGGAATCTCACGACATTTAGCTACCCTTCAAAAGGGGCGCTCATTCGACCGCCTTATACGTCTTATGCTCACTTCCTGCATGTGCTTGATATGTGTGATGAGAACAAGCACGTTGCGATCTATATGCCACAAGATCCATTACTAAGATCTGCCGCTTTAAGCGTATGTTTGCCGCGCATTCAGAGTCAAAATATTGACCTTATGTATGTAGAGGAAGATTCAGGCTGGCAAGACGATCAAAGTTTTGAAAAGATCGACATCGTTCATATGAGTTGGTGGCGAGATCGTTGGGCTATTGCTAACCAAGGTGATAATCAGAAAGGCATCTGCTACCTAACGGGTAACAATCCAGAACCAAAACAGTGGTTTAACACGGCCTCAATTCAACAAACTAAGTTCTATCAACAGCGCTTTCAGCTGTTATTTGATAGCTTCATCAATGAGCCCAGACGTAAACTTCGTCCTGGGGGCATTCTTCCATTGCTCGACATATTTAGAGCTTGGCACAATCTGTGCTACCAAGATAAGCAAGGGCTCACGGCAGCGCAACGCTTGGGCGTAGCAGAGCAGCCATTAACTCTAAAGCAACTACTTTCATAGCAACAAAGCCTCTAGATAATTATTCGGGAACTCATTGATTTTAAAGCAACAACATGAGGTAACACCCATAATTAGAAAAGATCGATGTTCCTTTGACGCTCTAAGAAAGATAATTGGTGCTTATCTCAAATTACACTCTTATAATGATTGTGTTATCAATATGTTCGATAATCATGGATCTAAGTCTTGGACAAAAATCAGTACCTTCTTGAAACAGAATTAGAAAAACTCAAAACTCGTGTTGACTCTGAGCCATTGGTGATCCTCGAGATTGCCCAACAATGCCTCGTCAGATCTGAGCAAGTTCTGTTTGAAGAGGGCGCGATCCAGTCGCTGATGTTAATGGTAAGATGTTGTTGGAACCTAATGGATTACCAGAAAGGTTTAAAATACATCAAAGAAGCCTACAAGCGGCAAAACCGATTAGACACCGATCTTTTTCTCCCTGAAATCCTCCACTTACATGCGCTCCAGTTCTGGGGACAAGCCAAGTATTACTCCGCCCAACAGTTTTGGATCAATGCCTTAGAGCAGTCAGCATTAGTTGATGAAGTCGAAATACAGATCGAATGCCTCATCGGTCTCGGCAACATTTGGCGGATGACCCATGAATATATACTAGCCCGCTCGACCCACCAACTTGCCGTTAAAGTGGCTAACAACAGTCGCATTGGTTGGTTAGAGGGTAAAGCCAGAATACTGCTCGCGTGGGATTACTACCTGCTCAACAACTATGTTGAAATGCTATCGGTATTAGACGGTGCAGAAGAAGCATTAAAAGACCATAAAGATAACACTTGGCATGCTGAGGTGTGGGACTTCCGAGGCCTTGCCCTAATTGGTCTTGAGCGCTTAGATGACGCAGAGCGCGCCACTGCTAAAGCGCACAATCTGGCAGTTGAACACAACCTAATATGGATGAAGGCGCACTCATACATCAGCCGAGCTAGATTGGAGCTCCTGAGAAAAAGGCCAGAACAAGCGGCGGAATTACTGAGGCTCGCAGAACAATCCGCAAACAAGTTCGATAATGGGGAGTTGCTGAGCCAAATCTGTTACCAACAATCCTTGGTTGCGGAAGAAAACCAAGACTTCCAAGCCGCACTCGTCGCCTTTAAAAAATATCGTCAATATTCTATCGGCATGCTCAAAGAGCAAACGACACGTGTGGGACTAGATAAAGCGCGAAGTTCAAAACGCCAACTAGAACAGAGAGCGCGAAAACTGATTAACCGTATTCGTGGCCAACACGAGTACGACCCAGAGAATCACCTATCTTATGTCGTTTCAGAAACATTTTGGTGGGAGCAACTAGTGCTCTTCAAAACAGAACTTAAGCGTTCAAACCACAGCATTATTATGTTCCATCATGTCGATACTGATTACTTAGATGTCTGTACCGAGATTGCTCATGCTTTATGTAACCAGAATGACTTCATCGCAAGGCTAAGTTCTGAACGTGTCGCGCTTATGCTTTCCGAGAAAGGCGAAGCCGCAGAACAAACCTTCCAAACGCTGAGCACCATGCTTGATATCTATCCATGGCATAGAAAGGGATTAAAAGGTTCCAAACCGACTGTCAGCCTCAATGACATTTTGACGTTCCCGTTCACTCTTGAACAACTAGAAGAAGATGATGCCGAGGTAACTGATTAATGGAAACGCTATTAAGTAAGATCACAGACGCTGGTTTGGACCCTTCATCAGTATCGGGTGAAGAGGCGATCATATTCTGGGATCACATTCGTCAGCACGTTTCGACGACCAAAACAGAACAAGCGCACTGTTACATCATCAGCTCGGAATACCGCACTGAGTTACAACAGAATCAAACCAGCATCGAAGAACTAAGGTTGGCACTCGACCTACTCCACTTACCTGCTGATATAGAAGACATTCTGACAGTCAAGACCAGCTTAAGTGACCGCTTGGTTGAAATTGGTGATTACACATCAGCACTCAATGAATTCGTCAGTTCTTCATCAATCGCTGTAGAGCACGGTTACATCGATGAATACGTCATGGCGATTTTAGGTATGGGCAACCTATGTGATGCCTACGGTGATCACGGCAGAGCCCTTCGCTACTACCAGAAAATCAACAGCATCGACCATGCGATAAGCAGTCGCTCGCTTCGCCTCAAGTTCAAGCTGCACATGGTGGCAAGCCTGTTATTACTCAACCGAATTACCGCAGCCAGTGATTTACTGAATGAGTGCGAAGAACTGAGTATTTTGGTGAGTGATAAGTTGCTTACCGCTCAAATATTGCTTTACCAAGCGAAGGTGCTGCGCGCTAAGAAGAAATACCATGAGGCGCTACGCTGTCTGTCTAAGGTTCAATACCCAACCAACAGCACTAAAGCAAGCTGGATCGCAACCATGACTCGTCTAGAGCTAGCACATTGCCTAAGTGCAACCGGCAAGCAAGACTACGCGAGCATGATTCTATCAAGCACAAACAAGCGGGTAAAAGCTTATTCATCCCCTGTACTTGCAAAGCGATTCTACGACTCTCTGAGTGACGTGTGTATGAATCAAGGGCGTTTTCAAGAAGCGCTAAGCTATGAGAAAAAAGGCTACCGAATTGAAACCGATCTGATGAAGCAGATCCCGATCAGTGAGCTCGGTGCAAGCCAGCTACGCCGACTGTCTCGTTTTGAGTTACAACTCAAACTCATTCTCTCAGAACAAGAGAACAAAGAGCTAAAAGAGACCACAGAGCAACACAAAAATGCCGTGGCTCAACTACAACAAGATGTGTTCACTGACCCGCTGACTGGTTTACATAACCGTCGATGGTTGGACGTAAAACTAAAAGACATGCTATTACACGAGACCTCGTTTGCATTAATGGTTGTCGACATTGACCACTTTAAATCGATTAACGATGAGCTAAGCCATTTAGTCGGCGATAAGGCGATTGTCAGTGTGTCTCAAGAGCTGCGTTCATACTTTAAGTTTAAAGGTGCTTCGTGTGTCCGATTTGGTGGCGAAGAATTCTTGGTCATCCTAGAAAATACCAATCTTGCTAAGGCAGAGATGCACTCTGAAAATTATCGGGAGCGCATCTTCCAATTTGGATGGCATGAAATACTTGGGGAGCGCGGTTTGACCGTGAGTATTGGTATCACTCTGCACCGCGAGGGCGAGAATACTCAGCGCACATTCTACCGAGCGGATAAAGCACTATATCGAGCCAAAGCCAACGGCCGTAATCAGGTGTGCACTGAGTAGGTAACCAGATTAGAGTATGTACAGCGCATGCTCTGTACTTACTCACCATCAATAGCGGCAGATCCAATGTGAGCTAATGATAGTAGCCAGAGCTATTGATAGAAAAACAGAGATATTCCACCCAACGCAGCAAGTGTGCCGATGATACTTTGCTTTGACACCTTCTCTCCTTTAAGCGCGTAAATCACCAAAATAAACACTGGACTGGTCGCTATCAATGTTTGAGCAATCGCAGGGTTAGCATTTTTCAACGCTACTTGCTGCAACCATAGAGCGAGGAACGTTCCTACAAAGATTGCCCCTAAAAGCCAGAGTTTGTCGAGCTTGGTCATTTCCCATAAATCTCTTTTTATTGAGGCATAAGGCTTCTCCTCAATAAATGGGATTATCAGCATCACTGCAAACACGCCAATCGTTAGACGAATCAAGGCGCCTAGCAATGGCTGGATATCACCAGCGACTAACGCATAGTGAGAAATAACCACACCCGAAGCCTGACATACACTCGCCACAAGCCCATAACCAATGCCACTCCACTGCGTCTTGTCATTAGATTCACCATTGGTCGATTTAGAGGGTTGAAACACAACAAAAGTGACCGCGAGCGTTGTGATGACAACGCCTAACCAACTTTGTAAGGTTAAGGCTGCACCAAGGAGCATCAATGCTAATACACCGGAAAGCGGAGGCGCCAAAGACTCAAGCAACAAAGTTTTGTTCGCACCAATTCTTTTCAAGGCTGCAAAATAAGCGCTGTCTCCAATGGCAATGCCAATCAAACCTGAAATTGCCAATATCAGAAAATGATTGGCACTCAATTCGAATTCGGGCATCGGAATTAAAGGCATTATCAGCAACATCATCCCTGACGCCACTACACCCTTAACAATGTTCAATTGCATCGCAGAGAAGCGATGTCCAAATTGTCCATAGATCCATGTCGCACACGCCCACACAATCGCAGCGCCAATGGCCGCTATTTCACCTATATACATTTGTATTCATCCTTGGGGTTATGTATATCCACTTACATTGCTCCAGAAATCACTTTATTAGAATGCCAAACAAGAGCCCAGAAGAAACCTCTCCAAACAGGATGTCGATTTTATAAGATAGAACAATAATATCGTTCACATTAGAAGCAAAAACACATTATTTGTAACTCGGTAAATCATTTTGATAACAATTACTTGGATGATAGCGTAGTATATTTATAACTCATATCTAACATTACAAGGATCTGTTATGTTTTTAGACTACTTTGCCCTCGGTCTACTGATTTTCGTAGCATTAGTCATCTTTTACGGCATCATCGTTATTCACGATATTCCCTATGAAATTGCGAAAGAACGCAATCACCCTCATCAAGATGCTATCCATGTCTCAGGCTGGGTTAGCCTATTCACCTTACACGCTATTTGGCCATTCCTTTGGATTTGGGCGACGCTATGGCGCAAAGATCGCGGTTGGGGCTTCGCTAAACTCGAAGAAGAGCAACACGATATTCATCATCGCGTCGATATTCTCATCGATCAAGTGAGTACCCTGCAGGAAGAGATCGCACAACTCAAACAGGCGAGTACTGAGCAAAACAGTCCAAAGAAAGAGACAGACAGCGCTCAAGATCAGGAGGTTAAGTAATGGATTTACTGCTGATAATGACCTATGCGGCACTTTGTATCACCATTTTCAAGGTGTTCAATATCCCGCTAAATAAATGGACAGTACCTACCGCCGTTCTTGGTGGTGTTATCATCATAGGAACTTTGATCCTGCTGATGAACTACAACCACCCTTTCACGCAAATTGGTAACCAAGTTTACTCAACAACGCCAGTCGTTTCAGGCGTTAGGGGTAAAGTTATCGAAGTGCCCGTAGAGGCAAACAAACCTCTGAAACAAGGGGATATTCTTTTCAAAATCGACCCAGTTCCATTCGAAGCTGAAGTTGCAAGATTAGAAGCTAAGGTAAAGGAAGCAAGCCAAGGTGCTCTTGGAATGGAATCTGAAGTGACTGAAGCTGAGGCTGCAAAAATCAAAGCCATCGCAGAGAGAGATAAAGCCCAACGTGAATTCTCTCGTTACAAGCGCGGTTATGACAGCGGAGCCTTTACCGAGCAACAATTAGATACTCGTAGACAAGCTTACAAGGCATCAGAAGCCGCCGTGAAAGTGGCAGATGCCAATCTAGAACAAGCAAAAATTGCCCTAGATTCTGAAATCGGTGGCGAGAACACCGCAGTATTGAGCTTATTGGCCGAATTACGTAAAGCTCAGTTTGATTTAGAGCAAACCGTTGTTCGAGCTCCTACTGATGGATACGTTACTCAGCTAGCATTACGTCCAGGTGTAATGGCTGTGCCACTTCCTTTAGCTCCGGTAATGACGTTTGTTCACACAGAGGAGCAGTTCTATACCGCTGCGTTCAGACAAAACTCTCTACAACGCCTGCAACCGGGTTACGAAGCTGAGTTCCTATTTAGAGCACTGCCAGGAAAAATATTCAAAGGACGTATTGATGAAGTGATTCCAGCTATTGGTGAGAGCCAATTCCAAGCTAGAGGCGCGCTTCTAGGTACTGACGCATTACGTACCAGTGGTCGTGTGTTTGTTAAACTGAGCATTACTGATGATTTGTCTGATTACCATTTACCTATGGGTACCGCAGTTGAAGTTGCTGTTTATTCTGACAGTTTCACTCATGTGTCTATTATGCGTAAAGTGCTTATTCGTATGAAGAGTTGGCAGAACTATCTATATCTAGACCACTAACGATATCTAGACCACTAAACGGTCGTAGATATTTGACGAACCCGCTTAACACATTGTTAATATGAATGAAAAAGCCAGACCCGCTCTGGCTTTTTTGTTGTTTGATTAACCGTAAATTTGCGTATTTTTCATCATATCTAGGTGTTCAGATGGAATTTTAGACATCTAGACACTTACCTTCCCTTATGGAAGGGTTCTACTGTATAATGCGCGCCTTATTTTTTATATTTGCCCAAAAAACGTTCTCATTGAGACGCATATTAATAATGGCGAATATTCGTTCTTTATCATGTTTTATCTTTCAGTATTCGAGGTTATCTATGAACTTTTCAGCTAAAACAGTCGTCGTTATCGCCATTGGCGCGGCACTGTACGGCATTGGTGGTTTACCTATGTTTGGTGTCCCAGTGTTTGCGAACACGACATTGAAACCAGCAATGGCAGTTCTAGCACTGTTTTCTGTTTTGTTCGGCCCAATTGTAGGCTTCTTGGTAGGCTTCATTGGCCACTGGGTAACAGACTTGTTCGCAGGCTGGGGCGTATGGCTAACTTGGGTATTGGGCTCAGGTATCGTGGGCATGGTTATTGGTCTATTTCCTATGATGACTAAAAACCGTCTTCAACAAGGCGAACTGCCAATGAAAGATTTTGCACTATTTGTCGTGCTTGCTCTTGCAGGTAATGTTGTCGGCTACGGCTGTTCTGCATTCCTAGATACCATCTTATACGCAGAACCGTTTACTAAAGTCTTCACTCAACTGTCTATCATCGCAGCGGGTAATACCGTTCTGATCGCTGTTGTTGGCTTCCTGATCCTAAAATCAGTCGCTAAGCGTAACAAACAAAGCCGCAACCTGACTGAGGCATAAGCGATAATGACTATAGCATTTTCGAACTTCTCTTTTAGATATGAATCGCTGGATAAACCGACGCTAAAAAATATCAATCTAAGGATAGAGAAAGGAGAGAAAATCGTCATTATTGGACCAAGTGGTAGTGGTAAATCTACGCTAGGTCAATGTCTTAACGGTCTGATCCCTCACGCGATTAAAGGTGAGGTTTCCGGTTCTTTAGAGATCAACGGCAAGAACATCTCTGAGTTTTCAATGCACGACTATACCGAGCAAGTCGGCACGGTATTGCAAGATACTGACAGCCAATTTGTCGGCTTAAGTATCGGCGAAGACATCGCATTCGCATTGGAAAACCAGTTGATGTCGAACATCGATATGTATCCTCTTGTTAAGTCGACAGCAAAAATGGTCGACTTGGCGGGTATGCTCGATCGCTCTCCGCACGACCTTTCTGGTGGTCAAAAACAACGAGTATCGTTAGCGGGTATCTTAGTTGATGACGTTGATATCTTGCTGTTTGATGAGCCTCTGGCCAGCCTTGACCCTAAGACGGGCAAGGCAACGATTGAGATCATCGACCAACTGCATAAAGAAACCAACAAAACTATCGTGATTATCGAACACCGCCTTGAGGATGTTCTACATCGCGATATTGATCGTGTGATCTTAATGGAACGCGGCGAAATCGTTGCAGACATGACACCCGATGAAATCTTGGCTTCTGAACTGCTTGAGACACACGGTATTCGTGAACCACTTTACCTATCAGCACTTAAAGCAGCCAAAGCGCCTTTAACAAGTGAAGACAAGCTGTCCAACCTCAAAGCTTTGGACTACAAAAGGTTCCGTCCAGCGGTTCAAGCTTGGTTTGCTGAACGCCCTACTGCCGTTGCTGAAAAACAGTATCAGCCTTTGCTCGAAGTGCATGGCCTGACTTACTCTTACGACGGTGAAAAAAACGCACTCGAAGATGTCAGCTTTAAGATTGGCAAGGGTGAGTTTGTTTCAATATTGGGTAAGAACGGCTCGGGTAAATCGACCATCACCAAGATTATCATGGGTGTGATTGACGCGGATTCTGGCTCTTCGTACCTGAACGGCGAAGACTTGTCTGAGCTTTCTATCTTCGAAAGAAGTCAGAAAGTCGGTGTGGTCATGCAGAACCCGAACCATATGATCTCACATCATATGATTTTTGATGAGGTTGCATTTGGCCTTCGTAACCGTGGTGTTACAGAAGACGAAATCAAAAACAAAGTAGAAAACGTTCTTGAGCTTTGTGGCTTGAGTAAGTTCCGCCACTGGCCAATCGAAGCACTGAGCTACGGTCAGAAAAAGCGCGTAACAATAGCGTCTATCTTAGTTTTAGAACCGGAGCTTCTGATCTTAGATGAGCCAACGGCGGGTCAAGACTACCGTAACTACACATCGATGCTGGCGTTCATTCAAAAACTCAACCGCGACCTAGGCATCACCGTTGTGATCATCTCACACGACATGCACCTCGTTCTCGAGTACACCACACGTTCAATCGTGATTGCAGACAGCAAGCTGATTGCCAATGCCGCGATGACGGAAGTATTCAGTCAACCATCGCTATTAGAACGTGCAAATCTTTGTACCACCAGCATTTATGAACTCGCGACCATGATGAAAATCGACGACACCAATGCATTTATGCAGTACTTCATCGACTACGAGAGAAGCACTCAATGAATGCATCAAAAGTAAAATTCGGCATCAATTACATTGATACCAAATCACCGCTACACGCTCTCAATGGCATCACCAAGTTTGCGTTGTTTTTGGCTTGGGTAACCGTTGTCCTTACAACGTTCGATCTCAGACTCATCGTTGTTTTGATCCTGACTGGCTTATATCTATTAAAGCTGACTCAAGTTCCAGTACGTGTTTACAAGCCGCTATTGATTGGTACTGCAAGTGTTCTGAGCCTAAATGCCTTATTTATGTATTTACTGGCTCCACAACAAGGTCCCGAACTCATCGGCAGTGAAACGCTATTATTGACGCTTCCTGGCAATTACTCATTGAGCCAAGAGACACTGTTTTACTTAGTGACCGTGACGCTCAAATACATGAGCATGTTCCCGATAGCGCTGATCTTTGTCTTCACAACGCACCCAACTGAGTTCGCAGCGAGCCTCAACCGTATCGGAGTTCCTTACAAGATTGCTTATGCGGTGAGCTTAACGCTACGTTACTTGCCAGAAGTTAAGAAAGATTTCGTCAATATCATGCACGCCCAACAGGCTCGTGGTGTAGAACTATCCAAGAAGGCACCACTCATTACCCGCATCAAAAATGTTGCAAAAGTGTTAGGGCCATTGATTTTTTCAAGCTTGGATCGAGCAGATGAGATCTCAAATGCGATGACACTGCGTGGTTTCGGACGACATAAGTCTCGCACTTGGTACAGCTATGCTCCTCTCAAACGAGTCGACTTTATGTGCTTGGTGGTCATTGCCTTGATAGTGATATTATCCATCGCAAAACGTATTGTTGAGCCTGAATTATTTTGGTATCCATTCTAGTTCTTATTTACCACGTATAAACAACAGCTTAAAATAACACACAGCTCAATAGAGCGGTGTTTTTATATGGGCTCAGAGCCGCTTGAAATTCAAGCGAACGATCTATTTTTATCGACTTTTGACGATAAACTGACGTACTTTTCACGTCTAGGGTTTGAGATCTCTATCAGAAACTCTTAATATACTTTACAGAATGTTACACTCAATAGAGGTTTGTAATGGCTCGAATTACTCAAGTACAGAAACTAGAAAACCAAAAACACTACGATGAAATCGTACTAAACCTTTTTCTGGCTGAAGGACATGAAGCACTAACTTATGCAAGGATTGCTCAAGAAATTGGCATTAGTTTAACGACGCTTCAGGGCTATTATTCATCGACCCGCGCTATCCGATCAGTGCTTCACAAACACATGTTATCGATTGTTATCGAAAGCTTGGACTTCTCGTCAGAAGTCGCGTTTGTACAGTCTTGGCAAGATGCTCTAGAAGATGAACAGTTCCGATACGTTATTAAACTCATGTTTTTCCATGCATCTCAGGTTAAAAGCCCTGAAGAATTTAATGTCAGTTCAGATGGTCACTTTCGTGAGAAGATGCTTGAGAGCTTTGGGACTGACTCAATTAGGATTATTGAAACCGTGGTAGGACGTTCTATGCTTTACCTTACGAACTTCAAGCAGCACTAAACGAGATACTCTCAAATAGAAAAAGGGAACCATAAGGTTCCCTTTTTATACTTTCTACTACGTGAATTATATTACGAATTCAGTTTATAGAAGACTGTTGATAGCGGCGGTAAACGCAACTCAATCGATGTATCCAGACCTTCGCTTTCTACTGATTCGATCTCCGCAGTCTGCTTCACTTCAAAACCACTACCGGCGTAGTCAGTCGAGTCTGTATTCAACAATAGTGAGTACTCACCTTGTACTGGCACACCTAAACGAAAGTGCTCGTGAGGAACTGGCGTAAAGTTAGATACCACTAATATACGCTCACCAGATTCACTGATACGTTCGTGCGCTAGGATACTCGCTTCTGCTGAATCTTGAAGGCGCCATTCAAAGCCTTTCGGGTCAAAATCAAGATCGTGCATTGCTGCTTCTGAACGGTACAGATTATTCAGGTCTTTGGTTAAACGCTGAACACCTTGATGACGCTCATAATCTAACAAGAACCATTGCAGTTGGTCGTCATGGTTCCATTCAGCCGTTTGACCAAATTCAGCCCCCATGAAGTTCAACTTCTTACCCGGTTGTGCATACATGTAACCCATGTAAGCGCGTAGGTTAGCGGTTTGCTGCCACTCATCGCCCGGCATCTTGCTATGGATAGAACCTTTACCGTAAACCACCTCATCATGAGACAGAGACAATACGTAGTTCTCACTGTGTGCATAAACCAGCGGGAAGGTAATCGTATCGTGGTGATATTTACGGTTGATTGGGTCTTCTTGAATGTAAGACAAGCTATCGTGCATCCAACCCATGTTCCACTTAAAGCCGAAGCCTAAACCGCCCATAAAGGTTGGCGCTGAAACGCCAGGGAAAGCCGTCGACTCTTCCGCAATTGTCATTGCATTCGGGAAGTGCTTGTACACTTCTTCGTTCATCCACTTAAGGGTAGCGATAGCATCGTAGTTTTCGTTGCCACCATCCACGTTTGGAATCCACTGATCATGGCTGCGCGAGTAATCGAGGTACAGCATTGAAGCTACCGCATCCACACGAATACCATCAATATGGAATTGCTCGAACCAGTACAGCGCGTTTGCCACTAAGAAACGACGTACGTGTTCGCGACCTAAGTCATAGATGTACGAGTTCCAGTCTTGGTGCCAACCACGACGTGGATCTGGGTCGTGGAACAGCGGTGTACCATCGAAGTTAGCCAAGCCGTGATCATCACTTGGGAAGTGTGCTGGAACCCAGTCAAGTACAACACCTAGACCAGCTTGGTGACATTGGTCGACAAAGTATTTGAAATCATCCGGAGAACCAAAGCGGCTCGTTGGTGCGAAAAGACCAACTGGCTGGTAGCCCCATGAACCATAGAAAGGGTGTTCTGAAACTGGCATCAACTCGACGTGAGTGTAACCAAGCTCGGTGAGGTACGGGATCAGCTCTTCTGCTAACTCGCGGTAGTTTAGAAAATCACCTTCAGCATTGCGCTTCCAAGAACCAGCATGTAATTCATAGAACGACAGTGCTTCCTTACGCTTCTCTGTCACTGGGCGATTTTGCCATTTGGCATCTTGCCACTCATAACGAGCGTGATCGTAAGTCACAGAAGAAAATGATGGGTATTGCTCGGAGTAGAAACCCCATGGGTCAGCTTTATGCGGTAAGCCTTCGCCATCCGGTCCTTTTAATTCAAACTTGTATTGAGCGCCCTCTTTCAGTTCAGGAATGAATAGGCCCCACATACCGTAATCTAGACGTTGCATTGGGTGGCGGCGACCATCCCAAGAGTTGAAGTTACCCACCAAGCTTGCCGCTGTTGCGTGCGGTGCATACACCAAGAAACGAGTACCTGAAA
Source organism: Vibrio sp. Isolate34 (assembly GCF_022397915.1). Lineage (GTDB taxonomy): Bacteria > Pseudomonadota > Gammaproteobacteria > Enterobacterales > Vibrionaceae > Vibrio. Next base: position 116,063 of record NZ_JAKEUO010000013.1, on the reverse strand, counting down.
TCGTCTGTCCATCACGCTCTAGCGTAATAAACTGAGCCCCCATGTGATGGTACATATCTTTCGGTGTATGAAGATCTTCATAGCTCGCGTACAGATCATGATACTGGTAAGGATCATCGATGATCTGCTCTACTCCCGCCCAATCAACTGCGAGCTTATAGTGAGTAAAACGCAAGTCTCTTTCTTGCTTAAGAATGAATCCACTTTCATCCTCTCGCTCTAACTCAATACGAGGTTCCTTTCCAACAATCAACTCGACTTTATCTGCCCCTGGGATCCATACACGTAATGCACCTTGCTCTGAAGGTAGGTATGGACCTAAAAACGCAAATGGGTCAGTGAAACAAGCCTGTGATAGTTGGGTATATATTTGTTTTTGCTTTGAAATCGAACTTAGTTCCAAAACGTTTCTCCCTAACCAAACATCCAAAAAATATAATACAAAAATGCCCGCTATTAGTGCGGGCAATATAACGACGATTTATTCTACCAGATGAGCATTCATTATTGAGTGACCAAGGTTGTAGTTTCGTATGCCGTAAGCAAAAAACCACCTATATTCAAAGCCACTCAAACCCATCATTTACCTGCTTTTTCTCGAACTTCTGTCAGCTTAGAAGCGATGCGATTAACGCCTTCGTGGGCAAAGATTTCGTCCAAGTTCATTGATAGTTTACGACGCCAGTTAGGGTACTCATCGACGGTACCAGGAATGTTTACTGGCTTATCCATCTCTAGCCAGTCTTCCAATTGCACACTTAGCAATGTTGAACCACCCGCTGCAACGTGCAGTTGAAGTGCTTCCGCAAGGTAAGAGTCCATCGGTACTTGGCTTGCATCGCGGCCAACACCTTCAGGTAGGAAACCGTGCCATGCTACTGAATCTAAGATACCTTGCTTACACTCAAGACGGTCATCGAACAGAGTTTCTAGTTGTGCTGCGTCTGGATATAAACCAATCTCTTGGCCCATCTTCAAGTCATCACAGTGCCAGAAGCCACGTAATGTTGGCATATCGTGCGTACATAGAGCCGCCATTGATTGTGATGCGTAGTGCTTCGGAGAGATGAAACCACCATCTTCTTCTGATGTTTCGAAGAAGAACACTTTGTAAGAGTGCACGCCCGCATCCGCTAAGATGTCTACAATCTCATCTGGCACCGTACCTAAGTCTTCACCGATAACGCTACATTGGTAACGGTGAGATTCAAGCGCAAGAATCGACAGCATGTCTTGTACTGGGTAGTAGATGTACGCGCCTTTCGTTGCGTTTTCACCTTTTGGAATCCACCATAAACGCAGTAGACCTAATACGTGGTCAATACGCAGTGCACCACAATGCTTCATGTTCGCACGAAGCAACTTGATGTAAGCGTCGTAGCTTGTTTCTAGAAGCACTTCTGGGTTCAGTGGTGGTAAGCCCCAGTTTTGGCCTAAAGGACCAAGGATATCTGGTGGCGCACCGATACTTGCATCCATTACTAGGTTGCCTTCATCAGCCCAAGTCTCGCTGCCTGAATCTGCAACACCAACCGCTAGATCTCGGTACAGACCAACCGCCATACCTTTCTCTTCCGCAAGCGATTGAGCATCATTGATTTGGCAATCTGCTAACCATTGCAGGTACATGTAAAGATGCACTTGCTCTAGGTTCTCTTTGATGTATTTCTGTGTTGCTGGGCTGTCGAATGTACGGTATTTCTCAGGGAATACCGGCCAACCCCACATGCCAGAATCTTCAGCATGCAGTTCACCATGCAGTGCATCGAACGCCGCTTGGTGCATCAGGCTATCGCCGCCCTCTTCCACAAATGCTAGGAAGGCTTGTGCACGATCGCTGTTCTTGTCTAGGTGACGAGTCTTAAACTCTGCGAATAGCAAAGGTAAGATGCTCATCTTAAGCTCAGACACTTCGGTGTAGTTCACCCAGTGTGCATCACGAGCTTTCTGTAGGCGTTGTTGGAACTCTGCACTGCCTACGGTTTGTTGTGCTTCTGCACTTAATGCAAATTCAGGAACTGAGCTCACATCAATGTATAAGATGTTCAACCAACGACGTGAAGACGGGCTGTATGGGCTCGCACCTTCAGGGTTCGCAGGAAACAATGAGTGAATCGGGTTTAGACCAACGAAGTCACCGCCACGAGACGCGATATCAGCAACCAACTGTTTTAGGTCTCCGAAGTCACCAATACCCCAGTTGTGCTGCGTTCTTAGTGTATAAAGCTGAACACTTGGTCCCCAAAGCTTTTTGCCTTGCTCTATTGGAGACTGTTTGAAACACGCTTTTGGCGTAATAATTAGTGTCATCTCGTAAGGCTTCTTACGGCGCTTACGGCTCACAATTAGCTTGTGATAACCCCATGCCAAATCACTTGGCAATGCAAACACTAAAGGCCCACCCTCGGCACGCTCATCACGAACGACTTGAGATTGAAGATAGCCTTCGAGTACCTCTCCTTGCTCGGTTTCTAAGCGCCAGCTGAACTCGCTTTCACGAGCACTAACACCTAAATTCAGCGCCACTTCTACTGGCTCACCATCACGCAAGACAAGAACTGGGTCTAGTACATCTTTTTTGTGTTTTCTTTCTGCTGACTTTAATAGTGCATCATCGCTGCTTGTATCGTAGCCCAATGAAGCCAATAGAGACGTGATAGTTTCGTCTGATACCTGTGCTTCATCGCCCCACGCACTAACGTAACTGTCGGCAATGTTTGCCATTTCTGCGACTTGTTTTAATACGGTCTGTTCTTTCATCGCTCTCTCCGAAAACGTTCTGACGCTTTCAATTTTTGTAGGGTTGTTTATTTAATTTTTACTAATCAATTAGCTTGTGACAATCAGTTTGTAAGCATTGCTATCGGATAAGCCGTCTGTTTGCTCACAAGCTAATTGAGCCAAGGCAGAGGCTGCCTTGGCTACTTGGGAACTATTAACGGTTAACCGCTTCTAGTTTCCAGATGTTGTTCACGTAGTCGCGGATAGAGCGGTCTGATGTGAACTTACCAACCAATGCTGTGTTAAGAATTGCTTTCTTTGCCCAACCTGCTTGGTCTTTGTATTGCGTGCCCATGTCTTCGTGCGCTTTCACGTAAGATGCGAAGTCAGCAAGACATAGGTATGGGTCACCGCCATCTAGCAGGCTATCAAACGTTGCACGTAGAAGACCTGGTTGACCTGGAGTGAACTCATCGCCAGTCAATAGGTCTAGAGATGCTTTCAGTAGTGGGTCTGCATTGTAGTAATCGTATGGGTTGTAGCCCTGAGCTTTCAGTGCTTGAACGCCATCAACGTCTAGGCCGAAGATGTAGATATTCTCATCGCCAACTTCTTCACGAATCTCAACGTTCGCGCCATCCATCGTACCGATAGTTAGAGCGCCGTTTAGAGCCATCTTCATGTTGCCCGTACCTGATGCTTCTTTACCAGCCAGTGAGATTTGCTGAGAAACGTCTGCTGCAGGGATGATGATTTCAGCCATGCTTACACGGTAGTCAGGGATGAATACCACTTTAAGCTTGTTGCCGATGCGAGGATCGTTGTTGATCTTCTCTGCAATCTTGTTAACCGCGAAGATGATTTCTTTCGCTAGGTGGTAACCCGGTGCTGCTTTCGCTGCGAAGAAACATACGCGAGGCTCACACTCGAAACTAGGTTCGTTAAGAATACGGTGGTACAGAGATAGAATGTGTAGCAAATCTAGGTGCTGACGCTTGTATTCGTGCAGACGCTTGATTTGCACGTCGAAGATAGCGTTAGTATCTAGCTCGATACCCATGTTCTCTTGAACCCAATCAGCAAGACGCTGTTTGTTTTCTTTCTTAACAGCCATGAATTCTTTTTGGAATTTCGCGTCTGTTGCAAACTTAGCGATGCCTTCTAGCTGCTCAAGTTTTGCAGGCCACTCAGTACCGATCTTGCCAGTAATTAGCGCAGATAGGCCTGGGTTACAGAACTTCAACCAACGACGTGGCGTGATGCCGTTCGTTACGTTAGTCAGTTTACCTGGGAAGATTTCGTTGAACTCAGGGAACAAGTCTTTCTTAACCAGTTGAGAGTGAAGCGCAGCTACACCATTTACTTTGTAAGAACCAATCACACATAGGTTTGCCATGCGAACCATGCGGTGGAAACCCTCTTGAATGATAGAAAGCTTCGCTTGCTTCTCACCGTCACCAGGCCACATCTTGCGAACTTCTTGCATGAAGCGGTGGTTGATTTCAAAGATGATTTCCATGTGACGTGGAAGAAGACGGTTGATCAAAGATTCAGACCAAGTCTCTAGTGCTTCTGGAAGTAGTGTGTGGTTCGTGTAAGCGAACGTGTGAGCACTGATTTCCCATGCTTGATCCCAAGATAGACCTTTCTCGTCAATCAGGATGCGCATTAGCTCAGGAATCGCAATCGTTGGGTGCGTATCGTTAAGCTGAATTGTTTCTTGCTTAGGCAGATCTTCTAGAGAGAAACCTGCTGCTTCGTGACGACGTAGAATATCGCGAACCGATGCTGCTGAGTGGAAGTACTGCTGCATTAGACGCAGTGTCTTACCTTTCTCGTGGTTGTCGTTCGGGTAAAGAACCTTAGTGATGTTACCTGCATCGATTAGCGAGTGTTGCGCTTCGAAGTAATCACCGTTGTTAAAGCTTGCTAGTGAGAATGGTGCGATTGCCTGACATTCCCAAAGACGCAGCGGGTAAACCGTGCTTGACTCGTAACCTACGATTGGTAGATCCCAAGGCATTGCTTTTACTTCCATACCTGGAACCCAAGTACGTACTTCTTTACCGTCAATGAATTCAACTTCTACATGACCGTAAAAACCAATGTGTTGTGCTAGTTCTGGACGAGCTACTTCCCACGGGTAACCTTCAACACCGCGCCACGCGTCAGGTGATTCTTGTTGGCGACCGTCTTGGAAAGACTGCTTGAATAGACCGTATTCGTAGTGAAGACCGTAGCCTACTGTTGGGTATTCTTGAGCGGCACAAGAATCCATGAAACAAGCAGCTAGACGACCAAGACCACCATTACCTAGTGATGGGTCGCGTTCTTCTTCTAGAAGATCCGTTAGGTTTTGACCTAGCTCTTCCATTGCATGAGTGATTTGCTCATACAGACCCATGCTGATTAGGTTGTTACCCGTCAGACGGCCAATCAAGAATTCTAACGAAAGGTAGTTAACACTCTTCGCGTTTTTGATTTTTTCATCGTTTTCAGTTTCTAACAGGTCAAATGTTGTAAGTTCGGCTAACGCGCGACCCATTGCTAGGTACCATGCGCGGCTATCTGCGTTTTCTATAGTAGTTGCGTAGGTTGCAGATAGATGTTTCTTAACGCTTTCTTGGAACGACACTTTATCGAAAGTTTTTTGCTGAGTTGGTTTCATTTCAGAAATCTCGCTTTTAATAGTTCTAATTCATCTGTGACATATCGTGCATGGTCACCAGAAACTAAACATCCTCCCGCTAACGCGCCAAACAAGGAGTAGATGGGAGGGCGTAGGGGGCGTACCCAGATTGGGTTAGTGATCTGACTCTCATGTTCTAGCCCAGAATAAAAACTTGGAGTGATTAAGATCACAAGCTCCCGTTCGATAACTTAACTTCAATTGATGTGACTTTTATTTAACCCATTTAAAGTCATTGCCAAATCTGAGTTTCAGATCACGAAAATATTTTTGGACTCTCATCTATTACATAAAAACATGTGTAAGAAAGGACAAAGTCACATTCACAAACCACCCGTAAGGTGAGCAAAGTCACAAATAAAGGGCGTAGAACCCCAAAAACATGCAGGAGTGCAAGGTTTCTGAGGAGGATCATAGTCGGTATCGTTTTGCTTCACGTAATATGAGTAAAGACTTAAGTAATTAGGCTAATGTCATTGGACTGCACTCAACGATAGATTGAGATATTCCAGAACATAGCCACGGAATAGGTGTAAAACTTCGACATGTGGATCCCTTCGAAACTGACTCGTCCCGGCCGCTTACACAATGCAATTCTGCGACCTAGGGTTCTCGATCTGCTTCAGAATGCAGATTGCTATAAGCTAGTACTGTTCCGCTCTCCAGCTGGATACGGCAAAACCACCATGGCTGCCCAATGGCTGGTAGAAAAACCGAATGTAGGTTGGTACAGCATCGATGATAGTGACAACGATGCCTTCCGTTTCATCAACTACCTACTTCAATCCCTTAATAAAGCGACTCAAAATGCCTGCCCGAATGCCCAAAAGCTGGCAGAGAAACGACAGTTTTCATCGCTGCATTCTTTATTAAGTGAAGTGTTTGCTGAGATGTCTGAATTCCACCACGAGTGTTTCCTTGTGTTGGATGACTATCACTTGGTGAACAATGACGACATCCATGAAGCGATGCGCTTTTTCCTCAAACACATGCCCGACAACCTAACGCTTGTTGTGACCAGTCGCGGCACACCGCCGCTGGGTACAGCTAACCTGCGTGTTCGTGATTTGATGATTGAAATTGGCAACGACTCTCTGGCTTTTGATACAGAAGAAACCACACGCTTCTTCAATCAACGCGTCGCCGACGGCATTGACGACACTACCGCTGGCAGTATCTGTAGTTATGTAGAGGGTTGGCCTTCTGCATTACAGCTTATTGCCCTTCAAGCACAGCACCAAAAACGTACGTTGGCACAATCTGCCGAGTCGTTCTCCCACTTTAACCATGCCCACCTTTGGGATTACTTGGTTGAGGAAGTCTTTGACCTGCTAGACAAAGAAACCCGACAGTTCTTGATGCAGTGTTCGGTGCTTGATCACTTCAATGACGAACTTGTTTGCGCACTAACACAACGTGAAGACGCACTCGGTATGATCGAATCGCTCAACCGATTTGGCTTGTTCATCTACCCTCTCGAGGGCGAGAAAAACTGGTACCGCTTCCATAACCTATTTGGTGAATTCCTCGCCCACGAACGACAAGCTCGCATTCCGCAACAAGAAGCGGAATTGCATCGCAGTGCAGCTAAAGCTTGGATCAAACAGAAAACGCCTCACCAAGCTTTGCGACACGCACAGCGCGCAGACGACCCACAACTGATTGTTCAGATCCTCAGTGAACACGGTTGGCAGATGTTCAACCAAGGTGAGCTTTCATCATTAGAAATGGCGATCAAACAGCTGACTACTGACCAACTCTACAGTGAGCCGAAACTGTCAATGCTGCGTGCATGGCTAGCGCAAAGTCAGCACCGTTATGATCAAGTGGGTACTCTGTTAGAAGAAGCCGAAACTCAGTATCAAGCTCGAAACATCGAACTGGATACTCAACAACAAGGTCAATACAACGCATTGCGTGCACAAGTCGCGATCAACAGCAATGAACCAGAAAAAGCACTCGAGTTAGCAGAGCTTTCATTGAGCCAGCTGAATACAACGGTTTACCGTAGTCGCATTGTCGCAACCTCGGTTGTCGGCGAAGTGAATCACGTAATGGGTAACTTGAGCCGTGCTCTGCCGATGATGCAACAAACCGAGAAGCTCGCTCGCCAATATCAGGTTTACCATCAAGCGCTGTGGGCGATTCTCCAGCAAAGTGAAATTCTGATCGCTCAAGGCTACGTTCAAGCCGCATTCGAACTGCAAGACAGCGCATTCAAGCTGATTGAAGAACACCAACTTCAATACGTACCTCTACATGAATTCTTATTGCGTGTTCGAGCGCAGATTTTCTGGTGTTGGAACCGATTAGATGAAGCAGAAGAGTGTTGCTATAAGGGCTTAGATATTCTTGGTCACCATTCACCAAGTAAGCACCTACACAGCTACTCGATGCTGGCTCGTATTTCACTAAGCCGCGGCGAGATAGATAAAGCGTCGAAGTTTATCGACCAGATTCAGCACTTGTTGCGCCAATCAACTTACCATGTGGATTGGACAGCGAATGCTTCACTGTCTCTGATCTTATTCTGGCAAGTGAAAGGCGATAAAGACGCAATCCGTGACTGGTTGAGCGTTGCTGTTCGACCAGAATCAGCGAGCAACCACTTCTGCCAACTTCAATGGCGTAACATCGTGCGTGCTCACATTATCCTTGAACAGTATGAAGAAGCAGAAGAAGCATTGGCATTCTTAAAAAGTGAAGCTCAACGTTCGCATCTGATTACGGATACCAACAGAAACTTAATCGTTGAAGCGGTATTACGCACCCAGATCAACGATGAAGACAGTGCGCGCGTATTGCTAGAAGAAGCCCTACACATGACCAACCAAACCGGTATGGTCGGTAACTTCTTGGTCGACGGTGGAACTATCGGACATATCTTAGATAAGCTGAGCAATAAGCCTGGATTGGGCGATTTAGAACGTCATCGTGCTCAGCAGATCATGAAAGATATCTCAACCACCCAACGTAGCCGTTCGGTTCACTTTGACGAAGATTTTGTCGAGAATCTGGTTAATCACCCGAATATCCCTGAGCTTGTGCGCACTAGCCCACTCACCCAGCGTGAATGGCAAGTACTTGGCTTGATCTACTCTGGGTTCAGTAACGAGCAAATCGCTCAAGAGCTGGATGTAGCAGGTACCACAATCAAGACTCACATTCGTAACCTGTACCAAAAGCTCAACATTGCTAACCGTAAAGAAGCGATAAGCACAGCAGAGAACTTACTTCAGTTGATGGGGTACTAAAACAGGTTCATGATTCAAGATTGATTCGAGAAAACATAAGCTAGTCACCGATGGTGGCTGGCTTTTTTTTCGCTTGGAGAATGGGGAATAAGCGATAGAGATTAGAGATGGCCAAACGGCAGGCAAAAAAATAGCCAACCGCAATAATCGCGATTGGCTCTATATATTTGTGAACAAATCATAAGTTCACTAACAACGTCAGTTGGCTAGGTGACCCTCGGCTTAAGAAGGGTCGATTAATATAATGCAGTTAGCGTGCCAACTTTAATTTAGCGTTTTATAAGCCCTGCATCGCATAAAAACCGCGATTTTCACATGCGAATTGCAAAGTGCATTTGCATAATGCAACCAAGATGCAATATCGATAAGAGACCAGTTTCATCTATACTCTTAATGATAAATTACTAAGTGGTTGTATTTTAAATATTAGGCAAAAGTTCACTTCAACTTATTGCCTTACAATTAAAGCGGTAATAAAAGCATCGACCCAGTGGCATATACATACTTTTTTTACACTAAAGTTTGTATACTGCACAAAATCATCCTCAACTCTATGAAGCAATGAACTACTTAAGTACTTTTTTCAAAGGCATGGCAATGGGCGCAGCCGACGTTGTCCCTGGCGTGTCGGGCGGAACCATCGCATTCATCACTGGTATCTACGATACGCTGCTGGAAAGCATTCGCAGAATTAACCCTAGCGTACTTGGCTTATGGAAACGCGAAGGCTTCAAAGCTGCGTTTAACCACATCAATGGTTTCTTCCTGATTTCACTGTTCGCGGGCGTATTCACTAGCATTGCAACATTCGCAAAATTGATTTCTTGGTTATTGGTCACGCACCCTGTTCCATTGTGGTCTTTCTTCTTTGGCCTGATCTTGGTGTCGGTTTTCCATATTCTTAAGCAAGTAGAAAAGCGCGATATGATTCGATTCGTCTTTTTACTGCTTGGTGTTGCCTTCGCTTACAGCATTACTGTGCTTAAGCCACTGCAAATGGAACCAACCAGCATCAACGTCTTGATTGCGGGTGCAATTGCGATCTGCGCGATGATCTTACCGGGTATTTCAGGCAGCTTTATTCTGCTTCTGATTGGTATGTATGGCCCAGTGCTTGGCGCTGTTAAATCGTTTCAAATCGATGTCCTTGCACTATTCCTAGGTGGCTGTGTGATTGGTCTACTGACTTTCTCACACGTACTCTCTTGGTTACTACGCTCATTCCGTGATTTTACATTGGTGTTTTTAACGGGTTTGATGATCGGTACGCTACCTAAGATCTGGCCTTGGAAAGAGACCATCAGCTGGCGCATCAACTCGAAAGGTGAGCAAGTGCCGCTGATTCAAGAGAACCTCTCTCCGTTCAATTTCGAAGCGGTAACGTCTCAACCCTCTCAGCTCACTTTATCGGTGATCATGATGTTAGTGGCTATCGCGTTGGTGCTGGGTTTAGAAAAGTTTGCTGAGCGCAATGCTGACTAACCTCTAACAATCGTGCTTAAGTTAGCATGTAGGGTGCCGGGCTTAGATAGCGACGCACCTTGTGAATTGAATCAAAGCGAAGCTTATGGCTTCGCTTTTTTATATCTACCATACGCACAAAATTGCTTTTTGATACAAGCACGTATTGAGGGGTGTGATAACATCGCCGCTCTTATAAAATTAGATGAGAACTCGACATGCACCCAGCATTAAAGGTTGCAGCTCTTGGAATTGCTCTCGTGGCAGGCTTTTATGGACCACAAGCAATTCAGCATTTTAAATCAGCGATGGAGCAAACTCCCGCTGACGTTAATTTAGATGATTACTGCATGCTTTCAACAGAATCGTGTGAGCAAAATACCGTTGCGATGACGCTTGAACATGAGACGGCTCAGCCTCTGGTACCGACCAAAATAAAAGTCGTTTGGGAAGGCGCAGCATCTGAAACATTAATGCTGTCACTCACTGGCTTAGAAATGGAAATGGGATCAGCACGTTTTCAATTAAAGAATATTGGCAACAATACCTATGAAGGTGACGTAATTTTACCTGTGTGTACCATGGATAAAATGACTTGGCTTGGCGAACTCACCGATGGTGTTGAAACCGTAAACCCTGCAATAAGGATGGCAAGATGAGTAAGAATTGGTCGTTAGCATTAGTGGTAGCATTTGTACTTGGCTTTGGTGTCAAAAGCTACCTTGATGGGCAAAACGAAGCTCAAGAACAGCACGCTGCAAAGCAAGCTATCGCTACAAAACAAGAGTTATCTGCAACAACCCTTTTTGGTAAAGATAATCAGCCAACGGAAATCTTTGACGAAACCGACGACAGAATTCGTATCGTTTACTTCGGTTTCACACGTTGCCCAGATGTCTGTCCTACCTCACTAGCAATGTTAGCCGGCGCACTTAACCAAGTCTCTGACGAAGCAAAAGCAAAGATTCGCCCGATGTTTGTCTCTCTTGATCCTGAGCGCGATGCCGCAGAAGCTTCTTACGAATACGCACAATACTTCCACCCAATGATGGAAGGATTAAGCGGCCCGTTAGATGTGACAACAACGCTTGCACATAACTACGGTGTTATTTTCAGAAAGACCAAGCTTGAAGGTTCTGAGTTGGAATACACCCTAGACCACAGCTCATATTTTTATTTTTTAAAGCCCGACGGTACCTTGATTACTAAAGTACCGCACACGTTAACACCTGCACCAATTGTTGAAGCCATCAACAAGTTGACGCAGTAAACGTAAAAACAAAGAACTTAACGAATAAAGTTCAAACATAAAGTCAGGTCCCAGACCAAAACATAAAAATAAGGACAACAACATGAAGTTAAAAGCACTTGCTCTAGCAGGCTTATTACTCACTCCCTTTGCTCACGCGAACAGCGACATTATGGTTCACGACGCGTACGCTCGTGCAACACCGCCTTCAGCAGTGAACAGCGCAGTATTCACAACTTTGATGAACCACAGTGACAAAGATCGTGCTATCGTTTCTGCGACCACACCCGCAGCAGGCAAGGTAGAGCTTCATGATGTTATCGTTGATGGCGACGTAATGAAGATGCGCCAAGTTCAAGAGATCACGATCCCTGCGAATGGTGAAGCGGTACTTAAGCCTGGCAGCCTGCACATTATGTTGTTCGACCTAAAAGATGGTCTAAAAGAAGGTGAGCAGATCGAGATGACCCTGACTTTCGCTAACGGTGAAACGCAAACCTTTGAAGCGCCAGTTAAGAAAGTAATGAGCGGCATGAAAAAGATGAATCACGATCATCACTAATCGGATTCACAATCAATGAAATAAATTCAGCCACGATGACTTCTCGCCATCGTGGCTTTTTGGTAAACTGAGCTCGCTTTTTATTCAAAGCCAGATCACATTAATAACCAAGGAGAATAGAAGATGATTGTAATGAAAACACTAAAACTGGCAGTAAAAGTAACGCGTTAATTTGTTTGGTTAAGCAAACTTTAATCTAGAACGACCAACATCAAGCCGACTACTGGCTACCGCACACTTTTACCCGGTTTACTATTGATCTATAAGTGATCGATACCTGCATGCTCAATAACGCATGGCTAAATCCGGGGTCCTATCTATTTGAATTCGACCCAAGCTCAAAACATTTTTGACGTTTCGATGCTTTTATCTCATCAACGCTTTTTGGTCTCGTCAACACTTTTTGATCTCGTCAACAACCTGAGATCTCACAAGATGTTAATGCTCTCATAAGACTTTAATGCTCTCACAAGAAAAGAAAGCTCGCACGTCTGGGTAAATAAACATGAATTCACAAAACGCATTTTCTCATCCAATGTCACTTCAACAACTTGGATGGCAACCTGTATTCCAACAACAACTGACACTCGAAGACTATGACCAATCCGTCATTGCTCGTATTACCGCGCACCATCGCAGCGGCTATACACTAGCGTCAGAACAAGGCGAAATCGTTCTACCTATCCATCAAAACCAGCCCGCAATGACGGTTGGCGATTGGGTAATCTTGAACTCTGAGCTGCAATTCGACCGCTTGCTAGAGCGTCAATCGCTCTTCAGCCGTAAAGCAGCTGGCAGTCGCGTCGCCGAACAATATATTTCGGCGAACATCGACACAGTTTTTATCGTAGTTTCATTGAACAACGACTTTAATCTAAGTCGTATCGAACGCTACCTAGCGCTCGCTAATGAAGCACAGGTTGAAGCGGTTATCGTACTCACCAAGAAAGACTTGTGTGACGACTACGAAGACAAAGTACAACAAGTGCAAAGCTTAGATTCTATGTTGATGATCGAAGCGGTAAACAGCCTTGACCAAGAATCAACTCAAGTCTTGTCACCTTGGTGTAAAACCGGCAAAACCATCGCGTTGATGGGGTCATCCGGTGTAGGCAAATCTACGCTAGTAAACTCATTGCTCGGTGAAACTCAGCAAGCTACGGGTGGCATTCGTGAAGACGACAGCAAAGGCCGTCATACAACCACATCACGATCGCTCCACTTGCTAACATCTGGGGGATTACTGCTCGATACTCCAGGAATGCGAGAACTACAACTTGCTGACTGCGCTGAAGGCGTAAGTGAAACCTTTTCTGATGTCGAAGAGTTAGCCATGCATTGCCGATTCTCTGATTGTCATCATGAATCCGAGCCGGGTTGCAAGATACGCAAAGCCATAGAGGATGGTGACTTATCTGAAAGACGATTTACTAACTATCAAAAGTTATTGAGAGAGCAAGCCAGAAATGGCGCCTCATTGGCAGAACAACGCGCGAACAGTAAACAGCTGTCCAAGATGTACAAAACCGTACAGTCAGAAAGCCGAAACATAAAAAAAGCGGCTGACTAAACCAATCAGGTTAATCACAATACGCTTTATTTAAACGACTAAGCCCCACCGTGTTAAACACGTGGGGCTTCTTGTTTCAATTTGGTAGCAAAGCGACTATTTATGCACACAATGTTCTTACCTATGAGCATTTACATTTCAAAATTTACAGTATATTAGGTCTAATAAATGTAGTTACGCAGATTTATAGCTCAATCAAAATACAATCATTTAACATTTAGCTCCAAAAACACCACGTAGCGCAAACAATCACCCTAAAAGTAAACTATTCCTAGACACCCTCTTAGATCCCGCTAATATGACCGCCCATTCCACTAGTGTATAGTTGGATTTGGTACAACTTTATAAAAGATACATCACTATAATAATTTAACAATTGCAGGTATTTTATGCAAAATCACAACATACTCGCCCGCATCGCTCGTGGGAATCTTGTCCTACAGATCCTTGCTGGTATTGTTTTCGGTGTCGTTCTCGCCATGGTTTCTCCTTCAGCAGCTCAAGACGCAGGCCTACTAGGTAGTCTGTTTGTTGGTGCTCTGAAAGCTGTTGCCCCAATTTTAGTCTTCATTCTTGTTGCAGCTTCTATCGCAAACCAAAAGAAAGGTCAGCATACCCATATGCGTCCAATCATTGTGCTTTACCTGATTGGTACGTTCTCTGCTGCACTGACTGCTGTAGTACTGAGCTTCATGTTCCCAACCACTTTGACACTGGTTGCAGGCGCTGAAGGTGCTAACCCTCCTCAAGGTATCGCAGAGGTTCTTCATACTCTTCTATTCAAGCTTGTAGATAACCCAGTTAGCGCGCTAATGAACGCGAACTACATCGGTATTCTTGCTTGGGCAATCGGTCTTGGCCTTGCATTGCACCATGCATCTGCAACAACCAAAGCGGTTTTCGAAGACCTAAGCCACAGTGTTTCACACATTGTTCGCTTCATCATTCGTCTTGCACCATTCGGTATCTTTGGTCTTGTTTCAACGACATTCGCAACAACGGGCTTCGATGCTCTAGCAAGCTACGGTCAACTGCTAGCGGTTCTACTAAGCTCAATGCTGATCATCGCACTTGTGGTTAACCCACTGCTTGTATTTGTGAAAACAAAACAGAACCCATACCCACTCGTACTGCAATGTATTCGTGAATCTGGCGTAACAGCATTCTTCACCCGTTCAAGTGCTGCAAACATCCCAGTAAACATGAACCTTTGTAAGAAGCTAAACCTAGACGAAGATACTTACTCTGTATCGATTCCTCTAGGCGCAACCATCAACATGGCGGGTGCTGCAATCACCATCACTGTGTTAACGCTTGCAGCTGTACACACAATGGGTATTGAGATCGATATCTTCACAGCAATTCTACTAAGCCTTGTGGCTGCGGTATCGGCATGTGGCGCTTCTGGTGTTGCTGGCGGTTCACTACTGCTTATCCCACTAGCTTGTGGCCTATTCGGTATTTCTAACGATGTAGCGATGCAGGTTGTAGCGGTAGGTTTCATTATCGGTGTGATTCAAGATTCTGCTGAAACAGCGCTTAACAGCTCAACTGACGTAGTGTTCACTGCTGCAGTATGTAAAGCTGAGCAAAACAAAGCATCATAAGCTGTTGGTTCTAGCTGTTAGCTCTTAGAGCAAACAACACGCAAATAAAAAGGGAAACATCGGCTTCCCTTTTTTGTTGTCTGATTTTCGTGGTTAGCGCCAAACGACTATCACTTAATAGTTCCTAATCATTTGCTCCAAGAGAACCTATCAAGCCCATCAGCTCGACTTACTGATTTCGGTTCCAGTTAGACTCAACCGCTGACTGACTGAAGTCTAGAGGGTCACTACTTGGGGTCGCTTGCCTCTCTGTTGATGCTTGTTCAGTGTTAGGTTGCTGGCTGTAATCAACATTCGCATCTTGAGCACTCGAAGTTTGAGTATCTAAATGGCTCGTATCTACGTTTAATGCCTCACCTTCTTCATCAGACGCTTCTTTCACTTTCTTAGGAATCGGTATATTGCGCTTGTAGAGCTTATTAAGTGCTTTAATGATTGAATGCTTAGTGATCGCTTCTTGAGTCAGCTTGGTCATGATCGGCTTAGTTAGAGCCTGTAAGCCCACAACGGCATCCACACCCAGTTCACCACCGACTTTGTCCCGTAATTGCTTCGCTTCGGAGTAACCAAAATGAGCCGACAGGAATAGCCAAATATAAGCAATCGCATTACCGTGTTCACCATGGTCAATCCACGCTTCGCCTGCTCTAAACATGGCTTCTGCACTGTTCTTTTCCGCTGCAGTTTCAAACCAGTAGACCGCTTCGCCGTGATTCGGTTCAACACCAACACCGTTCAAATAGCTCATACCCAGTTTGATCTTGCCATCTAGGTTATTTTTTTCGGCGGCCTTGTGGTACCACTCAAACGAGCTTTCGGCGGAGTAGTCTGGGTTTTCTTTGTCTAGACACCAGTCGCCCATAAACAGCATGGCTTCGGTGTTCCCGCCCATTGCCGACTCTTCGATATAGGTGTAACCCTTGGGGATGTTCTTATCGGTTCCGCGCCCAGAAACAAGTGCTTTACCCATCTCAAATTTCGCCACCAGATCGTTATCCATCGCTGATATCGCAAGCTGCCAGAAATTGGCTTTTTCTCTTAAAATCAGGTCTTCTTTGCGCTTCATGCTCAGGCGCACAATGCCATACATGCCGTTGACATTATCTAGATGTGCGGCCTTATCGTACCAATACAAAGCTTCCTTGATATTGTTACGTTCGGCCTCTTTCGCTAAATACAGAATCGACGGAACATGTCCGGTTTCGGCTTTGAAGTGACGCTCTTTTTGCTCTTGGATGCGCGCTTTTTCAATCGCTTTTCGGTAAGCGACCGCACGAGCTTTGCGTTCTTGTTCCAAGCGCTGTTTTCTTAGCGATAAAGAAATCAGCCACACGGCCACAAGTATTAACGAAAGAGCCGTCGCACCAATTGCGATTCCCATTGTACTCATAAAATATTTTAACCTAACTCGGCTGATACAAATCTCGATGTCGAAGTGTTATCAACCATAGTGAATGTTTCGAATTACAGGGAAAAGCGCCGTTACTAACGCGTTCCACCTTAAAATGAACTTAGTTCAGTATCTCAGGAATACATAACGATAAGAAGTCTGCAATGGCTAATCCGTACGCAACCCACAAACCATGTGATCTTGCTTCAATAAGGATGGCCTCTCGAGCTAGCCTTTCATCAAACGAGGCTCAACCGATCACCAGATACTGATGATTCAAAACTTATGACCACATGCCACTATGACTAGGTCAATTGCCCATAAATATAAGCTAACTCAGCGACTGTTTTTGCAGAAAACTTCTTCATCAAACTAGCTCGGTGAACTTCAACCGTTCTTACTGCGATGTACAGCTCGTCGGCAATTTTCTGATTGCGCTTGCCGTCAATAATCTGTTTAAGAATATCGATTTCACGCTCAGTTAACGACGTGTATGCTTGGCGGTAGACGTTCATGTGCAACTGCTTTTCTGAGGCTGCTAAACCTTGCTTGATCGCCTCAGCCAACTCACCACCTTTAACTGGCTTCTGGAAGAAGTTCACCGCACCTGCTTGCAGGGCTTCTACCGCCATTGGCACATCCCCATGCCCAGTCAAATAGATAACCGACAGCGGACTCTGCGCTTTTACCATTAACTCATGAACTTGTTGCCCTCTCATCTCTGGCATTCTGCTGTCTAGCACTACACAGCCCGACTTTGTGAGATCCACAGAGTCTAAAAAGCTTGGTCCATCTTCATAGGCTGACACAGTGAAATCATGCTCTTCCAATAAGAACACCAGCGAGTCACGCATCGACTCATCGTCATCAACCACATAAACCGGCAACGTTTGATGAAGTTCAGGCATAACAAGATTCCTTATGAATCATTTGAAAGAGAGAAAGGTAACGTCACTGCAACGTGACAGCCATGAGGAGTCAGTGACTTAATGGTCATTTGACCGCTGTGGTCTTCAATCACATCTTGGCAAATCGCAAGCCCTAAACCCAAGCCGTTTTCTTTGCTACTCACAAAGGCTTGAGTGACTTGTTGCTCGGTGAAATCTAAGCCTGTTCCATTATCGATAACCGACAGCATCATTTTATCCGGTTGATACTCGGTAATCACTTTAATTGTTGGTGGTTCGCTGTTTTTGTTATCAATATCAGACGTAGCGCTTTGTTCGCGATGCTTTTGTGCATTACATGCGTCGGTCGCATTGTTGATCAGGTTTACAATCACCTGTTGCAAACCCACAGGGTCAACATTTAGTTTGATAGGCTTACCTACGGCATAGCGTTCAATAGTTATCTTGTGCTTCTGTAATCGGAATTGCAGTAACTCAATGGTGTCTGTAAGCAGCTGCTCGATATCGGTCTGGGACTTCTCTGATGAGCGCTTTTTGATCATGTTTCTTAAGCGCTGGATGATTGCATCTGCACGGTCCACTTGCGATTGAATTTTCTCGAACACAGGTTCAATATCAGTCAATGGTTTATTCTTCGAAATCCGTAATAAACCGCCTTCGCTGTAGTTACGAATGGCCGCCAAGGGTTGATTGATCTCGTGTGCTAAGCTACTTCCAAGTTCACCAACCACTGCGATACGTTGTGAATGTTCTAGCTGTTCACTCTTACTTTTCAGCTTGTGCAGCATGGCTTCTAACTGCTTTTTACTGCGGCTGAATTTGTATTCTAGCCAAAAGTGATAAGCATTCAGTAACACCACCAGAATGAAGAACGCCCATGCCCATTGCTGGTTGTACTTAAGCCAGATTAACGCTTCTTTCCACCATGGTTGTTGCAGTGGGTGCATGTCGAGTTGCTGGTAGAGCTTGTCGATAGGTAGCAAACTGGTTGGTGAAGTCCAGCCCGAGGCATTCGCTGCAATGGCAGGTGCACTGCTTTTCGGCATCGCAAATAGCACCTGACTCATTTGCTTAGCTAATGCCGAAGAGGCTCGTTCTGTTTTGGCAAACGACCAGTTGGAATACAGAGGTGTAGACACTTGGCACCGGAAGCCTTCAGGCGCTTGATTACCAATGATTCGATATTGCCCAGCCACCAGCAAACCTTCACTGATCATGTTTTCAACCAAACAAGCAGGGACGACTGCCGCCTCAATGTGTCCTTCTCGCAATTGGTACAAACTGGCATCAATCGGGAAACCCAAGAACTGAGTATTAGAGAAAAAGTGATTAGGGTTCAGCCCTTCTTGCATTACTTGGTAACGCATAGTCAGGTAGCCGCCAAACGCATTTTCAGAGACCGCCGCGATTGGCTTTCCACTAAGTTGCTCAAACGAGATATACGGTGACATTCTTCTGACCACCAATGCAGAACCGATACTGCGCGTGCTGCTCACACTTTGGTCGTCATAATTGTGACTGGTCATGGTCGCCATCCAAGAGAGCGCGTATTGACGTCCTAAACGAACTGCTTGACCGGGGTTGGTGACAACAAAATCGACCGTGACATCTTTTACTGCTTCCGCCATCTCTTCCAAATTAAAAGGCTTGAGAACAAAGTGCTTACCCGGAATGCGTTCAGACAACCAATCCATTGTTGGTTGCCAACGTTGTTGCGCAGAAAGCTTTCCTCGAGTCGCCAACACACCAACCTCGATAATCTGGTCGGGTTCATCTGTGTTTTGGTTTGGGCTTATGCTTGGAGCTGCTACCGCTTGTTCAGATTGAGCAGCGACACACACACCTGCGGTTAGGCTCAACCAACAAAGGCTGACAACTGTCATTAGTTTTCGAACGGTCACTGAAATCTCTTTCTCCAAACAGACTGTTTATCCAATTTATTCTGGCTTCATCTTAGGTTAACGACGTCCCCAAGCTTAACTCATGCTTCAGAGCGCTAGAAATGCACATTTTAAACAAAGCATAACAGCTAGATTGCTAAAACCGCATTTGTTCTAGATCAACTTTAATCTGGGTATGTGGAAATCCACAATACCCCGTGTACGGTCAAAATCTGACAATGAGCCCAACAGAACGAATACCCATTTATAGGTACCAATATGGACTCATTGAAAAGACGGTTTCTCAGCCAATTCGGTAAGGTTTCCGCCGGTGCTGCGCTCATTCCCATTACCGGAATCAACACCGCAGTCGCAAGCACATCCATTCGCAATAACAACCAGCCAGACCGTAAAGGCGAAGTAGGCAAACGCTACGCCATGGCGATTGATTTGCGTAAATGCGTGGGCTGTCAGGCATGCACTGTTGGCTGTAGCGTTGAAAACCAAGCACCAATTGGCCAGTTCAGAACCACCGTAAAACAGTATGAAGTCTCTCTTGATGATGGTTCGACGGCTCAACAAGAAGTGAAATCATTCATGCTGCCTCGCCTGTGTAACCACTGCGACAACGCACCTTGCATCAAGGTTTGTCCTGTTCAAGCGACCTTCCAACGTGAAGACGGCATTGTAATGGTCGACAACGAACGTTGCGTAGCCTGTGCTTACTGTGTCCAAGCCTGCCCTTACGATGCTCGTTTTATTAATAACGACACACTGACCGCCGACAAATGTACCTTCTGTGCACACCGCCTTGAGGATGGCTTGCTACCCGCTTGTATAGAAACTTGTGTCGGTGGTGCGCGTGTCATTGGCGACCTTAAAGATCCAAACAGCGAAATCAACCGTCTGCTTAGTGAAAACCAAGACGACATCAAAGTTCTCAAGCCAGAGCAGAATACCAACCCACATGTTTTCTATATCGGCATGAACGACCGATTCGTTAGCCACATTGAAGGCCAACCTGCGATTTATGATCCAGCCGGCGTCGATAACTCATCCTCTAGCAAACAAGGAGAGGCAGCATGAATATCACTGAGGTGCTAGTTCCCGCTCAAGAGATCGTTTGGCTACCGTGGGCGGTTCAATATTTCTTCTACATTGGTTCTGCCTACGCGGCGGCTATTCTGTTTTTGATTGCACTTATCTTCAAAAATTCGACCAGCCACCAATTCCGTTCTGCCCTGGTGCTTGTGATGGCCATTGGTGCGATTGTTGGTCCATTAGCCCTTACTGGTGACTTGCACCAACCTGGACGTGCATGGCACTTCTACGCACACATCACGCCTTGGTCATGGATGTCATTGGGTTCTCTGTTTCTTCCTCTGTTCTCTGGTCTGGCTGTCGCAACGGCTTGGGTTTACCTGCGTGATGACATCGCACAACTTAAAGAGAGTGAAAACCCGCTTCTAAAACGCTTGTCTTGGCTAACCCTAGGCCAATGGCAAGTTTCAACAAAACTGATGATTGCACTCGCTGCTGTGACGGCAGTTTCGGGCTCAAGTATCGCGCTTTACACAGGAGCCGAAATTGCAATTTTGGCGAGCCGCCCGCTTTGGCATCAACCGGCTTCTCCACTGCTTTGGTTCACGACCGCATTCTTTGCTGCAACGGGCTTAACGCTGTTGATTTGGGCTCTCCTGCCTTCAAGCAAACCAAGCTTAAAACCAACAGACCTCGCACTGGTACAAAGAACCATTACCTTAACGGGCGGTCTTGCCATCATTCTTACGTCGATTTGGGCATCTAAACATGGTCACTTCAACTTGTATGAGAACGACGCTTGGGGCATCAATTTAGGCATCATGACCACCAGCATTTTGCTGTGCATGATCTTAGTTCTTCCGCTGCAGCGTCTATCGCAAAGCAAGCTTGGCGTTATCCTTATTGCACTTGCGACCATTGTTTCGGCATGGGCGGTGCGTTGGGTCACCATGATGGAAGTTCAAACCATTCCACGTTTCGATGTGGGTGCATTCCCTTATGAATTGCCAATGGGTAGCGCAGGTTTACTTGGCATTGTTGGTATGTGTGGCCTTTGGTTAGCACTTGCCTTGTTCGCCTCTGAAATCGTGTCTACTGGTTCTGGAACAAAAACGATATCAGCTCAAAAAATATCATCACCACTTAACCGCTCACATAGCTTGTAGTCTGAGGAATCATCATGGATAACAAACGTCGTCAATTTTTGAAAACAGGCCTTGCTGCCGGTGGTGTTGGAGCTTTTGCTGCAGGTTATGCGACAACCACAAAACACATGGTTCACGGTGCTATCGATGGCACTGCGGGTAAGAAAACTAACCACATCCACCATGGTAATTCGTTAGAGACGGAATACAGTGTCGATGAGCAAGGTAAGATCTCGCCAAACCCAAACCAACGCGTAGCACCATCAATGTGTTTCGGCTGCTGGACACTGTGTGGCTTACGTGTACGTATCGATAACCGCAACGACGAGATCTTACGTATCTCAGGCAACCCATATCACCCGCTATCAAGTGACCAGCAGATCCCGTTCAAAACGCCGGTAAAAGACGCCTACATTGGCTTGTCTGGTGAATCCGGCATCAACAATCGTTCGACAGCCTGCGCCCGTGGTAATGGCATGTTAGAGATTCAAAACAGCCCATACCGAATCACTCAACCGCTCAAACGTGTTGGTAAGCGCGGTGAAGGCAAGTGGGAGCCAATCAGCTACGAACAGCTTATCTCTGAGATCACCGAAGGTGGTGACTTGTTTGGTGAGGGAGAAGTGGAAGGCTTACGTTCGATTCGCGATATCAAAACACCACTTGATCCGAACAACCCTGAATACGGACCAAAAGCCAACCAACTGCTTGTGACCAATGCCGGTAACGAAGGCCGTGATGACATCTTGAAGCGCTTTGCATTCAACAGCTACGGCACACGAAACTTCGGTCACCACGGCTCTTACTGTGGCTACGCATTCCGTGCAGGTTCTGGCGCGATCATGAATGACTTAGACAAGTTCTCGCACTTAAAACCCGACTTTAACAACGCTGAGTTCATTCTGTTCATCGGTATGTCTCCAGCTCAAGCAGGTAACCCGTTTAAGCGTCAAGCACGACAACTTGCTGAAGCTCGTACTAACGGAAAACTGAGCTACACCATAGTAACGCCAAGCCTTCCTGCTGGCTCTTCAAGCCTTGCGGCGGGCGATCGCAACAACTGGCTTCCGATCAAACCGGGCACCGATTCAGCATTAGTTCTGGGTATGATCCAATGGATCATCGAGAACCAGCGCTATAATCACGACTTCTTATCTCGCCCAAGCGCACAAGCGATGCAAAAAGCCGGCACCACACACTGGTGTAATGCCTCTCACCTAGTGATCAGCGACGAAACACACCCACAAAACGGGCGCATGCTTCGCACATCGGATATTGGTTTACTAGAAACGGGCGAACCGATGTCTGACGATGATGCATTTGTTGCAATTAATGTGACAACGTCACTATTGACATCAAATGTTCAGGTCGATGAGGCGGCGTTGTTCGTCGATCAAGACGTAGAAATCGATGGTCAGACTGTTCGTGTTAAGTCTTCTCTACAAAGATTGAAAGATGAAGCCTTCAAATATGACCTTGCTTACTACAGTGAGCAGTGTGAAATCCCGCAAGATCAGATCATTGCACTGGCGAAGCGCTTCACCAGCTACGGAACAAAAGCCGTCGTGGATACTCACGGTGGCAACATGCACACCAACGGCTTCTACAACTCGTTCTCTATTCTGATGCTGAACGCGCTGATCGGTAACATCAACGCGAAAGGCGGGGCGATGGCGAAAGCAGGTGGCTACCCAACTTCTGTTGCAGGCCCTCGCTATGATTTTACTAAGTTCAAAGGTAAAACTAAGCCACAGGGCGTGTTCTTATCTCGCAGCAAATTTCCGTACCACAAGACCAGCGAATACAAACGTCGCGTTGCGGCTGGTGAATCACCTTACCCAACGCGCGCGCCTTGGTACCCAATCTCAGCGCCGCTGTTAACCGAGCATTTATCAGCGGCCATTGATGGCTACCCATATCGCGCAAAAGCGTGGATCAACCACATGGCAAACCCGCTTTATGGCGTTCCAGGGTTAGACAACCTATTAGGCGAGAAGCTCAAAGACCCAAAACAGCTGGGTTTGATTGTCTCTATTGATGCCTTTATCAATGAAACCACAGCACTCTCCGATTACCTTGTGCCAGACACAGTAACCTACGAGAGTTGGGGCATGGCGACACCGTGGCACGGCGTCGCAACTAAAGCGATCACCGCTCGCTGGCCGATAGTTGAGCCTAAAACCTCACGCACTCAAGACGGACGCGCCATCAACCTAGAGAACTTCTTTATTGATCTGGCAAAAACGCTTGATCTCGGTGGCTTCGGCGAAAACGCCATTAAAGATAACCAAGGTAATTGGCACGGTATTCATAGCGCTGAAGATTTCTACCTACGCTCAGCGGCTAACTTAGCATTTGCCAAAGGCGGCGTACCGAATGTTGATGCTGAAGACATTGTTTGGTCTGGTCTTGAGCGCCTTGTGCCTGTGATGAACAAAACGCTTAAGCCAGAAGAGATGCTCAAAGTGGCGTACATCTTTGCGCGTGGCGGTCGTTTCGAAGACGCAACCAATGCCTACACCAATGAAACCATGAAGTACAAATGGACCAAGCCACTGGCTATCTGGAATGAAAAGCTGGGCACCTCTCGCAACACCATCAGTGGCGAGCAGTACATGGGTTGCCCAACATGGTATCCACAAAAGCTGGCAGACGGCACACCATTGGCAGAGCAGTTCCCAGCAAAAGAGTGGCCATTTACTCTGACTAACTTTAAGTCCAACATTCACAGTGCGGTGTCTAACCTGTCGCCACGCTTAGAATCGATTAAAGGCGTGAACCCGGTTTACATTCATCCGCAGGACGCTTCTTCGGCAGGTATCAAAACTGGTGACGTATTTGCCATTGAAACACCGAGTTCAACCACACATGCGTTGGCAATGGTGATCGATGGCATCAAACCGGGCACATTAGGCTTTGAACATGGCTTTGGCCATAAAGAACTCGGTGAACGTGCGCACTGGATTGGTGACACACAGCAACCAGTGAAGATGAAGTCAAACGATGGCGTTAACATCAATGATATTGGTTTAATTGACCGAACGAGAGAAGGCAAAGGCGTCATGCTTGATTGGGTAGTCGGCGCAGCAGCAAGACAGGCGCTTCCGGCGAAGATCTACAAAGTCTAATCACTAATCCAATACACGTCCCTACTGATACATAGCTAGGGCGATAACAGAGCAACTTCACCGTTCGAAGTTGCTCTGCTTTTTTAACAGCCAATGCATCGATAGCATTCGGCCCGCAGCATCCAATCCAAGCCCCATCTCTTCATTTCTATTATCTTCCCTTCACTACAACTTTTTTAGCTAGCAACCATAAAGCGGCTATGCTTATACAATCGGTGCCATAAAAGAGCCTTAACAAGCAGTTACACTGAGGCAAACATGGCAGTTCCCTTGCATTTCGTTAACGGCAGTCGGATTCGCCTATCGAACTTCACATCAATACCATTATGGTGAGTGAGGTTATTAATGTGAGACTTACCTCAAGTTCCAAGTGAATTAATGTGGAAATCCACAATAGCGCGAGCAACCAATTATGTCGAAAATGCGTGCACTATAACCAATAGCGACGCCTCATGATTAAGCTGAACATAAAAACTCAAACTCTAACGCTTTGC
Organism: Vibrio sp. Isolate34; assembly: GCF_022397915.1. Lineage (GTDB taxonomy): Bacteria > Pseudomonadota > Gammaproteobacteria > Enterobacterales > Vibrionaceae > Vibrio. Next base: position 90,964 of record NZ_JAKEUO010000013.1, on the reverse strand, counting down.
ATCGCTGCTCTAGGAAGCCTTTCTTTATCCGGTTTTGCACAAGCAGCGCCTAATCCAATGCCAGAAGCCGCAGAAACCTGTAGCGGCTGCCACCAAGCCGACGGTAAAGGCATGCCCAACATCGCTCCGATGCTGGCTGGGATTAATGCTGACTACCTCGAACATCAACTGGTTCTATTCTCTAGTGGTGAGCGTCAAAGCGCGATCATGAAGGGCATGGCGGATGGTGTGTCTGATCCTGCAATTCGTCGTGAGGTTGCCAAATACTTCGCTTCACTGCCTTCTTATGAATTCACTGATTTAGAACAACGCGGCTCACAGGCTGATATCGATAACCCATATCGTAAACTGGTATTCCAAGGCGATTGGGATAGAAACATTCCCGCTTGTGCGACCTGTCATGGGCCAAGTGGTATGGGCGTAGACAAGTTCCCACGTCTAGCGAGCCAGCACGCCGACTACATTCAAACTCAGCTCAACGCTTGGAAAAACGGCACTCGTAAGGGTGATGATTTGAACATGATGGGCAATATCGCTGGTAAGTTGACTGACGATGAAATCAAAAACCTGTCTTACTACTTCGCATCTTTCCGATACTAAAGGGCTCGCATGAAAACATTACTTTTAATTACCGCAACCCTTGCTTCTGGAATCGCTTACGCCGAAGGTGAGTTGCCTGATCGCCAAACCGAACTGCCCGCTGTTGAGAAACCGCAAGATAACAAATATCTGGTGCCACGAGACTTAGTCGATATTCCTGCAGGGGAGTTTGGCGACAAAGTTAAACTGGGCTATTCACTGTTTGTCGATTCACAACAGATGCGCGGTACGTTCGTAGGCAATGAACAAAACTGTGTCAACTGCCACATGCAAGCGGGCATGAAGGCGAATGCGGCGCCTCTATGGGGAGCTTATATGGCCTACCCTGCTTACCGTAAGAAAAACGACAAGGTAAACAGCTACGCAGAACGTATCCAAGGCTGTTTCACTTATTCAATGAATGGCCTGCCACCAGCAGTAGGCTCAAAAGAGATGGTCGCGCTCACGGCTTATTCATACTGGCTAGCGATGGGCGGCATCTTAGACAAGAACGGCATGCAAGACACGCCGGTTCCTGAGATCAGCGATGCAGATTTACAAGTCGGTGGTAAAGCAGAAAGCTTCCCTCTTCCTGAAGAGCTGTTAAGCAAATACCCAATGGATGATCGCAGCAAGTTGGCAGGGCGTGGTTACCCTAAGATTGCTAACCCTGAACAAGAGCCTTCGATTGCTCGTGGTGAGAAGGTTTATCAAACCAACTGCCAAACATGTCATGGTCAAAATGGCGAGGGTATTAAAGGGGCTGATGGCCGATCCTACCTACCTCCACTTTGGGGCGAGAACTCATTTAACTGGGGCGCAGGTATGCACCGCGTAAACACAGCTGCATACTTTATTTACGAAAACATGCCGCTTGGAAAGAGCCAACAGCTTTCCATTCAAGATGCATGGGATGTGGCCGCTTTCGTCAACAGTCATGAACGCCCACAAGATCCGAGATACAAAGGCGATGTGGCTGCTAATGCAGAACGCTATCACAATCACCAAGGCTACTATGGCAAAGAAGTTGATGGCCACGTGCTGGGCACAAAAGCTTATCCAAGTGGCAAAGAAGTGATTCACAACCACTAACTTTAATTAAAGAGGCACTCCTTTTGAAAAAAGAGCTGCTCACACCAGCTATAGCTAAGCTTTACATTGTAAATTAGTGACTACCGGAAAGTAAAAAGGAGCCAGATCGTATGACGATCTGGCTCCTTTTTTGGTTTGATAAAGCATAGAAACAGCTAACCTTGTTGCATCTTTTCCCAAATGGTTGGAGAGCCAATATAGTCTTGAACCGTCGTGATGAATTCTTTAACCAGCTTCGTTTGCTTACGGTGTGGATAGACAGCATAAATCGCGGTATCGATGGTAGAAATCGGGTAATCCGGTAGCAAGGTGACTAAGCCGAGCTCTTTCATTGAGGCGTACAGATTAGATTGGTCGAGGAAACCATAACCCAAGCCATCTTTCACGCAAGACACCATGGTACGAACATCACTCACCTTATAGTTGCCACGAATCGTCAGGCTCTGGAAAGTATTGCCATGCGGTTCTTCACTGATACGCAGATGATCCACCGTCATATCGCCATTGGTATAAATCACGGCAGGTAGCGCGAGCAGATCTTGCGGCGTCTTAGGCTCACCATGCTCTTTCACAAAGTCGTTCGACGCGACCAGCATGAAGTTACTATCAGCAATCTTCTTCGCAATCAAATTCGATTCAACGAGCTTACTGAATCGAAAGGCGATATCAAACTGCCCAGCAATGATGTTGGCGATCTTATCGTCCAGTGAAAGTACGATCTGAACATCAGGGTACTTTCTCATAAACTGAGTGATGATAGGTTGCAGATACTGCTGACCAAAATAGATCGGTGACGTAATTCGCAGCACACCTTTAGGTTCAGACTGATACGAATCTGCAATACCTTGGATCTGATTGATGGTGTCTTTCAACACATAGGTTTGCGCGAGAATATCTTCACCCGCCGACGTCAAAGAAAACGAGCGCGTAGAACGGTTGAGCAGCTGAACACCTAAGTCTAGCTCAAGCTTTTTGATCTGTTTAGAGAGTGATGAATTGTCCATATCATGCAAGGTTGCCGCTTTGGTAAACGACCCTTGTTGAACCACATCTAAGAACAATAACAACTGATTAGTATTGGGCACTGCGCCTCTCCTGCAATAAAACTCGATTAGCGTTCATCTTTGGGGGTGTCCATCACAACCATAGTCGTTATGGACTGAACCTGAGCACATTCCCCAAGTACATCGGCATGAAACTTCTTATAGCCCGGCAGATCTTTGGTTTCGACTCTCAACAAGTACTCGTTAGCGCCAGTGATGTTATGGCACTCCACCACTTCTTTTTCCATGCTGACGTGTTGTTCAAATTCCAACTGAGCCGCTTTGCTGTGGCTCGATAAGCCAATCGAAACGTAGGCAATAAAGCCCACGCCCATCAAGCCATTATCGAGAACCGCACGGTAACCTTGGATGATGCCTTTGCGCTCAAGATCTTGTACTCGTCTTAACGTGGCTGAAGCCGACAAACCAATCCGTTCTGAAAGCTCAATGTTGGAGATTCTGCCGTCCAATTTAAGCTCTTGCAATATCCTTTCGTCAAATCTATCCATAGGTACTTATTATTGTGCATTTAGTGATAATAGAGGAAATAAAAGCACATAATTGCCTCACTTTCCACCTACTATGTTTCTCAACACGTGAAAGTCATGACCGGTCAGTCACTTCGTTCATTTTATTGCTGGAGAACCATTATGCCTTTAGAACAACTTAGCGCACTTGCCTTGTTTGCGTTTGTCTCGACCTTCACGCCGGGTCCAAATAACATCATGCTCATGACATCAGGTGCGAATGTTGGCTTTGCCCGCACCATTCCACACATGCTTGGTATCGCTCTAGGGTTTGCAGCCATGTTGCTGTTGGTTGGCTTCGGCTTAATGGGAATTTTCAACGCGTACCCTGTGACGCACCAAATCTTGAAGTACCTGAGCCTTGCTTACCTCGTCTACCTAGCGATTAAGATAGCTTTGAGCGGTAAAGCCAAAAGTACCGAAGCATATAAGCCGATGACCTTTCTCGGCGCGGCAAGTTTTCAATGGGTGAACCCGAAAGGTTGGTCGATGGCGCTGACGGCGATATCCGTTTATAGCAGCGGCAGCTCATGGTGGGAACTTGCGATCATCGCAGCCATTTTCACGCTAGCTAACTTGCCATCAGTGACTTTCTGGACGGCAGCAGGCAAACAACTGCAACACTGGCTAACAACACCAGTACGTATCAAGAGCTTCAACTATGGCATGGCGGGCTTGCTGCTAGCCTCAACCATTCCAATGCTCTAATCGACTCACTGTAGTTATTGATGGTTAGTACACAGTTACTAGCCATCATTATCGTTAAAGAAACCCAATAATTTCACTAACCCAACGACCAAATATCGCCTGCCCGCTCGGCGTTAACGTCCACACAAACGCCGCTACATTGATTACCACTGTTAGCCAATAAATCGCTCTAAACGGCTGCTTTTGCGTTTTATGACGCAGCTTGTCTTGTGCGATCAAAGCCCCCAACCAACCACCAGCAACAGACAAAATGTGCAAGGTTTTCTCTGGTACGCGCCAATTACCATTAATCGCGGCTCGCTTGTCTTTCGCGTACACAAAAAACGTCACCAATCCGATAGCCAAATACCACATTAATAGCGCTTTCGAGCTTTCTGCAAACAACGCAGACACCGCCACCAATACGAGATAAGTAATAACGATTTGAATAGATGAAGACAACATCAACTCCTTTTGGGTAACAGCTCACATACTGTGGCAATTACGCCCTGTAGATTTTGATAAGGATGAGTAAGGCATATTGTAATTCAGTTAGCCTGCCAAATAACAATCTAGCCCTTTCATCCCTACATAACATGATGGAAGTTAAAGGAATTATAAATATGTACAACCAAAAGTACGCCATCTACCAAGTTTTTACGCGTTTATTTGGCAATAAAAACACCCAACATGTTCCATGGGGCACAATCGAACAAAACGGCGTCGGCAAGTTCAGTGATTTTACAGATAAAGCGCTGTCGGAAATTCGTAAACTCGGAATAACTCACATTTGGTATACCGGAGTGCCACATCATGCGCTCATCAATGATTACAAGCACCTTGGTATTTCAGACGATCACCCGAGCGTCGTAAAAGGCCGTGCAGGCTCACCTTACGCCGTCAAAGATTACTATTCCGTAAACCCAGATCTCGCCGAAAACCCAGAACTCCGTCAGGAAGAGTTTGAGGCATTAATCAAAAGAAGCCATGACAACGGCTTAAAGGTGATCATCGATATCGTCCCTAATCACGTTGCGCGTCATTATGAGGGGCTAAATAACCCACAAAGCGTCAGTGACTTTGGTGCTGATGATGACACAACACTCGAATACCATCGAGATAACAACTTTTACTACATCCCGAACAGCGCCTTTGAACTGCCAGATGTCAAGCCCGCCTTTACGCCACTTGGTGGTGAGCAGCACCCAAATCTAAGTTCTCCGTTTATCGAAAAGCCCGCCAAATGGACAGGCAACGGCTCACGCTTGGCTAAGCCTGATTTCGACGATTGGTATGAAACTGTGAAGATCAATTACGGTGTCCGCCCTGATGGTTCAAAGGACTTCCCTGAGCTACCAAGTGACTATGCCCAACGCGACTACCTTGAACACTACCATTTCTGGGAGTCTGTCGATGTACCTAACTCTTGGGTTAAATTCCGAGATATCGCCTTGTTCTGGTTAGACAAAGGCGTTGATGGGTTCCGGTACGATATGGCTGAAATGGTGCCTGTCGAGTTTTGGAGCTACCTAAACTCATCAATAAAGATGACAAATCCCAGTGCTTTTTTGATGGCAGAGGTATATCAACCAGACTTATATCGCGACTATGTCCATCTCGGAAAAATGGACTACCTGTACGATAAAGTTGACCTTTATGACGGTCTAAAAGACATCATGCAAGGCAAGGCTTCAACGGCAATCATCCCCGATATCCAACATCAGATGATGGATATTGAACATCACATGCTGCATTTCTTGGATAACCATGATGAGCAACGCATCGCTTCCCCAGAGTTTGTTGGCAATCCACATATCGCAAAGCCTGCAATGCTCGTCAGCGCATTATTAAGCAGTTCACCGACCATGATCTATTTTGGACAAGAAGTTGGCGAACCGGGCGCGGAGAACGCAGGGTTTGGTCAACCATCGCGCACCTCCATCTTTGACTACATCGGCGTCCCACAACACCAAAAATGGATGAACCAAGGTGCATTCGATGGCGGGCTATTAGACGAAAACGAAAAACAACTACGTCACTTCTATCAGAAGGTCATGAACTTTTCGCTTGAGCACTCTTCAATGACGGGACAGTACTTAGACTTACACCAGAGCAATAATTTGAGTGATTCGGTTTACGCATTTCTGCGCTATGACGACCAAGAACTGACCATCGTTGCTGCGAATTTCAGCCAACATGTCACCGAGAATATTCACTTAACCGTTCCAAGTGATGTTATACAAACGCTCACAATCGCTGATGGCAGTTACTTGTTAGATGAACATATTGAAGGCATTCAACAACAGGTATTAGAAGTTGAGGAAAGTATTGGCCGTTTTAGCCTTGAACTGAAGCCACTGGCTTCGTTGGTTTGGGTATTTCCCTTATCTAAATAGGATATTTATCATTATTATTTTCCAAACAAGCTGAATTTTCAATTAATTGATAAATAACTTAATTCCCACATTAAATTAACGTCACCTCAATTCGATACCTTTCTCACATTAATAAGGATGAGCTCTCATCCTTATTATCTACTCCCTTCCTCTACGCCTTCGCCTATTGATATTAAACATATGAGCTATTGATCCAATAAATTTAACTTAAACCAAATACAAAGCGTGATATTGACACTAGGTTTCCTATTTTTACGCATTAAAAATAACTTTATACATAGCCATCACAAATAGTTGACCATCGTTAATACTAGGATATTCATCTTCATAAAAAGTGAAATATGGATATTAAAACGTGAACAACATAAATATTAATAAAATTATCTCTCTACGAAATACCTTCAACAATACCAAAAAGAAGAGCTTCAAACGCTCTACATTGGCCAAAGCAATGTTACCGCTCTTCACCGCTACTTTGATCGCGGGTTGTGGTAGTGATAATGATAGCGACAACGGTACAGACCCTGGCAACAGTGGTTTATACCCTGCGGCTGAAAACGAAGTCGTTATTTACTACAAACGAGATGTTGCCGCTGCAAGCTCATCTGGCTCAACTTACGACGGTTGGGGGCTGCACCTTTGGAATGGTGAAGGCTGTACCAGCACAGATTTAGTCGGCATGGGATTAAGTGAAACCGGAACCGACTGGAACAGCCCTTACGAATACGATGGTATCAGCGATACTTACGGTGCTTACTATGTACTGAAAGTTGACCCAGATGCCTCTGACCCACACAAATGCATGAACTTCATCTTGCACAATGGTGATGAGAAAGCTTTTGGCAGTGCGAACTCAAAAGTCGAGTTAACTAAGCTTGGCGATTCACAAGGCGTATTTGGTTTCCATGGCAGCAGCGAGTTGTACTACGACCCTATTTCAGAGCGACCAGTCAATATTGATGGTCAAAAAGCACACTGGCTAGATGCAACCACAATTGGTTGGGAAGCGGCTAGCAATGCAGACTCTGTGAAGCTCTTCTATGCACTAGACAACAGCATCACAATGAACGATGACAAAGAGATTGTCGGCGGAACTGCAATTGAACTAAGCAAAGACGGAGAACTGTCTTCTGAATTAAAAGAGCGTTTCCGACACCTAGCAAGTTTACCAGCAGTGGCAATTGATGTTGATGACACAACACTGCGCACCATTTTGAAGTCTCAGATAATTCTTGTTGCCTACAACGCTAATGGCGACGTTACCTCTTCAACTGAGGTTCAAAAGCCGGGTGTACTTGATGCGGTATTTGCCAGTGAAGATGCTGGTAATGCGATGGCTGAAGAACTAGGCGCGATTGTTGAAGGCAGTGCGGCTACCTTCAAACTTTGGGCACCAACAGCGCAAGATGTAGAACTCGTTCTGTACAGTGAAGATCTGCTAAGTTCACAAGTAATCCCGATGACAGAAAACACTGAGACGGGCATTTGGGCGACTGACGCAGTTTCTAACGCAGTGAACAGTTACTACCGTTACCAAGTGAAGGTTTATCACCCAACCACAGGCAATATCGAAACTCGCCTCGTGACCGACCCATACTCTCTCAGTTTGTCAAAGAACTCAGCATACTCTCAAGTGATTGACCTGAATGATTCAACCTTGAAACCAGCGAACTGGGACGACTACGAACGACCAACCGTAAAGAAAGACGAAGATCATGTACTTTACGAATCTCACCTTCGTGACTTTAGTTTCAGCGACAAGCTAGGTACAGCAAACCTAAATGGAAAATACCTCGCTCTCACAGAAGCAGAGCGTGAGTCGGTCAAACATCTACAAGAATTGAAAGATGCAGGCTTAACGACGCTACATATCTTACCGGCATTTGATATTGCTACCGTTGATGAAGATGAAGCGAGCCGTGTCGATATCACCGACACCGTTGGCAAACTGTGTGATGTAAAACCGACGGCTGCCTTATGTGGAAGCGAAGACGAAAACAAAGTCATCGAAGAAGTACTTGATGGTTATGATCCTTCAACAGGCGATGCACAAGCGCTAATGAACGATTTACGTATGCTCGACAGCTTCAACTGGGGTTACGACCCATTCCATTACACAGTGCCTGAGGGAAGTTATGCGACAGATCCAAATGGATCTAAGCGTATTCTAGAATTCCGTCAAATGGTGAAAGCTACGCATGACATGGATCTGAAGCTGATCATGGACGTGGTATACAACCACACCAACGCATCTGGCGTAAACGATAAGTCAGTACTGGATAAGATAGTCCCTGGGTACTACCACCGTCTTAACGTCAACACAGGTGGCGTAGAGAACTCAACATGTTGTGACAACACCGCGACCGAAAACCTGATGATGGGTAAATTGATGGTCGACTCACTTAAGGTATGGGCTGACGACTATAAAGTGGATGGTTTCCGTTTTGACTTAATGGGCCACCAGCCGAAAGACGTGATGGTAGAAGCATTGGAAGAAGTGCGTAAGATCGATCCGAATACCTTGTTCTATGGAGAAGGCTGGGACTTTGGCGAAGTAGCAAACAATGCACGCTTCGACCAAGCAAACCAAATCAACATGGCAGGCACAGAAATCGGTACCTTCTCGGATCGTTTACGTGATGCAGTACGAGGCGGCAGCCCATTTGATGGTGGCGTCGATTCAGAAGGCAACCACCCGCTTCGCTTTAACCAAGGCTTTGGTAACGCTGCGATTGCCAACGAAGAAACGAAAGTCGATCAAGACTCTATCAACGGTCGTTTACACAACCAAGACCTTGTCCGCTTAGGGATGGCAGGGAACCTCGCAGAATACGTGCTGATTGATTACAAAGGCGATACCAAACTGGGTAAAAACGTCGACTACAACGGTGCACCTGCTGGTTACACCAAGATGCCTTCAGAGAACATTTCTTACGTTTCAAAACACGATAACCAAACGCTTTGGGATAACAACGCTTACAAGATCGCTGCAGGTACTAGCTCTGAAGAGCGTGCTCGCATGCAGTCTGTATCGCTCTCTACCGTGATGTTGGGCCAAGGTATACCATTTATCCATATGGGTTCTGAACTGCTACGATCTAAATCGATGCAGCGCGATTCTTACGATTCTGGTGACTGGTATAACCGTGTAATGTTTGATGGTACTGACAATAACTGGAATGTTGGCTTACCTCGTGAAGACAAAGATGGTGCGAACTGGGATCTGATCAAAACCATCATTGCTGACCCAACGGCTAAACCAGACGAAGAAGACATTAATCTGACTAAGCAGCAATTCCTAGAACTACTAAAAATCCGTAGTTTAAGTGAACTGTTCCGCTTAGACACAGCAGACGAAGTCATTAAGCGTGTCGATTTCCGTAACGTTGGCGAAGGCCAAGTCGAAGGTCTGATTGTCATGTCTATCGATGATGGTGTATCCGCAGGTACAGACCTCGATCCAAAGAACGATGCGATCGTCGCAGTTGTAAACTCAACCAATGAATCTCAATCGTTTAAAATCACAGGAGCAACCGGCTTTACGCTTCATGACGTTCAACAAAACTCTGCTGATAACACAGTTAAAGGCGCAAGCTTTAGCGCTGAAACCTTCACAGTACCTGCACTAACCACCGCTGTGTTCGTGCAAGCTCAAGACGGTGCACAAGGTGTAGGTCTGCCGGTTGATAACTCTGATAAAGATGTGTCTAGCATCCCACCATACGGCCAAGCAACGGTTTACGTTCGTGGTGACATGAACGGATGGAATCCTGTTGATGATTGGGCTATGAGCTTTGTTGCTAATGGGGTTTATTCTGTAACAGGCAACTTGGAAGCGGGTAGCTATGGCTTCAAGTTTTCGGATGCAGATTGGGGAACACCTAACCTTGGCTGCAACTCTCTTGAACTGGCATCTGGATCTATAGCCCTCGAGACCACAGATGATGGGAACTGTAAGCTTAGCGTAACTGAAGCTGGCAACTACACCTTCACCCTGAATGCGATTCATGAACTGGATGACGATGTAGATGGTCCAGTTGTTTCGGTCACTAAGCAGTAAAGCTTAAAGTATCGAAGCGAAGTAACAGATAATAAAAACCAGCGAAAGCTAGCCTTTGGGAGACGTTAGTCTCCCTTTTTTACAACTGCTGAACCCAGCAGATTGAAGCAAATAAGAAACCACTGCATAGCCCATTAAAATTCGGGGCTATAGCCCGTACCTTAGATTACATGGCTGAAAGCTTAGAACTAAAGGGAAAGGGGATTCCTTCGAACCATTAAAACCAGATCTTAACGATATATCATAGTAAGAATGCCGTTCTCCCTTAAGTGAACAGAATTAATCCTAGCAGCCTTTTTTGAAGGGTTACGCCCTACAATTGCGATTAAAATACATTCAATTCTCTATGTAATATTCTATCAACAGCAAAACACCGCAGTTGTTTGCGGTGTTGTTAAATTTTGATTAGGAAAACTTCCATGAACCGTAAACATATCATCAAAACCATCCAAATGGGCATCGTGACTACAGCATTGATGAGCGGAATGGCTTTGGCTAATACCACTGATCTTGTAGAGTCTACTGACGCTGCTCGCGCCCAGGCACATACTCCCACCACTGCAACAACGCAACAAATACAAGCTGAAAATGCCACGCATAAACAGGCACTGCAAACACTTGAAAGCAATGGTAGTATTGATCAATATATGGAAACGAATAAAGCAGGGGAAACGACTACTGGTCACGTATCAAAATGCGTAAATACAGAAGTCCCTTTAGGCGAGAAAGTTGCTGAACATTGCAAATAAAAAGGATATACGTTAAAGCGGTATTCGATAGGGTTCCTTAGAAGATGCTAACCGATGCTTAACTTACAAGCATTGCACTTTTAAAGGAACCCTTTATCTATATTACTTGGCGTTTACGGCTCGCACAAAGGCTTCTTGCGCGCCTTCAATACCGAGTGCTTTTGCTTCATCTAATAAGCTAAGAGCTTTAGGAATATTGTCTTCACTTACTGCTGTTTGAATTGCATTATGGTAGTAAGTTTGTGTTTCTGGTTGAATTGTCTCAACCTTAACTGCTGCCGCTGGTTTAGCGTTAGATTCACTGTTTGATGAACCAATTGAGAAGAAGCTCGTTTTATCGATAGTCACTTCTATCTTACCGACATTAGCATTTGGAATTGGGATATCTTTTACTTCTGGTAAGTAGTTACCACGAGCTTCTGCATCCAAACGGGCAGGATGGATCACATCAGTAAAACCTTCCAGATCGTTTTGATCTGTATAGATAACTAAATAAACTGATTTTGCTGTTGTCGGTGGGTAGAAATCGTTTTCTGCAACGAGACGGTTCCCCAAGTGTAATCTTGGTTTAGCATACTCGAAGCTCTCTTTACCATAACGCTCTAGCTCACGACCGTTTTCGTCATAGATAACCGCATTTGGAACAAACGCTGTGTCACCGATAATGCTCGTGATATTAATCGAATACTCACCGCGATCTGCAGGCAATTCAATCGCTACTACAGGACTGTTTATTCCTTGATAGTTTAATACTTGGCTATTTGGTGTTACATCGAAAATAGCGGAGCTTGGAAGCTTCATCGGGGCAAATTGAAGACCAGCAATAGAGTTAACTTGTTCAGCCTGTGCCACTTGCACTTGCTCGACTACTTGTGCAGATTGACAACCGGCCAACGCAACACAGCCGCTCAACATTAGAGCTTTAAAATACATAACCCTTCCTTTTTGTTATTTTTTTAAGAAATTTACTCACTTTAATTACCACAAAGAGAACTATTCACCTAGGGAACGATCAATTTATTTGTACATTCCTTAAAAAAATAGCCGACGCAAGCCGGCTATGAATTAGGACAGTTTAGGATTTTAAGCTAAGTGGCTTACCACCAAGCTTCAACTTGGATACCAACAACGAAGTCGTTGTCTGCACCTTGACCAGTAACAACACCGTTGTCATCTTTAACTTCACCGAATGAATCGTTTTCTAGATCCATCAAGTAGCTACCGTATACACGGATTTCAGGACGAGCCCAGAAGCTGTCACCCATTGCCCATGCTTGAGCAACAGTAAATTTAGCACCACCGAAGTCAACGTTGTCTACTTCACCAGCGTTATAGCCAGCTTCGAAGATAGTACGCATTGTGTCGTTCCACTTATACATTGGACGAGCCACGATAGAGTATTGGCTTGAATCATGCTTATCAATACCTAGGTCTGAACCTGATAGGTATGCAAGTTGGTGACCCATTTCCCATGATTCGCCTAGGTTCATTACACCCCAGTTAAGAATACGGTAACCAAAACCATCATCTTGAGCGCCAGAGCGATCATAGTACGCGCCTGAACCCCAGAAGTTAGCCATTTGAACGCCGTAACCAGCCGTACCTACTTGAACGACAGTTTGGTTAAAGCCATTGCTCATACCTTGGTGGATAATACCTGTAGCAAGTAGACCATCATCACCATCGTATTTGCCATTCTTATTTTCAGTACCGAAATTGTAAACAACACCAAGCTCTAAACTAGCATCTTCCCATAGACCGATATTCGCTAGGCGAGCATCAGCCATGTAACCAGCACCGTTCTCATCTTCGCCATCTTGAATAATTGCTAAAGAAAGTTTTTGGTTACCAACTGAAATATTTTCGATACCACCACCAGTACCAGATGTATTTAGGAAGTAGAAGTCAGTAATGTGGATGTCTTTACGTTGGTAGTATGTTTTACCAGCCCAAAGAGTCGCTTCTTCATCGAAAGATAGAACGCCTTTTGCTTTAACAGCGAACTGAGCAACGTTAAAGTCACCGTCTTCCCAACCATTCGCGCCATCAGCACCAGAAGCAATCATTGACTCTAAACGCCAAGTTTGCTCACCAGTTTTTAGTTCTTCAGCCAAGCCAAACTCAGAATAGTTGTCGTTTTCATTACCTAGACGGCCAATACCATTCTTCATGAATGAAACGTCACCACCATCATTTCCGCTAATACCAGTACCAGCACGCATGTAGCCATTAAAATCTACAGCGAACGCAGAGCCAGCAGCTAATGTAGTTGCCACTGCAGCAGCAATCAAACTTACTTTTTTCATTCTTAACTCCATTAAGGACGATTTATTTTAGGTTTTTATATTTTTGCTCTCTTGCGGCAACCAAAGGCAGTAATGGTAGTCGTAAGATAGAGAGGTTTAGGGTTTCCCCTGATTCGTTTCAACGGGGTCAATATTAAGAGGGGATGACAAGTTTGACTTCCTCCACCCCTAACTAAATTAAGGGGGACTAGAGGGGAGTAGAAAATATACAGAATGGTGTTTTAAAGAGGTAGATCACTTAATCTAGGAGGAGTAGACAGCACTCAGATCTAATTATTCACCTTAAGTGAGATCTACTTCAAATATATAATTTGAACTTCATCGGTGAATTATTTTTTTAACCATAATTATTCTGTGAAGTTGCTTGACCTTACTGGGACAAAGCTTTTTACTTATAGTTCACTGATGTTGATAAACGAACAAGAAATCAAGCAATGACTAGAACGCTCGCTCGCCCTTATCCGCTAGGCGCAACGCTAGGTAACACTGGCTGCAACTTCTCAATTTATTCTCCTGACTGTAAATCTCTCTCTCTCGCTCTTTTTGATGAGAACGATGAATTCACGACTTATAAATTGGAAAATGAATACGCTGATATCAGATATGTATTTATTGAAGATATTAAAGCAGGACAAAAATACGGTTTCATTGCTGAAACAGACAATGGCCCTATCCTGCTTTCAGACCCGTACGCGAAAGCAATAAGCGAACCGCTCGATTACGTTACGCCCTATAGCAATGAGAAAAGCTTTGCGATGGCGAAATGTGTCGTTGTCGATGATACCTTCGATTGGCAAGACGTGGAAAAGCCGCGAATTAGCCGTGAAGAGACCGTTCTATTTGAAACCCATGTAAAAGGCTTATCTCAACTTCATCCAGAAGTAGAGACCAACACTAAAGGCCGTTACTTGGGATTAGTCAGCCCTGAAATGCTTGCGTTCTACAAACAGCAAAACATCAACTCTCTACAACTTTTACCTATTGCTGCATGTATGCACGAACCTCACCTATTGGATATGGGGAAAGTGAACTATTGGGGATACAACCCATATCTATTCATGGTGCCAGACCCTCGCTATGCAGAGAAAGACGCGGTTACTGAACTTAAGACTGCGATTCGTGAGCTGCACCGCAATGGCATCGAAGTCATTCTCGACGTTGTCTACAACCACACCGCAGAAGGTGGTGAAGGCGGTACAACCTTCAACCTAAAAGCGCTAGATAGCCGCTACTACATCAAACATGGTTGTCATTACGCGAACTTCACAGGTTGCGGCAATACAGTCGACCTCACCCACCAGCCTGCACTCAACTTAGTCATGGATACGCTACGTTACTGGGTAAGTGAGTTCCAAGTTGACGGCTTCCGTTTTGATTTAGCAGCAACACTGGGGCGCGAAGGTGACAACTACAACCCAGAGGCTGCTTTCTTTAAAGCCGTTGCTCAAGATCCTGTACTCAAAGAAACCAAGTTAATCGCAGAACCGTGGGATATTGGCCCTAATGGTTATCAAGTGGGTAATTTCCCGCTAGGTTGGAATGAATGTAACGACAAACTGCGTGATATCACACGTAGCTTCTGGCGCGGTGATCAAGGCTACTTGAAAGAGTTTGCAACTCGCTTGATGGGATCTCGCGATATCTACAGCGCAGCACACTGGCCGTACAAACTGACCGTTAACTACATCACTTACCATGACGGCTTCACCATGCAAGATCTTGTTTCGTACAAGCACAAGCACAACGAAGAAAATGGTGAGAACAACCGCGATGGGCACGGAGATAACCGTTCTGAAAACTACGGTGTAGAGGGCGAGACCGAAAACCTATTGGTTATTGCAACCCGTGAAAAGCAGAAACGTAACTTCATGGCGAGCCTGCTGTTTGCCTTCGGTATTCCGCATATCCTGACAGCAGATGTGTTATCCCATACTCAAAAGGGTAACAACAACGCTTACTGCCAAGATGGGGAAACGAGTTGGCTTAACTGGGAAGATTCAGAGCGTAAGATGTACTTCAAGACTTGGCTATCGGAAATGATATCTGCTCGTCAGCAATACATGGTGCCATTTATCAAGGCATTCAGTGGTGAAAAACGTAACTCTAACCGTATCTTCTGGAGCCGTGTCGATGGCACGCTGATGGAGCATGATGATTGGAACCGCTTAAGTTCAGTAGCACTGCATCTTGGTATCGGCAAAGACGGCGACGAACTGATTTATCTCATCAACCAAACCAACGCCCCTGCACGCTTCGTATTACCTAAGGATCGCGATCAAAACTGGGTGACCATTTGTGATACCAATCTGAGAAATGTAAAACCGGGTCATGCTGAAGGTGAAATGCTGTTATCGCCAACTTCGATGGCTATTTTGCATTATTCGCCTAACAAGACTAAGACCAGCTTAATCACTCATCTAACACCAGTTTAATCAACTCGTACGATTACTATTCTCTAGATACCGATAACAACAAAGCACCTGGGATTCATACCCTAGGTGCTTTTGTTTTTATAGAAAGTCATTACAATGCGCGTTCAACACGACAATCTCATCTTTCCAACGACGCGAGCCTTATGAAGCTAAGTAACCGACTGCAAACTCTCCACTCCCTTGTCAGCAATGACTACCAACACATTTGGGATTGTTGCTGTGATCACGGCTTCTTGGGTGTTCAACTGTTGTCGGATAACAAAGCCCCTCAGATTCACTTTGTCGATATTGTCCCGTCTCTGATGAGTGAATTGGAAGGCAAGCTAACGCGTTACTTTCCCCAAGGTGAAACGGTAGAGCAAAAGGTCACTAGCCAATGGCAAGTTTACTGCCTAGATGTCGCAAAGATTCCATTGGAAAAGCACACTGGCAAACACTTGGTTATCATAGCGGGTGTGGGTGGCGATCTGACTCAGAAACTAGTCGATGATATTCACCGTCAACACCCAGACAAAGCGATCGATTTTTTGCTGTGCCCTGTGCATCAACAATTCGAACTAAGAAGTCATTTAAAATCGCTCAAATTCGGTCTTATTGATGAAGTGTTGATTGAAGAGAACCGCCGCTACTACGAAATTTTATTGGTCAGCAATAACTTAGGCGAAGCTGAAAAGAGCCGATCGGTTAGTGAGATATCAAACGTGGGTGACAAGATCTGGACGCCGAGTTGTGATGAACAAATGAAGGTATCTCAGCAGTACAAAGCCAAAACGCTGCAGCACTACTTACGTATTCATCAAGGCCAAGAGAAGCAAGGTAAGCCTAGTGAAGTTAAACACATCATTGATGCGTACCAAGCCATTTAACGCTAGTAAGCACTAACTCTCTCGTTTACCTCTGATAAACCCAATTCAATAAAAATGCCGATAGCTCAATGAGCTATCGGCATTTTAAATGTTGTCGATTTGGTTGAATTTACTGTTCTTGTTTCTTATGAACCGCATCTGGCTCATCAGTCGTTTCAACCTCAGAGGGCGTATCAACCCCATAAACCGTATCAAGATAGGCGTCTTTCTCTTTCCACGTGTTGTTCAGCCAACTGTGAAAGCGACGTTTAAACGCCTTATCTTCAAAGTAATTACCGTTTACGTTCTCGTCCATCGGGTGCAATTTAATTCGTACCACCACCTTGGTCATTTTGCCTTTCAGCATATCTTCAAATGGAGAAACTTGGTTTTCAGGGTAAGCCAATGTGACATCCACGATACCATCTAAGATTGAGCCCATTGCAGAGAGAGCAAACGCCACACCGCCGGTTTTCGGCTTCAATAGGTGTCGGTAAGGGGTTTTCGCTGTCGCCAGTTTGTCGTGGTTAGCACGCGTTCCTTCCACAAAGTTAACCAATGTTGTCGGCGCTAGCTTGAACTTAGTACACGCTTTGTTGATGGCATCGAAATCATCATTGCGACGCTCTGGGTTGCGCAGTAAAAATTCACGTGAGTGACGTCGCATGAACGGCATATCCAAGCCCCAGCAGGCCAAGCCAACAAAAGGTACATACAGCAGTTCATGCTTAAGGAAGAACTTGGTCATCGGCATCTTGTCTTTCAAGATAGAAGACAAAATCACAATATCCGCCCAGCTCAGGTGGTTCGACATCATCAAATACCACTGCTTAGTCGAGATATCTTCCCCGCCTTCCACTTGCCACTCGATGTCATTATTCACATTTAACATCCAAAGATTGAGCGAAGCCCAACACCAGAATGTGAAGTTAGCTAAACGAGTACACGACTTTTGCACAACAGAGATTGGCAAGATCAGTTTGATGAGGCCAAAGAAGCTCACGGAAAACGCAGTCATTGCGGTATTGATGGTCACGAACAACACGTTCAAGGCCATACGAAGATTATCAAGCATAAAACACGGCTATATTGAGATCGAAAGCCGCCATTATACGCATCTGTAAATTATTCTCTTTAGTTATTAGTGCAATACTTCAGGGGTCAAACCACTCTGCAGACTTTGATAAAGCTCGGCTCTAGATCCCCTAAAACAACGCCCTACGCAAACAATAAATACATATATGAGTCATTTAGACCAATTGGTAGAAAGGTCTTTTTGACACAAAAACAATTAATTTCAACCCTTAAGCCAGTATTGATAAGCATTCTCATTATTGGCATGCTACATGCAACTCCAAAGTGTAAATAGTTGAGTATCCTTAATGAGATAACTTCTCTTCTTAAAGGTGATGATATGACAGATATTCCTCATGGTTTGGTAACCGGAAAAGTCCTACACAAGACAGAATGGACAGATCAATTATTCTCACTCCAAGTCAGTGCTCCTGTTTCCCCTTATCAGGCGGGTCAGTTTACTAAGCTCGGTTTGCTCAATAGTGAGGATGAGTTCGTGAGACGTGCTTATTCCATGGTGAATGCGCCGGAGCATGAGCAGGGTCATCAGCATCTAGAGTTTTTGATTATTAAGGATCAAAACGGTCAGCTCTCTCCTCAGCTTCATGAATTGAAGGCAGGCGATGACATATTTGTCGGCAAAGACCCAAGCGGCTTCATGACATTGGATGAGATCCCGGAGATCGCCGACGATCTATGGATGCTTTCAACCGGAACCGCGGTTGGCCCATTTATCTCAATGCTTGAGAGCATGCAGATACAACAGAATGAGTTGGCTTCAGACAAAGCCTCTTCATTCAAAAACCTTGTACTGGTTCATGCAGTAAGAACAGAACAAGACCTGACTTATCGAGACCGTATCACTCAACTCGTCGATCACTTTCAAGGGAAGCTTAAATATGTGCCAATTATTTCTAGAGAATCAGTCACCGGAACTTTGCGCGGACGAATCCCAAGCTTGTTACTTGGAGGCGACCTTGAGCAAGCCGCGTCTGTCGCTTTCAATCAAACCTGCAGCTTCTTCTACCTTTGCGGCAATCCGCAAATGGTTCGTGACACAAGTGAAGCGCTAACCAGCTTAGGTTTCGAAAAACACTTGCGCAGAAAGCCTGGTCAATTCAGTAGCGAGAACTACTGGTAAAGGTTGCTCACCTACAACATAGACGTACCCATTTCAAAGAACTGTCAGACAAGAGGTTTTATATGAGTCATTTACGTATTCCGTCACATTGGAAAATCCAACGTTCAACACCGTTTTTCACTACAGACAACATCCCAGCAGCGCTGCTTAACCATCACAATACGGCAGAAGGTGTATTCGGTCAGATCTGCGTAATGGAAGGCACGGTGACCTTCTATGGTTTTGCTGATGCAGAAGCAACAGAACCAGAAAGTGTTATCACGATTGAAGCTGGACAATTTGCCACTAGTCCACCTCAATATTGGCATCGCGTAGAGCTGAGTGACGACGCACAATTCAACATTAACTTCTGGTCAGAAAAAGAGACCAAGAAAATGTTCAACACTCGAAAGTAAGATCCATTCGATATTGATGAACTTATAAGCAAGCTACTTCGTAATGTGATTTTTAGTGTTCAATAAGTAAAGATTAAAAACCAAATAACCATAGTAATTACAATGACTAATGGTGATAGACAAGAGAAATAAACTCTAGCACACTGAACAAAGCTGTTAATTTTAACCCCTTATCAAATAAACATAATTGGGGTATTCATTTTTTAGGTAAGAGAGGAAGCCATGCTCAACATTGCTTTTTTTAGCTCAAAATCATACGACGAAAAATCATTCAACCTAGCGAAAGGCGAACTCAACGCTGAGTTTCATTTCCATGATTTTCGCCTCACTACAACCACGGCGAAAATGGCGCACGACAATGAAGTGGTGTGTGCATTTGTAAACGACGACCTATCGCGAGACGTGCTAGAAATTCTTGCACAAGGCGGCACCAAACTGATTGCAATGCGCTGCGCGGGCTTCGATAAAGTCGATTTAGACGCCGCCAAAGAGTTTGGCCTGCAAGTGGTTCGTGTTCCGGCTTATTCACCAGAATCGGTAGCTGAGCACACTGTCGGCATGATGATGTGTTTGAACCGTAAACTACACAAGGCATACCAACGTACTCGTGATGCGAACTTCTCCCTTGAAGGCTTGGTAGGCTTTAACTTCCACGGTAAAACCGTGGGTGTGATTGGTTCAGGTAAGATTGGCTTAGCAACGATGCGCATTCTGAAAGGTTTGGGCATGAATATCTTATGCTACGACCCATATCCAAACCCATTAGCCGTTGAACTGGGTGCTAAATACGTGGAACTGGATGAGCTTTATCAAGAGTCTGACGTAATTTCTTTACACTGCCCGATGAGTAAAGAGAACTACCACCTATTAGATGCCACTGCATTTGAGAAAATGAAAGATGGCGTGATGATCGTTAACACTAGCCGTGGTGAACTGCTAGATTCAACGGCAGCAATCGAAGCGCTAAAACAGAGTAAGATCGGTGCGCTTGGCCTTGATGTTTACGACAACGAGAAAGAGCTGTTCTTCCAAGACAAGTCTAACGATGTGATTGTTGATGATGTATTCCGTCGCCTATCTGCTTGTCACAACGTGCTGTTCACAGGTCACCAAGCTTTCTTGACCAAAGATGCTCTGTTCAACATTGCCAATACAACGCTAACCAGCGTTGACGCTTTCTTTTCAGGCAACACCAGCGGCAACGAACTTGTTCAATAACGGACTGAGTTAAAAGCAAACTAGCTCTACAAATACAAGGCCGCGCTATTCTGAAGTGAACAGCGTGGCTTTTTGGTTTATGCCAATATCGAAAGCAGAACTAGATGCAGAAGTGGCAATCCTCGATGTCTAGTCCATAGGTACCTTTTCGAATAGCCAGATGCTCTTCCCCTGCCTTCACACCCATCTCATAACCTGCATCCAAGATACTTTGATCCATAGTGAGTCGCTTAACCGCGAACGTTTCCGGTGGCGCAATCACCTTGATGGTCGCATCTTTTGGAGGGTTACGAATGAATTCTAAAGACTGGTTGTAGTTTTCAGCACGCACCGCCATCGATTCAGCAATATTTGGGAATTTCTTTAACAGCTTTTTCAGCATCCACTGATACTTCTGCGGCTTCATTCGATAGCTAAGTGGGTGAGATAGAATCACGGTAATATCGCGCGCACCTCGGCGGTATGCTTCACGAACCGGAATCGAATCCGCAACACCACCATCGGTATAACAGCCACCAGAGAAACACGGAGTTTCACGGTAAGCGATAGGTAAAGCCGTTGTTGCTTCAACCACATTAGAAAGGTTTTCTGGCTTAATATGATAGTAATCGGCACTGCCTGTATCGACATTAGTCACAGCGGCAATCAGTGGGATACTTGAAAACATCTCACCACAATCAAGCGGGTAGCGTTGGTTTGATTCATTCCATAACCACTTCACATCTACCAAGTTACCACCCTTGGCAAAACGAGCCGGGTTGAAGAAGGTTTTATCAGTCGCCATCGTGGTGATCACGTTGTAGCTGCGTTTTGGCGCTTGAGATAAGTAACCAACTAAATTGGACACGCCCGCAGATACGCCAATGGCAAAATCATAAGGACGGAAATCGTCTTCCATAAAGGCGTCCAACACTCCGGCTGCGAAGATGCCTCTCATTGCCCCACCTTCAACGATTAATGCGCTTTTACTCATCTCAAACTCTACTACTTTATAAACTGATAGCCGTAGGATAATCCCGTCCGTCTTATATAGATAATGGGATAGATTTATCAATTCGATAGGCAAAAGCTATTAATAAAAATAACACCATTTTTCAATGATTTAGGGTGATTTGATGAGCCGCGAGATCAAAAAAGGCCATTGAGTGATTCACTCAACGGCCTTTCATTTAGCTAATCAAGTTTGTTGATTACGACTTAAATTCGCTTACATCGATTTCAAGCAATTTACCAATGCCTTCGCCGTATGCTGGGTCGGCTTTGTAACAGTGTCTTAGGTGACGCAGTTGAATCTCTTTAGGCACGCCGCCTAGGTTACGAGCTGTGTTATCAAACAGAATCGCTTGTTTTTCTGGTGTCATTAGACGGAATAGGTCACCCGGTTGTGAGAAGTAATCTTCATCTTCGCGGTGATCCCAGTGCGCTGCCGCACCATCCAAGTTCAATGCTGGTTCTGCAAAGTCTGGTTGCTCTGCCCATTGACCTTCGTTGTTTGGCTCATAGCCTAGTGTGCTACCAAAGTTACCGTCAACACGCATCGCACCATCACGGTGGTAGCTGTGTACAGGACAACGAGGTGCGTTCACTGGGATATGCTGATGGTTAACACCCAAACGGTAGCGCTGCGCATCACCGTAAGCAAACAAGCGACCTTGTAGCATCTTGTCTGGTGAGAAACTGATACCCGGTACCACGTTTGCAGGGTTGAATGCAGACTGCTCAACTTCAGCGAAGAAGTTTTGCGGGTTACGGTTCAATTCAAACTCACCTACTTCAATCAATGGGTAATCTGCGTGTGGCCAGATCTTAGTTAGATCGAACGGGTTGTATGGTACTTTCGCCGCGTCCGCTTCTGGCATCACTTGTACTTTCAGTGTCCATTTAGGGAAGTCTTGGTTATCGATGCTGTCTAGCAAGTCACGTTGGTGACTTTCGCGGTCATCGCCGATCACTTGTGCCGCTTCTGCATCCGACAAGTTCTTAATACCTTGCTGAGATTTGAAGTGGAACTTAACCCAGAAACGTTCGTTGTCTGCGTTAATAAAGCTGAATGTGTGGCTACCAAAACCGTGCATATGGCGGTAAGTCGCAGGGATACCACGATCACTCATCACGATGGTGATTTGGTGAAGCGCTTCAGGTAGAGAGGTCCAGAAATCCCAGTTGTTCTTCGCGCTGCGCATGTTAGTGCGGGGGTCGCGTTTCACGGCATGGTTTAGATCTGGGAATTTAAGCGGGTCACGTAAGAAGAACACAGGCGTGTTATTACCCACCATGTCCCAATTACCTTCTTCGGTGTAGAACTTCAATGCAAAACCACGAATATCACGTTCTGCATCAGCCGCACCACGCTCGCCCGCTACTGTCGTAAAACGAGCAAACAAGTCGGTTTCTTTACCCACTTCAGAGAACAGTTTTGCCTTGGTATACTTTGTGATGTCGTGTGTAACGGTAAATGTGCCATAAGCACCTGAGCCTTTCGCGTGCATACGACGCTCTGGAATCACTTCGCGGTCAAAGTGGGCCAACTTCTCCAAAAACCAAACATCTTGAAGAAGTTGTGGGCCACGTTTGCCCGCAGTTTGAACATTCTGGTTATGAGCAACAGGACAACCCGCAGCTGTAGTTAGTTTTTTACTCATCATCAATTCCTTATTACCATTTAGGTACAGCATCTTTGC
Source organism: Vibrio sp. Isolate34 (assembly GCF_022397915.1). Classification (GTDB taxonomy): domain Bacteria; phylum Pseudomonadota; class Gammaproteobacteria; order Enterobacterales; family Vibrionaceae; genus Vibrio. The sequence goes on along the minus strand of NZ_JAKEUO010000013.1, from coordinate 67,739 downwards.
TGCACCTTCACTTCTGTATGGTGGTTATTTATCACACAAAACCACGCAGTAATTAAGGATATAGAATAAGCCTGACTCAAAGTAAAATATAATCGTTTGTAATTATCGTTATCATGGATAAAGCCTATCGAATTAATGATCTAAATCATAATCATTCAATATTGACAATCATATTTAGAGCATAATAATCATAAACTTACATGACTTCATGAACTAGTTCTAAGGTTCTCCCTTTCTCATCATAACTCACTAATTTTGCGATATTTTGTGACCTATCCGTAAAGTCGCAGCGATATTTCTTGCCGTTCTCGTTAAGTTAAGCTCTGCCTCTTGTAATACTTTTTCTAAAGTTTGTGGCGATCTTACCGTCCCGAACAAGCTGCTCATTTCACCATATAAGGCTTCGACTTCTGTGCCTAATGACCCGGCAATCCCTATAGTCGGAATACCTTGCAAGCTCGCACGTTTAGCAATGCCATAAGGTGTTTTTCCTTGCAGGGTTTGGTTGTCCATTTGCCCTTCGCCGGTAATCACAAGGTCTGCACCCTTTAATACTTCATCAGCTTGTAAAACATCGAGTACCATCTCAATACCAGGTTTAATCTGCATATTGAATAGCAAACCAAGTCCCATAGGCGTGCCACCAGCCGCGCCATAACCAGTGCGCTTGTGAACGGGTTCATCGCCACTAACACAACTCTGCATCTCAGCTACTTGAGCAAAGTTCGCAAGCGCTTTATCCAGCATCACAACTTGTTCTGGGCTTGCGCCTTTTTGTGGACCGAATATATGGCTGGCACCGTTTTCACCACACAGCGGATTATCGACATCACACGCGACAATCAATTCGATATCCGCACAGCGTGAATCTAGATCGGTAAGATCAATAGATGCTAACTCCGCTAGCGCAGCACCACCTCGGCTAAGCTCTTGCCCTGCATTATCTGACAGTCTCCCACCTAGCGCTTGAACGATACCCGCTCCACCATCGTTGGTCGCGCTGCCACCTAATCCAAGAATAATGGTTTGAGCGCCCTGTTCTATCGCTTCTAATATCAGTTGCCCAGTACCGAAAGAAGAGGCAACCAAAGGATCTCGTTGGGCTGGAGTCAGTAAATCCAACCCAGATGCTGCGGCGATCTCAATCAGTGCGGTTTTGTTTGGATTACGCGCTGACGGTTCAAGCATTGCCCATTCAGCGTTTACAAGTTCACCCAGTGGCCCTTCTACTTGGTGGGGTCGCTTCTGCCCCACTAAACCTTGCAGCAACACATCAACAGTACCTTCACCGCCATCGGCTAAAGGCAAGGTCACATAGTCAGCGTCAGGGAAGATTTCACGAAAGCCCTTTTCAATACACGCCGCCACCGATACCGCCGATAAAGATTCTTTAAACGAGTCTGGTGCAATAACAATTTTCATACTGATAAATCCAAAGGAATAATAATTTTGATGGGTTGCCGATCCAAAAATGCCCCTATGTCAGATTAGCAAGCCAATCAAGCAATAGGGGCAGTATATAAAGGTAAGCGGTATTAGTTAGTAACGGCTGTCTTTACTTGTGATTTCTCTTTGCCTTTTAGCCAGATAAATACTGCTGCTAAAACTGCAATTGGAATCAGTGGATCAATCAGTGTACCGCCTTTACCAAACACCAAGTTTAGAACCATGATGATGCTTGCACCAATCGCCCATGCGATGGTTGAAGAGACAGACCAGATCTTGATTTGGTCGGCTAGTTCAGTAATCCCTAGCGTACGGTTGATGATGTGGAAGTACGAATCGTTCAGGTGAGAGAAGCCAACAGGGCCTACAGCACAAGCTAAAGCTACGAATACAGGGTCTAAACGTAACGTTTCTACTAGAGGCAGCGTCATCGTTGCTGCAACCATCATTGATGCCGTTGCTGAACCTTGAATCAAACGAAGCATTGAAGCAATGGCTAGCGGTACTAGTAGCGGTGGAATACCACTGCTCGCGATAGCTTCTGCAACTTGAGGACCAGCACCAGAGGCTTTAAGAACAGCGCCCATTGCACCACCACAGCCGGTCACCACAAGAATTAGACCTGTAGTAGATAACGCGTCATCCATTGAGCTAACCATGTCTTTACGCTCAATGTGACGAGTAAGACCGTATAGCGCCATAAGAACACCGATACCAACAGCAACCACTGGGTTACCAATGAGTGAAATAACGGTATGCATTGCAGTGTCACCTTGGCCAACAAGCGTGTTGATTAGGATGAATGCGATTGGCAGAAGGATTGGACCAAATGATAAGAAGTTACTTGGTAATTCTTTGTCGTCTGTCTCTTTTACTTTCTCAAGGTTTGCCCAATCAGCTTGATTAGTGATCCATGTTTCACCATTTGGTACGCGGTAGTATTCGTTACCTACACGACGGATGTAGATCATAGATAGCAGCATCATAGGAACAGATACCATCAAGCCCCACAGCATGTATTCACCTAGGTCGACGCCAAGAATACCGGCTACTGCAACTGGGCCTGGTGTTGGTGGCACAAGTGCGTGAGTAATCAGTAGGCCTAGAGCTAGGGTAACGCCTAAACCAACGGCTGATTTACCCGTGTCTCGTGAAATTGCGCGAACAAGAGAGTGTAAGATGATGTACGCAGAGTCACAGAAAACTGGGATAGCGACAAGCACCCCTGTAAAACCTAGTGCTAAGTCTTCACGACCTTTGCCACACAGTTTTACAAACGTTTTTGCCATTCGAACAGCAGCTCCAGAACGTTCGAAACATGCACCCATGATTACGCCGAACGCGATAATCAAACCAATGCCACCAAGTACACCACCAAAACCGGCTTTAATTGCATTAATCAACTCTGTTGGTGCCATACCAGCAAACAGACCCATGATGATACTGGCAATAATCATAGCAAGTGCAACTGGGATTCTCGTTTTAATGATCATACCCATCATGGCTAAGATGCCAATTACAATGCCTATCAGTGCTCCATCCATTTTTATATTCCTTTGTCTCTTTCTTCATTTTTATGAAAGTTGTAGGGTGGTGCATATGGGTGATATCGGGGTCACCCATTGCACTCTATCGTTATGCTTTAGCTTATTTATAAGCCGTGTTATCTACATCAGTGTTTACTTGTATAAGTCTTGCTGGAACAACGCCCTTCATACTGAATTAAAGGTAACTTTTTACCCAGCCTAGCCCCTCTTCAGTCGTTCCTCTTGGGTTGTATTCACAGCCAATCCAGCCTTGGTAACCTGAATCATCCAAAACACTAAAGAGGTGTGGGTAGTTCAGTTCGCCCTCGGAAGGCTCATGTCTTTCAGGTACCGAAGCGATCTGAATATGACCGGTATAAGCAGCAACTTCGCGAATCAAAGTGCTCAGGTCACCATCCATAATCTGTGCATGGTAGAGGTCCAGTTGTAGCTTCACATTAGGTCTGTTAACCAACTTGATTAGCTCAACAGCTTCACGTTGGTGCGCCACAAAATAGTTCGGAACATCGCGGTTATTAAGAGGTTCAATCATCAGTTCAATGCCTTGCTCAACAAACTTATCGGCAGCAAATCGAATATTGGAGATGAAGGTGTCGATGTGTTGCTGCTTAGTAAAGTTCTCATCCAATAAACCAGACATCGCATGGACTTTTTTGCACTTCAGAGCTTTAGCGTACATAAGCGCTGTATCAACACTGGCTTTAAACTCATCTTCACGGCCGGGAATCGCTGCAAAGCCACGTTCACCTGCATCCCAATCACCTGAGTGCATATTGAAAAGCGCTTGTTCAAAACCAAATTTCTGCATTTTTTCTGCCAGTTCTTCAGCTTCAAACGCGTAAGGGAATAAGTATTCCACCGCTTTAAAACCAGCTTGGTGTGCTTTCTCGAAACGCTCCAAAAATGGCACTTCTGTAAATAGCATGGTTAGGTTTGCTGCGAATTTAGCCATTATTTGCCTCTCCCTTTTAAATCCGTCACTTCTTCATCAGTGAGGTAACGGATGTCTTTGTCTTTCAGTAAAAACGCTAACTTAGCGGTCTCTTCTAGCTCTTCTGCATTGTCCACTGCATCAATGAAATCAGTGCCTGTTACTACTGGACCATGATTCGCCAACAAAAAGGCTCGGTAGTCGCCAGCTCGCTTTGCAAGCTCTTGGGCGATCTGAGGATCTCCTGGGCGCAAGTAAGGAATCACAGGTAGCTCACCAATTCGCATCACAAAGTACGGAGTAAATGCCTTGATCGCGTTGTTGCGATCCAACCCTTCAAGGCATGAAAGTGCAGTCAGGTATGTTGAGTGCAAGTGCACAATCGCATTGCACTCTGCGTTGTTTCTATAAATCGCTAGGTGGAACGCAGCTTCTTTTGACGGTTTCTTACCTGATATATGGTTGCCATCAATATCAACGACCGACAATTCCTCAGCGACAAGACGACCAAATGAAGAGCCAGTTGGTGTTGCCAAAAAGTGCCCATTAGGTAATTTGATAGAGAGATTGCCCGCACCGCCTGTCGCGTAACCTCGTTCGAACATCGAACGAGCGAGCGTTACCATTTGCTCTCTTAACTGCTGCTCGTTCATCAAAACTTTACTCATCTGAATCTCGCTTATGAAAAGAATGATTGCGCTTTAGCGAAGAAATTCTCGTCACCAAAGTTGCCCGATTTAAGTGCTAGTGAAAGCTCACCTTCAACCGATTTAACCCAAGGCACACCCGGTGCGATTTGAGGACCGATATGGAAACCTTTAACCGCTAAACTTTGCGTCACAACACCTGAGGTTTCACCACCAGCAACGATGAAATTTTTCACGCCATGTTGCTGTAGCTTGATAGCTAACTGGCTAAAGAACTGTTCTACGGCATGGCTTGAAGCTTGTGCACCGTATTCTTCTTGAATAGCTTTCAGTGCAGCCGCATCCGCAGTTGCATACACCAAAGGAGCAAGCTCACCTTGGTTGTTAGTCATCACCCAATCGAATACTTCATTGGCGTATTTGTCGTTGGTTAAGCATGCCTTCACGTCGATAGCGAAATGAGGAGCGAGTTGCTTGTAAGCCGTAACTTGTTGATTAGTCATTACCGAGCAAGAACCCGAGAACACAACCGTTGGCGCTTTTATTGGGCTACCTGCGTTTTTTGCGTCGCTTTGGTCAGCAAGATGTTCAGTCCAGTTTTTTGCGATGCCCGCTGCTAAGCCTGAACCACCTGTGATTAACTTCAGAGATTTAGCGGCTTGGCCTAACGTCACCAAGTGCTCAGCATTAAAAGCATCAACGACCGCATAGCGGTTGCCTTGAGCTTTTAGTTCATCAAAACGAGCGGTGACTGCCTCAGAGCCTTGTTCAATGGTTTGGAAGTTAACCAAGCCAGAAACACCCTCTGATTGCGCATCCATCATGCGAACGACACTTGAATCTGTCATTGGTGTAACTGGGTGATTACGCATGCCTGAATCACTTAATAACTCACCAAAAACAAACAGGTGACCGTTGTAAACCGTGCGACCATTAACAGGTAATGCAGGGCAAACCATAGTGAAAGATTCGCCAAGTTCAGCCAAGAGTGCATCGGTTACGGGACCGATATTTCCCTCAGCAGTGCTGTCGAACGTCGAGCAGTATTTGAAGTAAAACTGTTGGCAGCCTTGGGATTGAAGCCATTTAAGCGCAGTCACCGAGTCGGTTACCGCTTCATCTACTGGGCAAGAGCGAGATTTAAGGCTGATCACGACCGCATCGGCTGAAGCATCAAAATCACCCGTCGGAATGCCGTTCAATTGAATAGTGCGCATCCCGTTTTCAACCAAGAAACCGGCAATGTCTGTTGCACCTGTAAAATCGTCTGCAATAACACCTAATAACATGATTACTTCTCCACTTTTGGTGTGTTCACACCCGGTAGGTCAATGCCTTGGAACACTTTGATTACTGCGCTATCGTCTTCTTGACCAAAGCCAGCATTACTCGCACTTACAAACATATTCAGTGCTGCACTTGATAGTGGAAGCGGGAATTTTAGGTCTTGAGCGGTATCCGATACCAAGTTCAAATCTTTTACGAAGATATCGACCATAGATTTTGGAGAGTAATCACCATCAACAACGTGCTTCATACGATTCTCGAACATCCACGAGTTACCCGCTGCGTTAGTCACAACGTCGTACATCAGATCGAGAGGGATATTCGCGCGAGCTGCTAATGCCATTGCTTCAGCGCCTGCAGCAATGTGAACACCTGCAAGTAATTGGTGGATGATCTTTACCGTCGCACCAAGGCCAATAGCTTCACCGATGTTGTAAACTTTTGCCGCCGTCGCATCGAGTACAGGAGCCAATGCCTCGAATGTAGTAATCGCACCTGAAGCCATGATAGTCATTTCACCGGCTTCTGCTTTTACTGCACCACCTGAAACAGGTGCGTCAAGCATCACAAGATCATACTCAGATAGCTGAGCTTCAATCTGCTTTGCGTCTTCCGCTGAAATTGTTGCCGAGACCATAACTGGTGTATTAGGTTTTAGTGCTGCTGCTAAGCCTGTTTTAAAAAGTACGGTATTAACTTGAGCCGCATTCACAACCAGTACCAAAACAGAATCGAGTTTGTCTGCAAACTCAAGCGCACTTGTTGATACCGCTTTGGCGCCATATTCACCCAAAGTTTCAAGCGCTTGTGGATTCAAATCGAAACCATATACATCAAGCCCTGCACGTACACATGATTTAGCTGCGCCCATGCCCATTGAACCTAAACCGATAACACCAACAGATTGAACTTCACTCATAACAAGATGCCTTTCACGTAATTATTGAATTCTAGATTTGTTAATTATTGTTTATGTTTGTGATTATATGTGAAGAAACCGAATGCGACTTAGTGATAAGTCACACTTTTAACAAAATTTAACACCAAGAGGTAATTTACCCCTTTCTAGGCATTCATTAAGGGCACTTTTGTTCGCTATCGCAGTTTTAATAACTCATTTACAACAGATATTCACAGATATTCACAAAGTAGGGAAAGGTTGATAGGATGATGAAAAATAAGAATATAGAAGAAAGAACATGATCCCAGCTGAACGTCAGAGAACCATTTTATCCCTGCTGTCACACCAAGAAGTGATCAGTATCTCTGAGCTCGTAGAGCACTTAGAGGTATCTCATATGACTATTCGTCGGGATATCGTGAAGTTAGAAACATCAGGAAAAGTCATTTCTGTTTCCGGTGGTGTTCAACTTACCAAAGCACTTCACAGCGAGTTGTCACATGACATAAAGGTAGAGCAACAAGCTGATGAGAAGGCTCAAATCGGCCTACTTGCCGCACAGCTTGTGCCGGAATTCTCTACTATTTATCTGGATGCAGGCACAACTTCACTAGAAATCGCCCACCATCTTGCTGGAAGAAACGACCTGTTGATTATCACCAATGATTTTGCAATTGCAGCTTACCTGATGAACAACACTCAGTCGGAAATCTACCATACTGGTGGAAAGATTGATCGCGAAAATCAGTCCAGTATCGGCGGTAAAGTAGCTGAGTTCTTAGCAGGTATGAATATCGACATCGCGTTTATCTCTTCTTCATCTTGGAATCTAAAGGGACTCTCAACGCCTTGTGAAAATAAGGTATTAGTGAAACAAGCTATTGTTCAAGCAGCCCACACTAATTATCTCATTTCAGATTCAACCAAATACGGACGCATTGCCAGCTTCCACGCTTTAGATATGGATGCGCTTAATGGCATAATTACTGATATTAACCTACCTAACAGCGTCATTGACGAGCTACAAGACAAAGGGATCAAAGTCATTAATTCATAACGAATATCGCCACAAAAATTCAGGCTCACGCATTACCATTCAGAGCCTGAATACTTCACTCGAGAAAGCATTTATTAATCCACTCGATAAAAATAATTCTTACAATTAAGCGTGTTTATTCGCTAATTATATTGTTACTCAACGGCATAATAGTCATGAATCCATTCAACGAGTTAGGTTATGTTCTGCAAGCGCCTTTTGGCATTGGTTTTACCCATTTCTGTTATCTTTTCTACGCACGCTGAAACCTTTGGTGAGCGAATAGAGCGCATCGAACAAGAAAATGCATTAGCGAAAACAATAAGCGAGACACAAGCAGAGCTCATACAGAAGGTAGTACAAACCAACCACTGCGCCAAAGTGGCATTAGTCCATCATCATCGGATTTTAGGCCAATACAAAAAACCAACCTCTTCTTCAGAACTATTCGTTAAATGGCGAGAGCTAGGCAAGCAACTAGACAACAAATATGAGACGAATTACCCGGGCTATCCCAAGCATGTATTTCAAGAATACCCAACCGCTTCAAGCAAGGTTGATGGTTATCTATTTGCCTTAATTGACAATGGTTTGAATGAAAAGTCATGGATAGCCAAAGAGTTCAAACAGTGCAAAAACAACAAGCTAATCTCAAGAACCTAGCTTAGATTTCATGGTAAGGGCTTCCGCGAAAAGAAGCCCTCTCAACAAGTGCAATCACTTTCAATATCGTTCTAATAAAGTAAGAACAGCCCTTCATAGCCACCTATCTCTATTTGCGTGACATACTCTCCGACGTTGCCGTTTGCATCGACAGGCTTCATTGCCGTGTCCAATACAATCGTCAGCTTCTCTGCCTCATAAAAGCTCACGTTCTTACCGTGGAAATCCGTTCGGTACAACACTCGACCCTTATCGAACTCTCTCGCCAACACCATATCTTCAGGGCCACCAGCCACGACTAACCGCTCAGACTGATGCAAGAAATAGGTATACGTCGGCAATACGTGTGTCACTCCATCGGGTAAGTCTGCATGTACCATTTCATTCATCGATGAATCACCCACAATGGTGTAATCCGCGGGTACAGGCGTAGTTGTCGAAAGCATCAAGGTAATGGCGTCAAAGCCTTCGGGAATGAGATTGCTCGGTTCGCCCAAATCAACCGCCAATAGCGCACTTGGTTGATAAGCGACATTTTTTGGCACACCACCCTTCCAAAAGTTATCCGCTGTGGTGTTGTCACTCCCATAAACATAACCATTGTTCCACTGGTTGAAATAGCTGTGTTGTGAATGGTGATTCAAGTAATAAATCGCCAATGCTGAGTATTGGTCTTGTCGCCAGTTTTGTTCAGAACCACCAAAGAACTGAACACGACCGAAGCGCGTTGTTGCTTGAAAGATCACGCTTTGCTCGGCATACGCCAATGCCGAGTTATCCCAAAACTTGGAGATACCCGAATAGCCGCTAAAACCAGTCGATGGGAATACATAATGCTCCCTGAAATATAAAGAGCCTGCTTCCACAAGGTGAGATTGACCATTACGCCCAAGTAAGTTGGCTGTCCCAATATTCAAGCCTATCAAGGCATCACGATTGAGAGTTGCGAGGTTTTTTAAGAAGGCAGAGAATTGCGCTTTATAAAGATCATCAGCCTCGGTAGAACCCACCACCAATCCAAGCTCTTGCACCGTGCCACCGGAGTGAACATAAAACTGGTTTCCCCCAAGCAGTTTGTTAGTGTCATCGTTATAAGCACCATTTAGCCCCTGCTCTGCCCAGTTTTGCTGATAATAAGCATGAACCGCCGATAGGTAATTGAGGTTGGCGACATTAGCTAGCGCCCATGACGAGCTCTGACTCCACATTCGGCCAAATGGCACCACGCGCGACTCCCATCGAAATCGAGCAGTGGCATTTTTATTGGTGCGATTTTTATACTCACTTTGTGACAAGTAGTTGTCTTGATTCAAGTCGGCAGACACATCAAAACCACGGATCTTACGCCACTGGCTAATAACATTTCCATCAGGCGTTGTTTCAGGCGCATCGGTTAGCTTCACCACAGGAAAGCTGTTTCTGAGCTTCACTTCTTTAAGGCGCGGTCTGTCGTTGGCGTTATCACCCTGCCAACGAATTCTCATCACATACAGACGCCCGCCGTCGCGCACAAAATTAGAACCAAAATACTGACCTCCGCCATAGCTAGCGCCACTGCCATCATGAGTTGTCGCCCTTACCCAATCAGATGGTAGGTTACACAGTACAGATTGGTTCTTGGTCATATTGAGGGTTTTGTCTTTCTTCAAATCCAACACAGACCATTGTGATACCTGCCCATGGGCGTCAACTTCTGTTGGATACTCAAGCCAAAACTGACCACCATTGGCAAACTGAGAGAACTTCAGTGTCAGCCTATCGAACTGCTCTGCGTGATACACATAAAGCGCACCGCCTTGCTCGAAGTTTTCAAACACATCCGCGTCCCAAGGCGGTTGTTGATAGAGCAAAAATCCCGCATGGTCTTCACTTGCGGTGTAACCGACGATCATAGGTTTTCGATTAAGAAGGGTATTTTCACCGTGGCTTTTGTCGACTTCGGCAATCACCGTGTCTTCAGCGAAATGCAGAAAGAAGTCTTCATAATTGGCACCGTTTAGCACTGCGTTATTGCGAAGATCGTTTTCTAACCAGCCAGAGTTTATCTCCAACTTTTGGTTGTACATGTAACCAATCGCAGTAATTCGCTCGTTGTCGGCTTTGTCTGCATAAGAGCCAAACACGATATCATTGTTTGTGATTTCCCAATCAATAACATCCGTTGCCGACATTGGCGAATCGCTTAAGTCGACACCTTGTTGATGTGATCCGGGTAATACAATCGCTTTACCGGCAGCAAAAGCGTTACTAGCGGTTAGGTAGAATGGAATGAGTGCTAGCAACCATAAAATGTAGGGGTTCATCATTCAGTTTTCCTAATCGATACTGTCGTTACTCAAAAATACGAGACGAAAAGTCAGCCAACTTACGTGTCAATTTAGGAATCAAAATACGAAAAAAAGTATCGACTACATTGCTGCATTGTTCAAGTGCTCGTCTGTCTTGTTTCATCGGTGGTAAGGAAAATGAGCAAATGTCGATTCAAAATCATAACCTTGAGGAAAAGATACATTTTTGTGATTTAAATTTTATTTGGAAACCAAGTTTCTTCTGCTGACGAAAAATCAGCTCAGATTTTCTCAAAAAGAGAATAATACGCTTTGGGATATGAAAGGTTATCGAGCCTAGAACTCAGAACAGGGCTTGGATTTGCTGTATCGAATCTCAGTTTGAACGCTACAAAGTTGAAGCTCAATTTGGATAAGCTAGTCTCGGAGATCTAAACAGGAAGGATGACAACGCTCCCTAAAGCCTCTTATTCCACTTCCCTTGATGGTCACGGTCGCAATTTTCTTGTGTATCGTAGCTGACGTGTTTATCAATATTCTTCAGTGTAATTCCTACCTGGCCGAACGCCTTTTGGATAGTCATTGAGACTTCCTGTTGGCCTTCTCCCTCTAGGAAATTCGTCCTGTCTTGATTGGTGTTGAATACACAGACGATTTTTAAGCTTTGTGGAAAAGAAGAAAAATTGACCGTATGAGTCACCCAAAGAAAACCGTCGTAGCCTTTCAACGTATCTTCACACACGTCGGTTAACACGTCTCTGATCTGATTTTCGATCTTCTTATCTGATTTACGCATGTAGCAAAATTCCTATTTAACACCTTAAAATATAAGGTTTTTCAGTCCATATTGTCTTAACCGATATTGGACACTGTGGCTGTTTCAAATGCAAAGTATTTATTGAGGATAATGGGGGAGAGGGATTAAAAAAACACCTCACTCTTGATAGCTTGCGAGGCTACCAAGTATGAGGCGAACATAGAATTGACTAAGACACTAGCTCGCCGCTTGTTCCCAATCAGTCAGTAACTTCATGATTACGCGAGAGTCTTGATGGGTCGTCATTGGCGCTGCAAGTTGTGTTTCACTTTGCTCAACCGCTTGGCGGATATTGCGCACTTGATAATGGAAACCATCGCCTTGCGCTTCGACTTTTACTTCACGTTTAGATGTTTCATAGATCTCAACCGTGAATGTATTTTCTTCGGTCGGTAGCCATGGGTTGGTGTCGAGCGTGATGCAACCTTTGCTGCCTAAAATCGTGAAGCCGTGCTTTAAGCCGTGATCTTCTGCGGTGTGGATTTGCGCGGTGAAGCGGTCGTTGAAGCGCATCATCGCCGACGATTCACAGATATTGCCATCTTGGCCTCGTCGACCGATTGCTGAGATCTGCACATCATCAAACACACTCTCACCAAACTGGTGTTGTACGACAGAGTGAATCAGCGACATTGGATAACAACCCAAGTTGTACAGTGCACCCTTGCTCGCAGGGTTCACGAATTGATCAATCGCAGCAACGTATGAGCCTTGAATTGAACGCACTTCACCAATCTCACCAGTTGCCAGTTCTTGATGAAGCTTGGCGATCAATGGATGATTCAAGTACATCAAACCTTCTGCGAAAAATACACCCGCTTCTTTCACCGCTTGCAGAGCTTGTTCGGTTTTTTCCATATCAACCGATAACGATTTTTCACAAAGAATCGCTTTGCCTTTTTGAGCAGCTTTAATCACGTATTCGTGGTGAACGTGGTTTGGTAAAGCGATGTAGATAATGTCGACCGACTCATCTTCAATCAAGGCTTCATAGCTGTTGAAGGTTCGTGTTGGTTGATACTGCCCCGCAAACTCATTGAGTGTTTTCTCTGTGCGACCAGCAACGGCATACAGTTCACTTTGAGCATCGCCTTTAATCGCATCTGCCATAACACCTGAGATAAAGCTGGTTCCTAGGATTCCCCATTTCATGGCTTACTTCTCCTGCTCTTTTGATTCAAGCTGCGTTTCGAACGCTTGAACTAACTCGGTAATATCACGCTCGATAAACGCTTGCGTGTGAGGCATTCCAAAGTGCTGATTGATCGCTTCACGGTTCACGTATTGTTCCAACAAGATCACGCGGTCGCTTTGGTTTTGATCATAGGTTGCTATTGCTTGTAGGCAGCCCGATTCGCTCTGCATGTCTAAGCAAAACTGTTCGATGGCTTCAACTGCAGCCTCGCGTTCAATGTTGGTTTTAATCTTAAGTTCAGCAGTGACAAAGATGGTTTCATTCGTTTGAGGCATTTCACGCTCTTATTTTAGTTAATTATCGATTTGCCATTAATATAATTAACCCCTAATAATTGATAAACTCACCTTTTGTTTATTATTTATCAACCAAGAGTGTTTAATGGATAAGTTAACCAGCATGAAAGTCTTCGTTTACGTGGTGGAGCAAGGCAGCTTTCGCAGTGCCGCCAACCACTTCAACCTATCGGCGACTATGATCAGTAAACATGTCCATCATCTTGAATCGAGCCTCAACTCTCAACTGATTCATCGCACTACACGTAAGCAGTCTCTAACCGATTCAGGTCAGCTTTATTATCGAGAATGTAAGCGAATTCTTGAAGACATCAGCAATGCTGAAAACCTGATTCAAACCTTAGAAAACCAACCTCAAGGCACGGTAAAAATAAACTGCCCGGTCACCTATGGGAACAAGGTGCTTGCCCCAATAGTGGCGAAGTTCCTTGCGAATCACCCAACGATTAATGTCGAACTCGTGTTGAACAACGATCTTGTCGATCCCTATTCCTCCGATATTGATTTGATTGTGCGAATTGGTGACCTGTCTGACTCCAGTTTAGTCGCCAGATATTTAGGGGATTATGAGATGTGTTATTGCGCGGCTCCAGAGTACCTTAACCAACATGCAGAGATTCGTGTGTTGGAAGATCTCGCACAACACCCATCGCTTGGATTCAGTTATAGCAGCCGTCGCGATGTGAGTGGTCGAGATACACAAACGCGGAGTGCACAAAGCAGTGAAACGCAACTCCTAGCCCCTCAGAACCACCAAGCCACACATAGCGCGGTGAATAAAGGACAAGTGCGTTTGATGTCGAATAATGGAGATGTATTGCGATATGCCGCCCTGCAAGGCGTGGGCGTGTTATTGCAACCAACTATTTTAGTGTCAGAAGAGATAGAGAGTGGAGCGCTATTAGAAATACTACCCGGCATGGCACCTTTACCTAAGCCGATTCACTTGCTCTACAAAACCAAGCAACTGTCTTTAAAGAACAGAACCTTTGTCGAGTTCTTGTTGGCTGAACTTTCTAAATAACTAGAATGATCTGAGTAACTCAGGTGCTCTGAGTAACTAAAGCCTAAAGCAACGATAAGCGCTAGACCGTTTGCCAATGACTCATCAAACGCTTGCCAAGATCAGAAGGCGTGGTGTTATGGACGACCATCTCATCACATTGGTTGAACACCATGAAGTGTTTAAGCTCATCGCATAAGGCATGAATTAATGATGCATGGTTTTTGATTCGCTCTTCCACAACCAAGTTGCGAATATTGAGTAAGCCACTATTTCTATCGACCTTGCAATCCATTCGTGCCACCAGCTCACCTTGCCACAAAATCGGCAAACTGAAGTAACCAAACTGGCGCTTGGCTTCAGGAACATAACACTCAAGAAGATAATCAAAGTTGAACAGTGATTGCATTCGCTTACGTTGAATCAACAGGTTATCGAACGGAGACAGTATCTTTAATTTGGTTCGAGATAGAGGCTGATTCAGCAGTTCAAACGCATTAGGCAGCACATGATAATCAGAACCTTGAACATCCACTTTCACGACTTGTTTATCTTCAAGCATCTGCTGGAGTGTTTTCTGAATCAGTGGTTTGGTGTTCTTAAGGAGATAGCTCATTTCCGATGCGATTCCCACACCATTCGCTTCTAAATAACGCGTGATCAGATGCTCGATATACTCTTGTTCCGTTGGTTCAGAGGTATCAATGCCACTCGGCAAAACTCGCTCGGTTAGGTCATACACCTTATGAAAGTTCACTCGGCTTGGCACCATTAAGTCACCTTGCATAAACAAAGTTTCTAGCGCCTGTTTAGCCGGTTTACCACCCCACCCGCCGGGGTTGGGTCTATCCCCTTCAAAGTCTTTCGCCATCAATGGCCCTTCGCTCTCAATACGTTTGAGAACATGCGCCATAAGTGCGTCATCCTTTTTATACCAATGCTTAAGCTTACCGCTCGCAAACCCATTCTTTCGATGCAGGCTGAAGCGGTAATCTCGCATGGGTAAATACGCGGCGGCGTGCGACCAATACTCAAACACCTCTCGACGCTCTAACAGCTTATCCAAATGTTTCAGTTGGTAGTCTTGATTGCGATTCCAAAGCGTGTGGTGGTGAGCTCGCTGAATCACGGAGATGGTATCAATTTGTACATAGCCAAGGTTTTCAATCGCTGACAGCGTGTTCGCCAAAGCGCCACCATTACGTTGCTTTTTAGGCGGCAGCTTCTTAGGTGGCAGCTTTTGCGAAAGCAGTACAATTTTTTGTGCTTGTGCGAGTGAAAGTGATTCCATGAAATTCAGACTCTAATTGATACCAATGATCGGCTTATGATTCCGCAATAAGCTCTTGAAGGATTTGCTTATACGTTTCGACCGTCTGCGCGCCTGTCACTGCACTCTTGCGATTGAATACCACGGTAGGTACCGCAGAGATGCCCATGCGTTGCCATTCAAACTCTTGCGCTTCAATTTGCTTTAAGTTGTCGATGTTCTTCAAGCGTTTCAGTGCCTTCGCTGAGTCTAAGCCAACCGCTCCAAGTTCTTGTGCAATCACTTCAAGATCAGACAGATCTTTCTGCTCTGAAAAGTGCGCAGTAAAGAAGCGTAGCTTTAACTCAGTCTGTTTACCGTGCGCGAGCGCAAAATCAAGCAGCACATGTAGGTGACGTGAATTCACCATTCTCATACTGTCATAGAAATTGAAATCGAACCCAACCGCTTTGCCGCGAGCAGCCAGTTGCTCACGTGATCGTTGGCTTTCTTCTGCACTTGAACCGTATTTTCTCATGATGTGGTCACGCAGGTTTTCACCCTCTTGCGGCATGTCTGGATTCAACTCAAACGGCTGCCATTCAAGTTCAATCTGTTGTTCTAAGCCAAGCTCAGAAACAGCTTGCTCTAAGTTTTTGTAGCCGACCACGCACCACGGGCACATTACGTCAGAAATAATATCGAGTTGAAGTTTCTTGCTCATAATCTTTCCAAATATCGTTGCTAAGGCGTATCCAATTCGAAGTGGATACCCATCTTTCTGATCAGCCTACAACAAACTGAACACTCGTTCAAATTTAACTCGATGCACCATTAGCCAACAAAAAAGCCGACTCATGTTAGTGAGTCGGCTTTGATAAAAATCAGATGGAGCTTAACCGCGTTACGCTAGCAGTTTCTCAAGCACTTGGAATACACCTGCATCGACGTTACTTGGCGCGCCAAAACGTGCGATCTCTTTCAGCTTAGGATGTGCGTTTTCCATTGCGTAAGAGTGGTAGCTCTCTTTGAGCATTTCGTAGTCATTCAGGTAATCACCAAAACTCATCGTCTGCTCGTAAGTGAAACCTAGTGTTTTTTGTAGATGTTTGATTGCCGCCCCTTTTGAAGCCTCGGCATTCATCACATCCAACCAAATTTTTGCACTCACAACCACTTGGTAATTGTCACCAAACTTGGCATCGATGCTTGGGTTCACTTTCTCTTGTGAACCGTCGAAATGGCAGATAGCAACTTTGATGAATTCATCTTCTACCGCCAGTAAATCTTCTACTTGCTCGCGGCGATGGTAGTACTTAGAGATCTCCTCTAAAGCACGTTCGTCTTTGGTTTCGATGTATGCCGATTTCTTACCACACAGCACCACATGTGCACCTTCAATGGCACGCGCTTCTTTGATGATGTCTTTGATGGCATCAGTATCAAGCAAGCAGCTGTAAAGCTCTTGGCCTTTGTGCATCACCAATGTGCCGTTTTCAGCAACAAACATCATGCGATCTTTTAACGGAGCAAATGTCTCCATCAAGCTGTAGTACTGTCGACCCGATGCCGCAGCAAAAATGATGTCTTGAGCTTCGAGTCGCTCATAAAGATTGAAGAATTCAGGGTCTAGCTTTCCGTGTTCATTTAGCAGAGTGCCGTCCATATCAGCAGCGATAAATTTGATGTTCTGTTGTGGCATTTCAGGGCTTACCTATAAGTAAAAATTAAAATCTAAATTATGATTTTCGTTATCTTGGGTAACGGTTCTATGTCCGATTATATCGCTAGAGTAGCCAGTGAATGCAATGCTTATTTCTGAGCTCTAATAATTCGCTTCAAATGTAGTTCAAACGCAAAACTGAACTGCTCGACATGTCGCTTTGAATGATTGAGTCCTACATACCAGAGGTGAACGAAAGGCCTCAAGGCTATACGCTCCTCAGATCTCTATCACTCTGTTTTTGACTACTGTAATCATGATTCTAGCTATCACTTCGACCTTGTTTTGCGTCGTTACCATCAAGTTTCTAATCACACTTGCCAATTTGGCGAGCCATCGCGTTCACATTACGCCTAAAATTTCGTTGAACCGAACCAAATGGCCAACCGTGTCCATTATTATCCCTGCGAGAAATGAAGAAGATAATATTGAGACCAGCCTCAGCTCGCTAATGAAGCAGAACTACCCAAGAGACAGGTTTGAAATCATTGTGATTGATGATTTTTCTACTGATTCGACAAGGGCCATTGTTGATAAGCTCATCGACACATCAAGTGTTAACGTTCGTTGTATATCAGGAAGAAAGTTACCGCCCAATTGGCTAGGGAAAAGCAACGCTTGCATGGTGGGCTCACAGAACGCAACGGGTGAGTATTTGTATTTTATCGATGCTGATACGAAGTCTGAACCCTTGATGCTACAGAGCGTTATCCATTTCGCCTCACGACACAAAACGGACTTACTCTCGTTCAACCCTAGACAAGCATTCACATCAACCATTGAGAAAATCACCTTACCCGGCATATTTCTTTCAGTCGCGTCTTACATGAACTTCAAAAACGCAAACGACAAATCAAAAGCAGACGCAATTGCTAACGGCCAAGCCATGTTGTTTACACGAAAGTCATACGATGCTGTCGGTGGACATACTGCGGTAGCCAGCGAGATATCCGAAGACATCGCGTTTGCAAAACTCGTGAAGACATGCGGTTTAAAAGCATTTTGGGCTTTTGCGGACGAGCTCATGAGCACGCATATGTATTCCGACTTTGGTTCGATTTGGGCGGGCTTCTCCAAAAACATGAATCTTATTGTAAATTGCCAATCAAGATTCCAAGTACTTGGTGCATTCATCAAAACGAATATCATTGCATGGGCTGCCCCGGTAATGCTGCTTGTATCAACTCACCATTTCATCGGCGACCCTTCATCATTCAATACTTATTCCTTAGCGATCAATGCTCTGATGTTGATCGCTTCCATTGTCACTTATCTTATTTTGGTCAAAGAGCTATTTATACCAGCTCGTTATGCACTAACCGTGCCTTTGGGGATTTCGTTGCAAAGCTTGTTGATTCTCAACAGTTATCGCTTATCAAAGAACAATAAAATCACTTGGAAAGGGCGAGCACTGTCATGATCAGTAAGATTCTAACTTTCGTTATGATTGCCACATCTTTTTCAGTGTTAGCGTCGGATGCAAATGAGTGGAAGCTCGTTCGTGATAAGGAAGGCATCGAAGTCTACAATCGAAAAATTGAAGGTAACGACTTTAAAGAGTTTCGAGCAGAGGGTGATATCAACGCAACCCTCTCTTCGATTATAGCTCTCTTTATCGACACCTCCGTTGGCACGCAATGGGTAGAAAATATCGATGATATGGAAGAAATAAAGCATTTTAGTGAGGCGCACACGATCACCAAAACCTATACCAAAGCTCCTTGGCCTGTTGCCGATCGTGAAGCTATCGTAGAGAACGCGATCACTCAGGATCCAAAGACGATGATTGTCACCATTGCTCAACATGGTAGACCTGATTATTTGCCGAACAATAATAAAAAAGTCATTAGAGTGGCTAAATTAGAAGCTCGTTGGATTCTGACACCCATCGACGACAACAACACTCATATCTCTTATCGAGTATTGAGTGATCCAGGAGGGTCAATTCCTTCTTGGCTGATTAACATGGTCGCCGTATCTCAGCCTTATAACACGCTTCGTGGGTTATCTGAAATGTTGGATTCAGGTGAATACACCGATAGTCGTATTAATTTCATCGAAAACTACACGTCGCTTTAACAGTACAATTTAATATTCCAGAGGTCTATATTGTGAAATTTCCATTAACTCCATTCGCAGCGATATTGCTTGTAGCATCAAGTTCAGTAATGGCTAACCAAATCATTGTTGATACCAAAGGTGTTGATGAAACTCAGTATCACGCCGATCTATATGAATGTGAACAATACGCTCAACAAGTTAAGCCAGAAGAGGTAGATTCTCTTGGCAGCGATATTGTAGGTTCAACCGCCAAAGGCGCAGCGCTTGGCGCGGTAGGGGGAGCGGTATCTGGCGGGAGTGGCCACGATGGTGCAAAAATTGGCGCTGGCATCGGTATTATCAGCGGCGCTTTAAAACACGGCGCTCAAAAAAGACAATCAGCAGAGCTATCTGAGCAGCAGAAGTTTCAAGTTAATCGTAACTGCATGATCAATCGAGGCTATACCGTGCTCAACTAGAGCATTATCCAGAAAGTAAAGTGGCATTCAATCGATATTAAACGCCACTTTACTTAGTTGCGCGATCGCTAAGTTCATCCACCGTAACTAAATAGTCCGTTAAAATCGGACCGAATTGACACCGAGCATTGACCCCTCTTTAAAATAGGCTTACTATTAATCGTCTTTTAACGATTGGAATTAAGTGAGCTACCTAAGTATGACTGCAACATGCCAAGCAACAGAAAGCTGTTCTCTACCTCTTCCGCCGAGTAATGCTGAAGCAGAAAAAGAAATGGCAGCGTTAGCAAAAGCACTCGCGCATCCAGCAAGAATTCGCATACTTAGTATCTTGTCTGCATTGGAAAAGTCGGGCGGCTGCTTAAACAGTGATCTGGTAAATGAATTGGGTTTGGCTCAATCAACGGTATCAGAACACCTACGAATATTGAAAAGCTCAGGTTTCATCACTGCTGAGTCTATCCCGCCGAAGATGTGTTACCGCATCGACCGCGACAATATTCAACGCTTCGAATCGGTATTTAACAGCATTTTAAAATAGAAGTTCACGCTTGAGGGATCGGCTTGGATAGCCTTTACTTTTAAGCGTGTTTTTTTGCCACAGTCAATCGTTTTTCGACGATTTACGATATCAATAAAGAGAGATTACCATGAAACCAAAGTTAGGTTTTCTAGATCGCTACTTAACACTCTGGATCTTCATCGCCATGGGTATTGGTGTTCTGATTGGCACCGTATTTCCACAAATCGAACAGTGGAACGAATCTATGTCTGTTGGTACAACCAACATTCCACTCGCGATCGGCCTTATCTTAATGATGTACCCTCCTTTGGCTAAGGTTAACTACAGCCTATTGGGCACTGTGGTAAAAGATAAGAAAGCCATCAAACTGTCTCTGATCATGAACTGGTTGGTTGGTCCTATCCTAATGTTCGTATTGGCGCTGACGTTCTTGGGAGATCACCCTGGTTACATGGTCGGCGTAATTCTAATTGGTCTTGCTCGTTGTGTGGCAATGGTTCTGGTTTGGAACGACATCGGCGGCGGCAACAAAGAGTACGGTGCGGCATTGGTTGCTCTAAACAGTGCATTCCAAGTGGTGAGCTACAGCTTTATGGCATGGCTATTCATCAGCGTTCTTCCACCAGTGTTTGGTTACGAAGGCATGATGGTTGATATCTCGATGATCGATATTGCACACAGTGTTCTTATTTACCTAGGTATCCCATTCCTAGCGGGTTTCCTAAGCCGTAAGATCCTAGTGTCGATGAAAGGCGAGCAGTGGTACAACGATGTGTTCATTCCACGCATCTCACCAATCACACTGATTGCACTACTGGCTACTATCGTTCTGATGTTCAGCCTAAAAGGCGAGATGATTGTTGAACTGCCAATGGACGTATTGTTGATTGCTGTTCCACTGACTATCTACTTCACAGCGATGTTCTTCATCAGCTTCTTCATTGGTAAGAAGATGGGCATTGAGTACGACAAGAATGCATCTATTGCCTTCACTGCGACAGGTAACAACTTTGAGCTGGCCATTGCCGTAGCAATCTCTGTATTCGGTATCAACTCAGACCAAGCGTTTGCAGGCGTTATCGGCCCACTGATTGAAGTGCCAGTGTTGATTTACCTTGTGAACGTTGCGCTTAAGATGAAAGACAAGTACTACAACGGTCTAACAGTGAAATCTGCGAACTAGAAAATCGCGTATCACTTTAAACAGAAAGGCTCACAAATTACTTTGTGAGCCTTTTCTTTATTCCAGTTCATCCAATTATCATCCAGCTTATGTTTCGTCTAATAAGCCTTTCAATGCTTGTTCAAGCCACAGCAATGCTGGCCCTTTCGAGCGTGTTTTAGATAAAACCAGATCAACCGGAGGCGACCACGTTTTGTGGTCAAATCAGACGTTCACCTCAACTAAGCGCTGTTTACTCAACTCTTCTTCCACAAGGTGTTTGGGTAAGTACGCCCAGCCGACATCACTACCAAGAATCATTTCCTTGATGACGATAAAGCTGTTCGACCACCATACCTTGCCCGCTATAAGTGGAAACTGATCCATCTAAAGCTCGATTTTCTGACCGTATTGATTATGGACATCGGCCTGGTCATTTTCTTTGTACTCTACGCTATCGGATTTAACTGGGCGTATGATTCAGTAAAAGACTACTTTGTTACACAAGGCAAAGTTAACGCTCTAAATTAATTCACCGATTCGCTCAAATATCATCACTGAGCGATAAACAAAACGAATTACCAGATTCAGTATGGATCTGGCATTTTTTGTCATAGCTTAAATACATCCTTGTTTGTTAACGCTTTTCCAACATTTGAGACCCCGGATAGGTCCACAAGATCCAAGTTTAATAAACCACCACTCGCGAATCAGCATCACAAATCCAGCCATCAACTCCTCGTACCAGTTGTGCATCTGCTTACATACAGGTACTTTTAGCGACCTCACGGGACATACATTCGCGCAATAGCGTCCATACAAGCTTCTTTTTCGAGCAAAAGTGTTCGGTTTAACATTTCAAGCCAGTTTAATTAACAATTTTATGCTCAAACGCTCACTTTTAATGTTCGTTTATTTTCGCGTTCGCAAATTTATGCACAATACACGTGCTAGATAAGCAAAACTAAAAAGGACTCGAACATGACAACAAACAAACAACCTTCTTTATTTGGGCAATGCCTCGCCGAATTTATCGGTACTGGCCTGCTCATCTTCTTTGGCGTTGGCTGTGTGGCTGCACTGGTATTAACAGGTGCGACATTCGGACAATGGGAAGTTAGTATCATCTGGGGCTTCGGCGTATCTATCGCAATTTACTGTACAGCTGGCGTTTCTGGCGCACACATAAACCCTGCAGTAACCATTGCATTAGCCATGTTCCATGGATTTGATAAGGCAAAAGTAGTGCCTTACATCATCTCTCAATTACTTGGTGCCTTCTGCTCTGCCGCTTTGGTTTACAGCCTATACAGCAACTTGTTTACAGATTACGAAATTGCTCATAACTTTGTTCGTAGCAGCCAAGACGCACTATCAACTGCAGGTATCTTCTCGACTTACCCACATGCTTCACTCTCTTTCTTCGGCGCTTTTGCTGTGGAATTCGTGATTACTGCAGTATTGATGTTTGCCATTCTGGCACTGGGCGACGAGAACAATGGCGCATCACGTGGCGCAATGAACCCTCTACTGATCGGTATTCTTATCGCGGTAATTGGTGGCTCTCTAGGTCCACTAACTGGCTTTGCTATGAACCCAGCACGTGACTTCGGACCAAAACTTTTCGCTTACTTTGCAGGTTGGGATTTTGCATTAACCGGTGCTCGTGATATTCCTTACTTCATCGTTCCAATTCTTGCTCCTATTGCTGGTGCGTGTTTTGGTGGTTGGTTGTACCCACGTGTTATCGGTGCTCACCTACCAGTGGAAGGCCATGGCTGCACAATTCCAAACCAATGTGAAACAGAAGAAGAAGCTGAACAAGCTCAAGCTTAACCCCAAGCGACCTTACATTTACTAAAATATAAATAACGGAACAAAAAGGATTCTTACCATGACCGAGCAAAAATACATTGTTGCCCTAGACCAAGGCACTACAAGCTCTCGCGCTGTAATCCTCGATCACGATGCAAACATCGTAAGCTCTTCTCAACGAGAATTTACTCAAATTTATCCAAAGGCAGGCTGGGTTGAGCATGATCCAATGGAAATCTGGGCGACTCAAAGCTCTACATTGGTTGAAGCTCTAGCTAAAGCAGGTATTCGCAGCGACGAGCTAGCGGGTATTGGTATCACTAACCAACGTGAAACCACTATCGTTTGGAACAAAGAGACAGGCAAACCGGTATACAACGCTATCGTATGGCAATGTCGTCGTACTGCAGAAATTTGTGAAGAACTAAAAGAACGTGGCCTAGAAGACTACGTGCGTGACAATACAGGTTTAGTCCTTGACCCGTATTTCTCAGGTACAAAAGTAAAATGGATTCTAGACAACGTTGAAGGCGCTCGCGAAGACGCTGAAGCAGGTAAGCTACTGTTCGGTACGGTTGATACTTGGTTGGTTTGGAAGATGACTCAAGGCCGTGTACACGTTACAGATTACACTAACGCATCACGTACTATGTTGTTTAACATCAATGACCTATGTTGGGACAGCAAGCTACTAGACGAGATGGGTATTCCAGCATCTATGATGCCTGAAGTGAAACGCTCTTCTGAAGTTTACGGCCAAACGAACCTTGGTGGTAAAGGTGGTACTCGTATTCCAATCGCTGGTATTGCGGGTGACCAACAAGCAGCACTTTACGGTCAAATGTGTGTTGAAGCTGGCCAAGCGAAAAACACATACGGCACGGGCTGTTTCCTTCTAATGAACACAGGCCAAGAGAAAGTAACGTCTAAAAACGGCCTACTAACAACACTGGCATGTGGTCCTAAAGGTGAACCTGCATACGCACTAGAAGGTGCGGTATTCATGGGTGGCGCATCTATCCAATGGCTACGTGATGAGATGAAGCTACTGGCTGGCGCAGAAGATTCTGAGTACTTCGCAACTAAAGTAGATACGTCAAACGGTGTTTACGTTGTTCCTGCATTTACTGGTCTAGGCGCACCATACTGGGATGCTTACGCTCGTGGTACGATTGTTGGCCTAACTCGTGGCGTTAATTCTAACCACATCATCCGTGCAACACTGGAAGGCATTGCTTACCAAACTCGTGACGTACTAGATGCGATGCAAGCGGACTCTGGCATCAAGCTAGCAAACCTACGTGTTGATGGCGGCGCAGTAGCGAACAACTTCCTAATGCAATTCCAATCAGACGTACTAGATACAGAAGTTCACCGTCCTGAAGTGACTGAAGTTACGGCTCTAGGTGCAGCGTATCTTGCTGGTCTAGCGGTTGGTTTCTGGGACAGCATCGATGAGCTTCAAGACAAAGCAGTACTAGACCGTACGTTCTTGCCACACCACGATGAAGAGAAACGTAACCGCCGTTACAAAGGTTGGAAGCGTGCTATCAAGTGTGCACAAGTTTGG
This sequence comes from Vibrio sp. Isolate34, assembly GCF_022397915.1. GTDB lineage: Bacteria > Pseudomonadota > Gammaproteobacteria > Enterobacterales > Vibrionaceae > Vibrio. The sequence goes on along the minus strand of NZ_JAKEUO010000013.1, from coordinate 43,121 downwards.
TCTGAACTGCACGGTGACGACGAAGAGTAAAAACGAGCGTTCGAATAATCACTCTCTTATCGATTGAATTGTTCGTTCCTCAGTAAACGAAACTAAAAAGAGCACTATTTTGTGCTCTTTTTTGCGTTTGAGGCCTTTTTTTCATGTTTTGATCAACGTTTTTGCGGTTTAGACATAATTCCTTACCATCATTACTTCTCTCTGAGTATCAATTCGAGCACAATAGCGCGAGGTAATATTTAGAATTAGGTGCGCTAAAGTATTGCAGCGCGCAGGGAGTGGTAAGTTAAGTGAAGCAGATACCAAGACACCAGCAGATTGTAGACCTGGTAAAAACACAAGGATATGTGAGCACCGAAGAGCTCGTAGAGAAGTTCGATGTTAGCCCACAAACCATCAGACGAGATCTTAATGAACTGGCTGATAGCAACAAAATCCGTCGCTATCATGGTGGTGCAACCATTCCTCTCAGCTCAGAAAACACCTCTTACAACACGCGTAAAGCGCTTAACTTCAATGAAAAAGATGTGATTGCCGACGAGCTGGTAAAACACATTCCAGATGGCGCAACCTTGTTCGTTGATATCGGCACTACGCCAGAATCGGTGGCGCGCGCGCTGAACAAAAATCACAAACAACTCAGAGTCGTGACTAACAACATCAACGTTGCCAGTATCCTTCTACCAAACCCAGAGATAAAAGTTATCTTGGCAGGTGGTGAGGTAAGAAACCGTGATGGCGGTATCGTGGGTGAAGCAACACTCGATTTCGTGAAGCAGTTCCGCCTCGACTTCGGTATTCTAGGGATCAGCGGTATCGACTTTGACGGCTCACTACTCGATTTTGACTACCATGAAGTTCGAGTGAAACAGGCCATCATAGAAAACAGCCGCAGCATCTTCCTGGCAGTCGACCACAGTAAATTTGGTCGTAACGCAATGGTTAAGCTGGGTAACATCTCTCAGGCACACATGGTCTTTACTAATAAACAACCACCAGAAGAGATCATGAACATCCTTAAAGATTCAGACATTCCGTTAGAAGTTATCGAGACCGCAGCTCAACCACTAGCGTCGGACGAATAAAAAAACGCTCAGAAATCATGTTCATTAAAAGAGCCCATTATTGATAGATCACTTTATCGATAATGGGCTTTTTTGTTACTTAGAAAATCGCACTTGAACATGAACAGTATCACTTCTATGCTCGAATAAGAGTTATTTTGAACCTTCGCTGTCATAAGCGAAGGTTTTTTTATGCGCAAATCACATAAAACGCGCATAAACGAAAATAATAAATGACCGCAAACGAAAGTTAATATAGGATTCAATTATGTTCTAAAATGCTCGTTCGCTCAGAAAGAGGTCAAAACCATGAGTGCTCAACAAACTAATTCAAACAATAGTACATCTTCAACTCTAGACTTAATCGTTATTGGCGGCGGCATCAATGGTGCGGGTATCGCGGCAGATGCTGCTGGTCGTGGTCTAAACGTTGGTTTATATGAAGCAAATGATTTCGCCTCTGCGACGTCTTCTGCAAGTTCAAAGCTAATCCACGGTGGCTTACGTTACCTTGAACATTACGAGTTTCGTTTAGTTTCGGAAGCACTTGCAGAGCGCGAAGTGTTGCTGAGAAAAGCACCTCATGTTGCACAACCAATGCGTTTCCGTTTACCACACCGACCATTTTTACGCCCGGCTTGGATGATCCGCTGTGGCCTATTCCTTTACGATAACTTAGGTAAACGTACGACGCTTTCTGGAAGTAAAACGGTGAACTTGGCTCAATCAGGTTTACTGAAACCAGAAATGAAAACAGGTTTCGAATACTCAGACTGCTGGGTAGATGATGCGCGTATGGTATTACTGAACGTATTGGCGGCGAAAGAAAACAACGCAGAAGTACGCAACTACTGCCGAGTTGAAAAAGCACACCGTGAAGGCGACATTTGGCATGTAACGATTCTTGATGTGATGACAAACCAACGTTTTGAGCGCAAAGCAAAAGCATTGGTTAACGCAGCTGGTCCTTGGGTGAAACAGTTCTTTGATGATGGTTTAGAGCAAGCCTCACCACGTAATATTCGCCTAATCAAAGGCTCACACATTGTGGTGCCGCGTGTTCATGACGAACCGCAAGCGTACATTCTACAAAACAAAGATAACCGCATCGTGTTTATGATCCCTTACCTAGATAAGTTCTCGATCATCGGCACAACCGACCTTGAATACAAAGGCGACCCTCGCGAAGTGGCTATCGACGATGTAGAAGTTGATTACTTGATTGATATCGTTAACCAGCATTTTGTTAAGCAACTAGAGCGTGACGATGTAGTGTGGACATACAGTGGCGTACGACCACTTTGCGATGACGAATCTGACTCGCCACAAGCGATCACTCGTGACTACACACTAGAGCTGGATGCAGAAATGGATCAAGCACCACTGCTATCTATCTTTGGTGGCAAGTTGACGACTTATCGTAAACTCGGTGAAGCGGCACTGAACAAGCTAGAACCTTACCTGAAACACATGGGCGCACCTTGGACAGCTAACGACACGCTACCGGGTGGTAACTTCAGCTGCAGCCGCGAACAGCTCGCCGCAATGATGCACACTAAATACCCTTGGGCATCAGAAGCACTGCTGCTTCGTTACGTGACCCAATTTGGTACTTACACATGGGATCTACTTGAAGGCGCTATGTGTGAAGCGGACCTTGGTATCCAGTTCTCAAGCGAAGCACACGGTGTTTACCAAGCTGAGATTGATTACTTGATCAACCAAGAGATGGCAATGACAGACGAAGACATCTTATGGCGCAGAACCAAGCTAGGCCTGTACATGAGCGAATCAGAGCAGCAAACGGTGACTGATTACTTGAAAGAGAAACTACAAAGTAAAGTCGTGAGCTTTTCTCAAGTCGGCTAATTCCACCAGCCTAGACATGCTTCAGAACATAATTAACAACGAAGCTTAGCGTCCCCCCGCGCTAAGCTTTTTTATTGTCTGCTATTCCGATCTAAGGACTCAATCAGATAAACCTCTCGATTGATCGTCTCCTTCGCGCTGACAGAGACTTTGTTCTCGCCTCTATTTTCAATAAAAACTAAATAGTGTTTTATTAATCCGCTTGATTATCAACTTCACAAAAGGTTGCTATTCTTTATCTCAACGAAACAACACATTTAAAAACGCTCGCGATGTCAGCGCTTTAATAAGGAATCTATTCCATGCAAAAAGTTATCCTGATCACTGGCTCTACCGATGGTATCGGCTTCGAAACTGCAAAAGTACTCGTTCAACAAGGTCACCACGTTTTATTGCATGGACGTAACCCAAGCAAACTTAAAGACGTTGAGCAGCAACTTATCGCCCTCTCTACACAAGCGAAAATCCAAAGCTACGTAGCTGATTTGTCCATTCTGGCAGATGTAGATGCGCTGGCTGACGAAGTGATTGCCGAGCACGAGAAGATTGATGTATTGATCAACAACGCGGGTGTGTTCAATACTCCCAACCCAATCACCAAAGACGGTTTAGATGTTCGTTTTGCCGTAAACACAGTATCACCGTATCACCTCACCAAGCGCCTGTTGCCAGTATTAGATTCGTCGAGCCGAGTAGTGAACTTATCGTCGGCTGCGCAAGCGGCAGTGAATATCGAAGCACTAGCAGGGAGAAAGCCACTTTCTGATGGCGATGCTTACGCGCAAAGTAAACTGGCGATCACCATGTGGACACGTGAGATGGCAAAAGAACTAGGTTCTAATGGGCCAATGGTAGTTGCTGTTAACCCAGCTTCGTTACTAGGCAGTAAGATGGTGAAAGACGCCTACGGCATTGCCGGCGGCGACCTAAGCATTGGTTCTGATATTCTTGTCCGCGCATCATTGTCTGACGAGTTCGCACAAGCGGGCGGTCAGTACTTTGATAACGACAACAACACTTTTGCTAACCCGCACCCAGATGCAATTTACGGTGATAAGTCACAGCAAGTTGTCGCTAAAATTGATGAGATCATCGCAGCAACGCTTTCTTAATGACAGCTACGCTCAATTGATTGTCTGATTCCTAGAAAAAAGCCCTGCGTGACTATGTTATACGTTAGTCACGCAGGGCTTTTTCGTTAAATCGGCCTGACTCTACTCTTGTTCCCAATACGGCGGGTTGCCATAGTATTCAGAGAAGTAGTCTATAAAGGCTCTCACTTTTGGCGCAAGCAACCTTGTGCTTGGGTACACCGCCCAAATCGCCGCTTCAGAAGTGAGTGGGTAATCTTCCAACACTTGAATCAGCTGACCGCTTTTCAGCTGTTCGTACGCACACCAATTCGACGTCACCGTAATACCAATACCACCTAACGCCGCATCACGCAGTGCTTCGCCGTTATCCGCTCTAAAAGATCCTGAAGCCTTAATCGTTTTAGGTCCGTTTTCAGTATGAAAGGTCCAGTTTTCTAGGCCAATCAAGCTAATGCATTGATGGTCATTAAGGTCCTGAGGCGTGGCTGGCTTGCCGTATTTGATTAGATAATCTGGCGATGCGCACATAACACGTTTATCTGTCGCGAGCTTTCGAGCAATGAGTGTCGAATCTTTCAGTTCAGAGATGCGAATCGCGATATCGAAGCCGCCTTCTACAAGATCAACCATAGAATCTGACAGTCTGAAATCGACTTTTAACCCTGGGTAACGTTCAAGAAAGCCAGGCAACGCAGGAACAAGGTGCAAACGCCCAAAAGAAGCAGATGCCGTAACGCGCAATGTTCCCGTTGGAGAGTCACAGCCCACACCAACCGCCGACTTGGCAGCATCCACACTCGATAACACCTCTTCAGCGTGAGGTAAGAATGCTTCCCCCTCTTCTGTTAAAGACACTTTACGAGTGGTGCGGTGTACTAAACGGACGCCCAAATTGTCTTCGAGTTTACTGATGTGCGAACTAGCGACCGCAGGCGACAAACCCAGCTCTTGGCCAGCCATGCTGATGTTATGTGTGGAAGCTAAACGAACAAACAATTTGAGGTGTTCAATATTCATGTGATTACCAATAAAATCTTAAAAATCGTGTACCAGTCATCCTCATTATGCGTTATTCACATAACAATACAACGTATTAGCTCAGTTGAATGATGAAGATGTTATTGAGCCAAAAAGAAAAAACTCCCGAAGGAGTTTTTAGTATCTAAATCTGCAATTCGCCATTTCACTAATCAGCAAAATTACTAGCTCACTAGCCAGTTAAACGAGCGTGCAGTGCGTCTTTCAGTACCGAACGATCATGTTTTAGTTGGTGCATCGAGCCGTCATCAATGGGTGAATCTTTCAGCTCAAGCTTACGAATCTCTTTATCAAGGTTGTCGTACGTCTTCATGTCTGCTGCAAAGCCATCGTCAGTTTTAACAAGCTCAGCAATTTTATCTTTCATTTCCGGAAATTCGTGAACAAGAGAATGATTTTCACCTAGCATAGAAACCTCTTAAGTTGAGTAAAGTGATTGGTATTACATATATTCATTATTCACCTTAGCAAGGGACTCAAATAACAAATGAGATCCAGTACACAGCATAGAATATAGACAATTCATATTCACAAATTTACAACACGAACTTTGAATCGCTTATCGCTGAACATATTGCAGAACGTACACGTGTTGATGCTGCAACCTAATGTGGTTTGAATAAGAATGCTCTTCGCCTCTGTCCATGGACGATATACTTTTCCCTCGTAATTCGTATTGGTTTCTCCGGTCTATAAGCACGAGAGCGTGCTTGAATAAAACAGAGTTTATCAACACCAATATTCATTGATAATCCGCAATATAGTCGAATCAGTTTTTAGATTTTGTATAAAATAAAAGCCTTGTGAGAACACAAGGCTTTTTAGGGGGTAACTCTTTATTGGAGCTTTTATAGATGTCGCTATCGGAGCAGCTGAAAAGATGTTTTCACTAAAGGGATTAGCTGCTGCAGCCCTGAGTATGAACTCGATTCATGTCGTCACCAACTTGTGCTTCTTGAGAGCCCGTCGATTGGCATCCTGCCACGAATAATAGCGTTAAAGATAAGATAAGCCATTTCATAATAAATCCTCTTTTTTCATGACTAAAGCATAGTGCTTAAAAGCGCGGATACCTCAGCCATTAACTAAAGCCTTACCTGCCGATAAAGCCTTGGTTAATGAACAAAGCATCGCTTCATTAATTAACGACCTGCTTTTGTACAAAAAACTTTCACTCTTATGAGTAAAAATTGCACAAGAGCGAAAATAGGACAATTATGTAACTAAGATTAAGAGCTAGATGCTAGTCACTCGTCGCCAAGCATACCGCCGCCTCAGCATGGATAGCCGTGGTATCAAACAGAGGAACATCGGTGTGTTGCTGCTGAATCAGGAGAGCGATTTCAGTACACCCTAGAATAACGGCTTCTGCCCCTTGCTGGCTTAGCTTCTCAATGATTTGGCGGTAGACAGCTCGAGACTCTTCTTTTACTTCACCTCGGCACAGCTCTTGGTAAATGATGTTATGGACTTGTTCTCGGTCACTCTCACCTGGAATCACAACATCGATACCGAATTTTTCGGTTAAGCGCCCTTTATAGAAATCTTGTTCCATTGTAAAAGCTGTGCCGAGTAATCCGACTTTCTTCACGCCCTGCTCAAGCAGGTTCTGCGCGGTGGTATCAGCGATATGTAAGATCGGGATCGTGATCTTCTCTTCGATCTCAGGCACAACCTTATGCATGGTATTGGTACAGATAAGGATGAAGTCCGCCCCGCCCTTCTCTACCGATATAGCCGCGTCCGATAAGATATCAGCCGTCTCAGCCCAACGACCTTGGTGCTGCAGCTTTTCTATCTCATCGAAGTTCACGCTATACATACAAACCTTTGCAGAATTAAGCCCGCCGAGTGTGGCTTTCACACCTTCGTTAATGGATTTGTAGTAGCTCACAGTAGACTCCCAACTCATGCCACCAAGCAAACCGATCGTTTTCATTTTCTATTCCTTTAATTTCTGACTATCCCGATTAAAGCGTCATACGTTGAAGATTTATAGTACGTTCTTGCTGAAACTGAGACGAAGGCTTCGCTATTTAGCAAAAAGGTTCGAATTAACAATTCGAGCCTTTGTTGTGTTGCCTGAGAGTCTATGGAGTATTAGTAAACCTCACACCAATCGGATTTCATGTCGATCAACGTCCAGTCCTCTCTGGAATTCGCTTCATCTAGCGCTTTATCCAACTTACCAACATGGGATTCACGATCGTACTTCCACTCTCGTTCTGCATCAGTATGGTGAACAATCATCGCCATTGAATTTGGTTGACTGGTTGCCCACTGCATCATCGCTTGGTCACCGTCTGAGTTGCCGACCGCTAGAATAGGTTTCTTACCGATAATATGCTGAATGTTGGTGACTTTTCCGGCTTTATCATCAATGGTCAAAATTGACGAGCCTTTAGTAACGGTTGGATTGCCATCGTTGTAACTGTAGTTGTATTTAAGTGCGCTACCGATGATCTGCTCTGGCGGGATATTATAAGCCTCAGGAGCCCACACTCTCATGAAATCAACACCGCCACCCGACACGATGTAAGTTTTGAAATCATGCTCTTGCAGGTACCTAAGCATCTCTTTCATTGGTTGGTAAGTCAGATCGGTATAGGCTTTGTTGAAGCGCTCATCTTTCGCTGCAGCCAACCATTGCTTAACGTCTTGCTGGTATTGTTCAACTGTCATACCAGAGTGCGTCGCCATGATAATTTTCAATAAACCTTCTTCGCCACTCCCTAGAACACTCTTGATGTCATCTTCAAGTACGAACTTAAACGGTGGTTCCGTTTTCCATTCCGGGTGTTGAGATTCCATCTCTTTGACACGATCTAGCGCAAAGGCCAATTGGAAGTAATAAGGTTTTTCTGACCAAAGCGTACCGTCGTTATCGAAAACAGCAATACGATCTTGGATTTCCACGAACGTATCAGACTCAGCTTTGGTGGCTTGACCAACAAAGTCGACGATAGCTGATTTACTCTCGCTGTCTTTCCATGAAGGCAGCAAATTGAGATCACAATCTTTAGCAAAAGATGAGAAAGAAAGGCTAGATAAAATCGCAACGGACAAAAGGGTTATTTTCTTCATAGCACTACCATGTTGTTGAATTAATTACAGGGTTTAATGTAATTCATCCTAGTTGGTCTAGTCTGATTTTCCACTTATGAACACTATAATCGCTGTTTATGTTGCTATTCATATAAAGGTTGTAACGAGACAACATCAAGGACTAGTTCAAAAACAAACTTGTTGTTGAGGTAGAGGTTTACCCCAACCTCAAATGTCGTTATGGTGATTTGTAATACATCATAAAAACAAGGACAGTCTGAGAGCTATGAATAGTACGATTGAGACCATTTTGGGGCATCGCTCCATTCGCCAATATACGGAACAACCAATAGAACAACAGCACCTCGACTTAATTGTTCAGGCAGGCCTTGCCGCGTCGTCATCGAGCTTATTGCAGGCTGTTTCTATCGTTAGAGTCACAGACAAAGAGAAACGTAAACTGCTAGCGGAATACGCAGGCAACCAAGCTTATGTGGAGAGTGCAGCCGAGTTTTTGGTGTTCTGTATCGACTATCAACGCCACGCTCAGATTAACCCAGAAGTAAAAACCGACTTTACTGAGCTAACCCTGATTGGCGCTGTTGATTCTGGCATCATGGCACAAAACTGTATGCTGGCTGCGGAGTCGTTGGGATTAGGTGGCGTGTACATTGGTGGCTTGCGCAATAGCGCTCAACAGGTTGATGAGCTATTAGAACTTCCACAGCACACAGCCGTGCTATTTGGTATGTGTTTAGGTCATCCTGCACAGCAACCAGAGATTAAACCCCGCCTTCCTGCTCATGTGGTGATGCACGAAAACCAATACCAATCATTGAACCTAGATGAAATCGCAAGCTATGACGATTCAATGCAGAGCTACTACGCCAACCGCTCAAGTAACCAGAAGCAAAGCAGCTGGTCACAGCAGATCACACAGAAACTCTCTGGTGAATCTCGCCCACATATTCTGCCGTACTTGAACAGTAAGCAACTGACTAAGCGATAGGTCGAGAGCAGATCTAAAGACAGAAAAAGGTTCCGATGAACGAGCTCCGTTTTCGTCATCACAAACAAAAATGTCAGCGTATTATGCGCTGACATTTTTCTTTTCTAGGATGCTGATTCTCTTAGAGATATTTCTCTATTGGGAGAAGCTGTAGAAAGCCTGACTGCATTCGTTCCCACTTGCCTGTTTCTGGCTCGCTGTCCCAACTTTGGTCACCTGAGTACCAATACACATCACCATCTTCAAGTTCCAAGCGCCAGCTATTGTCTTCGCTCATCGCCTGTTCAATGGTTTTAGCTAGCGTTTCAGCAATCGCTTTGTTCTCGATGATTAGCACCGATTCCGTGTTTAGGTAGGTCGAACGCAGGTTGAAGTTAAAGGAGCCAATACTCGCGATACTGCGGTCAAATACGACAGATTTAGCATGCAAACCATAAGCCGTTTCAGGCGCACATTTAGACACGTCTTGGGTAGACGCTTCACACAGCTTGGAATCTGGTTTTAGCTCAAACAGGTCGATGCCATGCTCTAACATATCGTAACGTCTGCCCGCGTAAGCAGAGTGGTTAGTAACCAAGTCATTTGACGCCATTGAGTTAGTCAGTGCCTTTATCTCAACGCCTCCGTTATTCAACGTTTGCCACTCATCTAATTGGCCATCATCGAATACCAAGTAAGCCGACTCAAGCAAGATCTCTTGTTTCGACTCGCTTGCTAGTTGTCCTAACAGAACTGCCGTTACTTTGGGTTCATCAGTATTGTCTGAATCGACAGGCACAGGACGATCGTAAGCGAAACGAGCATTCACCCAAGTCATCTCATTAAGCGCCTCTTTCAGCAGGCTATCTGCCGATTCGCGATTTAATGGTAACTCTGGGTAATTTTTGTATTGGGGAACGGTGATATCGTCAACTTTTGAAAGATCCGGTTGTTCGTCGTCACCCAGCATATCGATAGGGTAAGACCAGCGGCTGTCCCAATATTCAATAAAGCTGGTTTGGATCGTGGTAACGACCGAGCCCATGACCAATACATCACGATCTCGGAAGTTTATCTCGTCAGAAAGGTCGAAGTATTCATCACCAATGTTACGCCCACCAACCACAGACAAGGTGCCATCTACGGTAAACGACTTGTTATGCATACGGCGGTTTAGACGAGAGAAATCTCCAAGGAAACTCAACCATTTACTAAAACCACGGCGTGTTGGTGTTGGGTTGAAGATTCGGATCTCGACGTTTTGGTGTGCATCCAGTGCCGATAATAGGCCTTCACGCTCGTTAAGGTTAATGTCGTCAAGCATGACTCGCACCTTAACGCCACGATCAGCTGCGGCTAACAAACGGCTGGCTAGGTACCTGCCCGATTCGTCAGAGTTCCAGATGTAATATTGAATATCGATAGTGTGTTCTGCACTTTCAACCAACGCCAAACGCTGTGCCAATGCATCCCAACCAGACTCTTGTAAACGAACCGCGGTAGTCGCCTGCTCTGATGCTTGTGGTTGATATTCATCCGCTAAAGCCGACAAAGAGCTTGGTCCATAAGAGGTGTACGGTTCTGCAGGGTGGTCGATGCCTTCTGGTAATGAAGAACAGCCGCCCAAAATAGCGGCCAAAACTAAGGTTAAACTGATGCGTTGGAGCACAGGCATGTGTCTGACTTCCTTTTCACGATGACGTCTTTAGAAACTGTCCCGACAGCTTTTCGACTCACAAGCTGTTCGGTCTATTCATTGATTATTACTGCTAAAGCCTGAAATTTATAGGTAATTTTCGAGAATAAGTATAACATCCGCGCTCCAGCGTAAGGTGTGTATAAACAACTCTTCACCCAAGTAGTTGAACACTAATTATTGAGGAAATTTTCTTTTCAACTTTTCCCGCCTAGGCTTACTTATCTCAATTACAGTTTTAAACGAGGTTGAATGAAATCGATAAACGCCGAGATGCGCTTGGATACCGATGACGACTTGTAGAACACCGCATTCACTAGTTCTCTGTCTGTATGATTCAATTTCACATTTTCTAAAACAGGAACCAGTCGACCTTCTGCAACATCTTGCTGCACCATAAAGCCCGACAAACATGCTATGCCATTTCCTGCCAATACTAGCTGCCTGATGGTTTCACCGCTGCTGGCTTTGACGTTTGGCTCAATATAGTGGTGATTGGGCAACGGCCATTGATTAAGCACCTTATTATCCGAAAAACCGACCGTAAGGTGACTGCTGAGATCATCTGCCTTCTGTGGAATACCACGCTTCGCCAAATACTCTGGTGAAGCGACCATATACAACAAACTCTTACCCAATGGTCGAGCATGGAGTGTTGAATCGGCTAACTTACCAATTCGAATCGCGACATCGGTGCGCTTTTCTAACAGATCAACAAAGCCTTCGTTAGAGGTTAACTCAAGCTCAATATCTGGAAAAGCTTCATTAAATGATTGCACCAAAGGCACCAACTGATGAAATACAAAAGGGCTGGCTGCATCGACTCTTAATCGTCCTTTTGGCAGTTCACCGCGCGATACAATCTCCTCTTCAGCGCTCTGAATCATCTGCAAACCGAGACGAACAGAATCGACAAACTGACGTCCCTCTTCGGTTAGCTCGACACGCCTTGTGGTTCGGTTAAATATCGATACGCCCAATTGAGATTCAACCTTACTGACAGAGCGAGATACCTTCGCCACCTGAACATCCAACGTCTCTGCTGCCGCTGAAAAACCACCAGCATCAACCACGGTCAACACCATTTCCAAATCATCTGATCGCGTTAGCATAAGGATCCTTATCTACTCTCATTGTGGCTGAAGTTACTAGAGTGCTTAGTCGATTGAACGTTGTATCTGTTAAACATCTAACGGATTAAGTAGCTCAAAACCTACCATTGACTCCCTCTAACATTATTGCAGATAACACAAAAGTTATTTGTTAATAGCGGCATTTTTCACAAATATTTTTTGCTCGATAATCCTCCCCATCAAACGAAGCGCTCTTATTGCAGCCATAAACTGCCCCACTTTATCGCGCTCGATACTTAACACAGAATAGTAAGAGAGATGATTATGCCCTTAGCATTACTCGCATTGACGCTCAGCGCCTTTGCCATCGGAACCACAGAATTTGTCATTGTAGGTTTAATCCCTACCATGGCGACCGACCTGAATGTATCACTGCCATCAGCAGGACTCTTAGTGAGTTTGTACGCGTTGGGCGTAGCGATTGGCGCGCCAGTACTCACCGCATTAACAGGAAAATGGAACCGTAAATTGGTGCTGTTAACCGTGATGTCTCTGTTTGTTGTCGGTAACTTATTGGCATGGCAGGCTCCAGGCTATAACACGCTGATCGCGGCACGTATCCTTACCGGCCTTGCACATGGTGTGTTCTTCTCGATTGGGTCGACCATCGCAACAGGGTTGGTCTCTAAAGACAAAGCGGCGAGTGCCATCGCAATCATGTTTACCGGTTTAACCGTCGCATTAGTAACGGGTGTGCCGCTGGGTACTTACATCGGCCAAACATTTGGCTGGCAAGCAACCTTCTTGATCGTTGCATTGCTTGGTCTTATCGCTTTGATTGGCAGCGCTATCTTGGTTCCTAACAACCTTAAACAGCCACCAGCCGCTAAAATTTCAGCACAATTAAAGGTACTGACTCAGCCTCGCTTATTACTGGTTTACGCTATCACAGCGCTTGGTTACGGCGGCACATTCACAGCCTTCACCTTCCTTGCTCCAATACTTGAAAACGTGTCGGGGTTTGATTCAAGCTCTATCAGCCTAATCATGTTGGTTTACGGAGTTTCCGTCGCGGTAGGTAACATCTGGGGCGGTAAGATGGCCGACAAAATGGGGCCAATTAAAGCACTGACGGTCATCTTCTCTGGTCTAGCCGCTATATTGGTGGTGTTCAACTTTACCGCAGTTAACCCATACGCATCAGTCGCTACCATTTTAGTTTGGGGTGCATTCGCATTCGGTAACGTACCGGGGCTACAGGTGTACGTCGTTAAACTGGCAGAGAAATACACACCAGACGCAGTAGATGTGGCATCTGGGCTCAATATTGCCGCTTTCAACGTCGGTATCGCTTTAGGTTCTTGGGGCGGTGGTTTGATTGTTGCGGAGTCTGGACTAATGAACACCCCTTGGGTCGGCGCTGTGATTGTTTTAATTGCTCTTGGATTGACTCGATTCAGTGGTGTATTGGATAAGAAGCAAGCTCAACAAGCTGTTCCATCTAGCTTCTAGCTTCTAGCTTCTAGCTTCTAGCTTCTAGCAAGAATAGAAAAAACAAAGCCCGAATCTAAGTTCGGGCTTTATCATTTAAATCTGATAATTATTCGTTATCAATCGCTTTCAAAACTTTACACGGGTTACCAACCGCAACCACATTATCTGGGATGTCTTTGGTCACCACACTACCAGCACCGATCACACTGTTCTTGCCAATGTTCACGCCTGGGCAAATGATCACACCTGCACCAATCCAAGCATTATCACCAATGGTAATTGGGGTGCCGAACTCGACACCTTCATCAACACGGCTCTTCACATCAAGCGGGTGTCCTGCTGTTAGCACCTGAACATTAGGGGCGAATAGCACATTGTCGCCAATCGTTACCTCTGCGACATCTAACACGACACAGTTGAAATTGGCGTAGAAATTCTTACCCAGCTTGATGTTTGAACCGTAGTCGCAACGAAATGGTGGCTCTAAATAAGCGCCTTCAGAATCAGGGATCAAGGTGTCAATCGCTGAACGCCACTCGTCACTGTCTGGGATACTATTGTTGAGCTTTTGTAGAACCTTACGACACTCGATTCGTGCTGCGTACAGCTCTTCATCCCACGCTAAATAAGGCTCTCCAGCCAACATCTTCTGTTTTTCAGTTTTCATCATCTTTATCTACTTACCAAACTCTTTTTCAATGACTATCTCTAATTTAAAAGGATTTGCATCACGATCTTTCTACCCATCCTTCCATTGCACTAGGTGAACTTAGCGGCTGGACACCGAGTCTCGAACGACAAGACTGCCCGTGGTATTGATGGCATCTGCTTGCGCTGAGTTACCGACGATTTTCAGAATCGCCTTTTGCGTCATCTGCTCTAATGGAACGCTCACAGAGGTTAAGCTTGGCGTTAAAAACTCGCCGACTTTACTGTTATCAAAGCCGACAATAGAGATGTCTTGGGGCAATGAATAACCCAGCTCAGTTAACGCCTTAATAGCCCCAATTGCCATATCATCGTTTTCAGACAAGATAGCCGTGAAGCTCGCTTGGCTCTTTACTAAAGCTTGCGCGGCACGGTAACCACTCTCCATCGTCCAATCACCTTGAAACACGTTAGATTCGTTTAGCTTAATATCGTGCTTGGTGAGCACATCTTGATAGGCTTGATAACGCTGCTCATCGGTCGACGAACCAGCTTTACCACGAATCACCGCAATCTCTGTATGTCCCTGCTCGATGATGTGTTCAACCATCAAACAAGCACTTTGATAATGATCGGTGGTGATCGCATGCTCAGGCTTCGAAGGCATTTCTCGGTTAAGCACAAGAATCGGAGTATCAGTGCTGTCGATGATCTGAGCTATCTCGCTTTCCGTTAAACATTGCGGATAAATGATGATACCCGCGCATTTCATGTCGAGTAGGAAATTGATCGCCTTCCTTTCGTCTTCAGCACTGTGTTTACCATCGGTGATCACCAGTTGGTGATTCGATTTTTCGCTATAAGAAGCCGCGTGATACATCAAGGAAGAGAAGTAAGGGCCGTTGAACAGCTCATTAGTGATAACGAAGCCGATGAAGTTGGTCTTCTTGGTCGCCAGTTGCTGAGCTAACAAGTTTGGTCGATAGCCCGTTTCTTGAATCGCATCAAAGACCTTTTTCACCACATCTGGGCGCACGATATTCTTGCCATTTAAGACACGAGAAACCGTCGACTTTGATACGCCTGCGCGGTTCGCGACATCAAGCATTGTGACCATTCGCTTCTTTTCCTCATATAAAAAATTAGCCGACATAAGCGGACTAATTTAATGTTCATTCATATTGCGTGTAACTTCATATTACGTATAACGACGCAGCAAGAGGCATTCTAAATAGTGGCACCGTTAGATGCAATCACGCCTTTATACCAGTCGAACGACTTCTTGCGTTTACGCTCCAAAGAGCCTGACTGGTCGTTGTGCTTGTCTACATAAATGAATCCGTAGCGCTTTTTCATTTCACCAGTAGTGAATGACACCAAATCGATACAGCCCCAAGGGGTATAGCCCATTAGATCAACGCCATCGATCGCAACGGCTTTTTTCATCTCTTTGATGTGATCGCCAAGGTAAGCAATACGATAGTCATCATTAATGCTGCCATCTTCTTCGATGGTATCAACCGCGCCAAAACCATTCTCAACGATGAACAATGGCACTTCGTAGCGCTCATAAAGAGACGCTAAACAGAAACGCAAGCCTGTTGGATCAATCGGCCAGCCCCAGTCGCTCGACTTGATAAACGGGTTATCAACCGAGTTTTCATGACCACCGTCCATTGCTTCATCTGTCGATTGGTAAGAAGACGAGTCTAATGTGTTTGACATGTAGTAGCTAAAGCCAAGGTAATCCGCTTTACCTTCTTTCAAGATCTGCTCATCTTCAGGCTGCATTTCAATGTTGAAGCCTTTGATTGCCCAATCACGTTTTGCGTAGCTTGGATAATGACCACGCACCATCACATCCGAGAAGAAGTAGCGATCACGCATCGCTTGCTGTGCGACCATGATGTCTTCGGGTTTTGAAGATCGAGGGTAAAAAGGCACCATCGCACACATTGCGCCTATCTGAAGATCTGGGTTGATCTCATGACCTTTCTTAACCACCAACGCACTCGCGACAAACTGGTGGTGAACCGCTTGATACATCGCTTCTTGTGGCTTTTCGCATTGTGGGAACTTCACACCAGAGCATAACCAACCAAAGATGTCTGCCGAGGTGTTCATCTGATTATTGATCTCGTTAAACGTCATCCAGTACTTCACCTTGTGCTGGTAGCGCTCCATCACTGTAGTCGAGTACTTAACAAAGAAGTCGATGACTTTACGGTTCATCCAGCCGCCGTATTCTTTGGCTAGATGATAAGGCATTTCAAAATGGCTCAGCGTCACCACTGGCTGGATATCGTATTTCAACAACTCATCAAACAAGTCATCGTAGAACGCTAAACCCGCTTCACACGGCTCGGCATCATCGCCATTAGGGAAAATACGTGTCCAAGCGATACTGGTTCTAAAACACTTAAAACCCATCTCAGCGAATAACTTGATGTCCTCTTTGTAACGATGATAGAAATCAACCGCCACTTGGTTTGGGTAGTTTTCGCCATCAATCACCCCATCGGTGATTCGACGTTGAACACCATGAGCGCCAGCTGTTAATACATCAACAACACTCACACCCTTGCCATTCGCATCCCAGCCGCCTTCTAGCTGATGCGCTGCTACTGCACCACCCCATAAAAAATCGTTCGGAAATTCGTTGTTCATACCATTACTCGCTACAAGTTATTCGTGAAAAGATCAGGATTAGAGAAGCAATCGCAACTCTGAAACCCATTTCAATAAAAGTAAAGATACAGACTGAAACCGGTTTCAACAATAGTTAAACGAAATTTTTTGATCGAAATATAGACTAATCAAAAGTCAGCGTTGCAATCAATGCTGCTCAAAATACTGGTCGTGTTGTGATTTAGCTGATTGGTCTTGAGTGCCAGGATAAAACTGTACGAGCGTTTGGTCGGCTAGAGTGAGGTGAATCCAACCTTCTTTGACTCTCAGCCAATTAGTGCCGCTTGTCTCATAGACGATAGGAAAGCTGCCCCAACCTGATTCTGATACTTGCAGTTCTTGGAAACGATTAATCGAAGTGAGTTTGTTGCTGTTGAAGTCAGCATTGGAATAAACCAGCAGAGGCTCGATAGCATCGGTTGGCTTAAACGTATAACAGCTAATAGACTCTGAAGTGCGATCAAACCATTGGTAAGGCTGCGCGCCAGTTAAATCATAAACGGTGCAATCATTAAATTTAATCGCCCACTCTTGGTGAGCTTTAAATCCGAGGTAGCCTATTGGCTGTAATGGTTCAAGCTTAGAGTCTATCTCTGGCTCATAAACCGGTTCTGAGGTAACACATCCCATAAGCCCAAGACTAAAAAGAAAAGTCACAGCACGCTTCATCATAGTAATACCTCAGTTCCGTTCTTAGATGAGTCTCTACATTAAACGGTAAGTTCCAAGCGATTACCATCAGGATCGAGTACACAACTCTCATAATAACCATCACTTGTTCTACTTGGGCCATCTAAACGCTCGTAACCCTCTTCAACTAAACGGCGAGTGAGTTCATCGACCGCCTGCTCTGAACCCAATGAAATCGCCATATGAATGAAGCCGGTGAATTGATCATAGATGTCATCTTTCGATTCAGGAACAGAATTCATCAAAGATGTTCCTATTTATGAAGAATTGGTGTTAGCAAAATAACAATAAGTAGCTGCACAGTATTAACATCTAAGTTTGTGTAATACATAGCTTTGATCCATAGTCGGGCTTTACACAATCCGAGATTTACACTGTGAGCTTTTTAAAACTGATAATACTTGCTGCTATATGGGGAGGCTCGTTTCTTTTCATGAGAATTGCAGCCAATCCGCTTGGGCCCGCAGTATTGATTGAGGCGCGAGTTCTGTTCGCGGCGATCACTCTGCTCTTGGTTTCTTTCTATTTGAAAAAGAAGCTCTCTTTTAATGAGCACGCGAAGCACTTCTTCATTCTTGGGTTATTTAACACCACACTTCCTTTCTTGCTTTTCGCTTATGCGGCTCAAACGCTCAATGCGTCGACCCTTGCTATTCTTAACTCTACAGCACCCATTTGGGCGGCAATCATTGGTGCGATATGGACTAAAACCGCGCTTGAAAGCAAGGTGTTGCTCGGGCTAGCTATTGGCGTCACGGGTGTAGGCGTTTTGGTCGGTTGGGATGCAATTAACATCGGTCAGGAAGCGATTGTTCCAATTTTCGCTGCGGTAATGGCTGCGTTTAGCTACGGTATCGCTTCTAACTACACCAAGACAGCTCCAAAAGTAGAAGCCTTCGATAATGCTCACGGCAGCATGTGGGCTGCGGTGTTACTGGTGTTACCATTTGTATTTTTTATCCCGATGAGAGAAACACCTGACCTCACGATCACCACGTCGGTTATCTTGTTAGGTGCGGTCTGTACTGGATTAGCGTATCTGCTTTACTTTAATCTCGTCTCTGAGCTCGGCGCACCTTCTGCCTTGTCCGTCACTTTCATCATTCCGGTGTTTGGCATTCTCTGGGGTAACTTGTTCTTAGGTGAAGCTGTTGGCATCAATACGGTTGCGGGTTCAGTTCTGGTTATCACCGGCACCATGTTAGTCACGGGCTTATCGCCAGCTAAGATGATCAAAAACGCGCGAGAAAAGCACCGGCAAAAGGCGAGATAAGCTCGAATCCATTCCGCTTCTTATACCAATAAAAGTGGAACAATCAGATACAGAAACGGCCTCATTTTCGAGGCCGTTTTTATAAGTGTTATCTTGGAATTTAGCTAATTGCAGACTTATTCATGTACTGCTGAATCTTGTTTCGCAACCACTAGTGAGCCGTGTTCACATCGGTTCGTTTATGCCAAATCATATATTGCTGCATTGGTCGGAGTGATCCCGAGCCCTTCGCGAATAAAGAAATCGTAGATGAAAACGTATTAGCGGGTAACGCGATGTCGCGACGTACTGCTTATCAATATTTATTAGCCTGCGCTGAGTGCACACTGCTTATTGGCAGCAGCGGCACGAGGAATAATGTGAGTTTTAATATAAGCATTAAGCTTAAACCATGCAAAAGCGCCCGCTAAAACATTGGCGATGGTCGCAGCGATAACCGCATTGACCATATCTCCGGTTAGCGCCCCTAACCATATCGCCGGAATGTAGAACACAAACAGGCGAGAGAAAGACACACTCAACGCTTTGCGAGGCACACCCAATGCGTTAAACACCGAAGCCACCAACATGCAAAGCCCCAGAGGCCCATAGCTGAATGGTATGAACAGCAAGGTCACTTCAAACCAACTTCGAATGCTCTGCTCTTCTGAAATCACAGGAATAATCCAGCCACTAAAAATAGCCAACAGTGCCGCCACTGCGGTGTGGAAAATCAATAGGAATTTCGCGGTCGTATTCAACAATTCAGGGATTTTACATCGCTGTTGCGCCCCCAAGTAACGGCCTATCATTGGGGGAATCGACATGGTCAGAGCAAGTGAGAACACCAACATAAAGCTCTCAACACGTGCTAACAGGCTCCAAAAAGCCATCTCGCTTGTGCCGATTCGAGCTATCAAAAGTACAGAAACGAATGCGCTTACCGCAGGCAGAATCTGATTAGCCGTGGTAGGAATGACCGTCTTAATTAACTCAAAGCAATAGCCTCTGATCTGGTCGTTGCACGCACCATTAAAGCCAAACCACCCTTTACCTCGTGATTTAACCAACATGTAAATCGCACCGAATGCGTAGCCAATGCATGACGCAATCGCTGCGCCTGCAATACCCATATCCACGCCAAAGATCAGAATAGGGTCGAGAATCAGGTTAATAATGCTGGCAGCCAAAAACATGCTGCCTGTCGTTTTGGTATCACCGTTTGCTCGATACACACAGGTTGCCAAATAAAGCGCTGCTACCGTCAGTGCACTGAACAACCACAGTGGCCAATACACATTAAAAATCGACAACATAGATTGGTATTGCGCCTCAGACACATCATTGACGAACGATGCAAAAACAGAGTCGCCAAAAACCACTAACCCGAGGCAAATCAAGGCGATGATTGTGACGCCGAAGCCAACCGACAGTGTGGCGATTGAGGTCGATTTACGCTGCTCTTTTGCCCCCACCGCCTGAGAAATGATAGACGTCGCCGCCACACCAATGCCGACTTGAACACCCGTAAATGCCGCCTGAAATGGCAAGGTAATACCGTGAACCGCCAGTTCATTCACCCCAAGTTGACCGATAAAAATCGAGTCGACCAGTTGTACCATCATGATCGCAAACACACCCAACGTCAGGGGCAGCGTTTTATCAATAATGGTTCTCAAAGTCGCGGATCGCATCAACATAGGTCGGTTCACTCTCATCTGTTGTGTGGGGCATTAATGGCCTAGTTGAGCAGTATACGAAGCCAGAGTGAAATAATAAGAGTGGTAAAGACTGAATGAGTTTTTAGTTTTCGTTAACAATCGAATTGGTAAGCATCGCTAAAACAACAAGCCTCATTTAACACATTGAATTTATTTAATTTAGTAACCAAAAGGCATTCTTAATAATTCGTTAATCGTGTTTCGTTTAATGGTTAATTGTTGGTTTGAGCATTCCTAGCTAGCCTTGTGTCCCATAGACTCACATTTGAGTCTTCAGCCTGTGAGCCAAATGCAACTATGTGTCATTAATCTTTGTTATAACGTTGTTCAAACTATTTTTTGAAGGATCAAAAATGCAAAAAATAATTCTGATCACAGGAGCCACAGATGGCATTGGTTTAGAGACCGCAAAAGCGCTGACTCAGCAAGGACACCACGTTCTCATTCATGGCCGCAACCCAGCCAAAGTTCACAAAGTCGTGACAGCTTTATCTCGCCTGTCTAAAAACGCCATCATCGAAAGCTACATCGCAGATCTATCGACGCTTTCTGAAGTTGAGGCGCTCGCAACCCAAATCAAAAGCAATCACAAGCGACTCGATATACTCATCAACAACGCTGGTATATACAAAGTGTCAGAAGTCACTACTCCAGACAATCTTGATGTGCGTTTTGTGGTGAACACCATTGCGCCTTATCTTCTGACACAGAAGCTGCTCCCTCTTTTTGATGCGAAAGGTCGTATCGTGAACCTATCTTCAGCAGCCCAATCATCCGTAGATTTAGACGCACTAACTAGCCCAAACGCAGGCGAACTGGATGGTCCAGTTTACGCACAAAGTAAGTTGGCGTTAACGATGTGGTCAATCCATCTTGCGCACCAATTAAGAGATCAAGGGCCCCTAATCATTCCCGTTAATCCGGCTTCATTTCTTGGCAGTAAATTGGTTAAAGACGCATATGGGTTAGATGGCAATGACTTAGGAATTGGTGCTGATATCTTATGTCGAGCAGCACTGTCAGATGAGTTTGCCAACGCATCAGGAAAGTATTTTGATAATGATTCAGGGTTATTCAAAGACCCTCATGCCGATGCATTGAATCCCGCTAAAAACCATAAATTAGTGGAAGTACTTTACCAGTTGCTAGAGAATAATTGCACGTAGCCCCCATCTAATTCTGGCAGCGCATAACATTACGCGTGCTTGATAAAAGCTTGGCTTAACTGCTGAAAGAGTAAGTCTACGTTGGGTAGAGGCGTCACATGCTCAGACAACGGAGTATGAACATACGGTTCTACCACGGTCGGGTTACCGCAAATCTGATTGTAAAAGTTCACAGGAGCAACGATGTGCTCTAAGTCCGCATCTAATAAGATACAAGCTTGCGAAAGTACAATTTGACCGCCTCCTCGTTTCAACAAAACACGCTGAGCAGTACCCACTATTTTTTGTTTATTGATATTGAGGTTGTAGTCGCCGTCACAATAAGAACCGGGAGTCGCGTGTACATCCACATCAACGCCTAACTCTTTAAAAAACTGAGTTAAAACATCACATAAATGCAGATATGCTTTTTGAATATTGTACGCTTCATCTCTCGGCCAATGATAAATATGCGATAGGTTAATGACTCCCGGTAGCTGGGGAACGGGAGCACCACCCGTTTTACGTGAAGAGAGTTGCCACCCTTGTGCCTCGAGTTGCTTTCGAGACTCTAACGTCACTGGCCACTTTTTACCTGCGGGTAAAACAAGTGTTAGCGTTTTTGCTTGCCACAACATCAACGCTTGTCCAATCTCACCCGCCTGTATTTGCTGCAATAACTTATCTTCTTTTTCAAACGCACGATCAACATCAATATGCGGGTAACGTACGAGTTTATTCGTTAACTTCAATGCACTTTTCCTCTACAGTTTGTGGTGATCAATCATTTCACTTTCTGAAATGGTTGATGACATATGAGACTATCTAGGATGAAAACAGCACCAAAAGTTAGTTAATGGTGTCATAGTCGCTTGTTAGTTGCCCATCTCAAAGCCTAGTGCTAACATTTGTACACACACCAATAAAGGAATGCATCATGGACACTAGAATTCAATTTCGTGTTGATGAAGAAACAAAACGCCTAGCTCAACAGATGGCTGAGAGCCAAGGTCGTACACTGAGTGGGGCTTGCCGTGAGCTTACTGAGCAACTCGCTGAGCAACAAAGACAAACATTATCTCACGATGCATGGCTAACTGAACAAGTAAACCTAGCATTTGAGAAGTTTGACTCAGGAACATCCGTATTCGTTGAACACCAAACTGCTAAATCTCGAATGGAAGAACGCAAAGCCAGAATCCGTAATCGAGATAAGCAATGATTTTATGGGAAGAAGAGTCACTTAATGATCGTGAAAGGATCTTTGAGTTTATCTATGACTTCAATCCTGATGCGGCAGAGAACGCAGACAACCTCATTGAAACAAAAGTAGAAAACTTGCTTGATCAGCCTCTAATGGGTGTACAGAGAGACGGCATTCGTGGACGATTACTTATAATTCCTGAAATTTCGATGATCGTCTCCTATTGGATCGAAGGCGACATTATCCGAATTATGCGCGTGCTCCATCAGAAACAAAAGTTCCCTATGGATTGATTACACTGGGGCTTGATGGCTTCTGTCTAACAAGGTTGTCTGATATGGTGACGGCAGAACTTCAGCAATTGTTTAGATAGTATTGAATATGAAAACACTAACCATACTTGATGGCGGCATGGGCCGAGAACTCAAAGAAATTGGCGCGCCATTCTCACAGCCTCTTTGGAGTGCTCAAGCGCTGATTGAAGCACCCGATTTCGTCAGCCAAGCGCATCAAAACTTTGTCGATGCAGGTGCTGAAATCCTGATAACAAACAGCTATGCGTGTGTCCCTTTTCACTTGGGTGAAGATCTCTTTGAACAGCGAGGCTTTGAGCTAGCGGCGCTATCTGGTGAACTGGCTAAGGCAATTGCTGACAATGCACCTCACACAGTTAAAGTTGCAGGTGCGATTCCGCCACCGTTTGGCAGCTACCGACCTGATTTGTTCAAGGTAGAAGAAGCGGCGCCAATCATTCAAACCCTATACGATGCCCAAAATCCAAACATCGACCTTTGGATCGCGGAAACCATCTGTAGCCTGCAAGAATTCGAATCCATTCATACAGTACTTAAGCAGTCCGATAAGCCGTGTTACTACGCATTCAGCTTGGAAGACACCAAGGGTGACTCTACCAACATTCGTTCTGGTGAGAGCGTAACAGATGCCATCAAGCTTGCCTGCCAATCTAACGCGAAAGGCATTATGTTCAACTGCTCGGTACCGGAAGTGATGGACCAAGCCATCATCGATGCTAAACAAGTGATAGATGAGTTAGGCTGTGATTTAGACATCGGTGTCTACGCCAATAACTTTGCGCCGATCAGCAGCGAACATGAAGCGAACGACATGCTTCAAGAGATGCGCGAGCTGGATGGCCAAGGTTACTTAGTTTACGCAAAACGTTGGCACGCATTGGGTGCCAATATTGTTGGTGGTTGTTGTGGTATCGGACCAGAACACATTAGAGCTTTGGCGCACTGGAAATTAAGTGACGTTGAGCCAAACTAATTATTCGTGTTGTTGATAACATCGGACAATCTAAACTCAATTTATAAATCAAACGATTAAAGCATGAAACTACTTCTAAAGAGCTCAATATTGTCTCTGTGCGTTCTATCATTCCATAGTTTTGCGGGGTCGCAGTGTGGAGACTTATCCGGCTGTGAGAGAAAAAGCTGTGAAATCGAATATCAAATAGACAAAGCAAAGGAATACGGCAATCAACACAAGATTGATGGCTTAACCAAAGCACTAAAAGAAGTGAAAGCTAACTGCACCAATGACGGCTTGAAAGACAAAATCGCTGAAAAAATAGAATCCAGTAAAGAAGATCTCGCTGAATACCGAGAAGATCTCGAAGAAGCGAAACAGTCTGGTAAGACTCAGAAAGTGAAAAAGTACCAACGTAAAATCGAAGACGAGCTTGAAGAGCGTGACCGTTTGATGGAAGAGCTGTCTGAGATCCAATAAGCATCGCAACGCTTCATCGCTGTATCTACTTTCTACTTCTCAGCCTAGCTTCACGCACCGGCTTCGCTTGTCTGCTGCTTGTCTGCTTAAGCAAACTTAAAATCCATCGCCTCTCAATTCGAGAGGCGATTTGCTTTATATCTTAGCCCGATCCACCTAACCAACAAGTGCCAGCTCGGACTCTTTCAGTAAACGATTAGCCACAAGATAAGCGACAGGCGTGACCAAGATTTGCTGGCATCTGGTTTCAAAATTTTCAGCCGTAATCATTTTAGCTTCCAACAAATATTTCAGTTCACTTAGGTAGTTAGCCTCAAACACGGCTTGGCCAAGTGGTGTGCATGCGTAGCGGCTCGATTCTTGATAGCCAATAGCTGTCAGTACCGACTCCGGCAACTCCCAGAACTTAGCAATGGTATAAGTGAGACGAATAGAGTAGCTATTAATTAACCGCTTCAAAGCCAACGAATTAGGTGGCACAGAAGGGTCAACATGTTTGAATGCCTCCACCATCATTTGGAAAATGATCATCTTACCTAGGTTACGGATCAGCCCAATAAAATAGGCGCTAGCTTGGTCTTCTTGAGATGGCGACTCTTTCATTAACTCCTTTGAAAAAGAAGCCGTTTGGATGCTGTGATTCCAAATCTTCTCACCGAAATGACGCCAGTAAATGTTATTGCCCGGCGTAAAGTTCTTCATGTAAGAATTCACTACTCCTTCGATTAGCCCTTGTGAGCCCATGTTTAGGAAAGCGGTTTTTAAGTCGGTAACTTGTTTTTCACTGCGTTTGTAGAAGGCGCTGTTAGCCAGTTTAATCACATCGGCTGCCATGCTTGGCTCACGCTCAATCACCCTTAACAGTGCCTCGACATCAAACTCGTCGCTCTGTAGTTCACCCATTAATGTTGTGACAGAGGCAGGCATAACGGGCAGCTCATTAAGCAGCGCTTTCGGAGAACGAATCAAGCGTTCGATTTGGCAAGCCACAAAGTCGCTAAACGGGTCAGACTCTGTTCTTAGGCGTGATTCTCCAAACAGATAATCAAGGAACTCTCCATCGTGAAGGCTTATCGTTTTATCGACAATTAATGATGATGACTGAGCAGACGACGGCGGAACAAAGATTGAAGTGCGAGGCGTGGTTTGCTCTGCTTTAACGCTTTCCTGCTCAGAGGTCGTTTGTTGGGAGATAGCTTGTTGGGAGACACTTTTTGAAGAATGACTTTGCTTACTTTGATTAGTAACGAAAGGGGAAAATAGTGCCTGTAATACCCTTTTAAACATCAATACGGCTCCTAGATGAATACAACATAAATCGGGATATATAACGGCGGTGATTATCGCACAGGTAATTCATAAACCATACAGTGATAAATGAATCATTAATTGTTCAGCTGTATAAGATCTGTTACTCAACAATTTGTTAGGCCAAGCCTCCGGTATTCGACAGAAACAAAAAGAGCGAGCAAATAACGCTTGCTCGCTCTTCCACCAATCTAAATCGTGCGGCTGACTAAAACTAGCGCTCTGCTACTTCTATTACAATCTTGCCTACATGCTTTTTCTTCAAGAACTCGTCCTGTGCAGTATGGATGTCAGCCAATGGGAAAGACTCCGCGACAATTGCGCCGATCTGCTGTTGCTCAATGCGGTTAACCAAGTTTTGGAATACTTGCGGCTCTAAAACCGTGCAGCCGAAAAAGCTAAGGTCTTTCAGGTACAGGGTACGAACATCAAGCTCGACCATCGCACCACCAATCGCACCAGAGACTGCATAACGGCCATGCGGTTTTAGGACTTCAAGAAACTCTGGCCACTTGTCACCGGCAACCAAGTCGATAACCACATGCACACTGCTTGCACCTAATACTTCCACCAAATCAGCATCACGAGCAACCACTTCATCAGCACCTAATTCAAGTAACTGTTCATTCTTGCTTGGGCTAGTAATTGCAATCACGTATGCACCGCGCGCTTTCGCCAATTGAATCGCCGCCGAACCCACACCACCCGATGCGCCAGAGATAAGTACGCGATCACCTTCAGCCACATTTGCGCGAGTCAGCATGTTCTCTGCTGTCGAGTAAGAACATGGGAAAGAGGCTAGCTCTACATCCGACATAGAACTGTTGACCGCATAAGCGTGTTTCGCTGCAACTTTGGTGTACTCAGCAAAACCACCATCGCACTCAGAACCGAAATACCATGGTTGTGGCAGATCTCGTCCGTACACTTCCGTTAAACAAGGCTCGATAAGAACACGTTCACCAATACGATCGGCAGAGACTTCATTACCGACTGCCACGATGAAACCACACACGTCAGCACCTTGGATACGAGGGAACTTCAACGCTTCACCCGACCAGCTTGCGTCGTCTGAATCGTCGCTTTTTGAGTACCAACCGATTCGTGTATTGATATCTGTATTGTTAACGCCTGCCGCCATCACTTTGATCAGCACTTCATTAGGTTCGATTTGAGGAACAGCGATATCTTTGCGGTAGCCAAGCATTTCTGCTCCGCCGTGACCCAACATCTCTACGCCTTTCATTGTCTTTGGTAGTTCGAATTTCATCGTGTTTCCTCGAGTAATTTTGTAACCATATTCTGTGCTGATGCCACCGCTTCTTCGCCTAAGACCGGCCACGCGCTTGATACGCCTTCATGAAGTAAAAACAGTGGTGTCGCGAGATCATCTCGCAGGCTTTGCTTGCCTATAAGCAAACGAACTTGTTCTTTATGTTGCGTAACCGCTTGGTTGATAAGCTCATTATCTGGGAACGCAGCAATCGCATTCATCGACATGCACCCATGCGGCGCATACTCTTCCAACCATTGTTGGAGCTTGTTGAAAATATGAGTGACAGATTCCAAACCAGCCCCTGGCGACGCCTCCAGTAAGAAATCGAGATAGCGTTGATGTCGGTATTCCAATGCACCAACAATCATCGCTTCTTTTGAAGGAAAGTGTTTATACAGGGTTCTTAGGCTGACATTACACGCCGTTTTCAACTGCGCAACGCTCGGTTCCGCAAAACCTTGTTGGCTGAACGCTACTTCAAGGCTTGCTGCAATCTGTTCTCTCAACATAGTGCTCTCTCAATACCCGACACAGGTAGAATGATTGTTCTACCTACAGAGTAGAACGATCACTCTACCCATGTCAACATCCTAATTTACGAATCAATAAAATGATAAATTCCGCACCAAATAGAATGCGGAATTTATCGATATAGATGAGAGGTTTACCGTTTAAGCTAGATTCGACCACGTATCGTCACCAACACAGATAACGCGCCACAAAGTACTAACACCACACCTAGATCTTGGATCATTCCTGCTAAAGCAAGCCCTGAACCAATCAAGGTGTAATACATCAAACCAAACAGTGCGCCTGCACTTCCTGCTTGAGATTGGTAACGTACCAACGCTCGGCTCAATACATTAGGAATCGCAATGCCAAACGCCATAACCACCAACATCATCGGAAGCAAGAACCAGATCGTGTGTTGTGAAAAACACACACCCACCGCACCTAATGTTTGAAGCCCTGCCGCTAAGGCAATCAAAGAGATAGATGACACTTGTCGTTTCAATAGTGCTTTGTTAACCAAGCTTCCCAACAAGGTTCCGAATCCAAGCACCACGCCACTATAACCAAACTGCTCGATGCTGAATCCAAGCTGTAAGAAGGTGAATGAACCCAGTTGGTAATACGAAAACAACGCAATGTTGAACGACGCGACAAGCAGTGCCGATACCCAAATACCGCCGTCTTTAATCATGTGAATACTGAGCGATTTTAATTGCAACGGCTGCCTAGATTGCTGTGTTTCAGGCAGCGACCATAAGCTATGTACCAGCAACGCTAATACCATAATAAATAGGGCAATAAACACATATTGATGCCCGCCTGCTTGGCTTAATTGACCACCAAGTAGCAACCCGATGATTGGGCTAATCGACAGCCCCATACCCATGTAACCAAATACCTTGGCTAGCTCTGTGCCACTAAAAGCATCTCGAAGCATGGTTTGGGTGACGACAGAGCCAACAGCAAGTCCGAAAGCGCCCATCGCTCTTGCTATCATCAACCACGTAAAACTGTCGGTTTGCATGGCAATGAGTGCTGAACAAGCAAATAACCCCATCCCCAATAACATAGTGGGGCGACGTCCCCATTTATCCGCTAACACGCCCCATACCACCACACCCACCGCAAATGCAGAGAAGTAGATAGAGAGGGTTTGTGCCGCTTGTGTGTAACTGACATCAAAGGATTTCGATATTGAATCCAGAGTCGGGCTATAGATGGTTTCTGCGATTTGAGGGAACATCAACAGCAGCACCATTTGCCATAAAGAAGGTTTTGTTTTCATCATTTTTCCAAGACCAGTGAACTTGACGCGAAGTCTAGAGGAAACTAACCTTGGCTCGTTAACAACATTAAAACCAAAAACAACAAGATTGGGACAAATGGCATTAATTAGTGAGACTATCGAGTTTGATGCAGACAGCTTACCCGCGCCTGTCATTGGCATTGCCGCAGAGCTAGGCAAACATGACTCGGGCATACATCACCACGTTAAGGGGCAACTTCTTTATGCTCCGCAAGGCTGTATCACCTTGACCTTAGAAAACGCCCTTTGCATTTTACCGCCGACCAAAGCCGTGTGGATCCCGCCCTATACCAAGCACCGAGCGCAAATGACCAATGTAGTCGCCTATCGCTCGCTCTATTTCGATAGCAGTATTTACACCTGCCCAGAGGCCATTGAGATTGTGGAAGTGAACGAGCTTTTGAAGGCGCTGATCAATAAGATGGCCTTTTGGGATTGGAACATCGCACCGGAGCAAACCACCAACACCGCCAACCTATTCTGGGAAGAGTTTTACAGCGCCAATCAGCATTCGTTCATCTTGCCGCTACCGACAGATTGCCGCTTTAAAAGCTTTTGTAAACAAGTTCGAACCGCCCCTTTTCTCGCCCCTGCATTATCGACATTAGCGAACTCAGCTGGCGCAAGCACCAAAACGATTACCCGATTATTCAAAGCTGAAACAGGCATGACCTATCAAGAGTGGCGACAACAGTGGCGCTTGTTTAAAGCGATTGAACTGCTATCAGAGAACCGACAAGTCGGCGATGTGGCGCACCAGTTAGAGTTTTCATCCAACAGCGCATTTATTGCCTTTTTCAAGCAACAAACCGGACAAACACCACTGGCTTTTACCAAGTTGGGGGTGTGATTGTTGTTTAAGATTTACCGACATTTTGGCTGTTCACGGATACAAAAAAACCAGAACATGGGTTCTGGTTTTGTTTAGTGAGATTAAGTGGGCTCAGTTGTTCGCCGATCGCATTGTCATTGAAACATCTCAGCTATCGAGTCTGTTCGATGATCAAATCACGTAACCATTTGTGGCTCGGCTCTGAATCGAAATACTTGTGCCAAAGCAAGAACAAGCCTCCTGGCACCAAATCGACCGGAACAGGCTTCATCACTAACTCACCGCTATCAATGTAATCTCGTACCGAGTTATATGGGTAACACATTAGCAAGTCGCTCTGCTTACACAGCTTTACTGCGCTGGTGATGTCCGACACGTTGGCGGCTTTGTTAATTTGAAGCTGTTTGGATTGCAAGATTTCCAGTAGCAGCCAGTCGCCAATGCCACCCGTGACTAACTGAATATGACGGTATTTAAGGAAGGCTTGCAGGTTCCACTCTTCTTGAAGCACTGGGTGATCATTACGCATCAAACACACAGAGTAATCTTGCAGCAACTCGACATGGTTTAGCTCGGCAGGGATGTTTTGAATGTGGGTACTCGCCCTTTCGTCGAGCTCAAAAATCCCTATCCCAAAATCGACCTCCCGCTTTAGTAAGCGCTTAAAGGTTTCGCTACTCCAAGTTGTGCTGTTTACCGTAATTTTTGGTGCACCTGCCAACGCGTTAGGCATAAATTTAGGGTAAATCGCGGTATAAGCGGTTTCAACAAGATCGATATTAAAAGTGCGTTCGCTGTCTTTCGGCTCAAAGATATCCGGCACGGTTAGCTGTTCAATTTGCAGAAGAATCTGATGAATCTTAGGCGCTAAAGAGGTGGCTTTCGGGGTTGGGAATAGCCCTTTGGATTCGCGCTCAAACAGCGGATCATCAAACAAAGCTCTGAGTTTGGTGAGCTGTTTACTTACCGCAGACTGGCTCAAAAAGAGTCGTTCTGCCGTTTTACTCACGCTTCGCTCTTCAATCAGAACGTGTAAGCAAAGCAGCAAATTCATATCGCATTTAAGCAAGCTTTTAACATCTACCATGATATTCCCTAAATTCAGGTTAATGATGATTAATTGTCACTTTAAATCATATCATGGTCTTGGTAAATTTAGCGCATGTGAGTTAACACGCTCAAAGAATAATAGAATTAAGGAATACTCATGGATTTTCTAGCACTACCAAAGATTGATTTACACTGCCACCTAGACGGAAGTGTTCGCCCAGATACGATTATTGACCTAGCAAAACAGTACAATATCGAACTGCCTGAAGATCGCGATGCGGTTGTTCAATCTCTAACTGTGCCAGAAGATTGCAAAAACCTAGATGAGTACCTAGCTTGTTTCAGCCTGCCACTGCAAGTAATGCAGACTGAAGAAGCAATTGAACGTATCTCTTTTGAGCTTTACGAAGACGCAGCGCTAGAAAACGTTAAGTACCTAGAAGTTCGCTTTGCACCAATCCTGCACGTAAACAAAGGTCTGTCTCTTGATACGATCATTGCAAGCGCAGTAAAAGGCATGAAGCGTGCTGAAGAGAAATACGACATCAAGGGCAACTACATCATGTCTGTACTGCGTATGTTCCCTAAAGACTCTATCAAAGACGTAATCGACGCAGGTAAACCTTACCTTGGTAAAGGTGTGGTTGCGTTTGATATTGCAGGCGGTGAAAAGCCAGGCTTCTGTGCTGAATTCCCTGAATACACGCAATACGCTATCGAACAAGGCTACCGAGTGACAGTTCACGCTGGTGAGCAATGGCATGGTCAGAACGTTTACGATGCAGTCACTATGCTAGACGCTGAGCGTATCGGCCACGGTGTTCACATCCAAGGCAACGAAGATGCGTACAACATCGTTAAAGAGAAGCAGGTTGCACTAGAGACTTGCCCAACAAGTAACGTTCAAACTAAATGTATTCACCAATTCAGCGACCACCCAATTGCTGAATTCAAAAAAGACGGTATCGTTGTAACAATCAACACAGACAACCGCACTGTGTCGAACACAACCATGACTAACGAAGTGAAGCGTGTGTGTGAAACATTCGGCCTAACAAAAGAAGATTACGCAGAAATCTACAAATACTCTGTAGAGAGCGCATTTGCTTCAGACGAAGTGAGACAGCACCTAATGGGTTTTGTTGAGCAAATCTAATTTGGCAAAGCACGCCTTTTGCTGAATAGCTGGGTTCGCTTAGCATTAGTGCTTAAAGCAAAAAATAGGAAGAGAAAGGCTGAGGCTTTTCTCTTTTTTTATGTCCAAAAATCGTTATTCTTGCAGTATTCGTCATTTAGACCGAGACTCTCAGAAAGTGGGCAAGCATGAGTAATACAAACGATAAAACTGAACTAGAAAAGATGCTATCTGGCGAAATTTTTGATGGCGCAGACCATGAGATAGACCAAATGCGCACTCATGCAAGTAAAGCTCTGACAGATTTCAATCAATGTTCCGACGACACTCAACAGCCGAGCCTTCAAACCAATCTATTTGGCAAAATCGGCAGCAGTGTTGTACGTCCTCCTTTCCATTGTGAGTTTGGTAAAACCATTGAGATCGGTGACAACACCTTCATCAATATGAACGTGGTGATGCTTGATGGCGCGAACATCAAGATTGGTAACAATGTTTTGGTGGGGCCAAGTGTTCAGTTTTATACGGCTTCTCACTCTCTAGACCATCTAAGTCGTCGTAAATGGGAAACCTTCTGTTTACCAATAACAATCGAAAATGATGTGTGGGTTGGCGGTAATTCTGTTATCAATCAAGGCGTGACGATTGGGGCTCGTTCGGTTATCGCAGCTAACTCCGTAGTCAACAGCGACGTACCACCAGACTGTCTATACGGTGGTACGCCAGCGAAGTTGATTCGTCATTTAAATACTGAGCAAATACGATAGCTAACTGCTCTCGGAGCAAAGAAATAAGGCCACAGAGAACGCTGTGGCTTTTCTTCTATCTGATTTTTTAATAACGATAATGCCCTTCCCCCTATCAAAATTCGTAATTTAGCTACACTTAGATAGAAACAAACTCACGATAATTTTTTCGAACTGATGTAGCTCCAACGTCATCATGATTGGAAAATCCAATGACAAAACGCGAAGCTTTATTGCTCTCCACAGCGACCTTCTGCTCTATTTTCATATGTAACGCTGACTGACTTCTACTCTACTGACCTTTATGAGCATTCAACCTTGGATGTCTTAACTGTTCAAAAAGTACATTCACACAGACAAGTAATGGAACACCTACTAGCATTCCCATAGAGCCCCATAGCCAACCCCAAAACACAAGCCATACAAATAAAATCAGCGGATTGAGACTAAACCTTTTCCCCAGTAATGTAGGAGTAACCAATTGGCTTTCTATCAAATTAATCGCCAGGAAGATCGCAGCAACCGTCAATGCATAGCTAAACGACTCAAACTGTATAAAAGAGACTAAAGCAAAGCACGTAACTGAAACCATCGGGCCAAGATAGGGGATAAAATTCATTAGGCCTGCAAAAGCGCCCCAAAGGAAAGGGTCTTGCAATCCCGTAATATAAAAAGCAAAGCCAACAGTGAGTCCTAAGCAAACATTAATGATGGTGATGGCTCCTATGTAACGAGACAAATCCTTTTGAACAACTTTAACCAATTCAACTGCCCTACGCTTATCTGAAAAGCATTCAAAAAGAGATAAGCTTTGAGAATAAATTTTTCGACCGTAATTCATCATGAAATACGCCATAAGAAACGCAACCAACAACTGAGTAACAATGGTTGGTGTTGTCGTAAGCACTGATTCTATAATGGAAAAAGCCGTATTATTGGTAAGCCCATCATTGGTAACAGTACTACTCATAGAGAACCCGGTGGCGTCAGTTAAGCGACTGTTTTGAGTAACCTCACTCACTTCATTAGATACATTCTCAACCAACATTGGTAATTTTGACCACCATTGCTGAGCGGGCTCACTCAACATATTCAAACTAATCACAACAAAGCCAATAAAACCAATAAGTACAGCCATTACGTTAATGACTCGAGGGATACCGAAGCGAGTAAGGTAGTTAACTAGAGGGCTACATAGCAAAGAAATAAAAGCACCAAAGATGATTGGCAACAAAAATGGCTTGGCGATATGTAATGTAAAAATAGACATCATGAGAACAGCAAGGAGCATAAAACTAGTTTGCAACACACTTCGTTGTCTAAGAATACTGTATTTTTTTGATGTCATTTTATTCCTATGAGTAGGAGGTCTTGTTTTTGAAGCTTCGTCAATTTGAATCAGGCACTCGATACCGTCAGCCAACACTAACTTGAATTAAAAATGATGGTTACTTAAGTAAATTAAGTATTAGCGATAGCTGTTTATAACCAAAAACAGACGATTTAAAACGATGAGTTCGATTCAAAATTACAACACCAAGGCCTGTGATGCCAAGAGCATACAAGGGGTACTTGTGAACAAACTCTTTTCCTTTGTGACGAATAAGTCCCATACAAAGTGCAACTTGACGAGCTCTACTTCTCCCCTCAAGTCTTTTCATTTGAATCTGTCTTTGTCGATTTTTGAGTGCTGACATGTAACCCCTCCTTCAATTGCTCTTTCGTACATTCAAAACCTATAAATTGCTTTAAGTAACCAGAACGAAGTACCAAGCATATTAGAATCAAACCGAGTGTGAATATAAACGCGCCGTAACCCGCTAACAGATTCAAAGTGAAGTAGTAGATCACGACTCCAGCACCGACGGCGATACTAAAAAGAAACAGCGGTAACAACGCAACAAAGAGGAGCTGAAACACAAGACGCTTTTTAAATGCATCAACACTATTGCGAAACTCCAATAAGAAAAGTTCTAAAGTCGATTGAGACCATTGCTGGGTATGTGTCTGTAATATAGCTAAGTCTTTCCACAATCCATTTAACTCAGAAGCAGAACGTTTAAGATCATCCACCTTACGATCGCTCGATTTATCATTGGCAGAGTTTACTGGATCATTTTGACTATTTACCTGCATAACGGTGCTCTCTCAATTGCGATGTTGATATATGGCTATTTGATTAACTTCGAGACAGCCCAACCAGCGAGAAACGCACAGCCAACACTCAATAATGGACGCTCTTTAATGATGTTTTCCGCTTTCTCAGACGTGTTCTTCACACTTTCAGAGCTGGCCTCGAGAGTTTCATGGACCGCCTCTTTCACATTTTCGATAACTTCTACTGCAGCCTCTTCAGCTTTTTCATAAGTTTCTTCAATTTGTTGTTTGGCTTCTGAATTTTTAGCGTTTGACTTTGGCATAAGTTTTCTCCTTATTTGATTATCATAAGCCAGAGAATAATATTAATACTATTAATCTCTAGCTACTTTAATAATCAATGCTAGCATCGTGCCAACTTTCAAAAGTACCAGAATGATTGAAGATAAGCTTCCATATCATTAATAAATGGCATTGATCAATGTAATAATTTCACTAGAAAACATCTATTAATGTATTTTTTACAAAAACAAAGTAAAACCTTAGACGAAACAAGCTGAATATAGGGTTATTAACTGGCATAAAAAATGCAATGTACCAAATACAGCTTAGAACCAAATGAGGATTCATGAGAAACCAAAGTATATTATCTATTGTTAACCTGATAAAAAGTGGAAATATTATTTACGAAAAAGCGATATCCAACATAAGAAGTGAAAAGATGGCAAAAAATCTTTTTGATATCTACACGGTAAAGAAATGTGCAGAGTTAAAGTTACAATCTTTAACTTACTACTCAAAAATACATCAAGAACAGATACCCGCTAGTTATACGATAAATGCCAGAGAGCGCTGTATTGAAGCGGAAGATACAAAAGGTAAAAATAATCAAGAGCTCTATTTAAAGCACCTAGAAGGTGTCGAGACAAAGATCATTTCCGACATTGAATCACTGCTAGAAACTAACCCTGATTTAGAAGGGAGAAGAAGATTAAAAGTGGTAAAAAATGAAATGGAATCATGTCGAGACCAAATACACAACATGCGTCAGAATTAGTTATTAGCGAATGATGGTTGGAAATCAGAATCAAAGAAAAGGCTTACTTTAATTCTTATAAATCAACTGAAATTATAAATACTACTGAGATAAAAAGGAGTAATGATATGTTGTTTAAAAAGGACAATGATCCCCTTGAGGTAATTCACTATAAAGGCATAGAAAAAATACTATGTACATTGAAAGATCACTACTTCTCATGTGTTGACCTAATTGAACAAAAAGCACATGGGAACATTGCAAGAGCTGCAAATCGATTTATAAAAGTTGAACGTTCATTAATAAACGAAGTAAACACCAAGTTCTGCATTAACAATGAAGTTAATGACAATGACATATTGAGTCAGCCCCCTGCGTTAATTGTTAGTTATAACGATATGTACCAGAGTAATTTAAGCCTAATTTCTTACCTCAAAAACACTATTAGAAAGTTTAACAATCAGCATATGTCTGCTTTTTTCTCCTATTGGGTTGCGGCGTTGCAAGTTGAAAATGATGAAATAGCAAAGCATTTGTAACAGATATAACCCATCTAAAATAGATACGATTAATTAACTTGAGAAGAGAATCAAAGCCTACAACACAATCATTAAGCAGTGGGAATAAGCTAGGTTTAATTCTGATCTAATTCTGACATCACTCAAAATAAAAAGCGTCGAGGCATATTGCCTTGACGCTTTTTTACGAGAGGGACCGCTATGTTATTCTAGGAAGCGTCATCGACAGCCCCAGTCATCATTCTAGACAGACTCTTACCGCCTTTGGGATCAAAATCAAGTGTTCTAATCGGAAACGGTATTGTCATTCCAGCCTCTGATAATGACTCTTTAACTGCTATAATACCGTCGTGCTTTGCGTCCATATAACCAAAACCTCCTGGGTACTCAATCCAAAACCAAACCAATAAGTTAACGCTACTATCAGAAAAGCTTGAAGCGTAAACCGTCGTATCTTCTTTCCGACTAACATAAGACTTTTGGTTTATCGCTTTGGTTATCACCTCAGCGGCTCTTTTGGGACAGTCTGCGTAGGAAATCCCCACAGGGATCTCGACCCTTCTTCGTCCTTTTCGACTGTAGTTCGTCAAAATATTTCGGAAAACCATCTTATTGGGAATCATGACGTGTTGACCAGAGAACGTTTCAACCAGTGTATTTCGTAAGTTTATTTTGACTATGGTACCCATGACATCGTTGGAACCAACAACATCGCCAATTTTAAAAGGTTTACGAATACTCATTGTAATACCTGAAATGAGGTTCTCAGTCATATCTTGAAAAGCAAAACCGATAGCTAAACCTAGAATACCGGCACCGGCAAGCAACGATGTAACCGTACCTTGGAGCCCAACAAAATCTAACGCGACAAAAAATCCAATAGTAACAATGGTAACCTTAACAATAGAAGCCAGTAAGTTAATGACTTCTTGAGAGTCGACAACTCTATTGCTCAATCTTTTAAACAACTTACCGCTTATGTTGGCAACAAAGATAAAAATAAGAAACGTAACAAAAGCAACAATCAGGTTAGGGATAAGTTTAATTGCTTCAACTAACCAATGCTCTAACTTACCCTCTATCAGATGCTGAAACTTCTCTAAGTTAAAAGAGAGATTCATTTCCATGGTGTCTCCTTCTTATTCAATATGCGGATTAATCAATACATTCATGGAATACAAACCGTTAAGGCTTGCTTATCAATACTTATCTCCAGTGAATCAGCCGAATACGTCTCTCCATCAATCACGTATGAAATAGGTCGGTCAGAATCAATTTTAACGAGCTGTGCCGAAGCATAAGTAAAGTAACTAGCTTGTTCTTTCGCTCCGAGACTCGATAACAACAGATCAGATAGAGCGATAGCTCGTTTACTAAGTGAATTTGTATTTTCCAAATAGGTAATATGCAGCTTCCCATCATCCGGCCTAGGAGGCTGTCCCCCTTGAGCAAGCACAGTACTAAAAGGGGAAGAGTTCGCCACGACCAAACTTTGTAGTTTCATACTTTGTGATGGTTGGTCATCGATTGAAATTTGAAAGTGTTGATTATCGTCGGTGATTACTGCATTGAAGAACCCAGTCAAATACGCGAATTGCCCTTTTTCATTTTTTTGTTCTCGATGTGCGTAATCGATCATCTGTTCTTCAAACCCAATACCAAGAAGCAGTAATATTGGTTGTTGATTACAGAACGCCAGATCGATTCTTTTTGAGTTGCCCGATAAAATAGCCTCACACGCTTTTTCAACAGGCGATATTTTCGAGGTCAATCCATAAAGCATATGACATAGAGCGTTCGCGGTACCCAAAGGTATAATCCCGAGTTGTGTATCAGTCTTCCTAACTTGCCTTGCGACTTCACTAACCGTCCCATCGCCACCTGCAACGATAATATGCGCAGTATTCCGGTCTTTGGCCTGCTTAGCTAATATTTCTGCTGATACTTCTTGGCTAGTAAGAAAAATATCTAAACTGTACTTCCTCGTAAGTTCACGAATAACCTGTTGTTCATTCGCCAACCATTTACCACCACCTGCAACAGGGTTGGCAATAAGGCAAGCTTTATGGCCAAGAGTGAGTAAACCTTTATCACTGATTGCTTGAAGTGTTTTTAGTTGTAGATGGTTCAATTGGGCTGTACTTCGCACGTCGTTAATACTTTTCAAGACCTGCTCTACAGTAAGTGACGGATTTTTTGCTAAAAGATAGGCAGCTACGACAAAGACAGAACGTCCTCGACCGAGAGCACAATGCACAACAACCGATCTAGATTGATTGATTTGGGTATCGATCCAATTTATAGCATGTTTAAGCTTATGCATTTTAGGGACTTTATGATCAAGAACCGGGGTGTTTAAATAGCGAAATTGATCACCGGTCATTGCACTTTCTAAACCAGAAAACTCAGCTGTAACATCTACAATACAATGGATGTTTTGAGATTCTAAGAACGATAAATCTGAAGGGAACAAACGACGAGATACATATAAACCTTTTCCAACCTGCTGTATTGGTTCAACTTTATCTCTTTCAATTGCCCATGCATTGTACAGTCGAACACCTAAGAAGAATGGAATGAAGATCCATCTGATCCACCACACTATTTTCCCATCGCTAGTCTTCCTAAATATTGACGGCATATCGAAGATGTAGGCAACACTAACGATGAACATCGACAAACTACACCAGGCAAAAACACCACGGATTATTAGCTGTGGTATAAGAGCAGCAGCAAAAAAACAAGCTATAGCAAGAAGCATATAATATTTAATAATAAACATGTTACGCCTTAATTTGTCCGTGAATTTAAATATATTTATCCGTAAATTTATCTATCTCTAAATTAAATAAAAGAAGGGCTCAAGAATGAGCCCTTAGCTTGATAACAAAGCAGTTTTATACTTATTTAAAGAATTTGATTACTTCGTGATTCAAGCAACCTCTTTTTCATATTTACGAGCTAATGTTTCTTTTTGTTCAGTATCTAAGACTCGACCTGCGGTTTGAAAAAAACGCTGCTCTTCTTCTTCTAAATGATGTTCAACCTTATCTTTTAATGTTTTCATTAAAACAAGCCAAGCTGGTGAAGACATCTCTGTATCATCGAGTTGAGCGAGTATTTTGTCGATTCCATGATGTTCAGCGATTCCATGTCTAGTCATGTCAATGGATTGATCACTCTCGATCAAAGGTGCATAAAAATGGCGCTCTTCTGCAATCGCATGCTTGGTTAACTCATCCTTAAGGTTAACATAGAGTTCTTGCCTAGCTTGTGTGTCTCCCGAAGTTTGGAGTAACGCATCCATCAAAAGTCGTTGCTTTTCATGACTGTCTTTGAGCACATCAAATATATTTTTCATATCTAATTCCTACTTCATTGGTTTATTTTTATGAGGATTTTGGCATCTCATTGCACTCTAGATGACAGTTCTAGCAATCTTCATCTTTCGCATCTAAATGCTCTTTAATATTTTCACAGCTATCTTCTATTGCGTTTTGAGTATCCTCTACAGCCTCATCTACATTTTCCCCGGCTTGTTCCATCGGACCTTCATCACTACATGCCGCAAGTGCAAATGTAATACCCACAATAGTTAAAAAACGGTAAGCGTTCGATTTGATGTTCATATAAACTCCTAATGTTTGTTTTTATTCAGCAACATAATTACCACTGAAACCAGTAGTGATATTGCAAATATATAAAATATGATCTTTGCTACTGTCGCAGCAGCCCCAGCGATACCACTAAATCCCAATAGGGCGGCAATAATTGCGACAATAAAAAATATTAGCGACCAGCGAATCATCGTTATTCCCCAATTGTTAATAAATTACCAATTGTAAAGAGGTTAAATAATATTTAATTTATCCACCACTTTCTCTACATTCGGGGTATTATTTGCTATAGATAATGCTAAGTCGTGTTCACTGCTTGATGAAACTGAACCTTTCAAGATAACCACACTTTTTTCGGTTTCAACTTGAATATCGCTACCACTAACATTGGTGTTCATTAATAAACGAGTGATTACCAGTGTCTTTATGTGAGCATCAGTCAAAGCTTGTACGGCTGCAGGTGTTTTTTCTTTGTCTTCATCAATCACTGTAAGTTCGTTTTTTACAGACTTAACGTCATCTAGGCTTAGCACTAACTCTTCTGCCAAATCTTTCTCTGTTTCATTTTTAACCGAGCCAGTTAAAGTAACCACTCGATTCTTAACGTAGGTGTTGATGTCAAATGAGTTTAAATTAGTATTCAGTAATAAAGTCGTTTCTGCTTTTCCATCAATCCACGCATCGAAAGTTTCTTTTTCCCACATGCTATTAGCAAAAACAGTTGATGAAGAAGTTGCAATCAAAGTAGCTAATAATATTTTACTTGCAGTATTTCTCATTAATTATCTCCTCTAGTTAACTGACACTTGTACAATTGCAACCAGCATGCCAACTTTTTAACTAACTGAAAATAAAGGATTTACACTTTAATTTTAAAAAATTTACCATTGGTAAAATGATCGGAGGTGTATTAATTACACGAGTATTTTGTAAAAATTATCATCAATGGAGATCCTAGAATAATTAATATCAATACTATTAATTAGCCACTTCTACTATCAGTAATACTGTAACTACATTTAAAAGGTGGCGTATAGTAAATGATAGATTCGTATTTGAAGGACATCATGTTATTATCAAGGTCGTTTCCTGTCGTACAAAAAGAGAGTTAAATCATGTCATTACCGACACTGTTTATAGAGTTAAAAGATGAATTATTGCGGTCTCAAATAAACTCTCTAGATGAATTATCAAGCTTTGAAATAATTCAAAGTACTATGGATGTTCATTGGATTGACAAGCTACAACAACTGCAACCAGATACTGCTATTGTTGAAGTCTCTCGATTTACTAACGATGATTTTAAGTCCTTATCGAGTGCAACAGAATTGGACGAAATGGACTTGATTATTATCAGTACAGGTACACCAAACAAAAACTTAGACATGATGATGAACCATGGCGCAATCTTCCATTATAGAAAGCCCGTCGACATGCAAATATTGGAAGATACCCTTGCAGACTTCAGTCAATACTTCCTCCAGAAGCAGGAAGAAGGGCGTAAAGTGTCCACCAGCGATTTAGACCAGTTCGGTATGTTAGTCGGTTCTTCTAAGCCCATGCATAAGCTGTATCGAACTTTAAGAAGAGTCGCGAAGACTGACACCAATGTTTTGATTGTAGGCGAAAGTGGGGCAGGTAAAGAATTAGTCGCACAAACGATTCACCTTGCCAGTGATCGTAAAAACCAACCTTTTATTGCAATCAACTGTGGTGCTATCAGCCCTGAGTTAGTTGATAGTGAATTATTTGGTCATGAAAAAGGCGCTTTTACAGGGGCGAATCGCACACACCAAGGGGTGTTTAGGCAAGCAGAAGGTGGCACATTGTTTCTCGACGAAATCACCGAAATGCCACTTGAGCACCAGGTCAAATTACTACGAGTTTTAGAAACAGGTGAATATCGCCCTGTAGGCAGCAATGCAACGAGTATCGCTAATACTCGAGTCATTGCAGCGACAAACCGAGATCCACAAGTCGCTATTGAAGAACAGTTTTTGAGAGAGGATCTCTATTTCAGGTTGGCTCACTTCCCCATACATGTCCCTCCATTGCGTGAAAGAGGCGACGACATCGTCGGCTTAGCAAAACATTTTATTGCTCATCGCAACGCAAATGAAACCACTGCGAAGACCATTTTCACATCAGCGCTTCAAAAAATATCAGCCCATGCATGGCCAGGGAATGTCAGGGAATTAAAGCACTGTATTGAAAGAGCTTTTATATTGGCAGATGAGACGATTAAAGATGAACACCTAATTTTTGATACTCCTCCTTTAGAAACAGGGACTAACGTTGAGGATATAGTTCCGGCAGGTGTTTCGCTCGAGAAGATTGAGAAAGCTGCGATTATCAATACGCTCGAAGAAAATGAAGGCAACAAAAAGGAAACAGCACAAGACTTGGGAATCAGCATCAAAACGCTTTATAACAAGCTCGATAAGTATCAAGAGTAGTAATATTCATATCTGATGTTGCCATGTGAAATAGCCGATAACCGAATACTGATCAACAAAGTTAAGTAGAAGAATAAAGCGACTTAAAAGAACAAATAGAAAAAGAGGCGATGTTTATGATGAAACATCGCCTCTTTTTTATAAGGATACAGGCGTTATCAGTTCCTTAATTGAATGAAAATGCGGCTTTGTTGCGTAATTCGGGTGAAACGCATTTTCTCTATGCCATTGAGAGCGCTACAAGGTTTTCTAGACTCTGTATTTAAGCTGGCTAACATCCCGCTTGTTTGCCCGCACTACACCTGTATAAGCCGYCGAGCTAAGGAAGTTGAGGTTTCATTTAAAACCAAAACCAGAGGAGCAATACAACACCTGGCAATTGATGCCACTGGCCTCAAGGTTTATGGCGAGGGTGAATGGAAGGTCAAGAAGCATGGTTCTGATGGGAAGCGCAGAGTCTGGCGTAAACTGCATATTGCAGTAGATACAAGCACTCACGAAATAGTCGCAGCAGAGCTGAGTTTATCTAACGTAACCGATGCCGAAGTGCTCCCCAACTTACTCAAGCAAACGYGTCGTAAAATAATTGAAATATCAGGTGATGGTGCTTATGACACAAGGAATTGTCATGATGCGATACGGATTAAGCGAGCGGTTGCGCTTATCCCACCACGAGAAGGGGCTGCATTCTGGKAACAAGGACACCCTCGTAATTTAGCAGTAGGTTGTCAAAAGCTCTACGGCTCCAACAAGAGGTGGAAACAACGGTATGG
>NZ_JAKEUO010000012.1 GCF_022397915.1 Vibrio sp. Isolate34 | reverse complement strand
CTCATAACGTATTGACGTTTACAGAGAGTCACTTCGTGTGTTTATCAACAAGTAACAATCCCCCCCAAAAAAAAGGTTCATCGCGGATTAGCGGGAACTAAAAACAAAAACGGTAGTAAGTGATATGGTTTAGTCGCCAAACAAAAATCATACACAAACTACCGTTTTCATGCCGAATCATACTTTCCTATCGTCATTCTGGGAAGGCTTTAAAATAGTAAAGTCTCACCAGACAGCATCACTTATTACACTAACTCTTAAACCGAACTCTGAGGCTAAATGCTTTTGCGGTCTTGAAGCCGAGGCTATCCATGAGTATCAATGGCGTCATGTGAAAGAGGCCATGTTGCTCGGTGTTCCTGTCGAACTTTCCGTTCAAACTCGAAGGATTAAGTGTCGTGACTGCGGCATAAAAACAGAGTCTCTATCTTGGTTGGAGCCTTATGCTCGTATAACGAAGCGCCTAAAAAGCTATATAGAACAACTACTGCCTCTTCTTCCCATTAAGCATATCTCCCAGTTAACGGGCGTTCATTGGCACACCATTAAAGAGATAGATAAACGTCGACTTCGCCAAGTTGTACCGTCAGTGAAATGGGAAGGGCTAAGGCCGTAGCCGCAAGGACATACGACCGTTCTTCGAGCAGTTAGGCAAGTATGGCAACAATATCGAAGCGGTCGCGATGGACATGAATACGGCTTTTGACCTTGAAGTTCAAGCGCACTGCCCGAACGCAAAAATCGTTTACGACTTATTCCACGTTGTTGCTAAGTTCGGTCGTGAGGTGATGGATAGAGTCAGAGTCGACCAAGCTAACAAACTCAAGCAGGATAAAAAAGCGAGGCAATGGGTGAAACGCTCACGCTGGGTACTGCTGAAAAACAGAGGTAATTTAAATGCACGACAAGATAGCTATCTTACTGAAATATTGAATATCAATAAGGACTTAATGACCACTTATATACTCGGCTCACAACTCAAAGAGCTTTGGTATTGTGAATCAGAAGCACATGCTAAGGGGCTCTTACCGCCAAGCCAGCTAGCGCCAACACTGCTGGATAAAGGTCAGTATATTGCATCTGAAGCCAGCTTTTATCGTGTGTTAAAAGCGGCAGGACAACTTAACCGTAGAGGCCGTCAACGTAGCCGTAAAAAATCATCGAAACCAACAAGCTACACAGCAACAGGTCCAAATCAGGTATTTACCTGGTATATAACGTGTCTACCTTCAGGTGTTCGTGGACAACATTATTACCTTTATCTCATTGAAGACATCAACAGTCGAAAAATCGTCAGGTATGACGTCTATACCGAGAGTGCGGAGAGATGGCATCTCAGCTGCTTCAGCG
Organism: Vibrio sp. Isolate34; assembly: GCF_022397915.1. Taxonomy (GTDB): domain Bacteria; phylum Pseudomonadota; class Gammaproteobacteria; order Enterobacterales; family Vibrionaceae; genus Vibrio. The sequence continues at coordinate 170,729 of NZ_JAKEUO010000012.1, read as the reverse complement.
CACGCTGATGTGGGAGCAATGCTTCAATCAAGCGTTGGTGCTGCACTCAGATAATGGTACGCCAATGAAATCGTTAACGTTCAAGGCAAGAATGGAGGAGCTTGACATTACATCACCTTACAGTCGTCCTCGTGTGAGCGATGATAATCCGTATGTTGAGTCACTGTTCCGAACGCTGAAATATGTCCCAAGCTGGCCATCAAAAGGGTTCGAAAGCCTCAAACGAAGCCGTTCTTGGGTGGAAAGCTTTGTAATCTGGTACAACACCAAGCATAAACATAGTCGCCTGAATTACGTGACACGTTCAGAGCGACATAGTGGAAAAAGATGCTGAGATTTTAAGAAAAAGAGTAAAGGTGTTGATGGCTCATCGCCAAGCAAAACCAGAGCGTTGGTCAGGTAAAATACGCAACTGCGAACCAATCGGAGAAGTTCACCTGAACCCAGAAAAAGAAGCTGCTTGATAATTAGTCAAGTAGTGACAACTAGCTTGAAAAACGCCGAAAGCTGTAGTTCTTAATGTATAAACTTGAGGTTTTAGTGGTGTAGCAGTTGTAGGGAGAGGATGGTTCGATTGTAGGAAATGCCCTACATAAATCATTTAAGCTGTTATTAATCAGTATCTTAAGTTTAATGTTTGATTGTGACCAAATTGACTTGTTTTAGCTAGGCGGTAATCTAACTTTCTTAGTTAAGTTTGGTCTTTTTATGCGTTCGTTAATTCTTTTAGCATCCCTCATTGTTGTCTCTTTTTCATCTTATTCTCAAGCAGAAAATCTGTCTCTTAGTGCTCAAGAACGTGGGTTTATTGCAGAGCACCGAGTTATAACTGTTGGGTTGCTTTCACATGAACGGGCGCCATACGCTACAAGTTATGAGTCGGGTACTTCTTTTGGAATTAACAATGACTACATGCAGAACATTGCTCAAATATTAGGTTTTGAGCTTGAGTATCAGCCTTACCCGTCTGTAGATTCTTTGTTGGACGCAGTTGAAACAGGCAGTGTAGATATTGCTTTAGGAGTTAGATATACAGATGAGAGGAGCAATGTATTCCTATTCTCAGAACCTTTTTACAATGGTAGCGCAGCAACCTGGTACCGTAACAAAAAAGCGCAATTTATCTCTCCTAAACTGCTGAGTTGGAGCTGTGTCGAAGGCTCTGTTTATTGTGGGATTCTTGAAGAGAAAAAAATCCCCAACATTTTCTCTGTCCAACATTTTGACCAAGCCATCGCATTAGTGAATAGCGGAGTAGTAGATGCTATTGCTGGCAATTTCGTATCTATCAATTCTTATCTTAATGACCATGATGTTATTCGAGGTGCGGTTAAAATACCTGATTGGTTAGAGACAGATGCGCTTCATGCCATTGGCAATCAAAATCAAACACAGCTTCTTGCACTGATAGATAGAGTGCTTCAAAAAGAAAGAAAAGGTTTAAATCAACCTTCTATTCGCTCATTAAATCCATACCACTTGAGTGAGCAATTAGCTCGCGCGTATAAGCAAGCTCGAAAGAGTGACGCTGATATTGAATATTCAATGCAGTTTGACCTGTACCCGCTGTCTTTTAAAAACTCCAAAAATGAAGTAGATGGTTACTTCCATGACTTTATGGAGTTATTACAAGCACGATCAGGTTTACAGTTTTCGCTTAAACAATCAGATCATTACACCACATGGCAGATGCTAGAAAGAGGAGATATTGACGTCGCTCCTGTGGTGCAAGGTATTGGTATTGATAACGAAAAATACATTACCTCCGAGCCTTTCTTTACCCAAGTTTATTGGCCTGTGATCAAGAACCCTGGGATCATCGCTCGGATATTTGAGCCCACAAAGAGGGATCAAAAAGCTGGGGTATTAACTAACTCAAGCTCTAAAAAGTTTTCATATATAAAAATGGTTGTGAAGGGGGAGGTCGTTCCATATGACGATGTACAAGATCTTCTGGAAGATTTAGCCAATAACAAGATTGAAATTGCCTACATACCACAGGACATGACTCAGTCATTAGTTATACAAGACAAAAGCGATGAATTCTTGCTCGACCCTGATTATGCGATTGAGCTTGACCTCGTTTTTGCCATGAAGAAGAACAACTTGTTATTACAAGCGTTAATCAACAGCGTACTCAATACTATTGATAACAATGAAGTGGAAAAATTAAAGCATGGGTATCGCCAGTTTAAGGTCGTGAATGGGTTTGATAAGCATGATGTCTACATCATTGCTGGTGGTCTTTCGTCGTTTATTTTTTTCATGGGTACGCTGATCTATTTTGCAATCACCAACTTGAAATTAAAAATGCGCGTGACGCAACAACTTGCAGAATCGGCTGAATCAAAAAAGGAGTGGTTGAAAAGCATCGTAGAAGAGTTGCCAAGTACGATTTTTATTCAAGATGAACAGAATGAAATTGCTCACACTAACTGTAAATCATACCTAGCTAATGAATGTTCAGGCTGCTCGTTACTGTCTCAAAAAAATAATGACAATCATGCAGTGTGCACTTCTCAGAAAGTCATAGAAAGTAGTGCACCAGTAACCGATAGCTGCCAAGCCAAGAATTGTTTAATCGGTATCGAACAGTTTGAAAGAACAAGGAAAAAACTGAGCTCACCAGCCAGTGGTAAAGGTTACGTGCTTTCAATACTTAATGATGTAACAGAGCAAAAGCAGTATGAAGAGCAATTGATTGAGGCTACAAAAGCCTCAGAGCTTGCAACCAAAATGCGTGAGCAATTTCTCGCGACAATGAGCCATGAATTAAGAACCCCGATAGCAGCTTTAAGCAGTTCGTTGGAAATGATTGAACGTCATAACCAAGATGCGGGAATCGCGCTTATCACCCCATTAGCTCAACAATCCTGTGTGCACTTGAACCGATTGGTCGATGAGATTTTGGACTTCTCAAAGCTTAACGCCAATGAGCTTTCCATTGAGCCGACAGAACTGGATTTCTTACAACTAGTGAATGAAACGACTAAGCCATTTGAATCTCGTGCATTAGAAAAGGACCTACAATTTGCTGTCGATATTACCCAGAACGGTTCAGGTATCATCATGATTGATGGCGTCAGGTTCACGCAAATCGTCAATAATTTACTCTCCAATGCGATTAAGTTTACTCAGGTTGGAAGCATTAATGTACACAGTTATATTTCCAATAACACACTGTATTTCATGGTAAAAGATACTGGGATAGGTATGTCTACATCCCAACTCAATGATGCATTTAAGCCATTCACACAAGCCGATAATTCAATTGAACGCAGTTATGGAGGAACCGGCTTGGGTTTAAGTATTGTCGATCAACTCGTAAAAAATATGGGAGGAAAAATCATGGTCGAAAGTGCGCTTAACCAAGGCACTTCCATTGAGGTGACATTACCTATTACGGTAGTAACTAAGAGCCAGTCAAATAAAAACCTGAGCGTTAAACAAGATGCTGCAACCATAGCTCAGCAAGAGTTTGCAGCACTGAATTTACAGGTTTTGGTTGCAGAAGATAACGCAATTAATCGTCATTTGATGCAGATGCAGCTGAAAGATATGGGTATCAGCCCTGTGGTTTGCGTTAATGGGCAAGAAGCATACGCTCTATTGACTCAGCCTGAAAATAGCTTTGACGCACTGATTACAGATTGCCATATGCCAATACTTAACGGTTATGAGTTGGCATTTATTATCCGATCAAATGAGAAGTTAGCGGATCTCTTCGTTATAGGTTGTACGGCTGAAGATCCTAGGTTGACCGAAAAGAAAAATGGACAAAATTCATTCGATATTCTTCTCCATAAACCTTATGGGATTGAAGATCTTTACCAGCCTTTAAGCCTTGTTCAAAAGACAAAAGATCAAAAAGCCAAAGATCAAAAAACGAATGAATTACCACTGGAGGTCCGATGGCTGGACTCGTTCCCCAAGCATGAAGCGCTCACCATCGCTAATATTTTTAAGACCTCAATGGAAGAAGATCTTGAGGCGTTAACCCTTGCTGAATCAGAGAAAAAGATACGCTCAATCGCTCATCGAATTAAAGGTGGCTGTTTCGCCGTCGGCATTGAAGAATTAGGAAAGCGTGCTGGTGAATTAGAAATAACGAGCTCTTCAGAGGTCAATTCTCTTAGGGAGGATCTAAAGAACCAAATGAATGTTGAAATTATTAGAGTTAAAGCGTGGTGTAAAAACAATGGATAACATAAATATACTCATAGTCGATGATCAGCCATTGCAACTTCATGTTCTGGAGTGGCTTTTGCGTGATATAGGCATGACTGATGTAGACAGTTGCTTATCAGGCAAAGAAGCGATTCGGCAGGGTAAAGTTAATCAATACGACTTGATATTTGTTGACCTTAATATGCCGGATATTGATGGCGTCGAGCTACTTGTTGAATTGAATAAAATCGGATATGCCGGCGGGATAGTTATTTTAAGTGCGGTTGATGCTTCAGTTTTAAATACTGTTGGCTATCTTTGCCATAAGCTGAAATTTGGGTTTGTTCAAGAGTTAAGCAAGCCTTGCCAAACCAATGATTTGAACAAACTACTTAGTGACTTTGTTTACAGTCGACCAAAGCAAGGGGCTATTGCAGAGCTGTATTCGCCTAGCCAATTAGAACTGCAAGAGGCAATCGGGAAAGGGCAGCTGATTAATCACTATCAACCTCAATTTGATTTCAATAGCAGCAAACTTGTCGGTGTCGAAGCTTTAGTTCGCTGGAATCATCCAGAAAAGGGCTTAATTCCACCTCATGTTTTCCTTTCGCAAATAGAAAAGTTTGGCATGGATAAAGAACTGTTTGATGCCGTACTATCTAATGCGCTCACGGATATTTCATTAGGTCATATTACTTGTTCGGTATCCATCAACGTTGGGCAAGCCAGTATAGACCGTAGCCTTTTCTCCGATCATTTACTCGACTCTTGTCAGCAATTCAATGTCGATCCTGCAAGTTTAGTCATTGAGCTGACTGAAACCGATGCCTATAACGACAGTATTAACATACTCAAAAACTTAGCTAGGTTGCGGTTAAATAGAGTAGGGGTGTCTATTGATGATTTTGGCACTGGCTATTCATCACTTATTAAACTGGCACACTTACCTTTTACTGAGATGAAGATTGATAGAGGTTTCGTCACTGATTGTATTAATGATGAAACGAAAAAGACCATTATTGAAGCCACCGCTAACCTAGCAAAAAAGCTGAATATTCAAACAGTAGCTGAAGGTATAGAAGACCAAAACACTTGGAATCTTATTCACCAGTTTGGTGTAGATATCTGCCAAGGGTACTTCACGGGTAAGCCAGTACCAGTGGAACAAATAAAACCTTTATGTGCAGGCTTAAGGAAGGAGTACTGTGATGCTTAGGGGATTAGTGAACTGCTTGGTGGTGGATGATCATCCTTTAGTATGTGTGGCCATTGAGACACTATTAAAAAATATTGATTATATTCAATCAGTAACCAGTGTCCATAATGGCAACACTGCCCATAAAATAATAAAAAACAGGCCTATTAATTTGCTAATTTTGGATGTGAATTTAGGTGATTCCGACGGTTTCGACTTCTTGAGAAGAGCGAAAGCCCATGGTTATACAGGTAAAGTGTTGTTTATCTCATCAAGCGATAATTCTATACACACCAATACTGCATTTAAAATGGGAGCCGATGGTTATTTATGTAAGTCGGAAAACTTTCACTTAATCGCTGATGCCATTGATAGTATTGTAAAAGGCTATTCTATTTTCAAATTTAGAAATAATAACCAGAATGTTAGCACGACGGAACTTTCGAAAAGAGAAACAGTTGTTTTCAATTACTTAGTACAAGGAAAGTCAAATAAGTATATAGCAGATGTATTGTCATTAAGTGCTAAAACAGTCAGTACCTATAAACGTAGAATTTTAGATAAATATAAAGTTACTAATATTATAGAGATAATCAAAGCGAGTGAATGCTAAATGAGATTTTTATTGAAAAGGTTGTGGGATAACCTAATTTATTCTTTTTTAATTTCACTGTTCATTTCAACGTTTGTCACTTTTTATGCGGTGAATGATTTTGTTGAAAAGGAATCAGTGAAATTTCAATCTATCAAAAACAACTTCATTGGTAACAAATCAATCATTATATTGTTAGGAATGCTGACGGAAGAAGCAATAAACCACTCGAATACCGAACAAAAACCAAGCAAAATAGCCATGAATGGCTTTTCTGGTATCTATCGATATGGTACTGACTCTGAATTGTCAGAGCAAGAAGGGATCGTTTATGAAACCATGACTCGGGTAATTAGTCTTATGCCGCAAAGTATAGAAACTAATGTAACAATACTTTATCGCTCCTTTAAAAGCAGAAAACTCTTTTCTACAACAGATTTCAATAATTTAGTTCTGGGAGATAAAGCTTTCTCGCCCGAAAGGTGCGAAGTCTCAGGCACCTGCACTGTCAATGCCACTAAGAATCAACTCATTGACCGCGTGGTTGTCTCGCCGATTTATCAAAGTTTGTTCTCAAACCGTCTCACGCTAAGTATCACAACTCCGGTGTATTATTCTGGAGAAATCATTGGTGAGTACTTGGTTAATATGTATTTAGACGATATCCCCATTTTAAAAGGTAAAGAGATCAGTACTGAGAAAAGAGGGCTCTATAAAACAACAATCACTGAAGAACTGGATTACCCATTATCTGGCTTTTCATATGTACTAGAATTCATGACAGATAATCGCTCGCTATTAATCTACAAAATACCCTTCATAAAGCTAGTCATAGATACGCTTTGGATAAATGGCATTATTTTTTGTTTTGTCTTCACTTTGCTCTGGAAAATGAATCAACTGGATGTAAAGAAAGAAAAGTTAAAAAATGCAGAAAGAGTGGCTACCAGCGATGAGTTAACAGGCTTGTATAACCGAGCAATATTCAAGGATGATTCGTTTAAACTAGTGGTCGATAAATATGATTTATCCATCATTGCGATTGATGGAAATAAAATCAAAGCAATTAACGATACTTATGGTCATGCTGTAGGTGATGAAGCGATTAAACATATCGCAGCGTGTATGAAGCGTATTTTTAGAGAAAGTGACTACCTTATTCGAACTGGTGGAGATGAGTTTTTAGCTCTGTTACCTAACTGCAATATGGCTGTCGCCGTTATTCTTGCTGAAAAACTTAATGACGCGGTTTCTTCTTCGCGAGTAGCTTTTAGCCATATTAAAGTCAGCGTTAGCGCAGGCATTGTGGAGCAGCATATTGGTGAAACATTAGAGTCGGCAATTGGCCGAGCAGATTCTGAGCTTTATAAGGAAAAAAGCAGTTACAAGGGGAAAAGAGAGCAATGCACCTATGGAGAAGAATAGTCAGCTAAGTTAAGCTGTTAACAATCAATTTCGTTATTGGAATTCATAATGATTAATGACTTGAACTATAACCTTCTGCGAGAGCTTTCTTTACTTTATCGATACAGAAGTATGAAAGTAGTTGCTAACAAATTAGGGGTAACCGAAAGTGCCGTAAGTAAGCGTTTAGCTCACTTGAGGGCACATTTTGACGACCCTTTGTTTGTGAGAGTTGCCGGGGCACTGGAACCAACGCATTTTCTTGATGGTATTATGCCAGGGGTGAATCAAGGGCTGGAGTTACTTAATCAATCATTACGTCAAACGCAGAAATTCGTTGCTGCTGAATATGACGAAACGATCCGAATTGCTATTCATTCACTGACGATGGAACGCTATGGCTTAGAAATTTACAATGCGATCAGAGCACAATTTCCTAAACCTATGATCTCTATTGAGACATGGTCATCTCAAACTGAAAATGACATTTTGGATAACCGCATACAAATAGGGATTAACTTTTTCCATGAAGAGCGTAGAAAGTCTCTCTATCAAGCTCGCTTAGCTGAAATAAAAGCCGTTGTCGTAGTTTCAGCCAATAGTAATGTAAATACATGGGAAGAAGCCATCAAACTTCCCTTTATTTTTTTTCGTATCCCTGGTTGGAATGACGAGCACCACAGGTTTACTGATGAGTGTGCCAAGAAAGGTATCTTCTTCGATTATCAAGCAAAAACCGATGATATGGCAGTGGCGTGTCAGTTAGTGAATCAAAATGGTATGGCAGTGGTCAGTTTGGAGCGAGTCGTTGAACATTCTGATCTTAAAAGTATCAAAGTTCCGAGTGATTTTGCTTTTGACATCCCTATTATCACTTGTTGTCGTTTAGTGAATAGAACGAACCCATTGCACGATGCCTTGATTAACATAATCAAGGCAATAGTCGTTTAATGTAAATTATCGCGTGAGATAAGCTCATTGATTTTGATGAGCTCAACCACGGTTGAAGCTGAAAACTTTGAGAGCACACGAGATTTATACGTACTGATGGTCTTTTCACTTAAGAAGAGCAATTCTGCAATTTGCTTATTTTTGTAGCCTTTTATTAGATACTGAAAAACCGTTAACTCTCGACTCGAAAGGTTATCAGTGTTGATGTCGACTTTTGAATCGTCTTGCTTAAACAAATTGTAGCCGCGAAGAATATGCGACATTGCATCTCGCACAATAAGAGTCGGTTCTGTTTTACTAATATAGCCATTGGCACCATTCTTTTTAGCCAAAGCGGAATGCAGGCTGTAATCAAACCTTGAGATAAACAGAATTTTCCCTTGATAGCCCGTCGCTTTTGCTCGCTTCATTAACTCAAATCCATTGTCTTGACCTAACTCTACATCCATTGTTAAAAGGTCAAAACGTTCCTTCTTCAGTTGCGATAAAGTGTCTGCGACGGAGCTGGATTCTTTCACTTCAGCGACGGTTTCTAAGCTTAATAACTGCTGACTTAGTGTCTCTCTTACGAGTGGAAAACTATCAATGACTAAGCAGCGTTTGGGTTGAGTGCTTAACATATTTAACCTCTGTGGATGCAGGGAGCGGTAAATATATCGAATTTATGAAGGAATGTTTGGAATACCTAACTTGACGAAATGGAAAGATCACGAGTGAGCGTTTTTCTAGAGATAAAGATAGAGATAGAGTGAAAGTGGGTGGCTCACTCTATCTCCATGTGCTTTTGTCTATTGAAAACCTATCGGATTGGTAACGACTAGAACTGACATTAAAGAACTACTTGAGTTTAAAGAAGCTGATATTGTCCGCTAAAGTTACAGACATTTTAGCCAGTTCACTGGAAGCTTGGTTATTATCATTGGTCATAGATACCGTTTGTTCTACTCGGTCTTTAACCATAATAATGCTTTGGTTAATCATTTCTGCCGTTGCACTTTGTTCCTCGGTTGCCGTCGCAATCTGTGTATTGAGGTTGTTAGTTTGATTAATCTGCTCTTTGATCGTAGAGAACGCTTCATTGGCTAATTCAGCCTGTGTGACAGTATCAGTCAGCATTGCTTGGTTTTCATCAATAGAACTCACGACTTGATATGTATTCTTCTGTAATGTTGATATTTGGTCTCCGATTTTCTCAACCGCTTTTTGAGTCTGTTGAGCCAGTTGTCTTACTTCGTCGGCTACGACTGCAAACCCTCTACCTTGGTCACCAGCCCTTGCTGCTTCAATAGCTGCATTAAGCGCAAGCAAGTTGGTTTGTTCTGCAATGGTTTGAATCACTTCCATGACATCACTGACTTCTTCTGTCCCAACACGAAGCGTACTGACTTCTTGGCTAAGGTCACCCATTTGAACGACAAGGCTAGAAACTTTGCCCATCGCGTTGACCATAATATCGTGACCAACATCTGCCTGTTGTGTTGCTGATTCTGCTTCTGTAGAGGCCATATTCGCACCACTAGCAACTTCATTGATTGCAGCTGACATTTCATTAATTGCGGTGGCGACTTGTTCCGTTTCTAATTGTTGTTCTTGTGAGCCAATCAAAACCTGTTGATTGATAGATGAAAGTTCTTCAGAAGCTGATGCTAACAATTCAGAGCACTGAGTGATTTCACGTACAATGCTGTAGAACTTTACTTCCATGTCGCGTAAGGACTCACTCATTTGCGATATTTCATCTGAACCTTCAATTTCATACCATTGGATAAGTTCGCCAGACGCCATTCTATGCGTATGATTTCGTGCAAACTCAACCGGGCGGGTGATGCTCTTGGAGATGAAGTGAGCTAATACAAATACCACTGGCATTGAGACACTGATAATGGCAACTAACCATAAAATCGCGTTGTCAATTTCGTCTTGAATTTGCAAAGCATGGTTCTTTTGCAAAGAGAAAGCATGAGAGCTGATCAACTCGAGTTGTTCAGCTATTTTCGCTCCAGTAACGTTAAGTCCTTTATTCCAAACATCATTATTCTCACGTTGAATGTCTTTCACTTCCGACATTTTCTCAAACATGCTGCTATATAAAGTGACTAGGCGAGGTATCTCAATGTCTGGAAAGCTTTTATTAAAATCATCAAGTTCATCTAAAAGGTTCGAGTGTGATTTTTTATAGCTATCGTAATCTTCTAAATCGTGGCTTAACAAATACTTGGTCGATTGTTGAATGGTTTCTCTGTAATGGCTTTCTATGCGAGTGGTTGCTTTGAACAACTCTAAGTCATGTTCAGAATTTTTCTTCAATACATTAATCACTTGGCGAGTTTCACTATCAATCATCGTTAAATTGTCGGCTAATTTCCCTTGTATTTCGGAGAGCTCATTGGTGCGCATCAGTAACTGTTTGTATTGGTCAAGGTTCTCAATGATAGCTAGTGACTGCGCACTCTCCTTAGGATCTGTCATTTGTTCAAGTGCATTAGTCATCTCTAATTGAGTCGAATTGATGAGTAAGATTGCCTTATCAATATGAGTATCTTCTTGTGACACTCTGTAGGTAAGAGCATTGACTCGTGCTGTCAAAAGGGTTTCTTGGATCTCAGATGCGTCAATAGCGTGATGGTTGAGGTCATTAAATGAATAGAAGCTCTCTTGTATATCATCCATCGAATTGAACGAAACAATAGCGATAGTAATGGCAGCAAGGGAGTTAATAGCGATTAAAAGTAAAAACTTATGGGATATTTTTTTTATACGGTTGAACATAAGATCAAACCTTTGTTTGTGGTAATAATTTTGCGGAAAAGGTATAAAATATATAGGGGTGTGTAAAAATTCCCTATTATTGAGTAACGATTTAACCGTATGAATATAAAGTATAAATTTAGATTTGTAGGCGCTTTCTTACGCTAAATAAGTCTGTTTCTTAGCGGGGAGCGTAACTTTTCTTATCCGATGTAAGCTGTTGCATCAAGACACAACAGCTATTGAACGCTTAGACCTCGGCCGCAACCACGCGACCGCTAAAGTAATCGTTAGATATGATGTACTCGGCTGTTCTGGTGAGCTCGTCTTGAAGCTGGGCCCAGTGACAACGGTTGAACTTGCCATCGGCGTTGTGAATCGCAGGAACGACACCGCCAACACGGATCTTAAATGGGGTGAGTTCTTTGGCCCAGCTGTGGGTAAAACCGGTGATCATGGAATTGGCGCTTTCTAGTCCGGATACATCGTGAAAGTCGTCGTGCGATATGACATTCACGATAACCCCTTCTTTGTTTTCTTCTCGTAGCCTCTCAGCGCTGATTTGGCCAAAAGCAAAAAGGGTCGATGCCATAGAGGAAAGATCATTAATAAAGCTGCTGACGGGCTGATCACCAATTAGGCTCGGCATTGGTGAACTTATCCAGTTATTGACCAGTACATCGGGGGTGGTGTTGAAAGTGGTTTGGATAAAATCAAACACGCTGAGAATCGACTGGCTGTCATGGCTTTCGAGTGGGTAGTGGTAAACAGAATCAGAGAACCGAGCACATTGTAAATAAGTAGCCTGAAGCGCTTCGGTATCGTTATCACAAAGGATGACGGTGGCTCCAAGGTTCACAAAGTGGTTCGCAATCGTACCTCCCAGTCGCGAGCCGGCAGATGTCACCAATATGATTGAGCTTTTTATTTCCATCCCAGTACCTAAACAAATCATCCGTGTCGGATAAGAATGGGTTAAATTTCATACAGTGGGTGTGAATTGGTTCAAACTAAGGTGCGCCAATTAATAAGTTTTTATAAACTTAGTGGCACGTCACATTTTGTAGTAACTTCAAGCGGTAATCGACAACGAGAGTTTTGAGTATGCCCAAGGCTAGTGGTTCATATCACTCACGTGAATCATTCAAGAAAGTGAATTGATCAAAGCCGATAGAGATACAGAAATAAATCGAGAAAGCGGGGCTGAAGTTATGCCTGAGCTTGAATTTGATACTGACGTTGGGCAGTCGATAGTTCGTTGTAGAGTGTGGCATGAGGCAATTCAGGGACATGCTTGTTCGCCAGTTTACGTCGGTCGTGACCTGAAAGATTTTGGTAAACCTCTTCCGGGAAGTCAGCAGTATCTTCAGGCATAAAAGCCAAGGCTTCGGGTTTCAAGTAATGGCTGAGTTTTGCGCTGGCAAGGCTAGCCTGATGAAAATAATTAGATTGTTGCGCTGAAATCTCATACGAAGATTGGTTTGAACGCAGTTGCTGCGGTTCTGCTACGCCGAATTGCTTGCGTAGGCGATCTTCATTTGTTTCTGTAACTTCAATGGTATCGATAGGCGTGCAATCGCGAACATCATTAGAAAACATAGATAGCAGCAACGCGAAATCTGCACGGCGACCTTGCTCAACCGCTTGGCTGATTCCGATGCCGAACTTCAGTTCGTTGATGATTCCTGCTTTGTCTAAAGTATGTATTTGCATGACGCCTCTCGTTTGATACACCTTTAACGGCATGGAGTCGGCAAACTTTAGCCTTTAATTACAGGCGAATAGAGAATTCATGCAGGGCAATTAAGAAAGGTAAGAATAGGTTAAAAAGCAGGCTGGATTGGCTAATTTGTTTTGTATCTGTCGTATTGATAGGAATACGACAGATACAAAAAAGCTCACGCCGAGGCATGAGCTTTTAACAGGTAACTCGCTATAAATAGCGTAGCTTAAGTAATAGATTACTTAGCTAGGTTCTCTTCTACGAAAGACCAGTTTACTAGGTTCCAGAATGCAGCCATGTAGTCAGGGCGAACATTGCGGAAATCGATGTAGTAAGCGTGTTCCCATAGGTCAACAGTTAGAAGTGGAGTAACACCTTCTTCTGTTAGAGGAGTAGCAGCGTTAGAAGTGTTAACGATGTCTAGAGAACCGTCAGCTTTCTTAACTAACCAAGTCCAAGAAGAACCGAAGTTGTTGATTGCTGAATCAGTGAATTTCGCTTTGAATTCTTCGAAAGAACCGAATGCAGCGTTAATAGCTTCTGCAACAGCGCCAGTTGGTTCGCCGCCTGCTTTAGGAGCAAGACAGTGCCAGTAGAACGTGTGGTTCCAGATTTGAGCAGCGTTATTGAAAACACCACCAGTAGAAGTCTTAACGATCTCTTCTAGTGTTTTGCCTTCAAACTCAGTACCTGGGATAAGACCGTTTAGCTTAACAACGTAAGTGTTGTGGTGCTTACCGTGGTGGAAATCTAGCGTTTCTGCTGAGATGTGTGGTTCTAGTGCGTCTTTCGCGTAAGGAAGAGCCGGTAGTTCAAATGCCATTGCTCAATTCTCCATTGATATGAAAGAGTTAACTCTTTCGATTGCTTCCAGTGATATTATTATTCATGGCTCGCGATACTGCCAACCATGGTCAATTTGCTGACTTGCGATATAGTTTAGCAAGTTTTTACTTTATTAAAAGCTTATTTCATCACTTTTGTGTGAATTGTTAGCTTAGCTTATTAACCGCTTTTTTTATATGGTTTTTATTCTTTTGGTTTGGGGTAGAATAAAGGCAATAAAAGCCGTAATCCATTAACGAGGAAGCAATGGAAACTATCGATAAAATCAAACAGCAAATTGAAGAAAACACTATTCTACTGTACATGAAAGGTTCTCCTAAGCTACCTAGCTGTGGTTTCTCTTCTCAAGCGTCTCAAGCTCTAATGGCATGTGGCGAGAAATTTGCTTATGTAGATATTCTACAAAACCCTGATATCCGTGCAGAGCTTCCAGCTTACGCACAATGGCCAACTTTCCCACAACTTTGGGTTGAAGGTGAGCTAATCGGTGGTTGTGACATCATTCTTGAGATGTTCCAAAAAGGCGAACTTCAGCCAATCATCAAAGAAGCAGCAGCTAAAGTTGCTGGTGATGACACTGAGTAAGCTCTAGCCTTTGCGCTGAATAGTTAAAATGAGGGGCCTTAATTAGGCTCCTTTTTTGTTTGAATTGATCGAATCATTGACTCGATAAGGAACGAACAATGAACGTAAAACTTCATTATGTGCATGATCCAATGTGCAGCTGGTGTTGGGGATACAAGCCAACGCTTGAGTTATTGAAACAACAATTACCTGCGAGTATTGAGTTTAACTACGTAGTGGGTGGCTTGGCGCCGGATTCTGATGAGCCAATGTCAGAAGAGATGAAAGGCAAGCTGCAAGCGATCTGGAAGCAGATAGAAGCTAAGTTAGGTACCGAGTTTAACCACGAGTTTTGGACTGAGTGTAAGCCTGTTCGCAGCACTTACCCTGCGTGCCGTGCTGTAATTGCAGCAGGTTTTCAAGATCACTATGAAGCGATGCTGGAAGCGATTCAACACGCGTACTACCTTCGTGCGATGTTGCCACACAGCCAAGAAACGCATCTACAGTTGGCTGAAGAACTAGGCATGAATGTACAACAGTTTGAAAATGACCTTTCTAGTAAGTTATTGGAAAGTGAGTTAGATGACCAGTTAGGCTTTAAAGAAGCGATGGGGGTGTTTTCTTACCCAACGTTAGTGCTTGAAGTGAATGGCATTTTTAGTGAAGTTGAATTGGATTACCATTCAACGGAAGCGACGCTTAAGTCTATTCGCGAAATTCTAGTGAATAACGCTCCCGCTGCATAATCCAGCGAGAGCTGTCTGTATTGACGCAATGACTTCTAAGGCTTACTCATAAGAGTAAGCCTTTTTTGTTTGGCGTCGCTAGTTCATTGAGAGTGAAAGGAAGGAAGAGTGGAATGAACCCCCCAGAAACAAAAAGACCGCTCGAGGCGGTCTTGTTTAATGTATTGCTTCGTAGCTAAAGCATCGAATTACAGAAGCCTGACTACAGAACCATGGCTGCAATCCAACCGAATACGATCAGTGGGATGTTGTAGTGTAGGAACGTCGGTACTACGGTTTCCCATACGTGCTCGTGTTGACCATCAGCATTAAGACCCGATGTTGGACCTAATGTTGAGTCAGAAGCAGGAGAGCCCGCATCACCAAGCGCTGCAGCTGTACCTACTAGAGCGATCGTTGCCATTGGTGAGAAACCAAATGCGGCTGCTAGTGGAACGTATATAGTTGCAAGGATTGGAATCGTAGAGAATGAAGAACCAATACCCATAGTCACTAGTAGACCAACAATTAGCATAAGCAGTGCTGCTAGAGGCTTGTTATCACCGATGCTGGTTGAAAGCGCTTCAACCAAAGATTCAACGCCGCCAGTTTGCTTCATTACTGCTGCGAAACCTGCCGCTGCAATCATGATGAAACCGATCATTGCCATCATGTGAACGCCCTTGGTAAAGACATCTTGTGTCTCTTTCCAAGCGATTACGCCACCGAAGGTGAATACCATGAAACCAGCAAGAGCACCGATGATCATAGAACCCGTCGACAGTTGAACCGTTAGTGCTGCAACGATACCCGCCGCCGCTACTAGGATGTGCTTCTTGTTGATCTCTTTTGTCTCAGTTGAAACAATCGTGTGAGATGTTTCTTTGTACTGACGAGGCTTACGGTAAGTAAAGAATACTGCCGTTAGCAAGCCAAAGATCATGCCCGCAGCGGGTAAAAGCATCGCCATTGGTACTTGGCTTGCTACAACGTTTTCAAGACCATTGTCGTGAAGGTTTTTAAGCAGGATGTTGTTTAGGAAGATGCCACCAAAACCAATCGGCAAAACCATGTAAGGTGTAATCAAACCAAAAGTCAGCACACACGCAACCAGACGACGGTCTAGGTTCATTTTTGCGAATACGCCTAATAGAGGTGGGATTAAGATTGGGATGAAGGCGATATGTACCGGAATCACATTTTGCGAAGACATGGTCACTAAGATCAAAGACGCAAGGATGCCGTATTTAAGACCAGTCGATGCTGCACTGTTCTCTTTGCCGTGAATGCGTTTAATAACACTTTGAGCAAGTAGATCTGTGATACCAGAACGTGAGATAGCAACAGCGAATGTACCAAGCATAGCGTAACTAAGTGCGATCGTTGCACCACCGCCTAATCCACTTTCGAAAGCCGCGACTGCGTCGTTCAAGCTCATACCAGAGGCTACGCCGCCGATAATTGCACTGAACGTCAGAGCAACGACTACGTTTACACGCATCAAAGCTAAAACAAGCATGATGCAAACTGAAATTACAACAGGATTCATATTATTCTCGGGATGTTGTGTTTTTTATGAAGGCAATACGAAAAAACGTTTACCGACTCTATTTTTTATTCTTCGTCAACAAGAGGCCAACCACCAAGGGCTTTCCATTTGTTTACTATGCCGCAAAATAACTCTGTGGTTTTTTGCGTATCATACAAAGCAGAGTGTGCTTCTTTGTTGTCAAATTCCATCCCTGCAGTGCGGCAAGCTTTAGCCAAAACGGTTTGACCGTAGGCAAGACCACTAAGAGCTGCAGTGTCAAAAGTTGCAAATGGATGGAACGGGACGCGTTTAAGCTTACAACGCTCACTTGCCGCATTAACGAAGTTCAAATCGAATGTAGCATTGTGAGCGACCATGATTGCACGACTGCAATCTGAAGCTTTTTGTTCTTTTCTCACTAGCTTGTAGATTTCTTTAAGGGCTTCTTGTTCCGACACAGCACCACGTAATGGGTTAAATGGGTCTTTAATTCCGTTAAAGTCTAATGCTGCCTGCTCTATATTTGCGCCTTCAAAAGGCTCAATGTGAAAATGAAGCGTTGATGCAGGTTGCAGATCTCCGTTCTCATCCATTTTTAATGTAATGGCACAGATTTCTAATAATGCATCGGTTTCTGCGTTAAACCCTGCGGTTTCCACGTCGATGACCACTGGAAAATAGCCGCGAAAGCGTTTTTTTAGGGTCAGAGCTTCGTTTTCTACAGTCATGTTAGCCCAAATAAGTGTGATTAAGGCTGCATTATTGCAGATAATAGCAATGATAAAAACTAGGGAAGGGCAATAAATCATAAATTAGCCGACCCATTGCGGCTTGATAATTGCATATTTAAACGCGAGAGAAAAATGCGGCAATTGGCTGCATTGTTAAACGAATTGCTTAAGAGATACTCCACTTTATGAAGAAACAACTCATAACAGGTTCAATGCTATTTTCGCTTCTTATGTCGTCATCGGTAACGGCACAAGAAAAGCGTTACGGAGCATCTCCTCAACAGTCAACGTGGGAGATGGTGGCTAACACGCCACTAGAATGTCGCTTAGTTCATCCAATCCCAAATTTTGGTGACGCTGAGTTTTCATCTCGTGCGAGTAAAAAAATCATTTTGGACTTTGAGCTTAAAATGCGCCGGCCAATGGGTGCGACACGCAATGTCAGCTTGATTTCCATGCCACCACCTTGGCGTCCGGGCGAAAGTGCCGATCGCATGACAACCATTAAGTTCTTCCAACAATTTGATGGTTACGTGGGCGGACAAACCGCTTGGGGTATCTTGAGCGAGCTGGAGAAGGGGCGCTACCCGACATTCAGTTACCAAGAGTGGCAAAGCCGAGATCAACGTATCGAAGTGTCGTTGTCGTCGGTGTTGTTCCAAGAAAAATACAATGTGTTCAGTGATTGTGTTGCCAACTTACTGCCTTATAGCTTTGAAGATATCTCTTTCACTATCTTGCATTACGACCGTAACAGCGATCAGCTGAATAAGTCGTCACGTAAAAGGCTGAGCCAGATTGCCGATTATGTTCGCTACAACCAAGACATTGACCTTGTGCTGGTGGCAACGTACACCGACTCAGTTGACAGCAAGGGTATTAGCCAAAACCTTTCAGAGCGCAGAGCTGAATCGTTGAGAGAGTACTTTAAATCTTTAGGCTTGCCAGAAGACCGTATTCAAGTACAAGGTTATGGTAAACGTCGTCCAATTGCCGACAACAACTCGCCAATTGGTAAAGACAAGAACCGACGCGTTGTTATTTCATTGGGTAGAACGCAGGTTTAGCGCAAATAAAATCTAAAGCTCAAATTAAAAAGCCCGTCGCCACGGGCTTTTTGTATCTGAATCAACAGGCTAAGTGTTTCATCTGCGAAAGGAGCTTGCTTAGTTTAAGCGGAAGCGAGCGATCATTTCACAATTGGTCGCGGTATCGATCTTTTCCACCATAGAAGCAATTTTAGGGTTGGGATGGCGTTTCATGAAATCGATAAGCGCTTTCTTACAGCAACCAATTGAATCGATAAAGCTAGAACATTGCGTGTTAGGGCACTGAGGGATAAGAGTCAGCACTTTTTCTGAAGCTAATTGGAGATACTTAAGTTCGTACTCAGTATCACCGGCCCAGCGCCAGAATTGCGCAAGATTGTGGCAAGAAATCACTGAGATAAGTAGGCGTTCATCGGCCTGAATATCGGTACGTTCTGTAATTTCTTCGCTTAAGTTCAATGCTTGCTGATAGTGAAGAATACTTCGTACAGGATCATCGAGCTGCAATGCCGTATCGGCGAGTAACGTGTGTTTTTCCCATTCGCTAATCATTGTATTACCTCACTAATCAATAGGCTGTTAATTTAAATGATAATCATTATCATGTAAAGTTTCATCAGTGAGATTGTTAATAATATATAGGGCATGTTGACCTTTTGAGCTTGTTTTTGCAGCGAGTTGCTGGGTTTATATGGAAGGATGAGGCTTTGATACGTCGTTTTTTTGTAAGAGAAGTTGATAACGTAGTCGTTAATAACCAGCAAACGCTGCCCAAAGGGTTCGGCAAAAAGCGTTTTTCTCTTTGTTGAGGGAGACTTGCTTAAAATGACTAGGCTACGTCTCCCTCGCCGCGATTAAAACGCTTTTATCTCGAACAAAATTCAACCGCAAAACATCAACAAGCCCTAATAAAGAATATCGATTATGGGGAGAGTGATAAAAAAGAAGCGAGCATAGTGCTCGCTTCTCTGTTCATTTCATCAGGCGTTCTAGCCTAATCTTGCAAAGGTATTTAGGGATTAACCTTCTAGACCAGCGCTTGCTTGTTTGTTTTGAATCAGCTCAATCATATAGCCGTCAGGATCTTTAACGAATGCGATGTGCGTAGAGCCACCTTTTACTGGGCCTGCTTCACGAGTCACGTTACCGCCTGCTGCTTTAATCGCGTCACACGTTGTGTAGATGTCATCAACACCGATAGCAACGTGGCCAAACGCAGAACCAAGGTCATATTCAGTCGTGCCCCAGTTGTACGTTAGTTCAATCACAGCGCCTTGAGATTCGTCGCCAAAGCCAACGAAAGCCAGTGTGTATTCGTACTCTTTGTTTTCGTTCTTACGTAATAGCTGCATGCCCATTACTTTTGTGTAGAACTCGATAGACTTATCTAGATCACCAACGCGCAGCATGGTGTGTAAAATACGACCGTTTGACATGATTTGCTCCTAGCTTTAACTATGTTTACGTTTTTGTAATTCTGTTTTCTGCCGCGAGAAAAACGCGGCGATTTTTAGCCAATAGGCTGGTTAGCTTCTTTCGCTTAGGGCTAACAGCTTATGAGCCTAGACGTCTGTCTTCTCTTTGAACTCACATAGGTCTTCAATGATACAACTGCCACAACGTGGTTTGCGCGCGATACAGGTATAACGTCCATGAAGAATGAGCCAGTGGTGGGCATCCAATTTGAATTCTTTTGGAATGACTTTGAGAAGCTTAGCTTCAACATCGTCGACCGTTTTACCCATTGCTAGCTTAGTACGGTTTGATACACGGTAGATATGAGTATCAACGGCAATGGTTGGCCAACCAAAAGCGGTGTTCAATACTACGTTAGCTGTCTTACGACCAACGCCAGGAAGGGCTTCTAATGCCGCACGATCTTCCGGTACTTCACCGTTGTGTAGGTCAAGCAGCATTCGACACGTTTTAATGGTGTTTTCTGCTTTTGAATTAAATAGGCCGATTGTCTTGATGTACTCTTTCAACCCATCAACACCTAGGTCGAAAATGGCTTGTGGAGTATTGGCGACTGGGTAAAGCTTATCCGTTGCTTTGTTGACACTGACATCGGTTGCCTGTGCTGATAAAAGTACCGCGATCAGCAACTCGAAAGGGCTGTTCCAGTTAAGCTCAGTCTCTGGTTTTGGATTGTTTTCTCTTAAACGCTCAAGTATTTCTACTCGTTTTACATTGTTCATAGCGACATTACTTTCAAATAGTTAGGGCTTGAGTTCCGGAGTTGGTATTCAATAAACTCTCAATGCTCAGGCTTTATCATCGGTTACGCGCTCTTATGAGCGTCATTATTATGTGTACTTGGTCAATCTAATTACCTGCTGAGCGGTTGAGCTACTCAGCAGGGTTTAAGTTACTGTAACTTGTTAAGCATTGGTAACGCGAGCGCGTTCAATGACAGGTTTTTCTTGTTTAGGCTGTCTAGATTTTGCTTGGTTGTCGATGATGTTTTTCAAGGCAATCAAGAAACCAACACCAATAAAGGCACCTGGTGGAAGCAGGGCTAGCAAGAAGCTGTTATCAAATTGGAATATCTGGATTCGTAATACAGAAGCCCAATCACCAAGAAGCAGGTCTGCACCATCAAACAGAGTGCCGTTACCAATAACCTCACGCATTGCACCCAGTACAACCAGTACCGATGTCATGCCAAGACCCATCCAGAAACCATCTTGAGCAGCAGGCAGCACTTCGTTTTTAGAAGCGAAGGCTTCAGCTCGGCCAATGATGATACAGTTGGTTACGATCAGCGGGATGAAGATACCCAAAGACAGGTAAAGGCCATACGCGTAAGCATTCATCAGAAGTTGAACACAGGTTACCAGTGATGCAATGATCATTACGAATACTGGAATACGCACTTCTTTTGGTACGTGGTTACGAACCAGAGAAACAGCAACGTTCGAACCGACCAATACAAGCAGAGTCGCAATACCTAGTCCAAGTGCGTTCGTCACCGTTGAAGACACAGCCAACAGAGGACATAAGCCAAGAAGTTGAACTAGGGCAGGGTTGTTAGCCCACATGCCATTTTTGATTAGTGTTTTATGGTCACTCATTATTCACCACCACAATTTAGAGGTTGAGCAAGCAATGCTTGGTTGTTTTGGTTAACGTACTGAACCGCTTGCTTAACCGACTTAACGACCGCTCTTGGCGTAATGGTTGCGCCAGTAAACTGGTCGAAGTCACCACCGTCTTTACGAACCTTCCAACGGTCTAGATTAGAATCCGTCACTTGCTTACCTGCAAACGAAAGAATCCAATCACTCACACGTAGATCAATCTTATCACCCAAGCCAGGAGTTTCTTGGTGTGAAAGCACGCGAGTACCTAAAATCGTACCGTCGATTTTCATTCCAACAATGACTTTAATCGCGCCATTGTAGCCGTCTGGTGCAATCGCTTCGATAGCAATCGCGCTTGGCTCACCATTAAGTTTAGCGATGTAAGCTGGCATCGCTTGCTCAGTACCAAGTTCTTCTGCTTGAACCAAAGTACAAGACGAAAACAGTTCGTTGTCGTGAAGATCGTGTGGGATCACTTGGTTAAGAACAGACAGCAGTTGAGCCTGTTCTTGCTGTTTGATCTGATCTTTGGTCAGGTAGTGAGTCACCGCGACCAAACCTGTTGAAGCACACGCAAAAATCGCGAGTACAAGGCCGTTTTTCTTAATAGCATTTAGCATGGTATCCGCTCCTTAGTGACCGTATGTGCGAGGTTTGGTGTAGTAGTCAATCAGTGGAACACACATGTTGGCTAACAATACAGCAAACGCCACGCCATCGGGGAAACCACCCCAACTGCGGATAATAAACACTAACGCGCCAATCAGTGCACCAAATACCAATCGACCTTTTACTGTCGTTGAAGCTGAAACCGGGTCGGTTGCAATGAAGAATGCACCAAGCATGGTTGCGCCAGACAATAGGTGAATGGTTGGAGAAGCGGTTTCACCTGGAGTTAGGATTAAGAACACTAGGCTAAACAGAGCAAGGCTGCCGATGAACGCCACAGGAATATGCCATTGAATCACGCGTTGCTTGATAAGTACCAAGCCGCCAACTAGGTAAGCAAGGTTCACCCATTCCCAACCTACGCCAGCTAGCCAGCTAAATTGAGGTTGAGACAGAGCTTCAGACGCTGTGTTACCTGCCGTTAATGCCGTTTTGAATGCATCAAGCGGCGTTGCCATTGTAGTGCCATCAATACCAAGGCGTGCTTGTTGAAGAGACAAACCTTCGTTATTGAAACCCGTAAAGATCATCAAGAAAGAG
This sequence comes from Vibrio sp. Isolate34, assembly GCF_022397915.1. Taxonomy (GTDB): domain Bacteria; phylum Pseudomonadota; class Gammaproteobacteria; order Enterobacterales; family Vibrionaceae; genus Vibrio. The sequence goes on along the minus strand of NZ_JAKEUO010000012.1, from coordinate 148,208 downwards.
TCAACAAAGCTTGTTGCTTCAGCGGTTAAGCTGGCTGGTGCATTCCAACTGGTCATTTGAACTGGGAATGAGATCAGCAAAACAACATAAGCCACCATCGCTGGGTTAAATGGGTTTTGCCCAAGCCCGCCATATAGGTGCTTTGCAATAATAATCGCGAAGAACATACCAATCACTAGAATCCACCACGGTGAGTGTGGAGGAATAGCGACACTGAGTAGCCAAGCGGTCACAACCGCACTGTAATCACGCAGCGCCATCACTGGCGGACGTTTTCTCAACAGCATTACGGCTGCTTCAAAGGTAAGAGCAAGTGCGATAGCAAATACTAACTGGATGAGCGTACCCCATCCAAAGAAGTAGGTTTGAGCTAGTAGACCTGGCAATGCACAAATAGCCACCCATTTCATGAGATCTGGGGTGCTTCTACGACTGTGTGCGTGCGGTGAGCTGGCGATAAAGAAGGCCACTACTCTTTCTCCTCATTGTTCTTTTTATCTTGCTCTTGCTGCGCTTTTCTTGCTTTAGCACGAGCAATTGCGGCAGCAACGGCTGCTTTCTTAGGATCGACGGGTTCTGATTGAGCCTCAGATTCAACCACAGTCTCTTTTTCAATTAAAGGTTCAGCTACAGGTTCGGGAGCGATTTCTTCAGCTTCGACCTGCTTAGCTTGCTGTGCTTTTTTCGCCTTAGCACGTGCGATAGCGGCAGCAACAGCGGCTTTCTTAGGATCGACAGCTTCTGGTTGAGCATCAGCTACTACTTCGATCACTGGTTCAGGCGTTTCTGCTGTCTCAGTCTGTTTCGCTTGCTGAGCTTTCTTCGCTTTAGCGCGTGCAATAGCGGCAGCAACAGCCGCTTTTTTAGGATCGACTGACTCTTGTTGAGTTTCAGCTTCAACTTCAATTACTGGCTCAGGCGTTTCTACTGTTTCAGCTTGTTTTGCTTGCTGAGCTTTCTTCGCTTTAGCGCGTGCAATGGCCGCAGCCACTGCGTCTTTTTTAGCATCGCCAGAGCTTCCAGTTGGAGCTTCACTTTCTGTTTGAATAGCCAATTCCGCTTGCTGTGCTTTCTTAGCTTTAGCACGAGCGATAGCTGCAGCAACGGCGTCTTTCTTAGCGTCGCCAGAGCTTCCAGTTGGAGCTTCACTTTCTGTTTGAATAGCCGATTTCGCTTGTTGAGCTTTCTTGGCTTTAGCGCGAGCAATAGCCGCCGCGACGGCGTCTTTCTTTGCATCGCCAGTACTTTCAGCAGGAGAGTCAGAGGCTGATTCTGCTTGTTGTGCTTTCTTGGCTTTAGCACGAGCTATTGCAGCAGCAACGGCATCTTTCTTAGCATCGCCAGTACTTTCAGTTGGAACGTCAGAAGCTGACTCCGCTTGTTGTGCTTTCTTTGCTTTAGCGCGAGCTATTGCAGCAGCGACAGCATCTTTCTTAGCGTCGCCAGAGCTTTCAGCTGAAGCATCAGAAGCTGATTCTGCTTGTTGTGCTTTCTTGGCTTTAGCACGAGCTATTGCAGCAGCAACGGCATCTTTCTTAGCATCGCCAGTACTTTCAGTTGGAACGTCAGAAGCTGATTCTGCTTGCTGTGCTTTCTTCGCTTTAGCACGAGCTATTGCAGCAGCAACGGCGTCTTTCTTGCCATCACTAGAGCTTTCAACCGGGGCCTCAGCCGAAGCTTGTTGCGCCTTGCGTTCTCGAGCTTGACGCTTACGCTCTTCACGTAGCTTCGACATTTCAGAGTTGTCTGGTTCAGCACCGTCTGCTTTCTGAGCCGCAGCTTGTTTCGCTTTTGCTTTAGCAATCGCAGCTGCAACCGCAGGTTTCACTGTTGGCTCTTCACTTGGAGCCTGATCAGCAGCGGCTTTTTGTGCTTTAACTCGTGCAATCGCAGCAGCAATTGCATCGTCACCGTCTGCCGCTTTCATGTCTTTGCGACGGTTATCCGCGGCTTTCTTGAAGCGGTTTTCGCGTTCTGCTTTGTCACGCTCCATACGAGCGTTTTTCTCTTCGAAACGAACCTTGGCGCGCTCTGCGGCCGTCGCTTCGTCTTTTCTTGTTTTGATTTCAGCTTTCGCTTGGCGATAGTACTGAACAAGAGGAATCTCACTTGGGCAAACAAACGCACAAGCACCACATTCAATACAGTCTTTAATGTTTAGCTCTTCGCATTTGTCCAGCTCATTGGCTTTCGCGTGCCATTGCAGCTGTTGAGGCAGTAGAGAGGCAGGGCAAGCTTCGGCACAAGCACTGCATCGAATACATTCCATCTCGTAAGTGCTTGGTGAAATTTCACGACGCGTTGGCGCTAAAATACAGTTCGACGTTTTCGTGATTGGCACATTGGCATGTGGCAAGGTGAAGCCCATCATAGGGCCGCCCAAAATCAAACGCGGCAGCTTTTTATCGGCTTTGTAGCCAAACTCTTCAAGCAACTCATGTACTGGCGTGCCTAATAACGCCCAAACATTACGAGGTTGTTTAAAGGTCTTACCGGTTAAAGTCACAACGCGGTTAACGACAGGTTCACCGTCGATTACTGCTCTCTTAATCGAGTAGAGAGAGCCTACGTTCTGAACCAAAACACCAATATCTGCAGGAATACCACCGGCAGGAACCTCTTTATTAGTGAGGATCTTGATGAGCTGTTTCTCACCACCAGAAGGGTATTTGGTTGGGATAACACGAATGACTATGTCTTTGTCTTTCGCTGCAATCTCAAGTGCTTTTATCGCGTCTGGCTTGTTGTCTTCAATGCCGATCACGGTCAGTTTTGGTTGAAGGATGTGTTCAACCACTTCGATGCCTTTGAGTACTTCTTCGGCATGTTCTTGAAGCAACTTGTCATCAGAGGTGATGTAAGGTTCACACTCAGCAGCGTTGACGATCAAAATGTCAGTACGACCAAGGCCTGACTGCAGCTTTTTCGCAGTAGGGAAGCCGGCGCCGCCCATGCCCGAAATACCGGCTTGACGAATCACATCAAGCAGTTCGTCTGAGGTCTTTGTTGAAAAGTCTTCAACTGGGTGTTTTTCAATCCAAGTGTCTAAGCCGTCAGGTTTAATGATTACACTGAGTTCGCTTAAGCCCGAAGGGTGAGCGGTAGTTCTTGGTTCGATAGCGGTAATCACACCTGACGTAGGTGCATGTACTGGTAACGTAAAACCCGTGTCCAAGGCTGTCAGTTGTTGGCCTTTTAGCACGGTGTCACCCGCAGCAACCAATAAGTTACCTGGCTTACCGATGTGCTGTTTGACAGGAAGAACGATTTCTTCAGGAAGCCTTGCATGAACGATGTCAGTGGTATTGGACTGTTTCTTGTTTTCAGCAGGGTGCACGCCGCCCGGGAAGTTCCAAATAGAGCCCGTGCGAATTTGTTCAATTAAAGAGATCATACTAACCCTACGCCTTAGGCTCTGACGCGGTCGCATCAGTTGCTTGGTTAGTGATATCTGTAACAGGAATGATGTTCATCTGCCATTTCCAATTTTCAGTCGTTGTTGCCACTGGAATCATTTCGATACAGTCAGTAGGGCACGGTGCGACACATAGATCACAACCTGTACATTCATCTTTGATAACTGTGTGAAGAGCCTTGGTTCCACCAACAATGGCGTCAACAGGACAGGCCTGAATACACTTGGTACAGCCGATACACATATCTTCATGAATGAAAGCAACGGTTTTTACTTTGTTATCTAAGTCATGAGCGGAGTCTTCAACTTCTACGCCCATTAAGTCTGCTAGCTTCTCTATGGTTGCTTGGCCGCCCGGAGGACATTTGTTGATCTTGTCTCCGTTAGCGATCGCCTCTGCATATGGGCGACAACCTGGGTAGCCACATTGGCCACATTGAGTTTGCGGTAAAATGGTATCGATTTGATCAACGATAGGATCAGCTTCTACTTTAAATCGGATAGAAGCAAAGCCCAAAATAGCGCCAAAAACAGCGGCTAAAACGGCTAGCGCAATGATCGCAATTAAAATGGTACTCATGCTTATTTCACCAACCCAGTAAAGCCCATAAATGCCAGAGACATTAGGCCTGCTGTGATCATCGCAATTGATGCGCCTTTGAATGGCATTGGAACATCAGCAACCGCAATACGCTCACGCATCGCAGCAAATAGGATCAGCACAAGAGAGAAACCCACCGCTGCRCCAAAACCATAGATGATCGATTGAATGAAGTTGTGGTTTTCATTGATGTTCAAAAGTGCCACACCTAACACCGCGCAGTTGGTGGTGATAAGAGGCAGGAAGATACCCAACAGGCGATATAGAGTCGGGCTGGTTTTGTGAACGACCATTTCCGTAAATTGAACAACTACCGCGATAACCAAGATGAAACTCATGGTACGTAGGTATTCAATACCCAGAGGGGTAAGGATGTAGGTTTCTACTAGGTATGCAGATACCGACGCTAACGTCAGAACGAAAGTCGTCGCGAGGCCCATGCCAATCGCAGTCTCCAGTTTCTTGGAGACTCCCATGAAAGGACATAGCCCTAAAAACTTCACTAGTACAAAGTTATTGACCAGCACTGTGCCAACCAACAACAAAAGGTATTCGGTCATAATGGATTAATTCTTGAGATTCCGATCCCGATATTATCCTGCTTTGCTCACCTAATAACAACCAAGGATCACTAGGGATTTAGACACTTGGTGAAAAAATCAACGAGTAAACGTTTGATTAAGACAGATCAGGTTAAGTATAGGTGGGTATTTGATGGGAATGAAAAATAAGATTAACCGAATGATAACTCATCAAATCAATCCTATTTTCTTTGTTGTAAAAAGTGTCAGGAATCGAAAACATCAAGCTCTAGTAACTGTTCGTTTTATGAAGCTACGCTTTAGTGCCCCGAGTATTCTTAACTGATGTTTCGAACCGAAGCTCTGCGCACCAGTATAGGCATAAACAACTTATGTTCTGATTGCTCTTTCGGTTCATCGCTTGCGAGTTGAAGAGATAATTTAACCGCTTGATTTGCCATGACTTGAATTGGGTAGCGAATGGTCGTCAATCTAGGGTAAATGAAGCGCGCAATGTGTCCATCATCAAACCCAATGACTGACATGTCTTCTGGAATTTGAATGCCGTTTTCTTGCAGCAGTGCCAAGCAGCCAGCAGCCATGTAATCGTTATAAGTGGCAATCGCTGTGATGTCGGTGTTTTTAGCCATTAGGTTAACCATGGCTTGTTCACCACCTAACTCGTCAGGCTCGCCGTATTCGATGTATTCGTCACTAGGTTCAATGCCGTTATCTTTCAGTGCATCCAAATAACCTGCTAAGCGATCATGAGCATCTTCAATGTTGTGACTCGAGCAGATGTAACCTATGTGCTTGTGCCCGTTTTTAATCAAGTATTCCGTCGCGATGTAAGAGCCGCGGCGGTTGTCGAGAGCAATACAGCGGTTTTCGATATCGGGAACAATTCGATTGATGAGAACCAAGCCGGGCACTTCATTCGCCAGCTTTACCAATTCCTCGTCGCTAATGCCCTTGCTATGAACCACGAGTGATTCGCAGCGACTGTTGATCAGCAAGTTAATTGCATTACGCTCTTTGGTCGCATCATGATATCCACTGCCAATCAGTAACTGTTTTTCTTGTTCACTCGCTACGGTATCAATGGCTTTGATCATCGAACCAAAGAAAGGGGCAGAAACATCATTAACCAGCACACCAATCGCATTTGAAGACTTACTGACCAGTGCTCGAGCGTTGGCATTTGGGCGATAGCCAAGCTTCTCCATTGCCGCTTTCACGGCTGTAATGGCGGTTTCACTGGTGTGAGGCGCATTGTTGATCACTCGAGAGGTGGTCGCAATTGACACGCCTGCTTCTTTCGCAACATCTTTAATGGTAGCCATTCCGCTCTCTTATTCTGAATTTAACGCTGTGTGGTGATGATGGTTGGACATTTAACAACGGATACTTAGGCAATTCAAACACTAAACGCTAAATATGACGGGGTTTGAGGGTTTATTTGGGGTTGTTCGACAGTTTAAAAATGAAAAGCCAAGCTCTTAGGTAGAACTTGGCTTTATAGTCACATTGGCGTGTGAATTAAGCGAATCAGGACATCGTAAAACCAAGCGGATTCAGGCTGAGCCGCTGGTTTAACTTTGCCTATGATGTGCTTTTTAGTATTACCTGATAACGGTATTGGTTTTCAGTGAGTTGGAATTCTTGATGAACACTTGGGCTCCAAGAGTCATCACCGCCAACGCCCATATGTTTATGATCAACACGTACGTAAATTTTCTCTTCTCGAGTGAGATCATTGGTGTGTTTGGCACTCGTCAATTGTTGCTGACTGTATTGACCGACACTGAATGAGAAGTCGCCTTCGACAGTGATGTTTCCGACGTTCAAGTGCTTAGTACCACAACGTAAGCCACTGTCTGTTGGGAAGATATAAGGCGTGTGCATTTGATCTAGGGTTTGCTTGTGTAACCCAAATCGAGCAGCGGCTAAGCGGTCAGGGTAGTTTTCGAACGGACCTAAACCTTGCCATGCAATCGGTGTTTTATTCGCAGTTTCGATTGGTAAAGGCAGTTCCATTTCAAGACCAATACGGGGCATTGGTGGTAAATGGTCGGTTAGGGTGACATCAACCGCAATGTGCATTTCACCTTGATTGTTTAACGTGTACAGCCATTTTGTCACAGCTTGGATTTGACCATTAAACTGGTAAGCGAACACAGAAGTCACTTGCACTGAATCCGCGAGACCTTGCATAACAAAACTAGTACATTGACGTTCCCATTGACCAATTCCCGCTAGCTCCCATCGACAAGCCCATGCGTTTGGGTCGATGTTGTCTATTTCGCTGATGCCAATGTCGTTATCAAGTGGCGCGCGATAGAAATTATCTTCAGGGGCTTTGAGTACCTGAGGTTGTCCATCGACAATCCAGTTCGTGAGTAATCCGCTTTGTGTATCCCATTGCCATTGATGTGTTTCATCTAGGCTAGACACCATAACGTGAGTGTCGTTTTGTTTCACTTGAGGTGCTAGGGCGTTCTTAGGCTCAGGAATTTGTAATCCAGCTTGGTTACGCAAGGCAAACTGTTCCGTTGTACAAACATGGCCTTCTTCCGCCCATTGGGTTGCATGAGTCAGAGTGACATCTGTGTTGAGGTGATATTGAGCCTCTGTTTTGGGTGCGAACGTAAGAGCTATTTCAAGCGCTTGTGAGCTGTCTGCTGCAATCGATAAAACTTGTTGCCCCGATTGAATCTCGATACCGTTTTCAAGCAATTGCCAGTTCAGTGTTTCATTGTCGGTCGCACGGAATAGGTGTTCATTGGTCACCGTTAGGCGGACTTGGTTTTCAGTTTGCTCATCCAGGGTCACGCTGATCATTCTTTGGCAGTATTTTGCTTCTTCCAAGGTTGGGTGTACGCTGCGATCTGGGAAGATCAAACCATTTATGCAGAACTGACGATCGTTGATCGTGTCACCGAAGTCGCCACCGTATGCCCAGAAGTGTTCGCCGTTTTCATCCCATTGGCTCAGGCCTTGATCAACCCAGTCCCAAATGAAACCACCTTGCAGGCGAGGGTACTCTCTGAATGCATCCCAGTAATCGTTAAAGCTGCCTAAGCTGTTGCCCATTGCATGCGCGTATTCGCAAAGGATCAGTGGGCGTTGCTCATTAGGTAAAGAAACCCATTTCTTGATAGACCATTTCGGAACCGCATCGTCTTCGATAGTGCTGTTAACACGAGCGTACATTGGAGCAATGATGTCGGTTGCTGTGGTGTTTGAACCGCCGCCTTCGTACTGAACTGGGCGAGAAGGGTCATACTGTTTTGACCATGCATACATCGCATTGTGGCTGCTGCCGTGTCCGGACTCATTCCCCAAAGACCAAATGATAATTGAAGCGTGGTTTTTATCGCGCATTACCATTTGTGTGTAGCGACTCATATACGCGTGTGCCCATTGTGGATCGGCAGATAATCGGTTCATCGGCTGCATGCCGTGAGTTTCGATGTTTGCTTCATCACACACATATAACCCATATTCATCGCACAGTTCGTACCATCGTGGATGATTAGGGTAGTGAGCTGTGCGTACAGCATTGAAGTTGTATTGCTTCATTAAACAGATATCACGGATCATATCTTCTTCTGTCATTACATGCCCAAGCTCTGGGTGATGTTCATGACGATTCACACCACGGATCAATAATGGTTTTCCGTTTAGCTTCAGCTGGCCGTCGGTCATTTCTACTTTTCGGAAACCGACTTGATAGGCTTCGCTTTCTATGTGGTTACCTTGTTCATCAAGTAGAGACACAACAACACGGTAAAGATTAGGAACTTCTGCGCTCCATTTTTTTGGCTCTCGGACATGAAGAGTTTGGAATACAACATCATCATAAGTACCGCGTTCATCAATGCGGCGATTGTGTGGACGGTCGATAATCGGTTCGGTCACCGCGTTCTCGCCTTCAAACAATTGAACCTGTACTTGGTAGGTGTCTGGTGCCGTAATTTTTGTCACGATAGACAGCGAACCATCGCGATAGCATGCGTCTAAGTCTGGCGTAACGAACACATCTTCAATGCACTGCTTTGGTTTTGCTAGCAAGGTAACATCACGGAAAATACCGCTTAACCACCACATATCTTGGTCTTCAAGATAACTACCATCACACCAACGCATCACCATGACTGAAAGGATATTTTCGCCAATGGTTAGGTACTGAGTTAGGTCAAATTCGGCAGGCAAACGGCTATCTTGGCTGTAGCCAACCCAGTCACCGTTACACCAGAGATGAAAAGCAGAGTTGACACCATCAAAGATAATGCGTTGTGTGTTTTCTAAATCTTGTTCCGTTAATGTAACTTGAGTGCGGTAACAACCGGTTGGGTTATCCTCTGGAACAAACGGTGGATTCACTTCAAATGGGTATTTTACGTTGGCGTAAATCGGCTTATCGTAGCCTTGAAGTTGCCAGTTAGCAGGAACGGTTATTTCGTCCCATTGCGAGTCATCAAAACTCGTTTCGATGAACTCACCGTTAACGTGCTCCGGAGCATCAAAGTATTTGAACTTCCATTGTCCATTAAGAGATTTACGTTGTGATTCAATGCCGTCTCGAGCGTGTTCGAGGCTGCGGTAGCTTGATAATGGGCTGTGCGCATTTAGGCAGTGGATATTCACAGACTGCGGGTTTTCCCAATCGCGTCTTTGGATGATGTTTGAAAATGCCTTCATGGTATTCCTACTCTTAAAGTGTTCAATATTGGTAATAATTCTATTGAGTCACCACTTTCTTAAGCTGTGGTGACCGTTGTTCAAATGGTTTGTATTACGTGTTTCTTTTGCTACTCAGCGAGTTGTTTTAGTAAATAACCTTTCGCTTGTGGCAAGCCCTGTTCGGCCGCTTGGTTAGCAATAAATGCGGCTTGTTTGACGTCGTTACTATCGAGTGCTCGGTCAATTTCTTGTTGAACGTTCAACTATTGTGCTTGTTGGTTCGTTTCGACAGGTGATGGCTGAGAAGGTAGCTGCGAACCTAAGGTTTCAGGTTGAATATTTGATGAAACACCAAGCTCAGCCAAGAGCGTCAAAACCGTACTGTTTGTAGATTTGCTCGCCGTAATATCAATGATTCCAACACTGCTAAATGTTGCGGCTAGCGGTAGTTGCTTATTGCCGATGATTTGCTGAGATTCTGAATACAGTTCTTCAGGGTGAGTACGACTGATAGTGCTGTCTAATTTGGTACTATCGGCACTAACCACAACATATTGTGTATTGTCTCGTTGAGGCATAAGTGAAATGGATACCTCAATTCTTTCTAGCCCTTGCATAGCGGTTGGGTAATAAGTGAAGTCGTTCGCGCTGTACTGGCCGAGCAGTTGCCATTGCTTATCAAAGATATAGATCGATGGAGCGAACAAGGCATCATCTTTTATGTATGAGCGCACTAACAGTGATAGCGATTCTGCATCGTCACTAACTTGATATGCGGTCGTTGGAAATCGTTGGTTATGTGCTGCTACATTTTCATTCAGTGTTGAAGCGGACAGGGTCGGCAAATCACCATCCATGATGACTTTCTGGTGGAATGGAATAGACAATTGAGTGACAGGGAGCGTGCTGAGTTGAGAGCAACATGCACTGCTATTGAAATCAGTATTGAGTTCTTGTTCTGGTATGCCGCTACATGCGCTTACAGTTAATGCCGCGACAATGACTACCAATGATTTTAATTTCATCTGATTACTACCTTTGTAAAGGGGGGAACCATTGGCTTCCCCATTAAATTTGCTATTCCAGTTTCAAGCGCCAACTCAATGGCTGAATTGACGCTTTGTTTCTGTGTTTACCACCAAGTTTCTACGTTGAAACCAAAGGTAATTTCATCGACGGTCTCTGCATTGATGCTCGTCGCCGTGCCATACACTTCGTTACCACGGTCCCATTCGTTGTTGGATTCAGAGTACGTCGCAAAAATACGAATAGATGGACGAGCCCATACCCCTTTTCCAGCTTGGAACATTTGAGCCACGGTCACTTTATACATATCGTTGGTGCCCGAGCCGTTTTGAGCTTCTACCGTTTCGTAACCCACCTCTAATGCTGTCGACATGTAATCTGTCCAAGCATATTGAGGACGAGCTCCGACACTGAACCACTTCTCACCATCGTTGTTATCTAGGTTTTTGTCTTGATAAGCGATGGAGTACATCACTTGAACATCTTCACTGATATTCAAGTCACCGTGGTTAAATAGGCGCCAGCTAGAACCATCGTGTTCCAAGCCCGTGCTGTATTTTCTGTTTGAACCACCTTCAGCGCTCATTAACCCGCCTGCCAAGGCATCGGTACCATATTGGAAGGCCAAAGTGTTTGAACCGTAGTTCCAAGCTTGACGGTAAAGAGCAGAGAGCATTGCGCCAGAAGTAGTAATGTCTTTATCGTCGTAGCTTGAGTTCTGCGTGGTCACGTAGTTTAGGCCGAGTGTTAGGTCCGCAGTTTCACTCAGTTCAATGCCACTTAAGCGGGCATCGATGTTATGAAGGCTGCGTCCATCGTCACTTGAAGAGTTTGGTGCCATCCAAGCTAAGTGAGCATCAGCAAAGCCGAGATCCCAATCTTCAATACCAAGACCGGTGCTGGATGTATCCCAGTACTTCACATCTATCATGTGGACTTCGTGGCGACGGTAAAAACGTTCACCTGCCCAAATTTTTGCGTTGGGTTGGCCGTCGATAAGCCCATGGCCTGCTGACCAAAGCTGAATCGTACTCACGTCTCCCCAGCTATCACCACTACCTAGATAAATCGTGGTGTCAAAATAGGCGTCATTGTCACGCCATACATCGGCTTTCACCCCCGCTTCCCACCAATTTAGTTCATTACCTAAACGGTAGTTACCGTAACCTTGGCCTGCTCGAATAACGTCGTTGCGTTCTCCTTTGCCCTCGTTATGTTGGTCATTGTCGGTATAGATGTTGCCCCATTTTGCATAACCAAAATACGTTACGTTCTCCACTGCAGCGAAGCTGACTAATGGGGCGAGGGACAGAGTGAATCCTAATGCTTTGACTAGCATTTTTTGTTTCATGAAGTGTCTCCATTATTTTTTATTTATGGATATTTTTATGTTTGAGTCCTAACTCGAGCGAGAGTGTAAATAAACCCTGGAAACGTTTTCATGATGAAGTTGGCATTTTTATGCTATTGATGGGTTTGTGATTATTTTGTGTGATTTTGATCTGGTTATTGGGCTTGTAGAGGCGGTTTTACGCAAGGATTTGTGATTTTTAAGTGGAATCGTTTTCTTTACTCAGTGCTGTGCGGTGGTTTAGAAGGAGTGATGATGCTGTTGGTTGTCTTGAAAGTAGAGGTGAAGTGGGCGTGGTGTGCTTTGAGTGTCAGTTGTTCGAGGGCTTTGGGGAAAAGCAGCCCAGTTAATGATAACTGGGCTCGTGAGACAAGGAAGTAAGTATCAAAGCAAATGCAGCAGCAAGGCTACAAGCATTGTGTTCTGTACCGTCAAGCTGGAATGTAAAAGTTAGGACCCAGAGAGACACTTCATAGATGTACTCGAAGATCTAAGAATACGAGTGTGATGTGATCAGTTCAAGAGGAAATGTATTTTAGCGTATGTGTTAATAGGATCTTTGAGTTAATTTGCTGAATTTAAAGGATTAAATTCCCGTTAATTATCGTTTTATATTGCTTTATTTAGAGTGGAAAGTTCAATTCTACCTAGAGGTAGGTAATATGAGATGGAATGGTGGTCAATCTAAATCTTTGAATTAGGAGCTATTTACCAAAGTTATCAGTCTTAGATATTTGCTGGAAACGTTTTCATGATTTCGAGTTTGATCACAGAAACTCTGGGCTTAATAATTATGATACGGGGTAATTAAACGCGTTAAGGTTAAAAAAATGACGAATAAATCCCTAATTGATATTACCGGTAAACACTCGCAACTGATTGTGGAACTTGGCGATTTTGCCGAAATTCTTCATTGGGGAGTCCCCGTTCGTGGTGATTTAGCCAACTTCCGTGTTTCTCTTGAAAGGCCTGTTCCATATGGCCGCCTTGATAATGATGTTGCAATGTCACTGAGTCCCGAGCTCGGACGTGGCGTTTTCAGCAGTCCTGCACTGGAAGGGCACCGAGATGGCATGGATTGGGCGCCTGTTTTTTCTATTACGGATATTCAACAAACGCCATCGAGCTTACTCATTGAGAGTGAAGACCTACGAGCCGGCTTACGTTTGAAAACGGAGCTATGCCTTGATGAACATGACGTCGTTAAATCCCGTCAAACGCTCACCAATATGAAACCTGGGCTTTACCAGGTGAGTCGTCTGGCAAATACCTTGCCGTTACCTGCTAGAGCCAATGAGCTTATGACGTATTACGGCCGTTGGGTTCATGAGTTCCAAACGGTGCGTCAACCCTTACAACAAGGCGGGTATCAACAAGAAAACCGTCGCGGACGAACGTCTCATGAGCATTATCCTGCAATGGTTGTCGGTACATCCAACTTCAATGAAATGAACGGTGATGTATGGGGGATTCACTTCGCTTGGAGTGGAAACCACAGATTACGTGCTGATGTAAAAGCAGATGGTCGTCGCTATGTGCAAGCCGAAGTGATTTATCTTCCGGGCGAGATCGCATTGGATGAAGGCGAAACCTTAACAACGCCTTGGCTTTACGCGAGCTTCAGTGCTGCCGGCTTAAATGGAATGAGTCACCAATTCCATTCACACGTACGCCACTCAATTTTGCCGGAATCTTTCGTACAAAAACCTCGACCTATCCACCTGAATACCTGGGAAGGTATCTATTTCGACCATGATCCTAATTACATTATGTCGATGGCTAGCCAAGCTGCTGAGATGGGAGTGGAGCGTTTTATCATTGATGATGGCTGGTTTAAAGGGCGTGATGGCGATAAAGCAGCATTAGGCGATTGGTTCTTAGATGAAGAAAAATACCCGAATGGTTTAAAGCCTGTTGTCGAACACGTGAATCAACTAGGTATGGAATTTGGCTTGTGGTTCGAGCCAGAGATGATCAACAAAGATTCAGACTTATATCGAGCGCATCCTGATTGGTTGCTGGCGGTTGACGGCTATGATCAGCCGACAGGGCGAAATCAATATGTTATCGATCTCCAGAATCAACAGGCATTCGACTTCTTGTTTGAGCGCCTTGACCATTTTTTGAGCCAATACAATATCGCTTACATTAAGTGGGATATGAATAGAGAAGTTGTACAACCTGCACACTTAGGCAAAGCGGCTGCTCACCAACAAACGGCTCGCTATTATGAGCTGGTCGACAAAGTGCGAGCAAAGCACCCAGCAGTCGATATTGAATCTTGTGCAGCGGGTGGTGGACGTATTGATTTTGAAGTCCTTAAGCGTACACAACGTTTTTGGGCATCTGATAACAATGACGCTCTGGAAAGACAAACGATTCAGCGTGGAATGAGTTACTTTTTCCCGCCAGAGGTGATGGGAAGCCATATCGGAGCAAGCCACTGCCACAGTACTCGTCGCCGCCATAGCATTGAGTTTCGGGGGCTCACGGCACTTTTTGGTCACATGGGTATTGAATTAGATCCTGTGAAAGAAGTCGAAGAAGAAAAACAGGGTTTTGAACACTATATTCGTTTACATAAGATGCTGCGTCCATTGCTGCATAGTGGACGAACCTGGCGAATTCCGACAGACGATAACGCTCATCAAATACATGCCGTGGTGTCAGAAGATACATCAGAGGCTGTTGTTATGGTGGCACAACTGGCGATGCCAACTAATTCATTGAGTGGGCATTTACGAATCCCAGGGTTAGATCAGCAAAGTATCTATAAGGTGTCTGTGATAGACAAGCCTGCTAATTACAGCGACATCGTTAATTATCAACCACCTTGGACGGAATCTGGTTGCGAACTGTCTGGAGCATGGTGTGCTGAGGTTGGTTTGACAATGCCAATCCTTGATGCTGAAACCGCGATGTTGATTAAGTTTGAGCGTATCGATTAACTCATATATATAATTTTGAAATCCATGAACCGCACAAGGAGACTTGTGCGGTTTTTTATTGCCATTAACAACGTTACTTTTGCTAAGCAAAAATGAATCGAGCTCGTTATTGTCAGTAAGAATCCATGTTGATAACAGGTCGTAGCATTCGTTTTATGTAATCGTTCTCATAAAGGTGAGTACGTAGTAGATGATTTTCATGACTAAAGTCGCGCTTATTCTCTAAAAATAAGAGTGATTTATTGTTTGATCTCTCACTTTGATAACTGGACTGAAAACGTTTCCATGAAGTGGTTGTTGATCACAGTATAAATTAAGACGAATGGTTACATTAGCGTCGGACTTGATACTTGAGTGTTTTAAGAAGCGACCAAAGAGTGGCTCTAAAACGGAACTAAAGTGGATGAATTATTATAAATAAAAGGTGAGCGTTTCAACGTCTGTTAGGAGATGGGGTTACGTGCCTGAAGGAAATATTATGTCTGATCAAATTACTCTACAAACCAAATTATCTTATGGACTTGGGGCTCTCGGTAAAGACTTTGCCTGTGCTCCGATCTACATCTTCCTGATGTTCTATTTTACGGACGTTGCTGGGCTTTCAGCGGCGTTCGTGGGTACCATCTTTTTAGCCGCTCGTATCGTCGATGCGGTAACCGACCCAATGATGGGCGTTATCGTTGATAACACACGTTCTAAGTTTGGTAAATTTCGACCTTGGATTGTGATTGGTACTTTATTAAATGCGGTAGTGCTCGTTGGTCTTTTCAGTACGCACATGTTCGAAGGCACTACATTATACATTTATGCGGCTGCTGCTTATATCCTATGGGGTCTTACTTACACCATTATGGATATTCCATACTGGTCTATGATTCCTGCGCTATCAAGTTCTCGCCAAGAGCGTGAAAAGCTTGTGGTATGGCCAAGACTGTTTGCTAGCTTAGCGTGGTTTATTACCGGTACTTACGGTTTACACATTGTTGGTAAGTTGGGTGATGGTGACCAAGGACAAGGCTTCTTCAACGTTGCTATGTTGATTGCGGTATTGTTCGTGATGAGCGCATTCTTGATTGCTCGTAATGTAAAAGAAAAATCCGCACCAGCGAACGCTAAACCTGCTGAACGTTTCAGTTTCAAAGATGTACTGGTTATCATTGGTAAAAATGACCAACTAAAAGCACTTATCGGTACAGTATTGTCGTTCCAAATTGCGAACTTGTTGGTGGGTGGTTTTGCTATTTACTACTTCTCTTACGCATTAGGTAACGCAGACTTGTTCCCAGTTTATATGATGGTTGCAGGTATTGCTGAAGTTGCTGGTGTGTTCTTGTTCCCTCGTATCGCTTCTGCATTACCACGTAAGCACCTATGGGTTATCGCTTGTGGTTTCCCTGTGTTGTCTTGTATCACTCTGCTAATCATGGGCTTCATTGCTCCAGGTAACGCGATTCTAATCGGTATTGCAGGTGCGGCAATCAAGTTTGGTGTGGGCATCGCGAACGCACTTCAAACGGTTATGCTAGCGGATGTTGTGGATTACGGTGAGCATAAAACAGGTCGTCGTAGCGAGAGTGTTATCTTCTCTGTTCAAACTATGCTTGTGAAGTTTGCTGGCGCAGCGGGTGGTTTCATCGTGGGTATCGGTTTATCAATCGTGGGATATGTACCAAACGTGGAACAGTCTGACAGCACAATTATGGGTTTACAATTCATGATGGTAGGACTGCCTGCCATTCTAATGACGGTAAGCGCTCTTGTTTACAAGCGTTACTACCATCTGCATGAAGGTTTTGATAAAGAACAAGTGGATCAAGAGACACAGGTGAATGCTGTTACTGCTGAAGCATAACCACACAGTTTAACCTAGAATAAAGCTCAGTTTAGTCACTAAGCCAAACGCCTCCTTGTGAGGCGTTTTTTTTTATGGGGGCTAGCTAATCAATGCCGTGTCTGTTGAGCTTTTGTTTCGACTAAAACGCAAAAAGCCGCATCGAGTGATGCGGCTTCTTTAAATTTGGCCCCCTTGTCGAGACTTGAACGCGGGCGGGTGGGACGGTCCGACGATTCGGGTGTGACATTAACTTGGAATAAGTTAGTCGCAATTATATACGAAAAAGGCCCAATCTTTCGATTGGGCCTTTTTCTGAATTTGGCTCCCCTTGCAAGACTTGAACTTGCGACATACGGATTAACAGTCCGCCGTTCTACCAACTGAACTAAAGGGGAATTGCTTGTTAGCGACGCGAATTCTAATAATAGTCCGTTTTTCTGTCAACAAAAAATAGCAGAAAAAAGTAAGATAAAAAACTTTACTTTCTGGAACGCCTTATTGGATTTGGCTTTGCTTTAGTTATCCACCAAAATTGTGGATAAGTGTGTGTGTGAAACTTTAACAACAATAATTGGGATAAATCTGAAAATGTAAAAAAATGATCTAACTTGATGTATTTAAAGAAATAGTATCAAAATATCACGGTTGTATAACTTTTCTAGATTATAAATTGAACAGTAAAACAAGCGGTATTTTTAGGTTTTTTGGGGAAAAGTAGTGGATTAAAATTCGAGTAATTTAGCTGGGGAAACTTTGCTGGGGCACGGATAATACCAAGTTCTAAAAATAAAAGCTATAACTGATCTCGAATCTTAAGAAGCATTTCTCTAGATAATAGTTGCAACGACACTCCTCCTAGAGTGACAATGACCTGATTAAAAAAACAGTATGGAAATGGCGACCTATGAGTAAACTCTTTGACTTGGTATCGGACTACAGCCCGTCCGGTGACCAGCCGACAGCGATAACCAAATTACTAGACGGATTAGATTCTGGTTTGGCACATCAAACTCTTCTAGGGGTAACGGGCTCAGGTAAAACCTTTACTCTTGCTAACGTCATTTCCCAATCTCAAAGACCTGCGATCTTGTTAGCACCTAATAAGACGTTAGCCGCTCAACTGTATGGCGAGATGAAATCCTTCTTTCCTAATAATGCCGTTGAATATTTCGTTTCTTACTACGATTACTACCAACCGGAAGCCTACGTTCCGACAACAGACACGTTTATCGAGAAAGATGCGTCTGTGAACGCCCATATTGAACAAATGAGACTGTCGGCAACCAAGGCCTTGCTAGAACGAAAAGATGCCATCATCGTCGCGTCTGTATCGGCTATTTATGGTCTGGGTGATCCTAAGTCTTACCTGAAGATGATGCTTCACTTGAGTCGCGGTGAGGTCATGGACCAACGTGATATCTTGCGCCGCTTGGCTGAGCTGCAATATTCAAGAAACGACGTGGCGTTCGAGCGTGGTCAGTTCCGCGTTCGTGGTGAAGTGATTGATATTTTCCCTGCTGAATCTGACCAAGATGCCGTGCGAATCGAAATGTTCGATGACGAAGTGGATTGCATCAGTATCTTTGACCCACTGA
Source organism: Vibrio sp. Isolate34 (assembly GCF_022397915.1). Taxonomy (GTDB): domain Bacteria; phylum Pseudomonadota; class Gammaproteobacteria; order Enterobacterales; family Vibrionaceae; genus Vibrio. The sequence goes on along the minus strand of NZ_JAKEUO010000012.1, from coordinate 130,231 downwards.
CTGGCGCGGTTAAACAGAGAGACTTACCGCGCTTTACCGTTTATCCGAAAACTCACTATGTGACGCCAAGAGAGAAAATCCTTGAAGCGATTGAGAACATTAAAGACGAACTTCGAGACCGAGCTCAATACCTGAAAGACAACAACAAGCTTTTAGAAGAGCAGCGTATTTCTCAGAGAACTCAGTTTGATATCGAGATGATGACCGAACTTGGTTTCTGTTCTGGTATAGAAAACTATTCACGATACCTAAGTGGCCGTGCGGAAGGGGAAGCGCCTCCGACGTTATTTGATTACTTGCCTGATGACGGTCTGTTGATTATCGATGAGTCACACGTGACCGTGCCGCAAATTGGCGCCATGTACAAAGGTGACCGTTCGCGTAAGGAAACTCTGGTTGAGTTTGGTTTCCGTCTACCTTCTGCATTAGATAACCGACCAATGAAGTTCGATGAGTTTGAATCGATCGCGCCGCAGACCATTTTTGTATCGGCGACACCTGGTAATTACGAGATTGAAAAATCAGATGGCGAGATTGCCGATCAAGTCGTTCGTCCTACTGGCCTGTTAGACCCGATCATTGAAGTAAGACCGGTCGCGACTCAGGTTGATGACTTGTTGTCTGAAATCAGAATCCGTTCTGCGAAAGAAGAGCGTGTTTTGGTGACCACGTTGACCAAGAGAATGGCGGAAGACTTAACCGAATACCTAAGCGAGCATGGCGTTAAAGTGCGTTACTTACACTCGGATATTGATACGGTTGAGCGTGTAGAGATCATCCGAGATCTACGTCTGGGCGAGTTCGACGTGTTAGTGGGCATTAACTTACTTCGTGAAGGTTTGGATATGCCTGAAGTATCGCTGGTGGCGATTCTTGATGCAGACAAAGAGGGCTTCCTACGTTCAGAACGTTCTCTAATTCAAACCATTGGTCGTGCTGCACGTAACCTTGAAGGTAAAGCGATCCTATACGGTGACTCGATAACTAAGTCGATGAAAAAAGCGATTGATGAAACCGACCGTCGTAGAGAAAAACAGCAGGCTTACAATGAAGAGCAGGGTATTACGCCGCAAGCGCTTAAGCGTAATATCAAAGACATTATGGAACTGGGTGACATCACCAAGTCGAAACAACAACGACAATCTAAACAGGTTCCGTTGTCTAAAGTGGCTGAGCCTTCAGAAAGTTATGCGGTGCTTACACCACAACAGCTTGATAAAGAGATCAGCAAGTTGGAAGCGGCAATGTATCAGCATGCTCAGAACTTGGAATTTGAATTGGCAGCACAGAAGCGTGATGAAATTGAGCAGTTAAGAAAGCAATTCATTACCAATAGCTAATTTCATTTAATTGCGTGTCTTAGCTAAAGAATTAACTAAAGAAGTTCGCCTCAAAAGACAACATTTAAGAGTTTTCAGGCAAAAAAACAGCCAGTAGTAAATGTTCTACTGGCTTACGTTTGTGAACACTCAGTCCACTAACAACGTCAGTTGGCTAGGTGACCCGAAGGTCATCTCTATGACTGCATCGTTCGTGCCATATAGATAAAACATTGATTATTTGAAGCAAGTAAAAAAATACAATACAAATATTGTGGCTAATTTGCATAATGCAAAGCGGAATGCGACTATAATAAGAAATGCAAATTATAAATGGCTAGGATATGCAATCAAAAACGTTAGATAACAAATCAAAGTATTTGTTGATGGTGGAGGATACGGCTTCAGTCGCAGCGTTATATCGCTCGTATCTTACACCGCTCGAAATTGATATCAACATTGTTGGCACTGGCCGCGATGCAATTGAGAGTTTGAATCATCGAATCCCTGACCTCATTTTATTAGATCTACGTCTGCCTGATATGACGGGTATGGACGTACTCTTTGCTGTAAAACAAAAATACCCTGAAGTGCCCGTTATCTTCATGACAGCGCACGGTTCTATCGATACCGCCGTAGAAGCGATGCGTCATGGTTCTCAAGATTTCCTGATCAAACCGTGTGAAGCCGACCGACTTCGTATTACGGTAAACAATGCGATTCGTAAAGCCACCAAGCTTAAGAACAGCTCTGAACATCCGGGAAACCAGAACTATCAAGGTTTTATTGGTAGTAGCCAAACCATGCAGCAGGTTTACCGAACTATCGATTCCGCCGCATCGAGTAAAGCGAGTATTTTCATTACCGGTGAAAGTGGTACCGGTAAAGAGGTATGTGCAGAAGCTATCCATGCGGCGAGTAAACGTGGCGATAAGCCTTTTATCGCCATCAACTGTGCGGCAATTCCTAAAGACTTGATTGAAAGTGAGCTGTTTGGTCACGTAAAAGGGGCATTTACGGGCGCGGCAACCGATCGTCAAGGTGCTGCTGAATTGGCTGATGGAGGCACACTGTTCCTCGATGAACTGTGTGAAATGGATCTTGAACTGCAAACCAAGCTTCTGCGTTTTATCCAGACTGGTACCTTCCAAAAAGTAGGTTCGTCGAAGATGAAGAGTGTCGACGTTCGTTTTGTTTGTGCGACCAACCGAGACCCTTGGAAAGAAGTACAAGAGGGTCGCTTTAGAGAAGATTTATACTACCGTCTGTACGTGATTCCTCTGCATTTGCCGCCATTGCGTGAGCGTGGTGAAGATGTCATCGAGATTGCATACTCACTGTTGGGCTACATGTCGGTTGAAGAAGGCAAGGCGTTTGTTCGTTTTGCTCAAGAAGTGTTGGATCGTTTTAACCAATATGAGTGGCCGGGTAACGTTCGTCAGCTACAAAACGTATTGCGGAATGTGGTGGTGTTGAATAATGGTAAAGAGATTACTCTGAACATGCTTCCGCCACCATTGAATCAACCGATTGAAAACAGTCTGCGCCTGAAAGAGAAGCAGAGTGAAGACATCACAGTAAAAGATATTTTCCCATTGTGGATCACTGAGAAAACGGCAATCGAACAGGCCATAAAAGCGTGTGATGGTAACATCCCTCGCGCAGCTGGTTTCTTGGATGTCAGTCCATCAACGATATACCGTAAATTGCAAACGTGGAATGCGAAGCAGTAATCGCCAAACAATAAGAAAGAACGATGATGAAAATATTAAATCAGCAAAAAGTTGACGAGCTTGCCGGTGAGATTGGGCAAGAGAATGTCCCAGTGTTATTGGAAATCTTTTTAGGTGAATTGAAGGGATACTACGAGCACCTAGAGCTAAACAAAGATACTGATACGTCTAAGTATTTGGCCGATATCAGCCATGCGTTGAAGAGTAGTGCTGCGAGTTTTGGTGCTGATTCTTTGTGTAATTTTGCTATTAGCTTAGACGCAAAAGTGAAGCAAGCATTGCCCGTTACAGATATTGATTTTCAAGATATGCAGGAACTTCTGCTATCGACTTATACCGAATATCAACAGTTGATGACGGATCTCTAAAACGGCTAATTGCTATATCTACAGGTAGAGATACAGAGACTAAAAAAGGAGCATCATGCTCCTTTTTCGTTTTCTGATGTTTGAACTTATGAACTAAGCCAACTGAGCTTCGATCGCTTGTTGAAGCTTCACTCGGTCGTGTCGCCAATCTCGGTTTGCAGATGCAAGATCCGTGGTCACACAATTCCATTGGCCTTCTAGTTCTGGATGCGGTTCATTGCCTAGTACAACGTCTATCTTACGTGCTTTACAGGTACGTTCACACCACTCCAATTGCTCTTGAAGCGTCATTTTACCTGCAGGACCGTGTTCTGGAGACAGGTTTTCAATGAAGATAACTTTTGCCTTAGTGTTTCCTGCGATGGCTTTACCAATTTCAGGTAGTAGCAGCGGAGGCATCACACTGGTTAAAAAGCTGCCTGGGCCAAGCACAATACAGTCTGCTTCTTCCACCGCAGCTACGGCTTCTTTGGTTGCTGGGACTTCTGGCGACAAGTCCATCATGCGCAGCTTTTCTGTCATGTCATCAACGTTGGTTTCACCGGTTACCCAGCGGCCATCCATCGATAGGGCCGTGAGGTCAGAAGGGTGCTCTGTCATCGGCACGATATTAACGTCGACCTTAAGCATATTTCGAATCAGGTTAATCGCTTCCAATGGACGAACCGAGAGGTTGTCTAATGCTGTGAGCATCAGGTTACCCAAGTTATGACCGTCGAGTTCGCCTTGGCCGCGAAAGCGGTATTCAAACATCATCGAACTAATTGAAGGTTCAGTGATCAATTGGTTGATACAGTTGCGTGTATCTCCCCAAGCGATACCACCTTGGCAGTCTCGAATTCGTCCGGTTGAACCGCCATTATCCGTTGTTGCAACAATGCCAGTTGCGTTGTTACCAAAGTCTTTTAATGCAGCAAGCATACGACCTAAGCCATGGCCTCCACCAATTGCTACGACTTTCTTTGAAGAGTAAATATTCATTTTTTGTTCTTGTTAGATTATTACCAACTATAATTTAGGTTAAATGCTTCTCGCTATATACTCAACAAGAGTTATTTTGAGCGTTTGATACGTTTTTTTTGCCGATGTGACCCGTTTTTTACCATCAGAGCTAGATTCACGTAAAAATATTAAGTATTTTATTACTCAGCTACTGCGCGTATGAATATAACGTGCGGTTGCCATAACTCCGAGCTCTCGCATGCTAAGTCGCACAGTGGTATTTGCTGTACCGATACGCATCAAGAGCCAGTGACATGTTGTCACAAGGGCTTAATTGGAAATGATTATGCCTCCCGTGTTTGGAAAGGTGTTCCGTGGCGCAACAATTCGAAGATAGATTCCATCGCAAGTTTTATTACTTGCGCTTGTCGGTTACAGACGTCTGTAACTTTAAATGTACTTACTGCTTGCCGGATGGTTATAAACCGTCAGGGCAAAAAAACTCGTCTTTTTTAAGTGTTCCCGAGATCAAACGCGTTGTAAAAGCGTTTGCAGATTGTGGTACCTCAAAGATCCGCATTACAGGCGGAGAGCCGAGTCTGCGTAAAGACTTTCCTGAAATCATACATACCGTTGCTTCTACTCCAGGCATCGAAAAAGTAGCCACGACAACGAACGGCTATCGCATGGAGAAACAAGTAGGGCAGTGGCGTGATGCTGGTTTAACCCATATAAACGTGAGCGTGGATAGCTTAGATTCACGTATGTTCCATCAGATCACTGGTGAGAATAAGTTTACTGAGGTTATGCGAGGTATTGATAAAGCGTTTGAGGTTGGCTTTGAACAAGTCAAAGTAAACGTAGTATTGATGAAAGACCTCAATAGCCAAGAGTTACCTGCCTTCCTTAATTGGATCAAAGACAAACCGATTCAACTGCGTTTTATTGAGCTGATGAAAACCGGCGAGATGGACGAGTTGTTTGACAAGCACCATGTGTCAGGTGTTGCGATTCGTAACCAGCTAATTGCGAATGGTTGGTTGCTTAAAGTGAGAGCCGTTAATGATGGCCCTGCGCAAGTGTTCGTTCACCCAGACTACAAGGGTGAGATTGGTTTGATCATGCCTTACGAGAAAGACTTTTGTGAGAGTTGTAACCGACTGCGCGTTTCTGCGACCGGTAAGCTTCACCTATGTCTGTTTGGCGATCACGGTGTTGAACTGAGAGATTTGATTCAAGAAGATCAACAAGAGCAAGAGCTCATCGATCGAATACAGGCTCAGCTTCAAACCAAGTCCGTTAGCCATTTCTTACATGATGGCAACAGCGGCATGACTCCAAACTTGGCGTCAATCGGCGGTTAACCCGCTATATACTCTAACGCATTTTATCGCTCAGCTTCTCTAGGCTGGGCGAATCAGTCTAATTGAAAAATTTATATAGGTGAACAAATGGGTCACGCAGAAAGCAAATTCCAAGCAGCAAACATCGCAGTACTAACGGTTTCAGATACACGTACAGAAGAAAATGATACGTCAGGTGGCTACCTAGCTGAGCATGCTAAAGAAGCGGGTCACAACGTTGTTGATAAGCAAATCGTTATCGACGACATGTACAAGATCCGTGCGATCGTATCTAAGTGGATCGCTGATGAAAGCGTACAAGCGATCATGATCACTGGCGGTACGGGTTTTACTTCTCGTGACAGCACGCCTGAAGCGCTTAAGCCACTATTCGACAAAGAAGTAGAAGGCTTTGGTGAGCTATTCCGTCAAGTGTCTTACGAAGAGATCGGTACATCGACAATTCAATCTCGTGCGATTGCGGGCTTTGCTAACCACACAGTAATCTTTGCGATGCCAGGCTCTACAGGTGCTTGTCGCACAGGTTGGACTAAGATCATCAAGCAACAGATGGATGCTAGCCACCGCCCTTGTAACTTCATGCCACACCTTTCAGTATAAGGCGGTTTGAGTATGAGCCAATTTACACACATTAACGCGTCTGGCGAAGCAAACATGGTCGATGTGTCGGCTAAAGCTGAGACAGTACGTGAAGCGAGAGCGGAAGCATTCGTTCAAATGTCTGCTGAAACGCTAGAGCTGATTGTTTCTGGTAGCCACCATAAAGGTGATGTTTTCGCAACGGCACGTATCGCGGGTATTCAAGCGGCTAAGAAGACGTGGGATCTGATTCCACTGTGTCACCCTCTGCTATTAACTAAAGTAGAAGTGCAGCTTGAAGCTATCGAGTCTGAAAACAAGGTTCGCATTGAATCTGTTTGTAAACTTGCTGGTAAGACAGGCGTAGAAATGGAAGCGCTAACGGCTGCTTCTGTTGCTGCGTTAACGATTTACGATATGTGTAAAGCTGTTCAGAAAGACATTGTTATCGAGAATGTACGCCTGTTAGAGAAAACGGGTGGTAAATCTGGTCATTTTAAGGTGGAATCATGATTACAGTACTTTTCTTTGCTCAAACTCGTGAACTTGTTGGTGTGGACAGCGTTGAAGTTGATGAAAAGTTCAAGACGATTGAAGCGATTCGCAGCCACCTTGTAACACAAAAAGGCAAATGGGATATCGCTTTGGAAGAGGGCAAACTTCTGGCTGCGCTTAACCAATCCATTGTCCCTCTGACAACTGAAGTGAAAGATGGCGATGAAGTCGCTTTCTTCCCACCAGTGACTGGAGGCTAAGCATGGATCCAAGAGTATTAGTGACAGCAGAGGACTTCTCTGTAGGCGACGAATACGACTACTTGGCTCAAGGTACAGCTGCCGGAGCGATTGTGACGTTCGTCGGTAAAGTTCGCGACATGAACCTTGGCGATAATGTGATTGGTTTGTCTCTGGAGCACTACCCGGGTATGACAGAGAAATCATTGAGCGAGATCTGTGATCAAGCTGAGGCACGCTGGCCAATCCAAAAGATGCGCGTTATCCATCGTGTTGGTGACCTCGATATCGGTGACCAGATTGTTTACGTTGGCGTATCCAGTGCACATCGCGGTGCGGCCTTTGAAGCTTGTGAGTTTGTGATGGACTTCCTAAAAACCAAAGCGCCGTTTTGGAAAAAGGAACGTACCACTGAAGCAACTCGTTGGGTTGACTCTCGAGATTCAGATGCGAAAGCTGCAGAGCGTTGGGAAAAATAACCACCCAAGGTTACTCACCTACAGAACGAATATTAAAAGCCGACTATTAAAGTCGGTTTTTTTTGTGCATGCTACAAAGCTATTTATAAATAACTGGTGTATTAATAAATGGTTAATCATTCAAGTTGCATATAAATTCGGTGCGTGATTTTGTCTGTCTTGGTGCATTTCTAAATCTGTTTTGGTGCAGTGCATTATGCTGTTTTGTATAAAGTGATAATCCTCACAAATAGTGGAGTCTATTTAGGGGATATGTGATGTGCAATTAGATTTCATGTGGCATTAATGTTAATTTGCTGACCGAGTTATAGCATAAGATGCTAAAAAAAATTATCAACACAGATACATCAACACTAAAGGCTGTTTTTTAATTAATCCCTATGTGTAACTCACTATTCATTAGGCTTTTATTAGAGATTTACACTGTTACCTTGAGTAATTCGGAGAATTATCCGATTTTTTGCGACTTGTTTATGGCAAATTACTTCAATGGTTGATAGTGTGTGCCTCAATCTTTGTAAGGTTTTAGGTTTTTATGCTTAAATTTTGAGCTAAATAAATCTAAATCACTGCCGTTCAGTGAACCAAGCAAAGAAGTCATGGATGCAATACATAAAACTTGGAGTTTATTAAATGTACAAGAATAAAATCACTCAGGCCCTTCTTCTAGGTGCTGGTTTGGCAGTGGCTGCCTCTTCTACTCTTTCTATCGCTGCTGAAGTTCCAGCAGGCACTGAACTAGCAAAAGTTCAGGAACTGGTTCGCGGTAACGGTACTGAAGTAGCAACACTCGACCCTCACAAATCTCAAGGCGTACCAGAATCTCACGTAATTCGTGACCTTCTAGAAGGTTTAGTGAACCAAGATGGCGACGGTAATACTATCCCAGGAGTAGCTGAAAGCTGGGAAACGACAGACAACAAAACATTTACTTTCCACCTGCGTAAAGACGCTAAATGGTCTAACGGCGATCCTGTAACGGCAAATGACTTCGTTTACAGCTTTCAACGTGCGGTTGATCCTTTAACTGCTTCTCCATACGCTTGGTATATGGAATATACCAAGATGGCGAATGCGAAAGACATCGTCGCGGGTAAGAAAGACAAGAGTGAACTAGGCGTTAAAGCTTTAGATGACTACACGTTAGAAGTGACTTTAGATACAGCGGTCCCATATTTCGTAATGATGATGGGTCACACAACAGTGAAGCCAGTACACAAAGCAACTGTTGAAAAATTCGGTGACCAGTGGACTAAGCCTGAAAACTTTGTTGGTAATGGTGCATTTGTTCCAAATCAATGGGTAGTTAACGAGCGTCTTGAACTAGTACGCAACGAAAATTACTGGGATAACGAACATACAGTTCTTAACAAAGTAACATTCCTACCAATCGAAAACCAAGTAGCGGAAATGAACCGCTTCCTCTCTGGTGAACTAGATTTCACATACGAAGTTCCTAACGAGCACTTCCGTCGCTTACAGAAAGAATACTCAGAAGATGTAAACATTAAGGGTAACCTGTGTACTTATTACTACCAATTTAATGCACAGAAAGCACCTTTCGACGACGTGCGTGTTCGTAAAGCAATGTCTTACGCGATGGACCGTGACATCGTTACGAAAGCTATTCTTGGTCAAGGCCAAAAACCAGCTTACTTCTTGACTCCTGAAATTACTGCTGGCTTTGACCCGGTAACTCCAGAGTATGGTCAACTTTCTCAAAAAGAGCGTATTGCTGAAGCGAAGCGTCTTCTTGAAGAAGCTGGCTACACGAAGAACAACCCGCTTGAATTCAGCCTGCTTTACAACACATCTGAGAACCACAAGAAGCTTGCTGTAGCAATTGCATCAATGTGGAAGAAAGAGCTTGGTATTAACGCGAAACTCGAAAACCAAGAGTGGAAATCATACCTAGACAGTAAAGATACTGGTAACTTTGACGTTGCTCGTGCAGGTTGGTGTGGTGACTACAATGAAGCATCTTCATTCCTAACATTGATGGTTAGCCAGAATACAACTGCTGGTCAGCACTACAAGAGCGCTGAATATGACAAGGTTATCGATAAAGCCCTAAGCTCTACTTCAGAAGAAGAGCGTACGAAGCTATACATCGAAGCAGAAAAATTGCTAGCTAAAGACATGCCAATTGCTCCAATCTACCAGTACGTTACAACACGTCTTGTATCACCTCAGCTAGGTGGTTACCCAGAAGGTAACGCCGAAGATAAGATCTATTCAAAAGATCTTTATATCAAAGCAAAATAACCGCCTATAAAAATAAAATATAACTAACTTAGACCTGTGTGCGAGAAATCGCACACAGTGTCTATTTATTTTTTAATTGTCACAGACTGAAAAGAGTGAGTTTATGCTTAAATTCATTATGAAAAGGATATTCGAAGCGATTCCAACCATGTTGGTGTTGATCACTATATCTTTCTTTCTCATGCGTTTCGCACCGGGTAACCCGTTTTCAAGCGAGCGCCCATTACCGCCAGAAGTTATGGCTAACATTGAAGCTAAATACGGCTTAGATAAACCTGTTTTTGAACAATACACCACGTATTTGACAAATATCTTACAAGGTGACTTCGGTCCATCATTCAAATATCAAGATTACACCGTTAATGAGCTGATCGCAGTCGCACTTCCAGTATCTGCTAAGGTAGGCTTTATTGCCTTTATCTTTACCCTGATTATGGGAGTATCGGTCGGAACGATTGCCGCCTTGAAGCACAACACCTGGATAGACTACACCATAATGTCGACCGCCATGCTCGGGGTAGTAATGCCATCCTTCGTGTTGGCTCCGGCGCTTATTTACCTATTCTCTCTGCACTGGAACATATTCCCAGCAGGTGGTTGGCACGGCGGTACTTATATGTACATCGTGCTACCAGTTATCGCGATGTCTCTTCTTTACGTAGCCACATTTGCTCGTATTACTCGCGGTAGCATGATTGAAACGCTCAACAGTAACTTTATCCGAACTGCACGAGCAAAAGGCCTAAGTTACCGTTACATCGTTCTAAAACATGCACTGAAGCCAGCACTGCTGCCTGTCGTTTCTTATATGGGACCTGCGTTTGTAGGTATCATTACAGGTTCAGTTGTTGTAGAAACCATCTTCGGCTTACCAGGTATCGGCAAGCTGTTTGTTAACGCCGCGTTTAACCGTGACTACTCGCTAGTAATGGGTGTAACCATCTTGATTGGTTTCCTATTCATCTTGTTCAACGCAATCGTTGATATTTTGCTAGCGCTGATTGACCCGAAAATTCGCTACTAACAGGGACGCATGGTTATGTTGAAGAAAAAAGAAAATTTAGAAGCGATCGAAAAGTTCTCTGAGAGCTTAGAAATTGAAGGTCGCAGTTTGTGGCAGGATGCCCGCATTCGTTTTATGCGAAACAAAGCGGCAATGGTAAGCCTGTTTATCCTTACGCTTATGGTATTGGCAGTTATCTTCTTACCGATGCTGGCTCAGTACACTTATGATGATACTGACTGGTACGCAATGCATGCAGCGCCAAGTGCGGACCACTGGTTTGGCACTGATAGCTTAGGCCGTGATTTGTATGTTCGTACTCTTATTGGTGGCCGTATCTCATTAATGGTTGGTGTGATGGGTGCATTCGTAGCGGTACTGATTGGTACGCTTTACGGTGCAGCTTCTGGCTTCATTGGTGGTCGTACTGACCGAGTGATGATGCGTATCCTAGAGATCTTGTACGCGGTTCCATTCATGTTCCTAGTTATCGTTCTAGTTACATTCTTTGGTCGTAACATCATCCTAATCTTCGTTGCGATTGGTGCGATTGCTTGGCTAGATATGGCGCGTATTGTACGTGGTCAAACTTTAAGCTTACGTAGTAAAGAGTTCATTGAAGCTGCACACGTATGTGGTGTAAGCAAATGGAAGATCATTACACGTCATATCGTACCGAACGTGCTAGGCATCGTAGCGGTTTACTCTACGCTGCTTATTCCAAGCATGATCCTTACAGAATCATTCTTATCTTTCCTTGGTCTTGGTGTTCAAGAGCCTATGACAAGTTGGGGCGCGCTGTTACAAGAAGGCTCGCAAACAATGGAAGTTGCAATCTGGCAACTGGCATTCCCTGCGGTATTCATGGTAGTTACGCTGTTCTGCTTTAACTACGTAGGTGATGGTCTGCGCGATGCGCTTGATCCAAAAGACAGATAACGAAATAGCAATTAAAAGCTATAAAAGATTAAGGAAGCAATAATGAGCTTATTAGATGTCAAAGATCTGCGCGTCGAATTTACCACGCAAGATGGTATCGTAACTGCAGTAAACGACTTGAATTTCTCACTTAACCAAGGTGAAACGCTGGGTATCGTGGGTGAGTCAGGTTCAGGTAAATCACAAACGGTATTTGCACTGATGGGGCTGCTGGCTAAGAACGGCATCATCTCAGGCAGTGCAAAGTTTGAAGGCAATGAAATCCTTAACCTACCTGAAAAAGCGTTGAACAAAGTTCGTGCTGAACAGATCGCGATGATCTTCCAAGACCCGATGACATCACTGAACCCTTACATGAAAGTAAGTGATCAGCTGATGGAAGTACTTATGCTGCACAAAGGCATGGGTAAAGCAGAGGCGTTTGAAGAATCAGTACGCATGCTTGAAGCGGTTAAAATCCCTGAAGCACGCAAGCGTATCACTATGTACCCACACGAATTTTCTGGCGGTATGCGTCAACGTGTGATGATCGCAATGGCACTATTGTGTCGTCCTAAATTGCTTATCGCTGATGAACCAACAACCGCTTTGGATGTAACCATTCAAGCGCAAATCATGGAATTGCTAAACGAATTGAAAGATGAGTTCAACACGGCAATCATCATGATCACCCACGATTTGGGTGTGGTTGCAGGTTCATGTGACAAAGTACTTGTGATGTACGCGGGTCGTACAATGGAGTACGGCACGGTTGATGAAATCTTCTACGAGCCAAGCCATCCATACGCAGAGGGCCTACTGAAAGCGATTCCTCGTTTGGATACAGAAGGTGAAATTCTACCGACTATTCCAGGTAATCCACCAAACTTACTTCGCCTGCCAACAGGCTGTCCTTACCAAGACCGTTGTCACCGCGTAATGGATCGTTGTAAGCAAGAAGCACCTATTTTGACGCCATTTGGTAATGACCGTCAGCGTGCTTGTTTTTCTGACTGGGAGACTTGGACAAAATGAGTGTAGATAAACAGTTATTACTAGATATTAAAGACCTGAAAGTTCACTTTAGCATCGCAGCTAAATCAGCGTGGCCTTGGGCAAAACCGTCAAACCTGAAAGCTGTTGATGGCGTTGATATCCACCTTTACGAAGGAGAAACGCTGGGTGTAGTAGGTGAGTCTGGTTGTGGTAAATCGACATTTGCTCGTGCAATCATTGGTTTGGTTGAAGCGACAGACGGCGAAGTGATGTGGTTAGGCCAAGACTTGACTAAAATGCAGGAAGTACAGCGTCGCGAAACTCGTAAAGAGATTCAGATGATCTTCCAAGACCCGCTCGCATCGCTTAACCCGCGTATGTCTGTTGGTGACATCATTGCAGAGCCTCTAGAGACTTTTTACCCAGAGCTTTCTAAACAGGAAGTGAAGGACCGAGTTAAAGAGATGATGGCAAAGGTTGGTTTGCTACCAAACGTAATCAACCGTTACCCGCATGAGTTCTCCGGTGGTCAGTGTCAGCGTATCGGTATCGCACGTGCTCTCATCTTGAAGCCTAAGATGATCATCTGTGATGAACCAGTTTCAGCATTGGATGTATCTATCCAAGCTCAAGTAGTTAACCTTCTGAAGGAGCTACAAAAAGAGTTAGGTTTGTCTTTGGTATTCATCGCGCACGATTTGTCGGTTGTTAAACACATTTCTGACCGTGTGTTGGTGATGTACTTAGGCAACGCGGTAGAACTTGGCGAATCAGAAGCATTGTTCTCTGATCCTAAGCACCCGTACACCAAAGCGTTGATGTCTGCAGTTCCAATTCCAGATCCTCGCTTAGAGCGCAGCAAAACCATTCAGATGTTGGAAGGTGATCTACCGTCACCAATCAATCCGCCATCAGGTTGTGTGTTCCGTACTCGTTGCCCACAAGCGACAGAGGCGTGTGCGCAAACTAAGCCAACGATTCAAGGCGATGACGTTCACGCAGTATCTTGCTTGCACGTACAAGTCTAGAGCCTATTTAAAACGGTTCAGCCTGTGACAGGCTTAAGCGCGACTAGTTATTAGAGTCGCGCTTTTTTTGTCTTAGGTTTAGGCTTATTGGTCCGCTCAACAAGCTTCATCAAAATATTCGAACAACTAAGCCAACTTCTTCTAGTTTTGAAAAAGTTGGCTTTTTTTATACTAATACCAATCGTAGTAAATAACTGCTCATACTAGCTTGTTAAAACGCTCGATAACGGCGTTAGAATTTTTGATTGTAGATAGCTACTAACAGAAAAATTCTTCCTTGTTCTCAAGCCTTTTCTCTACGCTATTTCTGAACATTTACTTACTGTGATTGGTATAAAAAAGTTAGCATTACAGGGGTTTGGATATGGGTAAGTTAGTTGAAGGTGTTTGGCACGACGTGTGGTACGACACCAAAGAAAGCGGTGGTAAGTTCGTTCGTGAAGATGCGGGCTTTCGCAACTGGGTTGAAAATAAAGCCGGAGCGCAATTTGAGCCAGAAAGTGGTCGTTACCACCTATATGTATCGTTAGCTTGTCCGTGGGCGCATCGCACGCTGATCTTCCGTGAACTGAAAGACCTAACCGATCACATCGATGTGACAGTAGTTTGCCCTGACATGATGAGTGAAGGGTGGCAAATGGGCTTGCCTGAGCCTCTGTTCGGTCACACTCGCATGCACCAAATCTACACCCAAGCCAAACCGGACTATTCAGGTCGAGTAACGGTTCCTGTTTTATGGGATAAGAAAACCAACACCATCGTTAGCAACGAGTCGTCTGAAATCATCCGCATGTTCAATTCAGAATTTAATGAGTTAACAGGTAACACCGATGATTACTACCCATGGGAATTGGCGAGCAAGATTGACGAGTGGAACGACTACATCTATCCGAACATCAATAACGGCGTTTATCGTACCGGCTTCGCGACCACACAAGAAGCTTATGAAGAAGCGTATGACGCGTTATTTGAAGCGTTAGACAAAGTGGATACCCACCTTAGCGAAAACCGTTATCTGGCAGGTAACGAGATTACAGAAGCGGATTGGCGGTTGTTTACGACCTTGGTTCGATTCGATGCAGTGTATGTTGGCCACTTCAAGTGTAACAAGCAGCGAATTGAGGACTACGCAAATATTCAGGGTTACCTAAAAGAGCTGTATCAGATCGAAGGGATCAAAGAGACGACCGATTTTTACCATATCAAGCGTCACTACTACTACAGCCACACTGGTATCAACCCGACTCAAGTGGTGCCTAAAGGGCCAGATCTGGATTTAGACTCACCTCACGGACGTGGTCTCTAAGCCGCGACAATTAAATTTCTTCCTGACTGTTTTGCTTTGTAGAGTGCTTTATCAGTTCTCTGCAAAGCATCATCAAGTTGTTCAGTCATTCCCAGGGATGAGAGTTCAATCAATCCACCGCTGATGGTGACCTTGATGTGGTGATTGCCTTTAGATATAGCCATTTCAGCAATCGACTCTTTTAGCTCATCAGCTTTCGTTGTCGCATCCTCAAAGTTCTCAGCTTCAAAGATGACACAAAACTCCTCACCGCCAATTCGATAAACCTTACCGCTTGGTAAGACTCGTTGTGTTTCAGACACCACTTCTTTTAGAACCTGGTCACCAATACTGTGTCCGTAGGTATCATTGACCGTTTTAAACCAATCTAAGTCGAAATGCAGTAAGTAGTCAGCTGGGCTGTGATGTAGTGTGTTCAAAGCATCTTGTTGTAGGGCCAGCCGATTGAACGCACTGGTTAGGGCATCAGTTCGCGCCAGTTGTTCAAGTCGTTCTTTCACACCAATACGCACTGACTCATGATTGAATGAGATGAGCCAAATCATCGAATATGGGATAACGAAGTTTACGAATGCAAAAGGGTAAACGCCTTCGCTGAATAGGTTAGGGAAGTAAAACAATGCGGTCGCCCCTAGCATCGCGAAAGTGAACAGCGAGCCAATGAATCGGTTAAACAGTAGTTGGTACAGTGGAGGCAGGACAAAGACCCACATGATGATAGCAGCTTGTGGTTTCGCGTTCGCAAATCCATAGATCAGACCTCCAGTAATCACAGTTGCTAACAACAGAGGTTGCCAAGAAAGTGAAAAGCCACGTTTAGTCTCGTAATAGACGTGGAAAAGGATCAGTGAGATAAGCACTTCCAGACTGCCGAGAGCATAATCTTTACTCAAAAAGAAATTTGAAGAAGCAACGACCAACACAAAAAGGGCGAGTGCGATACTCACACTTTTTAATACATGATCACGTATTGCTGACTCTTTGGTAAATTCAATCGACATGTGTCACTTTCACCTTCTAAACCTATTATTTGGTATGCTATACAATAATAAGACATAAAAAAAGCCCACGCAATTGCATGGGCTTTAACACTCTTAAAGTCCCTTAGGACATGAAAAGGTAATTAGTTAATTACTTTTTCTTCAGCTTGAGCTGCTTGGTCTGCTTGGATAGCCGTTAGAGCTACTGTGTAAACGATGTCGTCTACTAGAGCGCCACGAGACAAGTCATTTACTGGCTTGCGCATACCTTGAAGCATTGGACCGATAGATACTAGGTCCGCTGAACGCTGTACAGCTTTGTAAGTCGTGTTACCAGTGTTTAGGTCTGGGAATACGAATACAGTCGCTTTACCTGCTACTGGAGAGTTTGGTGCTTTAGAAGCAGCAACGTTTTCCATGATAGCCGCGTCGTACTGTAGAGGGCCGTCGATCACTAGATCTGGACGTTTCTCTTGAGCAATCTTAGTTGCTTCACGTACTTTATCTACGTCTGCACCCTTACCAGATTCACCAGTAGAGTAAGAGATCATAGCAACGCGTGGGTCGATACCGAATGCCGCAGCAGAATCTGCAGATTGAATAGCGATTTCAGCAAGCTGTTCAGCTGTTGGATCTGGGTTGATCGCACAGTCACCGTATACAAGAACTTGATCAGGCAGAAGCATGAAGAAGATTGAAGATACGATAGAAGCATCAGGAGCAGTCTTGATGATCTGGAACGGAGGAACGATAGTGTTCGCCGTTGTGTGAACAGCGCCAGAAACTAGGCCGTCAACTTCACCAGCTTCAAGCATCATAGTGCCTAGGAATACTGAATCTTCTAGCTTCTCACGAGCTACAACTTCAGTCATACCTTTAGCGCCACGAAGTTCAACTAGACGAGCTACGTAGTTTTCGCGAACTGATGCAGAATCGATGATCTCAACGCCAGCGCCAAGCTCAACACCTTGCTGTGCAGCAACACGACGGATTTCTTCTGGGTTACCTAGAAGTACACAAGTCGCGATACCGCGCTCAGCACAGATAGCCGCAGCTTTAACTGTACGTGGCTCATCACCTTCAGGAAGAACGATGCGCTTAGCCGCTTTACGAGCGAATTCAGTTAGCTGGTAACGGAATGCTGGTGGGCTTAGACGACGGATGCCTTGAGTGCCTTCAGATAGAGAGTCAATCCAAGGGCCATCGATGTGGCTTGCAACGTGATCGTTAACGAATTCAATACGCTCTTTATCGTCTGCAGGAACTTCTAGGTTGAAGCTCTGTAGGTTTAGAGACGTCTGCCAAGTGTTACCTTGCGCCTTGAAGATCGGTAGACCTGAAGCGAATGCTGGTGCACATAGGTTAGCAATGCTTTCTGGGATGTCGTAACCGCCAGTAAGCAGGATTGCGCCAATCTCAACGCCGTTTTTCGCAGCAAGAGCAGCAGCAACGATAACGTCAGGACGGTCTGCAGAAGTTACTAGCAGTGAACCTGGCTTAAAGTGCTCAATCATGTGCGGTAGAGAACGTGCACAGAAAGTGATGCTCTTAATACGACGAGTCGCGATTTCACCTTCGTTGATGATTTCAGCGTTAAGGTGCTTAGCCATATCAACCGCACGAGTTGCGATTAGGTCGATGCTCCATGGCACACAGCCAAGAACACGGATAGGGCTAGAGTTGAAGATTTGCATTACTTCAAGGTTCGCTTGCTGAGCTGTATCTGCATCGTCGAAGATTTCAGATAGGTCAGGGCGAGTACGGCCAGCTTCATCAACAGGAGCGTTAAGCTTGTTGATGATTACGCCTTTGATGTTCTTGTTCTTAGTACCTCCGAAGTTAGAACATGCTACTTCGATACGCTCTTTAAGTTGCGTAGGGTTGTCAGTACCAGGAGTCGCAACGAATACGATCTCCGCGCCAAGTGTTTTCGCGATTTCCGCGTTTACTTGGTTAGCAAATGGGTGCTTACGAGTAGGTACTAGACCTTCGATTAGCGTTACTTCTGCGTCTTTGTTGATCTTGTTGTATTGCTCAACAACAGACTCAAGAAGTACGTCCATTTTTTCGCTACCGATCAAAGCTTCAGCTTTAGTCATTGCGATTGGCTCACCAATCTTAATGTCGCTGTTTACGCTGATAATAGTAGACGTTAGATCTGGTTGATCACCACCGCTGCGAGGCTGAGCGATTGGCTTGTAGAAAGAAACACTTACGCCCTTACGCTCCATAGCGCGAAGAACACCCATGCTAACACTAGTAAGACCAACACCAGCGCTTGTAGGGATAAGCATAATAGTACGTGACATTGACGAACACCTTTGACTATTGGAAATAAAAAAAGCTCAACTGCTATTCCCACCGATATTTAAATTGGGGTAGGAATAGAAGTTGAGCCCCATTTTCTTGATATGAAAAACTGACTAGCTTCGAGTGAAGCTAGTCAGGAAAATCAATTAAAGACCTGCTAGTTTCGC
Source organism: Vibrio sp. Isolate34 (assembly GCF_022397915.1). GTDB lineage: Bacteria > Pseudomonadota > Gammaproteobacteria > Enterobacterales > Vibrionaceae > Vibrio. Next base: position 111,740 of record NZ_JAKEUO010000012.1, on the reverse strand, counting down.
AGTGTCTTCAGCAATTACTAGCTCTTCGTTAGTAGAGATAACCATTGCTGGGATACGGCTGTTAGCTGTAGTGATAGTACCTTCGCCGCCGAAACGAGCTTTAAGGTTAGCTTCACCGTCAACTTCGATGCCGAAGATGCCTAGGCGGTTAAGAACCATTTCACGGATTGGGCCAGAGTTCTCGCCGATGCCGCCAGTGAAAGTGATTGCGTCTAGACGACCTTCTAGAGTTGCAGTGTAACCAGCTACGTACTTAGCTAGACGGTGACAGAACACGTCCATTGCACGAGTTGCTTCTTCTTTCTCACCGTAGTTGTCTTCAACGAAACGACAGTCAGAAGTCACTTCAGTTAGACCAGCAAGACCAGACTCTTTAGTTAGCATGTTGTTGATTTCTTCAACAGAGTAACCAAGAGCGTCGTGTAGGTGGAAGATGATCGCAGGATCTAGGTCACCACAACGAGTACCCATTACAAGACCTTCAAGAGGAGTAAGACCCATAGAAGTATCTACAGATTGACCGTTCTTGATAGCACATACAGAAGCGCCGTTACCTAGGTGACAGTTGATGATGTTAACTTCTTCAACTGGCTTGTTTAGTAGGCCTGCAACTTCACGAGTGATGAATAGGTGAGAAGTACCGTGCATGCCGTAACGACGGATGCCGTGCTCTTTGTACAGGTTGTACGGTAGAGCGTATAGGTAAGACTCAGAAGGCATTGTTTGGTGGAACGCAGTGTCAAATACAGCAACGTTTTTAAGGCCTGGGAAGTTCTGTTGAGCCGCTTCGATACCGATAAGGTGAGCTGGGTTGTGAAGAGGTGCGAAAGTTGCAGCGTCTTGAATACCCTTAAGTACTTCATCAGTGATAAGTGCAGAAGAAGTGAACTGCTCGCCACCGTGTACGATACGGTGACCGATAGCGCCAAGGTTAGCTTTAAGCTCAGGCTTAGAAGCAAGAATAGTTTCTACCATGAAAGATAGTGCTTCTACGTGAGCTGCGCCCGCGCCTAGTTGTGCTTCGTGCTTGCCATCAAGTTTCCACTTCATACGAGCTTCTGGAAGACCCAGACACTCAGCAAGACCAGTTAGGTGCTCAGCACCTGTTTCTGCATCAACCACAGCGAATTTAAGAGAAGAACTACCACAGTTTAAAACTAAAACTAGCTTAGACATTAATGACTACCTGTTAATTTTTCTGATCGAAATCAGTTAAGGATGAAAATTAATCTCAAGAATAGACGAAGCACGGTAGCTTGCGTACTAACCTTGGTCAAAAAAACGTTAATTTCCGTATAAAGTGAAAGCGCACTTTTTCAAAAAAAGAGCCTTGTGCATTCCTTGCAGAAGTCTTCTCAAAGTTGCTTAAATTGTAAATAAGGGCAACAATGAGATTGAGGTCTGCAAATAATAGCGATATTGTGCAAATATAACAAAAAAATTTGAAAGAATATTATTTTTCGTCAAATTTTTGTGTTTTTAGTTGATGATTTCAACTTTTTTTTAATGGGAGACTCATATGAGCAATAGAGTTGGTTTAGCTAGCAGTTTAAAAGATGGCCAAAAGTACATGGATCTCTGGCCTGTTCGAAAAGAGTTAAACGCTATTTTCCCTGAGCAACGCATCATTAAAGCGACGCGCTTTGGTGTAAAGGTGATGCCCGCGATAGCTGCTATCAGCGTTCTTACGCAAATGGTCTTTAATAATTACCAAGCGATGCCACAAGCTGTGGTTATGGCTTTGTTTGCGATTAGTTTGCCACTTCAAGGCATGTGGTGGTTAGGTAACCGCTCAAATACACAACTTCCGCCTGCGTTAGTGTCGTGGTACCGCGAACTGCACGAGAAGATCACTGAAACGGGTTTTGCGTTAGAGCCAATGAAGCCACGCCCTCGTTATAAGGAGTTGGCGATCATTCTGAATCGTGCATTCCGTCAGTTAGACAAATCTTCAATGGAACGTTGGTTCTAAGAAAACCTCACTTCTCCCTATCGTCTGAGAACGGCTACACATAGCAGATAGCATGTTCTCAGATTCGTTCCTCGTGACACTTTTCGTTCATCTTACCCTTCGTTGTTTGTCTCACCTATCTCTTGTTATTCACTTCGTTTCTTACCTATGGATTCAACCCAACCAGCCTTTTGACGCATAATTCGAGCTTTGTTGTGTTTTTGTTAAATATCACTTCAAGTTATCAAAAGTTACTGGTAATAATATCAATAGTGAATTTAATGTTGTGTTCTCTCTAGATCGAGCAATAACAACGAGCGCTTGATGAAGGGAGTATTGATGGGGTCTGTAAGAAAAGTATTAACGGCAGCGTTGAGCAGTTGCCTGTTGTTATGGGCTAGTGGTGTGGCAGCAAATATTGCCAAGGTATCGGTGTCACAAGTTGTAGATCATCCAGATCTAAATGCAACACGCTTAGGGCTTCTTGAAGGATTGAGAGCTAAAGGCTATGAACCCGGAAAGAACTTAGAGTTTTCCTATGAAATGGCGGATGGGAATCCAGCGCAAGCTGCCAAAATTGCCAGAGAGCTCGTTAGTGAAAATCCCCATGTATTGGTAGGTATCGCAACACCGACCTCACAAGCCTTAGTGTCGGCGACTCGCTCGATTCCTATCGTGTTTACCGCGGTTACGGATCCTATCGGCGCTAGGCTCGTTAAACAATTAGAAAAGCCGGGGCGTAATGTCACGGGGCTTTCTGACTTATCTCCGATCACTCAGCATGTGTCATTAATCAAAGAACTGCTCCCTGAAGCTAATTCAATCGGTGTTGTTTACAACCCAGCAGAGGCAAATGCAGTTGCCTTGGTTGGACTGTTAAAGAAAGCGACGCGAGACTTTGGTTTTACTCTTTATACAGAAAGAGCACTCACCATTGATGATGTGGAATCAAAAGCAGAATCAGTGGCAAAGAAATCGGATGTTATCTACGCCTTAACGGACAATACTGTTGCAAGCGGCATGGAAGGTCTTATCAACGCGGCTAACCAAGCTGATACACCCGTCGTCGCAGGCGCTACATCTTATGTAGGAAAAGGCGCTATTGCAGGTTTGGGTTTAGATTATTATGACGTTGGGGTACAAACTGCGGATTATGTAGCGGCTATTCTCAATGGACAAAAGCCTGGAAAATTGAGCGTTAAAACCGCACAAAGCTCACAACTGGTGGTGAATTTGGAAGCTGCTCGTGAGTTAGGTGTGACATTGCCTCAATCAGTGATCGACCGCGCGGTAGTCAGTCGTTAATAGGTCGACTTCAAACGCGATCTAGGTTTGGTAACAGGCCTATTCATTTGATCATTTTGAGAGAAATCGTCTTACTGAAAACAAAGTGGGTCTACAAAGCGTGATCTACTTTGACTGACGATATTTTTCTGATTGTCGCCAACAAATAATTTCATATCTTAAGCAAATTAAACATTGCTCGAGAACCACTATGAAGCCATTTATCTTTCATGCGCAAACCCCCGACTACTTCCACGAAAAAGACGGCATTCTGACCGTTAAATTAATGACTGACCGCAGTGATTGGAATAGGGTTCTGTTGAGGCATGAACCGGATAACGAAGAGTATCTGCTTGATATGATCAAAGTTGGTACTGAAGGTCGTTTGATGGTGTGGCAAGTCTCTTTTCCAGTTAATTCAGACAGAGACATTACTCATTATGTATTCAAGTTAGTCGACTCATCAGGACAGCACTGGCTTGATGCTAGGGGGGTACATAGTCGCGTTCCAAGCCGTGAGTTTCATTTCAAGTTTAATGCCCATCATCGCCCACCATCATGGGTCTCGGAGCAGGTCTTCTATCAAATCTTCCCTGAACGTTTTTGCAATGGTAACCCGAGTATCAGTGTTAAAGCAGGGGAATATCGCTTAAAAGAAAACACATTAGATGTCGTTGTTAAAGAGTGGGGCGATTCTGTTGAAGGGCACAATGGAACCGGTGCTGCTGAGTTTTTTGGTGGCGACTTGGCGGGTATTCGTAACAAGCTAGACTACTTACAAGATCTAGGTATTACCGCTTTGTACCTAAACCCGATCTTTCAATCACCGAGCAATCACAAATACGACACGACCGATTACTACAAAGTCGACCCACACTTTGGCACGAATGAAGAGTTCGCGACGCTCTCTAGCAATATTCATGCTCGTGATATGAAAATTGTCTTAGATGCCGTGTTCAACCATACATCGGTCGAGCACCCATGGTTTGATAAGCTAAAAAACAACATTTCAAGTTCAAGTTCAAATCTGAACTCAGATAAAGGAGCTTATGGTCATTCTGATTCTCCTTATCATGACTACTATTTTTTCGAGCCAAGTGATTCGAAGAAATACGTAGGATGGAAAGGGATCTCATCGCTCCCTGTTTTAAATTTCTCTAACGAAGCAGTTCGAGATCATATCTACCAATCCGAAGAGTCAGTGATCAAACATTGGCTGAAAGCGCCTTACCATATAGATGGTTGGCGTTTCGATGTGATCCATATGCTAGGGGAAGGTGAGGGCGCCTATAACAATGCACATTATGTAAAGGCATTCCGTGACTCAGCTAAGGATGAGAACTCAGAGGCTTATATCTTGGGAGAGCATTTCTTTGAGGCCAGCCAATGGTTACAGGGAGAGCAAGAAGACGGGTCAATGAACTACTATGGTTTTGCCCATCCGGTCCGCGCGTTATTGGCAAAACAAGATATCGCTTATGAGCCAATCAATATTGATATGTTCGCTTTCTCCGATTGGTTAGCAGAAGCAAGAGCTATGGTGCCATGGCTGAATCAGTTATCGCAGTTGAATCAATTGGATAGTCACGATACAGCACGGTTCTTGACGCTTCTCAATGGCGACGAAGCGAAGCAAAAATTGGCTCTGACTCTATTATTCACTTACGTTGGGACGCCGTGTTTGTACTACGGAACCGAGGTGGGCTTAGAAGGTGGTCAAGACCCGGATAATCGCAGATGTTTCCCGTGGGGAGCAGAGCAAACCTCCGATTGGTTCTCATGTCATCAAGCGTTGATAAGTTTGCGAACAGAACGCAGAAGCTTACAAAGTGGTGCTTACTTAGAGTTGTATTGTGATGCTGAAACCTTAGTGTTTGCACGTTGTCTTGGAAGGGAAAAGACCTTAGTTGTACTAAACTTGTCTAACAAAGCAAAGTCGCTAGCTTTACCTGTATGGATGCTTGGACAAGAGCAAGGTGAGCTGGTCGCTTTGCTTGGTCGAATAGAACGTGTTTTGATCTGTAACGGTACCGCAGATATTGTTATTCCAGCGATGCAGTCGATGATTTTTGATGTAGCAATAAACTGGATTAAATCACTCAGGGCTAACCTTGCTTAGTCTGGGCTAGTTTTTAAAGCTTTAAGTGAATGGTAGAGATCGATTCATATCAATTTACACTCTTTTACCTCGTGGGATATGACAATTAATGTAATAATATTAATGGGGTAAATGAAAATAGCTGAGCACTAAGAGCACATTATATGAAAATAAACAGGCACTTTAGCCTTCGCTTTGTCTTTGGATTCCCTGCCGTGATCGCCATAATGTTGCTAGGTCTAATTGGTAAGAATCATTTTGATGCGGTAAAAAAAGATATCAACGTTGAGTTTCATCGCATCGAAGAGATGTTCACACGAACGACGAAGGTGGTTACTGCTTTAGATTACAGCTTCTCAAACTACTACAAATCCGGAAATCCACTTTTTCTCGACCATAATAAGCAGGTAGTTAATGGCCTATGTAACATTTGGCCTATCGACGTCCTGCTTCTCGCAGATGGTAAAACCGGTGATATCCCTTCAGTTGACATCGACTATATGCTGGTTGGTGAAGAGTCGTTGTGCTCTGAAAGCAGCGATAGCTATAAAGGTGCATCAGAGAAGATCGCTTTAGCTCCTATCCTTTCATTTCTATCTCAACTTGATGAATATCATGACGGCGTGCATTTTATTGATACGAGTGGCTATGTGATCTCTTCGCCGGAAGATTTTGCCAAAGGGCTGAGTAAAGAGCTGCTCTCGACTATAAAGAGTCGTCCTTATTGGCAGAAAACGGCCAACAATCCGGATCAACTCACCCTTTCTGGGCCTGGTTTTCGTTTTGATTCCCTTGACCGTATTATCAGCATGACGATTCCCGTGTTTCACAAAGGTGTTCACCAAGGGATGCTGTCGGTGGATATTAATGCTGACAGGTTGCTCGCGAACTCCAATGAGCATCTGGCTGGTCGGGTAGATATTATCGACACTACTTTGGTTAGCCCCATTGATTCGGCTTTTTTTTATCACGAGATACAGCTAGAAGGTGTCGCATCCCATCATGCAATGTACTACGAGTTGAGTATTGCCAAAGAGATTGAGCACTTTCTCGTGTATGAGAAAGACAGCCTTATCGTTGCTATCATTGTCTATCTTTTCTCTGTAACGATCTTTTTCTATGTAAATTCGACGATTGAACGAGGTTACTTCAAAGAGCTCGCTGCGAAAGACCCAATGACTGGGCTGTTAAACCGACGTGGTTTAGAAGCATTTTGGCGAAGAGTAGACCACGATCAATTGTTTGCCTTAACGGTATTTGATATCGATGATTTCAAGTCAATCAATGATACTTATGGCCATGACAAAGGTGATGATGTGATTCGTTATATGTCGCGGCAGATCAGTAACAGTGTTCGAAGCAGCGATGTGGCCGCAAGGTTTGGTGGGGAAGAGTTTGTCGTTTACATGAAAGGTGATGACCGTGAAACTCTGATGAGAACACTAGAGCGCGTGAAAAAAGCAATCAGTGCTAAATCAGTCGATATTGTTCCGAATGGGTTCACAGTGTCTGGCGGTGTCTGCATAGTAGAAAAAGAGCAAGGTAAGCTCAACTTTGAAGAGATATTTAAGTACGCCGATGAAAAGCTTTACGTGGCTAAGACGACGGGTAAAGACCGTCTCGAATTTTAACCAAGTTAATTAATCGGCGTATTGTTAGATGTAGGGAGCAGCCAGCTTGTTCGAAGATTCAAACAGGTTGGCAGTACTGCTCTTGATAACGTTTAATCTGCTCGACAATCGGAGCCGCTTTTTTATAGGTTCTGATCTCACGAAACAGTTCTTCAGCTTCCGGGTACTCTTTGCGTAGATACACAAACCACTGTTTTACGCGATTTGGATAATACAGACCTTTATCACCCTCAATTTCAAACTCAGAGTAACGTAGCAGCAGGGCAATCACTTGTTGCCAAGGCATTGGCTGGTGGTTGTGTTTAACGACGTTACCAAGGTTTGGAACATTGAATGCACCACGACAGACCATCAATGAATCGATACCTGTGGTTTTGATGCAATCTTGACCATCTTGGTAATTCCAGATCTCACCATTCGCAATCAACGGCAGAGAGGTTTTCTGACGGATCTGATTGATGTAATCCCACTTGATTTCACTGGCCTTGTAACCACCAGTTTTGGTTCTTGCATGCACGGTCAGTTCGTCGGCTTTTGCTTGTTCAATAGCATCGACAATCTCAAAGCACTCATCTGGGTGTTCCCAACCTAGGCGAATCTTCGCGGAAACAGGGATATGTGCAGGCACCGCTTCTCGAGTTGCTTTGACTACTTGGTAGATAAGTTCTGGCTCTTTCAATAGAGACGCACCACCGTTACTCTTGTTTACCGCTTTTGCTGGGCAACCAAAATTAAGGTCGATGCCTTTTGCGCCAAGGCTTGCTGCTTGGATAGCGTTTTCTGCCATCCATTTTGGGTGTTGTCCAAGCAGTTGAACGTGAACAGGAACACCGGCCATGGTTTGAGAGCCTTGGTGGAGTTCTGGACACAAGCGATGGAATACATGCGGTGGCAGTAATTGATCCGTAACGCGAACAAATTCAGTGACACAGAGGTCGTAATCATTGATCTCTGTAAGAATTTCACGCATGAGGTGGTCTAGAACGCCCTCCATCGGGCCAAGTATTACTCGCATTCTGATTTACCGAAACATCTCTGTCCTGAAATTAAGAGGCGTGATTGTACGGTGTGCTTACAGGATTGTCACTATGAGTGTGGAGTGCCACCTTAATGATGCTTTCGTCTCTTAATAGCGACATCTTAGCGGGGATAACGTTATAATATCGAAAATGCCCAAATATCCAGAGCTTTCATGACATATCAATTATTAAGCCTACCAGAATCTATTTCAGACATTACGCCGCAGTTTATCGAAGGTGCAATTCTTGCGTCTAACTTAGCGACAAAGCCACTCGATCCTGAAGAATGGGTTGCCATCGTAGCTCCTGAAGCGGGCAAAGAGCTTGTAACATTAGTGACGGAACAGATTAACCGACAGCACAACCTAATTCAGCGAAGTGAATACTTACTGACTGATGTGTTTGCAGAAGGTGACTTCAATGAGCAGTTCGCAGATTTTGCGGAAGGTTTTATGATGGTTTGGCCGACAGTGGAAGAGCAGTGGCAAAGCATTACGGTTGCGGATGGCACTCTGCGCATGCTGCAAGCTCTGCTGACTACATTAATGTTAGCGATTGATGAAGAGCAAACTCAACAACAAATGGTTGCGGCTGGGCTTCAAAACCCACCATCGCTTGCCGATTTAGTGGGTCAGGTCGATCTGATGATCTCAGAGGTGGCAATGGCAGCTGATGAGGCGATGCTAGGTAATAAATCGCAAAGCGTGAATCCATTTAAAGATATCGGCCGCAACGATGCTTGCCCATGTGAAAGTGGTAAAAAGTTCAAGCAATGCTGTGGTAAAAACAGCTAATCGCAGTTTGTTGATGAACATTATTTGAGTCAGTAGCAGACTCTCTTTATATGTTCAAAAGCTTAAGTAATAAAAAAGTCGACCTCGTGGTCGACTTTTTTGTTGTCCAAATTTGAACGGTTTACTATTAGTCGTTTTTCGACTTAACAAATTGAGAAATAACCACGATACCGAAGGCAACCAAGTTACCTGCAAAGATAATGACTAGCCACTGAGGCATAGAAAGGTCGAAGAACTGCCACACAACCTTGCTGCAGTCTCCGTAAGCTTCAAACATCCAAGGTGCCCATTGGTTTAAAGGCGCCCAGCTAGGGAAGGTTACGAATAAGTCGCAGGTTGCGAAAGGAGACGGATTGAACTGGTAATCGACGTGCTCTAAAGCAAGCATTAAACCTTTGTATGCGCCAAACCCCCACCCAGCAAGGCCTAACCAACGTGATATTGGGTTCTTCGGGGCAACAGAACCAATCATGGCGGCAACACCGATAGCGAGCATAGCAACGCGCTCATAGATACACATCACGCAAGGGCCAAGCATCATCACGTGTTGGAAGAAGAGAGCGCACGCTTCAAAAAAGACAATAAAAGCCAGCAGTAAAAGCCAAGATAAACGTCTCTTAGAGAAGTCTTTGATCATTGCTAAAAAGTTCACGAATTGAATCCTGTCTATAAAATAAAAAAGCCCTGATTACTCAGAGCTTTTTATCTTGGATAAGTTTCCTAATCAACTAATATTTTTGATTAGTGAGTTACACATTTTACGGTTTGCGACACAGTGTTTAGCTTAGTGACCGCCAGAGATAACCGGAGCAACAGCTTCACCAGTACGCTGAATGATCCACCCTGCATCATAGAACCATGCTGTCATCGGTTCTACGAAGAACACGATACCTGCAAGGCCAACCAGTGCTAACACGATGGTGTATGGCAGAGCCATGATAACCATGCGGCCGTAAGACAGTCGAATTAACGGAGCAAGAGCTGATGTTAATAGGAATAGGAATGCAGCTTGGCCGTTTGGCGTAGCAACAGAAGGTAGGTTAGTACCTGTGTTGATAGCAACAGCAAGTAGGTCGAATTGGTCACGAGTGATGATGCCTTCGACTAATGCAGTTTTCACTTCGTTGATGTAAACCGTACCGACGAATACGTTATCTGAAACCATCGATAGAATACCGTTGGCAACATAGAAGAGAGCGAGTTGTGCGCCTTTATCTTCAACGTGAAGTACAGAATCGATTACTGGCTTAAATAGAGCTTGGTCGATGATTACAGCAACAACGGCGAAGAAAACGGCAAGAAGTGCTGTAAATGGTAGCGCTTCTTCAAAGGCTTTACCCATAGAGTGCTCTTCAATAACACCCGTAAATGCTGTTGCTAAGATGATCACAGAAAGACCAATCAAACCTACTTCGGCAACGTGAAGTGCAAGGCCTACAATAAGCCAAACTGCGATTGCACTTTGAACCCATAGTTTTGCGACGTCTTGCTTGGTACGGTTTGCACGTTCTTTGTTGTCAAACTCAACTAAGATTTGGCGAACATTCGTTGGTAGTTCTGAACCGTAACCAAATACTTTGAATTTTTCTACTAGCGCACAAGTCACAATACCGCAGATGAAAACTGGTAGCGTTATTGGCAGCATACGGATGATAAATTCACCGAATTCCCAACCCGCTTGTTTAGCAATTACCAAGTTTTGTGGTTCACCTACCATGGTCATTACACCACCCAATGCTGTACCAACACCGGCATGCATAAGCAGTGAGCGTAGGAAAGCACGGTAGTTTTCTAGGTCATCACGAGTTAGCTCAGAGATCTCTTCATCATGTGTGTGATCGTGCGAAGACGTTGTGCCTTTACCCGATGCAACCTTGTGATAAATTGAGTAGAAGCCAACCGCAACACTAATAACTACGGCGATTACTGTTAGTGCATCTAGGAATGCTGATAAGAAAGCGGCAGCAACACAGAAGGCAACGGAAAGTAAAATTTTAGATTGGATGCCAAGCAAGATCTTCGTGAAAATGAACAAAAGCAGTTCTTTCATGAAGTAAATGCCGGCAACCATGAATACGAGCAAGAGTAATACAGGAAGGTTTGCTTGCAGCTCGTGATAAACCATTTCTGGTTTGGTCATGCCAATGGCGACTGCTTGAATAGCTAAGAGGCCACCCGGTTGAAGTGGGTAGCATTTGAGAGCCATAGCTAGAGTGAAAATAAACTCAACCACCAATAGCCAGCCCGCAACAAATGGGTCAACTAGGAAGAAAACAAACGGGTTGATGATTAAAAAGGAAATGATGGCAAGTTTATACCAATCAGGAGCTTTACCAAGGAAGTTCTTGATAAAAGCGTTTCCGAGAGACATCGGCATGTTAATACTCTTTTATGTTGATTATGAATAGACAAGCAATACAACATTTTGAGAATCGAGCTATAGAAATTGTTAAAAACTATAACTAACAGTGACTTAGAAAAACTACATTCCATGTAATGTTCTGTGGTCTTGCCAAGTCACTCCCTTAGAGACTCAAGCACTGCTTATTTTTGAGCGCAACTCTACTCTTAGATAACATTTAGTCAACAGGAAAAGCCCTGTAGCACTAAAAATACCTCTTTTTTGTTGAGAAACGCGATCAAAGTAGCGGAAGCATACCACTTAAAATGTGATAAAAACCGACTAGAATCAATATTTCAGCGAAATGATTGAAATTTACAGAATAAAGACGGTTTATATATGATTATTACAACTTAATATTGCAATTTAATGGCTTTAAAATTATGACCAATCTCATTGATTTTAAAGAAAATTTGTTGTGTTAATAATTTGTTGAAATAGAAATTTATAGTCGCTTGCTTTCTAAACCTAAGGTGCAAACGCGTGCTGAACTTTAGAGTTTTAACTCTATTGATGTTTTGAGTGAGTAAAATTTTTGAGGGTGTTTCCGCTAGGTGTTAACTAGTGGTATGATGAGTAAATTAGAACAGAATAATTAAATTGGATTGAAGTGTAGATGGTCATTAAGGCGAAGAGCCCGGCAGGATTTGCAGAAAAGTATATCATTGAAAGTATTTGGAATGGCCGTTTCCCTCCAGGTTCTATCTTGCCAGCAGAGCGTGAGCTTTCTGAGCTAATTGGTGTTACACGTACTACGCTTCGTGAAGTACTTCAACGTCTTGCTCGTGATGGTTGGTTGACAATCCAACACGGCAAGCCAACAAAAGTTAACCAGTTTATGGAGACATCAGGTCTTCATATCCTTGATACGCTAATGACGTTGGACGTTGATAACGCAAGCAAGATGGTAGAAGACTTACTTGCTGCTCGTACTAATATCAGCCCGATCTTTATGCGTTATGCATTCAAAGCAAACAAAGAAGCTTCAGAGCGTACTATTAGTAACGTGATTGAATCTTGTGAAGCGCTACTTGCGGCACCTACATGGGATGAGTTCTTAGAATCATCGCCATACGCTGACAAGATCAAGCAAGCAGTAAAAGAAGATTCAGAGAAAGACGAAGCGAAACGTCAGACGATCTTAATCGCGAAGACTTTCAACTTCTATGATTACATGCTTTTCCAACGTTTAGCATTCCATTCAGGTAACCAAATTTATGGCCTGATCTTCAACGGTGTACGTAAACTGTATGACCGTATTGGTAGCTACTACTTCTCTAACCCAGAAGCACGACGTTTAGCGATGGATTTCTATAAAGAGTTGTTTGTTATCTGTGAGAGCGGCCAACGTGAGAACTTGCCATTGGTGATCCGTAACTATGGTATCGCAAGCGCGCAGGTTTGGAACGAAATGAAAACAACGTTGCCAACGAACTTTACTGAAGACGATAGCTAATCTTTTGGGCTAACTAAATAGCGTTAAAGAAAGAACAAAAAAAGCGGCGAGATAATTCAATTATCTCGCCGCTTTTTATTTATTAAGAATCTGGCTAGTTTACCAGTAGGTTGTTTTTAACCTGCAAACTCTTCTGAGTCAGGGCGGTTAGTAAACTGAACGCCATTTAGGAAGTCGCAAAGCAATTGGTCTTCACACACTTTGTAGTTTTTGTTCTCTGGCTTACGGAAGTAGGCACCAATCTCGTATTTACTTAGACTTACGCCAACCACTTCTAATACATTGAGCACGTCTTCTGCTTTCATGTTCAACGCAATACGTAGCTTCATGAAAATCATGTTGTTGGTAAGTGCAACTTCAGGCTTTGGCTGAGCCCCTTCTTTTTTACCGCGCTTAAGGTTGATGAAACCATTTAGGAATACCGCTAACTCTTTGTCTTTCATTTTAGAGCATGACTTATCGTTATCCGCTTTTAGCCAGTTAATCACTTGGTCGTGGGCAACAGTCACATCCGCTTGCTCGATAGCTTTGATGATTTGTGCGTTCTTAAGGTTTAGTGCGTGTTGAATACGACGCAAAATTTCGTTGTTAGTCACAGAGGTGTCCTAAAAGGTTTAGAGAGTAAAGAGGCTTCAAACGGCGTATTGCTGCCGATAACCTTGTCATACTTTACTTAGCATAGTTGACGGCGACTCTAACAGAGAACGCCGATTTTCGGTAGATATAAAAAATCCCCGATGCTATTAACTCTTTCAAGTTAAGTTACATCAGGGATTTCGCAGTGAATGCTTTATCTGACAGACGCCAGAATTACATTACACGCATACCAGGTTGAGCACCTTCGTGTGGCTCAAGGATCCATAGGTCGCTGCCGCCAGGGCCCGCTGCTAGGATCATGCCTTCAGACATACCAAACTTCATCTTACGAGGTTTTAGGTTTGCAACCATAACAGTTAGCTTGCCTTCTAGCTCTTCAGGTTTGTATGCTGATTTGATGCCAGAGAATACTTGGCGAGTCTCACCACCGATGTCCAGTTGGAACTTCAGTAGCTTGTTCGCTTTTGGCACTTCTTCACAAGAGATGATACGAGCAATACGCATATCAACCGCTGCGAACGCGTCAAATTCAATCTCTTCAGCGATTGGTTCTTTGTCTAGCTCTGTTTGGCTTGCTTTTTCTTTCTCAGCTTCCGCTTTCTCTTTAGCTGCCATTTCTGCTGCTGCATCTTCTTTAGAAGACTCTATAATCGCTTCCACTTTCTTAGGATCAATGCGGCTAAATAGCGCTTTGAACTTAGTGATTTCGTGATCAGTTAGCGGAGTAGCAACACCTTCCCACGTTAGCTCTTCGTTTAGGAAAGCTTCAGTGCGAGCCGCAAGCTCAGGCATCACTGGTTTCAGATAAGTCATTAGTACGCGGAATAGGTTGATACCAACAGAAGATACTTCTTGAAGCTCTTTCTCTTTACCTTCTTCTTTTGCAAGAACCCAAGGTGCTTTCTCATCGATGTACTGGTTAGCTTTGTCTGCTAGTGCAGTAATTTCACGGATAGCACGGCTGAATTCACGAGTTTCGTATAGCTCACCGATACGCTCTGCAGCAGCAACGAATTCGTTGTATAGCTCTGGTTCTGCAAATTCAGCGGCTAGCTTGCCTTCGAAGCGCTTAGTGATGAAGCCAGCGTTACGAGAAGCTAGGTTAACAATCTTGTTTACTACGTCAGCATTTACACGTTGAGTGAAGTCTTCAAGGTTAAGGTCAAGGTCATCGATACGGCTGTTTAGTTTCGCAGCGTAGTAGTAACGTAGACATTCAGGGTCTAGGTGATTTAGGTACGTACTTGCTTTAATGAAAGTACCTTTAGACTTAGACATCTTCGCGCCGTTTACAGTCACGTAGCCGTGTACGAATACGTTGTTTGGCTTACGGAAACCAGAACCTTCTAGCATTGCAGGCCAGAATAGACTGTGGAAGTAAACGATGTCTTTACCGATGAAGTGGTAAAGCTCAGCGGTGCTGTCTTTCTTCCAGTACTCGTTAAAGTCTAGATCGTCGCGCTTGTCACATAGGTTCTTGAATGAGCCCATGTAGCCGATTGGTGCATCTAGCCATACGTAGAAGAACTTGTCTTTTTCGCCTGGGATCTCGAAGCCAAAGTATGGTGCATCACGAGAGATGTCCCACTGTTGTAGACCAGACTCGAACCACTCTTGCATTTTGTTTGCTGTTTCAGCTTGCAGTGAGCCAGAACGTGTCCACTCTTTTAGCATGCTTTCAAACTGAGGTAGGTCGAAGAAGAAGTGCTCAGAGTCTTTCATTACTGGAGTTGCGCCAGAAACTGCTGACTTAGGATCGATTAGCTCAGTTGGGCTGTATGTCTCACCACAGTTATCACAGTTATCACCGTACTGGTCTTCTGACTTACACTTAGGGCAAGTACCTTTTACGAAACGGTCTGGTAAGAACATCTCTTTCTCAGGGTCGAAAAGCTGAGAAATAGTACGGCTAGAAATGAAACCGTTCTTTTTAAGTTCTAGGTAGATGTGAGAAGCCAGTTCACGGTTCTCGTCGCTGTGTGTGCTGTGGTAGTTATCAAAGCTGATATCAAAGCCAGCGAAGTCTTTTTGGTGCTCTTCACTAACAGCAGCGATCATCTCTTCTGGCGTGATACCCATCTGTTGAGCTTTAAGCATAATTGGCGTGCCGTGAGCATCGTCAGCACAGATGAAGTTTACAGTGTTGCCACGCAGACGCTGGTATCGAACCCAGATATCAGCTTGGATATGCTCAAGCATATGGCCAAGGTGAATAGAGCCGTTAGCGTACGGAAGCGCACAAGTTACCAAAAGTTGTCTTGGATCAGTTGCCATACTTAATAATTCGCTTTTTTGATAGGTATAAATTTGATTGGTAATACTACTTTATAACGTGTGATACGCCAAGGTATCAGACAAAGGATTCCCCTAGTTTTTTAGGGGTTCAGTCTTCATCTCGTGGGTGATAGCATAAATAAAAAAAGGAGCCCCAATGCGTAACTTTACTTCGAAGCAAGATTTCTGTTCATGGTTGAATGAGTTTGAGTCACCAATCCTCATCCCAGAGTGGGCGCTACACCAAAACATTGTCTCAGTTGATCCTCGTGGATCGTTTGTTATTACTTTGCCTTTCGCAGCGAATCAGCTTGCTGTTGACCTAGAAAATTGGATTAACGCTCAGATTGAACAAAAGCTTGTGAGTGCTTTTCAATTTGAAGTGAAGGTCAAGCCATCGGCTCTTGAAACGACGGTATCAACGCCACTTAAAGGCGTGAAGAATATTATTGCTGTCACTTCTGCCAAGGGCGGGGTGGGCAAATCAACGACTTCAGTTAACCTTGCGCTGGCTTTATCTAAGTCAGGTTCAAAAGTCGGTTTATTGGATGCGGACATCTACGGCCCATCGGTTCCCATGATGCTAGGACAGTTAGATGCGAAGCCAGAAGTGCAAAACAATAAGTGGATGATGCCAATCGAAGCGCACGGCATTTTCACGCACTCTATTGGTTACCTTGTTTCGAAAGATGATGCTGCAATTTGGCGTGGCCCAATGGCGGCCAAGGCTTTAGGTCAGCTTGTTAACGAAACCGTATGGCCAGAGTTGGATTACCTAGTTATCGACATGCCACCGGGCACGGGTGATATTCAGTTAACTCTATCTCAGCAAATTCCAGTAACAGGCGCGGTAGTGGTGACTACACCTCAAGATTTAGCATTAGCAGACGCACGTAAAGGTGTCGCGATGTTTGATAAAGTGAGCGTGCCAGTTGCGGGCTTAGTTGAAAACATGAGCTACCATATCTGTAGTCACTGTGGTGAGAAAGAGCATATCTTTGGTGCGGGTGGTGCAGAAGCGATGTCAGAAGAGTTTTACCTCGATATCTTAGCGCAAATTCCACTACACATTGATGTTCGTGAAGACATCGATGCTGGTTGCCCGACAGTCGTTCGTCGACCAGATAGCGAACATACTCGTCACTATTTAGAGCTTGCAGAGAATGTGGCTGCGAAAATGTTCTGGACGGGTAAAGCAAGGCCGGAAGCGATTAACTTCTCAATGGTTGAATAGCGAACCTATAGTTGAATAACGCAAGTTAATCACAAAGTCGTTTAAATATTGTTTGGATTAGATAAACAGCGGTGGATTTAAATCAATATCCATTGGGCTTGTGCAAATAGTTGTAGGCAAGTTATTTGAAAGCAAACGATTGTCTTAAGTAAATGTATTGAGATCATCAATTTGACTGCAATTAGCTAAAATGGCGACTAGAATCTATGTGCTTTAGCCCCTATAATCAGGCGGTTTATCTATTCCCACCACCAAACCATATCGGGTGCAAAATAATGTCTGATAATAATCAATGTGTCATCGTAGGTATCGCTGGCGCTTCAGCTTCAGGAAAAAGTCTGATTGCTAGTACGATTTATAATGAGCTGCGCGAAAAAGTAGGCGACCATCAAATTGGTGTTATCACGGAAGATTGCTATTACAGCGACCAAAGCCACTTGAGTATGGAAGAGCGAGTTAAAACTAACTACGATCACCCAAATGCACTAGATCATGACCTTTTATGTGAACATCTACAGCAGCTAATGAGTGGCAATGCCGTAGAAGTTCCTGAATACAGCTACACAGAGCACACACGTACTTCTGAAACGACTACACTTACTCCTAAGAAAGTGATCATTTTAGAAGGTATTCTGCTTCTTACAGACCCGCGTCTTCGTAAACTAATGCACGCAAGTGTGTTTATGGATACACCGTTAGACATCTGTCTACTACGCCGTGTTAAGCGTGATGTGGAAGAGCGTGGTCGTACAATGGACACTGTACTTAAGCAATACCAAGAAACTGTACGTCCAATGTTCATGCAGTTTATCGAGCCTTCAAAACAACATGCAGACATCATCGTTCCTCGTGGTGGTAAAAACCGTATTGCGATTGATGTGCTAAAAGCGCACATTGCGAAGTTGTTGAAGTCTTAATCGAATAAAAATTTCCCTAAGTGACTCACTTAGCTTTATTTTTTACCGAATCAGTGGCACTTTTATAGTGCCACTTTCTTTTGGAATCTAAGCAAGGAATATGCGGATGAAGAAACTACTCATTTTCATAGCTGTACCAGTGTTTGTTGTTATTGCAGCAGTTCTGGCACTAGTGCTGTTAGTGAATCCCAACCAATTTAAGCCATTAATTGTCGAACAAGCCCAGAAACACACAGGCCTAGAGCTAGTGATTGAGGGCGATATCAGCTGGCAATTCTTCCCATCTATTGGCTTTGAACTTGGTCAAACTGAATTACGTAACCCAGAAGGGTTCACCCAACCGAACCTATTCAAGGTTGATACCGTTGGTGTTGATGTATCGGTTACTCCGCTATTTAGCAACCAACTAGAGATCGGCAACATCACTCTAGACGGTGCAGAGTTCTATTTAGAAACGCTTAAAGATGGCCGTAAGAACATCGATGCGTTAACACAAGCGTCAGCGCCTCAAGAGTCTGAGACTGCTGCTGCAGACACAAACCCTGAATCAGCTCCAGCACCTCAAGAACAAAGCGCGACGGAAGCATCTGGTTGGACGATTAACCTTGCAGGTGTCACTGTATCAAACGCACTGTTTGAAATGGACGACAAGCAAGCGGGTTCATTCACTAAGTTGTACGATGTGTCTTTGAACTTATCTGAGTTCGCTGTGGATACATGGACAACGGCAACCTTCGCTGCTTATGGTGAAAACAATCAACAGAAATTCTCTGCAAACGGCAGTGCTGAATTTAAACTCGCGGAAGGTTTCGCAAGTTACGCTCTACGCAATATTGACCTCAATGCGAAATTCAATGATCCAGCAACGTCGATTGACTCTGCGAAGATTGGCCTGGATACGTTTGAGTTCGATAAGGTAAACCAACTGACTTACGCAGTGGTAGGTAAAGCCGCGGGTCTTGACCTAGACCTGAAAGGTGGCGGTGAGTTAACTGTCGATAGCGCGATTTCAAAAGTGACACTGAACAAGCTAACGCTAGACTCAACATTCAAAGGTGACACGCTTCCGCAATCACCAATGAAAGTGGATATGTTGTCTGATTTGAGCTTTGACCTAACTAAGAGCCACTTGAGCTTCGTGTTAGAGAAGCTACAAGCAAACTCTATCGCGCTAGATGGTAAAGCCGATGTCACCCTGTCTGAAATTCCAAAGGTTCGTTTCTCTCTTCATAGCCCGAACATCGACCTTGATGAGTTCTTAGGTCTAGGTAACACAACAGAAACGGCGAGCACGTCTCCTTCTGAGTCTGCTGGTGGTTCAGCGTCAAACTCAGGTAGCTCTGCACCTGCGAAAGAAGTAGAACCTGATCTGTCGGCACTGAAAACGTTAGACGTTAAAGGTGATATCACGATTGATAAGTTCAAGGCGAGCAATGCGAAAATGCAGAATGTTAAAACAGCATTCTCGGTTAACCGCGGTATCGCAGAACTTACCTCATTCACATCGAACCTTTACCAAGGCTCTATTTCTGCGACAGCTAAGTTAGATGCACGTAAAACACCAGCAACTTACACAGCTAAGAAGAAAATCAAAGGTGTGAAAGTTCAGCCGTTACTGGTTGATGTTGCAGACAACGATATGCTGGAAGGCACCGGTAATATCGATGTTAACGTGAAAGGTAAGAGCCTGACTCCGACGGGTATTAAGAAGAACCTAGTTGGTACTATCGCGATTAACTTTGAAGATGGTGCGGTTAACGGTATCAACGTTGCGCAATTGATTCGTGAGAATTACGCGAAGATCAAAGGCGAGAAAGTTGAAAGCACAAATGAAGCTCAAAAAACAGACTTCAGTGCAATGAAAGCGACGCTGAAGGTCGACAAAGGTTGGGTTTCAACCAACGATTTGTCGGCACAGTCGCCACTATTGCGTGTTACTGGCCAAGGTAAAGCGAACTTCATTAATGAAACCGTAGATTTCCTAGTAAGAACGTCGATTGTTGGTTCGTTAGAAGGCCAGGGCGGTAAGAGCATTGATGACCTGAAAGACGTGACGATCCCAATTAAGATTACTGGTCAGTGGGCTGAACCAAAATTCGCGCTTGTCTTTGATGATGTGTTGAAACAGAAAGCACAGAAAGAAATTGATCGTGGTTTAGAAAAGCTAGACGAAAAGTACGGTGACAAGATCAAAGATGAGAAAACAAGAGACGCAGTAAACGGCTTACTAAAAGGTTTGTTTAACTAATCTTCATCTCATTTAAAAATGAATAAAGCGCCATTCCTGTTGTAGGAATGGCGCTTTTTATTTTGGCTTCGATAATACCTGGGAGATTCCCTATGACATTTGTATTTCGTTCTAGGGAATAACGATAGGCCGTCGTCGTTTGTTCAAGAGCGTAACGGCCTCATGGTCGTCACCCTCGAGAGGGAAGAATGACCGAGTCGGGGTCTCTGGTTAAATGCGATTACCAGTCAACGCCTTGTAGCGCTTTAACACCAGATTCAAAAGCGTGTTTCACGTTACGAACTTCAGATACGGTATCTGCCATCTCAGTAAGGGTACGGTGCGCGCCACGGCCTGTAATGATTACAGACTGCATCTTCGGACGGTTATTCAACGCCTCAACCACTTCATCGAGTTCGATGTAACCGTAGCTCACCATGTAAGTCAGTTCATCAAACAGAATCACGTCAATCGACTCGTCAGCCAGCATGCGTTGACACTCTTTCCATACACGTTGTGCAGCTTCAATATCTTGCGCTTTGTTCTGAGTTTCCCAAGTAAAGCCTGTGCCCATGACTTGGAACTCGACGTCGAGCTTTTGCAGAACGTTCTTTTCGCCGTTATCCCAAGTGCCTTTAACAAACTGAGCAACGGCACATTTCTTACCGTGACCCACAGCGCGAGTAATGGTGCCGAAACCTGATGTTGATTTACCTTTACCGTTCCCCGTGATCACCAATAGTAGGCCTTTAACTTCTTGTGCTGCGGCCACACGTGCATCGACTTGTTCTTTTACTTTCTGTTGTCTTGCTTTATGACGTTGTTCTTTGTTGTCTTCGGTCGACATAACAAATCCTTTTCAGTTGTGATTGCGCCTATCATAGCCTAACTTAACGATAGCAAAAACCATCGGAAGAACAGGTGATTACGGATGAAAAAGATACTCGTGGTTTGCATGGGGAATATTTGTCGCTCGCCAACAGGTGAGGCGGTACTCAGAAAGAAATCGCAACAGCTGGATATTGATGTTGTTGTCGACTCTGCAGGGACGATTGGCTTCCATCAAGGAAACCCACCGGATTCGCGCTCAAAGGCGGCAGGCGAGAAGCGAGGCTACAGTTTCAAGGGAATTACTTCTCGTAAAGTGGTCGCGAATGACTTCGAAGAGTTTGACCTGATACTCGCGGCAGATAAGGCGAATTTAGAAGACTTAATGAGTCAGTGCCCTGCGCACCTGCAATACAAGCTTGCGTTATTTTTGAGTTTCGGAGAATTGGACTATCAAGAGGTTCCGGATCCATATTATGGAGAGGGTGATGGATTTGAGCTGGTCTTGGACTTAATCGAAGAGTCAAGCGAAGCGATATTGAGGTCTATTTGACATCGAATCTATGTTTAGTGTTCAGTGCTTTGCTGGCTAGTGACTAAAGATGACGTATAAAAAAGGCCGACATTTAATGTAGGCCTTTTAAATCTAGCTTTAAGCTCTGACTAAGATTACTTAGACATTACTTTGTAGATTGGGTCTTCTGCTACGTTCGCTTCAACTAAGCTACCAGCTTTGTGCAGCATAGCAACACAGTCTTGGCTTAGGTGGCGAAGGTGAAGCGTTTTACCTAGTGCTGCGTAACGCTCTGCAATGGTATCAATCGCTTCAATAGCTGAGTGGTCAGTAACACGTGAGTTTGCGAAATCAACGATAACATCTTGTGGATCGTTGTATGCGTCAAACAACTCTAGGAAGTTAGCCGTTGAACCAAAGAAGATCGGGCCGTTAACTTTGTACTCTTTAGAGCCTTTTTCGTTTACTGATGTGTCTGCGTAGATATGCTTAGCATGTTGCCATGCAAACATCAGTGCAGATGCAATTACACCCACAAATACAGCAACCGCTAGGTCAGTCATTACAGTTACAACGGTAACAAGAACGATAACGAAGAAGTCTTGCTTAGGTACGCGACGTGCAAGCTTGAAGGTTGCCCATTCGAATGTACCAATTACAACCATGAACATTACACCCACTAGCGCTGCTAGAGGAATCATTTCGATAAGTGCAGAGCCGAATAGAATGAACATCAGTAGTGCAACGGCAGCAACGATACCAGAAAGACGACCACGACCACCTGAGTTTACGTTGATCATCGATTGACCGATCATCGCACAACCACCCATCGCACCAAATACTGAACACGTCACGTTCGCCATACCTTGACCAACACATTCACGGTTAGATTGACCACGAGTGTTTGTCATTTCGTCTAGTACGGTTAGCGTCAGTAGTGATTCGATTAGACCAATCGCTGCCAGAATCACTGCGTAAGGCAGGATGATGTATAGCGTTTCTAGGCTAAACGGTACTGCTGGAATAGAGAATGTTGGTAGAGAGCCCGCTAGTGTTGCTGCTTCGTCACCAGACATGGTGCGTAAGAAATCAACAACAGTACGAGTTTCTAGATCAAGGCCAACAACCAAAGCCGTTACCGTAACAATAGCAACCAATGACGATGGTACTGCTGTTGTTAGCTTAGGTAGGAAGTGGATGATAGCCATAGTCAATGCTACAAGACCTAACATCAGTGTCATTTGACCACTTGGTAACCAAGTTAGTGCACCTGTTACGTCTGGTGCCTTAAATTGTCCAAGCTGCGCTAAGAAGATAACGATTGCTAAACCGTTCACGAAACCAATCATTACTGGGTGCGGAACGATACGGATGAATTTACCTAGCTTAAATACACCCGCTGCAATTTGCAGAAGGCCGGCTAGCATAACTGCCGCAAATAGGTATTGAACGCCATGGGTTGCTACTAGGCTCACCATTACAACAGCCATTGCGCCAGTTGCACCAGAAATCATACCTGGACGACCGCCGAAGACAGAAGTAATTAAACCTACGATGAATGCTGCGTACAGACCAACCATTGGGTCAACGCCTGCAACAAAGGCGAATGCTACGGCTTCAGGTACCAGAGCTAGGGCTACTGTAAGACCTGAAAGCACATCATTCTTTACAGAGTGCTTTGAAAATTGTGGGAATTCGAACATGTTTGCTCAGCTATGCTTTAGATGGATTTACCCGACACGAGTGTATTGCGTAGCCAAACGGTGATTGAAAAGAGCGGCAATAGCTAAGTGTCGAAAAGACAAGTGCGCGAATGCTACCCAAAAATGTGATTAAGTTCAAGGTTGAACCTAACTTTGAGTAATATATCTATTAATTTTTATTCGATTAGCAGATATGAAAAAGGCTGCTTTAATAAGCAGCCTTTGATTCGATTTTCTAGTGATTACTTAGCAGTAAACGCTAGTAGTTTGGCTTAGTCATGCCTGCGCCAGCTTTGTTTGACGCTGCTTGACTGCCAGCACCTTTCGGTACAAAACGCTCAGTACGGAATGGAGCAGCAACAACTTCAATCTCTTTGATCTCTTGAGGACCAGGAGCTTTAGTCATTGGCGAACCCGCTTGTTTCTTAGCAACTGCCGCTTTTGGTGCTGCTTCTGAAGCTGGTGCTTCTACCACAGGAGCTTCTTCAACTTTCACACTTTCAGCTTTAGGCGCTTCAACTGCTTTTGTTGGTTCAACGACAGCAGTTTCAACAACTGGTGCTTCAACCACGGCTTCTTCTGCTTTCACAGCTTCAACCGGAGCTTGTTCAACTTCCACACTTTCAGCTTTAGGCGTTTCAACTTTTTGTGCTTCAACAACTGGAGCTTCTTCAACTACAGCAGGAGTCTCAGCTACTTGAGCTTCAACAGCAGCTTCTTCGCGACGGATAATCACTTTGCCCATAGCCAGTTCAGGACACGCAAAGCCGCCTGCCATTGCTACGTTGCTTTGTGGAGCCGTCTCTTGAGCTACGTTTTGCTCTTGTTCTTTAACAGAAACTTGAGCTTCAACTGCTACTTGAACTTCAGCCACTTCAGGTTTTGCCTGTTTGTGGTGGGGTTTCGGAATGAAGCGAGGCATCACTTTACCCATAGCCATCTCTGGAGAAGCTACACCACCTTTACGTAGGCGGAATGGGTTAGGGCGACGATCACGACCGCGACGACGACGTTGACCACTTGCACGTAGGTGACGTGGAGAACGACGGTTACGACGTTGCTTCGGCTCTTCCTGTTCAGTTTGCTCAGCATTTGCTTGAGTTGCTTCTACTTGTTCCGCAACTCTTTGCTCTTGAGCGAATGATTGTTCTTTTGCAACAGCCTGTTCTTTTGACGCGTTGTCTTCAGCTTGAGCTTGTTGGTCTTTAACACGAACTTGCTTGTTCAGTTTACGACGTTGACGGCGCTCTTTGATCTTAGCTGCTTTCGCTTCAGGCTTAGCCTTAGGCGCTTCTGGCTTATCAGCTTGAGCTTCTGCCGCTAGCTGTAGGCCTTCTTCTGCTAGTTTAGAAGGTGCTTGCTCTTCGCGTTGCTTCTGCTCATCACGTGGCTTGTTGCGACGATCTTGCTTAGGCTTGCGAGGTTGACGATTCTGCTGTGGAGCTGCTTCTTTCTGCTCTTCAGGTTTCTCGTCACGAGCTGGCTTACGACGGCGTTTGTTGTCACGGTTTTCGTTACGATTGTCACCACGCTCACCACGTTGGTTGCGACGACGGTTATCGTTACGATCACGGCGTTGACGGTTGCCGTTGTTGCGATTGTTCTTAGGTTTTTCTTCTTCTTTCTTCTCTTCTTCTTTCTTCTCTTCTTGAGTTGAAGAGCCGAATAAGAAGCTACCGATAGCTTTGAAGAAACGACCAATTAGACCTGGTTCTTGCGTTGCTGCAGCTGGTTCAACTTTCTTCTCTTCAACAGCTTTAGGGGCTGGAGCAGGAGTCGGTGCTGATTGAGCTGGAGCGGCGAAACCTTTCAGAGCTGGCTCTTCGATCTTCTTAGGACGAATAGTCTGTTCTGCTGGTTCTTTGCTTTCCGCTTCTTTTAGAGCTTCTAGCTTGTTAGGCAGTAGGTAAGACAGTAGATCGAACTCTTCACCTTCACGTACACGGATAACCTCAAAATGTGGCGTTTCCATGTCAGAGTTAGGAACAACAGTGATCTTAACTTCTTGGTTCTTCTCGATGTGGTTTACTGAGCGACGTTTCTCGTTCAATAGGTAAGAAGCGATAGGAACAGGGACTACAGCAAGAACTTGCGCAGTGTTGTCTTTTAGAGCTTCTTCTTCGATCAGACGTAGAACAGATAGTGCTAGAGATTCGTTATCACGAACAACACCAGTACCTGTACAACGAGGACAAATGTGGTGACTTGCTTCAGCTAGTGATGGGCTCAAACGTTGACGAGACATCTCTAGAAGACCAAAGCGAGAAATACGACCAATCTGAACACGTGCGCGATCTAAACGAACAGCATCACGTAGACGGCTTTCTACTTCGCGTTGGTGGCGAACCGGGGTCATATCGATAAAGTCGATAACAACAAGACCACCTAGATCACGTAGACGTAATTGACGTGCAATTTCATCGGCTGCTTCTAGGTTAGTGTTAAGTGCTGTTTCTTCGATATCGCCGCCCTTTGTTGCACGAGCAGAGTTGATATCGATAGAAGTCAGAGCTTCTGTTGGGTCGATTACGATAGAACCACCAGATGGAAGACGAACTTCACGTTGGAAAGCAGATTCGATCTGGCTTTCAATCTGGTAATGGCTGAATAGTGGCACTTCACCATCGTATTTCTTAACGCGATTCATGAAATCTGGGCGTATTAATTGAATGTGCGCTTGTGCACGTTCAAAAATAGTATTGCTGTCGATTAGAATCTCGCCGATGTCACGACGTAGGTAGTCACGAATCGCGCGAACGATAACGTTACTTTCTTGGTGAATAAGGAAAGGAGCTGCATTCGAATCAGAAGCTTGCTTGATAGCGCCCCAGTGATTCAATAGAACATTCAGGTCCCACTCTAACTCTTCTGCACTTTTGCCAACACCTGCTGTACGCACGATTAAGCCCATACCTTGAGGAAGCTCAAGAGTGCTTAATGCTGCTTTCAGTTGAGTGCGCTCATCACCTTCGATACGACGAGAAATACCGCCAGCACGAGGGTTATTAGGCATAAGAACTAAGTAGCTACCCGCCAAAGAGATGAAAGTTGTCAGTGCAGCACCTTTGCTACCACGTTCTTCTTTCTCTACTTGTACGATTACTTCTTGGCCTTCTTTTAGCACTTCTTTAATGCTAGGACGGCCTTGGTATGTATAACCTTCAGGGAAGTATTCGCGGGCAATTTCTTTAAGAGGGAGGAAACCGTGACGTTCTGCGCCGTAATCAACAAATGCCGCTTCTAGGCTTGGCTCAATACGGGTAATACGTCCTTTGTAGATATTCGCTTTTTTTGACTCGTGACCTGGACTTTCGATATCTAGATCGAACAGTCGCTGGCCATCAACCAAAGCGACACGCAACTCTTCTTTTTGAGTTGCGTTAATTAACATTCTTTTCATTTAGAAATTCTCATTGTCTTTTCTTATTTTCATCATTGTTCTTATCGCTTTATTTCGTTTCTCATGGTGCCAGATCCCATGGCTTTATCGGTGCAGCCTCCCGGCTGGAGAGGGATGCTCTGGGGCACGTCAGTCATCATAGGGAGTTAGCCTATGATCCGCGATGTGGCGGTGAATACTCAACATGAGCGTACGTGAGTAGAGCGATAAGGGACTCAGTTGATCGTGTCTTACGCCGATTGCAGCACTGTCTAATCTGAGTTATCTACTCATTTACTTGCTTATGAATGGTTAGCTGTTTAAATAATAGTCAAACCACTGATAGCAGCTGTGAACTATAGCAGCGGTCGGTAAACACAGCAATCTGCTTTGTCGGAATGCTGTAAAAAAAACAGTTTTTGTTTGGGTTTTGATAGCTCTAACTCACTGTCTATAAATAATTTATCAATTGATATTTTAATTTGCAGGAATCTTGGTGCTTTTTTGTTCGAAGAATCAAAGAAATATAGAATTTCAACGAGCATTTGAGGATAGAACGGTAGGGATTATGGATAAATAAGTTCGGAATCGAGCTAAGAAAATCTCAATTATCAAAAGTGACAGTGATACAATAGCCTAATGAGCGAAATTAGAACCCAAGTCCAATTTGTCGACATTGACGAAGATATGGCTGGTCAGCGT
This sequence comes from Vibrio sp. Isolate34, assembly GCF_022397915.1. GTDB lineage: Bacteria > Pseudomonadota > Gammaproteobacteria > Enterobacterales > Vibrionaceae > Vibrio. The sequence goes on along the minus strand of NZ_JAKEUO010000012.1, from coordinate 84,731 downwards.
ATTGATAACTTCTTACGCAACCAATTAAAAAATATCCCGAAAAGCATGATTTACCGAATCGTGCGTAAAGGCGAAGTCCGCGTAAATAAAAAACGCATCAAGGCAGAGTACAAACTAAAAGCTGGTGATTTAGTTCGTATCCCGCCAGTCACGATTGAAGAGAAAACCGAAGAGAACGTGCCAAGCACGAAACTCAACAAGGTTTCAGAATTAGAACAGTGCATCATTTACGAAGATGATCACATGCTGATTCTGAACAAACCTTCGGGCACTGCTGTTCATGGTGGCAGTGGGCTGAAGTTTGGCGCAATCGAAGCATTGCGTGCACTTCGTCCTGATGCTCGTTTTCTAGAGTTAGTGCATCGTATCGATAGAGATACATCTGGCATTCTGCTTGTTGCTAAGAAGCGCTCGGCGCTAAGACACCTTCAAGCACAGTTCCGTGAAAAAACGGTTCAAAAATATTACTTCGCTTTAGTCATGGGCGAATGGAAGAACAGCTGTAAGGTTGTTAACGCTCCATTGTTGAAAAATGAAGTGAACAGTATTGTTCGTGTGAACCCGAACGGTAAAGCCTCTGAGACGCGCTTTAGAGTTTTAGAAAAATTCAAAGATGCGACGTTAGTTCAAGCAAGTCCAATTACGGGTCGTACACACCAAATCCGTGTACATACTCAATATACTGGCCACCCAATTGCTTGGGATGATCGCTACGGTGATCGTCGTTTTGATGCTTACACGGGTAAGGTTGGTTTGGATCGTTTGTTCCTACACGCAGCAAACATTAAGTTCACGCACCCAGGTAGCGAAGAGAAGATGGATATCTCTGCCCCAATGGAAGCGAGACTTGAAAAAGCACTGACCGGATTGCGTAAGATCTAAGAAGATACGAGATACGAGATACGAGATACGAAAGGAAAAACCCTTTCAGGATTGAGTATCAGCTATCTGAAAATGATTAAGGTTGACGAATATCGTCAACCTTTTTTGTTTGTGCCTACTGTAGAAGATCCCCAACTCGTTCGTTCCTCGCTCTTGAGGATGACGACACATTGAATTACCAATGACCAAATAACGAGAAGCCCTCAGGACTGTAACTAGTTTCCGTCATTCCCTAGACTGACGAAGGAAGGAGTAGGGAATTTCTGTAAGTGTGATAAGCGCCAGTTAAAGCACACTCATTCCTTGGGCATCTAACATATCCACTAAATCGATAAGGGGTAGACCGATTAGGGTGTTCGGATCTTTGCCTTCCATCTGCTTAAATAACGCAATACCTAACCCTTCACACATAAAACTGCCCGCGCAGTAATAAGGCTGCTCTTTCTCAACGTAAGAGATGATCTGTTGCTTGGTTAAATCACGGAAATGCACGATGAAGGTGTCGAGACGCGTGTCAGCTTTGTTGGTCTCGCTGTTCCAAACCGAAAGACCAGTATAGAAAGTGATGCTTTTACCGCTTTGACGAGATAACTGCTCAATTGCTTTTTCACGAGTGTGTGGCTTACCAATGATCTCTCCATCGATCACACAGACCTGATCAGAACCAATCACTAAGCTTGGTTGTTCTACCACGCAGGACTTAGCTTTTGTCTCGGCAAGGCGCATAACTAACTGTTGAGGTGTCTCATTTGAAAGCGGCGTTTCATCGCAGTCTGGTTTAGCAGTAATGAAGCTTAACTGTAGTTTTTTGAGGATCTCTTGCCTAAATGGTGATGTAGAGGCTAAAACTAGTTGGTAATTTCTCATTTTAATTTACAATTCAAGGAAGCATTTATCTCAGGATAACGTAACTTGTCCTGCTATTCATAATGCTCTGAATAGGAAAGGCAGGAAAGTACATTTTTTTTGCCATTTCCTTTGACTAAACATGATTTGGAAGATAAGATTCGCGCCCTATGCAAAAGGAAAAAATACCGCGTACAGTTGATCCGGCAAGAACGGCTCAAAAACGACTGGATATGAATGGCATCATTCAAGTCAGTCTTTTAAAGCGTTTAACTGAAGCAACTGAAGGCGTAAAACGTGACGCGCAAGTCTCAATGTCATTTGGGCTTGATGAACAACGATTAGTCGTTATCTCTGGTAAAGCTAACGTCGAAGTCGATTTAGAGTGTCAACGTTGTAATGAGGTTTTCGCACATGAGTGCGATGTCCAATTTACTTATACTCCTGTTTACAGCGAGAAAAGTGAAGAGGAAGCACCGGAAGAGTACGATTTGGTAGATCTGAACGAGTACGGTGAGTTAGACCTGATTCAATTAGTTGAAGACGAGTTCATCCTTGGATTGCCACAAATAGCAATGCACGACGATGCGGACTGTAGCGTTAACTCAAATAATTTGGTGTTTGGCGAACTTCCTGAAGAAATTGAGGAAGATAAAAAGCCGAATCCATTTGATGTTTTAAAAAGCTTGAAGAAGTAACAGCTTCTTTAAGAATTTACATAGGAGTAGGGTCAATGGCCGTACAAAAGAGCAAGAAATCACGTTCAATGCGTGGCATGCGTCGTTCACACGATGCACTAACTACAGCTGCACTTTCTGTAGACGCAACTTCAGGTGAAACTCACCTACGTCACAACGTGACTGCCGAAGGTTTCTACCGCGGCAAAAAGGTTATCAACAAGTAAGGTTGACCTTTGCAAAATCTAACCGTTGCGCTTGATGCAATGGGCGGGGACTTCGGTCCTCGTGTAACAGTGCCTGCCGCCGTGCAGGCACTGTCGTATTTCCCAGAGCTAAAAGTCATTCTCATAGGTGATCGAAACGCGATCACATCTCAATTATCTTCATTAGGTCGAATGCCTGATTCTCGCTTGAGTATCCAGCATTGTGACCGAGTTATTTCCAATTCTGAAAAACCTTCACTAGCCTTACGTAATAGCCAGGGCAGTTCTATGCGTGCCGCTATCGATCTGGTTGCCGAATCACAGGCTGATGCTTGTGTGAGTGGTGGTAACACTGGCGCACTGATGGCTTTGTCCCGTTTCCGACTCAAACTCCTTCCTGGTATTGATAGGCCTGCATTGGTTTCAGCTTTGCCTACTGCATCAGGGGATCGCACATGGATGCTTGATTTAGGGGCGAACGTTTCTAGTGATGCCGATTCACTCTTTCAGTTTGCCGTGATGGGCAGTGCATTAGCGGAACAACATTTAGGTCGCGCTCCACGTGTCGCTATCTTGAATATCGGTGCAGAAGAAATCAAAGGCAATGACCTTGTAAAACGATGCGCTGAAATGTTGTCGAATACTCAGTCTGTGAACTTCATAGGCTATATTGAAGGTAATCAATTACTTCAAGATGCTGCTGATGTCGTCGTATGTGATGGTTTTGTGGGCAATGTCTGCTTAAAAACGTGCGAAGGTACAGCTCAGCTCTTTATTGATAAGCTAAAAACGCGCATGATGGCTTCAACAATAAAGGGTTGGATAGCCAGAATGTTGTTTTCTGAGCTATTTACTGAATTAAAAACCTTGAACCCCGACCAGTATAACGGCGCAAGTTTGTTAGGATTGCGCGGCATTGTCATTAAAAGTCATGGAAGTGCTGATGTGTCTGCAGTCGTCAACGCGATTGGTGAAGCAGTACACGAGGTCAAACGACAAGTCCCCAGCCGCATTAGCGATCGTTTGGAAGCGGTTTTACTCGAGAGGCATTATTAGTCTTCATGTATAGCAAAATTTTAGGTACTGGCAGCTACTTGCCATCTCAGGTGCGTACAAACGCAGACTTAGAGAAAATGGTAGAGACTAGCGATGAGTGGATTGTTGCTAGAACAGGTATTAAAGAGCGTCGTATTTCAGCGGAAAACGAAACCGTTGCTGATATGGCGTTTTACGCTGCTGAGAATGCCATTGAAATGGCAGGTATCGACAAAGAAGATATTGATTTAATCATCGTTGCGACAACCAGCAGTAGCCACACATTCCCGTCTTCGGCATGTCAGGTACAAGGTAAGCTTGGTATTAAAGGCTGCCCTGCGTTTGATTTGGCTGCAGCGTGTTCTGGTTTTGTTTACGCACTGTCTGTTGCTGATCAACACATCAAGACTGGCATGTGCAAGAACGTTTTGGTAATTGGTGCTGATGCACTGTCAAAAACCTGTGATCCGACTGACCGCTCTACTATCATCCTATTTGGTGATGCAGCAGGCGCGGTGGTTGTAGGCGCAAGCGAAGAGCCAGGTATTTTGTCTACTCACATTTACTCTGATGGTAAATATGGCGAGCTTCTAAGCTTAGAAGTACCAGAGCGCGGCGGTGATGCAGACAAATGGCTGCACATGGCGGGCAACGAAGTATTCAAAGTGGCGGTAACTCAGCTTTCTAAGCTGGTTAAAGATACATTAGCTGCGAACAATATGGATAAGTCAGAGCTTGATTGGTTAGTTCCACACCAAGCGAACTACCGTATTATTTCGGCAACGGCTAAAAAGCTGACGATGTCACTTGATCAAGTGGTAATTACCCTTGATAAGCACGGCAATACGTCGGCAGCTACCGTACCAACGGCCCTAGATGAGGCTGTTCGCGACGGGCGAATTAAACGTGGTCAAACGCTTCTACTTGAAGCATTTGGCGGCGGCTTCACTTGGGGTTCTGCGTTAGTTAAATTCTAACCCCAAGCGATAATCAACAAACAAGGCACATAACTTATGTGCCTTATTCAATTTTTTGCTTTGCTTAAAGGATAATTACAATGAGCAAGTTTGCTATCGTATTCCCAGGCCAAGGCTCTCAAGCTATCGGTATGCTTGCTGACCTAGGCGAACAGTATGATGTTGTTAAACAGACATTTGCTGAAGCTTCAGAAGCACTTGGTTACGATCTATGGGCATTGGTTCAAGATGGTCCAGTAGAAAATCTAAATGAAACTTTCCGCACTCAACCGGCTCTATTAACAGCGTCTGTTGCAATTTGGCGTGTATGGCAAGAGCTTGGTCTAGAGCAACCTGTAAACCTAGCAGGTCACAGCCTAGGCGAATACTCTGCACTAGTATGTGCGGGCGTTATCGACTTTAAAGAAGCGATTAAGCTGGTTGAACTACGTGGTCAACTGATGCAAGAAGCGGTTCCTGCGGGCGTGGGTGCAATGTACGCAATCATCGGTCTAGATGATGAAGCGATTGCTAAAGCGTGTGAAGAAGCTGCGCAAGACGAAGTTGTGTCTCCAGTTAACTTTAACTCTCCTGGCCAAGTTGTTATCGCGGGTAACAAAGCGGCAGTAGAGCGTGCTGGTGCACTTTGTAAAGAAGCAGGCGCTAAGCGTGCACTGCCGTTACCTGTTTCTGTGCCATCTCACTGTGCACTGATGAAGCCAGCAGCAGACAAGCTAGCAGTGGCTCTAGAAGCTCTAGAGTTCAACACGCCAGCACTGCCTGTTATCAATAACGTTGATGTTATTGCTGAAACAGACCCTGCAAAAATCAAAGACGCACTTGTTCGTCAGTTATACAGCCCAGTTCGTTGGACTGAAGGTGTACAAGCGATGAACGAGCAAGGTGTTGAGAAGCTACTTGAATTAGGCCCAGGTAAAGTTCTTACTGGTCTAACAAAACGAATCGTAAAAACTATGACAGCTGCTGCAGTTAATGACACTGCATCACTAGAAGCTGCTAAGTAATAACCACTTAATAGAGAAGTTATGATGAATTTAGAAGGCAAAGTTGCACTCGTTACAGGCGCAAGCCGTGGCATCGGTCGTGCAATCGCTGAACTTTTAGTTGAGCGTGGTGCTAAAGTTATCGGTACTGCGACATCTGAAGGCGGCGCAGCTGCAATCAGCGAGTACCTAGGTGAGAACGGTAAAGGCCTTGCTCTTAATGTAACGGATACTGACTCAATTGCTGCTACACTGAAAACCATCAACGATGAATTCGGTGCGATTGACATTCTAGTTAACAACGCAGGTATCACCCGTGATAACCTACTGATGCGTATGAAAGACGACGAATGGAATGACATCATCGATACTAACCTAACGCCTATCTTCCGCATGTCTAAAGCTGTATTGCGTGGCATGATGAAGAAGCGTCAAGGCCGTATCGTTAACGTTGGTTCTGTAGTAGGTACTATGGGTAACGCTGGTCAAGCTAACTACGCTGCTGCTAAAGCTGGTGTAATTGGTTTTACTAAATCAATGGCTCGTGAAGTTGCATCTCGTGGCGTTACAGTGAACACTGTTGCTCCAGGTTTCATCGAAACTGATATGACTAAAGCGCTAAATGATGACCAACGTGCAGCAACTTTGGCGAATGTACCAGCAGGTCGATTAGGTGACCCTCGCGAAATCGCTGAAGCTGTGGTATTTTTGGCGTCACCTGCGGCAGCTTATATCACAGGTGAAACACTTCACGTCAATGGCGGTATGTACATGGTGTAAATTATGTGCAACATTTGTGCATGATTTAAGTCAAGATCATACGTAATTTCGGTTAAAATCGTGAAAATTGTGGTTTGACCAGAAAAGTTGACCTTGCAACTTTCAATAGATTGAATAAACTACGGAAAACATCGCATAAAGCGAACTCTGTAAAGGAAAAGAAAAAATGAGCAACCTCGAAGAACGCGTAAAGAAAATCATTGTTGAACAGCTAGGTGTAGACGAAGCTGAAGTTAAAAACGAAGCTTCTTTCGTTGATGACCTAGGTGCAGATTCTCTAGACACAGTTGAGCTAGTAATGGCTCTAGAAGAAGAATTCGACACTGAAATCCCAGATGAAGAAGCTGAGAAAATTACTACTGTTCAAGCAGCTATCGATTACGTAACTAGCGCTCAGTAATAATCTCTCCCAGGCGGTCACCTCGACCGCCTGTGTTTTATCTAACTCATCTATCCTCATCTTAAATCACCTCAATCTCCGGAGTGTAAAATCGTGTCCAAGCGTCGTGTAGTTGTCACTGGCATGGGTATGTTGTCACCGGTAGGCAACACTGTAGAATCTTCTTGGAAAGCCCTGCTAGCTGGTCAAAGTGGTATCGTTAATATCGAGCACTTTGATGCAACCAATTTCTCAACTCGTTTTGCAGGTCTAGTTAAAGACTTTAACTGCGAAGAGTATATGTCTAAAAAAGATGCTCGTAAGATGGACTTGTTCATCCAGTACGGCGTCGCAGCAGGTATTCAAGCTTTAGATGATTCAGCCCTAACTATTACTGAAGAAAACGCTCCACGTGTGGGTGTTGCAATCGGTTCTGGTATTGGTGGTCTTGGTTTGATCGAAGCAGGTCACCAAGCTCTAACTGAAAAAGGCCCTCGTAAGATCAGCCCGTTCTTCGTACCGTCGACGATCGTGAATATGATTGCTGGTCACATGTCGATCATGCGCGGCCTACGCGGTCCAAACATCGCGATCTCTACTGCATGTACGACTGGCCTACATAACATTGGTCACGCGGCTCGTATGATTGCATACGGCGATGCTGACGCAATGCTAGCGGGTGGTGCTGAAAAAGCATCAACGCCACTAGGTATGGGCGGTTTTGGTGCGGCTAAAGCACTGTCTACTCGTAACGATGAGCCTCAAAAAGCTTCTCGTCCATGGGACAAAGGCCGTGACGGCTTCGTTCTTGGTGACGGTGCAGGCATGATGGTTCTTGAAGAGTACGAACATGCGAAAGCTCGTGGCGCTAAGATCTACTGTGAGCTAGTTGGCTTCGGTATGTCGGGTGATGCTTACCACATGACATCTCCAAGTGAAGATGGCTCTGGTGGTGCACTAGCGATGGAAGCGGCTATGCGTGATGCTGGCATTACTGGTGAACAAATCGGTTATGTTAACGCACACGGTACATCGACTCCTGCGGGTGACGTAGCGGAAGTTAAGGGAATTAAACGTGCTCTTGGCGAAGCAGGCAGCAAGCAAGTATTGGTTTCTTCTACGAAATCGATGACTGGTCACCTTCTAGGTGCTGCAGGTTCTGCTGAAGCTATCATCACGGCTATGTCTCTGGTTGACCAAATTGTTCCACCAACAATCAACCTAGATGATCCTGAAGAAGGCTTAGATATTGACTTAGTACCTCACACTGCGCGTGAAGTTAGCAACATGGAATATGCTGCATGTAACTCATTCGGTTTCGGTGGTACAAACGGCTGTTTGATCTTCAAAAAGATTTAATCATCTTATTAAAGACGTAAACACTCGTAGATAGTCACAATTAGACTTGTTTTTAAACGGCTTGATGCTTTAGCATTGAGCCGTTTCTTTTTATGGGGAAAAACATGTTTTGGGTTGATGGAGAAAGCCAACAAACTGTCGATATCTTGGACCGTTCGTTTCAGTACGGAGACGGGTGTTTTAGCACCATGCTTGTTCAAGGTGGTCAGATTCAACATTTTCACGATCATCAGCGCCGTGTCGATGAATGCCTGAAAGCGTTACGCATTTCTGAACTTGATTGGGATGTGGTTAATGTTTGGCTCGATAGTGCACTTCAACATATCCAAAACAATGCGCTTCATGAAATAGAGAACCGCCATGAGACAAACAAGCCTCATGGTGAAAAAGCAGGAATAAAGCTGCACGTTAGTCGCGGCTCTGGTGGCAGAGGTTATAGCACCAAGAATATCGCTAAACCTACAGTCACCATCAGTACGTTTGCTTTTCCAAGCCATTATTCAGCGTGGCAAGATTCTGGTGTTGAACTCGGTGTCTGCCAACAAGCTTTAGGCTTGAGCCCATTGCTTGCCGGGCATAAGCACAATAATCGCCTTGAGCAAATCTTGATGAAAGATGAAATGGATCAGGCCAATGAAGTCGATGGTGTGGTGCTTGATATCTTAGGTAATGTTATTGAAACCACCATGGCTAATCTGTTTTGGCGAAAAGGGGATACCATTTTCACACCTCAACTGACGCAGAGTGGCGTCGCAGGGGTTATGCGTAAGCAAGTGTTAACCGCGCTGAATCAAGCTGAACTTTCCGTTACTATTAGTGACTACTGCTTATCTGAACTCATGCAAGCTGATGAGGTTTTCATAACCAACTCCATTTTAGGGGTTGCCCCAGTTACCCGTATTAGTGAAACCCAATTTAACATTGGAACCGTTACTCGTAGCCTTCAAGGACAACTAAACTCGTGATCAAAAAGTTATTTATTTTTCTTATCTTGTGCCTAATCGCAGCGGGCGCTGCTGGGTTCTATGCTTATAACCAAGCGCAAGATAACCTGAAACAAGTCATCCAATTAGAAAAACCACAGGTCGTAACCGTTGCTTCAGGCAGCAGCTTTAATCGTGTTCTGGCACAGTTGATAAATGAAGGGCTATTTGAGGCTTCTCCTTACGAGAAATTAATCCGTAAGTTACATCCTGAGCTGGTTGACGTAAAAGCAGGTACATTCCTGTTAGAGCCGGGTTTGACTCTAGAGCAGGCACTACAAGTACTTGTTGAGGGTAAAGAGCATCAATTCACAATTACTTTCGTTGAAGGCAGTCGCTTTGATGAATGGCTAGTGCAGCTAAAAGACAACGAATTCATTCAACAAACGTTGGATGGTGTTTCTGAAAAAGAGATCGCTGAAAAGCTGGGCATCGAAAATGAGAAGCTAGAAGGTCTTTTCTTAGCGGAAACTTATCACTACACCTACGGTACAACCGATTTAGATTTGTTGAAACGTGCCCATCGTGACCTAATGAACGTGGTGAACGATGAATGGGAAAACAGAGCGGATAAACTGCCTCTTAAGTCACCTTATGAAGCTTTGATTCTTGCATCTATTATTGAAAAAGAGACGGCCGTTGCTTCAGAGCGCGAGCGTGTTTCTTCTGTATTCGTTAACCGTTTGAACAAGCGTATGCGTTTGCAAACAGACCCAACGGTTATCTATGGCATGGGTGACAGCTACAAAGGCAATATTCGTAAGAAAGATCTGCGCACGCCAACGCCTTACAACACATACACAATGAGCGGTTTGCCACCTACGCCGATTGCCATGGCAGGTCGAGCGTCAATTAATGCAGCTCTGAACCCAGAGAACAGCAACTACCTGTATTTTGTTGCGAGTGGAACAGGCGGTCACGTATTTTCAAAGAGTTTGGCTGAGCACAACCGTGCAGTACGAGCTTACTTAAAGCAATTAAGAAAAAACAAATAAAGAAAAAATTATGAATCAGTCGAAATTTATCGTGGTTGAAGGCCTTGAAGGCGCAGGCAAGAGCACTGCAATCAATGCCATCGTAGAAACATTGAAAGCATCTGGTGTAGAAGAACTCGTCAACACTCGTGAACCGGGTGGTACTGTGTTGGCAGAAAAGATGCGTTCTCTGGTAAAAGAAGAACACGAAGGCGAAAAGCTTCAAGACATGACTGAGTTACTGCTGATGTACGCTGCACGCGTTCAATTAGTCGAAAACGTGATCAAGCCTGCACTAGACAGTGGCAAGTGGGTATTGGGTGATCGCCATGATATGTCTTCTCAGGCTTATCAAGGTGGTGGTCGTCAAATCGCGCGCACGACGATGGAATCATTGAAAGCAACCACGCTAGGCGATTTTAAGCCTGATCTAACCCTATACTTGGACTTAGACCCTAGAGTAGGGCTTGAGCGCGCACGTGGTCGTGGTGAGCTAGATAGAATCGAAAAGATGGATATCTCATTTTTCGACCGTACGCGCGAACGTTACCTAGAGATTGCCGCACAAGACGACACGGTTCTTGTGATTAATGCGCAACAAGAGATAGATCAAGTGGCTGCGGATATTAAGCAAGCGCTTGGTGCTTGGCTCGACAAACAGTAGGTAGTCATGGCTGAAGTGTATTCTTGGCTCACACCGGTATGGAGTGAGTGGAAAAAAAGTCTCGATGCTGAGCGTTTTCCTAATTCGGTGATTGTTAATGCGCCGGAAGGGCTTGGCGTTGATGCGTTGATTGACCAGCTTACCGCAGCATTAATGTGCACCAACTACGAAAGTGAGTCGTGCGGGTTTTGCCATAGCTGTGAATTGATGAAATCAGGCAGTCATCCTGATTTTCATGTTATCTCGCCAGAGAAAGAAGGTAAGTCGATCACCGTTGATCAAGTACGTGCCAGTAACCGCTGGGCTCAAGAGTCATCTCAATTGGGTGGCTTACGCGTTATCTTGCTTAACCCGGCAGAGGCAATGAATGAGTCGGCCTCTAATGCGCTGTTGAAAACGCTGGAAGAGCCATCAAGCAAGTGTATCTTCATTCTTTCTACTCGTAACAGTAACCGCTTGATGCCGACTATCATTAGTCGTTGCCAACAATTTAATGTGGTAAGCCCACAGTTAGAGGCTGGGTCGGCTTGGTTAGATGGTGAAGTTGGTAAGGCTGTTCCAAAATATATTTTAGCGCTCAATGACAACGCGCCTTTAAAAGCAAAGGCGATGTTTGAGCAGGGTGGGGTAGAGGCTTCGACCAAAGCGCTTGATGGCTTTGTTAATGTCATCAAGGGTACTCAACCTGACATGCTAAAATTCTCGACAGAGCTTAGCAAAGACCCTTTGATTCAATTAGGTTGGCTATGGCACTTATTGTCTGACGTACAGAAGCTGCATTTTGGCTTGGCGAATCAAGCTATCACTCCTAGCGCGAAAGCACTGGTTGAGGTGATGTCTTATCAAAGTGCTTATGCAGCATCGAATAAGCTGCTGATATTGATTGAGCAGCTAAAGCAACACCCTGGGCTCAATACGGAGCTACTCATAATGAATTGGCTGATAGCCACTTGCGAGGAAACATGTTCGTAGATTCCCACTGTCATTTAGACAAATTGGATTACCAAGATTTACACACAAACGTAGAAGACGTTGTGAACAAGGCGAAGGCAGCAAACGTAGACCAACTGTTGTCTGTTGGTGTGACACTGGATTCGTTTGAAAATATGCTCGAGATGATCTCGCCGTTTGATAACGTTAAAGCATCTTGTGGCGTTCATCCTCTCGATGTAGAGAGTGATTTTTGCTTAGAGAGAATGCGTGAATATGCGAACAACCCAAAAGTCGTTGCGATTGGTGAGACTGGTCTAGATTACCACTACCAACCAGAGACTGCTGAATTGCAACAACTGCGATTCAAGCAACATGTCGCGTTGGCCGTAGAGCTGAACAAGCCTTTGATCATCCATACTCGTAACGCGCGTGAAGATACTCTCGCGATTCTACTTGATGGTGGTGCTGAGAAGTGTGGTGGTGTGATTCACTGTTTTACTGAAGATCAAGCGTTCGCTGAAGCGGCAATGGAATTAGGTTTCTATATCTCAATTTCAGGCATTGTGACCTTTAAGCAGGCAACAGAACTTAAAGAAGTTGTTAAGAACCTACCGCTAGATAGGTTACTGATCGAGACGGATTCTCCATACTTGGCACCAATCCCATACCGTGGGAAGCAGAATCAACCTGCATATGTCGTGGAAGTGGCGGCCTATATTGCTCAGTTGAAAGGTGTATCGATGAAAGAGGTTGCTGAACAAACGACCAAAAACTACCAAAAACTTTTTTTGCGATAAAAAACTAAGTAAACAAATAAAAGGGAGCGAAAGCTCCCTTTTTGTGTTTTTGATCACCAAAAATACGTTTTTTTTTAATGTTTACGAATTATGTTGAACTTGAGAGCGCTAATTATAACATTTGTAATTTTGTTACTAAAAATAACATTCGCTCCTATTTTATTTACCCAGTAAAATAATAGAGCTCATGAAAAATAACTATATATTTCAATTAATTAAACTCTTGTAAAGCATTGCATTTCTAGATTTGACATGTGATCCAAGACGTGTTTTGAAACTAAATTTCGTAAGTGACTAGAAAGTTAGTTCCCCATCAATATATATTTAGCGGCAGAAAATATAATGCAATACATGGTTACATTTTCGCAGGGTGCTAACATATAGGCTACGGGGGTGTGCCGTTAGTACCCATATAATTATTTTATCTTTATCAGGAGCATAAACATGTTTAAGAACCTTTTTGCTAGCCTGCAGAAAGTTGGTAAGTCTCTGATGCTTCCAGTATCAGTTTTACCAGTTGCAGGTATTTTGTTAGGTGTCGGTGCAGCAGATCTTCCTTTCATTCCAGAAATCGTTTCAAACTTAATGGAACAAGCTGGTGGTTCAGTATTCGGTCAAATGGCACTACTGTTCGCAGTAGGCGTAGCACTTGGCTTTACTAACAACGATGGTGTAGCTGGTCTAGCTGCAATCGTTGGTTACGGCATCATGACTGCTACACTAGGCGTAATGGCTGGTGTAATGGGCGTTGATAAAATCGATACTGGTGTACTAGGTGGTATCCTAGTCGGTGGTGTTGCTGCTTGGGCATTCAACCGTTTCTTCCGTATTCAACTACCAGAGTACCTTGGCTTCTTCGCTGGTAAGCGTGCTGTGCCAATCATCACAGGTTTCTCTGCGATTGGTCTAGCAATCCTACTATCTATTGTATGGCCACCAGTTGGCGGCGCAATCTCTGCGTTCTCTGATTGGGCTGCTCACCAAAATCCACAAGTGGCGTTTGGTATCTACGGTATCGTTGAGCGTTCTCTGATTCCATTCGGTCTTCACCACGTTTGGAACGTACCTTTCTTCTTTGAAGCTGGTACTTGTGTAAACGCTGCTGGCGAAACTCAAAACGGTGTTCTTACTTGTTACCTAGTTGCTGATGACGCATCTCGTGCAGCGGGCAATGGCTTCGGTCAGCTAGCTGGTGGTTACATGTTCAAGATGTTCGGTCTACCTGCTGCTGCAATCGCTATTGCACACTCAGCTAAGCCTGAAAACCGCGCTAAAGTAATGGGTATCATGGCTTCTGCTGCGTTAACTTCATTCCTAACGGGTATCACTGAACCAATCGAATTCTCATTCCTATTCGTTGCTCCTGTACTGTACGCAATCCACGCTCTACTAGCTGGTTCTGCTTACGTTCTTGCGAACACTCTAGGTTTTGTACACGGTACATCTTTCTCACACGGTCTAATCGACTTCCTAGTTCTATCTGGCAACGCGTCTAAGATGGGCCTAATGGTTGTATGTGGTATCGCTTACGCTGCAATTTACTACATCGTATTCCGCACTGTGATTAAAGCTCTAGACCTTAAAACTCCAGGCCGTGAAGACGAGTCAGAAGAAGAGTCAGTTGCGACTGGTTCTGAACTTGCTGGTGAGCTAGTTGCTGCATTCGGTGGCAAAGCGAACATCACAGGTCTTGACGCTTGTATTACTCGTCTACGTGTTGCAGTTGCTGATACAGCAGTTGTTGACCAAGACAAGCTGAAGAAACTAGGCGCTGCAGGTGTTGTAGTAGTTGCGGGTGGCGTTCAAGCTATCTTCGGTACTAAGTCTGACAACCTTAAGACAGACATGGATGAGTGGATCCGTAACAACGGTTAATTCACTGATTCAATAAATTGAAAGGAGGCCGAGAGGCCTCCTTTTTTGTTTTCTGCTTTACGAAAGCCCTTTCTACACTTATTTTTTTCCACTCAATCGGTTATCGAACAGCTCAATGTTTTGATGCTCAATTACCCGCTTTGGGTGCCCCTTATCTTTAACTTTATGATGACAACATCCGTTGTGGTTTAAGTAATCTACCGTTTTTAAACACATTCTGAGAATATTATGAAACATCGTTACTTGATTGGCCTTATGTGCGGCAGCCTTGCCTCGTTAGCTCACGCTTCTGAAGCTCCTGCGTTAGAAGTTGGTCTAGCTGTTGACCAAGATCTGAGTGCCGTTGTTGAGTTTGACCAGAAATACCGTGTCACCATTGGTAATGACGGCGCTGCATTTGATTACATCTGGAAGCGAGGTCAGTTCGAGACTGAAGTTCCGTTGAGCTGGTACGTCGGCGCGGGTGCTTGGGCTGAATGGAATGACGACTTTGGTTTGCGTTTACCGTTAGGTGTAAAAGTGAATTTCTACGAAGGTTGGAATGCTTACGCACAGCTTCACCCAGAACTCGACATGTACAAAGGCGTTGAGTTACAGCTAGGTGGTGCTCTGGGCGTAACTTATAAGTTCTAAGGTTGAACTTCAAACGAGCTACAGCAAAAAGCCAGTATCGCTGGCTTTTTCATTTTTAGCATTTATTGCTATCTAGAAAGTAAAACTTAATCCGACATTAGCTTGGAATTGATTCATCCAGTCGGTATCAAAACGAATAATACAGTCTTGCCCATTACTTGGAATGTTACACACGCCAGTTGTGTCGTTATCCACGACGGTACCTAGCCAACGGACTTGGGTATTAAGCGCTAAGCGATCGTTCAATTTATATTCTAAGCCGCCAAAGATTGATGTAGAGAAGCCGTATTTATCTTTCGCCCAATCCACATCGACATAAGAGGCGCCAAGGCCTAAGCCTAGGTATCCAGACAACACCGAGGAAGCCGGGTAGTAAATGCTACTTTGAAAATGCAGATATTGGATCGAGGAGCTCAGGTTTAGCGTTTCGAGCTCTGAGCTTTGGTTTGAGTAGAAGAAACCAACACGTCCTTTCTCAAGCGGCGTTTCAATGGCAAAGGTGTAATTTTCAGATCCTTTCATGTCATAGGTTTTGCCATCTTGATCTTCAACACTCCCCCCGGCGGTATAACCAACCATTGGAGTAATAATGATCTCCGGTGAGGCATAAACACTCGAAACCGAGAAAAGTGCAACCAACGTCATCATATTTGCTTTGTTGTTCATGAGTATATCCTTATCCATACACTTACTAATTGTGATGGTTACATCAATATCGTGCGACTAATTTCGACGATTCTTGAAGATACTTCACACACCTGATAGTACTTAAATAGTGACTCAACAAATTAATAACAAGCCAGAGGTGTCTATGGAACATAATCTGAAAAATGCCCTACAAATTACAGCGTTCATCTACGTAATCATTCTTTCATTTGGCTTTATTGCGATCGGTAGTTAATACCATTTATTGCGAGGCTGAGTTTTTATACTCAGGGAATAATGAATAGTGGGATTGTAACCAATATTGATACCGCAATAGACTTAGATTATTACGCTAAGTTTATTGCTGGTAAAACAGCCCTGGTCGCTCAAGGTGGCGGACAGAGAAGTATTTTTACCTCAGGCGTTCTCGATGCTTTTCTCCTTTCTAATTTTGACCCCTTCGATGAATTTTTCGGTACCTCAGCCGGTGCGCTTAACTTATGTGCCTACCTGTGCCGCGATAAAGGCCTTAGTCGCTCGTTTGTTCTCGACCTCACCACCTCACCAGAGTTCTTCAATCTCTTTTCCTATATACGACACAGGAAGAATTTGGGATTAGAGTGGGCCTTAGAACAAATCATGGCTTACCCATATAAGCTCGACCTTGATTTGGGGCGACGAACCCTAGGCGATCGCCATTTCTATGCGGCAGTGACAGACTCTAAAGATCTACGAGATCACTACTTCCCGTTATTGGGAGAAGATTGGTATAAAGTGATGATTGCAACGTGCGCCATCCCCCGTTTATACAATAATGAAATATTGATCGGTAATGGAACATACGTAGACGGCGGTGTTTCGGCTGCTATTCCTGTGCAAGAAGCTTGGCGTCGTCAGGCTCGATCTATTGTTGTTATTAGAACAGAACCTACCTTTGAGTCGAATGTTGACTTACTCATTCAGGAGCAAAATAAGCAGGAGCAAAATAAGCCAATTTTAGCGAAGAGCAACAGAGCCTCTTTGGAAGAGCTTAAGTGGTTTCGTGGCTCGTTGAATAATGTTCAAGGTCATTGGCAACAAAAAGTAGGTCAATGGAAAACCGATTGGACTTCTTTCTTCCAACAACAAATTCTTCGTTCTAAAGAGCAAAAGTGCGATCGTGGACATTTGGATCTGCTGAACGGTGGTCGCTGGCTATTTGGTGCAGATGATATTTATCGCTTAAGTCATTTAATCGGAGATAAGTTTGATTCAGGTTTGGCTGACATGCTGATGGTGCATTATCAGACCTACTCATTGACTCAGGATTTTTTGAATTCGCCACCGGATGATGCGTTTGTGGTACAGATAGCACCAAGTCAGCCGCTAAAATCGAGTTCATTAATGAGTGACAAGGAAGACTTGTTGCACGATTACGAATTGGGCATAGAAGCCGGTTATCGATTTGTCGAAACCTACACTTCAACGGAAAACGCTCGCAATTCACACATGCCACAGTTGGCCACCATTGCTGCTGACAAGTAGTACTCAATCTTGATGAGTTAGCATACCGCGAGTTAGCCGTGTCATTAACGAAGAATGTTCTGAAATGAAAAAGGGTTATTGAACTTGGTTCGATAACCCTTTTTGGCCTTTGAACTCAGGTAAATCGTTTTGCCTTAATGGTCAAACATTAGGTGACAGGCAAGATTCTCATACAGTTGGTTGACCCCGCCACATCCATAATATCGCCTTGAGTGACGATCACGAGATCGCCAAACTTAAGGTATCCTGCTTCTTTCAGGCAATCTAATGTTGATAGTGCAATATCAAAGCTGTCTTTGGCCTCAGTCTCAAAGTAAATAGGCGTCACACCTCGGTATAGAGTACAGCGATTTAGCGTTCCTTCGTTACGAGACAGCGCGTAGATAGGCATATCGGCACTGAGTCGTGACATCATCAAAGCTGTACGTCCGGACTCGGTAAGCGTAACCACGCCTTTGATGCCTTCCATGTGGTTCGCGGAATAGATGGTTGCCATCGAAACGGTTTCTTCAGCCGTCACAAAAGTGCGGTCAATTCGGTAGTTAGATTGGTTGTTAATCCCCGCCATCTTTTCAGCACCGATACACACTTCGGCCATGGATTTCACGGTCTCGACTGGGTAAGCACCCGCAGCGGTTTCACCTGAAAGCATCACTGCATCAGTACCATCTAATACCGCGTTGGCAACGTCCATCACTTCGGCACGAGTTGGCATTGGCGCGGAGATCATCGACTCCATCATTTGAGTCGCAGTGATCACTGTTCGGTTAAGCGCTCTAGCACGGCGTATAAGCTGTTTTTGTACCCCGACCAACTCTGGGTCACCTATTTCCACTCCGAGGTCACCACGGGCCACCATGACCACATCTGAGGCCATTATGATGTCATCCATGTTCTCTACGGTCGCAACAGTCTCTGCTCGTTCGACTTTAGCCACTAGGTGAGCTTCTAACCCTGCTTCTCGCGCCAATTGGCGAGCGTAGTGCATGTCTTCACCATTACGTGGGAAAGAGACAGCTAAGTAATCGACTTGAATTTGAGCGGCGGTGACGATGTCTCGCTTGTCTTTGTCGGTCAGTGCTTCAGCAGAAAGGCCTCCCCCTTTTTTGTTGATGCCTTTGTTGTTCGAGAGAGGGCCGCCAATGATGACTTCGGTATGAACGCGACAGCCTTCCACTTTGGTTACTTTGAGTTGAACACGACCATCGTCAAGCAACAGGATATCGCCGGCGGACACGTCGTTAGGCAGTTCTTTATAATCAAGACCAACAGCTTCTTGGTTGCCTTCGCCTAAACCTAGGCTGCTATCGAGAGTGAACAGGTCGCCCACCGCAAGTTGGATTTTGCCATCTTTGAATGTCGACACACGAATCTTGGGACCTTGTAAGTCTCCGAGAATAGCGATTTGAGTGCCGAGTTTTTTTGCTATCGCTCTGACTTTTTCTGCGCGTTGGATATGGTCGTCGCTGCTGCCGTGAGAAAAGTTCATACGGACGATATTGGCACCGGCTTTGATGATTTCTTCAAGCATGTTACCTTTATCGGTAGAAGGGCCTAGCGTTGTGACGATTTTCGTTTTTCTTAATTCGGCTGTCATGAATACTCCTAGAGTGAGACCAAGTAATCTTTTACAAGACTGAATTAAGTATATGCATTAATTGATAATTTATTGGGAGCTAGGAAGATATTTCTGTATTTACTGATATTTATTGCATTTAGGACTCAAGCGCGATGTTTTATTCTGAAAATTAAGTCGCAAATTATCGATGTGGGTGTTAATTTTCCTCGAACTATTTGACTCGATACACAAAGATTCATGTATATACGTGATACTGGTCACGGCGATATACCAAGTGACTTCACAATTACTTCGCAAAGTAAAAAAATTACCTCGTTGATGATTTCTGGAGCGTAAAATGTACATGGCTCAACCGGGCCATATTGATCATATCAAACAGGTCAATGCTGGTCGTGTATATAAACTAATTGACCTTAAAGGTCCTATTTCTCGTATCGATCTGTCCAAGCAAAGTGAGTTGGCTCCGGCGAGTATTACTAAAATTACCCGTGAACTCATTGAAGCTCACCTTATTCACGAAACCACGGTTCAAGAAGCCACGACTCGTGGGCGTCCTGCTGTCGGTCTGCAAACCAATAACGAAGGTTGGCAATTTTTATCGATGCGTCTTGGTCGTGGTTACCTCACGATCGCGCTCCATGAATTGGGCGGTGACGTACTTATCGATACCAAAATTGATATTCACGAACGTGACCAAGATGATGTGCTTGCACGCCTTCTCCATGAAATCGATGAGTTCTTCCAAACCTATGCCGAGCAACTCGACAGGGTAACGAGCATTGCTATCACGTTGCCAGGTCTTGTGAATTCAGAGCAAGGTATTGTGTTGCAAATGCCGCATTACAACGTTGAAAACTTAGCGTTGGGTCCGGAGATCTACAAAGAAACTGGTCTGCCAGTCTTTATTGCCAATGACACCCGAGCTTGGGCATTAGCAGAGAAGCTGTTTGGTAACTCACAAGACAACGACAACTCTGTTCTTATCTCGATTCACCATGGTTTAGGTGCCGGGATCATTCTTGATGGCCGCGTTCTTCAAGGGCGTCACGGTAACATCGGTGAACTGGGTCATATCCAGATCGATAAAGAGGGTAAGCTTTGTCATTGTGGTAACCGAGGCTGTTTAGAAACGGTCGCGAGTTCACAGGCGATCCGCGAGCAAGTCAAAGAGCGATTAGCCAATGGTGAAGAATCAACACTGACTGTGTTTGAGGATGTCACGATTGAGCAAATCTGTGCTGCTGCGGCTGATGGTGATCCACTGGCTGTTGAAGTGATTGAACAGTTAGGTCGTTACTTAGGCTCTGCGATTGCGATTGTGATTAACCTATTCAACCCAGAGAAAATCTTGGTTGGTGGTGTTATCAATCAGGCGAAAAGTGTTTTATACCCTGCGATTCAAAAGTGTATCGAAGAGCAGAGTTTATCGGTTTACCATCAAGACTTAGAGCTGGTGGAATCTCGATTCTATAAGCAGGCAACCATGCCAGGTGCTGCACTTATTAAGCAGGCCCTGTATGACGGCCAGCTGTTAATGAAAGTTATTGAAGGCTAACTATTTTTCTCTTCTTTTAGCCTTACCCCGAACCTTTCCATGTACTTAAGCTTTGTATAACATCATTTGTTGTACTTAGTTTAAGCATTCTGTGCATTAGCGCTTTGCTTTAACCCATTGAAGTAGGCTATTGTAGCCACAGTTATTATTTGTCACTAAGGTGTTGTATGTCTGGTGTTTTAAATTCGGTTGATCAGAGAACCAAGCTAGTCGGTGAAAACCGTTTGGAGCTCTTATTATTCAGCTTAAATAGTCGTCAACTATTTGCGATTAACGTATTTAAAGTAAAAGAAGTCCTAAAAGTGCCAGTACTTACTCGCTTACCGGGCTCTCACCACCATATTACGGGTGTAGCTTCGCTACGTGGTGAATCGGTGCCTGTGATTGATCTGCGTAGCGCGATTGGCTTTCCGCCGTCACGTGCAGAGTCTCAAGAGAGCAACCTGATCATCACGGAATACAACCGAACCGTACAAGGTTTCTTGGTTGGGCAAGTGCGTAATATCGTTAATACAACTTGGACTGAAATCCAGCCGCCGCCGAAGACCACGGGTCGTGCAAACTACCTAACAGCTATCACGCATATTCAAGAAGAAGAGCAGCACAAAATCGTTGAGATCATCGATGTTGAAAAAGTGCTAGCAGAGATCATCGATTACGATGTGTCGATCTCTGAAGGCGTATTAGATGAGCAGTTAGCCAATGAAATGATTGGCCGTAACGTACTTATCGTTGATGACTCTTCAACCGCACGTAACCAGATTAAAGGCACTTTGTCGCAGCTTGGTTTAAACATCATTGAGTGTTGTGATGGCTTAGAAGCATTGAACCTACTTAAGGGTTGGTGTGATGAAGGCAAAGACATCAATCAGGAAATTCTGTTGATGATCACCGATGCCGAAATGCCTGAAATGGACGGTTATAAACTGACTCACGAAGTACGTACTGACCCAAGAATGCATGACCTGTTTATTACGCTAAATACTTCATTAAGCGGAAGTTTTAATGAGGCTATGGTTGAGAAAGTAGGGTGTAACCGCTTTATTTCTAAGTTCCAACCGGACCTCTTAGTTGAAGTGACTCAAGAGCGAATGCGTCAGCTTTTATAATTAATACTGCTCTACGGTTTGTTTTGAGTGGCCTGATAGAAAACGTTTGCTAATATTGATGCAGCATATTAATCGACACGAAATATGCTCACTACTAACGTAACTTTTCATGCACAATCTAAGGTAGTTCCTCTTAATGATATGGTTAACGTCTAAAGTCGTTATGACTTTGAGCTTATTACTATATAGGGAATTTAAGAAAAGACGTACGGAAGCTGACGTTGAGGTATAACTCAACAATTTGAAATGAAGGGAAGCTGATGCTTCCCTTTTTCGTTTCTAGCGTTTCTAGCGTTTCTAGCGTTTCTAGCGTTTCTAGCGGGGAGGGCGATTGGAATCGCTAATGAAAATCTCGTGATTTGGTTTTCAAACCGACAATTTCATCGGTAATATCGATGAGCTTCCCGGCAATCACATGCACCACTTCACCTTCTTTTTCTAATATTCCTTGTACCTTTAACGCTTTGGCTGTGAGATAAGCTTGCTGTTGAGCACGCGCTGTGGCTCCCCATACCACCACGTTAATATTGCCAGTGCTGTCCTCTAGTGTGACAAAGGTGACACCTGCCGCAGTACCCGGTGATTGCTTACCTGTGACTAGTCCGACAACTGTGACCATGGATTTGTGCCTTTGTTGTATCAAGTCTTTCATATGAGTGAATCGACCTAATCGATTCGCTTCTTCTAGCAAAGTGATAGGGTGTTTGTTCAATGAAATCCCTACACTGGTGAAGTCCTCAAGTAAATCCTGCATCTCATTGGGTTTGTGCAGTGTGTGTTCGCCATGACCATTCTCAGTATCGTCAGAGACTTGGCTAAATAGAGGTAGGTCAGAAGCGGAATCCATTATCGCCCAGCGTGTCTGGAAACGGTCTCCCGAAACGTTGTGTAGCGCGTTGGCTGATGCGAGTAGCTCAATGTCCTTCTTATTCATCGATAGCTGTTTGACTTGGCTAGGATGGCGATAACCAGAATGCGGGCGATTGGCAAGTACACTTTGGATACCGTGCTCACTCAAACCTTTGATTTGTCGCAGCCCTAATCGAATCGCTAGACCATTCTGATGAGAGACAACCGTGTGGTCGTTTTGAGAAGCGTTCACACATACCGGAAGTATCGTTACATTGTGTCGCTGCGCATCTTGAACCAACTGCGATGGACTATAAAAGCCCATGGGTTGGCTATTCAACAAAGAAGCATAGAAGCACTCTGGGTAGTAGCATTTCAACCAAGCTGAACAATAGGCTAATACCGCAAATGAAGCCGAGTGGCTTTCAGGGAAACCGTATTCACCAAAGCCACATATCTGTTTAAAAATCTGTTCGGCAAACTCGGTTTCGTAGCCTCGCTTTTGCATGCCTTCGATGAGCTTGGTTTTGAACTTAAAGACATTGCCGTTCTTCTTCCAAGCGGCCATCGCACGTCTGAGCTGATCCGCCTCACCACCTGTAAACCCTGCAGCCACCATAGCGAGCTTTATCACTTGCTCTTGGAATATAGGCACACCCATAGTGCGCGATAGGACGGATTCCACCGCTTTCGAGGGATAGCTGATCGGCTCAATACCATCTCGACGCTTTAAGAATGGGTGCACCATATCACCTTGAATCGGGCCTGGGCTCACGATCGCGATTTGAATCACTAGGTCGTAATAAGTTCTCGGCTTAAGCCTTGGTAGCATGCTCATTTGTGCTCGTGACTCAATTTGGAATATCCCAACGGTGTCAGCTCGCTGAATCATGCCGTAAACCTTAGGATCATCCTTAAGGCGAGTGATCTCCGCGATCGTTAACGAGCGGCCATGAATACGCTTGATCAGGTCAAAGCATTTTCTAATCGCAGAGAGCATACCCAATGCGAGCACATCCACTTTTAGTAACCCTAAGGTTTCAAGATCATCCTTATCCCATTGAATAATAGTCCGATCGTGCATGGCCGCATTCTCGACAGGAACCAATTCATACAAAGGCCCAGAAGAGATCACAAAGCCGCCCACATGCTGAGAAAGATGACGTGGAAAGCCAATGATTTCATTCACTAAGTGGATAAACTGCTGACCTTTTAAGGAGTCCGGTTGTAGCCCCAATTGAGTGAGCTGAGCCTGCCAACCTAAGCTCTTGTCTCTGCGGTTGGTGTTCTTAATGAAATAATCAAGCTGGGTTTCTTGCAGCCCTAATGCTTTTCCGACATCCCTTACCGCGCTTTTAAAGCGATAAGAAATGACCGTAGCAGCAAGCGCAGCACGTTCTCGACCGTACTTCTTATAGATGTACTGGATGACTTCTTCACGGCGCTCGTGTTCAAAATCGACATCAATATCAGGCGGCTCATCACGCTCTTTACTGATGAAGCGCTCAAACAGCACTGAGATTTGTCTTGGGTCGACAGAGGTGATTTCTAAGCAGTAACAGACCACGGAATTAGCCGCTGATCCTCGACCTTGGTAAAGAATGCCTTGGCTTTTGGCAAACATCACGATGTCGTGGATCGTGAGAAAAAAGAAAGGGTAGTCGAGCTCGCCAATCAGCCCTAGCTCTTTATCTATGATCTGTTGGATGTCACTAGGCACACCTTGTGGAAAGCGAGCCTGTTTCCCTTTCTCGACCAACATGCGCAGATAACTCATGGGTGTCTCACCTTGAGGGATCAGCTCACTGGGGTATTCGTAACGTAGGCTACCTAAATCAAATTCGCACAGTTCAGAAATTCGGTTGCTCTCTTCCAGCCACTCAGCTTTGAATATATGGGAGAGCTTATTGATGCTTCGTAAACAGCGCTCGGCATTCGCCAGTAAGTGACTGCCAACTTCGGTCACTGATTTTTGATATTTAATCGCGGTGAGTGAGTGCTGTAAGGGCAAGCGATTAGCATTGTGCATTAACACGCCACCGCAAGCTGTAATCGGCAGTTGGTGATGTTGTGACAGCTCCACACAGTAATCGATGTACTGTTGATCGGTTTGTTTTAGGTGTCGTTGTAAGCCAATCCACAACCGACCGGAATGATGTTGAGAAAGCCACTGCCCCCAATGTGCGTCTTCATTTTTTTGTTGCGGTAGCCACAGGATGAAGCAGTGCTTAGCCGACATGATATCCCACTCAGAGAGTTGATAGTGGCCTTTGCTGCTACGGCGTCTCGCATTAGTGATAATACGGCATAGCTCGGCATAGGCTTGTCTGTTTGGGCATAACAAGACCACTTGGCACTCGTCATTTAGCCAAAACATGCTCCCTACAATCTGCTTGAGCGATAGTTTGTGTTGCTTGATTGCAGAGTGAACCTTAACGATGCCCGCGACTGAGCACTCATCAGTAACAGCGAGTGCTTTGTAACGTAAAAAGTCGGCTTGTAAAACCAACTCTTCCGCGTGTGAAGCCCCTTCAAGGAAGGAGTAATTACTTTGGCAGAAAAGCTCTGAGTATTGCTGAGACATAATGGAATCTCACTTAACCATTGCGAGTAAACATGATTGAAAGGGGCGTTAAAATGGAACAACTGGCAAGAACGACTTACCACACTGACTAGCTGAACAAACCGTGTAAGAACCACTGTTTATCGGGCGTTCTGAATACCCATAGCCATCGACCGTTTTCACTGTGAGCAATAAAGTAGTCTCGAATGATTTGTTCGCCATCCCACCACCCAGAAACGATACGCTCAGGGCCTTGAGATAAGGTGACGTTTTCGGTTAATGCTTCAGGTTCTGGCAGTAAAATACTGGGTCTGAGTCGCTGTTGGTTAATGTTGTTCGTTGTTGTGGCTTGTTGATTGAGTTCTTGTGGATCTCGCTCTTTTTTCGCAGTACGACTTAATGTTGGTAGCGAATATTGATTGGCTTTCTCTGGCCTAGGATCTTGCTGTATTTTTGGCGTTTGAATACAGGCCTGCCCAAGCTTCGCCTGTAACAGTGAAAGTAGGTCTAACGCAGCAAGTGTTCCTGTATTGCCATCAAAAAGATCATGGTAGGCCATTTGAGGTTCTCCATGGCGAACCAAGGTGAGGGTTAGTTCTTGAACGGGGGCTGTGATCTTGAGTGACTCTAAGGTCAGATGCGTTAGGTTCGCCCATTTACTAGCAAGGTAATCTCCCTGCGCCGAATAGAAAGAGACATGGTGATCGTCTTTATCCCTAAGATGCAGAGTCAGCGTTAACTCAAACGCCACTCTGTCACGTAGCTTCAAAAAGCATTCCAATTGATTCAATAATTTCAGTAGTGGCTTTTCGATAAATAGAATGTTTTCAATATCAAACAACAGCTCTAGATATTGCTGGAAGCTTTCTGGTGGATGATAGAAATCAATAGGGTGCTTGAACTGCCCATTAAGGCGACCAACATAATTGACCAAGTCGATATCAAAGCGACGTGCGACTTCTTGCAAAGGCAGTTTCAATAGCTCTTCAACGATATTAATGCCGACACGATTTAAGCGTTCAACTTGTTTAGGCGGTAGTTCGCTAGAACTTAGAGCTTGTTGGTTAACCCAACTCTTCATCTGTTGAACATTGTTTGTTGCTTGGTTGATCGCTTGTTTGCCCAAAAGGATCGCAGAAAGCGGTGAGTAACCCGTGGCAAAACTGAACTTAATGTTGAGAGCTTCAATATGGCTTTTGAGTTCATACCAGTAGTTATCCAGCCCATCGTAAAGCGATAGCATGTTAGAAGCTTTAATCAACAAACCATTCGGTGGCAATAACGCCATATCAGAAGTGACCAGATACGCCCATTGGGCAATCTCTTTCAGCTTATTTTTCTCTAGCTCAATACTGTAAGGGTGGACGTGTAAGTGATGGCAAAGCGCCGCCGCTGATCCTAACCCCATACCCAGTGTGATGCCTGATTCCAGTGCGGTTTGATTAGCTTGTAGCACACGATGATCTTTTTCATCCACGATGATAATAGGTTGCTCGTGTGATTCTTTGTTTGAGCCTGATTCACTTGAGTTAAACAAGGTATCCAATTGCAGAGATGGAAAGTGTAGATACAACCACAGCATACGCTAGCCTTGTTTCGCAATAGGAAAAGCCAGCACAATATTATCAGACAAGGCACGGTGTGAACTGTCGATGCTGATGACTTTCTCTGTCAGTAACGGCCAATGGTGAGTCATGTCGAGAATAAAGCTGCCATATGACCAACTGCCTTTTCTTTTTGTTACCTCAACCTTTAACCCCTGAGCATGAGAAGAGAGCTTCATGCTTAAAGAAACGGGTAGGGATAATTGGTTATGGCTGGTGGATTTAAAGTGAAACTGCAGGCATTTGCCCGTTTCACTTGCAGCTTGCAGGCGCTTTGTTTGGTGGATTTCGAGATTTGCTCCCCATAACAATACAGAATGACAAGCACCACTCTTGAGGCATTGCTCAGCAGCCCACAATGCATCGAGATCGTGCTGAGGCTCGATCACCAAGATGTTATCGAGTTCAATCCCTTGGCTACTAAAAAACTCGGCACAGATCTTCCCTGGCGGGTTAATGAATATGGCCAGTTTCTGTGAGTTTTGCTGAGCTAAATAGGGGGTCAGCAGGCGAAGTTCGCCGATCCCTTGTTGTGATTCAACTTCAATAACGCCGTGCGTCGGAAAGCCACCATCAAGCTGTTTATCCAATTGTGGATAGCCTGTCGAAGTGGTACTTCCTTGCGTTGTTGATTGTAGCCCTTTCCAGATTAGCTGGCGGTCTTGTAAGTTTTTTATGAGTTCATGCATAATCAAATACCTGTATATTTATACAGTATATTTAACAATGAAAAAGATGCAAAGCAAAATGATGAAAATTAGCGGAAGGAAGTATTAGATGGTTGATTTAGATACAAAAAAAGCCGCGATTAAAGCGGCTTCTTGTTATTGGTTATAATATCAACTACTTAGGTTGAGCGTCGATACATTGGCCATTAATGTCTGTCACACTTGGGTTCATTAAGTGTAGGTACAGTGGGATGATGTCGAGTGGCGTTTTCAGCTTGTTAGCATCTTCACCTGGGTACGCTTTTGCACGCATGCGTGTTTGAGTGCCGCCTGGGTTGATCGCATTAACACGGATGTTAGTGTCTTCAAGCTCATCCGCTAGGATTTGCATCATGCCTTCGGTAGCAAACTTAGAGATCGCGTAAGTCCCCCAGAATGCACGGCCAGAGTGGCCAACGGTAGAAGACGTAAATACGACACGACCTGCTTCCGCTTTCTTAAGAGCAGGCAGAAGTGCTTGAGTCATCAAGAACTCAGATTTCACATTGATCTGCATAACATCATCAAAAGTCTCTTCATCAATCTGTTCAAACGGGCTCAGAGTACCGAGAACGCCAGCGTTATGAAGTAGACCGTCTAAACGACCGAACTGTGACTCAATGGTTTCAGCCATATCAATGTAGTTCTGCTTTGTCGCGCCTTTTAGATCCAGTGGGATGATCGCAGGCTGCGGGTAACCAGCACTTTCGATTTCATCGTAAATAAATTCAAGGTTTTTAACATTGCGGCCTAGCAGAATAACTGTCGCGCCATGTTGAGCGAAGCTTAGTGCTGCTTGGCGTCCAATACCGGCACCAGCACCAGTAACCAAAATTACTTTATCTTTGAGGGCATCTGTAGAGATTGGGTAATCCACTGTGCTTATCCTTCTTTCTTTTATTATGTTCGCCATTCCATTGATGTTTAATCACACAGATAACCGCAGGAATGATGAGAAATTCTTGGTAATCGTGACAAGATGGTTACAATACACTAATTCATACAATAGGGGATATGACATTGGAATTTTTGTTGGACTACGGCTTGTTTTTAGCCAAGATTGCGACCGTTGTAATCGCCATCATTGCAATTTTAGTCATTGCTAAATCTGTGGGTGGAAAATCAAGCGCGATTAAAGGTGAGCTGGAAATCACGAACCTATCTGAGCACCATAAACAGACGATTGAACAATTAGAGCACCATCTACACGATGATGCTTTCATCAAAGCCCGTGATAAAGCAGAAAAGAAAGCGGAAAAAGAGAAAGTAAAATCACGCGGTAAAGAAGTGAAGAAAGCAGCGAAAGAGGGTGAGCTTGACAGCAAGCGTGAACCACATCTATTCGTTCTTGATTTTAACGGCAGTATTGATGCAAAAGAAGTGGCTTCATTACGTGAAGAGGTAACGGCAGTTCTGGCTGTGGCTCGTGAAGGCGATGAAGTATTGCTTAAGCTAGAATCTGGCGGTGGCATGGTTCACGGCTACGGTTTGGCGTCTTCTCAACTTGATCGTATCAAAGCGGCAGGTTTGCCTTTGACTATCTCGGTAGACAAAGTAGCAGCAAGTGGCGGTTATATGATGGCATGTATCGCAGACAAAATTGTGTCAGCACCTTTTGCTATCGTTGGTTCTATTGGCGTGATTGCTCAACTACCAAACTTCAATAAACTGCTTAAAAAGCACGACATTGAGTTTGAACAGCTAACTGCGGGTGAGTACAAGCGCACACTGACTATGTTTGGTGAGAACAGCGATAAAGCACGTGAGAAGTTTAAAGAAGAGCTAGAAGAGACACATGGTCTATTCAAAGACTTCATTCGTGACCATCGTCCAGCGCTAGACCTTGATAAGGTTGCAACGGGTGAGCACTGGTTTGGTACACAAGCTCATGAACTTGGGCTGGTGGATGAGATCCGTACTTCTGATGACCTAGTTGTCGAAGCATGCAAAGACAAGACGGTTCTAGCGATTCATTATGTACAGAAGAAAAAGCTGTCAGACAAGCTTGCAGGCGTTGCTGGTAAATCTGCAGACAGCGTGCTGATGAAGCTGATTGAACGCGGTCAAAAGCCGATTGTTTAAGCTTATTTAGTTTGAGCCTTGAAAAGAAAGCGCATAAGCCTGATGACTTATGCGCTTTTTTATTGCTCCACTTCCGAGCGGGTGACCACTATGTTGTAGGGGGAGCGGAGTTTTATACCAACCACTTACTTACAGTGATAGGTATTAAATCTTGGCTCCATAGTCATTGCGTTTCGG
Source organism: Vibrio sp. Isolate34 (assembly GCF_022397915.1). GTDB lineage: Bacteria > Pseudomonadota > Gammaproteobacteria > Enterobacterales > Vibrionaceae > Vibrio. The sequence goes on along the minus strand of NZ_JAKEUO010000012.1, from coordinate 55,354 downwards.
ACAAGTGGTCAGGATTTCTCGATGACCTGTGTCTTTGAGCTCCTCAAGAATTACGTCAAAGCCCCACAAGCGATAGAGATGCTTCATTACTTCGTCGTAGCCTTTATCAAGCGGGATACGGTCATGAGGAACGTACTGCAGCGTCATTGAGCGGTCACCACGAACATCAACGTTAAACACCTGAATATTCGGCTCAAGATTACTGAGGTTGTATTGCGCTGCAAGCTTCTCTCGAATCAGGCGATAGCCCGGATCATCGTGAATCGCACTCACTTCAATGGTGTTTTTTCGGTCATCATCAAGCACAGAAAACAGCTTAAAGTCACGAATGATCTTTGGAGAAAGGTATTGGCTGATAAAGCTTTCATCTTTAAAGTTGTGCATTGCGAAGTGCACCGCTTCTAACCAATCACTTCCGGCTAGCTCAGGGAACCACTCTTTGTCTTCATCGGTTGGCTCTTCACAGATGCGTCGAATGTCTCTAAACATCGCAAACCCAAGTGCGTAAGGGTTTATCCCGCTGAAGTAAGGGCTGTTGTAAGCAGGTTGCGCTACCACACTGGTATGGCTGTGCAGGAACTCTAAGATGAACTTGTCACTCACCAAACCTTCGTCGTAAAGGTGATTCAGAATGGTGTAGTGCCAGAAGGTTGCCCAACCTTCATTCATCACTTGCGTTTGTTTCTGAGGATAGAAGTACTGGCTCACTTTACGAACAATACGAACACACTCACGTTGCCAAGGTTCAAGTAATGGGGCGTTCTTCTCAATAAAGTAGAGAATGTTTTCTTGAGGCTCGCTAGGGAAGCGGATTTTGGTCTCTTCTTCCTTACTCTTGTTTTGAGGCACCGTTCTCCAAAGCTCATTTACTTGAGATTGCAGATAAGCTTCACGCTCTTCTTGTCTTGCTGTTTCTTCTGCAATGGAAATCTTTTCAGGGCGTTTGTACCTGTCTACGCCGTAATTCATCAGTGCATGGCAAGAATCAAGCAGCTGCTCGACCTCAGCGACGCCATATTTCTCTTCACAGCCACTGATGTACTTCTTAGCGAACAGCAAGTAATCGATGATGGAACTAGCGTCTGTCCAGGTTTGGAACAGGTAGTTACCTTTAAAGAAAGAGTTGTGGCCGTAACAAGCGTGAGCCATTACCAGCGCCTGCATTGTTACTGTGTTCTCTTCCATCAGATATGCGATACAAGGATCAGAATTGATCACGATTTCGTACGCCAAGCCCATTTGCCCATGCTTGTAGTTTTGCTCGGTTTGAATGAACTTCTTACCAAATGACCAGTGATTGTAATTGATCGGCATACCAATACTGGAGTATGCATCCATCATCTGCTCTGAGGTAATCACTTCGATCTGGTTTGGGTAAGTGTCTAAACGGTAATGCTGCGCCACACGCTTAATTTCCACGTGATATTGCTCTAAGAGGTTGAACGTCCAATCTGGACCATCAGGCAGCATCTTGTCGTTTTTCTTTTGTGCAGCTTTGTCTTTCTCTGCAACGTTTGATTTCGCTGTCATGGCAAGCCCCCTTACGCTGTCTCTTTCTGGAACAGTTCTCTAAACACAGGAAAGATATCATCCACCGTTTTGATGTTTTTCATCGCGAAGTTGTCGAAGCTCGCTTCTAACTTCTCATACTCGTGCCAAAGCGTTTGGTGAGAGCGGCGTGTGATTTCGATATAAGAGTAATATTGGCAAGTTGGTAGAAGCGTATTGACCAACAGCTCTTTACAACGAGGTGAGTCATCAGCCCAGTTATCACCATCAGACGCTTGTGCCGCATAGATATTCCACTCGTTAGCTGGGTAACGGTCTGCGACAATTTCTTTCATTAATTTCAGTGCACTAGAAACGATGGTGCCGCCCGTTTCTTGTGAGTAGAAGAACTCATGCTCGTCGACTTCTTTTGCTTGAGTATGGTGACGAATAAACACCACATCGACGTTTTCGTAGGTACGATTGAGGAACAAATAAAGCAGTACGTAGAAACGTTTTGCGATGTCTTTGGTGGCTTGATCCATTGAGCCGGACACATCCATCAAACAGAACATTACCGCTTGGCTAGATGGAATAGGGCGCTTCTCATAGTTTTTAAAACGTAAGTCGAAGGTATCAATGAATGGCACGTTTTCAATTTTTTTACGTAGCTCGGCAATCTCTTCTTTCAAGCGACTTTCTTCGAAGGGTTGTGCCGGTTCCGTCATTTTAACTTGGTCAAGTTGCTCCATCAGTAAGTTAAGCTCGCGCTTTTTACCTGCTGTCATCGCGGTTCTACGAGCTAGCGATTGCTGCAGTGAACGAACAATAGCGATGTTGGATGGAATCCCCGCACTTTGATAACCAGAGCGGTGGGTTTTCCATTCGGTGATTTTGTTGACCTGATTCTTCTCTAGATTAGGCAGAGCTAAATCTTCAAAGAGAATATCAAGATACTCGTCTTTTGAAATTTGGAAGGTAAATTCATCTTGGCCTTCGCCATCAGGACTTGCATCACCTTGGCCTGAACCACCACCTTGGCCGCCACCTTTAGGGCGCTCAATTTTATCACCAGTGATGAACTGATCATTACCAGGGTGAACACGTTCTCTTACGCCACCTTGACCTTGGTGAAAGCTTGGCTCTTTGATGTCTTTATGAGGAATAGTGACGTCCTCACCAGTTTCTGTATTGGTGATTGAGCGTCGGTTGACTGCATCGGCCACAGATTCTTTGATTTGCTCTTTATGGCGTCGTAAGAATCGCTGTCTATTTACAGCACTCTTATTCTTGCCATTGAGCCTCCGATCGATAAATTGTGCCATAAGAACTCCCTCTCAGCTGATGTCACGATCCTACTTTTTATTAGGGTATAAGAGTTATTCGGATATAAGAGTTATTGCTTTGTACGAGCTGCTCACGTGAGCAGCTCAATACAGTTTGGTTTATGAGGATTTACGAACTCTTAGATACCACTCAGATAGCAGTCTAACTTGTTTCTCGGTGTAGCCTTTTTCCATCATACGAGCAACGAAGTCGTCGTGTTTTTTCTGATCATCCGTTGAGGTCTTAGCATTGAACGAAATAACAGGAAGCAGCTCTTCTGTGTTAGAGAACATTTTCTTCTCAATCACAGTGCGCAGTTTCTCGTAGCTCGTCCAAACTGGGTTTTGACCGTTATTGTTGGCTTTGGCACGAAGCACAAAGTTCACAATCTCATTTCGGAAGTCTTTAGGGTTACTGATACCGGCTGTTTTCTCGATTTTCTCTAGTTCACCATTTAGAGAAGCACGGTCAAATAGCTGGCCTGTTTCTGGATCGCGGTACTCTTGGTCTTGAATCCAGAAGTCAGCGTAGGTGACATAGCGGTCGAAGATATTCTGACCGTACTCAGAGTAAGACTCTAGGTATGCGGTTTGAATTTCTTTACCGATGAACTCTACGTAGCGTGGCACTAGGTATCCTTTCAAGAACTCTAGGTACTTCTCAGCGGTCTCTTGAGGGAATTGCTCACGTTCGATTTGCTGCTCAATCACGTAGAACAGATGCACTGGGTTCGCAGCCACTTCGGCTTGGTCGAAGTTAAATACACGAGACAGGATCTTAAAGGCGAAACGTGTTGATAGACCTGACATGCCTTCGTCAACGCCCGCATAGTCTCGGTACTCTTGGTAGCTCTTCGCTTTTGGATCGGTGTCTTTTAGGGTTTCACCATCGTAAACACGCATCTTAGAGAATAGAGAAGAGTTTTCAGGCTCTTTCAGTCTCGACAGGATGCTGAATTGCGATAGCAGATCGAGTGTGCTTGGTGAGCAAGGCGCTTGGGATAGCTCACTGTGCTCAAGCAGTTTCTTGTAGATCTTAACTTCTTCAGACACACGCAGACAGTAAGGGACTTTTACAATGTACACACGGTCGAGGAAGGCTTCATTGTTCTTGTTGTTGCGGAAGGTCTGCCACTCGGATTCGTTCGAGTGAGCCAGAATCATGCCGTCGAATGGCAGTGCAGAAAGTCCTTCGGTACCGTTGAAGTTACCTTCTTGCGTCGCTGTTAGTAGAGGGTGCAATACCTTAATTGGTGCCTTGAACATCTCCACGAATTCCATCAGACCTTGGTTTGCTTTACATAGCGCACCAGAGTAGCTGTAGGCATCAGGATCATCTTGAGAGAAATGCTCAAGCTTACGAATATCAACTTTACCTACCAGAGATGAGATATCTTGGTTGTTTTCATCACCTGGCTCTGTTTTCGCAATCGCGACTTGATCGAGAATAGAAGGGCGCAGTTTGATGACTTTGAACTTAGAAATATCGCCGCCGAAATCATGGAGGCGTTTCGCTGCCCACGGAGACATAATCGAGCGAAGGTAGCGTTTCTCAATGCCATATTCGTTCTTCAGTAAGTCGCCGTCTTCGTTGACATCGAACAGACAGAATGGGTGATCGTTTACTGGGCTTCGTTCTCCGTCAGCAGACAATACATAAATGGGTAGCTTTTGCATCAGGGCTTTTAGCTTTTCAGCAAGCGATGATTTACCGCCGCCCACAGGACCCAGCAAGTAAAGAATCTGTTTACGTTCTTCTAGGCCTTGCGCAGCATGTTTTAGATAAGAAACAATCTGTTCAATCGCGTCTTCCATGCCGTAAAAATCTTCGAATTCACGGTAACGAGATATAACTCGGTTGGAGAAAATGCGACTTAGTTGAGGGTCTTGCGCGGTGTCAATAACCTCAGGTTCGCCAATAGCCAGAAGTAAGCGCTCCGCGGCGTTGGCGTAAGCACTTTTGTCGTCTTTACACAGCGCCAAGAACTCTTGCAGTGTCAGCTCTTCTTCCTTGGCTGCTTCATAACGTGATTGATAGTGGTCAAATATACTCATAGTCACATTCCCCTTGTTAACCAGTCAAAACTGACGAGCGATTGAAAAATAGGCTCTCCCTACATTTTAAGATTAGACCTGCTTCCACAATTTTGCTTAACAATTATGTATTTATTTACAATTTTGCGTGTTGAATGGCTAACGAAAGCAATGGGCAACTTGAGCCAGAGGAATCGAATTATTTTACATTCATGGGGTATGGACGGTTTGTTTTGTGATTTTAGGAGGCTTTCCAATTCTTGCAGTGGATTTATGCGTATTGAATGCGTGAAGAAGCCTTATTGAATTTTTAGTATGAAATACTATAAAATAACTACAAACGTTGGTGTAAATTACGCTTTCTAGTGTGAGAGAATCAAATAAAAAGGGTTACTCGTGATGAGTAACCCTTTTTTGAAATTTTTTAAGCCAGCTGAGGCTTATCTTTTGATGCATTAAGCACTGAAGATTTGAGATAGCTCTGTCGCACATAGGTGGTACTGACGAGGGCAGTTGCGCCATGTTGTTAGCATGCGACGGTATTTGTCTAGCATTGGCATTTGGCTATTGAAGTGGTGATCAGCTTTGTCGAATTGAGGGTAAAGACCTTCAGAGTCAACAAGGAAACGCACGTAGTGTACGATCTGCGCTTCAGAAGCGATATCAAAACCTAAGAACTGTAGGCGGCGTTGATCAACTTCAGCGCGTTCTTGTTCTGCTAGCATTTTGTTTGACTCTTGCATTGCATGGTACATCTCCATGATGTCGATAATTTCACGACATTCTGCTTCAGTCAAACAACCAAATTCTTTGTTAAGCTCACGCATTTGGAGTTCGTAACCACGTTCTACAATCGTTTGTAGACGTTGGTATTTAGCTGAGTTCTCAGGATCCATTTGAGACATTAGGTAGTATTGATTTGATAGAATTAGACGCTGAGCATTGGTCATTTCCATGGGAGGAGCCTCACTAAAAAACTAAATGTTGTATTCTTTTGTTGCAGTAAGAGTAACAGCATTCCTACGAGTGGAAACATGATCTCAACACGGATTTAATATGATTTTTTGAATTGATAAACAAAAGTTGTAAAGAAAAGTGAAAGGATTGTTTGGCTCGAAAAAGAAAACGCCCCAATCGAAATTGAGGCGTTTGAAACAGGCTTTGAAAACCGTAGGTGTTAGTATTTTACGTTTGAATGGTACTGACTAAGAACAGCGACGATCTCATCCATTTTTTCTTTACTTGGCGGGTTAACACCATCAAGTGGGTAGTCATGACCCAGCGCTTCCCATTTGTGAGCACCAAGCTTGTGGTACGGAAGCAGTTCTACTTTCTCGATGTTGTCCATGTCTTTAATGAATTCACCAAGAAGATGTGCATCTTCAGCTGTATCTGTGTAGCCAGGAACAATCACATAGCGAATCCAAGTTTTCTTGCCGATTTTGTGCAGGTAGCGTGCAAAATCCAGAGTACGTCGGTTTGATACACCAATGAAATCGTGGTGAATCTCGTCTCGCATATGCTTAAGATCAAGCATCACTAGATCAGAGGCTTCTAGTACTTCATCAACCACTTCTGTGTGCTTACGAATGTAGCCATTAGTATCAAGACAAGTGTGAATGCCTTCAGCTTGAGCTGCGCGGAAAAAGTCACGAACAAACTCAGGTTGTAGCATCGCTTCGCCACCTGAACAAGTGATACCACCGCCAGAAGCTTTCATGAAATGACGGTATGATTTTGCTTCGTTGATGATCTCTTCAACCGTTACTTCCTTTCCGTCATGAAGATCCCATGTATCGCGATTGTGGCAGTACATACAGCGCATTAAGCAGCCTTGAAGAAACACAATAAAGCGGATACCAGGGCCATCGACAGTACCACAAGATTCGAATGAGTGAATGCGACCAGTTGTAGACATGAGCTATTCTCGTAGAGGAATTTATACTCTTTATTTTATTACAAAAACGGTACATAAAATAGGGTCAAATGGTAACGAGGTCTTTAAAAGTAAGGGCAATCACCTGTGAAGATGATTGCCCTTATTAAACTTGAACCGTGAAGGACGAAAGCCCTTGCTGGTGGCTAGAAGAACGCAAACATTGTGATGCCGCCAGTGGTGTACACCGACTCTTTTGCTTCTTTGTAATCAGGCGTTTTTGCCGTAAGTGCGAAGGATGCACCAACGTATTGGTTATACCAAGCCACACCTAGCACAGCGGTTGCTTGAACGTTCTCTAATGTCACATCATATTGTTCTGGGTTCGGCCAATTATCTTCGATCCCAGAGCGATCGCCTTCGATTGTTAAGTCGTTAAATCGGTAACGACCTTCAAGGCCTGCATAGGTAAACCAACCTGTGTTTGATGCGCCGATCATACCGGCTTTGAATGGGTTCTCTGTGCTGATGTTCGCCGCACCAAAGTTACCACCTAGGTCTGTACCCCAACGGAACATGAAGCCCGTTGAAATGTCACTTCGAAAGTTACCGACGTTGATTTCTGAAACGTTAGAGATCTCGAAGTCTGTATTTGCTAGTGCTTGATTACGCATTAAGTTGAAATGGCTTAGGTAGCCAACGCTTCCCGCCCACTCATCATCAACTTGATATCCCCAGCCCATAGGCTCATCTGATTTTGTGATTGAGTGAACCAATTTTTGAGCATCTTCAGACAGTGCACGTTCGCCTGTTGTACCAAACGTGATGTTAAAACGCTGAGCTTGTTGTGGGTTCAAGCTGATGTAGTTGAATTCTGTGTGTAGGTAACCTGCATACGGACGATCATTGGCAGAGGGTGTTTCCAACTCAATATCTGAAGGCGTATACATTTTGTGGCCAATGGTGATTTCCCACTTATCTAGAGAACTTGCGCCCCAGTAAGAAAGGCTCAGTGGTTTTACCCAGTTGTATGGCGTAATACTTGATGATGTGTAACCCAGAAATAGACCGTTGGTATAGTCTTGGTCGACACCAAAAATACCATCATTATCTAAAGCAAAAGTCAGCGTAGAACGCTCAGATGCTAAAGATGAGAAAGAGAGAAGAATCAGGGGTAAACAACGCAGGTATTTCATGGAGCAGTTACTCTTAAATTATGAACCGCGATATTACCGTAATTTGACAGAATTTGTGGAAAAAAAGTGAATGGCAGGGTGCTTTTTTGCTCAATCTAACATTTCGAGGGATAGGTTAAGTTTGTGCGATTTACAATAGATATAAAAAAGCCCCGCACATTGGCGAGGCTAATATTATTTACTGTCTATTAAGCGGTGAGCTTATAGAGACTCAGTAAATGTACGTGCGATTACGTCAGCTTGTTGCTCTGCAGTTAGAGAGTTAAAGCGAACAGCGTAACCAGATACACGGATTGTTAGCTGAGGGTATTTCTCAGGGTGCTTAACTGCGTCTTCTAGAGTGTCGCGGTTAAGAACGTTAACGTTAAGGTGTTGACCACCTTCAATGCCAGCTTCGTGGTGGAAGTAACCATCCATTAGGCCTGCAAGGTTAGCACGTTGGCTATCAAGTTCTTTACCTAGTGCGTTTGGCACGATAGAGAACGTGTAAGAGATACCATCTTGTGCGTCAGCAAACGGTAGTTTACCTACAGACGTTAGTGAAGCTACAGCACCTTTCTCATCGCGACCGTGCATTGGGTTTGCACCAGGAGCGAAAGGAGCGCCAGCACGACGACCGTCTGGAGTGTTACCAGTTTTCTTACCGTATACAACGTTAGACGTGATAGTAAGAACTGACTGTGTAGGGATAGAGTTACGGTAAGTCTTAAGCTTACGGATCTTGTTCATGAACGTAGAAACTAGTTCACAAGCAATATCATCTACACGAGAGTCGTTGTTACCGTATTTAGGGTAATCGCCTTCGATTTCGAAGTCAGTTGCGATACCGTCTTCGTCACGGATTGGCTTCACTTTAGCAAACTTAATTGCAGACAGTGAGTCAGCAGCAACAGAAAGACCAGCGATACCACAAGCCATAGTACGACGAACGTCACGGTCATGAAGAGCCATTAGAGACGCTTCGTAGCTGTACTTGTCGTGCATGTAGTGAATGCTGTTTAGTGCAGTCACGTATTGCTTAGCTAACCAGTCCATGAATGTGTCTAGGCGACCCATTACGTCATCGTAGTTAAGAACTTCGTCAGTGATCTTGTCTGAAACAGGACCAACTTGCATCTTAAGCTTCTCGTCCACACCGCCGTTGATTGCGTAAAGCATTGTTTTCGCAAGGTTAGCACGAGCACCGAAGAACTGCATTTGCTTACCAACGATCATTGGAGATACACAACAAGCGATAGCGTAATCATCAGACTCAAGGTCAGGACGCATTAGGTCATCATTTTCGTACTGGATAGAAGAAGTATCGATAGATACCTTCGCACAGAAACGTTTGAAGCCGTCAGGTAGTTGCTCAGACCAAAGAACAGTGATGTTTGGCTCTGGAGAAGGACCCATAGTGTATAGAGAGTTTAGGAAACGGAAGTTCGAACGCGTTACTAGCGTACGACCGTCGATACCCATACCACCCATAGATTCTGTTGCCCAGATTGGGTCACCAGAGAACAGCTCATCGTACTCAGGAGTACGTAGGAAACGAACCATACGCAGCTTCATTACGAAGTGGTCGATCATTTCTTGTGCTTGTTCTTCAGTGATCTTGCCAGCAGCGATATCACGCTCGATGTAGATGTCTAGGAAAGTCGAAGTACGACCTAGAGACATTGCAGCACCGTTTTGAGATTTAACAGCAGCTAGGTAGCCGAAGTAAGTCCACTGGATAGCTTCTTGAGCAGTTTGAGCAGGCTCAGAGATATCGAAACCGTATTTCTCAGCCATTTGCTTGATTTGACCTAGAGCACGATGTTGCTCAGAGATCTCTTCACGCAGTTGCATTGTTTCTGCTAGGTTTTCACCGTTTTCGAATTGCTCTTGAAGAGAAGCAAATTGAGCTTGCTTGTCTTTCATTAGGAAATCAATACCGTAAAGTGCAACACGACGGTAGTCACCGATGATACGACCACGGCCGTAAGCATCAGGAAGACCAGTCAGAACACCAGACTTACGACATTTTAGGATATCAGGAGTGTAGATATCGAAAACGCCAGCATTGTGTGTTTTACGGTATTCTGAGTAGATTTTTGAAACCATTGGGTCAAGAGTTTCGCCGTATGCTTTACAAGAACCTTCAACCATACGTACACCACCGTTAGGGATGATTGCACGTTTTAGTGGCTTCTCAGTTTGTAGACCAACGATAGTCTCAAGATCTTTCTCAATATAACCTGCATCGTGAGCAGTAATGGTAGAGATAACAGAAGTATCGAAATCTACAGGTGCTTTAGTTGCGTTTTCCTGTTTGATACCTTCCATTACCGAAGACCAAAGCTTGTTAGTTGCTTCAGTACCCTCAGAAACTAGGAAAGACTCGTCGCCTTCATACGGCGTGTAGTTCTTTTGAATGAAATCACGAACGTTTACTTCGCTTTGCCACTCACCTGCAGCAAAATCTTCCCAAGCTTTAGCAAATTGCTCTGCCATGACATACCTACCTTTTTAGTAGAAAAAATACGTACATTAACACTGTTGAGCCAGCGCCCCTCGTAAGGGTAGTACACTCTTATTAATAACAATATATATGAGCATATAAGCGTCATATGGTTATATATATTGTCACTACTTTTTATATGTTCTCTTTACTCTATGAATTCAAGACTACGCTAAAAAATTCCTGCAAACCTTAAACTAAATCAATAAATGCCAAAAAAAGTTGAAAAAATTTGAGTGACAGGGGTTGCCACCCAAACTTTTTTTTAATCCGAATACTACTTTTGTGTAGTAAGGACTATTATAGCCAAGCTTTTAGACCATATTGGCTTTCTAGCATACCAACTGCAAGCATTGCTACTAGACAGATAACTAAAACACCAACTGGGATAACAATCTTATCTACAAATGATAGACGCTTAGCACGCTCTTTGTCACCAATTAGACCGTTGTTATCTAGAAGCATAGTTAATGCCCATGCTAGAACTGGGTTAACAACCGCTGAACCGAAGATACAGATACCAGCTGCTTGAGAATCTTTAGAATCCTTAACCATTTGCATACCTGCTTCAAGTAGAGGTAGAGATACACCTACAAGTAGCGCAACACGCATCACTGGTGGCCATACTGCTACGTCCATTGGGAAACCAAGAATCGCAACAATAATACATAGAGAACCAAGCAAGATTGCGCCGCCAGGAATTGGACGTTTCGCGATAGCCGCTGGGATCATGTAAGTACCCCAAGAAGAAGTGATGTTACCACCACCAACTGCAGTACCAACCATTTGACGAACTGAACACATAGTCATTGTGTCATCTACATCCATAAGCACTTTTTCAGACTTTTTAGGGTAGTTAAGTTCTTGGAAGATACGGTGACCTAGGAAGTCTGGTGACCACATTGCTACAGCAAGGATTGCAAATGGTAGAGATGCAATGAAGTGTTCAACGTTTGGCAAGCCAAGCATCCAACCTTCAGAAGTAGAACCCCACCAGTAAACTGGGTTTAGGTTTGGAATGCCCATTTCAGTTTCGAATACGATGTCGAAGCCTGCGCCTAATACTAATGCAATAGCAAGGCCTGTGAATGCACACACTGGGATAGCTAACCAACGCTTGTTCACTTTTGCTAGGAAAGCGTAGATAGCAATAGTAATAGCAAGAACGATTAAACCAACGTAACCCATGCTGCCCGCTTCAACAGTAGAAGATTGAAGACCAACCGCCCATGATTGAATTGAGTTGATTTGGCTCATAGTACCGGTTAGGCCTAAGAAAATGAGCAAGCCACCAGCAGTACCTTCTGAAGTCAGGTTAACCAGCTTGGAGCCGCCTTTTAGGAAACTTAGGATTAGACCGAAGACACCGATAAGGATTGCCAATGCAAGAGGGTGAGCACCAGCTAGAGCGATGGTACCGATAAGAGGAATCATTGGGCCGTGGTTACCGGCAAGGTTTGCTTTAGGGTTAAAGAAACCAGAAGCTAGGATACAGAACAGCAGTGCAGGGATAAGCATTTCTACACGAGCGACTTCAATCGCAAACTCTTTACCTAGGTTTACGTGATCCCAAGCTTGAGTTAGGCCGTCAGCCCAAGACATCATTACTGCAGAGTACATCGCGATGATACCAATGGTACCAGCAAGTGCAGGAACAAGATCTTCAAGTTCAAAGCGGAAGTCACGACCCGGAAGGTTTAGACCGAAGCGGCGAGGCTTCATAATTTGAAGCTCATGATCTAGATAATCTGAGCGGCTCTCAAATTCAGAAGCAGGACGGTGTAGCTCTTTATAGCTTTTCTCTTCTACTTCAGAGTTCGCATTATTCACAACGTCTGACATAGATTCCTCATATTTTTATGTTAGTAATTCTAAAATTGAATTCTATAATTTCGCGTAATTGCGTTATTTCTTAGTTATAACTCATTAACATTATGTTGCACGGTTTTGATGTGCTTTATGCAGCTGAGTTAAAAGAAATGTTTGGCATTTTTAATGCCTTATTCTTTGCTGAGGAGTCTAGCAAGCTTACCCTTTAGGGTGATTGATCTTGATCACTTTATGAGTGTATGTGAAAGAAAGCTACAAAACGAAGCGATTCATTAACGTACCATTGATGAATCGTGTAATTAGTTTTCACAAATTGACGTTTACCTATCTTCTTCGAGCCTTTGTCGTCGTGGCTCGAGTTCAATACTCAATTCTTACTGAGTTATTTCACTATTACTTGCTTCCCAACTGTTCCCAGTGAAATGCTTACAATGTAATAACCTTAAAATAATTGTGCCTTATGGTGTGTATTTAGTGTTGAGCGTGCAGATTATATTTTGCAGGTCTCGGCTTATCTAAGTTCACAAAACTTGTTTTTCTTGTGAGACATCAAGCTACGGGAATCTCATTTTGGTTAACTTTATTTAAACAATGTAAGGGGTGTAATTACAGCTTATTGATAGAACTCATTCATTAAATTGAGGTGAAAACGCTACCTTTTGCATAATAAGTCAGAGTGAATCGCTATTTATTCCAATTTATTAGGTTAATAATTTGTTGCATGTTGTTTCGTGTGGTGCTAGTTTGTATCGCATGAAAAGGTCGGAGTACCTTGCATTTTCACAAACTTGGGAGAGAAAGCGCATGAAAGATGTACCAGCGCTGGACATAAAGGATCTACACAAAACGTTTGGTCAAAATGAAGTTTTAAAGGGAATTTCACTTTCTGCGCACAAAGGCGATGTTGTATCAATTATCGGATCTTCAGGGTCGGGTAAAAGTACTTTCCTTAGATGTATCAACCTTTTAGAAACACCAACCGCAGGCGAAATTTGGGTTAATGGCGAATTAATTCAAATGAAAAACAACCGCCAAGGTGTATCTGTTCCTGCTAATGAAAAACAAGTACAGCGAATCCGTTCTCGCTTAGCGATGGTTTTTCAAGGCTTCAATCTTTGGTCTCACCTGACAGTTCTCGAAAATGTTATCGAAGCCCCCGTTCACGTATTAGGTGTGCCTAAAGCTCAAGCGATTGAAAATGCAGAACTACTACTTAAAAAAGTAGGCTTGTATGAGCGCAAAGATTACTACCCAGGCCATTTGTCTGGCGGACAACAACAACGTGCGGCAATTGCTCGAGCGCTAGCGGTTGATCCTGAAGTGATGTTGTTTGATGAACCAACATCGGCACTTGACCCTGAGTTAGTAGGGGAAGTACTTGGTGTAATGCGCGATCTAGCAGAAGAAGGAAGAACCATGCTTGTGGTAACACATGAAATGGCTTTTGCTCGTGACGTATCAAACCATGTGATGTTCCTGCATCAAGGTTTAGTGGAAGAACAGGGCGATCCGGCTAAACTGTTTACGGAACCTGAATCTGAGCGTTTACAACAATTTATCTCATCGATCTACTAATCAGAATTGAAACGCCGTTGCCAAGGTAAACAGCGACGGTGTGAACAATAAAACACAACAAGTAAGTTAATAAGCAACAACAAACACAATATTAAAACTAGCAAAACATAAAAACCTAAATCACAGGAGTAGGGATATGAAAAAGTGGTTATTAGTCGCGGCACTTGCTGCAACTGCTGCAACGGGCGTAGCTCAAGCAAAAGAATGGAAAACAGTACGCTTTGGTATTGAAGGTGCTTACCCTCCATTTAGCTGGACAGAAGCTGACGGTTCACTGAAAGGCTTCGATGTCGATATGGCTAACGCGCTTTGTACTGAAATGCAGGTGCAGTGTAAGATCGTTGCACAAGACTGGGATGGTATCATTCCTTCTCTACTTGCTCGTAAATATGATGCGATCATCGCGGCAATGTCTATCACGGAAGAACGTAAGAAAAAAATCGATTTCACTGGTAAATATGCTCAAATCCCAAACAAGTTCATCGCTAAAAAAGGTGCAGGCCTTAACTTTGATGATCTAAGTGGTCAAAAAATTGCCGTTCAGCGTGCAACAACTCACGACAAATACCTAACAGATAACTACGGCGACACAGTAGAGATCGTTCGTTACGGTTCATTCGACGAAGCTTACCTTGATTTAGCAAACGGTCGTGTTGCTGCTGTACTGGGTGATGCATCTGCTCTAGAAGAAGGCGTGCTAAACAAAGCAGGTGGTGAAGCGTATGAGTTCGTAGGCCCAGCACTAACCGACCCTAAGTGGTTCGGTGAAGGTATGGGGATTGCTCTACGTAAGCAAGACAAAGATCTGACTAAGCAGTTAGATGCGGCAATCCTTTCACTACGTGAAAAAGGCATCTACCAAGATATCGCGGCTAAATACTTCAACTACGACGTATACGGTCAGTAATCTTTAGCGTCAATTCTTAAGGGAGAGGTTCTCCTCTCCCTGTCTTACCAACTTTTTCGCAGTTCTGTTGGAATCCATTATGTTTGATTTACAAGGATATGAAGCGTCGATCCTGAAAGGGGCGGTGCTCACAATCGAAGTTGCCTTGCTGTCGCTAATTTTAGCTATGGTTCTTGGTATGCTAGGTGCCTTAGCAAAACTCGCGCCTTATCGCTGGGCTCGTGCTATTGCAACCCTCTACACAACCGTCATTCGAGGCATTCCAGATCTCGTACTGATGATGCTGATTTTCTTTGGTGGACAAATCCTTTTAAACAACAGTTTGTATTCCATCAATGAGTGGCTCAACGAGTGGTTCGCATCCAGTGATCCTAACCACGAATGGACCTCTTACCTACCTGATTACATTGATGTCAGCCCGTTTGTTGCTGGTGTCTTAACCATAGGCTTCATCTTTGGTGCTTACATGGCGGAAACATTCCGCGGTGCCATCATGGCGGTTGATAGCGGTGAGATGGAAGCGGCAAAAGCTTATGGTATGAGCCCTGTAAAGGCGTTTCACCGCATACTGTTACCACAGATGATTCGTCACGCCTTACCGGGTTTTGGTAACAACTGGCTGGTACTACTTAAAACCACCGCGCTGGTTTCGATTATTGGCCTAGAAGACATGGTACGTGTTAGCGCACTGGCGGCAGGTTCAACCAAAATGCCATTTACCTTCTACATGACTGTGGCGATTATCTTCTTATTCTTCACCAGTGTTTCGACGGGCTTACTTAAGCTGGTTGAGCGTAAATTCAGTATCCACGCGAGGTAGTTATGGACTTTTCATTGATAATTGAAAGCCTGCCGATTTACCTTGGTGGTTTATGGACGACGGCTTGGATGGTTTGCGTTGCTTTGATCATTGGCTTATTCGTAGCCATACCATTAGCTATCGCTCGTAACAGTCCAAATATGCTGATTAATGCTCCGGCTTGGTCATTCATCTATTTCTTCCGTGGTACGCCATTACTGGTTCAGCTGTACCTGATTTACTACGGTATGGACCAATTTTTCCCAGTGAAAGACACATTATGGGAAAACGCATGGTTCTGTGCTTTGGTGGCATTCATTCTGAACACGTCAGCTTATACCGCTGAGATCATTCGTGGTGCGATTAATGGCTTACCGAAAGGTGAAGTGGAAGCAGCGAAAGCTTACGGTATGAGTACACCGAAGACTTACCGTCGTATCATTTTACCAAGTGCTCTACGTCGCGCGTTGCCAGCCTACAGTAACGAAGTTATCTTCATGCTTCACGGTTCTGCGGTAGCGGGTATCGTAACCATTATGGACCTAACTGGTGCCGCACGTTTGGTTAACTCTCGTTACTACGCTCCATTTGAGTCTTTCCTAACGGCAGGTCTGTTCTACATGGCGCTAACGTTCATCATCATCGCGATTTTCAAATTCGCAGAGAAACGTTTCCTTGCTTACTTAAGACCACTTAGCTAATCGCACGGTATCCATATAGTTAACAAAACGGCGCTCATTGAGCGCCGTTTTTTATGGATGAACTCGTCTGTTCTTAAGCTATTTGAACGTCGACCAAATTGGTGCGTGATCAGACGGTTTTTCGATACCGCGTAGCTCGTAGTCGATGCCTGCTTCAGTACATTTATCAGCAAGCTTTTGAGTCGCTAGGACTACATCAATACGCAGGCCGCGGTTATCCACGAAACCTTTTGAGCGGTAATCAAACCACGAGTATTGATCGTTTACTTCAGGGTGTAGCAAACGGAAACTGTCCACAAAACCCCAATCCATCAGAGTTTTTAGCCATTCACGTTCTTCTGGTTGGAAAGAACACTTACCGGTTTTCAACCAGCGTTTCGCATTAGGTTCACCAATACCGATGTCAGCATCAATTGGGCTGATATTAATGTCGCCCATTACGATCACTTGTTCATCTTTATTGTGGTAATCGTTTAGGTAAGTCATCAAGTCTTTGTAGAACTCACGCTTGTACGGGTATTTGGTTTCATGCTTGATGTTATCCCCTTGAGGGAAGTAACCATTTAGTACTGTAACCTTTTCACCGTTTTCATCTTCAAACGTCGCCATGATCATACGCTTTTGATGGTCTTCATTGTCGGTTGGGAAACCTTTCTGAACCGAGATTGGCTCTTGCTTACACAGCATAGCCACACCGTAGTGTGCTTTTTGGCCGTGAAAGTAAACCTTGTAGCCCATTGCTTCAACATCAGCAATAGGGAAGGCTTCATCGTGTACTTTTATCTCTTGCAGACCAATTACGTCCGGTTGGTGTTTGTCGATAACAGCTTGCAGTTGATGAAGGCGGGCTCTTAGGCCGTTGATGTTGAAGCTAATTACTTTCATTTGTTTTTATACCTCTCGTAAACCTTTGCACTGCGAGTTTTCAAAGGTTTTTTGATTTGGTGAATTTCATGGTTCATCGTATTTAACCATGCTTAATAATTTCTGTCGCCATTTTGTCGAGACTAAATGGCGACGTTAAATTGTGCGAATACCTACAGTTACGCTGAGTCTACTGAGTTTTTAGTAAGTCTAAAAAGAAGGCGTATTCAAGAGCATCTTCTTTCAATCGCTTAAATCGACCAGAAGCGCCACCGTGACCGGCTTCCATATCGGTTTTGAACACCAATACATTGTTGTCTGTTTTCATTTCACGCAGCTTCGCCACCCACTTCATGGGTTCAAAGTATTGCACTTGTGAATCATGTAGGCCTGTTGTCACCAACATGTTTGGGTAGTTTTGTACCTTAATGTTGTCGTACGGTGAGTAACTCAGCATGTAGTCATAGTAGGTTTTATTGTTAGGGTTGCCCCATTCATCGTACTCGTTAGTCGTAAGAGGAATCGACTCATCAAGCATGGTTGTTACTACGTCAACAAAAGGAACATGTGCTCCGATGCCTCTATATAGTTCAGGCGCTTGGTTGATGATTGCTCCCATTAATAGACCGCCAGCTGAACCGCCCACCGCAAATACTTTATCTTTAGCGCCGTAGCCTTCTTCAACTAGCCCTTTAGTTACATCGATAAAGTCGTTGAACGTGTTTTGCTTGGTTAGCTTTTTACCGTCTTCATACCAAGGTCGCCCCAGCATCTCTGAACCACGAATATGTGCAATAGCGTAAACGAAACCTCGATCAAGCAGGCTGATACGAGTCGAGCTAAAGGTCGGTTCAATGGTAGAACCGTAAGATCCGTAGCCGTACTGGTAGATTGGGTTAGTGCCGTCTTTCTTGAATAAATCTTTGCGATAAACCAAAGAGACAGGGACTTGCTTGCCATCGCGAGCCGTAACCATGATTCGCTCTGATTGGTAATTATCCGCTTCGAAATCACCTAATACTGGTGTTTGCTTCTTGATTTCAGACTCTCCTGTACTTAGGTCAAAATCATAGTAAGTTCCTGGCGTAGTCAAGCTGCTGTAATAGATTCGAACTTTTGAGTTATCTAATTCATAGTTACTTGTTAGGTAAGCAGCGAAAGCGGTGTCGTTAAATTCAAGTGGGAACTCTTTACCTGTTGAGAGCTGGCGAACCTTGACTGTCGATAAACCACCCGCACGTTGCTCGTAAACAAGATGGTCATCAAACAACTCGAAATCAACAAGCTGAGTGTTATCGTCTGCTGCAATGACATCGACCCATTTTGAGCGGTCATGCATGTCTTCAGCTGAGACTTTCATCAAACGGAAGTTGACTGCTTGGTAGTTGGTGTAGATGTAATACCAATCACCCAGTTTAGCAATACTGTACTCTATGCCTGTCTCTTTTGGGTAGAAAGCTTCGGCTTTAGCCTGTGGATTGTTGGCATCAATGACTGAAACACCACTGGTTTCTGTGCTCGAGTGCCAAATGTAGACCTCTTCACCATCTTTGCTTTTGCTCAATGAGGTGTAGTAAGCGCTGTCGGTTTCTTCGTAGATTAACTCATCGCTAGTTTGAGGTGTGCCTAATATATGGCGGTAGACTTGGTAACCCAGCAGCGTTTGTGGATCTTTCTTGATGTAGTAGAAGGCTTGGCTATCGTTTTGCCACGCGATAGCACTCGAAGCACCTTCAATTTCATCTTTTAGGTATTCACCAGTGGTGAGGTCTTTGATCTTGATGGTGTAAATGCGGCGGCTCAGCGTATCTTCGCCATAGGCCAACAAGTTTTCGTCTGGGCTGATCGTTAAGCCACCAATACTGAAGAATTCATGTTCTTTTGCTAGTTCGTTAACGTCTAAGATGACTTGCTTGTCTGTGCCTAAAAAGTCTTTTTCACGCAAGTGAACTGGATATTCGTTGTCACCTGTAACTTTATTCGAGTAGTAGTAGCTGCCTTTGCGCACCGGTACCGAATAGTCGTCTTTCGCGATTCGACCTTTTATCTCTTCAAATAACTGTTTTTGTGTTGATTCTGTATGCTTCAGCACGGTCTCTGCGTACTGGTTCTCTTGTTCAAGATGTTGCAAGATCTCTGGATCTTGGCGTTCATCATCACGCATCCAGTAGTAATTATCGATTCGAGTATCACCATGAATCGTCATTGCATGAGGGACTTTCTTAGCAACAGGAGCTTGTGTCTGCTGAGCGACGAGTTGCGATGGAGAGTAGTGTTTCATGGTTGTTATTCCTTGATTGCTGCATCCGGCGACAAACGCGGCCGATACGGCTAATGTGGTTAAAGCGAAACGCATCTGTAGATCCTTAGTGTGCACCTTACTCGTTTTAATGCCAGCATCCTTTAGTCAATGGTTAGTTTTCTTCCAGTGATGTTATTTATAATTGGATTCTGGATATGCACTTTCAACGTAAGTGTCTGTTATTGTTTTCAAAAAATCAAAGTAATGTTAAATGAAATTTAGGCAGGCGTGAGGTGAGGGAAAACGGGCAACAAAAAAGGGACACACTTATCAGTATGTTCCTTTTCTTCGTTTGGGCTGGATTCGAGCTTTACTTTAGATAGCCAATGGCATTTCGTTTGAGTGGTCAGGCTTGCGATTGACCCAACGTAAACCAAGCATCACGATAAATGACATAGCAATCATCAGGCAACCGAGCGGCAGTTGATCTTGAGCTGGGAAGAACGATGCCAATAATGTTGCGATACCAGCACCTAGGTTCTGCATACCCCCTAAGATCGCGCCTCCTGTACCTGCGTGGTATGGGAATGGCGAAAGTGCTCCCGTTGTTGCTGCTGGGAATAAGATACCAGCGCCCAAGAAGTAAATGGTTGCACCGCCAATCAAAGTTAATGCTGTTGTTTGACCAAACAGACCCGGTATCAGCACCACGGCTGAACCGACTAAGATCGACACTAGGCCAATATTCAGTGCGCGACGCTCAGAGCGACGTTGTGCGATGTAACTCGATAGACCAGCACCCACTAAGTAACCCGGAATAGGCAAAACAAACAACAAGCTGACTGTGGTTGCAGGTAAACCCAGTACGCCACCAAGTAATACACCAGCCGCGGCTTCAAATACTGCGACCCCCGCGAATGTTGCTACTAGAACTAGTAGGAAACCTTGGAAGCGTTTGTCAGACAGAACGAATTTGTAGCTGTTTACAACAGACTCATTTTTGCGTCGTTCTTTTGGCAGAGTTTCCATCATGCTCGTCATCATGGTGATCACAACCGCGATACCAAACAGCGCGAGGAACAAGTAGCTAGAACGCCAACCGAAAGCTTCTGTTAAGTAACCGCCCAAAACAGGAGCCATCAATGGTGAGAAAATCACACACATGCTGATTAAGCTATTTGCACGATGCAGTTCTGCGCCTTCAAAACAGTCACGAGTCAATGTTCGAGACATCGCACCGCCACAACCAATGCCTAAGCCTTGGATAAAGCTACCCGCTAGGAACCATTGATACTCATGAGCGAATAAGGCTACCAAAGTACCTATGATGTAGATGATCAAACCTACTACGATGATAGGTTTACGACCTAGGCGATCAGAAAGCGGGCCGTAGACAAATTGCGACAGACCATAAGGGATCAAGTAGCACGCCATCACAGCTTGAAGTGAAGACGCAGAAACCAAGAACTCACCCGCCATATGACCGATAGAAGGCACGTACATCGTTTGAGTCATTTGACCTACGGCTGTCAGAATAGCGATTAAAAAGGTAAGTTTCGCTAATGGAAACGAGGCAGACATTTGCGTACCTCTCCAAAAATTAAAGACGTAAAAAGCCTTAGCACTCCATTAAGGAGAGCCAAAAGAATAAAGTGTTCAGGGAATCTAGGCGCGAGATATTAGAGCTTGATTACCGACTTAGCAATCAAAAAATGTGAAGTTGATTAAGATAAAAATCTATAATTTGGATTAGAAAAAATAATCCGAAATCACTGTGTTTTAGGGATGAAGAGTGTGGGGGATTGGCATCCTTGAAATGTCTCTTTGATAAAGCAATATTCCCATGAATAGTGTTACTTTAAACATCTCTCTAAGTTGTTGCGAATACCGCTAGTTGGGCGTTCTAGCTTAATAGCTTAACTTGGCGTGACAAGCTGAAAGCTCTTGAAATCACAGTAACAAAAGACAAAAAACACGACTTATTAACATTTATGTAAACTTTCGTTTTATATGTGCGTAAATTGTGCTGTAATCATCCGCTAAGCTATTCGTCTAACTCATTAACATTGTGGACAGCAATCCGTTATCAATGTGAGAGTTATGGTTAAGGAAGTCTTTTGGCTTAAATAAGGATATTAAATGCGCTCTCTATCGGTACAGTGGAAAATAACCCTTTTAGCAGGTTGTTGCCTAATCATTACTTCACTGTCTCTTATTGGTTTCTCGATCTACAACGCGACGAGTAATCAACAAGTCATCAAATCTCAAAGCTCAGAATCAGTTATCAATAAAACTCAGCAGTTGTTGGCGTCTGTTTCTCAGCTTAATGCTCAAGAAACTCAACGTTACGTCGACGAAGCTATTTACCGCGCAGAGATGCTAGCGGCAAGTGCTCAGTTTCTAAAGAACAATGCCGATGAAAATTTTACGCCAAGTGAAGAGCTTCGTACTGCGCTGGACGAGATGGTGCGTCGTTCAGTTTTAAACTTTGATTCGATTCAAGGGGCGTATTTAGTCTTTAAGCCAGACTTGCTCGATAGTGAAGATGCGAACTACGTTGATGCCGATTATGTCGGCTCTAACGAAAAAGGCCGTTTTGCACCTTATTGGAAGGTGGCAGACAACGGTGAGAATGTTCTGCCGAATGTGCTTTCAGAATCGATATTGAGTGATGACAGCAACAGTGAGCGTTTCTACTGTCCTTTGTCATCAGTGCAAACCTGTATCAGTACACCAAGAGTTGTAAATAGCGGGGGTAAAACCTTACTGACTTCTTCAATCTCTGTGCCTATCTTAGTCGATGACATGGCGATTGGTTTCTTAGGGATTGATCTCAGACTAGATGGCTTAACCAATGTAGTGACTCAATCTGACCAAAGCTTGTTTGATGGCGCAGGTGCAGTTTACGTGGTGAGCCTAGACGGTTCTGTTATTGCTTCTGATGATTCAAGCATTGCAGTTGGCTCGAGCTTCCAAAGTAACAACACAAACAGCGACTTGATGACTGATTTTATCTTTGGTGGCGAAGTGACAACGCAATGGAGTGAGAACGGTGAGTGGTTACTCGCATTTGCTCCAGTTGTCGCTGCGAACCAAACTTGGGGCGTGTTGTTCGAGATCCCAAGAGAGAGCGTCGTCGCTGATGCAAATCAGTTGGACTCCATCATTAGTACTAAGTTAAGTGAAGGCATCAAAACAGAAGTGATCGCAGGTACTGTCTTTATTTTCTTTGGTTTAGCTATTATCGCATTTGCTTCGCTGTCTATAGTTAAGCCAATTCGTCAGGTTGTGGAAAGGTTGAATGATATTGCTTCTGGTGAAGGTGATTTAACGCAGCGTTTAGAAGTGAAATCTCAAGATGAAATCGGTCAGCTATCGAAAGGCTTTAATCTGTTCCTAGATAAACTTCAGCACACAATCAAAGAAGTGGTTCTAACGACGGAGCAGGTGGCGAGCACAACTAGCCAAGCGAAAGCGTCTGCATCAAGCACTCGTGAAAGCAGCGAATCTCAATTCAAAGAAGTCGATTTAGTTGCAACAGCGGCAGAAGAGATGACTCAAACCGCAGGCTTAGTGGTACAAAACGCAGAAGTTGCCGTTGATGCAGCGTGCGAAGCGAACCGTTCTGCTCAGCAAGGCCAAGAAGTTATCGAGCTTTCAGCTGGTGAAATGAGAAAGCTGGTAGAACGTATGTCGAGTGCTGTGCCTATTGTTGAAGAGCTAGCGAAGAATAATGGAAACATCACAGAGATCTTAAGTGTCATTGAAGGGATCTCTGAACAGACTAACTTACTCGCACTGAATGCTGCGATTGAAGCGGCAAGGGCGGGTGAGCAAGGTCGAGGCTTTGCAGTTGTTGCTGATGAAGTAAGAAACCTAGCAAGCCGTACACAATCATCAGTGGGTGAAATCAGAGCGGTTATCGATAAGGTTCATGCCGGTACTCAAGATGTGGTTGAGGCGATACAAGAAGGCAATATCCTCGCCAACGATACTGCGTTACATGTTCAAAAAGCGGTTGAGGATCTGGGGTCGATCTTTACTTCGATAGAAGCGATCAGTGATATGAACAACCAGATCGTAAGAGCGGCAGAAGAACAACAATCGGTGTCTGGTGAAGTGAATCAAAGCGTGGTTAACATTCGAGACTTGAGTGCGAAGATCTTGGAACAAGCCGCGGCTTCTGAACAAGTGGGCAACGAAATTGATCAGTTGTCTCAACAGCAGCAGAAATTGGTTAATCAGTTCAAGGTATAGTTTTTCAAGGTATAAGCATTAAGCCTTAACTAATTCTTGAATAGAAAAAGGGACAAATGAAGATTTCATTTGTCCCTTTTTTATTTGTTGCTTTAGAAGATGGTCAATAACCAGCGATTGACGCTGCTTACTCTTCGATAAACCAGTAGCCTTTGTTCACCAGTTCAGTCACGACCGTTACGCCCGAAGGAGATAGAGCAGCAGCTGAAGTAATCACGGTTTCATCGCAAAGTGTGTTGAGTAATGAAGAGTCCGCTTCATCAACCTTAACCACTTCGCCATTGATGTAAGCTGTGTTGCTTTCATGTTCGTGGTAGAGCGCTTTTAAGCCTGATACTCGGTGGATTTCACCTTCTGACTCCAAGTGTTGAGCGATCTCTTCTTGAGTCCATAGTGGCTCTGGGGCAACGATATCAAGTTGATGGCGTGATTGGCTCAGTAAACAACCCATGAAATCACTCACGGTTTCAGGCTGTTCTAATGCCGACTTCAACATATCAGTTAGGTTACTCAAATCTGACGAACGAATCTTGCCGTAGCCGTCTTGCGTTTTGAACTTTGGATCATGTAAATGAACATCACCCATATCATGAGCCAGTACAAAGTCGGCAAAGTTACTGATTAGCTCTTGCTCTTTAGGGGAACGGTAGCCAATAGAGTAGCTCATTGATGGTTCAAGCGTGTTGCCTTCGTGTGGGAAGCCTGGCGGGATATAAAGGATATCACCTGGCTCTAAGGTTTCATCAATGATTGGCTCAAAGCCTTCTATTTGGCGTAGAGCAGAAGCTTGTACGGTCTCTTTGTATTGACCAACATCTTTTGCGCCCACTTTCCATTGACGCTTACCTTGGCCTTGAATGATGAATACATCGTATTGATCAATATGAGGACCAACACCGCCTTCAGGTGCTGAGTAGCAAATCATGAGATCGTCGAACAACCAGTTTGGCAATTGTTGGAACGCTTCAGTCAGTTGATTTGCACCTTGATGCCAATGGTTGGCTGCTTGAACGATCAATTGCCAATGTGTTTCAGTGAGTTCACCAAACTTCTCTTCAGTGAATGGTCCGTGTTCGGCTGTCCATTTGTTGTCGAGGTTAGAAACAAAGCGAGAATCCACTTCTTCTTCCATCGATAAACCAGCAAGTTCTTCCGGCGAAATTGGGTCGACGAAGTTTTGGAAGCCACCTTTTAAGATGGTTGGTTTTTTATGCCAGTAGTTTTCAAGAAACTCGGGCATAGAAAAGCTAAGTTGGTACATGTGAATCCTGTATATTTTTGTGCTAGGTGCTAGGTGCTAGGTGCTAGGTGCTAGGTGCTAGGTGCTAGGTGCTAGGTGCTAGATTCTAGTTTGGCTTGTAAATCTTGCTGGACAATCTTAATCGCTTCTAAAGCAACTTTAGGGTCGATCTCGTTGCTTTCGAGTAAATAGATAAGGTCGACAGCTAACTTAACTTCTTCAGGTGCGTTATCTAGTGGTGATGATGTGTTATCAGTGCTCATTTCGCTTAGGGTTCTCTAAGTTAATCAATCTCTCAATGTTCTTCATTGAGTCCTCACAGCGTTCCAATCGTTCTTTTGCGAGTTGCCAAGCCTCTTCCGCTTTTTTCTTATGGTGACGTGGCGCAGAATCAAACGCTAATTTTCGTGTTTGAACTAAATCGACGAGCCGCTTTTGCCAATCTTGGTGTTGTGCGAGTTCGTTGTACAAGTCGTTTAAGCTTTTCCCTGATTTACTTTTCCTATCTAGGCGCAAATCGTGATTGGCTAACTCTCGCTGAATCGCTGCAATCTGGTTGGTTAGCCTTTCTGTCAGATAATTCGCTCGTGATGAAGTGAGCTGGTTGATGCTCTGTTCACGAATAATGGTGTTATAAGTCGCCTGAGTTTCAAGGGCATAAGGAAGAAGAATCGAGGCTCCACACTTAAACAAGGCTCGATCAAACAGCGCTTGATGATAAGCGCCACGAGACTTATCGACCTGAGAGCAATGGCCAATCAAGGTATCAATAACACTTTTGAGCTTTGAAAACTGATTCATTTTGCTTCCCGTTTGCTGGTGGCTATAAGTTTACAAACCACGCTTCGTAAGCCAGTTTAATTGCAAGCACGCTGACCACAGTCACAAATACAGGTCGTATAAACGTTGCCCCAAAACGAATTGCAGAGTGCGCACCTACAAATGCTCCAGCCATTAAGCAAACACCCATGGTTAAACCAAGAACCCAATCAATGTGACCAAGAATTGCAAAGGTCACTAAAGAAGTGAAGTTACTGGTAAAGTTCATTGCTTTGGATAGGCCTGAAGCAAGCAAGATGTTTAGGCGGTAAAGCGCCATAGAACTTACTGTCCAAAATGCGCCAGTTCCCGGGCCTGCAACCCCATCATAAAAGCCAAGAATGAAACCTTGGTACTTTTGCTTTTTCTTAAGCACAGGGCAAGGTTTCGGTGACACGTTGTGATTAGCATTCGGTGTCTTGTGAAAAATGGTATAAACCGCCGCAGCAAGAATAATTAATGGTAGTACTTTCTCTAACCACTCAGTGCTAATCGCATCAACAGTTAAAGTACCAATAGTCGCGCCTATCAAGGTGGCAATGAATGCGTTGATCCAACATTCGGGCTTAAATAGCTTTTTACGATAGTAAGTAAAGGCCGCGGTCGATGAGGCAAATGTTGCAGCTAGCTTGTTCGTCCCTAGCGCAATATGTGGCGGTAGACCAAGCGACAGCAAAGCAGGGACGGTTAACATCCCACCACCACCGGCGACAGCATCAATAAAGCCCGCTGCAAATGCAACCAGAGCGAGGATAACCAACATGGTTGGTTCAATCATTTCCATAAATAGCTAGTGTTCTCGTTATTGGCTGTTGAGACAGCCACACGAATAATCGATGGATTAATCATGTTGGGTTGTGAATGCAGGGCCTAGCGATAACTGGCCCATAACTACCTTTCGGGTAGGAAAATTAGTATTTTATTGTTCTTTTAAAAGGCGGTAGTGAGTCGAGTAGGGACTTCCCGTATCGCTTCGTAACTATGCGTCTATCAAGGATCGTGACTTTACCAGAATCTCGTTCTTTACGCAGTAGTCGACCGACAGATTGAATAAGCTTTTTACTCGCTTCAGGAACAGTAATCTGCATAAAAGGATTACCGCCACGTGATTCAATATATTCTGAATGTGCTTGTTCTACAGGTGACGTAGGAACGCCAAAAGGAATCTTGGTAATAACCAGGTTTTCAAGAAGCTCTCCTGGTAGATCAAGACCCTCTGAAAAGCTGCCAGTTCCAAAAAGAACGCTTGTTTTACTTTGGTCTATGAGCTTTTTATGTTTTTTTAGAATTTCAGCGCGTGAAGTATCACCTTGAACCTGCAAAGCCCATGACTTTTTAACGAAATCTGTTGCCAAAGCTTCTGCAACTTTATTCATTTGCCAGTAAGAAGAGAATAGAACGAGATTGGCTTTGTTGTCTTCTATTACCTTAGGCAAAATTTCAATAAGATATTCGGTAAACTGAGGCGCTTGCGGTTCGTATTTCATGGCTGGAACGATCAGCTCCGCTTGATTTTGATAATCAAACGGTGATGCTAAAGCCAGAAATTGCACGCCATCTTCTTCTTTTTGACTGATCCCCGCTTGGTGACAGAAAAAGCTGAACGAGTTGAGTGCTCTCATGGTCGCAGAAACAAGTACCGCGCCGACACAACGGCTCCAAATCTGTTGGTCAAGCTGCCAACCAACTTCGAGTGGAGAAACATTCACGACGAAATCGCCTTCACTTTCTTTATTGAGTTCCAGCCAGCGAGCTAAAGGCGCGCCTTTTTCACGTTTAGGCTCGGCCATTAAGCGCCAAACTTGCGCTAGGTTTTCTGTTCTCTGTATATAGAAGCCGATTTCTGCAAGTGCAGGCTCGGCCAATTTCGCTGAAAGCTCTCCATCTTTAACACGCTCAGCAATAAGGTCTGCAATCTTAGCGACAGCCTGACTCGCTTTTTGACTCAATTGTTTGAGGTCTTTAGATTCGTTCTCTAACCATTCTGGCAAGTCGCCATGCTCAAAGCGGTAAAGTCCATCTTCAAAATGAGTAGCATCGAACTGCTTACTGAGCTGAGTCAGAGTTGGAATCAGTTGTTGTACAGAATCCTGCAATTCATTTCTGAATCTACCAACTCGCTTCTCATCCGCCAAGCCTGAAAGCTTAGTAATGGATTGATTCAAACGCTCTAACCAAGATGCGGCACCTTTTAAGCTTGCCGCTGCAGAAGAGTGATCTCTTGCTACGTGTGGTAAGTGATGAGCCTCATCGAATATATAGATGCTGTTTTCTGGTTCTGGCAGTATCACGCCGCCACCTAAGTCAGCGTCTGCCATCACTAAGCTGTGATTGGCAATAATCACGTCTGCTTTATCTAGCTCTGAGCGTGCTTTTTGGAAAGGGCAGTCTCTATGAGTAGGCATACTGTTGTTACAACTATGCTTGTCACTGACAATCATTTGCCAAATCATGTTGTCGATTGGTTTCGGCCATGAATCACGGTCGCCATCCCATTTACTTTGAGTCAAACTGCGGTACATGGTCTGTAATTGTTCGATGTCTTTTTGCTTTGGTTTGGATTCGAACATAGCCATCTGACCGCCATCAACCCCACAAGCAGCGGCTAGCTTCTCGGCACAGCAATAACGCTGTCTACCTTTGGCGAGTATCAAAGAGAACTCTCTATCAGTTAGTCTTCTATATAGAGGGAGATCTTTATTTACGAGTTGTTCTTGAAGTGCAACTGTCGCTGTCGAAATGACGATTTTTCGATTGTTGAGTACCGCAACCGGGATCGTCGCCATTAAATAAGCAAGTGATTTACCAATCCCCGTTCCTGCTTCAGCAACAATCATACGATTGCTTTTGTGGTATTGACCACAAAGTGTCTTCGCAATCTCTGCGACAAGGTAATTTTGAGCACGCCTAGGTACAAAGTTATCCAACTGTTCTTGGAGGTTTTGATAACTGGTGCGAATAGAATTTTGAATTTTAGTAGTTAGCATACTGTGACCTACGTAACGGAGCGAGGATAGTAGCACATATCACTAGCCGGTACATTTACCGCAAAATAGCTTGCTTTTGAATCAAAGGTAGATCTCGTTCACAAAAAAAAACTGAACCATCAGGAACTTAACGATTTTATTTATCTTGCGAAATATAAATATTAAAAAAGACTGGCTTGTGGGTGTTAAATTCTGTTGTTGGGTTGTTTTGCGGGCTTTTTGTGGTTTTAAATTCTGTTTGTTACATTTTTGGGATTATTATATTTGCTGATAAAACTAAGGATAAGCTGCTCGTAAAATGATGAGAAAAAATGTAAGCGTTTGATTTTGAATGTTTTGTGTTTTTTTTAGGTTTGTTTTTAGTTTATTTGACACGCAGGATAATCTTTTGCAATCTAGACCTCGAAATTTGGTGACGGTGATTAACCAACAAAGAGTGGTAATGACTAGTCACAATAAATAAAAGGGAACCGGGCAAGGATCTCCCATTCTTAGAAAAGGCAGTGGATTTATTATGAAAAAGACTCTATTAGCACTTGCAGTTGTTGCAGCAGCAGGTTCAGTAAACGCAGCAGAAATTTACAAATCAGAAGATGGCGCAGTAGATTTCTACGGTCAACTACGTACAGAGCTTAAGTTCCTAGACGGGCAAGATGCTAAATTAGGTTCAGGTTCTTCACGTGCTGGTGTTGACGCTCAATATAATGTATCTGATGATGTTAAAGTTCTTGGTAAAGTAGAATTTGCATTGAAAGACAGTGGCGACATGTATGTACGCAACCACATTTTTGGCTTTGGCAGCGATCAAGCAGGAACAATCAAATTTGGTAAGCAATGGACCACATCAGATGATGTATACGGCGCAGATTACTCTTATTTCTTTGGCGGTTCTGCACTGCTTTACTCTACTTTGAACGCTGCTCTTCATGACTCACAAGTAAAGTACTCATTCGATTCTGATAACTTCTGGGTAAAAGCAGGGTACGGGTTAGCAGAGGATGATTCTAATCAAGAGCTAGCTGAACTTTACGTTGGTTTTTCTGTTGGTGACGTAAATATCCACTTTGGTGGTGGTCAAACAACTGATGATGTAACTGGATCTGGTTTTACAGGCCTTGAGAATACATACTATGAAGGTACTGTTGAGTACTCTAAAGATGTTCTAACAGTTGGTGCAACTATTGCGGCATCTTCTGTTGAATCTGCTATTGATAAAGCAGACCAAACAGGCTTCTCAGTAGCTGCAATGTATGGCGTTGCTGATAAAACAACAGTGTATGGTGGTTATGAGTTCGTATCTCAAGATCACGATTTATTAGAAGATAGTAACGTTGTCTACGTCGGTGTTGAATACAAGTACGCTAGCTGGGCACGTGTCTATGCTGAGTATGGATATGCAGACGGTAGTACACTAGGCTTCACCCCTCAAGGCAGTGATATGGTTGTAGCGCCTCAGACTGTTGAAGGCGAAAACAATTTCGGTATCGGTGCTCGTGTTTACTGGTAATTTGATATATTGTTAGAAAAAGCCCAACATGGAGTTGGGCTTTTTTTTTGCCTATTTTTTTATAAGGATGGATACAATAATGCAAAGTTTCAAATATTATTTTTTAGGGCTGTTAGTTGCTTCTACAGTAGTTGATGCCGAAGTAATATTGGATGTTCCTGAAAATGTAAATTTACTTTCAGTAAACATGAGTGCTCCTGACTTTGAACAAGGGTTGTTTTCCGCAGATAAAACGGTGCTTTTACCTGATGGTGTAAACCAAATTGTTTTTCAATATGAACCAGTATTTGATGAAAGAGATAATCAAAGGAAAGTCTACAGTTCTGTTATTATCGCTAAATTTGAGGCAAAAAACGAAGAACTTACCTTATCTATGCCTGAGTTTAAAAACTTTCGTTCTGCTCAGGAAAACATTGAAAACTTGAATTGGGAAATTAAAAACAAGCAAGGACAGCCCTTATTCAAAAATGAAGACATTTTAGCTAGTGACGGAGTTCAACTAAATAGAAGTTATTCTGAAGAAGCTACAGAATATAATAAAGTTGGTGGTGCTGCTGCTGTAACCATGAGTTATTTAGTTGTAGAAAACCAAGTTCGTCCTGCAGTTAAGGTTAATGCTACAAGTCTACAAAAAAACACGCTAGTAAACGCTGAAGGTTTAACGGCTAATACATCTGCTCAGGTTGTTGATAAATTGGAGTCTTTGAAACAACTTAAAGCTTTGTATCTGAGCACTTCAAAAGAAGACCGTAAAGAATTCCGTAAATGGATGATTGACCAAGAGTAATCAATCTTTATGTACAAAAAAGCGAGACATAATAAATATCTCGCTTTAATATATTGCTATGAGTTAAATCTCTTTCCACTCTCCTGGCTGAAGCTGACCTACGTTCATATTACCCATCGAATAGCGGATAAGACGCAGGGTAGGGAAGCCGATGTTTGCCGTCATGCGTCTTACCTGACGGTTGCGTCCTTCAATGATAGTAATTGCTAACCAGGTTGTTGGTATAGTGGCTCTAAACCTTACTGGAGGGGTTCTTTCCCAAACATCAGGCACGGACATTACTTCCACTTTAGCTGGCAGCGTCATGCCGTCTTTTAGCTCAACACCTTTTCTCAATTTATCTAAATCTTCCTCAGAAGGTGCGCCTTCAACCTGTACCCAGTAAGTCTTTGGTGATTTTGAGTTCGGTTGAGTCAGCTTAGCTTGAAATATGCCATCGTTGGTCAAGACCAATAACCCTTCGCTGTCACGATCAAGTCGGCCTGCGGCATAAACGTCTTTAACTGGAATAAAATCAGCCAGTGTCTTTCTGCCTTCTCCATCAGTGAATTGGCTTAAGGTATCGAATGGCTTGTTGAACAAAATAACCTTGCGATCTTCGAGTGCAATTTTAGGTTTTGCGTTCGCAGGTTTCGCTTTATATCTGTGTTTACTTGAGTGCGGTTTCTTATGCGAATTACCAGTGCTATTTTTATCACTGCCGCGGCTTGGTCTATTACCGTTTTGTTTTAATGTTGTACCAGAACGAGCGGGTTTGTCTGAACGAGATGCGCTGCGTGAGCGAGTAGACATGTTAACTACCTTGCAAAAATGTAAACGAAGTGTGCTGAAAAGTTTTCACTGAAACGAAATTGAGCTATCATTTGCGCGCCTAAAAGACACAAAATAGAACAAGTTTATGGACTCTTAAGCCTGATTTGTTTAATTATACCTACGTGTTTTATTATAACAACGCACTCACGGATTTGGTTCATGCTGTCATTAGATTGCATGAAAAATAAGATAGAGTACGACTATCGAGTAAGCAGTTTTCACTCATAGAGTGGCTTACTGGTCAATTTATAACATTCTCACTATTTTAAGTGAGCTTGTCAGAACTATAGGGAAATTTCATGCCTACTGAAAAACCAACTATCATCTATACCATTACAGACGAAGCTCCGGCACTAGCAACTTATTCTTTGCTGCCAATTATTCAATCTTTTACGGCTTCTTCTGGTATTGACGTTGATACTCGCGACATTTCACTTGCAGGGCGTATTATTGCCAACTTCCCTGACTACTTGAATGAAGAGCAACGTATTGGTGATGCATTAGCAGAACTAGGTGAATTGGCTAAGACACCAGAAGCAAACATCATTAAGCTTCCAAACATCTCTGCATCTGTACCTCAACTTCAAGCAACTATCAAAGAGCTACAGTCAAAAGGCTACGCACTTCCTAACTACCCAGAAGAAGCAAATACTGACGAAGAGAAAGCAGTAAAAGCGACTTACGACAAGATCAAAGGCAGTGCAGTAAACCCAGTACTGCGCGAAGGTAACTCTGACCGTCGTGCACCACTTTCAGTTAAAAACTACGCAAAGAAAAACCCACACTCAATGGGTGCTTGGTCTGCAGATTCTAAGTCTCACGTTTCAAGCATGGACGACAAAGACTTCTTTGGTAGCGAGAAATCGACAACGATTGAAGGTGCTACTGAAGTTAGCATCGAGTTTGTAGGTAAAGATGGCGCTAAGAAAACACTTAAGCCAGCTTTTGCACTACAAGATAAAGAGATCATCGACGCATCAGTAATGAACAAAGCTGCTTTGGTTGCGTTCTTTGAAAAAGAGATCGCATCGGCTAAAGAGCAAGGTGTACTGCTTTCTCTTCACATGAAAGCGACGATGATGAAAGTATCTGACCCTGTGATCTTCGGTCACGCGGTTAAGGTTTACTACAAAGACGTATTTGCTAAACATGGTCAATTGTTCGATGAGCTAGGTGTTGATGTTAACAACGGCATCGGCGACGTGTACGCTAAAATTGCGGAACTTCCTCAAGATCAAAAAGAAGCAATCGAAGCTGACCTACAAGCGGTATACGAGACACAGCCACCACTAGCGATGGTTGATTCGGACCGTGGTATCACCAACCTACACGTACCAAGCGATATCATTGTTGATGCATCTATGCCTGCAATGCTGCGTTCTTCAGGTCAAATGTGGGATCCAGAAGGTAAGCAAAAAGATACCAAAGCAATGATTCCAGATCGCAGCTACGCGAGCATCTACCAAGCGGTCATTGATTTCTGTAAAGAGAATGGTGCGTTCGATCCAACAACCATGGGTAGCGTACCAAACGTTGGTCTGATGGCTCAAAAAGCAGAAGAGTACGGTTCTCACGATAAGACTTTCATCCTAGAAGCTGCTGGTCAGGTTCAAGTGGTTGATGCTTCTGGGGCAGTACTTCTTGAGCAAGACGTAGAGGAAGGCGATATCTTCCGTATGTGTCAGGTTAAAGACGCACCGATTCAAGACTGGGTCAAGCTTGCGGTAACGCGCGCGCGCGCTACAGGTGTTCCAGCTGTATTCTGGCTAGATGCTTCTCGTGCACACGATGCAGAGCTTATTAAGAAAGTAGAAGCTTACCTTCCTGAACACGATACAGATGGTCTTGAACTTAAGATTCTTGCTCCGCTTGAAGCAACTCAATACTCACTAGTTCGCATCAAAGAAGGCCTCGATACTATTTCAGTTACTGGTAACGTACTGCGTGATTACCTAACTGACTTGTTCCCAATTCTAGAACTTGGTACATCAGCTAAGATGTTATCAATTGTTCCACTAATGAACGGTGGTGGTCTGTTTGAAACAGGTGCTGGCGGTTCTGCTCCTAAGCACGTGCAACAAGTAGAGAAAGAGAACCACCTTCGTTGGGATTCTCTGGGTGAGTTCTTAGCATTAGCTGCATCACTAGAGCACTTAAGCGTAGTAACTGGTAACGCTAAAGCACAAGTTCTCGCTGACGCACTTGATAAAGCAACGGGTGAATTCCTAGACAACAACAAGTCACCTTCACGTAAAGTGGGCGAGCTTGATAACCGTGGCAGCCACTACTACCTAGCAGCTTACTGGGCTAAAGCACTTGCAGAGCAAACGGTTGATGCTGACCTAGCTGCGGAGTTCGCGGGTGTTGCGAGCCAACTGGCTGAAAGTGAAGAAGCGATTGTTGCTGAGTTGAACAACGCGCAAGGTGTTGAGGGTGATTTAGGTGGTTACTACCTACTTGATGATGCACTTGTTTCAACACTAATGCGCCCAAGCTCAACATTAAACGCATTTATTGATGCATAGTGATAGGGCTCATCGTTAGCAAGTCATGAAAGTGATTTGTTAACGAATTACTTGGTCGGATGGCTAAGTAATAGATAAAGTCAAAACGAGAGACGCTTTAACGGTAACGTTAAAGCGTCTTTTTTGTTCTTTTGTCATCTCCTAGGCCAGGCTTGGTAGGAATACATCCTCGAACTCATTGTTTAGTGGGTAATCTTAGAGCTCCCAAAACGAAAAAACCGCTCACGTAATCCTGTATTACAGGTATTAAATGAGCGGTTTCAATATTCTGTTTACCTGTCAGCCGTTAGTTACGACTGATGAAGGTTAACATGAGTTGGCATTCGCCTATTTTGCGGCGCTACCTTCTACAGGAACAACAGAGCTAGCGTGCGAGCCTTTAGGTCCACTTTCAACTTCATAGTCGACCTGCTGACCAGCCTTTAAGGTTCGATAACCTTCCATTTGTATTGTGGAGTAGTGCGCGAAAATATCGCCGTCTTCACCTTCTGGACAAATAAAGCCAAACCCTTTGGCATTGTTAAACCATTTTACTGTACCTGTAGCCATGCTATACATCCCTCATGCATTTTGTTACTAACGTTGTTATATCAATTGTTGTAAGTGCGATTGATATCATTCCTATCACCTAAAGAACTTCAGCTGATAGCTTGAATCTCATACATTGCTTACGGAAATTAACGCTACCCTGCGTAATTATTCCTTGTTGTTAAGTTTTAAAGCGTGTTACTGGTTTTAAATCATGTTGCAAAAATGTATTAAAAAACCTTTTAGCTCCAATGTAGCTAATGATTGAGCACAGTCAATAGCAAATTGGTATAAAATTGATCAAATTTAATAACAAATCACATTCGAGATTAACTGCAAACTATTAACTAAATAGTAACTTAGCGGTGATCTTATCGTCAGTGTCAATAGTTGTGGCGTCTTTTTAATCAATCACATATGTTAATCCTGTTAATCGAGATCTTTTATTTGCAGCGATGGAAATGGTGGATTAGGCTCAGTATAGAGGAATATTTTTTGGTACTGTTTCTCGGTGCAGTTTCTTAGTACACCGTAAAGCGTGAATGTGGTAAATTTGGATTAGGCAAACACTCACGACTTCCGAAAAATAACCCTTAGCAAAGCGATATGAGCAGAAACTTTGAATGGGCATCTCCAGGCTCAGATTTACTGGAGAAAGAAGCAACAAAAGTAAAGCCACCGGCAATGTATAACGTTGTGTTAAATAACGATGACTACACGCCCATGGACTTTGTAATCGAGATCCTAGAGCGATTCTTCTCACTAGATATCGAAAAAGCAACGGAAGTGATGCTCAAGGTTCATTATGAAGGTAAAGCTATATGCGGCACATACAGTGCTGAAATAGCGGAAACAAAGGTAGCGCAAGTCACGATGTACTCAAAGGAAAATGAGCATCCGCTACTATGTACAATGGAGCAAGTATAAATTGCTCGAACAACACAGTTGTTCCCTTAGGAGGTACTTATGCTAAATAAAGAATTAGAGTCGAGTTTAAATGGCGCATTTGCTCGTGCGCGAGACAAGCGACATGAATTTATGACTGTCGAACACCTCCTACTAGCATTATTAGAAAATGATGCGGCCAAGGAAGCGCTCCAAGCTTGTCAGGCAGATCTCGATGCTCTTCGCAACGAGCTCGATATTTTTATTGATCAAACGACCCCACTTATCCCTGAAAGCGACGAAACTCGTGAGACTCAACCTACATTGAGTTTCCAACGAGTACTTCAACGTGCTGTTTTTCATGTCCAATCTTCAGGTCGCAGTGAAGTTACAGGTGCTAACGTACTTGTCGCTATTTTCAGTGAGCAAGAGTCTCACGCGGCATATCTTCTTAAGAAAAATGACATTAGCCGTTTAGATATCGTTAACTTCATCTCACACGGTATCACCAAAGCCAGTAACGAAGGAGATAGCGCGTCATCATCTGATTCATTTGGTGGAGCAGAGAATGCCGAAGAAGCAAATTCTGAAGATCGTTTAGAAAATTTCGCGACCAACCTTAACGAAGTTGCGAAACAGGGCAATATTGACCCTCTAATTGGTCGTGACAAAGAGCTTGAACGTACTATTCAAGTCCTATGTCGTCGTCGTAAGAATAACCCGCTACTAGTGGGTGAGGCGGGTGTGGGTAAAACTGCTATCGCTGAAGGTCTTGCATGGCGTATCGTTGAAGGTCAAGTGCCTGAAATTATTCAGAGCAGCGTGATTTACTCTCTAGATATTGGTTCACTGCTTGCGGGAACGAAATATCGCGGTGACTTTGAGAAACGTTTTAAAGCGATTCTTAAGCAACTCGAGAAAGAAGAAGACGCGATCCTATTTATCGATGAGATCCACACCATTATTGGTGCGGGTGCAGCATCGGGTGGTCAGGTTGATGCCGCAAACCTAATTAAGCCGCTATTAAGCAGCGGTAAATTACGTTGCATTGGCTCAACAACTTACCAAGAGTACAGCAGTATTTTTGAGAAGGAGCGTGCGCTATCTCGTCGTTTCCAGAAAATCGATATTGTTGAACCATCATTAGATGATACGACTAAGATTCTGATTGGTCTTAAGCCAAAATACGAAGCTCACCACGAAGTACGTTACACCAACAAAGCGTTGCGTGCAGCCGTGGAACTGTCTGCTAAATACATTAACGAACGCCACCTACCTGATAAGGCGATTGACGTAATTGATGAAGCAGGCGCTCGTAGTCGTCTAGCACCAGCAAGCCGTCGAAAGAAAACGGTAAGCGTGGCGGATATTGAGTCAATGGTTGCGAAAATGGCGCGTATTCCTGAGAAGTCAGTATCGTCTTCAGACAAAGATACGCTGCAGAAACTGGATGACCGCATGAAAATGTTGGTATTCGGACAAGATCCTGCTATCGATGTATTGAGCGAGGCGATCAAGCTAACTCGTGCAGGACTAGGTGCAGACAATAAACCGGTTGGTTCATTCCTATTTGCTGGTCCTACTGGTGTGGGTAAAACCGAGGTTACGGTTCAACTGTCTAAACTGATGGGTATTGAACTGCTGCGCTTTGATATGTCTGAGTACGGTGAACGTCACTCAGTGAGCCGTCTAATCGGTGCTCCTCCTGGCTATGTTGGTTATGACCAAGGTGGTCTACTGACTGACGCGGTAATCAAGAACCCACACTCTGTTGTGTTACTTGATGAGATCGAAAAAGCGCACCCAGATATCTTCAACCTCTTACTGCAGGTCATGGATAACGGCACACTAACTGATAACAACGGCCGTAAAGCGGATTTCCGTAATGTGATCTTAGTGATGACAACCAACGCGGGTGTTGCTGAAACTGAGAAGAAATCGATCGGCCTGATCCAACAAGATCATGCGCCAGACGCGATGGGCGAAATCAAGAAGGTGTTTACTCCTGAATTCCGAAATCGTCTTGATAACATAATTTGGTTCAACAGCTTGGATCCAAGCGTGATTAGCCAAGTAGTTGACAAGTTCATTGTTGAGCTTCAGGTTCAACTGGACGCACGTGGTGTATCTTTAGAAGTTTCTGAAGATGCTCGTCACTGGTTGGCAGACAAAGGCTACGATAAGACCATGGGCGCTCGTCCTATGGGGCGCGTGATTCAAGAGAAGCTTAAGAAGCCTCTTGCGAATGAATTACTATTCGGTAGCTTGGTTGATGGCGGTACGGTTAAAGTATCTCTGAAGAAAGACGAACTTGACTTCATCTATGTTGGTGCGAAAGAAGAGGTTATGCACTAAACAATTGATGAATAGCTCAAAAGCTTAACTATAAAACGCATGACTTAGGTTGTGCGTTTTTTTATGCTTGCGAGATGCGAGATGCGAGATGCGAGATGCGAGATGCGAGATGCGAGATGCGAGATGCGAGATGCGAGATGCGAGATGCGAGATGCTACGAGGTAGGTTTTGCTAAAGGGGCAATGTTCAGGCGATAAAAAACGGAGCCTTAAGCTCCGCTTCTTATT
This sequence comes from Vibrio sp. Isolate34, assembly GCF_022397915.1. Classification (GTDB taxonomy): domain Bacteria; phylum Pseudomonadota; class Gammaproteobacteria; order Enterobacterales; family Vibrionaceae; genus Vibrio. The sequence continues at coordinate 17,102 of NZ_JAKEUO010000012.1, read as the reverse complement.
GTATTCGCTAATTAATAATTAACGAGCACGGAAGACGATGCGGCCTTTAGAAAGGTCGTATGGAGTCATCTCAACAGTTACTTTATCACCAGTAAGAATACGGATGTAGTTCTTACGCATTTTACCAGAGATGTGTGCTGTCACTACGTGACCGTTTTCAAGCTCAACACGGAACATTGTGTTTGGTAGAGTATCAAGGACAGTGCCTTGCATCTCGATTACGTCTTCTTTAGCCATCTAATCCTCTTTCGAAATTTGGCGGTTTTCAACGGCTTGATTGTGCCGTTAAAATCAAAATATGTAAAGTTGTCGCGTATTCTACCCTTGCCACCGCTGATTTACTAGCCTTTGATGACGTTGAAATCGTACTTTATAGTTCATCGCAGGGCATTCATCGATTTGATAACCCAAATATAACCACTGTTTTTGCTCTTTCTGGGCATGTTGGATCTGGAATAGAACGCCAAGTGTTCCCATGGATATATCGATATCAGGATCGAAGAAGGTATAAAACGCGCTGGTGCTATGAGCCATAACATCGGTCACCGCAATTCCGATTAACTTGTTCTCGTCATAGATATGCATGAACTTTGTTGTAAGCCACTCATTTTGTGAGAATTGTAGAAACTCTTCTTTCTTTGGTGGATACATGGTTCCCGAACGATGACGAGCGGTAATATAGCGGCTATATAAATCAAACCAGTTGTCATCCATCTTGTCTTTCAATTCCCAACGAAGTGATTTTGCCTTGTTGAGGACGCGTCGTTGGCTCTTAGAAAACTTAACTTCTGGAATAGAAAGACGAATGGCTTGGCACGCTGAGCAATTATCGCAATGTGGCTTATAGATCGTTGAACCGCTACGACGAAACCCGTTGGCAAGTAGAACTTCATAGTTATCTGAGGTGTGCATGTGTTCATCAAGCGTGACTGCCACTCTTTCTTCGAGGTGAGGCAAGTAGCTGCAAGCGTGATTGTCTGTTAATCCAATTCTGATTTGTTGTAAATCTGGATTCATTAAGGCGTTCCCTCTAGCCATTGGCTTTCAAAGCATGCATCGTCAACGGGCGTTTCTTTGAGTAACTGTAGAGAGCTCAGAAACTCATCTCTCTCGACCTCGATAGCGCCTAAGGATTCCAAGTGAGGATTCATAACTTGGCAATCGATGAGCTTGCCACCGAATCGGGTAAAGTGTTTACAAAAGTACCATAGTGCAATTTTAGAGGCATTGGTCTTCAAGCTAAACATCGATTCACCGCAAAAGACTTGGCCTCTTTGTAAGCCATAAAGCCCGCCGATCAGTTCATCGCCTTGCCACACTTCAACAGAATGACAGAATCCTAATGAAGCGAGTTCACAATAGGCCGACTGCATGTCATTGTTAAGCCACGTTTCTTCTTCGGGCCTTAGTGATGAGCAGTAGCCAATCACTTTGTCAGTCGCTTGGTTTATGCTGACACGATAATTGTGTTTTCTTTGAAACTTTTTAAGACTTTTTGACGGTTCGAATGTCTTAGGATTAAATACCGCTCGCGGTGCTGGGCTCCACCAAAGTATAGGCTCGCCTGGGCCATACCATGGAAATATACCTTGGCTATAAGCATTTAAAATTCGCATTGGTGACAAGTCACCACCAAAGGCGAGCAGACCGTTGGGTTCATCAAGCGCGTCGAAGGGCGAAGGAAACTCTATACTAGTAGTATCAAGTTCGGTTAGGTATATAGTCATAAGTACCGCGTTACAGATTAATCACTGACCAAGAGGTCTTTAGGAGTTTTACCATGAAGAAGTTGCTTTGGATTTTACTTGTTTTGCCCATGTTGGCAAATGCAGCTTACAACAGAAACGAAGCTCGACCAGTGAACGAAGTTGTTTATGGTGAGATCGATACGGTTAGATACATCACTCAACAAGAGATCGTTGAATCGAAAGCGAATGGTTGGGAAACCTTATTGGGTGCTGCGATCGGCGGCTTGATCGGTAACCAGTTTGGTGGTGGTACCGGCAAAGAAGTAGCGACGGCTGTTGGTGCCGTCGCTGGTGCAGGGATTGCTCGAAATCGAGGCAATACACAATATAAAATCGAGTACAAACTTGTCGAGTTATTGGTCAAAACCAAAGACAACAAGCTGGTTAACATCATCCAAGATGTCGATAATTCGATGTTGTTTAACCGAGGTGACGATGTGCGAATTCTGTATTTCTCCGATGGTGTACGTGTCGATCTAGTGTACTAGTATATAAATACGATCGATTAGCTAATTAATCACCTTTATAAGGGGGATTAGCTCTGGAGTTCGTCGGAAAAGTTCGTTAGTCTGCAAGTACGAAGAATTATTCATCACCCGAAAATAAATACGCGCCAGTGACTTCGGGTGGTACAAGGACTATAAGATTTAATGGAAAGCCTTACGTTACAACCAATTCAAAAAGTGAGTGGGGAAGTTAATCTACCTGGCTCAAAAAGTGTTTCTAACCGTGCACTTCTTTTGGCTGCACTTTCAACTGGAACGACTCGCCTAACAAACTTGCTAGACAGTGATGACATTCGCCATATGCTCAACGCTTTGACTCAGCTAGGTGTTAACTATCAGCTGTCTGCTGACAAAACTGTTTGTGAAGTAACGGGTGTTGGTGGTGCATTCTCAAGCGATAAAGCTCTTGAACTTTTCTTAGGTAACGCAGGTACGGCGATGCGTCCGCTTGCTGCAGCATTGTGTTTAGGTCGTGGTGAATACGTTCTGACAGGCGAGCCTCGTATGAAAGAGCGCCCGATTGGCCACTTAGTAACGGCACTACGAGAAGCCGGCGCTGAAGTCGAATATCTAGAAAACGAAAACTACCCACCACTGAAGATCACAGGCACTGGTCTTAAGAGTGGAACGGTTTCAATCGACGGTTCTATCTCTAGCCAGTTTTTGACGGCATTTTTGATGGCCGCACCGTTAGCTGAAGGCGAAGTGACGATCAAAATTGAAGGTGAATTGGTTTCTAAACCTTACATCGATATCACGCTACACATTATGAAACAATTTGGTGTGGACGTGATCAACAACGACTACCAAGAGTTCGTGATTCCGACGGGTCAATCTTACACAGCTCCGGGTGACTTCTTAGTTGAAGGCGATGCATCTTCTGCTTCTTATTTCCTTGCGGCAGCAGCGATTAAAGGCGGCGAGATCAAGGTGACGGGTATTGGTAAAAACAGTATCCAAGGTGATATCCAATTCGCTGATGCACTTGAAAAAATGGGTGCTGAAATCGAATGGGGTGATGACTACGTTATCTCTCGTTGTGGTGAGCTAAAAGGCATTGATATGGACTATAACCATATCCCTGATGCTGCGATGACTATCGCAACAACCGCACTGTTTGCGAAAGGCACAACGGCTATCCGTAACGTCTACAACTGGCGTGTGAAAGAGACTGACCGTTTGGCTGCGATGGCAACCGAATTACGTAAAGTCGGTGCTGAGGTTGAAGAGGGTGAAGATTACATCATCGTAAACCCGGTTGCTGAGCTGACACACGCGGCGATTGATACGTATGATGATCACCGTATGGCAATGTGCTTCTCACTAGTTGCTTTGAGCGATACGCCTGTGACCATCAATGATCCTGGTTGTACGTCAAAGACATTCCCTGATTACTTCGACAAGCTGAAAATGCTGAGTCAATAAAATACGAAGTACTTAAAGGTTCAGGAAGTAAAAAGCTTGCCTAAATGGCAAGCTTTTTAATTATTGCTGAAGCGTAAACTCTTTCGAAAGATGGTGCGCTAAGTATTTAAACATGTTAAACACTGCAGTTGTATTTTCTGTCGGCATTCCATTGCTATCTAGGAAGTATTCACCTTTGAAGATGAGTACATCGTCTTTCTCTACTACGCTGTTTGTGCGCATGCCTTCAATGTAGTCATCATGTGATTGGATAATTTGGTTTGCGATAAGCAGTAAATCAAATTCTGCTATTACTTTCTTTGTCATGAGTTTATCTCTGATAACTGAATATAACGTTGAGTTTATGGTGTCGAACTAGAAATTCAATGATTTCACAACCGATTAAGAGAGTCTTTTCGGATATCCACAATTTATTTTGTGATTTACGGCAAAAATAATTGAATGGAGCTCGCGTTAGATTCGCGGACAAGCTTAGTATGAGCCCGTTTAGACGTAATGCCTGATGAATAGGCTCTTGCAAGTATTCTTTATGAGTACTTTATAGCTTCTTTATATTGTGCCCCTTTTATCTATGAGTCGTCGAATTGTCGAGCGATCAGATCCAATTTTGAAAAAAGCGGTTGATCTTCTAGTAATCTCGCACAATAGTAAAAAAAGAAGCAATGAATTTAGAATATCATGCGTAAAAGCCCACAAGTTAAATTGTTGGTGCTGAAGCATCGTGATTAAGGACGTTAGAGTCAATATGGGTAAATCGCTCGTTATAGTGGAGTCGCCGGCCAAGGCTAAAACTATCAATAAATACCTTGGCAAAGACTTTGTCGTTAAGTCGAGTGTAGGTCACGTACGTGATTTACCAACGGCTGGTCAAAGTACTGGTAAAAAGGCTGCTGCAGTTTCAACAAAGGGTATGAGCCCAGAAGAAAAAGCTCGTATCAAGAAAGAAAAAGATCGCAAAGCTCTTATCAAAAAAATGGGTATCAACCCGTATAAAGAGTGGGAAGCGAACTACCAAATACTACCTGGTAAAGAAAAAGTCGTTGCTGAATTGCAAAAACTGGCTGAGAACGCAGACCATGTTTATCTCGCAACCGATTTGGACCGCGAAGGAGAAGCTATCGCATGGCACCTTCGTGAGATCATCGGTGGCGATGAAACGCGATACAAGCGAGTGGTTTTTAACGAAATCACCAAGAATGCTATTCAACAAGCTTTCGAAACTCCAGGTGAGCTGAATATTGATGGCGTAAACGCACAGCAAGCACGACGTTTTATGGACCGTGTTGTTGGCTTTATGGTGTCACCTCTGCTTTGGAAGAAAGTAGCACGTGGCCTATCCGCTGGCCGCGTTCAATCAGTAGCTGTAAAACTATTGGTAGAGCGTGAGCGCGAGATCAATGCCTTTATCCCTGAAGAGTTCTGGGATGTGCACGCTGATACCAAAACAGCAGAAAAAACCGACTTCAGACTGCAAGTTGCACAGAAAGACGGTGTTGCGTTTAAACCTGAAAATGAAGCGCAAACCCAAGCTGCAGTTAGTGTTTTAGAAAAAGCGCAATACGAAGTATGTAAACGTGAAGACCGCCCAACGAAGAGTAAGCCGTCTGCACCTTACATTACATCGACGCTGCAACAAGCGGCGAGTACGCGTCTTGGTTACGGCGTAAAGAAAACCATGATGCTGGCTCAACGTCTGTATGAAGCGGGTTACATTACTTATATGCGTACTGACTCGACCAACTTGAGTTCAGAAGCGGTAGAAGCCGCTCGTGAATATATTGGTTCTGAGTTTGGTGCTCAATATCTTCCACCGAAAGCACTGGCATACGGCAGCAAAGAGGGCGCTCAAGAGGCCCACGAAGCGATTCGTCCTTCAAGTGTAGATGTTAAGTCGGAAGATCTAAACGGCGTAGACGCAGACGCACACAAGCTTTACTCGCTGATTTGGAATCAATTTGTTGCGTGTCAAATGACACCTGCACAATACGACTCAACAACGGTAAGCGTTAAAGCTGACGAGTACACGCTAAAAGCGAAAGGTCGTATTCTTAAGTTCGATGGTTGGACTCGCGTTCAACGCCCAATGGGTAAAAACGAAGATACAATTCTTCCAGCAGTTCAAATTGGCGATAAGCTTGACCTGATTGCTCTAGACCCTAAACAGCACTTCACTAAGCCACCGGCACGTTTCACTGAAGCGGCACTTGTTAAAGAGCTTGAGAAGCGTGGTATTGGTCGCCCTTCAACGTATGCATCGATCATCTCGACGATTCAAGATCGTGGTTACGTGAAAGTTGAACAACGCCGTTTCTATGCTGAGAAAATGGGTGAGATTGTTACTGACCGTCTAGATGGCAGTTTCAATGACCTAATGAACTATGACTTTACAGCTCGTATGGAGCAAAAGTTAGACCAAATTGCTGAAGGCGAAGCTAGCTGGAAAGGCGTGCTGGATAACTTCTTTGAAGATTTCACTGGCGATTTGGAAAAAGCGGATCTTGATGAAGATGCGGGCGGCATGAAGCCAAACCACATCGTAGAAACCGACATTGAGTGTCCGACTTGTGGTCGTAAGATGGGTATCCGTACTGCTTCGACAGGCGTATTCCTAGGCTGTTCTGGCTATGCACTTCCACCAAAAGAGCGTTGTAAGACAACAATCAACCTTGGTGACGAAGAAGGCATTATCAACGTGCTTGAAGAAGACGTTGAAACAGCAGCACTTCGAGCTAAGAAACGTTGCCCTATCTGTGAAACGGCAATGGATGCTTATCTGATTGATGATAAGCGTAAGATGCACGTATGTGGTAACAACCCTAACTGTGAAGGTTATGTGGTTGAGCACGGCGAGTTCAAAGTGAAAGGCTATGATGGTCCGCTTGTTGAGTGTGACAAGTGTGGCTCTGACATGGTTCTAAAGAACGGTCGTTTCGGTAAGTACATGGATTGTACCAATGACGATTGTAAGAACACTCGTAAGATTCTAAAGAATGGCGAAGTTGCGCCACCAAAAGAAGACCCAGTGCACTTCCCTGAGCTTCCATGTGAAAACTCAGACGCGTACTTCGTGCTTCGTGACGGTGCTTCTGGTCTGTTTATGGCGGCGAGCAATTTCCCTAAATCACGTGAAACACGTGCGCCATTAGTGGAAGAGCTGGTTCGTTTTAAAGACCGTATTTCACCTAAGTTCCAGTACCTGACGTCAGCACCAGTCGCTGATCCTGATGGTAAGCCAGCAGTGGTTCGTTTTAGTCGTAAGACAAAAGAAAACTACGTTCGTACTGAAGTAGATGGAAAACCATCTGGTTGGACCGCACTGTATATCGACGGTAAATGGGAAGTTACGGATAAACGTAAAAAGCCCAAAGAAAAGTAACTGAAGATTATCGATTGAAAAAGCAGCCACTGGCTGCTTTTTTTTGATCTAAATATGACTAATTATGCAACCTGTTGAGTTGGTGTTTCGTCTGCGAAAATTTATTAAATTCACAACGTAAAATAAATGATGGCAATTAATCAAATCTTCTTATGCAACTTTAACGAGAATGTAACTTAATTAAAATATTGTAAGTCACAGTTCAGTGTTTAGTTGTATACCTGATGTGTGTCGGGTGTTAATGTAATGTTTCGCTCAGACGGTGTAATGTGAGCTGCTTTAAGTCTTAGGAAAGCAATCAGCTTACGTAGCACAGAATGGCGTATTAAAAATTGAAATCGGCAGGAAAGTCGATAACGTATATAAAACCAAGTGCAAAGAATAGTGCACGGACAACAACGTTTGGCTTAGGATACTGTCACTGTATGTGAATGGATATTCGCTAAGTACCGAAATAAGTGTTGGTGCTCATCCCCCAGAGGAAGATACCTCTACGAGTACTGACATCGACAAGCTATAAATATATGGAGAATAAAATGGCTGGTGTATTGGGAATGATTCTTGCTGGTGGTGAAGGCTCTCGCTTAAGACCTTTAACTGAATCTCGCAGCAAACCCTCGGTTCCTTTCGGTGGTAGTTACCGCTTAATTGATTTCGCTTTGAACAACTTCGTTAATGCTGATCTTATGAAGATCTATGTATTAACACAATTCAAGTCACAATCCCTGTTCCACCATATGAAAAAAGGCTGGAATATCAGTGGTATAACAGACCGTTTTATCGACCCGATTCCTGCACAGATGCGTAAAGGAAAGCGTTGGTATGAAGGCACAGCAGATGCTATCTACCAAAACATGGGCTTTATGGAGTTGGAAGAACCTGATCAAGTATGTATTTTTGGTTCAGACCATATCTATAAGATGGACATCAAACAGATGCTTGATTTCCATAAAGAGAAGAAAGCGGCTCTAACAGTATCAGCATTGCGCATGCCGCTTGCTGAAGCATCAGAATTCGGTGTTATTGAGGTTGATGCTGATGGCCGTATGATTGGCTTTGAAGAGAAACCTGCAAATCCGAAGTCGATTCCGGGCGATCCAGAATCAGCGCTCGTTTCTATGGGCAACTACGTGTTCGAAGCGAAAGAACTTTTTGCTGAACTAACGGAAGATGCTGATAGAGAAGGTTCGACACACGATTTCGGCAAAGACATTATTCCAAACATGTTCCCACGTGGTGATGTGTTTGTTTATGATTTTAGCACCAACCGTATTACTGGTGAGAAAGAAGAAGTTTACTGGCGCGATGTAGGTACTATTGATGCGTACTGGCAAGCGCACATGGACCTTCTTAAGAAAGATGCACCATTCTCGCTATACAACCGTAAATGGCCTCTACACACTTACTACCCGCCACTACCACCAGCTACGTTTACTGATTCGGCAAATGGTCGAATTCAGATCATTGATAGCCTTGTGTGTAGCGGTAGTTATGTACGTGGTTCGCGTATTGAAAAGAGTGTATTGGGCTTCCGCAGCAATATCGCATCAGCGTGTGACATTAGCGAAAGTATCTTACTCGGTGATGTAAAAGTGGGTGAGGGTTGTATCTTGCGTCGCGTTATCATTGATAAAGATGCAGACATCGCTCCGGGTACACAGATTGGTGTAAATCTGACAGAAGATAAAAAGCATTACCACGTCTCTGACGATGGTGTCGTAGTGATTTCTAAAGGAGCACGAGTTGGTTACTAAGACTCTCTCGGTACTTTTTGTAGCGTCTGAGGTTGAAGGCTTGATTAAAAGTGGTGGCTTGGCTGATGTAGCTAAGGCACTGCCGAAAGCGTTGCAAACACTCGAACAGGACGTTCGAGTGACTATCCCTGCATATAGAAACATTCCAAACATTGATTCAGCAGAAGTTATTTTATCGACTGAACTCGATCATTGGCCTCATACGGCTTACCAAGTTCAAAAACTGAGTGTAGAAGGCGTTTCAGTTTTTGGTATTGAATGTGCCAAGTATTTTGACCGCCCGGAAATGTACGCAGAAAATAACGAAGCTTACGCTGATAACGGAGAGCGCTTCTCGTTCTTCAGTGCAGCATGTCTTGATATGCTTCCAAAGCTTGGCTTCCAACCTGATATCATTCACGCGAACGATTGGCATACTGGTTTTGTGCCTTTCTTGCTTAAATCGCGTTATCAACAGCACGACTTTTTTGAAAATACGCGCAGTGTGATCTCAATTCATAATGCGGTTTTCAAAGGTGTGTTCTCTTACGATGAGTTGCAGTCTCTTCCTGAGATGCACAGCTACAACGTTCCAGAAGCTTCGGTAAGTGATACTCATGTCACCATGCTAAAAGCCGGTGTGATGTGTGCCGACAAAGTGAATGCAGTAAGCCCAACCTATGCAGAAGAGCTCAAAACTGAGCTTGGTAGCCATGGTATGGCAGCAGAGTTCCAACACAGAGCTTCTGACTTAGTCGGTATCCTGAATGGCTGTGATTATGGCGCTTGGAATCCTGAAACGGATGCTTTTTTGCCTCGTAAATACAAAGCAACTAAACATAGCATGGTTCGCGGAAAATCAGCTTGTAAGCAAAAACTGCAACAAGATGTAGGTTTGCCAGTCATCGACTGCGCTTTGTATGGCATGGTTTGTCGTCTGACGAATCAAAAAGGCGTGCATTACTTATTGCCTATAATCGAGCAGTTTTTAAAGAACGATCTTCAGATCGTGATTGTAGGAACAGGCGATCCAGTGCTGGCGAGTCAATTGAAAGAGCTATCGGCACGTCACTCAGACAAGTTCTCGTTCGTAGAAGCATACAACAACGAGCTAGCGCACTTGGTTGAAGCGGGCTCCGATTTCTTCTTGATGCCTTCTGAATTTGAACCTTGTGGTTTAAACCAGATCTACAGCATGGCTTACGGTACCTTACCGATTGTTCGTTCTGTGGGTGGTTTAAAAGACAGTGTGAATGATTACGATCAGGATCCTGAAGTAGCGACTGGATTTGCTTTTGAAGAGCCGACGCCGCAAGCGTTATTGGCTGTACTGCATCGTTCATTACTGCTTTATGCACAAAACCCATCTGAAATTAAGCGTGTTCAGCTTTATGCTATGCAGAAAGATTTTAGTTGGGAAGATGCCGCAAAAGAGTATCTTGCGATGTATCACTCTGCATTTTAGCGCTCTGTTTTAGCTTCTAAAATTAGCGGATGTACGGCAATTTTCTTTAATGAAAGAGGCGCTCTAATCATAGGGTGCCTTTTTGTTTTCTGGTCAGATCACATCACGTTTACAAAGACAAAGCTTGCAAACTCATTTCAGTCAGGTAGAAAAGGTGAGGTTGGTATTCACATGACTAATGACAGGTTTGACACTATTATCACTTAAAGTTCTTAATTGCGTGATATCCTTAGTCATCGCCTCGTGATGAGGCATAGCTCCATTTTAATAATTAAAGCGATAGGTATGTCTGAGAGTTTATTATTTCATAAAACATTTACTCACCCTACTAGCGATGAGTGGGTTGTATTTGTGCATGGCGCTGGAGGCAGCTCCTCTATCTGGTTTAAGCAGATCAAAGCGTATAAGCAGCACTTCAACTTGCTTCTCATTGACCTGAGAGGGCATGGTAAATCAGATAACATACTTAAAGAGCTGATTTCGAATCGTTATACGTTCAAATCGGTCACGCTCGATATCCTTAAAGTGTTAGATCATCTTAAAATTCGTTCTGCACACTTCGTGGGTATGTCTCTTGGGACTATTATTGTTCGTAACGTTGCAGAGCTAGCAGCAGGCCGTGTTCGCTCAATGGTTCTTGGTGGGGCGGTAACCAAACTCAACACTCGTTCGCAAGTATTGGTCAAACTCGGTAACCTGAGTAAGCACATCATTCCTTACATGTGGCTGTACAGCCTATTTGCTTACATTGTAATGCCGCAAAAAAGCCAGAAAGAATCGCGTCACTTGTTTATCCGCGAAGCTAAAAAGCTTTGTCAAAAAGAGTTTAAACGTTGGTTCATCCTGACGGCTGATGTAAACCCTCTGATGAAGTATTTCAAAGATAGAGAGCTACCAATCCCGACTCTCTACTTGATGGGAGAGCGTGACTACATGTTCATCAAGCCCGTTAAAGAAATGGTTGAGGCACATGAGTCGAGTGAACTGGTCGAAATCGCAAACTGCGGTCACGTGTGTAATGTTGAAAACCCTGAAGAATTCAATCAACATTCTATCGAGTTTATCCAAAAGCAAATCCAGTGATCTTCTAGGTTCATTCTCTAAGCCGAGAGTTAAATCGAATTGAAATAAAAACGGGAAGCTAACTAAGTTAGCTTCCCGTTTTTTATTTGGAGGAGGTATCTGACCGAATCTCAGAGTGTTGTCGTAAGGTATTATTCAGGAGAGGCTGCGCCACACTGCCAACAAGAACCGAATTGTGCTTCATTGACTTCATGACACTCGCCACAACGCCACTCTTCATAGATGATCGAATCTTGTTGTTTTTGGTAGTCATTGACAATAGTACGGGCTTTACTGGCTAATTCTGGCTCATATAACCATACGTAAGGGTCAGTTTCTTCGGTAAACGGGATTTCCCCTTTTAAACCAAACAAACCTTCACCACGGACTTCACACGCAATATTCTCACTTTCTAACAATCCACAGATGATATGGGCTTCTGTTGGATTCGATGCACTGTAGATTTTCATTGAGATAGAACCTTATTTGGCTTTAGGTGTTCGTCAGCTATATACGTTATTCAGCGACAGGTGTTGAGCGAAACTTGCTCATCAACCGTTTGGCAATAATTGGGAATACACCCAATAATGCAAACGATAGTAGTACTGAAGGTGAAACGATACCTGAAAGTGAATCAATTTCTGCGAGTTGAGTACCAGCATTCAAGAAAACAGCCGTACCAGGTAGCATGCCTATTTGGCTCGTAATGTAGTAACGAGAAACTGACATTGGGGTTAAACCCATCAGTAGATTGATAAGGAAAAACGGGAAGACAGGAATTAGGCGAAGCGAGAATAAGTAAAATGCCCCGTCTTTTTCTACGCCCTTGTTAATCGTTGCTAATTTGTCACCAAATTTGGTTTGGATCCAATCACGTAACAGGTAACGGCTACTCAGAAAGGCGAGGGTAGCACCAATAGCGCTCGCGAAAGATACCAGCAGTAAACTGTTCCAGAAGCCAAATAGTGCGGCCCCTAAAAGCGTGACAACTGCAGCACCAGGAATAGAGAAAGCAGTGATCATTACGTACGCAACAAAATAGATAGCAGTGGCGGCAATAAAGTTGCTGTCAATGTAGTCATTTAAAACGGCTTGTTGGGCCTTGGCGTTTTCAAGCGTTAGGTACTGGCCAAAATTGACGCCTAACAAGATGATGGTTACGACCAACACAATACCCAATATCATTTTCTTACTCATTGATACTTCCTCTAATTTTCAATGCATACCATTAGTATAGATAGACAGGCAAAGCGTAGATTAACTTTCAGCAGATATAAAAAAAGCCGCAAAAAATGCGGCTTAGTTATATAAGTAGTTTGAACTGACAAAGTTAATTGACGCGATTGATAAGCTCTTCGCGACGCTGCTGCGGTATAACAGACCAATGTGTACCATTGATCGCACCTTCTAACGCCCACAGCAGTTCAATACTGACAGAAGACGCATGCGATTCTTTGATGGCGTTAAATGCGTTTACAGAGCCAGATTCATATAAACGTTCTACAGAATCGATCCCCGCCTTTTTCAACATACGCTCGGTAGCGAGTCGAAGATTCGGTAGATCTTTGAGTCGAGTTGGCTTAGCAGAAGACTGTTCAGCTTTTTCTTCTTTAGCGAAACCCAGAGACGTCGTTGCAAGTTCCAAGATTTTCTCTTGGTCTTGCCACAGGCCTTTAGGTAAAGCGAAATATTTAGTAACGACAGGGAAACCACGTTTTTTGTAGACGTACGGTTGAAACCCTTGTTGTTCGAATTGCTTCGTTGTGCATTTGTCTGCCCGTATATGCAGCTGGTCATTAACAACCAGAGCAAACATAGTGTCATCAGCAAAAAGACCGAATCCACCAAACATTGAGCGTGACTTAATTTTTCCTAGGGGCTCAAATAACTTCATTGAGTCCTTTAGTATCGGTTTATCCATGTTATTTATCTCGGTGTATTTGAACTACGCCACCAAATAAGCAGGTCCGAGAGATTAGCAAAATGTTGCAATTAAATTGTCAATAGGCTGTAAATTACTAAATTGTCAGTAGTTACTGCATTTTGCCATCGGTAACCCCGCTACCATACCAACGAGTGGTTTAGGCCGGAAGCTTTGCGTCCCACTTTTTCAAGTGGTTTGCCCTGTGCGTGACTGATTGAATAGAATAAAGTTTTTGTTGAATGAGGCTCACACTTGTTATTTCAAAGTGTGATATTGCTTCAATTAATGATCTTTCTATTGTGCATATAGGTTCATTGTAGTTGTTGATAAAAAAAGCGCACCCAAAGGTGCGCTTAATGAAATAAAACTCGTTTTATCAATTAATTTAACGTTTTAACTGTACTTCGCTCAACAATCTCAGGGTGCATTTCGAAGACACGCTTCTCGTGATCTTTGTCTTTTATACGTTCTAATAAAATCTCAAATGCATTTTTACCAACACGACGTTTAGGTTGGTGAACCGTTGTTAACGGTGGAGAGAAGTACTCAGCCAGTTCGATGTTGTCGTAACCGATCACTGAAATATCTTCAGGGATACGGATGCCTTTTTCTTGCAGTCGGCTCATTAAGCCCAGAGCCATTGTATCGTTGAAACAGAATACCGCTGTTGGGCGATCTTTCATTTCGACGATTTGCTCTGCAGCAAGAACAGCAGTATCACACTCGAAGTTACCTTCAATGATCATGTTGTCATCGGCAGTAATCTTAGCTTCATTGAGTGCGCGTTTGTAACCTGCGATACGTTCTACACAGGCCGCTTTGTCTAAGTGGCCACTTAAACAAGCAATCTTAGAGTGACCGCGCTCAATAAGGTATTTGGTTGCTAGGTAGCCACCTTCTTCAGAGTTATCGATGATCTTGTCAGCTTGAGAACTCTCTGGGCCCCAGTCCATAATCACTTTAGGGATGTCAGCGTGACGATCTAACATCTCTCTTAGTTCTTCAGTTAGGTCTGAACACATAACTAAGATGCCATCTACACGTTTCTCTGCAAGCATTCGAATGTAGTCACGTTGCTTCTCATAGATACCACCCGTGTTACACAGGATCAAAGTGTAACCTTGACGGTAGCAGTAGCTCTCAACACCATCGATAACTTCAGAGAAGAATAGGTTGGTTGATTGAGTAACAAGCATGCCGATAGTGCGTGTTGTATTGCACTTCAAACTACGAGCAACCGCGCTTGGTGCATAGTTCAGTTCATCTACGGCTTTGTTTACTTTTTCTTGAGTCGCTTCTGCAACAAAACGTGTTTTGTTGATTACGTGAGAAACGGTTGTTGTTGATACGCCGGCTAAGCGAGCGACATCTTTTATAGTGGCCATGGTTTTATCCTATTAGAAGCTACTTTCCCAAAGTACGGAATGAAGTAGCCGTTAAGCTACCTAACTAAGAGCTTAAATTTGTAGGGCTCTTTGGGTACTAAAGTGCTAAAAAACAAAAAACCGCTATGAGCGGCTTGTCTTAACACCGAAATGCTCTGAACTTTAATAAGCATAGCATTTCGTGAATGTTTCATATTTTATCGTTTGCGGTCACAATTTTAGACTGACTAGAAATTACTCGCAATAAAATTCACCCAGAAATCCGGGTGAATTGTCACATTCTACTGAATTTATTTACTTAGTCGCCCAATAAGCTATTCACCGGCTAAATATTGAGTGTCCAATTGACAGAATGCGAGTAGCAGAGATGAGACTGAAGCGTAGAAACCGAATTCATCAACGTCATGACATTTAACGTTGAATTTTGGTACCCAAGTTAGGAGTTGTTGCTCGATAAACTGTTGTTGAACAGCAAATGATTTCTCTAGCTCTTCTTCAAGCTCTGTTTCGTTAGAACGGATGATCAAGTTACCAAGGAAATCGAGTTCGATAGCAATGTGGTCTGCTGGCTCTTTCAGGTCTTGGTTAACCACTAAATTGTGTTTAGCCATGATCTCTTCCATCTCTTTTGCAGGCTTATCGTTTAATAGGCCAGTCTCACCGATGTACATAGAAGCGTATGGAAGGGCACCATGTTTATCTGTCTTTAAGAAAAGGTCACAAAAGTCAGCAGACAGTTCTAGCTGAGCGTCTTCACGTGTTTGCAGACGATTTAGCGCATCAACTAAGCTATCAATCGCAGGCTTTAGTGTTTCATTTTCACCTAAACCAGTTAGGAAAGAACGAATCTCAACAGAGTGGTAGTGATCGAGTTCTTCTTGAGTGAGCTCTTTGGCGAATAAGCTTGATAGCCACCAGTAGATTTCTGCTCTTTGCTCGTTGAACGCTTTCGTATCTTTCATTTCTTGGATCCTGATTTAGTCTTGCGGCGTTTGTATACTCAATATCGTCAAGTGATTTGGGATATAAACACCAAGGCTGAATAACAAGGTTATTTGCGAAACGCAAAGTTACTCGTTAGTAGTAATGCCTATATTGAATTGCGATGGGCGATAAATAGCAAGGTTTAAGATTGTCTTGTATCAAAAAAGATTCATCTTTCTGGCTTTTATCTTCTGTAACACTAGAATTGTTACTAGTTATGAATAGAATAGTTACTGAAACTATTAAATAAGAAAAGTGGTGTAGATGAGCTATCACGTATTAGTCGTAGAAGATGATGTGGTAACCCGCAGTAAACTGGTTGGATACTTCCAGAACGAAGGTTACACAGTGAGCGAAGCAGAAAGCGGCGCTCAAATGAGAAACGTGTTAGATGAAAACAACGTTGACCTCATTATGCTGGACATCAACTTACCAGGCGAAGATGGATTGATGCTAACTCGCGAATTACGCAGTCAATCAGACATTGGAATTATTTTAGTTACTGGACGCACGGATAGCATCGACAAAATCGTTGGCCTTGAAATGGGCGCGGACGATTACGTTACTAAACCTTTCGAACTTCGCGAGTTATTGGTTCGAGTTAAAAACCTACTTTGGCGTATTTCTGCCGCTCGTAAAACGGCAGCAGGCGCAGTAGAAGAAACATCAGACGAGTCTGTGGTTCGTTTCGGTGAGTGGACATTTGATATCCCTCGTCGTGCGCTAAGCAAAAACGGCGAGCCAGTGAAGCTGACTAAAGCTGAATATGAACTGTTGGTGGCTTTGTCTTCTTACCCTAACCAAGTATTAAGCCGCGAGCGTATTCTGAATATGATCAGCCACCGAGTGGATGCACCTAACGATCGTACAATCGACGTACTGATTCGTCGTATGCGTGCAAAAATGGAATTCGACCCTAAGAACCCACAAATCTTTGTGACGGTTCACGGTGAAGGTTACATGTTCGCTGGTGACTAATGTTCTTCGTGAATTTCTAGTCAGCAACGACATATGAACGAAAAAGCCGAGACATCATTGATGTCTCGGCTTTTTTATGGTTCATCGCGGATTAGCGGGAACTAAAAACAAAAACGGTAGTAAGTGATATGGTTTAGTCGCCAAACAAAAATCATACACAAACTACCGTTTTCATGCCGAATCATACTTTCCTATCGTCATTCTGGGAAGGCTTTAAAATAGTAAAGTCTCACCAGACAGCATCACTTATTACACTAACTCTTAAACCGAACTCTGAGGCTAAATGCTTTTGCGGTCTTGAAGCCGAGGCTATCCATGAGTATCAATGGCGTCATGTGAAAGAGGCCATGTTGCTCGGTGTTCCTGTCGAACTTTCCGTTCAAACTCGAAGGATTAAGTGTCGTGACTGCGGCATAAAAACAGAGTCTCTATCTTGGTTGGAGCCTTATGCTCGTATAACGAAGCGCCTAAAAAGCTATATAGAACAACTACTGCCTCTTCTTCCCATTAAGCATA
>NZ_JAKEUO010000011.1 GCF_022397915.1 Vibrio sp. Isolate34 | reverse complement strand
TGGGAGGTATGGTGGGCACAAGTGCAAGAGAGTGGAATTAAGCCATTGAAAGAGTTCGCACGAAAACTGAGGCCTTATCTTCACGGCATTATTGCATCGGCAAGTTACCCCTTAAACACCTGCACACTAGAAGGGATAAACAACAAGATAAAGCTAATCAAGCGAATGGGGTATGGGTATCGAGATACAGATTACTTCTTCTTGAAGATAAAAGCGGCTTTCCCCGGAAAGCCGCGATGAACCTTTTTTTACGCCAGTTAAACGAAGAATTTTTGTTACTCACGCAAGAGTGACTATCTACACAACTTTACTCTCGAACTAGCCAGACCGCTATTCTATTGCTTATATAATAGCCACCTTGGAATGTGTGAATACCGTCATCGAATTAGTAAATTTGATATTAATTTAGGCTGTTTTTTAGCCTTTATTATGAACAAAGTCGGATAATTCTCCTGTCGAAAATGAGACTTCATTAGGAGGCGTTATGAACATTAAACTCGGTCATGTCATGTCATCAAGTCGACTCATTTGCTTTGTCGCTTTTCTCGCTGCCACATTCGCGTGGATTCTCAAAATGCCCGCTCTGTTTTCTGTGTCAGCGCTCTTCTTGATTATCAGTGCCATCGTTTATGTCACCGACCTATGGAAGAATCAAAGAAAGAACCGCGAAGCTTAAGATTCAAGTACAACAAGCTTTACACGCTTGAACTAAGTACACACGTTAAAAAAGGAGCACTTAGGCTCCTTTCGTCTTTTATGCTTATCACTTTAGCTAATTAGACGGCGTTATCAACGACATCTCTTGATTAGCGAAGTCCTATCTAACGACGCCTTCTTATTAACGACGCCCTTTTGCTAGCGACGGAAATTACGACCGTTACCGCCACGGCGAGCTTTAAATGCAGAAGCCGCTTTAGCTTGAGAAGCCTGGATAGACTCAACCGTTAATTCCATTGGCTCACGAGGCTCTAGCCCGTGACGGAATGTACGTGAACGCGGAGGCATCTGGTATTCGATGTCTGATGCTTTAGGCATACGCTTAAAACGGTAAAGGTAGAAGTTTTCAACCTTCTCACGAGCCCATTCCGTCTTCTTCAGATATTTAACAGCGCTTGCTACAGTCGGCTTAGTGTTAAAGCAGTTCATGCGCATTGCTGCATCCAAAATTTCCCAACCATAGTGATCCACTAACTCAGTGATCATGGTCTCAAGCTTTAAGCCGTGTAGAGGGTTATTTTGTTGCAGTTCGATTCTTTCTTCTTCAGTCATAACATTACCTTTTTCAAGGCAGCTCACGGCCTTGAATATACTCTAGAACACCGTCATCACTGACCGCTTCTAGCTCAATCACTTAGGCATTACATCCATTGCCCTTATTTATGCCTTTATGATGGCATAAAGCATGTACGTTATCCTATTTATCTTTTCATTTAATTTCAAAATGGTTGTTTAACGTTCGGATTACCATGAACAGCGCGCTATTTAATCTATTGCGCATACACTATCAAGTTCATTCCTCCGTTTAGAAGACAGTGGAAGTTCTAGTTAACAAATAAAGGTAACGCTATGAAAATGAGTTAAAAAGCAATAAAGATGCTACGTAGTAACTGATTAAAAAACGCGAACCAATAAAAAAGGATGCCCATTAGCAGCATCCTTCTTTCTATTTACAGCTTAAAGAACAAACACGTTCTTTACTGATTCTAACTAACGATTATACGTCGTAAGTTGTAGAAGCAGTGTCGCCGCCTGTACCAGTCCAGTTTGTGTGGAAGAATTCACCACGTGGACGGTCAGTACGCTCGTAAGTGTGAGCACCGAAGTAGTCACGTTGAGCTTGAAGCAGGTTAGCTGGTAGACGTGCCGTTGTGTAACCGTCTAGGAAAGATAGCGCAGAAATCGTACATGGCATTGGGATACCAGACTCTAGAGATTTCGCTGCTACTTTACGCCATGCTACTAGGCTGCCTTGTAGAATGTTTTTGAAGTACTCATCAGAACCGAGGAACGCGATGTCTGGGTTTGCTTCGTACGCATCGCGGATGTTGCCTAGGAATGCAGAACGGATGATACAACCACCACGCCACATTAGTGCTACGTTACCGTAGTTTAGGTCCCAGCCGTTTTCGTTTGATGCTTCACGCATTAGCATGAAACCTTGAGCGTAAGAGATGATCTTAGAAGCCAGTAGAGCTTGACGTAGTGCATCAACCCACTCTTGCTTATCACCTTCAACTGGAGTGATTGTTTTCTCAAACAAAGCTTCAGCTTCAACACGTTGGTCTTTAAGAGCAGACAGGCAACGAGAGAATACAGACTCAGAGATTAGAGTTAGTGGGATACCTAAGTCTAGAGCGTTGATGCCCGTCC
Organism: Vibrio sp. Isolate34; assembly: GCF_022397915.1. Taxonomy (GTDB): domain Bacteria; phylum Pseudomonadota; class Gammaproteobacteria; order Enterobacterales; family Vibrionaceae; genus Vibrio. The sequence continues at coordinate 187,183 of NZ_JAKEUO010000011.1, read as the reverse complement.
ACTTACCCGTACCTTTTTGGCCTGCAGTATCTAGGATCTTCTCAACTAGCGCTTCACCGTCTTCATCTTTGTAGCCAAGGATGTCAGCCGTAATTTCAACTAGGTAGCTGTCTAGCTCAGTCTTGTTCCAATCAGCGAATACTGCTTGCATCTCGTCAGCAGACATACCTAGGCCATCTTTCATGAACTGGTATGCTTCAGTGATAAGCTGCATGTCGCCGTATTCGATGCCGTTGTGTACCATCTTAACGAAGTGGCCAGCACCGTCGTTACCAACCCAGTCACAACAAGGCTCGCCAGCGTCAGTTTTTGCAGAGATACCTTGGAAGATTGGCTTAACCGCTTCCCAAGCTTCAGCTGCGCCGCCTGGCATGATTGAAGGACCGAAACGAGCACCTTCTTCACCACCAGATACACCAGTACCGATGAAGTGGATGCCTTTCTCACGACAATGCGCTACACGACGGTTAGTGTCTGGGTAGTTAGTGTTACCACCATCGATGATGATGTCGCCTTCGTCTAGAAGTGGGATTAGGTTTTCGATGAACGTGTCTACAACGTCACCAGCACGAACCATAAGCATCACTTTACGTGGCGCTTCTAGCTTCTCAACTAGCTCTTCTAGAGAGTAAGCACCAACAATGTTAGTACCTTTAGCTGGGCCTTCTAGGAACTCGTCTACTTTCGCAGCAGTACGGTTGTGAGCCACAACTTTGAAGCCGTGGTCGTTCATGTTTAGGATAAGGTTCTGACCCATTACTGCTAGGCCAATTACACCGATATCACCTTTCATTATTTATATCTCCTTGCGGCTATTCGCACTTATGCGATAGCACTTGCTGCATTTGAATCTAGGAACCACTCTGTCTCGCCAGTTTTAGACTGGATTTTTGCTGCCGGGTAAGGCAACTCTGAAGCAGGAGTAGTATGAATTTCTTTAACGATCTCAACTTTGCCTGCACCGAGTACTAGGTAGCTGATTCGTTTTGCTGCTTCTAAAACTTTTGCAGTTTTAGAAACACGGATTTGACCAGACTCAGGGTGAGAAGCCAGTACAGACAGGTTCTCATCTTGGTAGTTGGTTGCACCCGGGAATAGTGAAGCTGTGTGGCCGTCTGCGCCAACACCTAGCAGAATCCAATCGAAAACTGGCGTGCCGTTTTCTGTTGGGATTACGTCTGCCATCTCTTTTGCGAAACGCTCTGCTTCTGCTTTAGGTTCATCTTCACCACGGATGCGGTGGATGTTTTCAGCAGGAAGGTTTACTTGAGTAAACAACAATGCATTCGCTTCACCGAAGTTGCTTTCAGCGTCGTCTGGTGCAACGCAACGCTCGTCGCCCCACCAAAAATGAAGGTTGTTCCACTGAATGCCTTCTGCGTATGGCGCTTGCGCCAGCAGTTTGAAAAGCATTTTGGGTGTGCTACCGCCAGACAGTGAAATGTGAACAGGTTTACCCTGCTCGCTGTACGCTTTCATTTCGTTTGCTAGGTTTTCAACAACTAGCTCTGGCGTTTCAAAGATCTTGTGGTTGATCATAGTTCGCAGTAATCCGTGTCTGTTAAGTTTTTGCATGGGAAACGCCATGCGCGGCCATCACGTTGCAGCAGTTCATCTGCTTCCTGTGGGCCCCAAGTACCACAAGCATAGCCAAACAGTGCTTGAGGATCTTGCTTGAAGTCTAAGATTGGTTGAACGTACTTCCAACACGCTTCAACTGCGTCGGTACGTGCAAACAGAGTTGCATCGCCGTTTAGTGCATCAAGAAGAAGACGCTCGTAAGCCGTTAGCATTTGAGTTTCAGGCAAGTCAGAGTAAGAGAAGTTCATTTTCACTTCTTTTGCTTTGAAGCCTGCGCCCGGCTCTTTCAAGCCAAAGCTCATCTGAATACCTTCGTCCGGTTGGATGCGGATAATCAGTTTGTTCTCTGGTGCATTTTGACCAAATACTGGGTGTGGCGTGTTCTTAAAGTGAATCACGATTTCCGTTACGCGCGTTGGTAAGCGTTTACCGGTACGAACGTAGAAAGGAACACCATTCCAGCGCCAGTTGTTGATGTGAGCTTTTAAGCCGATGTACGTTTCAGTACGAGAATCGTCTGCTACACCCGGCTCTTCACGGTAACCTAGCAAGTGCTGGCCGCGAACGTCTGAAGCTGTGTATTGACCAAGAACGAGATCTTTACGCAGGTCATCTTCCTCAAGAGGTTTCAGACACTGAAGTACTTTAACCACTTCGTCACGAATAGAATCAGCATTGATTTGAGCAGGAGGCTCCATACCAACCATCGCTAGCACTTGCAGCAGGTGGTTTTGGAACATGTCACGAACTGCACCAGAACCGTCGTAGTATCCGCCACGCTCTTCAACGCCAAGGAACTCAGCACCTGTGATTTCAACGTATTCAATAAAGTTACGGTTCCACAGTGGTTCGAACATCGCGTTTGAGAAACGAAGCACTAGAAGATTTTGTACCGTTTCTTTACCAAGGTAATGGTCGATACGGTAGATCTGGTGTTCTTGGAAGTGATGATGGATCTCTTCATCTAACGCTTGAGCAGAAGCTAGGTCGTAACCAAATGGCTTCTCGATGATCAGACGACGCCAGCCGTTCGTTTCATCGTTCAGGCCATGCGCAGCAAGGTTTGCTGGGATCACACCGTATAGGCTTGGCGGCGTTGCCAAGTAGAACAGTGTGTTATGGTTTTCGAATTGGTAGTCTTGCTCAAGCTTGTCTAGACGTTGTGCTAAACGAGCGTAATCTTCGACATCTGAAGTGTTGATCGCTTGGTAATGCAAATGTTCAATAAATGCATTCAGCGTCTCAGGTTCAGTTTGTTCCATTTCCTGAAGAGACTTCTTCAGCTTCTCACGGTAAGACTCATCGCTGTACTCAGTACGGCTCACTCCAAGAATCGCAAAGGATTCTGGTAGTTGATTGCTAGCATACAGGTGGTACAAAGCAGGAATTAACTTGCGGTAAGTTAGATCTCCCGACGCACCAAAAATAACGATGCTGCTGTTTTCAGGTATTACCATCATCTTTCCTATAAAAACAAGGTTTTTAGTATTCGCCAACGGTATCAGCGACATACGAAAATAGATAATAGGTCTTAGCTATTACATCAATAGCGAGTGCCTATTACACTTGAGAATGCGTTTGGTAAACGAGGGTGAATGCTATCACCTCTATTCGGGACAGTATTGTCTATGAGTATTTGATTTACATCAACCACTGTGAAAGCAATCGATTAAATATTGACTCATTTCGAACAAATTCTAATCGATAGCTGAGTTCACAAAGGTAGAAATAACAGCAAATCGGCATTCTCAAACATTGTAGTCAAGAAAGAATGGCATCTGGTCTGTGGAGTGACTTGTGGATGTTAAAAGGGAAACTAAAACCAGCTTATTCAACTGGTTTTACAGTTTATTTGGAATGTAAAGGTATCTTCGGATGAAGAGAGCTTCTTGCGCACCTTTATCTTTTCGCTTTGTTATAACAACGTTCAGGACGACCAACGGTGCCATAGTTCAAATCGGCAACCAATTCACCGGTCGTGATCAAGAATTCTAGGTAGCGTCTGGCTGTGGTTCGGCTTGCACCAATGCGTTCACCCGCTTCATCAGCCGTAATATTCGTCGCGTCAGCTTGTTGAAAGACCGCACGAATCTTATCGAGTGTTACACCGTCGATCCCTTTAGGTAACGTTGATGCTTTCGCTGAGTCTGCTTTCGCATTGGCTTGCAACATCTTGTCGACCAAGCCTTGGTTAAGGTCAGACACGTTTTCAAACTCTTGCTGCTGTGATTGGTACTTTTTCAGCGCCGCTTCCAAGCGAGGAAACATCACGGGTTTGAGTAGATAGTCGACGACTCCGCCACGCATTGCTTGCTGCAAAGTATCGACGTCGCGTGCTGCGGTAATCAAGATAACATCACAACCTTGATTACTTCCGCGAACGTGATTGAGAATGTCGATCCCACACCCATCCGGCAGATAAACATCCAAAAGAACCAAATCAGGCTTCAAGATATCGAGCTGCATTAAGGCTTCAGACTGTGTGGTCGCGATTCCAACCACATCAAATCCTCCCATCTGTTCTAAATAACGATGGTGAAGCTCTGCAATCGCAATATCATCTTCAATGACCATGACTCTCGTGATTGCGTTCATTTATGTTCTTCCTTTAACCATTGTATTCCTTCACGATGATCGTCACTCGATCGTTTCGTGCTTAATTATTATTGTTCTTCTTTTGGTAGATACACCGCCATGCGTGAACCAAAATCAGGGTTATCAACCATTTCTAACTGCCCTTGATAGCGATCGGTGAGCTGCTTGACGAGATACAAACCAACACCGCGGTTTTGTTTGGCTTTACTCGACACACCTTTTTCAGTCAGCGCGTCAGTTGCCAAGTGCTTGGGTAATCCACATCCTTTATCTTCTACTTCAACGATAATCTCATTGCCAAAATCACTGATAGATACTTCAATCACTCGACGTGAAGGGACAATCTGCCCCTCTTGTTTTATCGCTGCCATCGTCGCATCAAACGCATTATCAATCAGGTTACCAAGAATAGTGACAACGTCATCCGCATTTAAGCGGCTTGGCAGAGCTTCAAGTCTTGAGCCTTCTTCGACCTTGAGCTCTAAACCAATTTCTCTCGCACGCTCCGTTTTACCAAGGAGCATACCTGCAATGAGCGGGTCTTTAACAGTTTCACGCAAGAACTCGATAAGGCTTTGATAATGTTCTGTTTCTTGGCCAATCAGTTGTTGTACCGAGTCCAACTCGCCCATCTGGATCAAGCCACTGATGGTGTTAAGCTTGTTTTGATGTTCATGGGTTTGTGAACGGAGTAGATCTGCATACTCTTTAGTTTGTGAGAGTTGGTCTGTTAAATCGTTGATCTCGTCTCTCAATCGGAAACTGGACACCGCCCCGACCACCTCACCAGCCACTATAATCGGGCTTCGGTTAGCAATGATTCGCTTATTGTTTAAGTACAACTCAACGTCGTGGTCGGTATCGCCTGTTGATAGCAGTTGCTCTAAATCACTACCGGGCAATACGTCAGAAAGGCGCTGTTGATTGAGTGCTTTATCTCTGTCTATCGATAAAATATCGCAGGCACTCTTATTAATTGACCGTAAAATGCCGTGCTTATCGATACTCAGAATACCCTCTTTCACGGTACTCATGGTTACATCTAACTCAACATACAGTCGGCCTATCTCTTCAGGCTCAAAGCCTAAAATAGCGCGCTGAAAGCGACGGGACACATAGCTTGAAATCAACGCGTTAACGGCAACCACCAGCAAGGCCATCACAATCAAAAAGGCTAAATAAGGTTCTATTCTGTCTTGCAGTGAATCTAAGAGATAACCCACTGATACAACGCCAATGACAGCATCATTCGAGTCTTTGACGGCCGATTTACCACGTACTGAAAACCCGAGCGAACCTTTTGCCGTCGATACGTAAGACTCACCCAACACCAATGCCTTCTGGTTATCACCACCGCGCATGGGTTTCCCCAACCTGTCGTCGTATGGGTGAATTAAGCGAATGCCTTTCTCATCACCGACAACAATAAACGCCGCACCAATTAACTGCGTGAGGTTTCGAAACTTAACTTGGGTCTCTTCAGATAAAACGTGAGGAATACCATCAGCATCCAAGGTGCCATTTTCTTGAATAATTCGGGTGACAAGCGGTGATTCAGAGAGAAATTCAGCCACACCGAGCGCTTTCAAACCCATCTCTTGCTCTTGAGATTGTTTGATATAAGAAAAACCTGCCGCTGAGAGTATCAACAGCTCTACGAGGCCAGTGACCGTCATGATAATCAGTAACCTTTTACGGAAACTGATGCTACTCCATTTCATATAAAACCGTCCCTAGTGCTTAACGATTAATGTTAACACCAAGTTAATCTTATGACCTTTGTGCTTATACGAATTTGTGACTGTTACTCAACTAAATAATTGACCAGATTATTAATTGATATTCCTTTACGTTATACAAACAAAACAATCGCTCACTTTTAGAACGGATTAGCTTAAAAAGACAAATAAACGAATAAATATTGACCTAGATCACTAAGCTTTTAGGTGTTTTTTAGGTTGTTTAAAATAGATACAATTATAATAGTTGCATATGAAGGAGTTTATTGTTGCCAAGCTATACGTTGCAATTTTAACACAGCGTTTTAAGCCAGAATTATGGTTAACACAAAAGCAACAACTCTTCACTCGCTGGACGTATCGATAAGTAAAAGTTGCGCGCTCGCCGTTACGAATGATGAACAAACGGATTAAGTATTCTCCTCTATTCATCCATCGCTATTTGACACTCGGATAGTTAGACAACCGGCTAGTTAGACAACGAAGAGGTGACTGATAAAAGCAGCACCCAATAATAAAGCATTGATGAGCAGGAAGTATCGATCAGTGGCAACGTCCAATAGAAACAGGATAAAAAACATAACGTATAAACATTGTTGAAAAGGAAACCAGGCAATGAAACGCGATAATTTTGGAATCTGCCTAACAAAGGCTATGTTGTTCAAAAACTTACAATCTACTTTCACTCATGTCAGAGCATATGAGAAGAACGAGACATCCCCGCTCGATCTAAAAGTATTGTTAGCTTTCCCGCAAATGTCAGGTAGAGATTTACTACAAACGATGCAAGGTTCAAGACAATTGGTGTGGCGCGCCGATCACCATTGTCCAAACTTTAAATAGCGCCAATCAATTTGTAGTAAACCCTTCTATACTGAACTTAAAGAGCACGATTCGTCGTGCTCTTTTTGTTTCTATGTCGACAGCCATTAAACCCTTAATAGCATTCACATTATATTAACGAGCGGCTATGCTAATTATTCATATGAGGTAATCTGTTCAAGACAAATGATTATCCCCCTGTTAACATTAGAGCTAATACTCTAATTTGGTATTTAATGCAGATGACCAAACCGACATTCCAACGCCTTGCGATTGCCAGTATTCTTATCGGTGCTATCAGTTCGCCAAGCTATGCTGCCCCGCTCACTTTTTCTGAGGCGTGGCAAATACTCCAAGAGAACAACAACTCTCTTGCGGCTCAACAAGCTAATGTTGAGCGTTATCAACACCTTCAAAATGCAACCAGAAGCCTTAACCTTCCTTCTGTGACGCTAGGTGCGAACTACACTCACCTTGATAGTGACGTTACCATCAATGGCGAACAGTTCAGCGATAGCTTAAGTGGTGTAAACCCTACTATAGCGGCAGCTCTGCGACCTTTCATAAGCGGAGTAACATCAACCATCACCGAACAAGACATCTTCAGCTCTTCCATTCGCGCAGTTTGGCCTATCTTTACTGGCGGACGAATTAACGCAGCACAAGCCGCAGCCGAAGGTAAAAGCGAAGAAGCGCAAAGCCAACTCTTGATGGAAAAGCAGGCTCGCTACGAAGACTTAAGCAAGTACTACTTTTCAGTGATCTTAGCGGAAGACGTCGTGAAAACGCGTCAAGCCGTAGAAGCAGGCTTAACTCAGCACCGAGATTTCGCTATCAAGATGGAACAGCAAGGGCAAATTGCACGAGTTGAACGACTACAAGCGGATGCTTCTTTAGATAAAGCGGTCGTTGAACGTACTAAGGCTGAGAATGACCTCAAAATTGCTCAGTTAGCACTGACTCAAATTCTTGGCCAAAGCCAGAGTGTTGAACCTTCAGAGCAACTGTTTATCAACAAGAATCTACCTCATATGGATGTGTTCATTGACCAAACATTGATGACCTACCCCGGCCTTAAGATCCTTGATGCGAAAGAGAAACAAGCGAGCAGCTTAATCAAAGCTGAAAAAGGCAAATACTACCCAGAAGTGTACCTTTACGGTGATTACAGCCTTTATGAAGACGACTCGCTCGCGAGTGAAATGAAACCAGATTGGTTAGTCGGCATTGGTGTGAACGTTCCGCTGATCGATACCTCTGGTCGCTCTGATAAGGTAGCCGCTGCGCACAGTGCGGTTTCACAGGTGCAATTCCTTAAGTCGCAAGCCAAACAAGACTTAACCGTATTGGTACAAAAGACCTACCTTGAAGCAAACCAAGCGATTGAAGAAGTTCAAGGGCTGAACTCTAGCTTGTCGTTAGCTCAAGAGAACCTATCACTTCGTAAAAAAGCGTTCACACAAGGCTTATCTAACTCGTTAGAAGTGGTTGATGCTGAACTATACCTTGCAAGCATTAAGACACAGCAATCTGCTGCGCGATTCAAATATCTAATCTCTCTCAACAAGCTTTTGGCGCTCACCAGCGAAATGAATGCTTACTCAAGTTACTTAACTTCTTCTGTTACGTCTGATTTCGACTCAAAAACAGACACCGCTAGCCAGTCAAAAGGATAACTCATGAAACCTATTAAGCCCCTTCTTCTATCTATAGTTGGTATCGGCATTATTGGCTGGGTCGGATACAGTTTTTACCAAGCGTATCAACCTCAACCGGTTAAGCTTCAAGGCCAAATCGATGCACAGCAATACAGCATCTCTTCTAAAGTACCTGGCCGAATTGACCAAGTATTCGTGCGCAAAGGCGACTCTGTTGAGAAAGGTGAATTGATCTTCTCCCTTCTAAGTCCAGAGATTGACGCAAAGTTAGAGCAAGCAAAAGCAGGTCAAAAAGCCGCTGGCGCATTAGCTCAAGAAGCCGAGAATGGCGCACGCACTCAGCAAATCCAAGCCGCTAAAGACCAATGGCTAAAAGCCAAAGCTGCTGCAGACCTCATGAACAAAACCTACCAACGTGTAAATAACCTTTACAACGATGGTGTTGTCGCTGAACAAAAACGTGATGAAGCCAAAACACAGTGGCAAGCCGCGAAATACACAGAAAGTGCAGCCTTCCAGATGTACCAACTGGCACAAGAAGGTGCTCGTGATGAAACCAAAGTAGCCGCAGCTCAAAAAGCCTTAATGGCCGCAGGTGCAGTGGCAGAAGTTGAAGCCTACGCAAAAGACACACAGATCCACAGCTGGTTTAGTGGTGAAGTGTCTCAAGTATTGCTAAGCAGTGGTGAATTAGCGCCTCAAGGGTTCCCTGTTGTTACCGTTATCGATACTCAAGACGCATGGGCGGTACTTAACGTTCGTGAAGACATGTTGAAGCACTTTAAAAAAGGCACGCAGTTTGATGCTTACCTTCCTGCTCTAGACAAATCACTGACCTTTAAAGTGACTCATATTGCCGTAATGGGTGATTTCGCGACTTGGCGTTCAACCGATGCAGCGCAAGGCTTCGACTTACGTACATTCGAAGTAGAAGCACGCCCTGTCGACACTGACGAAACACTGCGCATGGGTATGAGCCTTGTGGTTGAGCTTTAGGTGACTTATGTCTGCTAACTTTCGATCTACAGGAGCACAATCTACAGGCTCTTATTCACCTGATCATCACAAAGCGACGAGTACCTTGATGAGGCAGTGGGCGATAGTTCGCAAAGACAAGTGGTTGTTGTCGTGCCTAACTTGGATACCCTTGCTACTTGCTGCAAGTATCTGGCTGATCTTCTCGCAAGGCATTGCCCGTGATTTACCCGTTGCAGTGGTTGATCTTGAACACAGCCAAATCTCGCAACAATTCACTCGTCTTGTTGATGCGTCACCTACCCTACAAGTGACTCAGAAATACAGCTCAGTGAGTGAAGCAGCTAAGGCGATGATTGAACGCGATATCTACGGTTATGTTGTGATACCAAAACACTTCGACCGCGATCTCTACCTAGGTTTGAACCCTCAAGTGTCTGTGTTCTACAACAGTCAATTCATCTTGATAGGAAAACTGGTCAACTCAGCACTGTTGCAGGCCCAAGGTACTTTTAACGCTCAGCTTGAAGTCGTTAAACAGCTTTCACATGGTGATACCACGGTGCAATCGGCATTAGGCCAAGCAGTCACGGTACAAAGCCAGATCACGCCGTTGTTTAACAAGAACACCAGCTATGCACAGTTCTTGGTGTCTGCTGTTATTCCTGCTTTATGGCAAATTATGATTGTGGTCGGCACGATACTGGTGTTAACCGCAAACGTTCGAGCTCGTGGGCTAAAGGCATGGCTTTCACATTCTCCTGTGAAGTCGTTAGTCTCAACGTTAACCCCTTACGTGGCTCTATTTTTAGCGTTTGGTATTGCGTTTAGCTTTTGGTTCTATCGCCTACTCGACTGGCCATTTAACGGCAGCTTCATGGCATTGACGGTTGCCCAACTGCTGACTGTGGTCAGTTGTATCATCATGGGTTGTTTATTCTTCTTTTTAACACTCGATCCAGCAAGAGCGATGAGCTTCGCCGGTGCGTTTACAGCGCCTAGTTTCGCTTTCATGGGGATTACTTTCCCAGTAACCGACATGAACACGGCAGCTCAAGTTTGGAGAAGCTTATTGCCGGTGAGTCATTACATCGAAGTACAAACGGCTCAGTCCAGTTATGGCGTGAGCGCAGCACAATCGTTAATCAGCCTCACTTCTATGTTGTGGTATGCAGTTCCTGCATTGGTGGTTATGTTGTTAATTAAGAAACATCTAGCGCAAGCATCACTCTCAGTTAAAGTACAAGATGCAGAACAAGGAGTAAAACAATGAGCTTTACTCAACTGCTGAAACAAGAACTATTAGCGGTACTTCGCAACCCAGTTGTCTTGCTCACCGTATTTGGTGGCGTGGTCTTCTATTCATTCTTGTATCCGTTGCCTTACGCAAATCAAGTGCCTCAGCAATTGAAAGCGTCCGTGGTGAACCTGGATAAGAGCCAAAGCAGCTACCAGTTAGAAAGAATGGTCGATGCGACCTCTCAAATCGATTTGGTTCGTCGGGACTCCACCATCGAAGATGCCAAACAAGCCGTGTTGAACCAAGAGATTGGCGGGTTCATCGTCATCCCAGAAGATTTCTATAAAGATCTACTTCTTGGAAAGAGCCCTACGCTCTCTTATGCAGGCGATGCGTCTTACTTCTTGGTGTACGGAACCATTGTTGAAGGGTTAGCCAAAGCCGGAGGTACGTTAGCCGCACAAGTTAAAGTCAGCCACTTACTAGTCGAAGGTGTGCCGTTAGAGTCCGCAGCCAAAGGTTACAGCGCCTTTAGCTTGAACCTAAAGCCAACCTTCAATAGTCGCATGGGATACATCGACTATGTTGTTCCTGCTGTATTTGTGTTGATTCTACAACAAACCCTAGCCATGGCTTCTGGTTTAGTTGGCGCAACACAAAATGCTCAATCGACATTTGGATATTGGAGTAGAACGCCACCAGCGAAGCTGATCCTTGCTCGTTGTTGTACCTTAGTCGGCATTTACTATTTGTTGTCCATGTACTACTTCGGAGCCAGTTTCTCGATGTATGGGATTAACTTGCTCGCCTCTATGACTCAAATTCTAACTCTGCTGCTGCCTTTCTTATTGGCCAGTTGTTTGATCGGGATTTTTATCGGTGAGTTAGTGTCAAGAAGAGAGTTAGTCACGGTTGTGGTGTTAATCAGTTCGATGCCGCTTATCTTCTCGTCTGGATTTATCTGGCCTGTTGAAATGATGCCGCAGTGGTTAGTACTGCTATCAGAGCTATTCCCAAGTACCCCTGCAATTCAAGGTTTCTTGGCGCTGAATCAAATGGGCGCTTCCTGGCAAGAAGTAGCACCTCAATGGACGCTGTTATGGGGACAAGTTGTTCTATGGGGTTCGTTGTTGGCACTTAAGCTCTACCACAAATCGAGTAAAAGCGTCGTTATAAGTAGTACGAGTACCAGCAGCAATAGCAACAGCAACAGTCATTGAGCTATTTGACTCATCGACAACCACTAAAAAAGCTCTGATTAAGGGCTTTTTTAATGTCTTCAAGTTTCAAGCTCGTTGACTATCGAATGATTAGAATCCGCCAAAAACATATCAAGTATTCAAACTTCCTTCACTCTCTTCCATCAGGTTTAGAGCGATTTGATCGTGAATCACACCTCAAGATCTAAGGAATCGTTTTAAACAAGGATAAACCGCCTTCCTAACAAAATGCATCTGCCGCTATTGCCATCACTGCATATGCCTTTTCAAACTCGAAAATCATCGACTTATTCCAAAATGATGACAAAACCCGAATAATTGTAAATTTATTGTAAAAATTTCTTTGATGGCATTATTTTTATGTATAGGGTTACCAATAAGACTTGATAGGCCGAATATCATAGTCTGATTGATGGACGTACCGAAAGGATCTCCATATAAAACGTGATTAGTAGTTATATTTATTTCGCATTTTGACTTAGCAACAGAGCTTTTGTCGCTACCAAAGAAATATATAAGCTATTGAAATACAAAACAAACACAACAGCAACAAACATAATTTAATAAAAAGCAGGGAAAACCATGAAAAACATAAGAGAATTATTTTTTGGGTTTATATTATTGTTTAGTTCCAGTGCATTTGCAGAAGAAGGGTCATTTAATCAAGCCATTAGCAACTTAAGCCAAAGTGTTGATGGATTTTTCAACGAGTACACAGGATGGTTCGTTGGATTAATATTTAAAAGCGTGCCAGTAGGTGAAGCCAACTTCCCGATTATTGTTGGGTGGCTATTACTTGCTGCACTCATCTTTACTGTTTATTTTGGCTTCGTTCAATTTAAACGTGTCGGCATGGCTATCGACATCATTAAAGGTAAGTACACCGACCCTAAGTCGAAAGAAGATGGCGAGGTTTCTCACTTTCAAGCTCTAACAACCGCTCTTTCAGGAACGGTAGGTCTTGGTAACATTGCTGGTGTGGGTGCCGCACTTGCGATTGGTGGTCCTGGGGCAACATTCTGGATGATCTTGTGTGGCATCCTCGGGATGGCTTCTAAGTTCTGTGAGTGTACATTAGGTGTGAAATACCGAACTATCTTACCGTCAGGCGTTGTTTCAGGTGGTCCTATGTACTACCTAAGCCAAGGTCTTGGTGAAAGAGGTTTAGGTGGACTCGGTAAGGTACTGGCTATCGGTTTCGCACTGATGTGTATCTTGGGTTCTTTGGGTGGCGGTAACATGTTCCAAGCCAACCAAGCCCATGCAATGTTAACTTACGCTTTTGATATTCCGAGCGAATACGGCGTTATCACTGGCCTTGTACTCGCTGCTTTGGTTTTCTCTGTAATTGTTGGTGGTATGCCTTCTATTGCATCGGTAACAGAAAAAGTTGTTCCTTGGATGGCTGCGCTATATATCGGTATGGCTGTGATTGTTATCGGTTCTAACCTTGATCAAGTTGGTCCAGCGTTCAGTGCAATCTTTACAGGTGCATTTACTGGCGAAGGTGTGGTTGGTGGATTCATTGGCGCGTTAATTCAAGGCTTGAAACGTGCAACGTTCTCGAATGAAGCAGGTGTTGGTTCAGCGGCTATTGCTCACTCAGCGGTTAAAACAAAAGAGCCAATCACTGAAGGTCTAGTATCACTATTAGAACCGTTCGTTGATACGGTAATCATTTGTACAATGACAGCATTGGTTATCACTATCGCAGGCCTAAACACAGGTCCATACGATGGTACAGGCCTAACGGGCGTAACCTTAACTGCGGCATCATTCACTGAAACTGCAGGCTTCTTCAAATACACACTAGCCCTAGCCGTTATCATGTTTGCGTTCTCTACCATGATTTCTTGGTCGTACTACGGTCTTAAAGCATGGACTTACCTATTTGGTGAAGGCAAGGCAACGGAACTCGTATTCAAAGTGATGTTCTGTGTGTTCGTTGTGATTGGTGCAACCATTCAATTTGGTGCGGTAATCGACTTCTCTGATGCAGCTATCTTTGCAATGTCTATCTTTAACATCTTAGGTCTATACTTCTTAATGCCTGTTGTTAAGAAAGAACTGCAATCATTTGTTGCTCGCGTGAAATCTGGCGAAATCAAAACTTACGAGAAGTAACTTCTCTTCAGTGCTTATCGTCAAATAACACTGTTCTAAAAATTTTTGTAATACCCTTTGCTTGAGAAAGCGAGAACAGTACTGCAACTTACCCAAAATCCCTACCAGCTTTGCTTGTGGGGATTTTTTATGCCTGAAGAGAAAATCAGCCGTTCGCCTATAAGCTTCGACGACTGTGCGAGCAAATATATACCAATTATTATGAATCACTGACGAAGAACCGGTGGTACAACGAAAAACGCCCACACCATTTTCATGATGTGGGCGTTTTAATAGCTACAGCTAAAGACGAATGAATTAAAGGTTTGGGCCTATAAACCCATCTCTTCGGTTAGCGTTTTGATTTGCTTGAGATCCATGGTGTAGACTTCAATCATTTGTCTTATATCACTTAGACGAGAGTTCGCGTTGTCTTGCTTCTCACACGCGTCAGATTTCGCATCCCATGAGGTGCCGTCTAAGAAAACATCACACGCTTTCTTAAGTGAGCCAAGGTTCTGTTCGAGTTCATCTCTTTCTTTCTCAAGCTTTTCAAGCTCTTGAGATATTTGTAATTCTTTACGGAACAGCTCACGAGAGCGTTCAAACAGGGTCGACTGCATATCCGCCTGACGGTTTAGCTTCTGGTTATCTTGCTCTGTTTTATCTAGCGTTTGCTTTTGTTCATTTAACTGTTGCTCTAACGAGTAGTTCGCCTTCTCTAAAACCGCAGATTGTTTCGCTAACTCTTGGAGCTCTTTTTGATGCTCTTCAGCCTGCTTAGCTAGCGCAACTTCTACTTTAGCGTCGATCTCGGTATCGACTTTTGCCACCTTAGCTTCAACCGACGTCATCAGTTCTGTTTTACTGTCGCGCACTTCTTGATAACGGGTTTCAAGTACCTGATAAGTGGACTCCCACTTCGAAGCCGTCACTGTCGAACCGATTAAGCCGCCCAGAGCTAAACCTATAACCGCAGCAATGCCGATATAAAGCTGACTGCGCTTATCGCGTTCTTCAATAACAACCACTTCATCTTGTTCGCTTTGTCCAGATTGCTGGTTCACTAGCGGGTACTCCCAAAAATATGTTTAACGTTACGCGGTCACTGGTACTAATACCAATACTGATTATGCAGGTTCAGTTAAACCTATCGCTCAAGTCAGAAACACTTGAGCTTTACTAACACGTTCATCCCATCTGTTCACAGACAGTTTAACGAGTTAACTCCGAAATCATCAAGCTGGCAGTATACAAAAGGAAGCTGCTAACGATAACTATCACTACCCATTTTTGCAGTTTTTCGTTGGTCCGGTAACGAAACAATACAAATGCCAAAGCCAATAAAAAAACAATCGCTATTAGTCGAGTCATAACTCCTCCTTGTTTCCCTATTTTATACCATTTAAATAAGCAAGTTACGTCAGAGTCGCGTTGTTTGATCATTTAGTTGAACAACATTTGTGCAAACAGATATTTTGTAGCTGACATCACATTTTATATGATCTAGGATACGCCTACAGATTACCTAATTATTTAGGTAATTGTTCCGATGAAGACTGCAGGAGAGTGGTTTTTAACTAAATTTTAACATTTAGTTAGATTGACCCGCCGAAGAAGTAAATCTTTCAGGTGCTTTATGCTGGAGAAATCCAGAAAAGTGAGGACTGTCGTTGGAGGAACCTCTGGAGAGAACCGTTAGATCGGTCGCCGAAGGAGCAAGCTTAGTGCCCGTTACTTATCTATAAGTGATTCGCTAAGTGAAACTCTCAGGCAAAAGGACAGAGGAGTGGAAAGCAACAAGCCTTAATTAACAAAAGAATTCTATCTAGAAATCCGTATGTATTAAGTAGTGCTACCGATCCCTGTGATCTGCACTGCCTTCCCTCTTCTCCTTAAATTTTTTAATTTATTAAGGGGAATCTATGAACCACCTACAAGCTACACTACAAACCATCAACCAATTCGTTTGGGGACCACCACTGCTTATTCTGCTAGTGGGTACAGGTATCTACTTTACTTTTCGCTTAGGCTTACTCCAGTTTAGACACCTCCCAACCGCGCTAAAAATGGTATTCAGCAAAGACAAATCCGGTACGGGTGACGTATCAAGTTTTGCCGCTTTGTGTACCGCACTTTCAGCAACCATTGGTACAGGTAACATCGTTGGTGTAGCGACCGCAATCAAGATTGGTGGCCCTGGAGCCCTATTCTGGATGTGGCTTGCCGCTGTATTTGGCATGGCGACCAAATACGCAGAATGTCTACTTGCTGTTAAGTACCGCAGAACCGATAGCAATGGCGAAATGGTTGGCGGCCCTATGTACTACCTCCAATACGGTGTTGGCTCAAGAATCTTGGCGGTGATGTTCGCCGTGTTCGCTTTGGGTGTTGCCTGCTTCGGTATTGGTACCTTCCCACAAGTTAACGCTATCTTGGACGCTACTGAAATCTCATTTGGCGCTTCACGTGAGATGTCTGCTGTTGTTCTAACGATATTAGTGGCAGTGGTAACGCTTGGTGGTATTCAATCTATCGCTAAGGTTGCAGGAAAAGTGGTTCCGACCATGGCGGTTATGTACATCGTTGCGTGTTTGAGCGTTCTGGTTTCAAATGCAGACCAACTACTGAATGCCATTACCCTTGTTGTTACCTCTGCATTTACCAACACAGCTGCAACAGGCGGTTTCTTTGGTGCGAGCATCATGCTTGCTATCCAATCGGGTATTGCTCGTGGTGTATTCTCTAATGAGTCAGGTTTAGGTAGTGCACCCATGGCTGCGGCGGCTGCAAAAACAGATTCATGTGTGAAGCAAGGTCTTGTCTCTATGACAGGTACGTTCTTCGACACCATCATCATTTGTACGATGACAGGTTTGGCGCTTATCTTAACTGGCGCTTGGCAGACTGACCTTTCGGGTGCTGCGATGACCACGCATGCATTTGCTGTTGGCCTGAATGCCGACACTCTTGGCCCTATGCTGGTTTCTGTTGGCCTAATCTTCTTTGCGTTTACTACGATTTTAGGTTGGAACTACTACGGCGAGCGCTGTGTTGTTTTCTTGCTAGGTACTAAAGCTGTCCTACCTTATAAGATCATCTTCATTGCGTTGGTGGCTTCTGGTGCATTCTTGAAGCTCGACATGATCTGGATAATGGCAGATATCGTGAACGGCCTAATGGCAATTCCAAACCTAATCGGCCTTATCTTGCTACGCCACGTGGTTATCGAAGAAACAAAGCTTTTCTTCAAACCTTTGACGTCTTCAAACGATTGTGACGCTGTAAAAGCATAATCAGAATTGATTGAACCAAAGCCCGCATTCAAATGCGGGCTTTTTTATATCCATTCGATACTTAAACTGACTAAATTATTACTATCGTATACTCACAAATTAAAATAAGATACAAATAAAATAAGATTTTAATTAGACCACTGTTTTAATTAATTTGCGGGTGAAGATTAATTTAAAACTCTCTAATTAAAAGCTCGCTAATAAAACCAACACTTAATTAGATATTACTTATATTTAACAGATTGTGACTAAATGGCAGAGTTTCTTTCATTAAAAACAAAGAACGCTTTTGTTTTGACCACTCAAAAACACACCAGAATAAAACATGTGACTTTAATTCATATAATAGTCAGTTTATAGTCATCTAATTGTTGAGAGAATTATAATAAAAATAAAACGTTGGCTATATGATCAGATTCGACCCGATTAAAAACCGTATTTATAACGACGAACGTTCCATCAAAATAGGATATCGTGAGACTCGCGTTTTAGAGCTATTACTTAAAAACTCGCCCGAGATTGTGAACAAGCAAGATATTATTAGTTTCGCATGGGGAAGCGAGTTCATTGGGGATACATCACTGGCGAAGTGTATCAGCTTACTTCGCCAAGGGTTCGTAAAGCTTGGCATCAGAGAAACACCCATCGTCACGGTGCCAAAGGTCGGCTACCGCCTTATTGATGAATGCGTCTTCATTGACTCGCAACCACAAAGCGAAACCACTATTTCTCTCACTCCTGTGAGTGACCAAGTCCCGCTCGGTCAAAGTAATATTGCTGCCTCTATTGCGAGCAACGATACACCTGAATCCAAATCGGCTTCACTTTCCTACTCTCAAGTCAGCTTATACAAAAACAGGCTGTGTTACTTCATGACAGGTTGTTTGCTGCTCTCCTCGGCGCTGTTGGCTTTTGTTAAGGTTCACGATAAAAGCCTTGGTGATATCGCCCCCTTTAACCGACTTAATGAACAATGGGTTGGGGAGGTACAAGTTTTTCAGGAAACAGAGATGTCCTTGAGCCCAGAACTCGAGGCCATTCTCTACAAATACCAATGCAATTGCGTGGCATACATCAGCGATGAACCCGGCTATTCAGAACTCTCCATGCTCAACAAGACAACACGTCAGTCCATCAATATCTTCTACACCGCCACGCAATTAGATCGGGCGAGTGAAGAGATAGCATTATTCCTAGGGAGAGGCCAATTATGATGCCATTTGTAGCTCTGTTTTCCTCGCTAGCGTTATTGATTGGTATATGGAGTATTCCTTCTTCTCCTTCCCAAAAAGAGCACCGTTACCAACATAGCGTGGTAGATCTTGTGTTAGATGGAAATGTATTACGAACCGATGGACTCACCAAGATAAGTGATAACAAGGTTCTGCACCTTATGTCCGTTCAAGATGACAACATGCCCGACCCGATTGTTCTACGATTTAGAGGAGAAGCTGGTTCTTCGCAATCCCTGTTCTTTTCAATAGCTGGCACTATCGACTTAGTCTCCGTGCAAAAAATAAATAAAACCATGAATGACAGCTTATTGTCGCCCTACCTACTTATCAACAATGACCCTTTAACATTGAAGGTTGATATATTAAGTTCAAATGATTTATTTGCCATCATTCGAACATGTAATACAGGAAGAACACAACTTTTGGCTAAACGATAATTTATCTCCGTTTGGCCACCAGCTGGATTCACTTCGTTTTAATTAACACCGTTCTGAATATTACACATAAAAAACGGATGGTTACATTTATCACGGCATCAATAAACATCTCTTGTATTTTGAGAACTAAATTAATCGAACGTTTAAAACACTGGATTAAATTTAAACATCCAAGTATCATTTGTCGCTTTCCTGTTGATATTTACATCAAATAAAAACGATGTGAATAATATGTCTCCTTTCGTACTTAACCATTCATTTCGCACGCAATAAACCACGTCAAAACAATTTGACGTCAACGTGCCGATAATAATGCTTCATTTTTCTAAAAACGGTTTGAGCCTTATCAAGTATTTTATTTTCAGTTGCACTCCCTTTCATTAAACCAACAAATCAAACAATACAAGCAATTGAATTAAAAGGGTAAATTAATTCAACCCTTTTCAGTATCTATCTATTTATCAACATGGAAGAGTGAACTTGTCTTGTTAACTGCACGACACAAAAACATTATCAAAATAGAAAAATTACAAACGAGGGAATTGTTAATGATCCGAATAAACAGAAGTCTCTTAGCAACCGCTGTGCTGTCTGTTCTATCTACTGGCGTAAACGCAAAAATTTACCCAGACCAAATAGTCCATGACCAACTTGGTGAGGATGTGTGTCGCTCCGGTTATCGGCCGTTAGACCGTTTTGAAGCCGAAGAGCAAAAGAGCGCTTTACAGGCTAGAATGGGCACCTGGCAGATCACAGGCTTAAAAGGAAACTGGGTGATCATGGGGCCTGGCTATCATGGCGAAATTAAACAATCAAACAGCGGGTCAACGTTCTGTTATCCGAACAATGACCAATCTGAAATCCCTAACTATTCCGCTAAATCGGTTCCAGAAGGCAGTGAAATCGATGTTCAGTATGACTTGGTGAATAACCGTAACGACTTTGTTCGCCCACTAAGCTATTTGGCTCACAACCTAGGTTATGCATGGGTTGGCGGCAATAATAGCCAGTATGTCGGAGAAGACATGACGATAAAGCGTTCTGGCAACAGCTGGGTGATACAAGGAAACAATAGTGGTTCTTGTAGCGGTTATCGCTGTGGTGAAAAAACCAAAATCACCGTCGACAACTTTGCTTATACCGTTAATGATGACAACTTTTGGCATGGTGATGTTGTCGAATCAGATCGTGAGTTAGTGAAGACCGTTTACGCGACAGCAAGAAACAACAGCAATATCGCACAACAAGTGGTTGTCGACCTGAAAGTGGATGAATCAACAAACTGGTCAAAAACGAACAGCTACGGGTTCTCACAAAGCGTTCAAACAGAGAATACGTTTAAGTGGCCTCTTGTTGGCGAAACCAAGCTCACCGTTAAGTTCGAAGCCAACCAAAGTTTCGCTGAAACAAATGGCAACTCCACTAGCGAACAGGTAACACTTCAAGCTCGTCCTATGGTTCCAGCCAACTCAGAGTTGCCGATTCGAGTTGAGTTGTATCGTTCAAGCATCTCCTACCCTTACCGATTCAACGCTGATATTAGTTACGATGTTGAGTTTAACGGTTTCCTCCGTTGGGGTGGTAACGCGTGGCACACCCATCCAGATAACCGCCCGTACAAGGCTCACACCTTTACTATGGGTCGTGGCAGTGATAAGTCTGCAGACATTCGCTATCAATGGGATCACCGATACATTCCAGGTGAAACCAAATGGTGGGACTGGGGATGGGCAATCAAAGAAGCGGGCTTATCAAGCATGCAATACGCAACAGGCGGAAGCTTACGCCCATTCCACTCATATGTGTCGGGCGATTTCTATGCTGAATCTCAATTTGCAGGCACCATTGAGATTGGCCAAGCAACACCGATTACCAATAACCTACGTAGCAAAAGAAGTGTTGATTCCGTCAACGAAACTACTGAACGTATTGGCGATATTGAAGTCACCACCAACTTCAATGCTGACGAGTTGAGTGACTTAGGTTTCGAAGGTGCTGAGATGAACATCAGCGTTGTTGAATAGCATGCTGTGAATCGCTAGGTTGTAAATAACTACGCTGTGAAGAAATACGCTATGAAGAACTACGTTGTTTAATAAGAGCGGGACAAAGTTCTACAAGCAATAAAACGCAAAAGCCCACGACACGTCGTGGGCTTTCATACATTCAGTTAGGAAACGGTGAACTACACAGGTTCTTCCATCAGAAGCTTAACACCCAGCCCCACCAGCACCATGCCAGTCACACCTTCCATCCACTTCATAAAGCTCGCATTCTTTAGCAAGTTTTTAGCCGAGTTAAGCGCGCCAGCTAGGCCACATTGCCACACCATCGCAATCATAAAGTGGACCGAAGCCATCAGCATAGATTGTAATAACGGCGAGCCTTCAGGGTTTACGAACTGAGGAAGAAAAGCTAAATAGAAAACCGCTGTTTTCGGGTTAAGCACATTAGATAAGAAACCTTCACGCAAAGAACGTTTTGCACTGTAGGCTTGATGAGTTTGCTCGCCCACCTTCAACCCGCCACCATTTTTCATCAAGGCGCGTAAACTGCTTAAACCAAGCCAAATCAGGTAAACCGCACCCACCATTTTAACGGCTTGAAAGAGTTCAGCTGATTGAGCAAGAATCGCAGAGATACCCACCGCAGAGAAAAAGGCGTGCACATAAAGACCGCTACAGATACCAAAGCTGGTCATCACACCGTCAGATAAGCCAGAACGGCTCGTATTGCGAATTACCAATGCCGTATCTAAACCCGGCGTTAGCGTTAAAATAGTGATGGCAATCAGAAATGCCTCAAAGTTCAAAATATCCATATTATTGTCATTCTTGTTCAGCGATCTATCATCAATACCGTGTATCTGAACAATTCGCAAGCAACAATTGCCATCAGCTATACAACTCACTGATTTTGTGCACAATGGTACAGTTTGATTTGTTAACAAATAGTAAATTACTGGCATATCACTGCCCTACCTTGTTTAGGCTATATCTTCTACTGAGAAGAAAAGCCTCAGAACAAAGTGAAGTGACCAACTTCAAAGTACTAAACATCGAGATGCCCCTTAAACTGATGCAGCCTTATGGGTCATTTAAAGAAACCAAATTAAGAGTAGTCAAATGAGCGCATTCAAAAAACTAGTCGAACACTCTCAAAAATGTTCACGCTTTCAACACCTAGCCTCGATTTGTGGTTGGGACCAAGCTTCCATAATGCCTGCTGGCGGTAACCAAGCTCGTAGTGAAGCGATGGCCGAGCTTTCTGTTCATATTCACGGCTTAATGACTCAGCCACAGCTTGGCGATTGGATTGCAGACGCTGAAAACGAAGCATTAAACAATGAGCAACAATCGTCACTTCGTGAAATAAAACGCCAATGGCAACAAGCTAACCTACTTCCAGAGAAACTGATTGAAGCGAAATCTCTAGCAGGTTCAAAATGTGAACATGCATGGCGTAGCCAACGTGGAGAAAACGACTGGGTTGGTTTTGAAAAGAACTGGCGTGAAGTGGTTGAACTATCGCGTGAAGAAGCACAAATCCGCGCAGATGCCGCTAACTTAACCCCTTATGATGCGATGCTGGATATCTATGAACCGGGCACCAGCTCTGCTTCACTGGATACCTTATTTGCAGACGTTAAAACATGGCTACCAAGCCTGATTGACGAAGTGATCGAAAAGCAATCAAGCGAGCAATTTAACGCGCCATCGGGTACCTACTCGACAGAGAAACAGAAAGCACTTGGCCTAGAAGTGATGAAGCTGCTTCAATTCGATTTCGAACACGGGCGATTAGATGAAAGTGTTCACCCATTCTGTGGCGGCGTCCCTTCAGACGTGCGTATCACAACGCGCTACGACGAAGCTGAATTCGTTCAAAGCTTAATGGGCATCGTCCACGAAACAGGTCACGCACGTTATGAGCAAGGCTTACCTAAACACCTAGCAGGCCAACCAGCAGGTGAAGCTCGCTCTATGGGTATCCATGAATCTCAGTCTCTGTTCTTCGAAATGCAAGTTGGCCGCAGCGACCCATTCATCGGACACTTAGCCAACCTAGCAGGACAACAGTTCTCTGGTTCTGAGTTTGAGAAAGATAACTTCCAGAAGATCTACACTCGCGTGAAGAAAGACTTCATCCGTGTTGATGCCGACGAGCTAACCTACCCAGCGCACGTGATTTTACGTTACGAGATTGAGCGTGACCTGATTAACGGCAAAATCAAGCACACTGATGTTCCTGAACTTTGGAACACTAAGATGCAGTCTTACCTTGGTTTAAGCACTCAAGGCAACTTCACTAATGGCTGTATGCAAGACATTCACTGGACAGACGGCGCATTCGGTTATTTCCCATCGTACACACTAGGTGCGATGTACGCAGCTCAGTTCATGGCGGCAATGAAGAAAACGGTGGATGTGAACTCAGTGATTGAAAGCGGTGACTTATCACCTATCTTCACCTGGCTTGAATCGAATATTTGGAGCAAAGGCAGCCTGCTGACCACTGATGATTTAGTGAGAGGTGCGACAGGAGAAACACTTAACGCTGCATACTTTAAAAAGCACCTAGAAGAGCGCTATCTATAATCACTTGATACTAAGCCTTCCTATTGTTATTTGAAGGAAGGCTTAGTCTTCACTGATATAGAGCTTTGTCCCAATGGTAATTGCCGCCGATTATTTGTAATTTTCATCAAACTTAAGTTGTGGGATAAAGTCATTATAATATAGTTACTTACGTAAAAATCTTCCTTTTTCAAATACCTTTCATAAAAATAATTTCAATTTATTTTACTTTTCTGCATCCAAATACCTTGTTCGATTGTAGTACCTAGTAACAGCAGGAAAAAGCTGTTTTTCAACTTCAAAATCGACTGATAAAAAGGGATACGACAGTGAAAAAACAATACATATTGAAAACATTAAAAATCACAGCAACATCAGCTCTAATGGCTATGGCTGCTCAATCCTACGCTGGTACTTTTTCTCAAGACAACCTACCAAGTGAAGTACGTGTACCGGACGGTAACAAAGTCGCCATGTTTACTGTTGCAGAAGGTAATATCACATGGGAGTGCAAAGTAGACAGTTCAGATGACAAGAATGCAAAATGGGCATTTGCTGGTCCTCGAGCCATTTTAAGTGATAACAAAGGCAACCATTTAGTCTCTTATTTTGGTCCTCCTGCAACATGGGAATCTCTTGATGGTTCATCTATTACCGGTAGACAACTAGCCGTTTCACCTTCAGAAAAAGGCAGTATTCCGATGCAGTTAGTCAAAGCAAATGAGTCTATGCGTTCTGGTACATTAAAAGATGTCACTTATATACAGCGTATTAATTTAAAGGGCGGCGCTGCTCCAATGACAGGTTGTACTATGGATAAACTTGGTCATAAAGTCGTGGTTAACTACTCTGGTGAGTATCTATTCTGGAAACAAAAGTGAGCGCATTACCGCCACCATACACGATAATAAACACTGACTAAATAATGACTTAAAACGTCCAGTTACGTATACTGGACGTTTTATAAACAGGTATATCGTGTGTCAATATCGACAGAGTTCGACTATGAAAGTGTTCTAATGCACTGCGCTCAAGGTGATCGCCAAGCCTTAAGACAGTTATATGAACAGGAAGCATCAAGATTACTCACTGTAGTGCTGAGGATTTTGCAAAACCGTGCTTTATCCGAAGACGTTGTGCATGACGCCTTTATAAAAATTTGGAAAAATGCAAACTCCTACCATCAAGAGCTAGGGTCCGCACGTGGTTGGATATATACGTTAACCCGTAATTTAGCGTTAAATGCACTTAAACACTCCAACCGCCAAATCTTATCAGAACCAGATTTGTTACTCGCTCTATGTGATAGTCAAGTATTGGACTTAGCAGAGCAGCCAGATGGTATTTCTGAACTTTCAGAAGATCCTTTGGCACAAACGTCTCTACAAACATGTTTGGAATATTTAGAACCGGAACGCAAATTGTGTATATTGCACGCTTATGTTGATGGCTACACCCAAGACGAAATTTCTCAATTGCTTAACAAACCCCTTGGTATCGTAAAATCATGGATTAAGCGCAGCTTGAATGCTTTAAAGGGGTGTCTGCAATGAAAAAAGATACGCAACAAATTCCTATCAACGATGATAATTTAGCCGGCCAATATGTGCTTGGCACACTGACAGAAGAAGAACGATATAATTTTGAAAAACGTTTAGCTCACAGTAGCGAATTACAACAAGCGGTTAATCAATGGCAAACCCATTTTTTGTCTATTACTGATAGATTAGAGCCAAAAGTCGCCTCTCAACCTTTATCTGCACGTATTGAGCGCAGCCTAGATGAACTTGAAGAATTTTCTAAACCGGCAACGCAATCAAGACCTGAACCACAAAGCCATTTCTGGCAAAGTCTCGGTTTATGGCGGGCTATTTCAATGGCTTGTCTTGTACTAGCGATGGTACTAGGTTTTAAATTACAAACCCTTGAACCAATGCAAAGCACACCCACTTATATCGCGGTATTAGTGCAACCAGAAAACAAAAGCCCAAGTTGGGTAATACAAACCACTCATGCCAATCAGATGCAACTAGTTCCCCTGGGTGCAGTGAAAATACCAGAAGGCAAAGCATTACAATTTTGGACAAAAGCCGACGATTGGGATGCACCTGTCTCACTAGGATTAGTCAGAGAAGGCGAAACGCTTAATCTAAATATTAGTGAACTACCGCCACTAACAGAAAACCAATTGTTCGAACTAACTTTAGAGCAAGAGACAGGCTCTTCTACAGGTCGACCAACTGGCCCTATTACCTCAATTGGGCGCGGCCTTTCGATATAATGAGCAGATAATTTAAAGACCATCTAAAACTCATTACCTAAAGTGAATGAATAGAAAGAAGGCTGAGCAGGTTACTGACTCAGCCTTTTTGACGACAGCTAGAAATCAGCAACGTAATATCGATTCAAAACTTCATAGACCTCAGTCGCCTTTCAACATATCTAAAAAAACCTGTCTCGACTCGGGTGTGTTGTCTCTGTGGGTTTCGTACTTGATATGTGTCTCGGCATCGGCAGACTGAGATAATTTGATACTCCAAAGTGCTATCAATTGGTTCGGTACAATTGAATATCGAACATCGATAACACGCAGATCATCCATTGGATCTTGCGCCACATAACCATTTGAGAACCAGCGAAAACGTTCAATGTCTTTAGCTTGTTGTGAATTAGGATCGAGCCAAGGGAAATCTTGACTCACATTCAGTTTAGCTATTGAGTCTCCAGGATAAGTTTTAACGGATATGCCGGCTCGAACAGCATCTACGTAGTATCGAGATTCTGTTTCGTAAACCACTTTCCACACTAAGATATTGGCAAAGCTCGGCTTGGCCTCTAACCGAATGGGTGCATGTTGTCGTTCTTGTGCTAATTGCCATCCTATCGCTTCTGCCCTATCCCTTTGTATCATGCCTAACGTTGGATAAATCAAAGCCCACAGAAACGCAATACGAGCTAACCAAGGGGTTCGCTTCCATGTTGCAAACACAAGTAATATCAAGATAGGGAGTGTATAGACAGGGTCGATAATCGAAATGGTATTCCAAGCATAACGCTCATTGGTGAGCGGCCAGAACAGTTGAGTGCCATACGTAGTACAAGAATCGAGTAAAGCATGTGTGCCATAGCCTAACGCGCAATACAGCCAACTCTGTTTAAACGAGAGACCACGCCTTTTGGCAATCAAAGGATACAAAACCAGAGCGCAAATCAGGCTGCCAATGGGGATAAACAGGAGTGAATGGGTAAACTGTCGATGGAACTCCAATGCGAGTAAAGGATCACTCTCCGATCGAATAAACGCATCTAAATCTGGCGCCATTCCAGAGAGCAAACCTAAAACCCCAGCGACCACCAAATGTTGTTTTTTACTCGCCGATTGTGACAAAGCAGCGCCTAGCACGCCCTGCGTTAACGGATCCATAAATCACTCACTTTTAGCATTCCTTTGAACTGAACAAGTACATTTAGCTATAGCAGTGAATCCAGTTAAACAACAAGATTTTGTCAACATACTCATAGACATAATCGTATAAATGTAGACTGACAAACAAAAAAGAGCCGCCTAATGACTGCTCTTTGTTCGTTTATGGAAACATCATCAAGTGTTCATGTTTACGAACGGGTAAAGGTAACTAACCATCATTAACGAGCCACCATGCTTGCCGCGATAACAACCAACAGTACTGAGAAGAGCTTCTTGATGGTTGGAACGGGTAAATGGTTTGTTGCTTTTGCGCCTAAAGGTGCGGTGAACCAAGACGTGCACACAATACCTAGAAGTGCTGGCAAATAAACAAAACCAGCAAAGCCATCATTTAGAGCAAATTGTCTACTGCCCGAGGTGATGTAACCGATAGAGCCAAATAACGCGATGACAATGCCACACGCAGATGCACAACCGATCGCCTTTTTCATATCGACCGAAAAGAACGTAAGCAATGGAACGAGTAACGCACCGCCACCAATCCCTATCATTGCAGACAAGCCGCCAGTAATGGTTGTCAGAACCGTTAATACACCTTTATTCGGTAGCTTTCTATCTTTAGGCACGTCGCTTTTACTGCTTAAGAACATCTTAATCGCGATAAGAACCACGCTCGCAGCAAACACGATACGAACCACCTTTTCAGGTAATAACGCCGCCATAAAGCCGCTAACCAAAGCACCAAGGGCAACACCTAACATAATCCAAGGTGCCAGATCCCAAGGCACGTTTCCATTCTTGTGGTGAGCGAGCGCAGAAGACGTTGAAGTAAATAGAATCGATGCCAACGAGGTCGCAATCGCAGCGACAACCACTTGGTCAGATGGTAGAACGTCTAAATAAAGTAAAATGCTGCTTAACACTGGAACTATAATCAGCCCTCCACCAATGCCCAAAAGCCCGGCAAGAAAACCAACACCACTGCCCAGTAACGCACAGTAGAAAATCAACAACAGCAATTCACTCATTTCATCCATCTCTTATTCAATTAATTATCTTAAATAACACAATATTAATGTGGTTATATTTCCATTAAGCTAATTAATATAACTGACACTGACTTAAATATTCAAACATATAGATCATGAAGATTCTTCATGATGAATGTGAAGTAATACCATTATTAATCCCACTCCCATCCACGTATAAAAACCTTAAGCAAATAAATTTAATACGACACTTTTAGTGAAGACAGCCTCGATTCTTAATCCGGTCAGACGCAAAAATAAAGCATTTAAATATTAAAGACCGAGAGAATCAGACAACGAATTGGAATACCAGATCAACATGAATAATGAATTTAACTTTACGATTAAGAGCATTAGCCTCGACGAAAACTACGAGCCTGCAGACAGCACGCGTATCACAACTAACTTTGCTAACTTGGCTCGTGGCGATAGCCGTCAAGCGAACTTACGTAACGCACTACAGATGATTGATAACAGTTTCAATGCGTTAGCACACTGGGACAACCCGAAGGGCGACCGCTACTCTGTTGAGCTTGAAATCATTTCTGTTGATATGGACATTGAAAGCAACGGCGAAGCCTTCCCTTCAATTGAAGTGCTAAAAACCAACATTCTGGACCACAAAACGAATGAGCGTATTGAAGGTATTATCGGGAATAACTTCTCTTCTTATGTTCGTGATTATGATTTCAGCGTATTACTTTTAGATCATAATAAAGGCCAAGATAAATTCAGTATTCCAGCTGATTTTGGTGATTTACACGGCAAGCTTTTTAAATATTTCGTTAACTCTCAAGCGTACAAAGAGAACTTTAAGAAACCACCGGTTATTTGTTTGAGTGTTTCAGATAATAAAACTTATTACCGCACAGAAAACCAACATCCAGTATTAGGTTTTGAATACCAACCGAATGAGTCTTCTTTAACTGAACAATATTTTAAGAAGATGGGCTTACAGGTTCGTTATTTCATGCCGCCAAACAGTGTTGCACCTTTGGCCTTCTATTTCTTTGGTGATCTGCTGAACGATTACTCTAACCTAGAACTTATCAGCACCATCAGTACCATGGGTACTTTCCAGAAGATCTACCGCCCTGAGATCTACAACGCGAACGCTGTTGCGGGCAACTGCTACCAACCAAACTTGAAAAACTTGGATCACTCACTGACTCAAATCGTGTATGACCGAGAAGAACGAAGCAAGCTAGCTGTTGAACAAGGTAAGTTCGCAGAAGAACACTTCATTAAGCCATACCAGTCGGTACTAGAAAACTGGTCTGCCAACTACGCGCTGTAATCGAGCTATTTTACGCGCATTAGGAAACGTACGATCCACTTTGGGAATCTAAGGACAGGCAGAATTATTATGAAAACACTATTACCGACTTCAACAGCAGGTAGCTTGCCGAAACCGTCTTGGCTAGCACAACCAGAAACACTTTGGTCTCCATGGAAACTGGAAGGCGACGAATTAACGGATGGTAAACAGGACGCACTGCGCGTATCGCTTCATGAACAACAACAAGCCGGCATCGATATCGTGAGTGATGGCGAACAAACCCGCCAGCACTTTGTGACGACCTTCATTGAACACCTGAATGGTGTCGATTTCGAGAAGCGTGAAACCGTTAAAATCCGCGACCGCTACGATGCAAGTGTCCCAACCGTCGTTGGCCCAGTTTCTCGTCAGAAATCGGTGTTTGTTGAAGATGCTAAATTCTTACGCCAGCAAACCGACCAACCGATCAAATGGGCTTTGCCGGGGCCTGTGACCATGATTGATACACTTTACGATGCGCATTACCAAAGCCGTGAAAAACTGGCGTGGGAGTTTGCGAAGATCCTCAACGAAGAAGCGAAAGAACTTGAAGCTGCGGGTGTTGATATTATTCAGTTCGATGAGCCCGCATTTAACGTGTTCTTTGATGAAGTTAATGATTGGGGTATCGCTTGTTTGGAAAGAGCCATCGAAGGGCTTAAATGCGAAACCGCAGTACATATTTGCTATGGCTACGGCATCAAAGCAAACACAGATTGGAAAAAGACATTAGGCACTGAGTGGCGCCAATATGAAGAAGTCTTCCCTAAACTGCAGCAATCCAATATCGATATCATCTCTTTAGAGTGTCACAACTCTCATGTACCACTTGAACTGCTTGAGCTAGTTCGCGGCAAGAAAGTGATGGTTGGCGCAATTGATGTTGCGACAGACTCTATTGAAACACCGGAAGAAGTGGCTAGCACGTTAAGAGAAACACTTAAGTATGTTGATGCAGACAAGCTCTACCCTTGCACTAACTGCGGTATGGCTCCCCTACCTCGCGACATTGCCTCAGCTAAGCTGAATGCACTCAGCGCTGGCGCAGAGATCGTTCGTAAAGAGCTTTCAGCGTAACGGCTGATCTGAATAGAAAAACTAAATCTTGAAGCCTAAGTATCGAATGATGCTTAGGCTTTTCTCATATTAAGTTAAGCGTGTTACTCGCAGCTCGCTTACCAAGTTTTATCCAAGTCTTGAGCATACAAAGAGATCGCGCGTTGGTACTCTTTTATCGCCTCGCTATTGGTCGTAGAAACCAACAACTCAAGTAACAGAGATGTCGCTTCTTTATGGCGACCTAAATTATACAAACACATCGCGTAGAAAGGCTGAACTTCAAGGGATTCAGGATACTCAGCCATCGTCTGTTCGAAATAGCTTAAAGCCTCTACATAAAGGCCTAGGCTTCGATAAGTACTCGCCAACCCGAAAAGCGCGTCAAAGCGTTCTGTTGAAGTAAGTTCGCCCAAAAGAGACAGTAAATAATGCTCGATAGCCTCCTGTTCTTTACCTTGGTTGTCGTAAGACCAAGCTATCTGCAAGTGCGCTTTCGCAGCATACTTTTGATCATCAAGCAGTGTCGCCAGCAAGTCTCGTGACTCTTGATACTTTGCTTCTTTACGCAACTCAACGGCTTGTTTGATAATGGTGTTCATAACTCTCCCTAACGCTTAATCGCTGTGCTATGCGTTCATTTCCTCAAACATCTGTTTATAAGATTGAGTTTGTAGTGCTGATTGAGTCAGCCCAAATCGACTAGCTAATAACTCCAATTCATCTTTATAAACCGATAACTTAGACTCATCGTCCGTCATGATAGCGAACTCTGCAAAATCACCGATACCCTTTAGTGAGTCGACAGTAATATGAAATTCACCCACAAAGTAAATACTGCGTGTCTTCTGCGCTTTTAGAATCACTTCGTAACCCAAGTTTTTAAGCATACTCTTAGCATTCGACGCATCGGTGATGTTTGTCGCTTCGCATCTGTCAGACTCTGGGCCTTTTACAATCCATAGCTTAATGCCCGACGGTTCCATAGTGCGAATGCACAAGCTTTTGTTTTGAGCTTGTAAGCTTCTGTCTGGGCTATCGAAATACCAATCGCACTCAAGATTATCTTGGAGCATCACTTCATGGGGAATAAGACTCAATGTCTTCAAGAATTCTGATTTAGAATCGAGGCGATATTTAAGCTCTACTTCGTATTTACCCTGAAAATGGTCGTTAGTCATCGATTAGCTCGGTGCAAAAAAGGGATACTAGCACACCAACAAAATCTGAAATACGGACTGGGACACAACACCACTTAAAACAGCCAAACTATGCACGACAAGCTAATACACGCTGCCATTCATCTTGGTTCATTGCCCCTTTCGGAAGGTAGATATTGCGCTTTTGCATCGCACCTTTCGTGTATGAAAGCTTAATAACAGACCCCATACCAAAAGGAAGAATATTTCCCTGTAACTTGACATCGCAAGCGTAACCATCGAAACAAACATGACCGTTGGCTATTTCAAAAGAGCGATTGCGAAACTTCCACCACAACATTACGACTTTTAATACCGAAACAGAACTGAACATCAACCCAATAGTAGGTAGTGATTGAGGGTTACCATCAAACAACCAATAAATAGACACTAACAAAAACGCAGCGAGTGCGAACTCAAGCAGAGTATATTTAACAAAATTTAATTGTATGCGGCTAACCATGGTGCCTTCCTTGTAGTGAATCCAAACGTAGCTCCATTTCTACCAAGCCTTTAACCTCGGAAAGTTTGGTGAAGCCTTTTGATTGATAAAGTTTAATAGCGGGGTTCTCACTGAACACACGTAGCACTAACTGAGTCGATGCTTGGTTGTTCGCATGTTCGATCACTAAATCTAAACACTTAGCACCAAAGCCTCTGCCTTGGTATTCAGCTAATATCTGAAAGTCTCTGAGAAACGTGGTGCCGCGGGTATAGCTGAAGCGGATGACACCAATACGGCTCCCATCAACATAGACTTCATAGTTATCCAGCTCATCCCAGCTTCGTAAAAACTGACTATGACCCCAAGCGATGCCACGAGCCTGATAGTAACTCGCCATATTCGTTTTGGTGATTAGCTCAGCGAAGTGAGGGTCTGAACCTTTGACCTGCTTTACTTCCATATTGTTTTCCTTACCTTCAAGTTGCTCCCTAATACTGCATCCAAAAATGCCATAAGTATTGAATCGAAAACGTTAAGAAGATTTAAGAGACATATCTGCGTCTAACGCCTTTTCCAACCACATTGAACTGATGTATTGGCCATTTTTCTTTGCATATTCATTGAACACACCAACTTCTCGAAAGCCAAAATGCTTATGCAGAGCGATAGATGCCTCATTAGGTAATGCCACACCGGAAAGAACTCGATGAACACCGAAATCAATGATTGATGCGAAGAGCTGAGAATACAACTTAGAGCCTATCCCTTTACCTTTTGCATCTTCAGTTAAATAAATGGTGACTTCAGCTGTATCTTCAAATGCTGATGTAGCTCTGTATTGTTGAGAGCATGCGAAACCAAGTAGCGAATCGTTTTCGGTTGCGACGTAAAGTTGATATTTACTATTGCTCGAGAATTGAGAGAACCATTGCTGTCGATTTTCCAACGTAAACTTCTCTTCTTCAAAGCGTGCATTAGTATGTTCAATATAAAAGTTGAAGATATCGGTGATGCCGGCCATATCAGGTAATGTCCCTACTCTGATTTCCATGTAATGTCCTTTTTGTTGTCTATTTTGAATGACTAATAAGCAGGCATCAATAGTGACTGCAGAGCTGACTCTCGCAAGGAATACCATCACGATCACCGTCTATTTTCACATTTGGACAGTTTGCCAAATAAAACTTTGCTTCATCACAAGATAGCATCTCACTACAGTGCGTTTTACCTTGGCAATTAAACCCCATGTTCTCAAATGCGGGATTTAACTTGGGCTCCAATACCAAAAGATATAAACCTGCGCCAATGAGACCGACGAAAAGTGCAGACAAAATAATTGAAAGAGGGTTAGATTTGGATGGTTCTATACCAACGAGTTGCGCACTCGAAGCGCTAAGTTTAGAGCCACTATTCGACAATTGAAATTCAACTTCATCCCCAATTTGAGGACGACGATAACCGTCCGTAAACTTCGATATATGAACAAAAACATCGCCCTCTAATTCATCTGAGTTAATGAACCCGAAGCCTTTCTCATCAACCCAGCGAACAATTTTTCCATTCATAGCTATTCCTTCTTCAAACCGCTTTCAACTCTTGACTAATATCACCAACAATATGCAGATTACATTATGACAGCTTAATATGGGGGCAAATTACTCGATGGACTCTTAACTTTACTCATTTTAGTCAGAATGTCTTTGCCCTTCCCATAAACAAAGATAAACCACCGTATACTGAAACCCACAAAGCAAAATTAAGAGTGGCTAACTTGAAGAGCTAACCATTGATTTTAACGATCGCACCGCGTTTTGGTAACTCACTCGTGGGTTGTTTCCCCAATACGCCAAGGCGTAAACACCTAGTACCTGTGAAGTCCAAAGCAAAGCCGATATCAGACAAGTACTATAAATATCTGGGAGCATAGCGATTGCCTTGTGATATTTTCCGTCTGGAATTGTCCCTTGCACTTCCATGATGCTCAAGGTGACGTTAATCGGCGTATAACCTATCCAGAATAAAACCCATGAGCCAGCAGCAACAGGTGATAAAAACAGAAACGGCTTTAACCATCGGTGAGGAAATAAGAAATATAAAAGCATGGACACATACAATACACTAAGAAACAGACTCCAAGAGCGCACGTTAATATTGGCAATCCAATAACTTTCTTCAGCATACATAAACAAAACAACGGTTCCCAAAATACTCGTAAACATAAGTTTGCCGATGTTAGTCGTCCTCTTTATCCGAAATAGGACATAACTTAGTATGGTCACCAAGACGGCAAACCACGCCATAATGTCCCAGTTCATTGAGAAAAAGCGCGGAGCGTAGGTATTGTTAAGTATGACAACGCCCAGTAAAACTCCGATAGATAAGTACGCAATGACTAACCGTACCATGAACCAACCTAGCTTTTTCATTACTTCATTATTCATCAGCGCAGACCAACTTTAATTGAGAACGGAAAAAGGCAGAGTTCCCTAACGTAATTACCTTCTGCAAATGCGTACCGAAAGTGCCAAATGTTGGGTGTCATGAAAATTGTCCTTTATTTGTCAACGCCAAGATTGTCACCCAGCTTTTCTATAAACCAAGTCCCTTGGCATGGGCCGTTGGTTAAGTGCCAACGACCATCAAATCGCTTGCTGTTGCCAGTTGCTGAAAAGCGATAGTCCCATTGGCGATGTTTGGCATATAAACGTAAGTCGCCGCTTTCCGTCACCCAGCCTTCTAATGGTGTACCGTTGTAAGTAAGCCTTAGTGTGGCTTTACCTTCATGAATGGATCCGGTGATGGTTGTGCGTTCACACATGTTATTGCCAGTGGTGTTTATACGACGGCCTAGCCACTCACCGTCAAAGTCAGTAGATGGTACAAATTGGGGACTATCGGGAAGTTTAGGGAACGACTCGGAATTACTGGACCCGAACCATTGAAATTCGCCACCAGCGAGGAAGAAGACAACAAAGCCAATTGATACAGCGATGACAAATCCCTTTTTCATAATCTAGTCGCCTTCTTATAAAAATCAGAAGAACCCTAACATAATGAAAAGTAATAACTTACTATCAATTTAATTAATTTTGATATATTCCACAAATTGCATTCAAATGTTGAATATAGAGAAAGCGGCATCGTGCGAAAATGCCGCGCATTGAGAATCAATATGTGCAGTGCTGAAAGCTCTGCACAGAAAAACCTAACCTTCTAGGGCATTACGCCAATATTGCACCGTTTTATCAGACACAGAACCGGTTTCATTCGCTGCTGCGACCAAGAAGTCACATAATTTAGTCGCAACTTCTTCATTGCCTAACAAGTATAAACTGCGAATGGCTCGTATTAGTCGAAGCTGGTTATGATCATGATTCTTCAACCATACATGGTTTGCTGGGCTAAGTGGCAACAATGACGATATCTCACTTCCATCTCTCTGCATGCCCCAAAACTCAAGCATCAGGTCAAGCACTTGTAGATGAGCTGTGCGAAGGTCTTCTGAGTTAGCAAAAATCGCCCTGTCTTCTTGGGTAACCAACGGTGCATGTTGATTAAACTTAGTCCCTTCATCGATTGGGAAAAACACTTGAATATACTTATGGTCGTGCTCCAACCAAAAGTGATTATAAGCTAACAACTGTTCAATATTACGACCAAATTTGTCTGGCACTTCACCAGAGATAAAGCGAGCGATCTCACTCATTTAAAATCCTACCGATTATATATTACTGCGGGTTTCCGCTAAATGCAGGGAGTTACGATTAAAACCTCCCAATAGCCTACTCTCCTATTAGAGAGGCTCATTCTGATTGATAACCAAACCGAGCCAAGTAATGCCAGACCTTCTTTACGTCTTGTTGGTCATAACCTTGCTCTGTCACGGCTAGCCCCAGTATTCTCGCATTGATCTTGCCGTTTACCGCTAACTTTTTTGCGAGTTCGATAAACGACTGGCCACGATAATCTGGATAGCGGCTCATCTCTTCTAGGCTTAACTCGTAGCCATTGTGCCACTTTATCGGAACGCCCAATTTCACCGCGCGTTCTTCAATAATCGTCGAGCGGTAAATAGGGTCTAATACAAGACATTCAATATCGTCTTTCAGAGAGATAACCCCATGAACATGCGCCTCGATATAATCATCGAGTAAATCGACATCCGACGAAGATGCTTTATCAATTAACGCTTTTACTCGGCTAGAAACCGCGAAGTCTTCTGGCTCAAAGAAACTGTCTGGATAACAAAACGTGGTTCGTGCCAAGGTGTCGGCTTTCAGCTGGAAATAAGAGGATCCAAAGCGGGATGAAGCGCCAGTCTCATAGTTACGGTAGTTCAGTGCGCCATATTTTGGCCTAAGCGTGTTCGGAGCATTGTCATACGCGCCGTCGAACACTCGCTTTTCCCATAACCAACGGTCACCACCGGGGTAAGCCGTAATCCCGCCATTGCTGGTGCCCGTTTCAAATTGAGACTTCAAACATCCATCGTCAGCCATCGCTTCGAGCAAAGGTATATTGTCAGACGTATAACGATCGGGGTGGAAGTTGATCGTCACCGCGCAACTCGTTAAACAATCCGTGCCTTGTGATTTCAATCGGATATTTTCGATTGCTTGCTCTACTGCATTGCCAACCATGAAGTCTCCTGTTTTCGAAAAAGAATACTGCGCGACTAAACAATTAGAACAACGCAGACAATAAACTTAACCCATTAAGATATGAACACAAAGCCTAGTTTATAGATTGCCTGCCAAGTGTTAGATATCAGACTGTTTGAATAACTCTGGTGAGGTTTCCGAGTTTACTTTTCTACAAAACGACACTGATACTCTGCGACACATTTTAGCTCTGCTGCATGTTCAGGGAATCGTTCGTGAAGAAAACACAAGGCATCCGTTGGTCTTGGTCTGGCGTATGAGTTTTAGACTTAGCCAGCAACCTGTGTGTTAATAACTGAGAACTAAAACCTGAACGGCTAAAAGAGATAGGTAATATATGCACCGAAATATTAGATCTTTCAAAGAAAAAATCCTTCAGAAAGCATCCTTCGGTGCATACAATTTCAAGCGACTGACATCAATGACTAGCGTAAGTCGCTAACATAAGAGACTAGCGTAAGCGTCTTAACACAACCTGCTGGTCAAGCTCATTCTGATAGTCCGTGTAATCAAGCCCTTGATCAAATATGTACTCAGTAACAAGAGTACGAATGCACTCAACTAATGTGCTTGCTTGCCAAGGCTTTTCAAAGTAACGGTCGATGCCTGCTGCATTAATCGCATTGATGGTATCAGTATGAGTGGCCTGCCCCGTAAGAAGAATTTTCTTTGTATTCGGAAAGCGGCTGTCATGGGACACGTCAGTGAGTAACTCCACA
This sequence comes from Vibrio sp. Isolate34, assembly GCF_022397915.1. Taxonomy (GTDB): domain Bacteria; phylum Pseudomonadota; class Gammaproteobacteria; order Enterobacterales; family Vibrionaceae; genus Vibrio. The sequence goes on along the minus strand of NZ_JAKEUO010000011.1, from coordinate 149,852 downwards.
CCCGTTTTCCCTGGCATCACATGATCAGACACAATAACGGTAATGTGTTCGCCTTCTGCGTCAAGTTCATCAATGAGATCAAGCACTTCTTGCGCTGATTCACAATCTTCAATATTCAGCCAACTCGCCAGCGGCTCTAAATCTTGTACCACTGCGCTCAGTACTTCTCTCTGGTCATCGACACAGATTAAATTAAGCTTCTCCATGTTCACCCTCTATTGGTAACTTGATTCTAAATACCGTTTTAGAAGCATCACTTTTCACAATAATACTTCCGCCATAACCTGCCACAATCCGCTTAACTACTGATAAACCCAAGCCCAATCCAAACGATAAACCACCTTTTTTAGTGGTGAAGTTGGGCTGGAATACCTTTCTTCGAGTCGCCTCGTCTATCTCAGGGCCGTTATTCGCGATCGTAACTAATATTCTTTTCTTACTTAATCTGGTTTGAATCTCTATTGCGGCATCGTCTGAATTCGACATTGCATCACAAGCATTCTTTACAATGTTGACCCAAATCTGAACGAGCTCAGTTTTTGAGCCTTTAAAAGACGGTAAATCCGCAGGGCTCAATCGCACAGACACTCGACGTAACTCACTTTGTAACAACGATAAGGCATGGTTAATGGAGTCGTTAATATCGACTGCTTCTTCCGTGTCGATATCAACTCTGCCAAGTTGTTTAACCGATTTTACGATGCCAACGGTGTGTCTAGATGCCAAACGTAAATCATGTAAATCACAGCCCATCTGCCAAAAACGAATCGCTTCTTCTGGTTTTTTCAGCCAATGTTTTGAAATAACGTCTGTTGCATATGAAGCGTCAATTGGAATCGCCTTTGCAAGAGAGCGAGCAATGCTTTTGTCTAAACCATATTTTCTTTCAAATTGTCGCCCACGTGTTCGTGCTTCTAACGACGACGTTTTCTGACCATGCATTAAGCCAAAATCGAAAAATTGACTGGCTTCTGGATGCACTTCTTCAAGCAGCTCCATGATGACCGTTTCAAGTCGACCAGATTTACTATTTACTACACCAATAGCGTTGTTAAGTTCATGAGCAATCCCTGCAGCCAATTGACCCAAGGTCGTCATTTGCTCAGCAGTATGTAACTTCTCTAGCGCTTTTTGTTTCGCTATCGCTTCTTGTGTTGCACGGCGTTGACGACGCGACAACTCATTGACAATCACAGGTGTAAACTGTGCGGTAAGAGGGCCAAATTTACGCTCATCTTCTGCCGGCGTGTCTTTATCGATCCACGCTAACTCAACATCGGTTTTAGCAACAACCGTTGAAGATGCTGTCCAATTACCAGAAAAGAAGCTATGAACGCCTATAAAAGCCCCACTACCCGCGCTAAACACTCGCACTTGCGGTGTATTCGCTTCGGAATAAAACCCTTCCAGTTCCCCACTCAACACATAATATAAACGAGTGTTTAACGCTGATTGTTCAATAATGGTGTTACCTGCACAGCACGTCACCCGACGTTCTGTGTGATTAAAATAGCGATCGATCAGTGCTTCTAGCTTTTGTTGATACACGTATCGTTATCCTATGTGACCAATTGAATGTAGCAGCCACACCATAACAAAGCTCAATAGCACACCAACCACACCCAAAATAATACCGATTCTGGCCATTTGATTACTTTGCACATGACCAGTGGCATGAGCCAACGCATTCGGTGGCGTACTGATTGGTAGCGACATACCTAATGAAGCGGCAAAAGTCACAACCAGAATTAACGTTAACTCACCGCCTAGTGGCGTGAGTGAAGCCATAGACGAACCTAATGCAGCCATAATTGGCATTAACAAGTTAGCCGTTGCGGTATGAGACATAAAGTTTGCCATTACCAAACACAAGAACGCCGCTCCGAACAACACCACATAGGGTGAGTAAGCATCAAACGGAATACTGTGTACCACCAGCTTTGCTAAGCCAGTTTTATCGAGCGCTAAACCAAGCGCAATACCACCTGATACAAGCCACAATACGTCCCAAGAAATTTTCTTCAGGTCTTCTTTATTGATGATCCCAGTAAGAGAGAATACAGCAACAGGAATCAGAGCGACGGTATAAGAGTTCATGCCATGGCTTGAACCCATTAACCAAAGAATGATGGTGAGCGCAAAAGTGACGTACACCGCAATGGCTTTGGGCGTTTTAAGGAATTTACCTTTAATACTTAATTCGATTTTCTTTTGGTCAGCTTTGTACATAAAGCCGATTAAAAACCACGCTAACGCCATCATAATAACGACAAACGGCACACCAAATGCCATCCATTCGCCGAACGTAATGAGGTTATCGCCAACTAAATATTTAAGTGCGATAGCATTCGGAGGGGTACCGATCGGGGTACCAATGCCACCGATGTTAGCGGCAACAGGAATACAAAGCGCAAACGCTACACGACCGGGGTCTTTCGGACCAAACACAGCCAGTACCGGCGTTAAAATAGATAGCATCATTGCCGTTGTTGCCGTGTTAGACATAAACATCGAAAAGATACCAGTGATCAACATTAAGCCGAGCATCACGAACTTTGGGTCTTGTCCAAATGGCTTCAACAACACGCGAGCTAAGTTTACGTCTAATCGATATTTAGTGGCCGCCATCGCTAGGAAGAAACCACCTAAAAACAGCATGATGATTGGGCTAGCGAATGTCGCCATGATATCGCTGTATTTTAACAGCTCACCAAAATGCTCCTCCCCATGCTCAAACCTTAAAAAGATCAGCCCTTTATCCGACAACATCAATAATTGCAGAACGATAATAACAACAGACGTCGCGTAGATCGGGATAGGCTCGAACACCCAGCACAATGCCGCTAATAAAAAGATCGCGATAACGCGTTGTTGAATAATCGTAAGGCCTTCAAATGGAAATGCAGATAGCGGCATTACGAGGATAATGAAAGGAATTAAAATAGGGATAATGTATTTAATATAGGGGCGCATAACACAAAAACTCTTCCTGAGATAACAACTACTTAGAAATTAGATTTAGAGTTCTAATTTAGTCCGACAACGAATTATCGACCTCTTATCACTATCTCACTATCGGCTAGATCAATGATTACGTGATCACGATATCCCCTTTTTCGATTCTGTGCGCTACCTCTACGTTTGTATGTCATTTATTGTTGCAATTAAATTTACTGTTCTAACAAACGACACTGATACTCTGCGACACATTTTAGCTCTGCTGTATGCTCAGGGAATCGTTCCTGAAGAAAACACAATGCATCCGCTAGGGTTATCTGATGTAGATTCGACGTATACCCAAAAACCAATCGGTGGACATTGTCATAGAACTCATCTGAATTATCTGAGCTTTCACACTGTGCCAAGATAGCTTGATCAATCTCATCGTCAGGATCTTCCAATGGGCTATTGGCCTGTCGATAAAGATTAGAAAGCATTGCGTCATATTGCTCTTTCGACAGATCTTCCTTGCAACGCAATATCCACGTAAGCGTAATGAGGTTGTGCCCAAAGAAACCAAACTGTTTGAAGCATGCTTGTAATACGCTATTGAGCTCTACGACTCCGCTTGTGTCAGTGCTTCGGTCGTCATCAGAACGGGTCGATGTGACAAATTCGGTGAAGCGGTTAAGGAATGCTGGAACTTGAGACGACTCTAGCTCACGGTAAACACGATTCAGCGCCAATAAGATAGTCACATTGTGGGAAAGATATTCGCTTGTTTGAGAAGCCTGCGAAACGTAATGCGAGAAAATATCTTGAAAGCTCTTATTCTCATGCCACTGCATTAAAGCAGCATACGCCGCTGGGTATACTCCGTTTTCCAATATCCTGTGAATACGAAATTCTGAGAACTTTGAGGCCTGCACCGTTGCAGAGTACTCGCCTAAAACTTCAATCTCAGTTTGGTTTATCAGCTCACTCGTTTTAAGCCAGACATTGTCTGATTTAGCGAAATACCCATTCAGATAATTCGCAGCCAAATAAGCTTTTAGAGAGTGAGGTTGATGGATGCTGGCACTGCTATAAAGTGCCTTTTCCAATAGTTGGTCGCTTGTCATGTTTCCTCCGTGAAACTGACGTTTGATGAGAGAATCGAGACTGCTCAACACCGAACGTCCAAATACAAATCATATGCTTATCGTAATGCACGGAAAAATGCCATGCATTACGATTCAACCTAAAGCAGTTATCTAAGTGGATTATTTGCTCAGGTTGTTCGGAAATACGTTCGTTTTCACTTCCGTAGCAAACTCATTTGCTGCGTCAAAGATAGTTTGGCTGCAATGGGCATACTGTTTTGAAAATGGAGGCCATCGGTTACCAAGCCCAAGCGCATCATTGATCACTAATACCTGACCATCACAATCGGCACCCGCGCCAATCCCAATCGTAGGGATGCTAATCTCTTGAGTAATCGATTCGCCAAGTGAAGAAGGTATGTGCTCAAGCACCAACATAAACGCACCCGCTTCTTGAATCGCTTTTGCTTCTTCGCTTACGGTTTGAGCATCTTCAGCAGATTGCCCTACTTTCTTAAAGTTTGTTGCCGTTTGCGGAGTTAACCCCGTATGGCCAACAACTGGGATATTGTTTGCGACAAGGTGAGCAATAACATCGAGTTTCGCACCTCCTAGCTTAATGCTGTCGGCACCAGCTTGCATCAGCCTTTTTGCATTAACTAACGCTACTTCAGGAGAACGATCGGTTAAGTATGGGAGGTCGCCAATAATGTGCGTATTTGGAGCACCGCGACGCACTGCCCCTACATGATATTCCATGTGTTCAATGGTCACATCTCGCGTACTGCTAAAGCCCATTTCAACCATGCCGACAGTATCACCAACGAGAATAATAGGTATCCCAGCAGATTCGATACTTGCAGCCACAGGGAATGTATAAGCGGTCAACATCGGAATACGTTGTTTCCCTTTCATTTCCACAAAAGAACTTGGAGTGTGTTTCATGTTCTTGCTCTCATAAAATCATGCGTATTAAAGCACTGATACTATTAGTTTTAATTGAGCTATGGAAGTGAAAATATGGTGTTGACTAAACGCCCACAAATTGTGTTCAATTCAACAAATGCGTTGAGTTAGTGGACGTTAAACCTAGGGGAAAGTTATTGTTACAATGAACTATTGATGCCATAACACTGCATTAAGTGATGAGCAACGCCACAACAGAACTTAACCATACCACCGTAAGCACAAAACCCAACGATGGAATGAAAAATGCCATGCGTTGGGAATCTTTCTTAGTCTCTTGTTATAGCTAAATCGCACCGTGATAAATTTTATTGTCAAATGAAGCTTTATCAAAACGTCTAATGTAATCAATTAATTTAATTATATACTCATCAAACTGCTCAAAGTCTTCACGAACACTAATATCAAGCATGGCTGATTTTTTGATGTAGTAAACTATACGCGCCCATGACTTGAAGTGTTCTTCAGATAAATCAGCAGCCACTGGCAAAAGCGCAGTTAAAGCATCTACATCAACTTGGCAATGATAGATAAAACTATGGCGAAATGAGCTTGGAGTACTTTTCTCACTTGTAAATTCTGACTTTAATCGATTTAGAACAGTTTGATTTTCAGTATGAGAAAGACCATAAAAACTAAATGATTCTGGCATTGATTTAAAATTGGAGAATTCATTTATTATGAAGATTAAAAACTCTCTAAGGCGCTTTTCTTTGGCTATTTTTTGTTTTGATGCTTCCCGCTCTTGCCATTTATTGAAAACCAGTAAAACGACAAAAAGCTCAAAAAACACGCCTGTAAACTCTGGTAATAGGTTATCGGTATAGTGCTCTAGCCCATATTTAACAAAGCCATGAGTCACAAAATACACTAGAACTAACAAACAACACCACATGATGTTTGTTTTGTTTAAATGTTTAGAAACGTTCAAATTATCTCCGAAATTAATATTTAGCTATAACAGCTATTAGACAGAGAAATTCTGTATTTAAATTCAGAGTTTCTGTCTAGTTTCTTATGTAGCCTATCTTAAACTACTGACTCCAACCATAACAATGACTTATCGTTCTTAGTTTGTGATTGAACAACAAAATGTAGATTTTTTCCTGTCTAACGAGACTAAGTGTTAAAAAAGGTGAGCTCTGTACTTAGTGGTATTGTTAAAACAAGTTTACTATTGACAATAAAGACAATACTCCCACTTCCAAAACCCGGTTATTTACTCATTTATAATTAAGATAAAATCAGAAAAATATCGAATTCAACTTGGGAATTTTCATTCTATAAATTCAAACAAAGCGGATTTTAATAACTCCCTCCCCTTCATACGTTTACGATAAATAATAAAATTAGATTTTATAAAAACAACTTGATCAATAAGTGTTTTTGTAAATTTTGAATTACATACTATAAAATTTAATCTTCCTGAAAAACTTGCCATAATTCCACACGCTCTCCCAATCTTGATTCGCAACACATGGCATTAGTGTGTTGCATATAGACTTCCTATAAAGCCGTTGGGAAGAAGGAGTTTATATTTAAAATCAGGAACGAAAAATGAACCAACAACGTCAACTAAGCACTTTAACAATCGAACATGAGCCATTCGAGGAAAAGCAAGATTTACCAAATGGAAATCAAGGGATTAGCGAAGCTCTGACGCTGTGCTGTCTTATCAAGGTGACATCAAAATCTACGCTAATACCCTGTTCTGGGAGCGTTTGGGATCTAAGCTCTACTTCGCACTCAGCCAAGACGCACCACATGCTCACTATGCACTTGTGAGATGGGGAACCAATGACTTTTGAAGATCCTCAAGTCAGTATTACAAAACAACAAGTAACCTGCTTCTAATTGATCTAACCAACAAAAAAGAAAGGCTCCCGCAAGAGCCTCGGTAATAGTGACTATTCGCTTATATTTTTATTCTAAAATGCTTCTTCGAGCGTTTGTTCATTCTTTTTTCCTGCTTGTTTCTCGCTTATTTCTACCTCTTTCAAGCGCGCCGTAAAGTGTCTTAACACTGGCGGTTCATACGTAAAGTCGAGCCCTTTCACTTTGCTTGCGTTCTCTTTCACTTTTTCGAACGCTTCAATAATGAAATCCATGTGTGTTTGTGTGTAAGTCGCACGTGGAATGGTTAAACGCAATAGCTCTGCAGGACATGGATGCTGCTCTCCCGTTACGGGGTCACGACCTTGCAATAACGAGCCAATCTCAACCGCTCTTATGCCCGCCACTTTGTACAGTTCACACGCCAACGCATGTGCGGGGAATTGACCGGCTGGAATATGAGGAAGCAGTTTACCCGCATCCACAAACGCAGCATGACCGCCCGCTTGCTGACACACGATACCTATCGCCTCTAAGCCATCAACGAGATATTGAACCTGACCGATGCGATACTCCAACCAATCCTGACGCATGCCGTCATAAAGGCCAACCGCAAGGCGCTCCATTGCACCTCCCTCTAAGCCACCATAGGTTGGGAAGCCTTCTTGCACGACGCACAGGGTTCGACATTCTGTGTACACATCCATGAAAGAGTCGTCTTTAAAGCACAACAAGCCGCCCATTTGTACCATCGCGTCTTTCTTAGCCGACATAGCCAAACCATCCGCGTATTTATAAGACTCACGAGTGATCTGTTCGATAGTCCAATCTTGATAACCGGCTTCACGCTGCTGAATGAAGTAAGCATTTTCAGCGTAGCGTGCAGAGTCCATGATCACCGGAATATCGTACTTCTGTGCGATTTCATACACCGCTTTAAGGTTAGCGATAGAGACAGGTTGCCCACCAGCTGAGTTACAGGTAATGGTGCTCACGATGTAAGGAACGTTGGCAGCGCCTGCTTCTAAGATCGCCTCTTCCAACTTCACGATATCGAAGTTGCCTTTAAAGTCGGCATTCACTGAGGTATCAAACGCTTCTTTGGTATAAACGTTCTTCGCCACGCAGCAATTCACTTGAGTGTGGCCTTGCGTGGTATCGAAGAAGTAATTCGACAAAGCGACCATTTTGCTGCGATCGAGTCCCTTTTCCATCTCACGCTTTTTGATCAGCACTGGGATATAAATCTGCTCTGCGCCACGCCCTTGGTGGGTAGGAATAGTCAGCTCATAGCCGAAGATATCTTTCACCGCGTTCGACAATGCATAGTAACTGCGACTGCCACTGTAGGCTTCATCACCCATCAACATCGCAGCTTGCATACGTTGGGTAATAGAACCCGTACCACTGTCGGTCAGCAAATCGATGAACACATCATCACTGTCGAGTAGAAACGGATTCATACCCGCTTCGACAATGGCTTGCTCACGATAAGCGCGAGTTGTTCTTTTTACTGGCTCTACAACGCGAATACGAAACGGTTCTGGTAGATGTTTGAAATTTTCCATAATAGTACCTTTCAACAAATTCAGCCTAAGGCGAAAAAGCCAAATTCATTATTTTTAGATGTCACGATTCATCACCATTAATTTTATTTCATGCACGATCACACTCGTGACAATTACTATAAAAATTAATAGTTAGAAATAGATTATTGAATCAATGACGTATTGATTAGTTTCCAATTAATAATGACTAAGAGACAAGATCTCCATGCGTAAAAACAAAGACTAAACGCATGAGTTACGACATGTCTTAAAGACGAAATTAATAGGATTGGGCAAAGCTCATGAGCTCTGCTGGCGCGTAACGCCTTGAGGGTACTACTCTGAAGAAAGGTGGAACGAGAGCTGGTGATCTAAAGTATACCAAGCTAACAAGGTTAGCCATGTTGTTGATTGCCATTTCAGATACATGTTCACAATATATCCCTACGTTGAAATCAAGGTGATCCGAAATTTAAATATAGTGCAATTGTTTTATAAATACAGCGAAAGAAAGTATAAGTGTGATCAATATTTAGAATGGTAATTAAATACGATAGCGTGTTATATAAAGTGTGAATATCGTCAGTTCATATACTATTAAACTAGTTCATGGAATTAACCAAACGTCGAAAAATAACTGTAGTGATAAGGGATTGCGGTAATAGGGATTTAATTAAAACTAATGGCAGATAAAAACAAGCTCTGATAATCACTGAGTTCAGTTAACTTCATCTTCAGCCTCATCAGAGCTTAATTACTATTGTTCTTGCCTTAGCTATTGCCATTAAATCAGGTTACGTCTTCTTAACCACTTGTTTAATCGCCATTTCAACTAACTTCGGTGTCGCGGCTTTCAATGCACTTGGTGCCACCTTCTTACTGGCTTTTACCGCTTTGTTCAGCTGCCCTTTAACCGACGTCCCTCTTTTAATAGCTTCAAAACGTTGACGGTTTCTCTGCACGTTATTTGCGTCAGCGATACGCTCAAGCAACGTCTGCCTTAAAACATCTAAACCAAACTGCGCCTTTTCTGGCGCAATCGCCAGTGGTAACACGATATCGGTTTGCAGCAATATATGATTGTATTCGAGCGCTTGAGCAATGATCTTCGCTTTGGCCGATGCTGGGTTCTCTATGTCATACGGTGGCTGCCAATCGTCTACAGGCTTTAACCGATCTACCTGATTAACAACCGACACCACAATCGGCTTCTGGCGTGAGATGTTCTTAGAGTCGTTATAGAAAGCATCAAATCTATCTTTCAACTGCCTATCCAAATCACGAGCTGATTGATTGGCTTTAAGCACCCAAAGTACCACATCGGCTTGAGTCATTTCTTTAAGCATCAAGGCTTCGGTTTTGGCATTACCATCAAGCCCTTGTAGATCAACCACTCGAACGTCATTGTCATCGACAAACGCGTTGTAGACGGTAGAAGTATCGGTTGATGGCAGAACATCGACCTCGGCAACCAGCTCTTGCTTAAGGGCATTAATCAGTGAGGATTTACCCGAACTTGTTTGCCCCACCAGCACAATTCTTACTGGCTCTAATTCTGATGCAAAGCGTTGTTTATCTATTTCAGAAACATCCGACGCTGTTAGTGCTTCATCTTCAATGCTAAAACGCCCACTATAAAGATCAATCGCCACAGCAGCCACCTCATCTAACAAGGCTTGCTTGGCAGCATATTGCATGTCTTCAACCACACCTCTTGTCATTGAAGAAGTTGCTTGTTCACGGCCTAAGTCCGAAATGACTTTCAGAGGGTTCAAATACAGGTTTTTAAGATGGTTACCCCAAATAGCGGCCTTAACGATCTTCTGCCCTAGCTCACCATATTTGTCGTAGGCTTCATAGCCCGCTTTGATGTAAGAAACCTTAAGATACTCAATGCCCGGAATGTGTTCTTTCACCACCAACTTATATCGGCGGCTGACCTCTTCAAATAACTTAAGCCCTTCAGGGATCGAAAAATCGAGCGATTTCTTATCAAACTTCTTGGCGACAAACTCAAGAATTTCTAGACCGGTTTGGTCTAAGTTCCCCCACTCTATGTTGACCATTAATTGTTGACGTACATGATGTTTTGAATCATTCCAAATCGACAATTCGTTTTGAGACCAATCAATAGAAGCTTTAACTAGCGCATCGTCGATGGCAGTCTTTTTATGCAATGGTTCTACTTTAAGTTCATCATCACTCTCTTTATTCAAAGAAGAGTCGCTATAGGACGACTTGTGCGAAGAGCGACTAGAAATGTATAGAGGAACAGTGAAAATTAAAGTGCTCACTGCAATGGCTATCGACATTTCGAGTAGGTAACCGTATTTGATCGCCAAGAAGAGACCAAAGCCGATCATGATAATGCTTGGGAAGACGGCCGAAATCAGAGCAATACCCCAGCGACCTCTCGATAGCACCGCCAGTAATCTAAATAGGTTTCTAATTTTCTTCATAGCCCGACGCCGCCTTTCCTTTTTTCAGGGATTCTTTGTAGATCTTCTGCATCTCTTGCTCAGACACTTCTTCGCCTTTGTTCTTATGATAGAAGTAAAAACAGGCCGCGCGACCTAAACCATAACTAGTGCCGAAACTCATGGCTGCTGCGGCAACCGCGCCGACCGTTTGGCCATAAACCGGAATCAGCTTGATCAGCTGTCGAGTTCCGAGCTTCATTCCATATTGCACTGCAAAGCTGCTTCCCAAAGTGCCTATCAGCTCGCTAAAGACTCTCTTGTTCCATTCAATCCCATACTGGTTCGCCAAACTGTGGAGCATCTTCGCTTGAATTGCAGGCACAGACACTAAACCAACACCCGGAATCAAATCACTGGCCGCTGCACTTCCTGCGTACCAAAGCACTTCGTTTTCTACTTGGTCAAAGTTGGCTTCTTCTTGGGTGGAATGCTCTTTGTCGACCACCATCATTCCGATAACAGGAAGCATATTACTCAGCTGTTCAATCAAGGCTTCATAATTGTAGATTGCGCCACTGTTGTTGCTCGAATCATCCGTTTCAAAGTCCACCGCGACGGATTCAAATCCCTTTCCCCACACCTTTTCTATTTGATTGATGTTGAATTGAATTTGCCTCGCGCGGTCTGCTTCATTGGAAGACAAGACAGCGGTATGAACAAGCAGTAAGTGCTTAATCTTCTTTTGCTTCTTAATCTGTTGCAGAGCGGTAAGCACAGCGGATTGTTCAGGCTCATCAGCTTTCATCACCACGACGAGCGCATTGCCCGCTTGACCGATCTCTTTAAGATCGTCTGCCGGATCGTAATCGGCTTCACCTAAGCCTCGAGTATCGAGAAATCGCATGACCGGTTTGTCTTGAGGGAACGCATACGACATTGCCGTCATGGTGCATGGCGCAAAACCGTTACCGACTTCAACAGAGGAATCCCCCGTGACCGCTTGAATAAACGATGACTTGCCCGCGCCCGTTTTGCCCAACAACCACAAGGTCGGTAGATGCTTACGCTGATATTCATGAGCCTGAGTGAGATCGGGGTTCTTGCTCGGATTAATGAAGTCTTTAATTTGATCAAACATGGTTAGACTAACGCTCACTTGATGTTGAAATTCGGGTTGGTGACAAGGTTCGATGACTTATATAATCGGGTTATCGCCTTCAACTTAAGTTTGTTCAGTGACGCGTTTGTTCAGTCGTGCTGATTTACAATGCTTAAGCGCTTGTTTTTATAAGCCTGTTTTATATACGGTTCTATCACGTATTTAAGCATGCTCCAAGCTATTGAATGCTTGACGCTGTAACAGTTTAAGCCGTCTATTAGTAATCAACAGCCATCAGTTAAAAGCTAGCAACAAACACAGAGAGCCCAAAGAGAAGTATGGAACAAATTTATTTAGCAGGCGGATGCTTGTGGGGTGTGCAAGAGTTCATCAAGTATGTACCTGGTGTGCTCAGCACAGAAGCAGGCCGTGCCAATGGTAGCGCCCAACCAACAGACAACAAGGCATCAAAAAGCGATGACAACCAAAACGCTTATGATGGCTACGCAGAATGTGTGCAGATTGAGTTTGACCCAAACATCACATCGGTCACGGTTCTGATGGAACATCTGTTTGAGATCATCGACCCTTACAGCGTAAATAAACAAGGTATCGATGTGGGTGAGAAGTATCGCACCGGAGTTTACAGCACTGACGCTAAACACTTAGCAGAAGCCGAGCGCTACATTGCATCACGTGAAGATGCAGACCGGATCGCTCTAGAGGTTTTGCCATTAACCAAATACGTCGCCAGTGACGATATCCATCAACATCACTTAAGCCACTTTCCTGAAGATCATCACTTATGCCATATCCCTTGGGATCTGCTGCATAAGTACAAATCCTAACTTGAGCCTCAAGCCTAGCTTCTAAGATATTTAGCTTAGAGCCTAGAAGCTGAACACTCAAAAGCCCCAACAGGAATATACCTATTGGGGCTTTTACAGTTTCTAGTGTTTGGATAACCTATCGAGTCGTTCTCAAATCGCTCTCCACACTGGCCTGATTACTAGCATGAGCACTAATACTAACTACTTTTTTGTATTCTCAAGTACGTAATCTGGACCTGCTGTTTCAGCCGTTACCACTGCCAGTTTAGACACATCTGCACCTTCACCTTGGTAAGCGTTCATGCCGTTTTCTAGCGCTACTTTTGGTAGTTCAACCGAGTAGCTTTCAATCAACTCAGAATCCGTTACTTGGCCCACGTAAGTTTCGTCTGTGTAAGTCGCACCCACTAATGGGAAATCGTGAGTGGCACGTACACTTACAAACTCAGGCGATTGCGAGTTATCAACCACGTTGTGTTTGAACGCCACGTCCACACCTGCGTAAATGCCTTCAACTTCTGCGTTGTTAAACAGGCTTACACGGTGGCTTTGGTTACCGTAAACAATGCCCCACTCAGTATCGACTAGAGAGTTGTTTTCGATGGTGATGTTTTTCGGTGTCCACTGCTTGTTAAGCTCTTTGCCTTTCACCGATTGATCTAGCTGCTCACCATTCGCTACGTCGATGATGCCCGTGTTAATAACAATGCCGCCACGTAGGTCAGCGTTGCCTTCAATCAAGCCATCGCGGCCTCGAGTGTTTGCAATGTAGTTGTTACGAATCACATGGTCTTCATCGTAGATACGGACGCCGCCCGTTAGGCGCTTTCCATTACCAAGAATCATGTTGTTCTCAACCGTGTTGCCTTTTCCGTGACGCAGTGAAATAAGCGCCGTGCTTTGGAAAATAGTATTACCTGAGATCGTGTTATCGCCCGACTTAATTGAGATAAGCTCACGCTCACCATCCATATCGATCATCAAGTTGTTTACAAACTTAGAGCTTGAATCCCACTGTGAAGATTTAGAATCGCCGATACGGATTGCTTCCCAGCTGTTGCCGTTGTAACGAATCGCTTCTTTGATATCGAATTCATTAAACTGGTTTGGCTTTTGATCCATAAAGATGTTGTTCGCAATCAGGTGGTTGTCTGACGTGTCATCTTTTTGAACACCAATCAAAGTACCGCGCTTTTGCTTACCTTCGAAACGGTTGTTGATCACTTTACCGTCTTTACCCCATAGAGAAACCCAAAGGTACTTTGGATACTCAGAGCGACGCTCATCTGGCTCGTACGTGTAATCGTGGTTGAAGTAGTAGAATGTTGAGTTTTGCAGCGTGTTGCCATTACCCATCATACGTACTGCGCCAAAACGTTCGTTTGGACCACCTTCTGTAAACACTAGGCCATCAAGCGTGATGTCATCACCTTTCAATTCGAACTGAATCAAGCCAGTGATCCACGCAGAACCAGCTTGCTCAGCTTTGATGGTGATGTCATTCGCGGTAATCGTCACTTGACCTAAGTTCGCGTATTTACCGTTAGGGATAACCACTTCGTCGCCATCTTTTAGGTTTTCAAATTGTGCTTTAAGTGCAGCCACTTGTTCTTCTGAAGCAACGTCTAGTGTATTGCCATCAACCTCAGTTAAGCGGTCACTAGTTAGTAAGTAACTACGATCAATTTCGCTGATCGAAGGTACCGCTTGCTCAGCTGAGCTGATCACGGGTGCTGCTTTTTCTTGAGTCGTGCAGCCTGTTGCGAAAGCTAACGTAAACGCGCTAATAATGCTTACCGAAATTAATTTTTTCTTCATCTTGCATCTCACATTAAATACTGGATTACCAAAATAACGGCCACCCAAACTGGTGACCGTTTTATTAAAGTTTTCTTTGTTTGAACTTATAATTTCTTAAGATTTGTCGTCTTTTTGAAAGCCGTATCTCTTGAGGGATAAGGACTTAGCTTTCAGCTGGTGTTACTTCGTCTTGCTTCTCTACTTTGTCATCCACCGCTTTAACAAGCAGCAAACCAACAGAGAATACAATCAAGCCACAAAGAACGAACACCATGCGTCCCCACATTGGGTTAGGCAGTACGAACATTGTCATTACGCCCACACCCGCAACTGCGATAAGTGAACCCAACATACGACGTTGCTTGTTATCCAGTTTCTTCTGCTCGTTACTTTCAGCAACCAATGGTGTCGCTAGGTTGTTGAAGAACTTGTCTACGTCTTTCTCGCGGTGCTCAGCAAGAGGCTTGTAGAACAGTGTTGATAGTACGAAGAAGCCAGCAGTAAATACGATGTGACCGATAAGGCCGATAGCCACTTTCAGGTCAGCCCACTCACGGCCTGTTAGCTCGTTTAGACCGAACCAGTTTTGGATCATGTCAGCTGTGATAACGAAACCAACGAAGTAAGAAACCACACCACCTACAACTAGTGTGCCCCAACCTGCCCAATCCGGTGTTTTACGGATGAAGAAGCCACAGAATGCTGGAATCGTCATTGGGAAGCCGATCAATGCGCCCACGTACATCATGGTGTCGAAAAGGCTCAGACCTTTAAGAGAGTTGATGAACAGAGCAACCAAGATGATCGCAATGCCGAAGAAAGTAGACGTTAGTTTAGAAACAACCATTAGCTCTTTCTCTGTCGCTTTAGGGCGAAGAATCGGCTCGTAGAAGTTCTTAACGAAGATACCTGAGTTACGGTTTAGACCAGAGTCCATTGAAGACATGGTTGCTGCGAACATAGCGGCAATCAGAAGACCAACCATACCTGCAGGCATGTATTCTTGAACGAAGTAAAGGTAAGCGAAGTCGGCGGCTTTGCTGCCAGCTTCAGGGTAAGCTGCTGCTAAATCAACACCTTGACCAGCCATGAACCAAGAAGGCATGAACCAGATGATTGGACCAAGCGTCATTAGTACACATGCAAGTAGAGCGGCTTTACGTGCGTTGTTTGAATCTTTCGCAGCAAGGTAACGGTAAGAGTTAAGCATGTTGTTGGTGATGCTGAACTGCTTTAAGAAGATGAACACAGCCCAGATGCTGAAGATGCTCATGTAGTTAAGGTTGTCACCCGTGATGAACGAGTCCGTTGGGAAGTCGCTAACGATCTGCGTAACACCGCCACCGTGGTAAATAGCAACGACTGCACATGTCACCGTTACTGCCATGATGATAACCATCTGCATAAAGTCTGATGCGATTACCGCCCAAGAGCCGCCCGTCACTGACATGATCAGTACAACCAGACCCGTAAGGATAATCGTTGTTGTCATATCAAAGCCGAAGATACCCGAAGCGATGATCGCTAGACCATTCAACCAGATACCTGCAGAGATAACGCTGTTTGGCATACCAGACCAAGTGAAGACTTGCTCATTCACTTTACCAAAACGCATACGAATCGCTTCAATTACCGTAACAACACGCAGTTGGCGGAACTTCGGAGCGAAGTAAAGGTAGTTCATTAGGTAACCGAACGCGTTAGCAATGAAGATAATCGCTACCGCAAAACCATCGGTAAAAGCTTTACCTGCGGCGCCGGTAAATGTCCACGCACTGAACTGGGTCATAAATGCCGTAGCACCTACCATCCACCACAACATGTTACCTCCCCCACGGAAGTAATCACTTGTCGTACTTGTAAACGTTCTAAACATCCACCCTATCGCAATTAAGAATAGGAAATAGATGCCAACTATCAGGGTATTGAGTTCCATCTTTAAGACCTTTTTATTGATGTTTTTTGTTAGGGTCACTATAGATAGATGGCAAACACATTTGTACTACAATAATTTAAATGCGTGACGGTGATCTTACAGTCACGACCTCAATTAATCATACAAGTGATCGAGTTCAAATTTGCACTACCTGCGAGCGCATTTCATCAACTTAGCGCAGCATACAGCGTCAAAAACCCATAAAAACGCCAAAAAATAAAAAAAAAGTCACTAAAACATTGATAACAGTCGTTCAAAACGGTTAATCGTTACGGAAAATTTTCACATGCGAACAACGGAAACACCGCTAAATATAGCTTATGAAAATGAACGAACTGGACACATTTGTATTACAAATATCACAAATTTTATAGTCAAATTTCGATTTGAAAAGTTCCCTTCATTAGACCGCTAATAATGAAAACTTGAAAACCACTATTAGATGCTGACAGTCGGCCACTGAAGTGAAATGCTTTTAACACACCGGTTACACTTTCCCCTGTCCAATAAAAAGGTGTCATTATGAAGAAATACATCCCTATATTGATTGCTCTTAGTACGATGTCTTCTATGAGTTATGCAGCTACACCACGCGAAGATGCTGTCGACTATTTACAGATGCGTAAAGGCTTGGCTTATCAAGTAAACCATTCAAAACCCTTTACTGGTCAGTTTGAAGAGAAGTTCGATAACGGCCAAGTCGCGACCCAAGCTCAATTTGCCGACGGCCTAGAACTTGGTTTAGAAACCAGTTGGTATCCAAATGGCCAAGTTGCTTCTAAAGTGAATTACGTCAAAGGTGAATTACAAGGCAAGGCAGAAACCTGGTATCCCAACGGTCAGAAAAAAGCCGAGCTCAACTATAAAGACAACGAACTATCGGGCGTTGCCTCTCGATGGTACCCAAATGGCGAACAAAGCCTAACGGCAGAATACAGTGACGGACAAAAAGATGGTCTGGTCACCGACTACTACCCTAATGGTAACAAGGCGAGCCAAGCGAAGTTCAGTGACGGTGAAATCGCGAACGGGAAGCTGACTCGCTGGAACTCTAACGGTGACAAGGTTGAAGAACTGACGTTCAAAGACCAGAAAATCACGTCAAAACAAGTTTGGATGCCGACTCAAAGCTAGGCCTGCTGAGTAACTAGGTAAAAAGCCGACAACTCAAATTTTAAGCAAAAAAAACGCTCATGTTGCCTGTATCAACATGAGCGCAAGGGCAGATCTTCGACTACCATCTCCTACCTTTCTAAATGAAAGCAGAAGTTATAATTAGAATAGTTGGGAGCAATAATCAAAATGCTCTTGCAAGCACTTCAACGATTTCTTCTTTTCATCGATTTAGAGAGACGTTAACCGTCTTAACTAAATTCGATTCTATATAGCAGGCGATGTCACTGCCTTGCCTACTACATTTCAAACCTGCTCTGATTGAAGCTTTAATCACCTCAAGCAAATGCCTCGTCCTTTGAACTATCCGTCCTCTATCCACTGTACTTCACTACTTAGCGGCTCTTTGTTGAATCTACATATATTCAACATACGAAAGATAAGCGTTGCTACATAAAGTTAGTAAATAATAATGTATTACAAATAAAAATAACATCTAAAGATTCAATTTTTTGCTGTAGCGCACATTTATTGATAAACAAGAACTTTATAAACAGACTTATCAAGATAAATTAATTAATAAAAACATAATGTTATATCGACCCTTAACTTTGTAACCCTTTGTAAATAGTGGTTTTGTCACTACAACACGATCTAATTCACAGATCATCACGCCTCGGATTGTTACCATATTTGTATTATTTAAATGCAAATCTAGAGTTGAGAAAAACTTAATAACCTCAATCACTGGATGCAATGAAAGCTAGAAATACTCTATTTGGCTTGAGACTAAAGCCATACTAAACCTATAAATATGGAACTAATACCATGAATAAAACTAAAATCGTGATTGCTGTGGCATCTGTATTAAGTGCTGGCTCTGTATCGGCGGCGTCTTTCGATGTAAGACACGAATACAAAAGTCATACAGATCAACACGCTACTCGTGTAAAACTTGGCGATAGCATTGGCAACTTCCTTGTAGATATCGAAGCAAAATTCAAGGGAGAAGACGGTAAATTCATGGAAGATTTAAAGAACAATGGTTGGGAGCTTGGTCTAAATTACCGCCATGTACTCAACGATAACTGGACAATGACTTACGGTATGCCAATTGAAGGCCGTGAATCAGGCGTTACGTATAAGCCTCAAGTTCGTGCAACATACAAAGTGGATAGCGTTGATGGTCTAAGCCTAAGTGCTCGTTACCGTTACGATATGAGACAGAACACTAGCAGCTCAGAGTATCAATTCGATGACAATGGTGATGTTATTGTTGATAGTGACGGTGTTCCAATCACGGTTGATAAAAACGTTTCTAATCAACGTCGTCACCGTCTAACGGCAAACGTTAACTACTCAATGGAAAACTGGCGCTTTGGTCTAGAAGGTAACTACTACAAAGCGGATGGATATGACATCTACGACAACGACGATACCAACTACGAG
Organism: Vibrio sp. Isolate34; assembly: GCF_022397915.1. GTDB lineage: Bacteria > Pseudomonadota > Gammaproteobacteria > Enterobacterales > Vibrionaceae > Vibrio. Next base: position 130,837 of record NZ_JAKEUO010000011.1, on the reverse strand, counting down.
TTAAACGCTAGTATTCGTCACATGATGGGTCAGTGGGCACCATATGTAGAGTTTGGTGATGTGAGCACTTCATCGACTAAAGCGACTCGCGAACTACGTAGCCGTGTTGGTCTAACTTACAGCTTCTAATCGATAGCTATATGAATATATCTAAGATAATTACTGTCCTAATTTTCTAAGACCTAAACAAAAGCCAGCTTAATCGCTGGCTTTTCTTCTTTCAAATCATTCAAATAAGAGCCAAGTACTTAACGCTCCTAGCCCTAGTGACTGATCCGATAGAGAAATGCAACGGTCACGTCATCGTTAGGCACAACTCGCTTCTGCTGAGCTAAAAACAATTCCGCTGTCGAAACCGCATCGGCTAACGCATTGTGGCTGTTGTACTCCGGAAGCCCATACCTTGCACGCGTCCCAGCCAGAGTTAAGTCTACCTCTTCATGATTGCTGATCGCTTTCTCCATACTCTTTTCGATACACAATGTATCTAGCCAAAGCAGAGGAATCGCTCGTAAACCATAGCAACGAAGAAGATATTGGCTAATGAACCTCTCTTCTACCATGCAAGCGTGCGCGACGATGATCTTGCCTTTGGCGGCTTCGAAGAAGGTGAGCATCGCATCATGAATTGATGCGCCCTCTTCCAACATTTGTGGTGTGATGTGGTTAATCACCGCGGTTTCAGCGTTGATCTGAGAATCATTGTTCAGGTAGATATGCTTGGCCGAAGCCAAATCGATTCGCCCTTTTACCACATCAACCCATCCCATAGACAAGATAAGATCTTGCTCGCTGTCTAAGCCTGTGGTTTCGAGATCCAACACGATATAGTCGCTGTCTTTGGCCAGATCCGTCATTTCAGGACAAGGCTGTTCTACCAGATCATGCAACGCTTCTGGCAGCTTAACCGTACCCAGATATTGCTTACGCTTACGTTTAATTCGCTCAAGCGGGTGAAAGTGGTTCAACAAGGCTTTCATTAACGCGCTCCGAAACGAATTTTCGCCGCTTCTTGAAGGTCGGCAATGATTCTAAAGGCGTCTTTCAAGTGCTTGCGTTCAAAGCTACCAAAGCTGTCTGGATTGATATTGTTGTCTGGCACTTCCCCGTTCTTCAAGGCTTCTAATTGATGACCGAAACGGAAAGACAGAATGAACTGATACGCGCCAAGGATGTTCTTGAACGCATCGTCACTCAACATGCCTTTTTCATTAGCAGCAGCGAAACGTTCGTCCGTTGCCGACAAGTCACACTCCACAGCCAAACCGTAAATACGCGCTAAATCGATGATCAAGTTAATAGCGTACTTCTTCACGTTGAGTGTTTTCTTGTTCTCACCCGACTTCTCAAGTACCAAGCTATTGAAGATGCCCAACGGTGGGTTGGTGTTCACTGCATCTTTCACTAGCGTGCTTAAGAACTCACGGTTGCTGCGAATATTGTTATGCAGTTCATCACGAAGAATGCCTTCAAATTCACTGTTGCCGTAAATTGTACGAATCTCTAGGAACACACTGATGTTAAGTAAGCGTTCGTACTCCGGGTTTGCCACCCACTTCTTGTAGTAATGCTTCCATACACTGAGCGGTTGACACCATTTTGGCGTCGCAGCCATGAATTTACCCGGACAGAGTGGGTAGTCGCAGCTCGCTAGACCATTGGTCACCATCATGGCTAAGTGTTTAAAGTAAATACGGTCACTGTCGGTTGCATCGTCTGCCAGTACGATCGCACTGTCTTGATCGGACAACATGTGAACTTCGTTACGAGCGTGCGAACCCGCCACAATCCATGAGAAATCACACGGCGGCGGACCTAACTTATCAATTGCTATCTGAATCAATCGGCGCGTGTAGGCATCCATAATCATGGTCATTACCTTGCCGACCGTTTCCGGTGCAACCTTACCTTCCACCAGCGCTTCAAAGATTGCTTGTCGCTCTGAAGTGAAGGAAGACATGGTTTTCACACTACCCGCGTATTTGATTTTCTCGATTAAGAAGATCGCTTGAACACGGTGGTTTTGAACTAAGTGAGACGTCGTCAGAAGGCCAACGACTTTGTTCTCTTTCACTACAGGAAGGTTACGAATGTTGAATTGCATCATGATAGACGCAGCATGCAACACAAGATCGTCCGGTTTTACTGTGAGTGGAGAATGCGTCATTACCTCAGAGATTAAATTTTCAGTGCTAACACCGTGCGCAATCACGCGTTTGGTCATATCACGGTCGGTGATCAAGCCAACAATGGTTTCACCTTCATAGATCACCGCACAAGGAGAGCGTTGATGCAGCATTTCTACCGCGACCGATTGGATGGTTTGTTCAGACTTAACGATGGCCACCTGCCCGCTTGCCACCTCTTCAACCTTACGAATGAACAAGCCCTTCTCTTTATTTGACCACACCACATCAAGCGCCGACTTCAAGCGAACTTGAGCCTGTGATGCAAAGTGTTCTGCACAACTTGGAAATGCTTTAAACAGCATTTGAAGTGCCGAGTGTGGAATCACATAAAGTAAGGTGTTTTCGATGGCGACGGCTCGATAGCCTTTCTCGTCGTTAACTTCAGAATCTAAGAACGTAAAGCCGAACAAATCTTCACTGCCTAAACGCGCACGAAGTACGCCGTCTGATTTTCTCTGCTCCATGGAGCCCGTTCGAATGATATAGAGCGACTTCTCCTTACCCGACTCACATAAGTCAACCACATCCCCTTTGCCGAGGTAAGTAATTTGAACATTAGCGGCCAGTTCGCGAAGTGCTTGTTTAGGGATCTTATCGAAAGGGTCTATCTGACCGATGAATTGAAGAATATTTGGCAGCAGAGACTGGGGCATAATCACACTCACAATAATTTAATTAGTATTATTATATAACTTAAAATACTGGTTACTAGTGATTTTAATAAAACGGTAAATAATAGATTAAATATTGGACATTGGTCAGGTTTTCATCAAATTTTAAGACAAAAAAAGCACGTGTTGAACGTGCTTTTTAGGTGTCAGTTTGTTTTAACTAAGATTTTTAAATCACTGTCTTTTTATAAACCAAAGTCTTTGTAAAACTATAGCTTTGTATAACTAAAGCTTTTTAAAACAATCAGCTAGCGACTGGTAGTCTGTGGTTCGTTTCTAACAAGTGACTTGCAGACGCTTGGCGCGCTTTGTCACTGTTACCCGCCATGATTGCTTCATAAATTTGGCGGTGTTCATTAATACACGTACTCCCCTCTTCAGAAGAGTGAGAAATAAAGTTAACAAACATCGTCGTCAAGATATTACCGAATGGCAGGTAAAAGTCGTTGCCCGTTGCATTAAAAATCAGGCTATGGAACTTCATGTCGATATCTAACCAACTCTCTTGGTCGAATTCTTCGGCACTCGAGATTTCTACCATCTGCTGGAAAATACCCGATAGTTCAATACGTTGCTCAGCGCTCGCAGATTGAGCAGCCAACGCACACGCTTCTGGTTCAATCGCGCGGCGTAAACCCAAGAACTGATGACAAAATTGGTCTGTGTCTGCTAGGCCATCCATCCACTCGATCAATTGTGGATCGAGGAAGTTCCAGAATGCGCGGTCAACCACACGCGTGCCAATCTTAGGACGAGATTCTAATAGGCCTTTTGAAGTCAGAAGCTTAACGGCTTCTCTTAATGCTGTTCTACTGATACCAAATTGCTCACACAAAGCCATTTCACCAGGGATAATAGAACCTTGAGGCAAATTGCCCGACAAAATACCACGAGCGATTTCACGTGCAACTTGCACATGAAGGCTTCGCTTAGAGCCTGAAATCGAATTAAAAGAACCAGCCATGTGTCTACTTATTTATTAGATATGTATTATTTAACGCGGACTATAGCACTGATTTATATCTGCACCAACTCGGCATCAGAATAACGTGAGGTAACTACCAATAAAGGCTGGAGTAATATTTCACTCACCTTACCCCTATTCAACACATTAGACCTCTTCAATCTATTTATTCATACAAATAGTTCTTATTTACACTTTTTGAGTATGCGCGAACTCACAAAACCACTCTTACTCTCACTATTTATGTCGTTAATGATCGGTTTTGAGATGAACACCCTTGAATATGGCAAGTGTTATTGTATGATTTATTAACGCAAATAATCTACAATATAGGCGACTCTGATGTTTAATGATTTAAAAGGCAAACGCATTCTAATTACCGGCTCTACTGCTGGTATGGGCTTAGCTACCGCACGTATTTTTGCAAAGTATGGTGCAAAGATTGGCATCAATAGTCGTGCTTTCAGCCCAAAAGTGGATGACGTTCTAACAGAACTCACTGCATTGGGTGGCGATGTTGCGTTTTTCCCAGCAAACCTGATGGACACATCAGAGTGCGAAAGATTAGTTAAAGAGTTCACCGAGCATTTTGGTGGCATGGATGTCTTGATCAATAACGCAGGTGGCTTAGGCGGTCGTGCAAATCTAGAGAACATCGATGACGAGTTTTATGAACGAGTCATGGATCTCAACGTTCGCTCTGCATTAATGACAACCAAGTTTTCTATCCCCCACTTACGTGCTTCTGCTGCTGAGTCGGGGCAAACATCGTGTGTTATCAGCACGGGTTCGATTGCTGCTCGTGAAGGTGGCGGTGTGGGTGCTGGCATCTATGCAGCTTCAAAAGCGTGGTTACACGACATTCACCGTAACTGGGTGAAAGAGTTTGCGAAAGACAATATCCGTTTCAACATTGTTTCTCCGGGCACTATCGATACTGCATTTCACGATGGTAAAAGCGACGAGATAAAATCGAACATTGCTAGCAACATCCCAATGGGACGCTTTGGCAATATCGAAGAAGTTGCACCGACTTTTGCTTTCTTTGCATCCCATGCTTGCAGCGGTTACATCACAGGGCAAATCTTGGATGTAAACGGCGGACAGATAGCGCCTTAGCTTAAGCAAATAATGTCCTAGCTTAAAGGCAGAAGCTTAGCTTTAAGGCAGCACTTTAAGTTACACATTACATTAGGTCACAAGACCTTAATAGATGAGGCAAAACCTCACGCTATATTAGACGTATACACTGACATCAAAACGCCAGATTCGTCTGGCTTTTTTTGTTTTCAAAGTTTCAATTTCAGGTGGTTTAAATGTCAATATTTACATTGGTGGAAGATTCAAGCCGCCGAATTCATGTTCAAGTGGCGCGACAAATTGCTCGCAAGATCTTATCTGGTGAGTTACAAGAAAATCAAAAGTTACCTAGCGAAATGGAGCTGTGCGATATCTTTGGAGTAAGCAGAACTGCCCTCCGAGAATCAACCAAGCTACTTTCTGCAAAGGGGTTGATTGAGTCGAAACCGAAAGTCGGCACTCGTATCAAACCAAGAACGCAATGGCACTTCTTAGACCCACAACTGCTGTACTGGATTCAAGACTTAGAAGACACCAAACCCTTCTTGTCTCAGTTCTTAGGCTTAAGAAAAGCTATTGACCCAGAAGCGTGTGCGCTAGCAGCAACCAACGCAACGGTAGAACAACGCAAAGAGCTTTCGATTCTGTTCCAAAAGATGACTATTGCAGCAAACAGCTTTGATTATGAAGAGTGGACAACCAACGATCACCTGTTTCACCAAACGATTTTCTTATCGACAGGCAATCAGTTCTACATCCCGTTTGCGAACATTCTGTCGACAATCTTCAAGCAGTTCATCGACCATTCAGCCGAAGGCGGTCGCTTCTGTTTAGAAGAACATAAAGCAATATACGATGCGATTATGTCAGGTAACGCTCAGCAGGCTCGAATAGCCTCACAAGTGTTACTAGACGATGAAAACCAAAAGCTGTCTCGGGTTGAACTCGCCATCGCATAACCAAGATTCACCCACTGACTCGTGCATTTCAATACACGAGTCAGTCACATTTTAACGTCCAATTTTTTACCATCCATACCGTAGTGTTTCATCTTTAAACCTTGAAGTCGGGTCGTCTCAGAGAAAGCTTACGGTTATACACATAAGGTGTTGTTTGTGTCTTCGCAATCGTACGTAAGGAAAAACTTCTCTCTCGCCTGGCCCCTAGCCTTAAACGGTATCTTGATGCAGTCGATGTTGATGATCGACACACTGCTTGTCTCTCCTCTCGGTGAAATCCCTTTAGCAGCAATGGGGATTGCGACGACTATCGTTGCATTTGTACTGGGAATTCAAATGGCGCTGGCAAACGGCACTCAGTTAGTATTAAGCCGTGCAGTGGGCTCTGGCATCACCGCTTCATTATCCAAGGCGTTTTGGGCAGGCCTGTTCATCAACTTGGGGATCGCGACAATATTTTGGTTTTTCCTCACCCTTTTCGAACAGCCTTTGATTCAAGCCTTAACCGACGATAAAGACCTTTATTTAGAAATCAGTCACTACCTTGATATCTCAAAGTATCTCGTCATTTTCACAGCATTGACGCAAGTGATCATTGCTTTATTTAATGCGCTAGGCAGAACCAAAGTCCCATTCAAAGGTTACTTAATTGAACTGCCTATCAATGCTGTACTCTCGTATGTGCTGATTCATGGCTTCTCTAATTTTGAAGGGATTGGAGTACAAGGTGCTGCATTAGGCAGCATTATTGCAATAACGATCCGCTTGCTGTATTTGGTTTTGTGCGTGCATTTAAGCTCAGCGATTTCACTCAAATTAGACACTCAGCGATCTGAGTTCTTTACAAACGTTCGCCGTCACTTTATCGAGATATTCCCCGTAGCAGCGAACGTAACGATGCTCTTAATTGGCGCAACCATTTATCAGCTGCTCTATTCGCAACTTAACATCAACGCGTATGTTGCGATTACTTTGGTAATGCCTTGGATCCGGGCTGTGTCTCAATTTATTACTGCTTGGGCTCACTCTTCCGCAATTACGATCAGCCAAGCGATCGGCTCTAAAAAAATGGATGACCTTGTCAAAAACGTTGATACCAGTATCGATATTGCAGTCGTCATTTCTTTCGTTTGTGCACTCTTATTCGCAGGATTAAGTCTGGTCATTGGTGATATTTATCCGAACTTAGATGAGTCTACCTATCAAGCACTGGCAGTGATTGCCCCACTCTACATATTCTTGCCGATTGTTCGTGGCTACAACACGGTCCATGGGAATGTATTAAGAGCACTAGGAAAAACGACCGCAGTCTTCAAGATAAACTTCACGGGCCAATGGGTAATTTCAATCCCATTGTGTGCATTGATCATCTTTGGGTTAGACGGTTCTATCTTTTGGGCGTTTGCCATCCAACCATTCGAAGAAATAGTCAAAGCCTTCCCATTCCGTCATTTGGCGCGCAAGTCGCTTAAAGAGTTTGATGCAAACAAGGCCAATGAGTTGATGTATGACTAGTGATGGTATGTCGTTCATCTCCAACTGACTCGAAGGGTCAGAGTTATCTCTAAAAGATATCTAAAATCTGTCTAAGCTTTCTGAATACAACCTTGTCCTTTGGCAAGGTTGTATTGTTTTAACTGTACCTTTCATTGATAAACTTCAATACGCCCTCGCTGATTTAAAACTCCTATAAAACAAAAAGACCACTCAACATTCGTTTAAGTGGTCTTAAGAAAACATCTACCATGGTTAGCTTCTGGTTAACCCTGCTAGCCTACTGGTGATGGCATGTACTACTTGCCGTTCAGCTTAAGTTCAGAGAAAGTTACACTGTTGTAATCACCGTTCTTTTTGTCGACAGCGAAATCGCCAGAGCCTGCACAACCTGGGCCCCAGACGGGGTGAGAGTCGTTCACACTACATTGACCGTACGCACCCGCTTTGTAGTAAAAGTCATCTTCCGCATAGCCTGTTGGCGAATCAAGCTCATCGATGCCCTTGCTCAAGTCGATTTCATACTTAACAGTATCGTGGCGAGCCGTTTCAAATGTTAGGTACATCATTGTACCCTTCACTTCCACTTTGTAGCTGAACTCTTCACCCAGAGCAATCCCCGCTTCACCAGGCTCTGCTGGGTTTTCCCAAGTATTGCCCCAAACTGGGTAAGCAATATCTGCGCGGTTAGGATCTTTCTTCTCTAAGTTACGTTCATAGTTCCAAAAGACTGAGCCCATCTCTTGATCAGGAAACTTCTTATAGAAGATCTTTAGTGGTTCGTTACCGTGGCCGTAACCTGTTTTTGCTTTGATCAAAGCATCGTGTTTCTTCGCATGAATCTGACCAACAACCACCGAGTGAGCTGGGTACCTTTCTGGGTGCTTAGCGTTAATCGCAACGTGATTCACTTTTAACCTCGCTTCTAATGTTCCACCAACCGCACTGTATTCACTCGCTGCTGGGTGGCTCGATAATGCCCACTGGTTTCCTTTGTCCGCCGTATCGATTGAGAAATCAGCACCGCGTGGCATTTGGCGTAACTCAGAGCGTGCGTTTTTCGAGTTCTTCGTGGTAATCGCTTGGTTTTGTACTTCAAAGACGAGATTACCGTCTTTATCAAGATGGAAGAAATCGCTGTGTGAGTAGCTCATCATTGCCACCCCTTCTATTTCATCAACACGACCATCTTCATTGATATCTGAAGGTATAGTTATTTTCCAATTGTGCATATCGAATTTATCGGCAGGTACGGGGTAAGAAACACCGTTATTTGCGAAAGTAACCATTGGTACAGTCGCTAATAGCGCCACTGCTAATATGTTTTTCTTAAACATGACTCATCCTTTATTGTTAACAGATACCGAGTACACACTCAGTACAGAAACCACTTTTGAACACGAATTAGTACTAAATATTTTCTCTTCGACTTAAATAAGCCAACCGATAAATAGAATTTACATTTAGCCATTTTTTAACTTTTATTAAACATCTGGCTATGGTTTATATTTATGCCTCTCAACATGCTCCCTATGTTTAAGCCACGATGGTTAAAATCATCATTATTAACATATAGAAACACTTAATATTTGTATTATTTTAACACATGCAAAAAAGTGGGTTTCTAAGGTTTGTGAATATGAGAAGTACGTCATGATTGATTTAATACACAAGCCCTAAATTGAGATATTCATAACATTTAGCTATATATTTGGGCCATTAGTCAGAACTTTTTGATAGATCTCACAGAAATCTGACTCAATAATAAATACCATATTTGTCATACATTAATTTAATACCACGTAAGGTATTGGTTTGTGAGCCACGGGTACATTGGATGTATCCAGAATAAAAAAATAATAGTGAGACAAAGGTATGAATTCTGTTACAAAAATTGCTGCAGCTGTTGCATGTACTCTTTTAGCGGGCACAGCTACTGGTGCATCTCTTGATTATCGTTACGAGTATCGTGCTGCGACGGATTATACAAAAACAAATGGCGACACGGCTCACGTAGACGCTCGCCATCAACACCGAGTGAAGCTAGGCGAAAGCTTTAAACTGTCAGATAAGTGGAAGCACTCAACGGGCCTTGAAGTTAAATTCCATACTGACGATTCTTACTACGACGCAGATTCTGGCGAAGTTAAATCAGCGAACAGCCAGAGTTTTTACGGTGGCAATTGGTACATCTATGGTATGGAAATCGATAACACTGCGACATACAAAATAGATAACAATTGGTATCTACAAGTGGGTATGCCTATTGCTTGGGATTGGGATGAGCCTAATTCTAACGATGGTGACTGGAAAATGAAAAAAGTCACTTACAAACCACAATTCCGCGTTGGCTACAAAGCAGACATGGGTTTAACAACCGCTATTCGTTACCGTCATGAATATGCTGATTTCCGCAACCATACACAGTTTGGTGATAAGGATTCAGAAACTGGCGAACGTTTAGAATCAGCTCAAAAATCCAAAATAACGCTAACAGGTGCATATAAAATTGAGTCTCTACCGGAGCTTGGTCTTTCTTACGAAGCAAACTATGTAAAATCTTTGGATAACGTACTTCTTTATAATAGTGATGACTGGGAATGGGATGCTGGCTTAAAAGTAAACTACAAGTTCGGTTCTTGGAAACCTTTTGCTGAGATTTGGTCTTCTGATATCAGCTCATCTTCTAAAGATCGCGAAGCAAAATACCGTGTTGGTGTTGCTTACTCATTCTAATTAGAAATAGTCAATTTATAAAATACCCCTCTCCTCTTGTAAATTTTTGGGGCAATAATAGGATGTTCTAATTAACGTTAGTTTCATCCTAATAAATATTTAACGACTATTCATTATCTATTTCTTATGTGATTTACATATGGATTTAATATCATAAAGAGAATATTTTATGCAGATTTCTAAAGTCGCTACTGCTGTCGCCCTTTCGACAGGCTTATTATTTGGTTGTAACAGTGATGGTTTACCTATTCCGACGGATGGGTCTACCGATCCTGCAACACCTACCTCAGCATTATTAAATGGTTATTGGGAATTTTCTGATACTTCAGCATTCTCAGCAGCCTATTCATCATCGAGTAGTACTGATTTACCCAACGTATATCGCTTCTCAGCAGATGGTGAGACACTTTATTACTACACTGACAATTCAGCTGATACCACACTCGGTGAATACGAACGATTTGAAACCACTTATGAAGAGACAATTGAAGATGATACTTCAGGTCAAGTTGCGTTCACGCTATTCAATGATGACGGTACGGTAAGTACGGTATCTGTAGATGGCGACTACTCCGCTGCTGACGGTAGTCTTGCTATCGACGGTAACATTCCGGTCTCAGGTACTGACCACAGCGATAATACTGAAGTTACCAGCTCTGCAGACACAGCAGATGAAGCTTCAGGCGTTAATAATGCCGCTCAAATTTTAGATACGTTAACCGATGATACTGGTGAGTTGAGACTGAAGATCTTAAACACGAGCTCTACGGTCGGCAAAACGATTTCTTCAGGTAAGTTAACTGTTGATCTAACCTATCAACTTAATCCAGATAGCACTCAAATTGATGAAGGTCAGAACAACTCTTATATTTCGCTTTATTCAACCAATGATGAGAACGATAAAGTAAGCAACGCTTATCATCACGGTGACATAGCGATCGGTGACGGTATTATTCAATTCCGCGACGCTTCTGGTTCACTAACTGCGACTGGCGGTACCTTCGATGCAAACAGCACGTTTGATGCAACTGTCGAGGTGGTTTGGACGCCAACGTCACATACCTTTACCATCAATGGTGAAACCTATACTGGAGCGGTATCATCAAATAGTTCAGGTGAAGTTCAAGTTATAGCCCTTCGTCTAGGTACAAACAGTGGCGTAACGCCATATGAACTGATTGCCGACAACCTAAAAGTATACTCACTTGATGAATCGACGGGAGAGTATGTTGAAGAGTTCAAAGACACTTTCAATGACTACTCCGTTGGATATGACTTGAACAACAACCCGTATAACAGTAGCACTTCTGAAGCTACGGTTATTAGTTTGACTGGAGAGGATCCTGTCGATCCAGATCCATCTGAGCCTACCGACAACCAAGTGGCCGCAATTACCGACCAAGATACAAGTGACACCGGAGAGTTGCGTTACAAGTTTGATTCAGGCATGACGACGGGGACACATAAAGTTTCGATGTACTATGACGCTGCTGAAACCGAGTCTGCGTATGTCTCTTTATTTGATACAGCTAACTCTACCAGCTCGTTGATCGGAGAATTCAAAATTGATGAAGGGAAAATCACACTCCGTGGCGAAAGCACTCAAGTCACGACATTCACTCCAGGCACATGGATTGACCTTGAGATGTCTTGGGACACATCAAGCTTGAGCGCTGCTGGTACTTACACCGTTAAGGTCAATGGTACAGAGTATGGTCCTTATACGTCACAAAACACTACTCCAGGTGTGGAAGTCACTGCGACAACCATTAAATTCTCATCAAACGGTGGAACAGCAGATACAACTTTATACGTCGACGACTATAAGGTTTATTCCGATACAGCAGGCACGACTGAGATCTTTTCTGATGACTACGAGAACTACAGTATTGGCGCAGATTTAAGTGCATCGCCATACAACTCAAGTACATTCTCTGCGGTTGTTGCTGAAGATCCTCTGAACGACGAGTAGTAAGTAAAGTTAACCCAAAACTCTGTCAAAAATGCCGTCCTAGTGACGGCATTTTTATTCGACTTAACCAAATCGTTCATTTGGCAAAAACTAACTCGCAGATAGCCCACTTACTCTCTCCATTAAGAGACTTTCATTCAATATCAAATTCGAACCTCGAAAGTTCACCAATCCACCCTTCAATTCCCCTACGCCATCAATTATTTATATTGCTTTGACACATATCACTTTTAACCAGGCTAGAAATAGCTCTGTATAAATCATGTTGCAACTTCAAGCTCCTCCCTACATCAAAACCACGAAAACTAGCCTGTTTGCGTAGGGCTTAGGATTTAATCACGATATAAAACCAACCTTAAACACCTAGCCATGAGTGGTTGAGAATACTTAATATGTAAGTACAAGCTCGTACGAGCGACCTAAGCCTATCGTTCTCAGTAACAACAGCTTGAGCCAAGGCTTACAAATGCAGTCACATAGGGCGAATAAGAAGCGCTGTTGAAGACTGAGCGAAGAGTTTCGATACATAATATAGAACTGACAACAAGGCTAACCACCAGCTCTTGAGCCGAACCATTGAGCTACCTGTTATTTCCCATACCCAATCGACAGGCACAAAAAAGCCTCCAAACCCTGAGGCTGGAGGCTATTGCGATAACTTAAATATTAAGTGTTATTCGGTTCGATTACTTTTGGTATTGATCGTGCGATACGTCTAACTGGTAGAACGTAGCTTGTGAGTAATCGTCTAGGTCACCGCTGATGTTTTGGTTGTAAACACCTGCTTTGAAGTACATGTACTTGCCGCCTACGTCGTAGCCGCTGTTGCTCATGTCAACCACTTGTACAACGTCGTCTTTGCCTTCACGCATTAGTGTAACCGTCATAGTGTTGCCTTTAACGTCAATGCGGTAGCTGAACACTTCGCCAAGCGCGATACCATCTTCACCCACTTCTGCTGTCATATCGCCCACTAGAGGGTAGAAATCCTCTTTTGTTGCATCTTGGCTTTCGTGTGCAAAGTAAACTGCACCCGTTGGTTGGTTTGGCAATTTACGGTAGTACAAACGAATCGGCTCATCGTTTTGATCGTGAATCTGACCAATGATAAAGCGACCTACTTCATTCGCATTACCCGTTGTTGTCGCGTGGTCGATTTTCAATGTCGCTTCTAGAACGCCATCAATACCAGCCGCTGCTTCTAAATCAGATTCAGGTGCGCTTGAGAATACCCAGTTGTTCTTGTTAACACCTTTAGTGCTAATAGACTGGTCACCACGACGCATCATTTCACGAAGCTCAGTACGTGCGTACTTAGTGTTTTTAGAGGTACGTACACCTTTGACGTAAGCCTTGAATACTAGACCGCCATCGTCTGCTGTGTAGAAGATTTCAGGGTGCTGGTAACCGTTTGCAAGGTTCCACTCAGACACGTCATCAGGCTTGCCGTTTTTGTCATGGTCGAATGGTTGAGACAGGTACCAATGAGTCATGTCGAAGTTTTGGCTCGGTGCATTACCTGCAACGGGTGTTGCTGGTAGGCCTGTCGGAACTGGTAGTGCGCTGCGCGTATCACATTTAACAGAAGTCTCACAAGGGTAAACCGCTGCTACGCCGAAGTTACCAGAGCGTAGATCTTTACGTGCAGCTTTACGTGCTTTTTCTGCCGCTTTCATTTCAGCGATAATTACTGCTTCTGCAGCTACTACATCTGAAGTGATGATATGGCTAGCAGGACATGCGTTAATGCTACAGTTAACTGCGGCTAATCCAGTCACACTGTTCCAACCGTTTTTGGTGTTACCGTGACCAACATATCTTACGTAACGAGCTTTTACTGCTGGCTCAAACTGAAAGCGCTCTAAGCCGATAGCTTTACCAGAACTGAGTTGGTTCTCAAGTACCGTCGTCCAATTTTCACCATCGACACTCACTTGAATATCAAACTTAGATTGGCGCTCATTACCTTTACTGAAGGATGCTTGAACAGCATCAAACTCTTGTACTGAACCATAATCTAGCATTGCCCACTCACCGTCACCCGCTGACGACCAACGTGTTGTTAGATCTTGATCAATGAGGCGATCTGGGCCATTTCCATCGTGGCTGCTAGCGGTAGCAGCAACCGGAGTAAGAAGCGCTTCACCCGTTTCTTTGTTATTTGGAAAATCAGCAGTCGTCGTGCTGGTGCTCGCACAACCAACCGCAAGTAGAATAGAAGAAGCGAGTAAGGTTTTTAGAGTAATTTGTTTCATATTTAATCCATTATTATAATACAAAGACAGCGTTCGTAAGTGAAAGCTAAATCAGCAAACACGAGCTATAAGGCGATTCCCCTCTCAGTATTTGCGATAACATGAAAATATTACGTAATCTTATAATACAAATAAAACGTTTCGTTGAATAAATGAGACTGGGAACACTTTCCGATTTTTCCATACTTTAACTGGATCACACTTCCTATTGATAAAAACAATATATAAAAAAATTGAATGCGAAATAGACTAGCAATACCAAAATAACCCAACTGAAATAACAAGTTTTGAATCCAGTGAATCCGTTCTGTTCAACGATAAGATCCAACGATTGCCTCCCTCCTCTCGGAACGTAAAAAGACCACATTGTTGGAAACCAATGTGGTCTTTTAAGTCACCGTTCTAGCTATTCAAGCATCAGTGATCGCATTCAAGTCCCAGGAAACTCAATAGTGTGCCGCTCTAAGAGAGCTAAAGCTCACATCGAACACCTCACCAGCATAGCCGCTATCAGGTTTAAATTGAGGGTAAATACCCGCTTTGAAATAGAAAGCAATATCTGCCGATGTCCAATCTGATGTTAACGACACCGTGTCGCCATCTTTGTCTGTATAATCTTGTCCCCAAAGAATTGAATGGGAAACAGTGTTGGTTCCATCTAAGTCATGAGTTGCTAAGTACACTCCGTCTTGGTTGGCACGTATCGTATATCGCCACTCTTCACTTGCCGAATAAGTAC
Organism: Vibrio sp. Isolate34; assembly: GCF_022397915.1. Classification (GTDB taxonomy): domain Bacteria; phylum Pseudomonadota; class Gammaproteobacteria; order Enterobacterales; family Vibrionaceae; genus Vibrio. The sequence continues at coordinate 115,778 of NZ_JAKEUO010000011.1, read as the reverse complement.
CTAACTCAACACTGAACGGTTCGCAATAATCGCAATCTTGGTTGTTACGTTCAAAGTTTGAGTTCAAAATCACTCGTACTGGTTTACCCTCACCCTCCCAAAGTAACTTCACTAGGGCTTGATTGATCTTCCAGCCGTGTATTTGCCCAAGCACTACTTTCGGGGCCTGGTTATTAATGTTCGGATAGTCCTCGATTCGCAGGGTTGCGGTTAACTCGTGACTGGTTGTGTTGGTTCTGGTGTCGTCTAAGTACCAACTTGTATCTTCATCGCTGGTACTGCAATCTGGTTGATCACTGCTTTGGTATAGCTCTCTGAGCTCAGAGCGAATATAGCTAGAGTTTTGCGTAGAGGTGCCGTATCCCATATCCGCTCTAAAGTGCATTCTTCCTTCATCTGCATTGAAGTAAGAAAGATTAATATCGCTGTGGTACACATCGCTGTCATTTGAAAGCAGATCTTTACTCGAGTCACAACGTTCCGGCTCTAACTCAGCAGCACTATCACCACCGCTTCCATACCAAGTATCTTTACTTGCCGGAATGGTCAGCTTCCAATCATTAATGTCCCAATCGTTTGACCCATCAATTTGAGTGGTAGTGTATCTCAGCGCCTGATAGTAAGCAGTCGCTTCACCGTTCTCGAATTGGTTATAGATACCCGCTTTGAAATAGCTCAACAGGTGTTGCCAATACGCAATATCTTGATTCACTTTTACTTCATCATTTACTTTGATCGACAGTGTGTTCTCGTAAACAGAAAGATCAAACTTGGTAAAGCTATCCAGTTCCGCCTCACCTAAATCGTAACGATTATATGAAGTGGCATAACAATCCGAAGAGTCAGCCGCACTGCTACAATCAATCGCATTGTTCTTCATTACTGCCCAATAATGTCCTGTGAGGCCTTCTCTCTCTTGCTCCCATACCACACGCAATAACGGATGAGGAATGTAACCGTTCCCACTCTCATCAGTCCCCTTATTGTGTATCTGCAGCAACGTCACTTCATCATGGTCGGCAGGTGAACTCGCCATTGCATGCTCGATATCAGGTAAGCTTATTTCCGCATACAAGCTTCGTCTTACACCCGTTTCATTGATATCGAAGTTTTCTCCCTCACGAACCTCAGAACGCATCTTATAGTTCGTCATTCTAAAAATAAGGTTTTCTGTACCTTCATCTGCATAAAAGTAATCACTGATGTAGCCATCGAAATTACCATCTTTCACTTCAGACGTTTTGTTACCCTCCGCACCGTTAGGATCCGATACTTGAAGGTCAGAACCTGACAGAATGTTTTGATACTTGGCGATGCCATAAGGTGCTACAACACCATAAGAAGTCCCCGGGCTGCTGTTATCAGAGGAGTCATTGCTATCAGTCGAACTATTTGAACTACTTCCACCACAACCATAGGTGAGCGAAGCAAGCGCGACGATGAGGATTGGCTTATTCACATTTATCTCACTTATCCATAAGAGTAGAGTGCTAAGATATATTTGTACTATTTTATGTCAATTATCTATTTATCATAATGTGAGATGCGACAAATGAGGTGGCGTTACCGAGGATTTACAGACAAAAACAACGCAGAAAGGCCACTCTAAACTCGACAGGTTTGGAGTGGCTCTCAGGCTAAAAGCCATAATTAACACATTGATTTTTAGTGTTTATTAATAGAAACGTTAGACTTTAAAGCTACTCATTAGCTCGCTAACGCTGCCATTCAGTGTTTTGATTTCAGCCGACTCTGTCAGTTGATCTTGGCTTAGCTTATTAAGCTCCTCAACGAAGCTTTCAATCTTATGCATGTTCTTAGCGATACTCTGAATCAGCGCATTTTGCTCAACAGAAGATCCTGAGATATCGTTGTTGAAACGACTCACAGTTTCCATCTGTACCGTTAGCTTCGCTAGCATGTTTACCGCTTGAACAACTTGAGCACGAGTCATCTCGCAATTGCTCTTCGTTAACTCAATCGATTTAACCAAACCATCCGATTTAGACTGCAACCCAGATAACGCCTCTTCGATTTCAGAGGTGCTGATTTGAGTTCGGTTTGCTAGCGCACGGACTTCGTCAGCCACCACAGCAAAACCTCGACCATGCTCACCTGCTCTCGCCGCTTCTATGGATGCATTCAACGCTAGCAAGTTAGTTTGCTCAGCAATACCACCAATCACAGACACTATCGACTGGATGCTCTGTGTTTCATTAGCCATAGAACGAATATCATCCGACGTCGTGCAAACTTGCTTCTCAAGATCACTGATGTACGTTTCTGTCACTGTGTTGATTTGCTTAGTCTCGTCACTAAACACGGCCGCATCTCGCGCGGCTTCTGCTGCTGACTGTGAGTTTTTCTCTACTTCACTTGAAGCTTCAGACAATCCATTAATCGCAGAGACTACTTGAACCGTTTCATCGGTATGAACTTTCAGTACATCGCTGGTTTCTTTGCAGCCTTCTCGAATACTTAATACCTTGGTATCAAGATCCGAGTTCTTGAATTTCACGTCTTTAACCATCTCTTGAAGGCCAATGATGAACAAGTTGATGTCTTTGGCGATGTGTCCTAGATCGTCATTGCCTTTCTCTGCAAGCCTTTGAGTCAGGTCGCCATTACCTTGAGAAAGGTCGTGAACAATTTTACGCAGTGACACGATTGGGCGGTAGAAACGATTCAGGAGTAGAATCATCAATATGACCGACCCCAATACACAGGCGATAATCAGCATTCGAGCATCCGACATCACACCATTCAGCTGATCGAGCGCAAGTTCAGGATCAATACTTGAAATCATGTACCACTCTTTCTGGCTGCCAATATCGACCTTCTTAGCCATCAAGATTCGCTGATTACCATCAATCACACCTTCAATGAATTGATCCGGTCGTTCGATAGCTTCATTGAGTTTCATTAAGGCGTCAGCAGAAGAGATATTGCTCTGTGGAAGCACGTTTTCTATTGTGGATGCAATTACCATCCCTCTCTCATCCACAATGATACCTTTGGCTTCGTAGATGCTATCTAGCTGTTTGAGCTGAGTTTCCAAATCATCGAATCGAATATCCGCCATGATCACACGATCTTGGTATGAGTAAGTCACACCAATCATAGGCACTTGAGTACTCTTAGTGAAAAACAGATCACTAAAAGATAAGCCTGATTTCAATTTCGCTTGTTGATACCAAGGGCGAGTTGTTGGGTTGTATTTTTCTTTGATTCCAACACCGTTAGGGAAAGATTCGGAAGGACGAGAAGTGTAAGAACGGCCGTCGTCAAAACCCACCACAATTTTGTCAATGCCACCGAGCTTAGCCGCGTAATGCATCAGAGCTTCATTTGGCACTTGGTATGGGGATTTCATGAACTCTTGTGCAACGGAATTGACCGTATCTATGGTGCGCTGAACGGTACTTTCAATCTGATTAATCTCTATTGTTAGCGAGTGATCAATCTCGTTATAAATCGTTTGATTTACCTGATCAGTCGCCAAGTTAAGCGTGAACCAGTTAGTAAATGCCAAGGCACTAGAACTGACGATCGCCACCATTAAAATCAATTTTCCTTTAAACCCTAGAGACAATTTTGAATTCATAAAGCTCATCATCCATATCAACCTATGTCTATTATTTTCATCCTAATGAAATGGTCATTTTTTAGATATTCGAAGATACGGGAAGCAAAACTTGTTCATGCCGTTCCATCGTCACAACCATCAATTTAATTAATATTGTATGTTTAATTAACTGCACTTTCTGTGAGCGATCTTGATATATCAAAACTGGTTAAAACCACCCTGTGACATAGGTATCATTTATGAGTTTGAACTTTTAACATGATTAGAAAGGAATGATTAACCAATTAAAAATGATCAACTTTCAGATAATTACCACACAACTTCGTCGATAATGCCTCTACTCAAATTATTCATATCACTTTCGGTCATCTGACTAGGAAAGTGAGCCTTAAGTCACATTTTTACCAACCAACCATTCACTCAAGGCATTCAACCTTAAAATTTATTTGTAATACAATAAGCCTTAAGTTATGGTGTATTTGAATCATAACTTAAGTTCTTTCTGAATGCTTTTGTGCAATTCAAAGTGGAAATTGAAGCGTCTCGCTTTAAGGTCATTGAACACGTTTAACGTAGAAACTGTCGGGGGATCTCGTTAAGCGGTACTTCACTTAGATTGCTCATTCGTTTTTTCAGACGGCTCGTCCGAATACGCCCACATAGTCACCAGCTGTGTGGGCTTTTTTTTGTTTTGTGATTATCGCTTCGGGTTTTGGTTATCGATCTACACTACGAACTATCGCGCATTAGTAGCGGTTTTAAGTATTTGATCATGTGAGGATAGAGAGTCAGCGGATACATAACAAAGCACGTCTAGAACAAAGAGTTTCTGGAGGCGTTAAGTCTTAGCAGCAGCTTTGCAGCATTCAAAATTGAGATAAAACGAAAGTCGAAACAGGCACAGTTTTGATTAGGTAGAACAATAAGAAGCAAAAAGAGTAGAACGAGAAAACTAATACTGATGGCTGCGGGTTTTACGAGGGAGAGTGAAACCGTGGGAGCAAACTGGTATTAAGGATAAAACAGGGAGCGAGGATAAAGCGGGATTTGAGATAAAACGGGCTTATCGATAAGACTTGTGCAGATAAAAACGAACCTCGCTGAGGTATCGCCGCCTAAAAGACAGACAATACCCTAGCGAGGTCGTACGTCGATTACTTCTCTAGTTTAGCGAAGTAGTCGAAGATTACTGGTACGTCGTTGTTACCCATGCCTGCGTCAACAGCAGCTTGTAGGCTAGTTGCAGTACCTTGAGCGATTAGAGACTCAGTACCTAGCTCTTCACAAAGAGCAAGGAAGTAACCAAGGTCTTTGTTAGCGTTAGCAACAGAGAAACCTAGCTTCTCTTCGCCGTCTACTGCGTAGAACTTACAGAATTGCATGAACGGAGAGTTAGATGGACCTGCAGACATGATGTCAAACAGTTGTTGGCCATCAACACCAGCGCGTTGAGCAACAGCGAAAGCTTGAGACATAGTTGCAACAGTCGTCATACCCATGAAGTTGTTTACAAGCTTAGTTACGTGACCAGAACCTAGAGCACCTAGGTGGAATACGTTTTCGCCTTGCTCTTCAAGAACAGGTTTAACTTTGTTGAAAGTTTCCATGTCGCCAGCAGCCATGATGTTCAGAAGACCATCTTTAGCGTGTGCAGGAGTACGACCTAGAGGTGCGTCGATCATGCCCGCGCCTTTTTCAGCTAGAGCTGCGCCGATTTTCTTAGTAGAAGCAGGGATAGAAGTACCGAAGTCTACTAGTACTGCGCCTTCTTTGATGCCCGCTAGAACGCCGTCTTCGCCGTAAACGATTTTTTCAACAACAGCTGAAGTTGTAAGACAAAACTGAACGATATCACTTGCAGCAGCTAGTTCTTTAGCAGAAGTGAATGCAGTCGCATTGCCGCGATCTGTAACGCGAGCAACAGCTTCAGCGCTTAGATCCATTACGTTTACGTGGTAGCCGCGCTTTTGTAGGTTTTCAACCATGTTGCCGCCCATAAGACCTAGGCCAATGAAACCGATTACAGGTTTAGTCATGTTCAAACTCCAAATATAGTATTGTATGATTATATGGTCATTATAATAACGACGTCTTTTCCGTTACGCAATAGTTTTAGGGTAATCCTTCAATGCTTAGACGCAAGTTGTGACGGGGATTCACTTTACGAGAGAATATGGTCACGCTTTGTACTTTGAGGAACGATATCTCACTCAAAAATTCGTCTATTGATGAAATAACATACGTTAAATGTCATACGATTATTAAAAATAAACCACGCCTTTAACTATTGTTAACTCACTGGTCCTTTTTTCAGTCAGTACTAAAGTCGTTAGTATTAAAGCAGTCAGTGACTAAGAGCATTCACTGTAAATAAGCACTGAAGCGTGGCAGGAACATCCCTCTCCCTTAATCTGCGTAGTTCATCAGCCCCTTACCTACTATTGCTCCTGTATCGATTGGTTTGGCATCGAGATACCTAGCAAATGCAGTTGTCGCGCTGTTTGAGCATGTGTGGATACACTTTAATAGAGGCTTGTGACACAACGGTTTAATCTGCGATGTGTTTAAACTGTGATGCCTTTTAACTGCGATGAAGCATCGCCAGTTTGGTCCAAGCTAACAGTGTTGCCCTTTTCACCCCACAAAAAAAAACTCCAAGCTTTCGCCCGGAGTTTTTAATATATCGCTTCTGTTATTTCAGCAGATTACAGTTCAATTGAAACCGTTTCACCATCAACATTAAGCAGTAGCGTGTTGCCTTCAAGCTTGTGAGACACTTCAACTTGCTCACCTTCGTTCTTATTTGGAACAAGAAGCGTCAAGATGTTGTGCTCTTTCGATGGTTTGAATTCCACTTCAACGTGACGGTGGATCTCAAGATCTTTGAACTCATATGGGTCTACTTCACCGAAACCTTCAACGTTCTTAACTGAAGTGATGTTATCAGCAGACTCATTGATGAAGTTCACGTCTAGGTGCGCAACTTCGCCACGGATAGTGAAAGACTTATCAGCCACTTCGTTAGCGAAAGTTGTGTGCATTAGCCAAGTCATGTCTTTCTCTTCAGAAAGCGTTGCCTTGTCTTGCATTACGAATACTTTACCTTGAACAAACCAGATCTTACGCTTGTAAGATTCGATTTCAGGAACGAAGTACTTGTAAGATGCCGTTGCGTCACCTTCAACCATCTTCACATCAGATTCTGTGTCGAAGTCAGAGATTGTACCGCCCGCTTCAATACAGAAACGATCTTGGTGGTTCTCGTAACCTGTGTTCTTGTTCTCGCCGTACTGACCTTTACCGCCAAATAATGGCAGATTTTTAGAGAACGTGTGACGACGCCATTTAGTGTGCATATCAACACCAAAACCACCGTAGTAGCCAGTGATTGACGCCAGCGTTTCACCAAATGCATGCAACGTGAATGCGTTTTGGTCACCGTGAGAGTGGCTGATTGAGCCAAACGGAGAACACTTGAATACCATGTGAATATGGTTATCACGCTCAGTCATCTTGTTGTGGAATGCAGCCCAACCCGTGATTGGGAACACTTTCAACAATGGATCGTTTGATGGCGCTTTCTCTTCTGGTGCATCCCAAAGGATGTTGAAGCGAAGATCGTCGTAACCGAAGTCCCACCAGCCGAAGTTGTAGAACTTCGTGTGCGCTTCAGTATCACGGCCTTTAAGTTGGTTGTAGTACCAAACGTACTCAGGCTTTTGGTTAACACCTGCGTAGTGCTTGATGTTGTAAGCCAGTTTTAGACCTGGGAAGTCACCAATTGAAGACTGGTCACAGAAGCTCGCGCGCTTAGAGTGGACAGGCATGCAGTAAAGCGGGAAGTCACCTGTGTTTTCGTAGAATGTTTTATTGAACATGTCTACACCACAGTATGCTTTCAATAGGTCGAATGCTTCACCTAAGAATGCAGTTTGCGTGTTCCAGTAATCTGGACCTTCAGCCCAACCGCCGTCTTCACCGCCCCATGGTGGGTAGTGTACTGCGTAGTATTCTAGAGCGTAAGCAATGTATTCGCCTGCTTTCGGGTGATCGTGGTAAAGCGCGATACACGTTGGGATAATAGCAGAAGAGATAGAACGAACACCGTGGCTGTTTAGTGGGTTGTTCAATAGATCAACCGTTACTTTCAGGTGGTGCATGATTTCGTCTAGACGCTCAATCAAAGCATCTTGAACTTGCTGACGCTCTTCATCTGTGAAGTAGCCGTGTAGCCAGTCGTAACCCCAAGCCATAGCCGCGATAACACGGAAAGCCGCTTCATCGTTGTAGCCACGAGAAGTCACACCTTCTGGATCGTACGTAGACAGTTTTAGAGTCCAAGCTTTTGCTTTCGCAATGAGCGCTTCGTCTTCTTTTACCACACCAGCAATCGCTAGGTTACGTGTCGCGTTCAGTGCCATTTGGCAATCAACGTACATTTGACGCCAGTAAGGACGCCACAAAGAAGCTTTGCCAACTGTTTCCGCTGGGTACGCTTGAGGCTCTTCGAAAGGTGCTGTCTCAAGGAACTTAACGGTAGAGTTGTTGTAGAAATCATCAAACATGCAGTGAGCTTCATCAGCTTTCACTTTTGCTTTGAATTCTTCTAGCTGATCAGCTTGAACAAGAAGACGTGGACGTGCTTCGCTCAAGTTGTCTAGGAATGATAGGTCGAAGTCACGTTTCTGTACTTCGATAGGGAGTAGGTCTACAAGATTACCTGCTGAAGTGTCATTCTCCAGCTTCATCTTCCTGATTGCATCAAGAGATTTTTGGTCGCTCATTCTAACTCACTTATATTCAAGTTGACTGAAAGGAATTAGTAACAATATACGTCTTATTGTAGGACAATTAAATCTGTTTCGATTCGATTGAACACTTTTTTACAGTTTTCGTGATTTAGGTCTGATGTTGCACTCCAGAACAAGCGCTCCCTGTGCTCCTGCTCGAACCCAATCCAGGTAGATACTCGCATCAAATCTAAACTGCCCTCCCCTCAGCGTTCATCGCCCGACAGTGTTCCAACTTTGCAAAACAAAAAATGCGATGCTCTCTCGAGCATCGCATTCTATTAAACATTTTCTATGTATTAGCTTTCAGCGACTGCTTTCGCTTGCTTGCCGCCATCATCGACAGCTTTAACCAGCAGCATACCAACACCGCCAACTATCACACCACATAGGATGAAGACTAGGCGTCCCCACATTGGGTTTGAAAGCATTGCCATCAGCATGATACCAACACCCGCAACTGCGATAAGTTTACCAAGCATCTCACGCTGTTTGTTGTCTAGTTTCTTCTGTTCCGCTGACTCAGCAACAAGTGGCGTTGCTAGATTACCGAAGAACTTATCAACGTCAGCCTGACGCTTCTCAGTTAATGGTTTGTAGAACAGAGTAGATAGGATGAAGAAACCGCCTGTCAGTGTAATGTGACCGATTAGACCGATAGCAACCTTAACATCAGACCATTCACGGCTTGTTAGCTCTTCTAGACCGAAGACTGACGACACCATTTCAGCATTAACAACGAAACCTACGTAGTAAGAAACGAAACCACCGACCACTAGCGTACCCCAACCTGCCCAGTCCGGAGTCTTCTTAATAAAGAAGCCAAGGAATGCTGGAATTGTCATTGGGAAGCCGATCAGTGCGCCCACATACATCATTGTATCGAACAGGCTCAAACCTTTAAGCGAGTTGATGAACTGTGCGATAAGGATGATAGCGATACCAAACACGGCAGAAGTAATCTTAGAAACCGTTACTAGTTCTTTCTCTGTCGCGTTGCCTTTACGAACGATTGGTTCGTAGAAGTTCTTAACGAAAATACCTGAGTTACGGTTTAGACCAGAATCCATTGAAGACATTGTCGCGGCAAACATAGCGGCAACGAGAAGGCCAACCATACCTGCTGGCATGTATTCTTGTACGAAGTATAGGTATGCAAAGTCACCCGCTTTCTTACCTGCATCTGGGTAAGCTGCTGCTAGGTCAACACCTTGACCTGCAATGTACCAAGAAGGCATGAACCAGATGAATACACCACCAAGCATTAGCACACATGCTAGTAGCGCTGCTTTCTTCGCGTTCTTTGAGTCTTTAGCCGCAAGGTAACGGTAAGAGTTAAGCATGTTGTTAGTAATAGAGAACTGTTTAACGAAGATGAAGAATGCCCAAATACTGAAGATGCTTAGGTAGTTAATGTTGTTACCAGAAAGGAAAGAACCGCCTTCCGCTACTGGGAAGTTATTTACGATTTCACCAACACCGCCGCCTTGAACAACTGCAACAACAGCACAAGTCACGGTTACCGCCATGATGATAACCATCTGCATGAAGTCAGATGCGATTACCGCCCATGAACCACCTGTTACTGACATCGCCAATACAACCAAGCCAGTAATCCAGATTGTCGCTGTCATGTCGAAGCCGAAGATACCAGAAGCGATGATTGCCAGTGCGTTTAACCATACACCCGCAGAAACAACACTGTTCGGCATTGAAGACCAAGTGAATACTTGTTCGTTCGTTGCACCGAAGCGCATACGGATAGCTTCGATTACCGTTACTACACGTAGCTGGCGGAATTTAGGCGCGAAGTATGCGAAGTTCATGAAGTAACCAAATGCGTTTGCTACGAAAATGACCGCGACTGCAAAACCATCGTTATACGCTTTACCTGCCGCACCTGTGAATGTCCATGCACTAAACTGGGTCATAAAGGCGGTTGCACCAACCATCCACCACAACATGTTACCGCCCCCGCGGAAGTAGTCACTGGTGGTACTTGTAAATGTTCTAAACATCCAGCCTATCGCGATCAAGAATAGGAAATAAATGCCGACAATAATCGTGTTGAGTTCCATCGTGTATCCTTTGTCCGTTGTAATTTGTTACGAGCACTATAGGAAACCTGAAACCTTATTTGTAGTACAATAATCCAAATAAGTGATGGTGATCTTATTTTGATTGATTAAGTTAATTATATATATGACATAGGATGGAATATGGCCAATCCATTAAGGAAATTACTGAGATTGAGGTAAAAACTCGAAAAACCAAAACCAAAGAACATTAGGTCATTAAAAATCAATGATTTACAAAAACATGAGGCTTTGCACACTTTTTAACAAATACAACCAAACACATATAAATATAAAATTCTCAAAAATAATAAAAGCTAAATCAGAGCTGAATCGCTCTCATTTATCACACAATAAACTAGTGTTTTGTTATCGATTCAGAGTGGATAATTTCATTAGAATTCTACTTAGATTAATCAATATAGAAGCGGCATATCCTGTTCTAACGATGGCTGATTCAAAATATACAAAAATGAAAAATCATAGATGACGCATAATTATTGGGGTGGAGTGTGTGTCTAAAAAACGAATATCGAGCGTAATATTGTTTTTATTATGATGGTCAAGAGAACTACCGCTAAACGTATACAAGGAGAGATTGACTTAAGCGGGAGCGAACCAAAACAGTGCAACCCATAGTGCAACACGCTTCCCAAAAACAAAAATCACGCACTGGCATACCTGTTTAACTGGTTTTGATGAACCTATAAATAGTTCATCGGGACCTTTACTTGGTTCACATGAAAGTTCAAAACCACGTTTAGCTTGCAGTTGCTAAACGGTAGTTAGCGTCTTGTGGAGAACCGCAGACATGTGCGCATTTATCCCGTATTTTTAGGGCGATCTATTATCAAGCTAAAATAAACCTGGATCTGGATCCGGTCCAATCATACCCAGTTCATAAAAAGACCAGAATCACACTATTTCCGACATAATATGGTTAAAACAAGATCGAAGTCTTATTAGAAGACTTTCACTTGTGATCGCTCCCCGCTTCCAAGTCATCGTTAATTGAAGAATTATTGTCATACAATATTCTATATTCATCTACCAAACGTAAGGACATGTGGAATGCGATCAATGAAAGACATCACTCAAGACGCGATCGATATCGTTAAACCCTCTATCGACAAGCTGTTTGAAAGAACCAATAGAAAAGAACTGCATATTGTCGTTATGAATCCACACCTCAAACCTTGGGAAGCCTCTTTTGAAGACGCCATTCTATATGAAGAATCGTTAGGAGCTCCTGACAACTGGACAATCAAGTTTGATCACCTTGCCCGTAAGAAAGCACAACAAGCGTGGCGAGAATCGACAAGCAACCTAACACTGCACTCCCAACACCCATCTTCACTACGCGACGAAGACTTACTGTTTTATGGTTCGTTTGTTTACGGAAACGTGGTTGTTGCCTGCAGTGGTGTACAACAGTGGTATGACATGCTGATCAGTGGCTGGATAGCGGTAGCTATTGAACAGTTAGCAATGCACGAATACCAAACCGAAAAAGCAGAAAACCCTACAAAAACATATCGCTAATAATTAGAAACAGAAGGTACTTATTATGAGTAAACTATTAAAATCCATTATGCTAGCAGCCGGTATACTTGTTTCTGCAACGTCAATTGCAGCAGACTATCCAAGCAAAAACATTCGCTTAGTTGTGCCATTTGGCGCGGGCGGCGGCACCGATGCCGTTGGTCGTACTCTTGCAAATAGCGCGAAAGACATTCTTGGGCAAAATATTTCAATCATGAACCGTACGGGTGGTGCTGGCGCCGTTGGTATGAGCTTTGGTGCTCAGCAGCGTGCTGATGGTTACACGTTGACAGTGGTAACACGTGAAATTGCTTCACTTCCTCAAATGGGTTTAATGCGTCATACCGCTGATGACTTTAGACTCATTCGTTTAGTTAACTTAGACCCAGCGGTCGTATTGGTTGCAGCAGATAGCCCATACAACACGATTAACGACCTAATTAAGGAAGCCAAAGAAAAACCAGGCAGCGTAAAATTCGCTTCAACCGCTGCGCCAAACTTCTACCTAATGTCTCTTGAAAAAGATCAAGGCATCAAACTAAACGCTATCCCTTACAACGGTGCATCAGAAGCAATTCCTGCTGTATTAGGCCATCACACAGACGTCACTATGGTTACTCCTGGTGAAGCTATTGCTCAGCTTCGTTCAGGCCAACTAAAAGCATTAGGTGTCATGTCTGAAGAGCGTATTCAATACATTCCAGATGTTCCTACTTTGAAAGAGCAAGGCATTGATGTAGTAACAGGTACATGGCGCGGTATTGGTGCTCCAAAAAATACACCTGATGCAGTAATCGAGAAGTTGGGTGCTGCATTTGATAAAGCAATGGAAAGTGAAGAGTTCAAATCTTTCATGGAGAAAGGTGCTATGACGATTCACAACCTTGATGACAAAGCCTTCACTGAATTTGTCGCAGAAGATACAAAATCACTGACTCAATTAATTCAATAACCATTGTTCGGAGGCACAGCTTTTATCAGTTGTGCCTCTGCTATTAGTTTGTACCTTTCCCTTGCTTTACTTTTTAGGGGTAAACTCCATGTCTAACGCTCACTCTAACTTAAACCGAAACGTCGTTTTCCCTTCTATCATCATTATCCTTAGCGCAATCGCTCTCGCGCTGATCACTCAATTTGATCGTCCGATGTACCAAGATGCAAGTGTCGATGCAAAATTCTTCCCGATGATGATTGTGATTGCCCAAATTGCTATCTGTATAGTTCTCATCATTCAACACAAATTAAAAGGTGCCTCTGAACAACAAGAAGCGATGATAAGCAAGATGTCGATTTTCGGTGTTGCTTTTCTTATTGGCTACGCATTACTCATCAGTGTGGTTGGCTACCTTTACGCGAGTTTGATTGCATTTATGTTTTACCTCGTTTACTTCAAAGTTAAGAAGCCAATCTATTACGTTGTCGCCGTTGTCTTTGTTTTCGCGGTTTACTATCTATTTGGCGAGGTGTTCTACATCGCGCTTCCTGAAGCAACGTGGTCATAGGAGGTAATATGTTTGAATATCTAATCGATGGTCTCGCAACTGCAGTTAGCTTTGCAGTGCTTCCTGTCCTTGTTTTTGGCGTACTGGGAGGCGTTATTTTAGGCGCACTACCCGGCCTTACAGCGACAATGGGCGTGGCGATTCTCCTTCCATTTACCTTTGGTATGGAACCGACTTCAGCTCTTGTGATGTTAATTGGTGTATACATTGGTGGGATTTACGGTGGCTCAATTGCCGCAATTTTGCTTAAAACCCCGGGGACACCAGCTTCTGCAGCAAGTGTACTCGACGGTCACACGATGGCTGTTAGAGGACAAGCAGCAAGAGCATTAAGTATTTCTGCTGTTGCATCATTTACTGGCGGGCTATTAAGTACTATCGTCCTCATCGCGATTGCGCCTAAATTAGCGACCTTTGCACTACGTTTTAATGCGCCAGAATATTTTGCACTCGCTCTGTTTGGTTTAACAATTATTGCGAGTGTTTCTTCAAACAACATTTTTAAAGGATTACTTGCGGGAACCATTGGATTATTGGTTTCAACTGTAGGACTCGACCCGATCAGCAGTGTACCAAGATTTACTTTTGACATCATGGATCTTTACAGCGGAATCAATGTCATCCCTGTCTTGATTGGTTTATTCGCTCTGTCTGAGGCATTAAACCAACTAGAGAAGCTGTTCTCTGAGAAAAAAGTCGTTGCACCGAAATTTGACCACAAACTATTAAGTAAAAGTGACCTCAAAGAAATGCTACCAACGGCTGTAAAAAGTGGTTTGATGGGAACCACAATCGGTTCTGTACCGGGTGCGGGTGCTGATATTTCGGCATTCGTTTGTTACAACGAAGCAAAACGTTCATCGAAAAACCCTGAAGAATTTGGTAAAGGATCAGTTCGAGGTCTAGCAGCAGCCGAATCAGGAAACAACGGTGTAACGGGTGGCTCACTAGTTCCGTTATTAACACTGGGAGTTCCTGGGGATGCCGTGGCAGCGGTTCTTCTAGGCGCACTCATTGTTCAGGGTTTAACACCAGGGCCTCTGCTGTTTGCCCAAAACCCAGAAGTGGTTTATGGCGTATTCAGTTCAATGTTGGTTGCTAACCTTGTGATGTTAGTGATTGGTTTACTGGGTATTCGCTTCTTCTGCCGCATCATTGAAGTACCGAAGATCATCATGATTCCAATCATTGTCTTCCTTTCAATTGTTGGTGCTTACGCGATTAACAACTCGATGTTTGATGTGGGTATTGCAATCGGTTTCGGTCTACTTGGCTTTATCTTAACTAAACTGGATATTCCGTCTTCGCCAATTCTGCTTGCGATCATCTTAGGGCCAATGGCAGAAACAAACCTGAGGAAATCACTGTTGATGTACGATGGCAGTTGGTCTTTCCTTTATGAGCGCCCTATTGCACTCGCGTTTATCTTGCTAGCTGTATTCTCAGTTTATTCAACGTTGAAAATGAAGAAAAAGCAGAAACAAAAGGAGACTGAGCAATATCCATAGTTGACTGTTTGTTCAATGGGTAGCGGTTAAGACATCGCATTTAGCTTGTGACCAATAACCAATAACCAATAACCAATAACATGAAAACACCAAAGCCAGAGACCTACATCTCTGGCTTTTTAGTACACAATAAACAATCAATTTCTGTATAAACAGACAATAAAAAAGGCATGCACTTGGCATACCCTTTTAAGTCGTTTATCCGAGCGTGATACTGTTCATCTCAATATGAAATTACTCATACACGCTCTATTCATTCCTATTACGCAGTCACCAGACGGTGGTTAGCATCTTGCAGGTGCGCAGCTGACATTGTACGTGCTTTTTCACTGTCGCCAGCCATAATCGCTTCATAGATTCTGCGGTGTTCATTGATGCATGTGCTGCCCTCTTCTGAAGAGTGCACGATGAAGTTCATGAACATGGTCGTCAGGATGTTACCAAACGGCAGGTAGAAATCGTTGCCTGTCGCATTGAAGATCAAGCTATGGAAACGAATATCTATGTTTGTCCAACTTTCTTGGTCAAATACTTCAGCAGCATCCACTTCTACCATCTTTTGGAAGATCTCTGAAAGCTCGATACGTTGCTCTGCCGTTGCAAATCTTGCTGCTAGTGCACACGCTTCTGGCTCAATCGCACGGCGAAGGCCCAAAAACTGAGAACAGAATTGGTCTATGTCGGTTAGACCATCCATCCATTCAATCAGCTGAGGATCAAGAAAGTTCCAGTATGCGCGATCAACTACACGAGTACCGATTTTCGGGCGGGACTCTAACAGACCTTTAGAAGTCAGTAGTTTAACAGCTTCGCGAAGTGCCGTTCGGCTGATGCTAAACTGTTCACACAACGCCATTTCACCAGGAATAATAGAACCTTGTGGAAGTTCACCAGACAAGATTCCACGAGCGATTTCACGTGCTACTTGCACGTGCAGGCTGCGCTTCGAGCCCGAAATTGAATTAAAAGTGCTAACCATAAGTTCACTTATTTTATATGTTATGTTTATGTATTATTTAAGGATCACTATAACAGTATTTCAACCTATCGCCAATTGAGTAAAATGGCAACGAATAATAACCCACTAATTTACTCAACTAATCAAACACTTACAAAGTGCCTAACCTTACCCAGCCAGAAACATTATGTTACACCATTCATAAATCCGTCATCAAAACGAATCGGTTCTGTCCTCCTCGATTTCTATACTCCCTCCCAACAAATCACTCAATTGGACTGAAATAATGAAACCGACAAAAACGAATCTCACGCTTAAAAGCGCTATTACTGCTGCGCTGATTTTTGCTTATACGCCAGTTGAAGACCCAGCAGTATACGCTGATGTGTGGAGCGAGTTTTTGAGCTACCTTGAAAAAACAACGGAAAAGACGGTTCGATTCTTCCCTGTTCAAAATAACGCAGCTCAAATCGAAGCAATGCGTTCAGGTCGTCTTCATATCGCGGGTTTCAACACTGGCTTACACCACTAGCAGTTAACTGCGCAGGCTTCGCACCATTCACCATGATGGCTGCGGAAGATGGTTCTTTCGGTTACGAAATGGAAATCATCACGCACCCGGGTTCTGGCATCGAGAAAGTAGAAGACCTAAAAGGTAAGAACCTGGCATTCACAGCGCAAACCTCTAACTCTGGCTTTAAAGCACCTTCTGCGATTTTGGATGCTGAATACCAACTTCAACCTGACCGTGATTTCAAACCGGCATTCTCTGGTGCGCACGACAACTCTATCTTAGGTGTTGCGCACAAAGACAATCACGCCGCGAGATTGGGATAACCTTCCAAAAGTACGCGCTGATTGAGCGTTTAACGATAATGGAAAACGTGCTTTCAGACCGTTTAGGGTATGTGAATTTCTGGCAAAGCTTCACTCGCCGTTTCCCAGAGTCAGATATCCAAGCCGCTTATGCCCTACTCGACCGTGTTGGATTGTTAGAGCACGCCAATAAAAGAGCCGATGCTCTGTCGGGTGGTCAGCGCCAACTTGTTGGTATTGCGCGCGCTCTCGCTAAGAAACCAAATTACTGTTGATTGATGAGCCAACTGCGGCTCTTGACCCACGTACGGCACGTCAAATCATGCGACTGATCTGTGAGATTTGTTCAGAGCAACAGCTTCCAGCGATCATCAATATCGCCATTAATCCCTTCATGCTTGATTCCCTTATCGATCAGTCTCAATTTAAACTTTAGTCCACTCTGGTTACCTTCGACTCACTCTAGTTATCTTCGGCTCACTCTTGTTATCTTCGAGCAACTCTAATTACCCACGGTCAATTCCAGTACGCGTGAAAGAATGACTCTCAAATCGCAGACATAAAAAAACCGAGCAACTCGCAACGAGTTACTCGGTTTGACTTATTTCCGATATTCTTTGTCATCGACTTTAGTTTCGTTCAGTTACTTAGATGCGAACACCCTTACAACCGAACATGACATGGCGCTTCGTTCCCGCAAAGCACCACATCAGCACACACCATCGTTAAATGGTATGTGTGTTGATCATTTACAGTTGAGCAAATGATCCTTCCCACGAGTATGTCTCACCCGCGAACTCAACAGTGTGAGTTGCTTGCTGCTTATCTTCAGCTTGGTTTGAAATACCGTAGTGGTAAGTGTTGCCAGATGTCGTTTGAATGCGCACAACAGTCCCGACACTGTTATGGCCAACAACAGACACTGATTTAACAAGACCACGAGCGCCTACAGAGGCTTCGATAGACTCGTTAAAGTAACCATGTGTCTCCAATACAGAAGCAAACACGTGGTTTTGACCAGACTGACGTAAGATGAACGCAGGCTCACTCTTAAGGTTGAAGTCTGGATCGTTAGCACCAGTGCGAGCAAAGATAACTTTGCTGCCCGCATTAGCGCTGGTTACTAGGCTGTAGTAGCTGCTGTCATGTAGCCAGCTTACTAGAGAACCTTCTTCGTTCACTTTGCCTGAAGCAACGTTCCATAAATGTTGGTAACCGTTGTCTTCACCTAATGGCTTAAGCGTTGTTTCCATGTTGTAATCGAAGTCAGTACGGATGATTTGACCAGAGTGGTGAACTGGTAAGTCATACTGGTGCTCAGCGTCAGCTTCGATACGGTAAACATCAATCACTAGCGGCTTTTCGAACTCAGGAAGGTCAGCAAGAATTACGCTGCGCTGCATATCTACGCCAGTGTAGTACTCAGAAATCGTGCCGCTCATCCCCTGTAGAGACTGGTCGTCTGCTACGAAGAAGTGCTTCTGACCAAACTTAGACTCAGCCAACGCTGTGTTGAAGTTGTTCTGTGTTTTCTGATCAACCGTTACTGTGTTGTGAGCAACCGTCTGCTTACAGTAAGACTTGTTCTCTGGAATGTAACGACCGCCAAACTTAGGCTCAACGTTTACCCAACGACCAAAGCCGTAATCATGCAGTACTTCGTGGCCACGGTTGAATACGCTTAGGTGCAGGCCGTCGTAGTGACCATGGTCTAGCGCAGAGTGGTACTGGTGGTCGCTGCCGTGTTGACCAAACCAGATCAACGCCATGGTATCTGCGGTCTTAGGGTCGTCGTCTTTCTCGTCACGGTGACGAAGGATGCTTACGCCGCCTTTTTCGCCTTCAGGGCCGTCTGTTACAAACAGGCTACCCCAGTTGAATGGTTTGATGCCGTCTGCTGCATCAACCGCGTCAGACAGTGTTTTACCAGAAGCATGAACCCAAACATTTTTTTGGTGATCAGCCATACCAAGCAGAGTCTCAGTCTGCTCGTAACGGTGGTAACACACAGACGTCGCCATGATAACGCCTTCATCGTTGATAGAGATCGTCTTCGATGAATCGTTCAGAGCAGGCAATGTGCCGTCTGGGAATGCAGTTTTGAATACAGAGTAAGACGTTGTCTTGATCACTGAATCGTTAAATTCGTAAATACCGATTTCTGGCTGACGACGTTCAATCGCTTCTGCGAACAGGTAGATTGGACGTAGAGAAAAACGGTGATAGTAAGGACCTTCCATGTAGTAGCCGTCTGGCGAGAACAGTTGGTCAAGTTGCGCTAAGAAACCGCCGCTTACTTTGTCCAATTTCAGACCGTAAAGTGCTTTATCTACAGATTCTTGATCGTTGATCGCGTAACCACAGATACCTACCGCTGCCACTGCCCATAGGCCGTGGTTGTGTACGATATCGAAGTCGTGTGCGTAAGTAACAACGAACATTTCGATCATTTGCTTAAGAAGATCGTCTTCGATAAGGCGCTTCTGCTCTTCAGAGATAGTGTGGTAAATGCAGCTGTACGCACAAGAAGCGTAAAGCATCCACATATTCTCGTTCAACGTTTGGTGGAACAGCTTACCCGGAGGGTTAGTGTCACGGCTTACGTTGCTTTCCAATGTTGGGTATACCGTCGCGTACGCTGTTAGCATATCAACGATGTAATCACGGTACTTTGTTTCCTCAGTAATAAGGAATAAACGACCTGCTAGATCCATATGGATGTAGTTTTGCTTGTGACGGTTGTGCTCGTAACCGCCGCCTTCACCGTGACCTGGTACTTCAATGCCAACTTCAGCCATGTAAGCGTCAGTTTGTTTAATGTCACGAGTCAGTGCGTTACCTAAAAGGCTATCCTTGCCAAGTTCTTTACGAAGCTCTGCTGCTTCATCAAAGTTAAGTAAAAGTGGTTGATAGCTCATTATTATTTCCCCTGCTCTGCAGTGCTAAGTTCTTCTGAATTTGTTTCTTGTAGAGTTGTCTCTACTGAGTAGAAGCCTGTCCAGTTGTATACTTTGCCGTTCAGTTCTACCTTGTGTTCAGTGCTGTCAGTCGCACCTAGTTGGTTGCTGATCATCACTGTCACGTTTGATTTCTCTGTAGTGATTTCGACGACGGAACCTACATTTGTATGCGCTACAACCTTGATGTCTTTCACAACACCGCGAGCATTGACTGATTGCTCGAACTCTTCGTTGAAGTAACCGTGCGTTTCAAGAACAGAAGCGAACAGTGTTGTTTCGCCCTTGCTACGTAGAATGAAGGCAGGCTCTGAACGTAGGTTGAAGCTTGGGTCATTCGCGCCAGTGCGAGTAAAGATAACTTCAGCATTGTCGTTAGACGTTGCACCTAACCATGTGTAGTAGGTGTTGTTTTGTAGCCAGCTCACAAGTGCCGTGCCATTCACATCGCCACTTGCTACGTTCCATAGATGTTGGTAACCGAAGTCACTGCCAAGCGTGTTCAGCTCTTTGTTCGCTTGGTATTCAAAGTTAGTACGAACAATCTGACCAGCATATTGATGTGAGTAGTCGTATTGGTGTTCGCCTTCGCCACCTTTCTCAGAATCTAAGCGGTAAAGATCCAATAGTAGCGGAGATTCCAATTCTTCAAGATTTAGCATGAACACGCTGCGTTGCATGTCAAAACCTTGGTAGTGATCGTTAGCAAACGCACTCATGCCGTTGATTTGCTCGTCTTCTACTTTGAAGAAGTGTGGTAAGCCGTGTACTGCGTCTGCACGTTCAACATCAAAGTTGTTCTGGCATTTTTCATCAATCGTTACTGCGTTGTGAGCAATCGTTTGACGAGCGTAAGATTTGTTTTCGTCTAGGTAACGACCGCCGAATTTTGGCTCCACGTTAACCCAACGACAGAAACCGTATTCACGTAACACTTCTTGACCGCGGTTGAAGAAAGAAATACCCAGCGTATCGAAGTTGCCGTGACCCATGCCGTGTTGACCGTAGTTCATCACTAACTGAGACACGTCGCCTTTCTTATCCTGCATACGGATAAAGCCTTGAGCGCCGTTGTGACCTTCAGGGCCTTCGTTCAATTCAACACTTGGCCAGAAAGGCATGCCGATTTCTTGCTCAGCAGACGCCGCTTCATAAGCTTTAGATAGTTCAAGACCACATGGGTGCATCCAAACTGCGTCTTGAATCTTCGCCATACCAAGAATGTTTTGGTCAACGCCGTTTTCAGATGAGTAATGTTTGCTGTAAACGCTCACTGCAACCTGAACACCCATGTCTGTGATGCCCATTGTGCGAGATGCATCGTTCAGAGCTGGGAATTCGCCGTTCGGGTACGCTGTCGCCAGCATCGCTTGTACCGTGTTACCAATCACACCGCCTTTGTAGTTGTAGATATCCACTTCAGGCATATGACGGTGAATCACTTCAGCAAACACACATGTTGGGCGAATCGCGTAACGGTGGTAGTAAGGACCTTCCATGTAGTAACCAGAAGGTGCAAACAATTGAGAGATTTGCGCTAAGAAGCCGCCAGTGTCGTTACGGTCAATGCCGTACACTGACATTTCAAGGTACTCGCGCTTGCCAAGAGCAAGACCACAAATACCCACAGCGGCTACAGCCCAAATACCGTGGTTGTGGATGCGGTCGAAGTCGTGTGCGTATTTAACTGTGAACATTTCTAGCATTGGTTCGAAAACGCGAGACTCAATGTTGTCACGCTGCTCTTGTGTCAGTGTTGAAGCAACACAAGAGTAAGCCAAGCTTGAGAACATTAACCAGCAGTGTTCGTTCAAGATTTGGTGGAACAAACGACCTGTAGGGTTAGTGTTTTTCTGTACGTGGAAATCAAACGTTAGGTATTTGTCTGCGTATTCTTCTAGTAGTTCTGTAACAAAGTCAGCGTACTTTTGCTCTTTAGTGATCAAGAACATGCGACCAGCTAAGTTCATGTACGTGTAGTTTTGCTTGTGGCGGTTATGTTCGTAACCACCCGCTTCTCCGTGACCAGGAACATCAATAGGTAAACGCATGAACGCTTCTAGGTCTTTCGCGTTCGCTGCAATGGTTTTGCCCATTAAGCTAGAACGGCCTACTTCAAGATGAAGTTGCTCTATTTCAGCTTCAGTCAACAATACTGGTTTAGTCGTCATATTCTTTGTCACCCTCAATAAAGAGTTTATCTGCTTAAACTTTGATTAAATTTTCAAACTCCATATAAAGTAATACAATATGAGCTTTAATTATAGCTATTCAGTGCTAAATGATGAGTAGAATCACATAAATCACTGTAAGCCATTGATGTAGATAGCGAATGGTAAATAACAGGCATTTATTAAGTTGTTGATTTATTTAGGCTATATAAAGTATCGCTTGATCGGTATCACACAATTTTAGATATATTGTATTACAATTGAAGTCATTCCCTTATGATGAACACAGTTAAGTAACACTTAAAAGATTTAAACAGATTAGGAGATACACAATGAACTCTTTCTTTATTCTAGATGAAAACCCATGGGAAGAACTTGGCGGCGGCATTAAGCGTAAAATCGTTGCTTACACTGACGATCTTATGGCTGTTCACCTATGTTTTGACAAAGGCGCGATTGGCCACCCTCATACTCATGAGATTCACGACCAAATCGGTTACGTAGTTCGTGGTAGCTTCGAAGCTGAAATCGAAGGCGAGAAGAAAGTGCTTAAAGAAGGCGATGCTTACTTTGCTCGTAAACACATGATGCACGGTGCAGTTGCTCTAGAGCAAGACAGCATCCTTCTTGATATCTTCAACCCTGCACGTGAAGATTTCCTAAAATAATGAATAGCGCAACCTCAGTTGCTAAGGTAAGCATATGAAATCATTAAACATCGCGGTCATTGGCGAGTGCATGGTTGAGCTACAAAAGAAACAAGACGGGCTTAAGCAGAGTTTTGGTGGCGATACACTGAATACAGCACTTTACCTGTCACGCTTAACAAAAGAGCAAGATATCCAAACAAGCTATGTAACGGCGTTAGGTACTGACCCATTCAGTGTCGACATGTTGGAAAAGTGGCAAGCAGAGGGTATCGACACAAGCTTAATTGCTCAGCTTGATCACAAACAACCAGGGCTTTACTACATCGAGACCGATGAAACTGGTGAGCGTAGCTTCCACTACTGGCGTAGTGACGCTGCTGCAAAATTCATGTTTGATCAACAAGACACGCCTGCTCTACTTGATAAGCTATTCTCTTTTGACGCGGTTTACCTAAGTGGTATTACGCTTGCTATCTTGACAGAAAACGGACGCACGCAGCTATTCAACTTCTTAGACAAATTCAAAGCTCAAGGCGGCCAAGTATTCTTCGACAATAACTACCGTCCTAAACTTTGGGAAAGCCAACAAGAAGCGATTTCTTGGTACTTGAAAATGCTTAAGTACACCGACACAGCACTACTGACGTTCGATGACGAGCAAGAGTTGTACGGCGACGAAAGCATTGAACAGTGTATTGCACGTACGTCTGAATCTGGTGTGAAAGAGATCATCATTAAGCGTGGCGCGAAAGACTGCCTAGTGGTTGAAAGCCAAAGCGCTCAGTACGTTGCACCAAACCCAGTAGACAACATTGTTGATACAACAGCCGCTGGCGACTCGTTCAGTGCAGGCTTCTTAGCTAAACGCTTGAGCGGTGGTAACGCACGCGATGCAGCATTGGCAGGTCACATTGTGGCAGGGACTGTGATTCAGCATCCAGGTGCTATCATTCCTCTAGAAGCGACGCCTGATTTGTCTCTATAATTGCGCACTTTAACTATTAATCAAGGGTTTGCTTAGTTGAAAGCAGGCCCATTATTAACGTGAGAAAGAATTCATGACTACATTAAATGAACAACTAGCAAACCTAAAAGTAATCCCTGTAATCGCTATCAACCGTGCTGAAGATGCCATCCCCCTAGGCAAAGCACTGGTTGAAAACGGCATGCCATGTGCAGAAATTACACTACGTACAGAATGTGCAATCGAAGCGATTCGCATCATGCGTAAAGAATTCCCAGACATGCTAATCGGTTCAGGTACTGTACTGACTAACGAGCAAGTTGACGCATCAATCGAAGCGGGTGTTGATTTCATCGTAAGCCCAGGTTTCAACCCTCGCACTGTTCAATACTGTATCGACAAAGGTGTTGCAATCGTACCGGGTGTTAACAACCCAAGCCTAGTTGAGCAAGCAATGGAAATGGGTCTTCGCACGCTGAAGTTCTTCCCTGCTGAGCCTTCTGGCGGTACTGGTATGCTTAAAGCACTAACAGCGGTTTACCCTGTTAAATTCATGCCTACTGGTGGTGTGAGCTTGAAGAATGTAGACGAATACCTATCTATCCCTTCTGTACTTGCGTGTGGCGGTACTTGGATGGTTCCAACTAACCTTATCGACGAAGGTAAGTGGGACGAGCTAGGCAAGCTTGTTCGTGACGCAGTTGATCACGTTAACGCTTAATCTGTTTCAGATTTAGTGATAAAGCCTCACCTCGGTGGGGCTTTTTGTTTTCTAAGGTTCCGCGAATTCAGTATTTGCCGTTATCGGTATCCGGAAGTTTGGAGGACTTAGCTACTCAGCAACTCAGCAACTCAGCAACTCAGCAAACTAGCTACTTAGGGTATCCCCTGCTCTACCAAACGTTTACGCCCAATTAAGACCTCTCCAATACCTTCCTGTTAATCAAACTACCCACCAGCTTAACACTCGATGATATTACGTAGCACGCTATCTCAACGCTTCACAGAGCTGTCGCTGTGCTTAGAAAGCTATCCTCAGAGAACTCATCTCAATAGAATCCTGCATCATAGAAACCGCCATCAAGAGACACAATGCCTAAACCTGAAGCTATTGTTATAGATAGCGCGGCTTCCCACTCTTATTTCCGCCCATTAGACAAGCTAAGAGTCTAAACGCTAAAGCCGTCGTCAAATCAAAAAGAAATGGGAAACGTGAAACAGAAATAAAGGCTTAAAAACAATAAGCTATACTTAAAAGTTGGAAACATGACTTAGCGATTGAGTATTGAAATTTAACGTGAATTCCATCGTAAAATCACGCCCAGTTGTAGCGTATTTGTTACGGTTATAATTAAAATCTTATAAATAAGGCAAACTGAAAGCTTATCGCTTATATTGTAATACATATAAACATTTGCGACCCAATTTATTTTGAATCTAAAATAAATCGGGCGGACAATTTATTCATTTAAAAACAATAACTTAAATAATCGCAACGTAAGCAGGTAAAATTCAATGCGACCTGGATCATACTAAAGACATATTGTAGTACAAATAAACCTTTGGACGCGTTAATCTAAGCCCAGTTAATTATGATATTTAAAAGGCTGAAAAGATGACTATTGATACTTTTGTTGTTCTCGCCTACTTCTTCTTTTTAATCGCTATTGGTTGGATGTTCCGTAAGTTCACCACGTCGACTAGTGATTACTTCAGAGGGGGCGGCAAAATGTTGTGGTGGATGGTTGGTGCAACAGCCTTCATGACACAGTTTTCAGCATGGACGTTTACAGGTGCCGCAGGACGCGCGTTCAATGACGGTTTCGTTATTGTAATCCTATTCTTAGCCAACGCATTTGGCTACTTCATGAACTATATGTACTTCGCTCCAAAGTTCCGCCAACTTCGTGTGGTAACGGCGATCGAAGCTATTCGTCAGCGCTTTGGTAAAACGTCTGAACAGTTCTTCACATGGGCAGGTATGCCTGACAGCCTTATCTCTGCAGGTATCTGGCTAAACGGTCTAGCTATCTTCGTAGCAGCGGTATTCAACATCCCAATGGAAGCAACCATTGTGGTAACGGGTATGGTTCTAGTATTGATGGCAGTAACGGGCGGCTCTTGGGCGGTTGTTGCTTCTGATTTCATGCAAATGCTTGTAATCATGGCCGTGACAATTACTTGTGCGGTTGCAGCTTACTTCCACGGTGGTGGCTTAACTAACATCGTTGCTAACTTCGACGGCGACTTCATGTTAGGTAACAACCTAAACTACATGAGCATCTTCATCCTTTGGGTTGTGTTCATCTTCGTGAAGCAGTTCGGTGTAATGAACAACAGCATCAACGCTTACCGTTACCTATGTGCGAAAGACAGTGAAAACGCACGTAAAGCGGCAGGCCTAGCATGTATCCTTATGGTTGTTGGTCCACTAATCTGGTTCCTACCACCTTGGTACGTAAGTGCATTCATGCCTGAGTTTGCTGAGCAATACACATCAATGGGCGACAAAGCCGGTGATGCTGCTTACCTAGCATTCGTACAGAACGTAATGCCAGCAGGTATGGTTGGTCTTCTTATGTCAGCAATGTTCGCAGCAACGATGTCTTCTATGGATTCAGGTTTGAACCGTAATGCTGGTATCTTTGTAATGAACTTCTACAGCCCAGTTCTTCGTCAAAACGCGACTCAGAAAGAGCTGGTTATTGTAAGTAAGCTAACGACTATCATGATGGGTGTTATCATCATCGCGATTGGTCTATTCATTAACTCTCTACGTCACTTAAGCTTGTTCGATATCGTGATGAACGTAGGTGCGTTGATTGGCTTCCCAATGCTTATCCCTGTCCTACTAGGTATGTGGATTCGTAAGACACCTGACTGGGCTGGTTGGTCTACTCTAGTGGTTGGTGGTTTCGTTTCTTACATCTTCGGTATCTCTCTTCAAGCAGAAGACATCGAGAACCTATTTGGTCTAGAAACAGCACTGACTGGCCGTGAATGGAGCGACTTGAAAGTTGGTCTAAGCTTAGCAGCTCACGTAGTGTTCACTGGTGGTTACTTCATCATGACTTCTCGCTTCTACAAAGGCCTATCGCCTGAACGTGAGAAAGAAGTTGACCAACTATTCACTAACTGGAACACGCCGCTAGTAGCGGAAGGTGAAGAGCAACAAAACCTAGATACTAAACAGCGTTCAATGCTTGGTAAGCTTATCAGCACAGCAGGTTTCGGTATCCTAGCAATGGCTCTGATTCCAAACGAACCGACAGGACGCTTGTTGTTCCTACTATGTGGTTCGATGGTACTCACCGTTGGTATCCTACTGGTTAACGCATCTAAGGCTCCAGCTAAGATGAACAATGAGTCAGTTGCTAAATAGCTCAATAGCTAAAGAAAGCAGCTAACACGTTAAACCAATAATGAAGCCCATGTTATTCGATAGCATGGGCTTTTTGTTTGCCTCTCAACTTAACTGTCGCTCTTACTCTAAGTGACACTTTGATAAGTGATATCCCCTTCCCCAAACCCTTCAATTTCGTCAGTCAAAGGGCTCGTTCAAGCAGATTTTTTTATCCCGATTAATCGAAATCCCACTTTATTTTTAACTTTCCAATGGTTTGATCTCTTTCTGCTTTTCTTTCTGTTACTTTTAACAACTAGACAAACACAACAGATAATTACAATGAAAAAAACATCACTATTACTGGCTTCCATTGCTCTGGCACTTTCTGGTGTCGCACAAGCTGACCAGCTAGAAGACATTCAAAAATCAGGAACCCTGCGTGTGGGAACCACAGGCGACTACAAGCCTTTCTCTTACTTCGACGGTAAAACCTACTCTGGCTATGACATCGATGTCGCACAGCACATTGCAGAGCAGCTAGGTGTCGAATTACAGATTGTTCGTACCACATGGAAAGATCTACTGACCGACCTCGACAGCGATAAATACGACATCGCGATGGGTGGTATTACGCGCAAAATGCAACGCCAGTTAAACGCAGAACAAACTCAGGGTTACATGACCTTTGGTAAATGTTTCTTAGTTGCGAAAGGTAAAGCAGAGCAGTACGACAGCATTGAGAAAGTAAATCTGTCTTCGGTTCGTGTAGGTGTGAATATTGGTGGCACTAACGAGATGTTTGCAGACGCTAACTTACAGAATGCAAGCTTCACACGTTACGAGAACAACCTAGACGTTCCGCAAGCCGTTGCGGAAGGTAAAGTTGATGTGATGGTGACAGAAACCCCTGAAGGTCTGTTCTATCAAGTGACGGACGAGCGCCTTGAAGCAGCACGCTGCGAAACGCCGTTCACCAACAGCCAATTCGGTTACTTGATTCCTAAAGGTGAGCAGCGCTTATTAAACACTGTCAACTTCATTATGGATGAGATGAAATTGAAAGGCGTTGAAGAAGAGTTTCTGATCCACAACTCTCTGAAATAATCTTCTATCGTTCTAGATAAAAAATAGGCCAGCATTGCTGGCCTATTTCGTTTTGGTTTAATGATTCGCGTTAACCGTGAGTGATCACATTCTGCTGTACTAATGCATCCAGAATATCCGAAGGCATAGTGCCACTTAAGGTTAACTGAGGAGCAAGGTCTTCAACCACGATCACTTGCTCTGTGGTTCCTATACCATCTGGGTTGATCGTAAGCTCAATATCATTCCCTTCCACTTTCGCGTCAATCTGTTGTAGCAATGCAGTCATGTCTGGAGATGAATTCTTAAGCTCTGGTAAGACTTCGCGCAAATCAATACTGTCCCCTTCAGACAAATCAAAGTCGGTAATCGTATCTTCAACACCATCTTCGATGTTCAACCACACGAACGAATCCATACCATCGCCACCGGTTAGTATATCTGAACCGCCGCCGCCAATGAGAGTGTCGTTACCGTCACCGCCCACGAGCGTATCGTCACCTGCACCACCTTCCAGTCGGTCATTACCTGAACCACCCGTTAAGTCAGTCGCATTAACACCAGCCAGTAACTGAACATCATCGGTTTCCGAAGCTAAGTTAATGTCAACCGCGTTAGACACAATGTTCAAGTTCAGGTCAATCGATGCAGAGGTTGCTGTATCGTTGTTGTCAGTCTCTTCAGAAACCGCCTCAACTTTCAGTGTGTAGTTGCCCGGAGTTTGAGAAAGCCCAACCGCTTGCAAGCTTTCGATTGCATCCGCCGTTGCTACCCAAACACCACCGCCAAGATCCGTCACAGAACCCGCAGCACTGGTGATTTGAGCGCCAGCAGGTACATCACTGATATGCAGCGTTAGCTCTTCTGTAATGTCCGTTAAGGCCGCGATAATCCCAACTAAAGGAATGCCACTCGCACTCACAGACTGACTCGCAGTAATGTTTCTCACGTAGTTAGTCGCACTATCGATAGACAGTGTCGGTGCATTCGCCACTGGCGTCACCGCGATGTTGTAAACCACAGGTGCTGTCTCTATCGCAATACCTGAAGGGTTGCCGCTGTCTTTGGCGACAACTTCTAATCCAATGCTATTGGTTGGAGACAGGCTCGCATCAAGGAAAACACCATTTGGACTGGTTGGCGTATCAATCAACGCATTCAGGTCGCTCAATGTCCCCACTAAGATAACTAAACCCGTATTGTTGCCGTTAACAACAACCGTCGTCACTGCCGGAAGCGATACGTTTAATGTGCCGTAATCCACCGTCAGCGTGACGGTCATCAGATCATCAGAAAATGTATCAACATAATCAGGGTCACTGACATTGATACCACTCAATAACTGACCAGCATCCTCGTCCACAATTGTAGTGACACCGTCACCATTAACAACAGGCGTATCGTTCACTCCATCGATAATCGCGGTGATCTCCGCTGTATCCGTTAGGAAATCATTAGCGCCATTGGTGGTACCATCATCCTCTACGGTATAAGTGAATTTAACGTCGCCGTTATATTCATCCGCAGCGGTAAATACCCAGTATGGACCTGTAATCGTAGCATCATCAGCACCACCCACGTTTTCGAAGCGTTGCAGTGTGCCCTGGCCTTGATCGAGCACCAGATTAGTCACGGTAATCGTGTCATTTTCCGGGTCTGTGGTCGCTGCAATCAAATCCTCTTCCTTGATGATCAACTGACCTTCTTCAAGGATGGTGCCTAGGTCGATATCCGCTGCGACTGGCTTATCATTCACTTCGGTTACTTCAAGACTAATCTCAGCACTGTCAGTTAGGAAATCATCCACGCCATTAGTTGTACCGTCATCAGTAATTGAATAATTGAATTTAACGTCGCCGTTAAAATCGTTGTCTGCTACAAATAGCCAGAATGGTCCGGTAACCGCCGCGTTATCGGTGCCACCTGCATTTTCAAAGCGCGTTAGTTGGCCTTGTCCCTGAGTCAGAGTTACACCGGTTACCGTTAAGTTGTGGTTTTCTGGGTCAGAGCTTGCTGTAATCAAATCACCTTCAACAATGACGATTTGACCATCTTCCGCAATCGAACCTAAATCAACATCAGTTGCCACAGGAGCGTCATTCACTTCTGTTACTTCAAGACTAATTTCAGCACTGTCGGTTAGGAAGTCATCCACGCCATTAGTTGTACCGTCATCAGTAATTGAGTAACTGAATTTAACGTCGCCGTTAAAATCGTTGTCCGCGACAAATAGCCAGAATGGTCCGGTAATCGCTGCATTATCCGCACCACCAGCATTCTCAAAGCGCTGCAGTTGACCTTGGCCTTGAGTTAGGGTGACACCTTTTACGGTCAGGTTATGATTCTCGATGTCGGAACTTGCTGCAATCAAGTCACCTTCCACAATTACTATTTGACCATCTTCAGCAATCGAGCCTAAATCCACATCAGTCGCCACCGGCTTATCATTCACTTCTGTTACTTTAATGGTGAAAGTAGTTTGGTTGGCCTGTGATGTATTCGGATCACCCGCATCAATCAAGCCGTTATTACCGCCGTCGTCGAGCGTTGCATTGATCGTGACTAATCCACCTTGGTTGAGGTAGTTCTGGTCTGGGTCTGGTTTGAACGTCACCGCTCCATTGGTTAATGCGGTATTGATATCGGCTTCTTTACCACTAATCACCAATGAGCCATCAGGCTGCAATACAAACGTCACGTCAGGTGAGCTCGTAAACTCAAACTCGCCCTGCGCACCCGGCAATGTTTGGTCAATTGCTAAGGTGAGTACATACGGTGCATCTGGGTTATCAAAATTAGCGTCTACGTCGTAGATGCTAAAGTTGTCTAATGCAATGCTACCTTCTTCCTTCGTTTCAAGGTTAGTTACGTTAACAAACGTCGGCTGATCGTTGATCGGATCTATCACCAAATCAACATCGAAGCTGGTTGGCGTACCCAAATATTCGGTGTTATCGGCGTCAGTATCCACAGAGCGAACGGTAATCTGCAGCGGGCCATTGATGCCTAATACATTACCCGTATCACTATTGTGTTCACCTGAATTGAATACGATCTTATCAAGTGACTGCGCAGCAACATCCAGTGTCCAGATCTGCGTAACTGGATCGTAACTAGCCAAGGTCGTGCCGTCTGGGTAGTAGATAGAGGCATCTTGAGGCACGCCTGCCACTTCAACTCGAAGTGTTTCTGGCGCATTCTCGGTATAAGTGCTGCTGCCCGTTGCAGATAGCTCTTTATCCAAAATCGTCGCATTGATTTCGATATCAATGTTTTGACCTTCGTTACCTGTCACAGAATCTGTTGGGTTGGTATCAACATCATCGCCCTTTGGTACCACATGCAGCTTAAAGCTAGGCAGATTTGATGCTGCGGTAGGCACACCCAACAAAGATTCTTGAGTAAATACGGCAACACCAAATTCAGCCGTACCGCTGAAGTCTTTAGGCGGTAAAATCGAAATCTCACTCAGGTCGAACGACAACCCTGATGCTTGAGGCAGCTGAACACTCCACTCACCACCGCCATTATTCTTCACCGTGTATGCCGAGCCAGCGTCTGCACGCATTTGGAAGCCATCAGGTACGTCTGTGAACTTAATTGACACAAACTGCTCTGAGCCATCAAGGTCAGTCAATGCAATCGATACAGGACCGGTACCCGACAAAGAAATGAGCTGGTCTTCAGTACCCGTAATCTCGATAACATCAGGGTCACTACCCGGCCCTGTGACGAGAACATCATCCACAACTGGAACCACTTCAAAGTTCACACTTGTAGAGAAGGTATCCGTGTCAGTTGCGTTGCCAACAGGAGACGAGGCGTCATTGTAGGTAGCCGTGTCGGTAATCGTACCGCTAACATTAACTTGTACCTGATTAATATCGTTATCCGTTGGGTAATTTAGTGCAGGGCGGAACAAGACGTTATCGAGAGCACCTGCGCTGATCTGAGCTTCATTAAAGGTCACCGTTGTGCCAAGTAACGTACCCGTTCCATCGTAGAAAGCACCGACGCTCGTATCATCCAAAGTCAGCGTAATAGACGTGAATTTTTCATCACCACCTTCAACCCCACTAACTTGATCAGTAATGGTTGAGCTGAAATCAAGCTGGATATAGGTATCTTCGTAACCGACAGGATCTTGTCCAGCTTGGCCGTCAGTATCAACAGGGTTAAACAAATCATCTAGTGAGCCTGTTACCGTCACATCGATATCAGGGTTGCCTTCAACATCTGGTGCAACTTTGATGACCACATCAGTCACCAAGGTTTTCTCATCACCAGACTGCGTATCTTTGGTCACTATTGTGATTGGTAATCTAAAGTCACCAGAATAGTCGGCAGGTAAATTCAGTAACAAACCCGATGAATCAATGGCTACACCTTGTTTGACTGTCGTCTCGTAAACATATTTCCCATTCACAAAGTCAACATCACTTCTTCCCGAAAGACTAATTGGGAATGATGTAGTGGCATCAATCACTAGCGTACCATCGATGATCACCGTCACTTGATCTGGAGAGTCATCACGTCCGGTAAAGCTTACAATGCCGTTTAGAGCTGCGCCGAGGTCAAGTTGAACATCCTCAACGGCATCGATGACACTGTTTGGTACTAGCGCTATATCTGCAGCGACCTTATCCGCAGCTGTCAAAACTTCTGGGTAAGAAAGCGTCACTTCACCACTGCGCTGCACTTGAACAGAGGACTCATTGTTAGCATCCCCCGGATCCGACACTAGTGTGTAGAGCTCCATCTTAATGACATTGAAGTTACCTACAACGTCGTCAGCATCATTGCCTGGTGTGAAATCTAACCCGTTAGGTGCACTGACACTAAAAGCGACTTCATTGGTTACAATCCAGCGACCACCGCCTTCATACGAAGCACCGGTTACTAACAATTGTCCCAAAATATCATCAGATAACGCACTTCCGTCAGTGTTGGTCAGCTGAACGATCACTTCATCGACTTGCTCTTCAACTGTGCTTAAATCGGTTTCTTGGTATCGAACGACGTATTCGTCTGCGATTGAAGTATTGTCACTATTGGTCGTAAATTTAATAACGCCATTGGCATCAGCCACAATAGTACTTAAATCACCGGTGCCGTCTTCATTAGATACCACAAGTTTATTATTGGCATCTTCCGTCTCAACCACAGGTCGCACTTGAACATCAATAGTACCGTTAATCGTCGCGGTAACGATGCCTTGACCAGGATTGCCAGCGTCGACATATTCATGATCTCGCTCTTCAATCATTACAACAGTATTAAGAGAAAAGTCTATGCTTGAGTCTTGTTCGGGTGTTATCTGAATAAAATTATTGTTCAGCGCGATCTGAGTGAACTCTTCTGGAGTCTGTCCGCTCTTAGGTATGATGGTTAGCTTTCCGGCCACAGCATCGTAGTTCCAAATCACATCACCGTTTACAACCACATTTTCAACATCACTTGGAATACCGCTGATAACGATTGAAGTGAAATGCTCGTCATCATCAATGTAATCTGTACCTTCTGGGTGCCAATCGATGTTGATCGCCGTATCTTCGTCTCCTCGAGTCACAGTATTATAAGTCGCTGAAGTATCAATCCTTGGCTCAACTAAGATGCGAACTTCCTGATCAAAAGAGAGCGTATGACCATCATTCTCAGTCACGATCACTTTACCTTGGATGTGGATATTCTCTGTCGACGAGTCGACAGGTCTGATGCGAATACCTGAGGTTTTGCCCGCCTCTGTAATGTTCGCTTCGTAGATAGGTTTAGATAAATCAGGGCTACCGCCCGGTCCAGTCTCGTAACCAACAAAGTTAAGGTCGATCACCGTACCATCGCCGTCTTCGAGAATCACGCCATCTGGAATACCGGATAGAATAACGGTTATAGACTCCGAGCCATCGTCAGCTAATGGCGTAGTACCAGTATCAGGTTTTCTTTCTCCAGACAACACTGTGAAGTCCAGCAGAGCAAACCTATCGCCATTTTGACTCTCTTCAATAGTCGTTTGGACACCACTCGTCGTACCGTCATCAAACGTTATCCAATCCGTACCGTTGGTACCGCCGTAAGGAATATCTGCAACACCTTTAACTTCGACGTTAACCGTTTTAGTACCCAGTATTTCTACATCGACTTGTTGTGGATTGGTTGATAGGTCCGCGGTGTCTTTAACCACACCGGTTACATCAAAGGTAAAATCCACATTGCTATGTTCAGTCGGTGTCACTTCAATTTTCGCTAAGTCAGCATAAGCAACTTCTTGATAAACAATACCGTTAACAGTCACAGTGTCGATGGTTACATTGCTATCAGTACTGCTAAGCACAGCGCCTTCGGTAATATTACTGATACGAACAAACAGTTCTTCAGAACCATCGGTATCCACTGAGCCTGTCATGGTAATGACTTCGTCTAACGTGAATGCATCTTTGTTGTCCAAAGGACCAATGTAATCAGGGTCATCGATGTTGTCTTCGTTGATCTTAATTCGGCTCACGCTGAATTTGCCCGGGTCGGCGTCAGCAGTCACATCAATGATAATGTTTTGTTTTACAGAGCGAGCAGTCGTTTTATCTACCCCACCGTTAGCTGAATCATCGTATGGGTTAAGCGTTTCTTCCGTAATTGCGGTTGCTTTGAACTCAATTTGCCCAGAGAAGTTATCGATTGGATTAACCACGGTGCTATTGATATCTGCGGCAGCAATCGTGTAGAAACCATTGACCGGCGTTAACACATTACCATTTTGATCCAACAGCTCAAACTTCCCGTCACCTTGAACTGCTTCTAGCTCATAGGTAATCGTCTCAGTATTACTGTTATCTTGAGACTCTGCATTCAGCTGAAGCGTCACATTGTCTTCATCCTCATTCACTTGATATTGATACGTGCTATTCGCATCATCCCAAGTGGCAATATCCACTACCGCTTCAATCTCAATTCTGAAGTTTGAATTAACGGTGTGGTCTGTACTGCCATTTTTCTCAATTTCAAGTTCATAACGAACTCGCCCACCAGTTTCATCCGAACTAGCGTGTTGGTCCGGAACAAAGAACAAGTTGTCTATCGTCGCGATAGTTTGTCTCGGTTCATTCGGATTAGGAGCAAAGCTTTGTTCGAGTTGAGGAGGACCAAATATAATGCTCCCATTTGGCTCAGGCACTAATTCAATGTACTGAGAGCTAGTACCATCCAAGTAATAAAAAGTACCTTGGTGATTGTCACCTCCGTTCGGGCTTTTTATTGTCAACTGCCCAATAGATTCAGCGTTATCTTGGTCATACAGACTCACTTGCAGCGCAACTTGCGCTGGTGCATCAGGCAAATCAATCTGGTTATCTTGAACATTCTCAAAAGTCGGCTCTTCGCCTGTTGCGTAAGGTATGGTTGAGTCTCTACCCGCATCCTCGAAGGTCGTCACTTTCAGCGCGATTCTTGTAGAGTCCCTATCAGTAATCGAAATATCTAACGGAGTTTCAGAGGTGTCTAAATCTCCATCCGTCGCAATCACATTAATAGAGAAGTCGATGGTGTCATCACCGTCATGATCTAGATAGCCGTTGGCTCTAAATTCCACTTCACCATTTGAGTTGATGCGCAGTCGACCAAGCTCACGAGTATCTGCACCACCATTCGTCTGCTCGTAGACTCGAATCTGTTGGCTGCCACTGTTTAAATCAAAACTGCTACTGTACGGTCCATTGTTCCCGCTACGGAAAACAATATCTGCACCATTATTTGAGATGCCCTCAATTCGACTCAGTACCGCGCCATCAGCCCCCACATCTGTTGCATTGGCAAACATGTCGACTTTGGAGTTGCCATAGCCCTGACCTTCAAGACGAGTAATCGATTGAGTTGTCACTAACGGAACATCATCCGTCACTGTGATTGTCAGATCAATCGCGTTTGATTGGTCTTGGTCAAAGTCTTCAGCCACAACGGAGAAATCAAGTTCGATGTTGTTTTCATCGGCACCATCAGGGTGTTTAAGAGGTTTAAACAATTCAAACTGATAGCTGTTATCCGAGGTATCGAAAGTAATCTCAAACACAGCTTCATTGCTAGTCACCGTTTGAGCAGTATAGGTAAATGTTGTGCCTACCTGTGAGACAGCTAGCCACTCTAAGCTTTCTCCATCAGAGGTTAAGCCCGTCAGAACCAAATCTTCATCAACCAGTTCATACTTCACAACGCCATCGGCGCCTTCATCGACAGTGAACAATCCATTAATAATGGTGTCTTCCGTCTGATCCGACCCAATACCTGTAAGATCGTCTTCATCAACAACCGTTTCACCGGTCGGAGCGGTCATCACAGGCACATCATCTAGCACCTCGATTGGCAATACATATTGGTTAGAATCATCGCCATCACTATCAACAGCCACTACATCAAAGGAGATAGGCAGCTTATTTCTCGCCTCTGAGCTAGGCTCATGGTCTAGAGGACCAAGCAAGGTAAAGGTGTATGACCCATCGTTACCCAAAGCAAGAGTAAAAATCGGTGTTCCACTCGTGGTGGTTCCTTGATAGGTGGTTGTGTTCGCAGCCCCGGTAATTTCGGTGATCTTAATACCTTCACTGCCCGACGATAGCGTCGCTTCCAGTGTTGAGATATTACGCAGCTCGTAAACCTCAACTTGGTCTGCGCCTTCTGTGGTAACAAACGAACCCGTTGCTTGTGCCAGAGTGCCTAAATCATCTTCATCAACCACAAACGTACTTGCAACAGTCGTATCAGTAATGGTTGGCACATCATCAGTAATAGTCACCGTTAGCGGTTTCATTGCTGAATCAGTATTGTCTTTGTCGACAGCGATAACAGGCAAGGTGAAAACTTGATCGTTATTCCCCTGAACTGGCAGGTGATCTAACTCTTCCAACAA
The DNA here is from genome assembly GCF_022397915.1 of Vibrio sp. Isolate34. Taxonomy (GTDB): domain Bacteria; phylum Pseudomonadota; class Gammaproteobacteria; order Enterobacterales; family Vibrionaceae; genus Vibrio. The sequence continues at coordinate 78,937 of NZ_JAKEUO010000011.1, read as the reverse complement.
GGTGAATGTGTACTCTCCTAGAACCACACTACTAAAAGTGATGGTGAAGATATCCGTTTGGACACCGCCGCTTTCAACGTAACCAATATAATTATCGCTGTTCAGAGGATCTTCTTTTAGCTGAACCACCAAACCATCCGCTTTCAGATCGCCAGATGTGTTGAACTGAGTAGTATCAATACGGAAGTGGCTCACATCATCACTTCCTGCTGTGAAAGTAATGGTTTCAGTTTGGCTTACAGGTAAGCCCGGTGAAGAACCGTCGATCAGATTCGCTTCCTCCAATGCAACCGTTGGTACTGTGTCTATTACTGGTGGAGCACCGTCTGAAATAGTCAGCGTCACTGTTGAAGTGACAATGTCGCCATCTTTATCTTCCGATGTCACCGTAATGGTTTTAACGATGTCACCACCAGAATGATCAAGGTTGCGTTTAGGCTCAAAGCGTACATCGCCTTCAAGCGTGATAAACAACGAACCTTCTGTAAATACGAACTCTTGCTCACCAGTATTGGTTTGCACCAGAGATTCTTCAGGCTTACTACCATAAGTGAATTTGGTTATGGTGGCGCCATCAGCACTTTGCGCAGGCATCACATCAAAGACTGTTGTAGTCGGTGTTCCCGTGGTTGGCTCTGTGATGTTGAGCGCACCTGACTGCATCAGTTGGACATCATCAGTAATCGTGACAGTAAGCGGTTTAAACGCAGAAATATCACCATCGGTATCTTCTGCATAAACAGAAAGATCAAAGCTCAGATCGTTATTTCCCAAGCCATCAACATGGTCTAAACGTTCAAGCAGAGTAAACGTATATTGGCTCGGATTCGTGTCATCAAAGTCTAGAGTGAAGATAACTTTCTCAACACCCGAACCATCCGTCGTGAATGCGATGTAGTCGCCAGAGTTTGCAGGGTCTTCGCGCAAACTCAATTCAAGGCCATCCGACTTCAACGCGCCGTTGGTATTGAACAGCCCTAATTCCACCACTATTTCAGCAATATCATCACTGCTAGCAAGTGAAGTAATGGTTTGAGTCATACTCACAGGGTTTACGCTAGGCGTAGAGCCATCCGCAAGTAAGCTTTCTGACAATGCCACACCCGGCACAACGTCTATTGTTGGTCCATCACCATCAACAATGGTGAGAGTGACTTTTGATGAGAAGATGTCGTTATCAAAGTCTGAAGAGGTGAACACAATCGATTTAACAATGTCGCCCGCAGAGTGATCAAGGTTTCGGTTTGGCTCAAACCTCACATCACCATCTAATGTCACAAACAGTGAACCTTCAGTGAAAACAAACTCTTGCTCACCGCTAATGCTTTGATTCAGAGTAATTGCAGAACCACCATCGTACGTAAACTGCGTAATGGTCGCACCGTCTGCACTTGGTATTGGCATCACATCAACGGTAGCCGTTGTTGGCGTACCAGTATTAGGCTCAGTAATGGTTAAGAAGCCATCTTGCATTTGCTGTAGGTCATCTTCTATCGTAACCACCACATCGCGTTTCGTTGATTCAGAATCATCTGTATCAACGGCATAGATAGGCAAACGGAACGTGAGATCGTTGTAAAGCACGCCATCAAGATGATCGAGAGCCTCGATTAAGGTAAATGTAAACTGAGCTTTGTTTACACTATCAAAGCTAATGGTAAATACATCGGTAACGTTACCCATACCATCATCGGTATAACCAATGTAGTCACCAGCAGAAGAAGGATCTTCTTTTAGTTGAACAACAAGACCACTTGATTTCAACAGATCACCAGGGTTGAATTCGCTGGTCGCAATTCTAAAGTGACTAAAATCATCACTTCCTTCTGTATACGTAATTATGTGAGTCGAACTGACCGGAGAACCAGTTGGTGTCGAGCCATCCGTTAGGTTAACTTCCGATAAGTTAACATTTGGAACCACGTCAATTACTGGATCGATACCGTCTCTGATCGTCAAAGTGACATCTGCAGTATCTGTATCGTTATCAAAATCACTGGTGGTAACGACAATCGTTCTTACGATATCGCCAGATGAATGGTCTAGATCTCGGCTCGGCTCAAAACGAACTTCCCCTTCAATAGTGATGTACAGCAAGCCATCGGTTACGGTAAACACCTGCTCTGTCGATACATTCGGATCCAAGGTGACAGCAGTACCACCATCGTAAATAAATTGGGTGACCTTTGCGCCATCAGCACTTTGAGTCGGCATAACATCAATAGTTGGCGTAGTTGGTGTGCCTGCCACGAGATCAGCCAGTGAAGGCTCAACAATATTCAATGACCCATCTTGTACACCTTGTACATCATCGGTAATGGTCACTGTCATTGGTGACATCGCAGACTCATCACCATCGGTATCCACAGCTATCACAGGTACATCGAAGTTTAAGGTGTTGTTCTGCAAGCCATCCACATGGTCTATCGCTTCAAGCAGCGTAAACGTGTATTGCCCTAAATTGGTGGTTGAGAAACTGATCGTGAAAACGTTGGTTTCTACGTTAGAACCGTCTTTAACGAAGCCAATATAATTACCAGAATTAGCTGGTTGCTCTTTTATCTCGACATCTAAACCGTTTGATTTCAAAGCTCCTGAAGTATTGAACTGCGTAGGGTCAATTCTGAAATGACTGACGTCGTCACTACCTACGGTATAGGTAATGGTTTGTGTCATCGTTACTGAATTACCCGTTGGCGCAGAGCCATCAGCCAGATCCACTTCAGATAACGTAATTCCAGGAACAAGGTCGATTGTAGGAGGGTCACCATCAACAATCTTCAGTGTCACTGTCGATGTAACAATATCGCCATCGAGATCAACAGACGTCACCTCAATAGATTTGGTAATATCACCGCCTGCATGGTTTTGATTACGCACAGGTTCGAAACGTATCTCACCTTCCGTCGTAATGAATACCGAGCCTTCCGTGAATACAAACTCTTGTTCACCATTCACATTCAAATCAAGACTTTCTGCAGTGTTACCGTCAAAAACAAATGAAGTGACTTTGGCTCCATCGGCGCTTTGGTTTGGCATCACATCAAGGGTATTTGATGTTTCAACACTTGATGCCGGCTCACGACTGGTGATTGTGCCGTCTTGCATCAATTGCACATCATCACCAATGGTTACGCCAAGCTGAGAAACTAACGAGTCATCGCCATCACTATCAACTGCATACACAGGTAGATTAAAGCTTAAATCGTTGTTGCCACGCGCATCTTGATGATCCAGAGCTTCGATTAAAGTAAATGTGTATTCACCTAAGGTTCCGGAGTTAAAGTCCAACGTAAATACTGTCGTCTCCACGTTAGACGAACTGGTAGTAAATCCGATGTACTGACCAGAACCTTGAGGATCTTCACGCAGTTCGACCGCTAAACCATTCGATTTAAGTGCATCGTTAGTATTGAACTCGGTTGGTTCTAAACGGAAGCGAACCACATCATCACTTTGGTTGGTGAAAGTAATCGTCTCCGTTTGACTAACCGCACTGCCACTTGGCGCAGAACCATCCGCTAAATTTGTTTCTGAGAGCGTAACGCTTGGCACTGCATCGATGGTTGGAATATCACCATCGGTAATGGTCAGCGTAATGGTTGAAGTCACCGGATCATTATCGAAATCACTTGAAGTCACCACAATCGACTTCACGATATCTTCACTCACTGAGTGGTCTAGGTCGCGGTTCGGCTCAAAGCGTACTTCCCCTTCAAGAGTGATAAACAGCTCACCTTCTGTGAAACTGAACTGCTGCTCGCCTGAAATGCTTTGATCCAGTGTGTTTACGACGCCGTCATAAGTAAACTGAGTGATCGTCGCACCATCGGCACTCTGATTTGGCATCACATCAATGGTGTTGGTTGTGATTGTTCCGTCTGCAAGATTTGGTTCAACAATATCTAACGTACCGTCTTGCATCATTTGGACATCATCACCAATGGTCACGTTAAGTTGAGATACCAGAGAATCATCACCATCACTGTCTACCGCATAAACAGGCAGTTCAAAGCTCAGATCGTTATTATCTAAACCATCCACATGGTCTAACGTTTCAAGCAGAGTAAAGGTGTACTCACCTAGTGTGGTCGTAGAGAAGCCAATAGTGAAGACAGGAACTTCAGTATTCGAGCCATCAATAATAAAACCGATATAAGTGCCCGGGTTAGCAGAGTCTTCTTTTATCTCAACTGCAAATCCGTTCGATTTTAGTGCTCCACCGGCATTGAACTCGGTTGGTTCAATTCGGAAACTCACTACATCATCACTTTGGTTCGTGAAAGTAATAGTCTCAGTCTGACTTACTGCACTGCCGCTTGGTAAAGACCCATCAACGAGATTGGTTTCTGAAAGCGTAACGCTTGGCACCGCATCAATGGTTGGGATATCACCATCAGTAATAGTCAGAGTGACCGTTGACGTCACCACATCGTTATCTAAATCGCTTGAAGTCACCACAATCGACTTCACGATGTCTTCGCTAAGCGTGTGGTCTAGATTACGGTTTGGTTCGAAGCGCACGTCACCTTGAAGAGTGATGAACAACTCACCTTCTGTGAAGCTAAATTGCTGCTCACCATTGTCATTTTGATCCAGAGTTCGAACTTGACCGTCATACGTAAACTGGGTGATTTTCGCGCCATCGGCACTTTGTTCTGGCATCACATCAATGGTATTCGTTGTGATTGTGCCGTCTGCAAGGTTTGGCTCAGTGATATCTAACGTACCACCTTGCATGATTTGAACATCATCACCAATGGTCACATTCAGTTGAGACACCAGTGAATCATCACCATCGCTATCAACCGCGTAAACAGGAAGGTCAAAAGTCAGATCATTCTTCGCTAAGCCATCTACATGATCCAACGCTTCAAGCAAGGTGAAGGTGTATTGACCTAAATTGGTATCCGAGAAGCTAATCGTAAACACGTTAGTTTCAACATTCGGAGCGGTTGTCACAAAACCGATGTAGCCACCCGGAGTGGTTGGGTCGGCTTTCAACTCAACCGCCAATCCGTTTGATGTGAGAGCACCACCAATATTGAACTCCGTCGGTTCAATACGGAAACTTGTCACATCATCACTTTGGTTAGTAAAGGTAATGGTTTGAGTGGAACTTACCGCACTTGCATTCGGAGCAGATCCGTCACTCAGATTCGTTTCTGACAGCGTAACGCTTGGCACAGTGTCAATCGTTGGGATATCGCCATCGGTAATGGTTAGCGTTACCGTTGAAGACACAAGATCGCTATCAGAATCACTCGATGTTACGACTATCGACTTAACGATATCGCCACCAGTATGATCGAGGTTACGACTTGGTTCGAAACGAATATCGCCTTGTAGAGTGATATACAAAGACCCGTCAGCAACCACAAACTTTTGCTCACCCGTGTCATTTTGGTCAAGCGTCAATACCGCCCCACCATCGTAAGTGAACTGAGTAATGGTCGTGCCATCAGCTCCTTCTTCATCAAGGACATTAACGATTGGCGTAGTCGGCGTACCTGCTGCCAAATCTGCAACCGTTGGCTCTTCAATAGTGAGAGAGTCATTAACCATCACTTGAATATCATCAGTAATAGTTACAGCCAGTGGCGACATCACAGAGTCATCACCATCGCTATCAACCGCGTAAACTGGCAAGTTAAATGTTAGGTCGTTGTTGCCTTGAATTGGTGTGTGGTCAATCGCTTCCAGAAGCGTGAAGGTGTACTCACCCAAAGTGGTACTGCTGAAATCGAGTGTAAACACTGTGGTTTCGACATTCGAAATATCAGTCGTGAAACCAATGTAATTGCCTGAACCTGTTGGTTCTTCTCGAATCTCAATGATTAAACCATCGGACTTGAGCGCGTTGTTGGTATTAAATTCACTTGGCTCTAAACGGAATTTCTCAACATCATCACTTTGGTTGGTGAAAGTAATCGTCTCCGTTTGACTAACCGCACTGCCACTTGGCGCAGAACCATCCGCTAAATTTGTTTCTGAGAGCGTAACGCTTGGCACTGCATCGATGGTTGGAATATCACCATCGGTAATGGTCAGCGTAATGGTTGAAGTCACCGGATCATTATCGAAATCACTTGAAGTCACCACAATCGACTTCACGATGTCTTCGCTCACTGAGTGGTCTAGATCGCGATTAGGTTCAAAGCGTACTTCACCTTCAAGGGTGATATACAGTTCGCCTTCTGTGAAGCTGAACTGCTGTTCGCCTGAAATACTTTGATCCAGTGTGTTTACGGCACCATCATAAGTGAACTGAGTGATCGTCGCGCCATCGGCACTTTGGTTTGGCATCACATCAATGGTATTGGTTGTGATTGTTCCATCAGCCAGATTTGGCTCGGTGATATCTAACGTACCGTCCTGCATGATCTGAACATCATCACCGATGGTCACATTAAGCTGGGATACCAGTGAATCGTCACCGTCCGTATCAACAGCATAAACAGGCAGGTCGAAGCTAAGATCGTTGTTATCTAAACCATCCGCATGGTCTAACGCTTCAAGTAAGGTAAAGGTGTATTCGCCTAACGTACTCGTAGAGAAACTAATGTTGAACACTGGAACTTCAGCGTTCGAACCATCGGTAATAAAACCGATGTAAGTACCGGGATTAGCAGAGTCTTCTTTTATCTCGACCGCAGCTCCGTTCGATTTTAGTGCTCCACCGACATTGAACTCGGTTGGCTCAATGCGGAAGTTTGCTACATCATCACTTTGATTAGTGAAAGTAATCGTCTCAGTTTGGCTTACTGCACTGCCGCTAGGCGCAGAGCCGTCACTTAAGTTAGTTTCCGAAAGTGTAACGCTTGGCACTGCATCAATGGTTGGGATATCACCATCGGTAATGGTCAGCGTCACTGTGGAGGTCAGTACGTCATTGTCTGAATCGCTTGAGGTCACCACTATCGATTTGACGATGTCTTCGTTAACCGTGTGGTCTAGATTACGGTTTGGCTCAAAGCGCACGTCACCTTGAAGAGTGATGAACAACTCACCTTCTGAGAAGCTAAATTGCTGCTCACCATTGTCAGTTTGATCCAGCGTTCGAACTTGCCCGTCATAAGTAAACTGAGTGATCGTCGCGCCATCGGCACTTTGCTCTGGCATCACATCAATGGTGTTGGTTGTCACTGTGCCATCTGCAAGATTTGGCTCAGTGATATCTAACGTACCACCTTGCATGATTTGGACATCATCACCAATGGTTACGTTTAATTGAGACACCAACGAGTCATCGCCATCGCTATCGACCGCATAAACCGGTAAGTCGAAACTCAAATTATTATTTGCGAGGCCATCAACATGGTCTAGTGCTTCAAGTAAGGTGAAGGTGTATTGGCCTAAGTTGGTGTCCGAGAAACTAATCGTGAATACGTTGGTTTCAACATTCGAACCATCCGTAACAAAACCGATGTAACCGCCCGGTGTGGTTGGATCGACTTTCAGTTCGACTGCTAATCCATTTGATGTCAAAGCGCCACCAACATTGAACTCAGTCGGTTCAATACGGAAGCTGGTCACATCATCACTTTGAGTGGTGTAAGTAATGGTTTGAGTTGAGCTAACCGCGCTGCCACTTGGTGCAGAGCCATCACTCAGATTGGTTTCCGACAAGTTCACAGTTGGCACATTATCAATGGTCGGGATATCACCATCGGTAATGGTCAGCGTCACAGTTGAAGTCAGTACGTCATTGTCTGAATCGCTTGAGGTCACCACAATCGACTTCACGATGTCTTCGCTGAGTGTGTGGTCTAAATTACGGTTGGGCTCAAAGCGAACTTCACCTTGAAGCGTGATGAATAACTCACCTTCCGTAAAGCTAAACTGTTGTTCGCCATTATCATTTTGATCAAGCGTTCGAAGCTGACCATCATAAGTGAATTGCGTCACCGTTGCGCCATCAGCACTCTGATTTGGCATCACATCAACAGTACCAGTTGTCACGGTACCATCTGCAAGGTTTGGCTCGACGATATCTAACATACTATCTTGCATGATTTGAACATCATCGCCGATAGTGATGTTTAACGGCGACATCACTGAATCATCACCGTCACTGTCTACCGCATAAACAGGCAGATCAAAGCTGAGGCCGTTGTTGCCACGGGCATCTTGGTGATCTAAAGCTTCGATGAGTGTGAATGTGTACTCACCCAATGAACTAGCATTAAAACTCAATGTGAATACTTGAGTTTCTACGTTTGTCGCACTGGTCGTAAAACCAATATAATTACCCGACCCTGCCGGATCTTCACGTAACTCAACGGCTAAACCGTTCGATTTAAGATCGTCGTTAGTATTGAACTCCGATGGCTCAATACGGAAACGAACCACGTCATCACTTTGATTGGTGAACGAGATGGTTTGAGTCGAGCTTACCGCGCTGCCACTTGGCGCAGAGCCATCGCTCAGATTCGTTTCAGAAAGAGTAACGCTTGGAATAACGTCAATCGTAGGGTTATCACCATCGGTAATGGTCAGCGTTACGGTAGAAGTCAGAGAGTCATTATCGAAGTCACTTGAAGTGACCACAATCGACTTCACGATGTCTTCACTCACCGAGTGGTCTAAGTTTCGGTTCGGCTCAAAGCGTACTTCACCTTCAAGGGTGATAAACAGTTCGCCTTCTGTAAAGCTGAATTGCTGTTCACCAGTGTCATTTTGGTCAAGCGTTCGTAGCTGACCATCATAAGTGAACTGAGTGATCGTCGCGCCATCAGCACTTTGATTTGGCATCACATCAATGGTGTTGGTTGTCACCGTACCGTCGGCCAGATTTGGCTCGATGATATCTAACGTACCGTCTTGCATGATTTGGACATCATCACCGATGGTCACGTTAAGTTGAGACACCAATGAATCATCGCCGTCCGTATCGACCGCATAAACAGGCAGATCGAAGCTCAGGTCGTTGTTATCTAAACCATCCACATGGTCTAGCGCTTCAAGCAGAGTAAAGGTGTATTCGCCTAGTGTGGTAACCGAGAAACTAATGGTGAACACTGGAACTTCAGCGTTCGAGCCATCAGTAATAAAACCGATATAAGTTCCCGGATTAACCGAGTCTTCTTTTATCTCAACCACAAAGCCATTGGACGTCAGAGCTCCACCTACATTGAACTCAGTTGGTTCAATACGGAAACTCGCCACATCATCACTGCCTGCAGTAAAGGTAATCGTTTCAGTTGCACTCACTGCACTTCCGCTTGGTGCAGAACCATCGGCAAGATCTGTTTCAGATAAAGTAACAGGTGGAACCAAATCTATAATTGGGTTCTGACCATCGGTAATACTCAGCTCAAGTGTTGAGGTATCAGTATCTCCATCACCATCTTCAGCTAAAAATGAGAACTGTTTTACTATCGTTTCACTGCTTGAGTGGTTGATATCACGAGCGACTTCAAAACTGAAATCACCGTTTAATGAGATAGTGACGACACCCTCAGTAAAACTGAAAGTCTGGGGAGCATCGAGGAGCAAGCTTTGATCGAGCGAGTAATCAACACCATCATAGTTAAACGATTGAATTGTTGAGCCATCTGCGCCTTCGAAATTGAACAGGTTATACGAAACAATAGTATCGCCCGCTAAAGTTGGCTCCGTGACTGACTCAACCTTATCAACGAGCTCAACAACATCATCTGTGACATTGACGAGAATCTCAGCGGCTTCTGGTGTACTCGAACCGCCAGATAGTGCAGAACGGTCTCCATCCGCATCAACGGCATAAATAGGCAGAGCAAAGGTCAACAACGCGTCTTCAGCACCTTGGTGAGAAAGCTCTTCGTACAGAGTGAATTCATAGTTCCCCAATGACGGACTATCAACTTTAACGTCAAAAACCGTAATTCGAGAACCATTGACCTCAACATAGCCTTCGTAAGTTCTTACACCGTTAGTTTCATCAATAAGCTCAAGCAATACGGCTTCGCCATTAGACGTTAAAGAACCACCAGTATTAAACTCCGTAGGTTCGAGCTCGTAATGATCGATGATGTCACTTTCAAAAATATCGGCAGTGATGCTTCCGCTACCTGCTACGGGCGCGGTTCCCTCTTGAGACCCACCAACAATACCAGCTTCATCAACATCAATACTGTCAACATTGGTCACAACCGGGCTATCGCCATCAGTAATCTCAATGTTAATGGTATTAGTTACAACATCTTGGTCAAAGTCCGTAACCGTGATCGGCAGCGAAAAAGAGAGTGAGTCAGTGCCGATCTGTTCGATCGGATTAAACTGCTCAAATTTATAAGTGCCATCGGTATCAAGTGAGATAGTGAGAACCACCTCGCCACGACCTTGAATAGCCAGAGTGATAGTCGTTCCATCATCAGAAAGTCTGGCAAGCGTGTTTTGATTATCACTGAGTACGCCATCAAACTGTTCTAATGCACTTGCATCAAAGACTGCTGATTGAAGGTTGTCACTTCCGATATTGGAGAACGTGCCTTCGATTGCTGCACTGCTCGTTTCAACGTTACTGATATTCACACTTTCAGCAGACGGATCTACCCCGTCAAATACGGTAACTTGCGTGTTGATAGGTGTTGCTAATGGGTTTCCAGCGGTGTCTTCGCCTTGAATATCGAAGGTAATATCTATTTGATCGCCAGTATAGGAAACCTGGCTACCACCGACAGACGCTACATGATCAATCGGCTGAAAAATCGTTGTGATTAAAGAAAGCTCAATGTTATTTCCAACACTGACGGCATTAATGTCGATGCTTAAAACTGTATCGGAACCTTGGACACCAATAATAGAGTTGTTTGTAGCGTCATAAGTGAAGGTGACAGGCTGACCACTTGATGTTATGTCACTGTTTAGCTCACTGAGTAATGAGGCGAGGGATAAAGCCTCTGGAGCAAAAGAATCTGGAGCGAGTGCTAAACTACCAGCAATAATGGTTTCTGTCGTCGTGATAGATTGAGGATAAGTATTATCGGATATTGAGCCTTCAGTAAGAGCTTCACTGATTGACTGACCGCCTGATGAACGAGTGATCGACCTGAACTCTTCTCTGTCTTCATCAACGGTTTGTTGTTCTAGAGCAGCAGTTTCGAAAAATGTAGAGGGATGGGTTTCTGTGTAGTTATAGTCTATCGTCACAAAGCCAGCGTTTGCAGAACCTTGTCCGCCACCAGCCGCTGTTGCTTCTAAGATTTGAGTCGGATCGGCACCACCTAAAATGGCATCTTGGATAGCAGCAAGGTCGTCTTCGGTGAAGGTTTCTGCATCTGCTTGCTGTAAGTTAAAATTAACCTCACCAGCCACTGGGGCGTCTACCCAAGCTGCATTTTCATCAACACAACCGACACAATTCTCTGCAACCGGAATCGAATCATTCTGAACGCCTAATACAAGTTCTGACTTGTTGGCCGTAATCACGATCTCATTTTCACGGATGGTATCGCCAACTGAAATTTTTCTTGCACTGCCGTCTGGCTTAACTACGACGACATCTCCACTAGCTGCTTCAACTACCGCAACCTGGCGCGAAACTTCGATATCCATATATCCCCCGTTGTCACAAAACACTATTCTCTAGCGCTGTGAAAATTATTTGTAATAGCAATTTCAGGTTTCATTTGAATGCAGAATTAACTCTCATCAACGGCAATCCATTGTCACGTCCAACTGGCCTGAAAAGAGAAAAGCATTTCGCCTGTTTTTTTATAGTTTACTTACTCTTAAGCCTAGTCTTCCCCATAAAAAATGCCATGTCTGTGCTAAGGGACGCCTTTTCACAAATCGAGGTATTCTTGTTGGGGTTTGAAAAACTTAGTTAAAAGTTAGTATGGTGCTGATTTATATGCAAATAAACTCTTAATGTAATTGCACCTCATTATTTATAAATATATACAGCAATAAAGTTGATAAATCATTAGCAAACATGGGGCATTAATTGAGGCTAACTATGCGTTTGTAGCAAAGCAGAAGTAATTCCCATTTGTGAGACACTAATTAGCGGAAAGGTGGTGAAACTCGAATCAAAAACAATCAAATAAGTTGCATAAAGCGTATCTGACGGAATTTTAATCAACTGATAAACAACTGCTAACCACTTCAATTTGGTCACAGGTTCTTTTCTGGAAGTGATAAACAAAAAAGCCCACCAAGTTAAACCTGGTGGGCTTTTGAATCAGTATGCAGCGTTATGCATTTAGTTGTAAAATATTATGATTTAGCGAGGCGATTCGCCGTCCAAACATAAAGTAATTCAAGCGCAATCGTCGCGCCAGCCAAAGCGGTAATCTCACTTTGGTCATACGCTGGAGAAACTTCTACAACGTCCATACCAACCATATTGATGCCTTGCAGGCCACGGATGATTTTCAGAACTTTATCTGAGTTCAAACCACCACACACTGGCGTACCAGTACCCGGAGCAAAAGCAGGGTCCAGACAATCGATATCAAAGGTTAGGTAAACTGGCTTATCACCAACAATACCTTTCACTTGATCAATTATCTCGTCCACACTCATGTCATTCGCTTGCATCGCATTGATTACGTTGAAGCCGTGACCTTCCTGTTTATACTCGGTACGGATACCAATTTGCACTGAATGCTCAGGCGAGATAAGACCTTCGTTTGGTGCATGGTAGAACATGGTGCCGTGGTCGTAACGGCTGCCTTGGTTGTAGGTGTCAGTATGTGCGTCGAAGTGAATCAACGCCATCTCACCGTACTTCTTACCATACGCACGTAGTAAAGGCAGTGTAATGAAGTGATCGCCACCTAAACCTAACAGAGTTTTACCACTATTTAGAATCGCGTCAGCTGCTGCTTCCAAACGCTGAGTTAGGTCTTCTGCGTCACCGCAATCAAACACAAGGTCGCCAGCATCAATCACTGAGGTATGTTCAAGTACATTGAAGTCCCACGGGAATTTCTTACCTTCCCACGCCAAGTTTACCGACGCACGACGAATCGCATCAGGGCCCATGCGAGCGCCCGGACGACCCGACGTTGCCATATCTAACGGCGCGCCCAACACAACCACATCAGCATCGTTATCAATTGGGTTCTGTACCAATGGACGACGCATAAACGTCATCGCGTTGGAGTACAGAGAGTAATCTGGTTTGGTAAATAGATCGTTCATTAAAAATCCTCAAGATAGGTGTAACCCATCAAGCCTTGCTCTAACTCTTCAAGTACGCTTTGTTGCTCTTGTGCTGGTACTTTCGCCGTGACCAAATCTTTGTAATTCTGACGAATCAGATCCGTATCGATGTGAACATAACGCATCATGTCTTCAACTGTATCGCCTTCATTGATGTAGTCGATATTCGCTTGACCGCCTTCATCAACATTCACCACTACACTGTGCGTGTCACCAAATAGGTTATGCATATCACCCAAGATCTCTTGGTATGCGCCTACTAGGAAGAAGCCCATTAGGTATGGTTCATCTGGGTTCCATGCCGGCACTGGCAACGTAGTTTCAATGCCTTGACCATCAACATACTGGTCAATCGTACCGTCAGAGTCACAGGTGATGTCCAACACTACAGCACGACGCTCATCCGCATTGTCTAAACCGCTTAGTGGCAATACAGGGAACACCTGATCAATACCCCAAGCGTCTGGCAATGACTGGAATAGTGAGAAGTTCACGAAGAACTTATCCGCTAAACGCTCGCTCAACTCATCCAAAATTGGACGGTGGTAACGGTTCTTAGTGCTCATGCGAGTGCTAAGCTCGTAGTTAATACGCAAAGACATTTGCTCTGCCCAAGCACGATGCTGAAGATTCAGCATGCCTGTTGCAAATTGGTTGTGCGCTTCTGCAATATCGCTCTGAGTGTCGTTGTAGATCTCAATCAACGCACGATCATCATTACCAGCATCGAGCTCTAAGAAGTTCTTCCACATGTTGTTTAGCAACATTGGAGCTTCAGCTTCTGGCGCAGCCATGTCTTCCGGCGAGTAGCTTTCAGTACCAATCACGTTGGTGATCAACACAGCATGGTGCGCTGTCAATGAGCGACCAGATTCTGAAATAATCACAGGTTGTGGCTGATTGTAGAGCTTACAAATGTCTCCTACCGTCATCACGATGTTACGAGCGTACTCAAGCAGGCCGTAGTTCATTGAGTTTGAAGATTGGCTACGTGTGCCGTCGTAATCGACTGCTAAACCACCACCAACATCTAAGAACTTCAGTTGAGCGCCAATATCACGCAGTTCACAGTAGAAACGAGCCGCTTCACTCACACCGTTGCGTACGTCGCGAATGTTCGCCATTTGCGAACCTAGGTGGAAGTGTACGAGCTCTAGAACATCCAGTTGGTCTTCTGCTTTCAAACGTTCGATAACGGTAAGCACTTGTGATGCAGACAAGCCAAACTTCGACTTCTCACCACCACTTGCTTGCCATTTACCCGCGCCTTGAGAAGCAAGACGGATACGTAAACCCAAACGAGGTTTCACGCCCAATGCTTTCGCTTCAGAAAGAACAAGATCAAGCTCAGACAGTTTCTCTAGAACGATAAATACTTTGTGTCCTAGCTTCTCGCCAATCAGCGCAAGACGGATGTATTCTCTATCTTTGTAGCCGTTACACACGATCACAGAGCTCGCTTTTTGAGCCAGCGCCAATACTGCCAATAGCTCAGGTTTGCTGCCCGCCTCTAGTCCTAGCTGCTTTTGCTCTAACTGAGCTTGGCTCGCTAAGATCTCATCAACCACTTCTTTTTGCTGGTTAACTTTAATCGGATAAACAAGTAGGTAACGATTGTCGTACTGATATTCGTCGATCGCTTGGTTAAATGCGTTACAGATATTGTGCACACGTTGATGCACTATTTGAGGAAAACGCACAAGAGCAGGTAAACCAATATTTCTTTGCTCTAACTGTTTTACGATCTTACTTAGGGGAACTTGATGATCCGTTTCGCTCGGTGAAACATACACCTCACCGTTGTCATCAATTCCATAAAAACCTTGGCTCCAGTGCTTTACATTATACTCAGCACGGATGCGTTCCAAATTAACCGAATTTTCCAATTCTAGAGACCTCACACTATAGGGCCATCGACAGAAGATACCTCTTTGGAATAGCGAGGTATAACCCAACAAAAAACGCTCGAAAACGATTTGTTGGCTGCATTAACCGATATTATGAAGAGTGAGTCCAACCATTGATATTTGTGGTTACGATTACGTTTTTTTATCGACAGATCGACTTAAAGTGACAGGTAAGGAATTACAAGGTTTTAGGCTAAAAATCAGGCGGGAGCGCATTAAATTTAAAGCACTTTCTAACAAAAAAATCAGGTGAATAAAATAGCAATCACACCTAAAATCCCAAGTTAATTTGGTGATGTTAAGTCAGGGTTGTGACAAATATGCGCACTTCCTTGTCTGAACTCTCGCTCTCACCAACACAGCTTATATCCCGCGATTCAACGCCGATTAATGCCTCACCTCTTCCAACCCAAAATCACTCACTTCAAAGTTGGAACCGCTCAATTATTAAACTTTTCTCGCGCATACCTTGTATTCGATTCGATCTTCTTGTAATTTTAACTGACCAACCAATCGGTCAGCCTTCGAATTTAGGGGATACTATGAGCCATAATCTAGACCTTGAACCAAACACGTCGAGCACCAACGACATGGATCAAATATTCAACCGACAACAAGATCACTACAGTAACAACGTTAATCCAACACTCGAGCAGAGACGAAATGATCTCTCAGTATTGAAAAAACTATTAATGCGTTATCAAGAGCAGTTAATTGAAGCGGTATCTGAAGATTATGGCCATCGAGCAAAGCACGACAGCTTAATTGCTGACATCACTCCTTCCCTACACCAGATCAATTACAGTGCGAAAAACCTTAAGAAGTGGTTGAAACCTTCACGCCGTAAAGCTGGTTTGATGCTAACCCCAGCGAAGATAACCGTTCACTATCAGCCAGTGGGTGTTGTCGGCATTATTGTTCCTTGGAACTTCCCAGTAATGCTCGCTTTGGGCCCTCTCATCACAGCGTTGGCGGCAGGTAATACCGCAATGCTCAAGATGTCTGAGTTTACTCCTGCGACCAACCGTGTTTTAAAAGCAATGTTGGCCGAAGGCTTCAGTGAAGATCAAGTTGCGATCATCGAAGGTGAAGCAGATGTGTCCGCTAAATTCAGCCAGCTAGCGTTTGACCATATCCTGTTCACAGGCTCAACCGCTGTTGGTAAGCACGTGATGAAAGCTGCCGCTGCTAACCTAACGCCAGTGACACTTGAACTTGGCGGTAAGTCTCCAACCATCATCGCACCAGATTTCGATGTCGCAGACGCGGTTGAACGCATCCTGTTTGCCAAGAGCTTAAACGCAGGTCAAATCTGTGTCGCACCGGATTACATCTTATTGCCACGAGAGAAGGTCGATGCATTTATCACCGCTTACAAGCGCTACTTCAAGAAGCTCTATAAAGCAGGAATTGAGAGCAAAGACTTAACCTCAGTGGTTAACATGCGCCAGTACAATCGACTAAAAGGTGTGGTTGAAGATGCGAAGTCAAAAGGTGCTGTGATACACACTGTCACCGAGCAGGCACAAGACGACGTGAACCACAGAATGACACCGCACCTTCTAACCGAAGTGAACGACGACATGATCGCGATGCAAGAAGAGTTGTTTGGCCCCGTTCTGCCTATCGTGCCTTATGATTCTATTGAAGAAGCAATTAGCTACATCACAACAAGAGAACGTCCACTTGCGTTGTACCTAATGAGTCACGACAAACAGACTCAAGAGCTGTTCTTATCTGAAACACACTCAGGTGGCGTTTGTATTAACGACTCTCTGGTACATGTGGCAGCAGAAGACGCACCGTTTGGTGGTATTGGCCCTTCAGGCATGGGACACTACCACGGCATTGAAGGCTTCAAGACCTTTAGCCATGCGAAAACCGTGTTGACTCGAGGCAAGATCAACTTCACTAAGTTGATGCACCCTCCATATAACAACCCAATCAAAAAAATGATGTTCAAAGTACTGAATCGATGATTACAAAAAGGCAAAAAATCCTAGATGCTGCGCTCCTACTCTTCTCTCAACAAGGGTTAGAGGGCACATCTACTGGGCAGATAGCGAAGACCGCAGGTGTAGCAAAAGCGACGCTGTTTCATCACTTTGAGAACAAATCTCTACTGATTGATGAACTGTTTCGTGAACTGAAAATAGAGCTATTTTCTACCCTAGACCAGCATACAGAAATCGCTGAACAAAACCGCTATCAAGCCTTTAAGTTCATGTGGATGACAGGGATTGATTGGGCGTTAGAAAACCCTGTCGCCATGAAGTTCTTCACTAATGTTCATTTTGACCCAACGACTCAAACTCGTGAAGTCATTGTGTCGCAGATGTTCGCATCACTCGATGACATCGTACTGAAAGGACAAGAGGCTGGTGAGTTAATGGTGTTAGACATTAATCTTGTTAGACACTTCATCCACAGCCATTTTTTGATTTGTGCAAACTGGCTAATCGAGCAGGACGAGTTGTCGCAAGAGCAATCAGCCAAGTACATCAATGATAGCTTTGATATGTGTTGGCGAGCTGTCGGCGGACAAAACCTGTAATCTCCACACTCTTAGAAGCTACTGCTTTCAAAGAACACTCTAAAGCGCCTCATGGTTATCTCAGGGTTATATAGGCGCTTTAATTATTTGGATGCATTTTAATCAGGTCACCATATTGACTTTAAGCACCCTCTTTCAGTAACATCCCACCATCATTTCAAAAGAGAATAACGCCATAATGAAGTACTAACATCCTGACATCCGATTTATTTTTATAAAAATTATTTGGACACTCGGGGTTAGTGGGCGTTACTTCGTCATTTATTTTCGCGACAAATCAAGTTCTTAAAGATCCGTCTTTTGACAAACTGAATCTTGCAGAACTGTACCTCAAAGACAGAAATCACCTCATCACAAGTTTTCTATTTTTGATTGGTCATCTACCTAAGTAACGTCTTTGGCGATCTATTGTTAGATTCCTACATTGGAGTCTATGTATAAAAGCGCCTCACCCCTTTTACTCGTTTACACGTAAAGGGAGGTATTTTAATGCCGACTATATTAGCCAATAATCTCTCATTTCAGCTCGATACTGGTGAGTGGTTATTCAAAGACATCACCTTAAATCTGAACACGCGCCTTACAGGCCTAGTTGGAAGAAATGGGGCTGGAAAGTCATTGCTACTTTCACTACTCACCGGGCAAACACATCCAACATCAGGCAGTGTTTCCAGACAAGGTTCGATCGGCTTTTACTCACAATTACCTTCAGAGTTTTTGGATAGCGAAATCAACATTGCTGACTTTTTAGGTATCACTGAAAAGCTCAATGCCTTGCAAGCCATCGAACAAGGTAGCTGCGAAATTCAGCACTTCAATATCGTTGGTGACGATTGGGATTTACAAGAAACCACTCATCAGTTTTTAGCTACATTGAAAATAACCAGTGAGTTAACTACACCGTGCAACACATTAAGCGGTGGCCAACTTGCCCTCTTGCAACTTCATCGCTTATTTACATCGAATCACGACATATTAATTCTCGATGAACCAGACAATCACCTGGACATCGACTCAAAACAAATACTGGCGTCGGCTTTGCGTGAATATCAAGGCGCGTTCGTCCTAGTCAGTCATGATGCTGATTTTGTTGAGGAGGTCGGTGTCAGCCAAAATCACATACAGCTTTAAACGTCGTCAATTCGTTCAATGCGCTTAGTTAGGCGAGCATCGTTCCGGTGCTCGCCTTTCTCGATTGAGACAAGTACACTACGCGCCTCGAACATCTATTCATAAGGCTAAGGTTTGCATACTCTAGAACAATTGAAATCAGGGCAACTAAAAGGTATTAAGCGCTTAAAGCTGTCAGAAGGTCTCACCGAGTTTCCACTAGAGATCTTAGAGCTCGCTGAATCACTAGAGATTCTGGATCTTTCAGGAAATCAGCTGTCTGAGCTTCCACAAGAGTTAACACAGCTGACTAACCTGCGTATTATCTTTGCGTCGAATAACCTGTTCACGCACCTTCCTGATGTTCTCGGTTCGCTTCCTAAGATTGAAATGGTTGGCTTTAAGACCAACCAAATCAAAACCGTGAGCGAAGAGTCCCTACCCGCTCAATTGCGCTGGTTGATCCTGACCGACAATGCCATCGAGGTTCTGCCTAACTCACTAGGTGAAAGACCACGACTGCAAAAACTGGCACTCGCAGGCAACCAACTTCGTACTTTACCTGAGAGTATGGAAAACCTATCCAACCTTGAACTGGTTCGATTGTCTGCAAACCAACTGACAGAATTTCCTGAGTTCCTTATTAAGCTACCAAAACTGGCCTGGCTAGCGTTTGCGGGTAACCCATTTTGCAAACACCCTAGCAGCTTAGATAGCGTGCCTGCGGTTAGCTCTCAAAGCTACTCGCTAAATCAAGTTCTTGGCCAAGGCGCATCTGGCGTGATCTCTCATGCAAGCTGGCTCAACAGTGACTTTGATTTTCCACAGGAAGTGGCGGTTAAAGTGTTTAAAGGCGAAGTCACCAGTGACGGCTACCCACATGATGAACTGGAAGCGTGCCTTCAAGCTGGTCACCACAGCAACTTGGTAAAATCTATCGCCCAAGTAGAGGAACAAGATTACCGAGCTTTGGTGATGGAACTCATTCCAAGCAGCTACTACAACCTAGGGCTACCACCAACACTCGAGACTTGCACGCGTGATACTTTCCCAGAAGGTTTCGAACTTCCGATCGCGCAAATCGACAACATCGTTGCTCAGATGATTGATGTATTTAATCACCTACACGACAACAAGGTTTGTCACGGTGACTTGTATGCACACAACACCCTAGTCAATGAACAAGGCCAAATGATCTTTGGCGATTTTGGCGCGGCGACTATCTACGGTTACCTAACAGAAGAGCAGCAACAGGGGATTCGACGCATCGAAGCTCGCGCTCTCAAGTACTTTATTGAAGACCTATTAACGGTTTGCTCTACTGACGACATAGATTCAGAACTGTACAAGAAACTTGAAAACTATCACGCATAAGCGCTACCAAGCCCAAGTAGTCAATCAAGGTTCGATAGAAATGAAAAAAGCTAACGTTTGCCGTTAGCTTTTTTGCTTTTGGACTTTGATGAGTCAAACCGAGTTAACTAGCTTCCACCTGAACAAGCTTAAGATAAGAGTGAAGCTCTTGGTTTTTATATTCCACCGCTGAGTGGATATTCAAGTCTTTACACGCAACCACATCAAACTGGTAACGATTGTCACCTTTGCTGATTTCAACGTGCAGCAACCCGCCTTTCAGCAACCAATGACCTTGAGTTTCAAACCGGTCAAACAAACGGTATTCCGTTAGGCTACCATCCGAATGAAAGTGAACCTCAGTAATGTACCCTGCAGGACAACTTTTTACCCAAGTACGCCCTAAGACATCCTCTGCAACAAAGTTTCTTTTGCTCTCGCACCACTTTAAATAATCAGCGCTCTCGCTCAGGTCACTGTCTAAGTCGTGTTTATCCAATAACTTTTGCTCTTGCTGTTCGCGGCAGTAAAGTTGAAGCAGTGTCTGTTGGTTATCACTCATTAATCGCCATCCCTAGCTAATAAGACTTAAGCTACCAACTCATAAGAGACAACATAAAGCTCAGAGATCCCAGGGTAGATGTCTTGAATTACGCCCTTCAGAACTTCCAATGTCATATTCTCTTGCTGGGCATGGAACTCGCCCAGTTCATCAAACAAGATTGGCTCAACGCTGATGATCTTAAGATTACAGAACACACGTCCTTGCTCTAGTGTTGATACTTCCACAACGCTGCCTGGCTGGTAATCGCGCTCAGATTCATCACGAATAGTAATCGTCTTTTTGCCTGAAAGGATATCGGTTTCAAAACGTTCGAAGAACGTCATAGTGGTAGGTGCGGTCATTTATCTCTATCGCTTAACATTGAAAGGTTAGGTAGATGTTTATATACCAGAATGCTTGTTCAAGCGAATAAAAATTAGGTGCGAGATGCGAGATGCGAGATGCGAGATGCGAGATGCGAGATGCGAGATGCGAGATGCGAGATGCGAGATGCGAGATGCGAGATGCGAGATGCGAGAGAATACGGCAGAGCTAAATTACAGGCAATAAAAAAGGAGAACCGAAGTTCTCCTTTTCTTAAACCTTTAAGCTAACTCTAAATTATAGAGATGCTTTCGCTTTTTCAACTAGAACAGCAAATGCTGCTTTGTCGAATACTGCGATGTCAGCAAGAATCTTACGATCGATCTCGATAGATGCTTTCTTAAGACCGTTGATGAAACGGCTGTAAGATAGACCATTTTGACGAGATGCCGCGTTGATACGTGCAATCCAAAGTTGACGGAATTGACGTTTCTTGTTGCGACGGTCACGGTAAGCGTATTGACCAGCTTTGGTAACTGCTTGGAAAGCTACGCGGTAAACACGTGAACGTGCTCCGTAGTAACCTTTAGCTTGTTTTAGAACTTTCTTATGACGTGCACGAGCTTGTACACCACGTTTTACGCGAGGCATTATGCTTCTCCTAAACTAAACGAATTTATAAACTAAAAAGAATTAAGCGTATGGCATCATACGTAGAACTTGAGCAACTTCACATTTAGGAAGGATCGAGTTCGGACGTAGCTGACGCTTGTTCTTAGTAGTACGCTTAGTCAGGATGTGACGTTTACCAGCGTGCTTAAACTTAATACCACCAGCAGTTTTCTGGAA
This sequence comes from Vibrio sp. Isolate34, assembly GCF_022397915.1. Classification (GTDB taxonomy): domain Bacteria; phylum Pseudomonadota; class Gammaproteobacteria; order Enterobacterales; family Vibrionaceae; genus Vibrio. The sequence goes on along the minus strand of NZ_JAKEUO010000011.1, from coordinate 57,144 downwards.
ACGCTTAGCAGCACCTTTGTTGGTTTTCATCTTAGGCATGATGAATAACTCCGCATTGTTGAGTTGTTAATAACATAGTAATTAGGGCGAATAAAACCCCGCAACCTGAGGCTGCAGGGTTCAATTACTTGCAAAGCCGTTAATTACTTCTTTTTAGGGGCCAATACCATGATCATCTGGCGACCTTCAATTCTCGTTGGGAAAGATTCGACTACTGCAAATTCTTCAGTATCCGCTTTCAAACGATTAAGAACGTCAACACCGATGTCTTGGTGAGCCATTTCGCGGCCACGGAAGCGAATTGTTACCTTCACTTTGTTGCCGTCTTCTAGGAAACCAGTCAGGTTGCGTAGTTTTACCTGATAGTCTCCAATATCAGTTCCAGGACGGAATTTAACTTCCTTAATCTGAACCTGTTTTTGCTTCTTCTTCTGCTCTTTCGCAGCTTTGCTCTTCTCGAAGAGGAACTTACCGTAGTCCATCACACGACAAACTGGCGGCTCGGCGTTAGGGCTGATCTCTACAAGATCCATACCAGCTTCATTTGCAGCTTCCATCGCTTCAGCGATTGAAACCACACCAACAGCTTCGCCGTCAGCGCCAGTTAGACGCACTTCACGAACGCCACGAATGTCACCGTTTAAACGGTGCTGGTTTTGTTTGGCCGGTTGTTGGCCACGTCTTCCGCCTTTAATAGCTATTCCTCCAGATTGAGCTTACGGCTTGAAACCTCAGCTTGGATGTATGAAATAAAGTCATCCACTTTAAACTTGCCAAGGTCTTTACCTTTACGTGTACGTACTGCAATTTCGCCGGCTTCCATTTCTTGGTCACCACACACAAGCATGAACGGTACACGTTTCAAAGTATGTTCGCGGATTTTAAAGCCAATCTTCTCATTTCTCAAGTCTGCTTTGACTCTAAATCCACTTTTTTGCAGTTTTTTCGTAATTTCTTGTACATATTCAGACTGTTTGTCTGTAATGCCCATTACAACTGCTTGTTCTGGCGCCAACCACGTTGGGAAGAAACCAGCGTATTCTTCAATAAGAATACCGATGAAGCGTTCTAGTGAACCTAAAATCGCGCGGTGGATCATAACTGGCGTGTGACGCTCGTTATCTTCACCTACGTAAGTAGCACCTAAACGTTCTGGTAATGCAAAATCGAGCTGCACTGTACCACATTGCCATGCGCGGTCCAAACAATCATGCAAAGTAAATTCAATCTTAGGTCCGTAGAACGCACCCTCGCCTTCTTGAATCTCGTATGCAATCTCTAATGCTTCTAGCGCTTGCTTAAGGTCAGCCTCTGCACGGTCCCACATTTCGTCTGAACCTACACGCTGTTCTGGACGAGTAGATAGCTTAACAACAATGTTTTCGAAACCGAAAGTTGTGTAAGTATCGTAAACCATATCAATACAAGCTTTAACTTCTTGTTGAACTTGGTCTTCAGTACAGAATACGTGAGCATCATCTTGAGTGAAGCCACGAACACGCATGATGCCGTGAAGTGCGCCAGACGGCTCGTTACGGTGACATGAGCCAAACTCAGCCATACGTAGCGGTAGATCACGGTAAGATTTCAAACCTTGGTTGAAGATTTGAACGTGACCAGGACAGTTCATTGGCTTGATAGCGTATTCACGGTTTTCTGAAGAAGTAGTGAACATTGCTTCTGCGTACTTATCCCAGTGACCAGAGCGTTCCCAAAGAACACGGTCCATCATTAATGGGCCTTTAACTTCTTGGTATTCGTACTCAGTCAGTTTCTGACGAATAAATACTTCTAGCTCACGGAAGATAGTCCAACCGTTGTGGTGCCAGAACACCATGCCTGGTGCTTCTTGCTGCATGTGGAATAGGTCAAGCGCTTTACCGATTTTACGGTGGTCACGTTTAGCCGCTTCTTCTAGGCGCACAAGGTGAGCTTTAAGCGCCTTCTTGTCGTGGAATGCAGTGCCGTAGATACGTTGAAGCATCTTGTTGTCACTGTTACCACGCCAGTAAGCACCCGCTACGTTAAGTAGAGTGAAGTGCTGGCAGAAGCTCATGTTAGGCACGTGTGGACCACGACACATATCGATGTATTCTTCGTGGTGGTACAGACCTGGACGATCGTCTTTAGAAACGTTCTCGTCCAAGATTTCAATCTTGTAAGTTTCGCCGCGAGCTTCGAATGCGTCGCGCGCTTCCTGCCAGCTAACTTTCTTCTTAACAACCTGGTACTTGGTCTTCGCTAGCTCTTTCATGCGCTTTTCGATCTTTTCTAGATCTTCTTGCGTTAGAGAGTGCTCAAGGTCGATATCGTAGTAGAAACCGTTATCGATGGTAGGACCGATCGCCATTTTCGCTTCTGGAAAAAGCTGCTTAACCGCGTGGCCTAAAAGGTGAGCACAAGAGTGACGAACGATCTCAAGGCCATCAACTTCATCTTTAGCTGTGATGATTTCTAGGCTTGCATCGTTTTCGATAAGATCACAAGCATCAACACGCTCGCCGTCTACACGACCAGCAATGGTTGCTTTCGCAAGACCAGGACCGATTGATAGGGCAACATCTAGAGTTGATACAGGGTTGTCAAATTGACGCTGACTACCGTCAGGAAGAGTAATAATTGGCATTATTTGTCCTTTACAGTGGTGTTGCACACCAAGCAACACATGAAAATGTTTAATATATGTTTGTCAGTCAACGAGTATGTTGACCGGAGATATATGCATAATAAAGATACCCACATAGAAGCAAATACAGATGCCCCATTTGTGAGTAGCCAAACATTGTAACGAAATAATATGAAATGACAATGTTAGTCCCGCAGCACCACAAAACTATATGACTGAAATGTCTCTTCTATAATAGATCCTTCTAACGCCTAACCCATAGCTCAATCAGTAATTCGTTGGCTTTATCTACAATACAAAAAAACCGAACGTTTAAGTTCGGCTTTAGAAGTCATATTGTACTTATTATTAGACAAAGCGACTACTAACAGAGAGGTAACTACGCACTCATGATTCTTGAAACTGCATTGCGAATATCTGAGTCAGCTGCATTAGCTGGCAGGCTGAATGAGATGTATTGGTCACCGCGGAAGCTCAGTGAGCGGTCAATTTCGGCTAAGCAGTGAACCATAGAACCATCTACGATGAATGACAGCTCGATTTCTTTGTTATTCATGAAGCCGCCGCTGCGAAATTCAATCTCTTGGTAACAACCCGAACGTGAAGCAAAGTTGTTGCCTTTCAAGAAGCCCTTCTCTACATCAGCTTTCACCATTGCCATGCCCGATGCTTCGACACCTTGGATGATTTTAGCGACTGTTGGCAGTGGATGAACGGAGATAAAGTCGCGGTCTTTAGGGTCAATCGCGAAGCCGATATCTAAGTTGGTTTCTACCCACACATGACATTGATTCATTTGTGCGTTCAACGCAGTGACTGGCGTTTCATCATTCAGTTTTAGACGGAATGGAACCAGTTTGGTTTCGCCCGGTTGGATAACGAAAGGCTCTACAGCTTGAATACGACCGAGTGAAAAGGTTTCGTAACTGGTGCTGTCTTCTGTTTCGACTTTCACTTCTGTGTTGAGAACTAAGTTGATCAGGTCGATTTGTTGCTCAACGTCGCCACCCATGATGTGAACATTGCCAGACAACTCGCCACCTTGGAAAACGTCAATATTATCTAAGACGGTATCAACTTTTGCTGCACCGATGCCCAACGAGGCCTTTAATTTCTTAAACATATTATTTCCCTTTCTAATTATCTGATTTACTAATAGTTATTGCGTGACAATTTGCGACACTTGCCTCACAGAATCAAGCAATTTGCCCCATCTATATTGAATAAGGCCACATTGCCCGAGGAAATGTTGAAATCGTGAAAAAATCCGTTACTCTATTTGTATAGTCAAATAAGGTTTCATTATGTCGAAAGCGCCGCTCTACCTTCAGATAAAACAGTTCATAGACGACAAGATTAGCAATGGTCATTGGCCGGTGGGTTATCAAATTACCACCGAACTCGAACTCACAGAGCAGTTCAATGTGAGTCGAATGACGGTGAATAAGGCAATTCGAGATCTTGTGTCTGAAGGCAAGCTCATCAGGAAGCCAAGACTGGGCACTTTTGTGTGTGAGCCAGAGGAAAAAGCGCAATCTCCCCTACTTGATATCAACAACATCGCCCAAGAGATCAAAGACCGTGGCCAAACTTACACAAGCCAAGTGATCAAACACGATAGTATCAAGGCTGATGAAAGCACCGCTACACGGTTAGGTATGATGATCAATGCGGAAGTCTTCTATAGTGAAATCATCCACTTCGCCGACAACACACCGATACAGCTAGAAGCTCGCTGGGTAAACTCACAAGCGGCTCCCCAATACTTAAAACAAGATTTTTCAACCTCAACGCCAAATGAATACCTTTCCAAAAGTTGCCCGTTGAGTGCGATTGAACACACGGTCGAAGCCATAATTCCAGACTCCAACATCCGCCAAGCACTAAAGCTAACGGAATCAGAACCTTGCTTGCTTCTTAATAGAAGAACATGGAGCAAGGAGCGCCTTATCAGCTTTGCATTACTCTACCACCCTGGCTCTAAGTACAAATTAAGCTCTAAGATCGTTTTAGATTAAAGAATATCATCCTGATCGTCGATCACATTTTTGCAACATCAACTTGATTCGGGTCAGTATTTATCCTATTTATTTGTATATACATTTATTGTTTAGCAAAGATCTAGGTGATTATGAATTTGATCCTCAAAAATGCACGAGTGGTCTCGATGAGCTCGGGAACTGACGGTTATCAACCTTCTTCCCCGCAAGATATCGTTATCGAGAACGGTAAGATCGTATCCCTGTCACACTCAAGCGATGAGTCACTTCATTGTGAAACGGCGAGTGCTAGCCGCTCTGTTGATCACATCATCTACGACTGCAAAAACAAGCTCGTCACACCAGGGCTGATTGATTGCCACACACATCTGGTGTTTGCTGGTAATCGTGTCAATGAATTTGAACAACGTTTAAATGGTGTCTCCTACACCGACATCGCAAAACAAGGCGGTGGTATTTTAGCGACGGTAACGGCGACACGAGCCGCACAAGAATCCGAACTGGTTGAGATGGCGCTGCCTAGATTAGACGGCCTGCTAAGAAGTGGTGTCACCAGCGTTGAAGTAAAGTCTGGCTATGGCTTAACGCTTGATGACGAGCTTAAGATGTTACGTGCTGCTAAAGCCTTAGAAAACCACCGTCGTATTAAGATCACCACCACGCTACTCGCAGCACACGCTGTACCACCAGAATATAAAGAACAACCCGATCGTTACGTCGATCTGGTATGCCAAGAGATCATTCCTAAAGCCGCAGAGCAAGGACTCGCCGATGCAGTTGACGTGTTCTGCGAATCTATCGGCTTCAATTTAGAACAAACCGAACGTGTATTTGCAGCAGCCAAAGAACACGGACTAGCGATTAAAGGCCACACAGAACAGCTTTCGAATATGGGTGGTAGCGCACTTGCAGCAAAATACGGCGCACTCTCTGTTGATCATGTTGAGTACTTAGATGCAACCGGGGTAAAAGCGCTGGCGGAATCAGGTACAGTCGCCACCTTATTACCGGGCGCTTTCTACTTCTTGAAAGAGACTCAACAGCCACCAATTGCCCTACTTCGCGAGCACAATATCCCAATGGCAATTGCGACCGATTTAAACCCCGGCACTTCTCCTTTTGCGGATTTAACACTGATGATGAACATGAGCTGCACTCTGTTTGGCACAACCCCAGAAGAGGCATTACGTGGGGTGACTTGCCATGCAGCCGCTGCCATTGGCGAGTCGCAAAACAGAGGCAAAATTGAAGTCGGTTATGCCGCTGATTTGGCTATCTGGAATATCGAGCACCCTGCAGATCTAAGCTATCAAGTTGGCGTACCTCATTTGCATAAACGCATTGTTAATGGCGAGGTATGTCATGACTCAATCTAAATCCAACAGCACTAATACAGTAGCCACTACTCACAACTTTGTATGGACGGGACGTAATGACCTTGAAGATGGAGAACTTGGCACCCGAGTTCATCACATCACCAGCCAAGTCAAAAATGGCGATTTGAATGACCAACTGTCCAAGAATGCTATCGCCTTGGTTGGCTTTGCTAGCGATGCAGGTGTTGCAAGAAATAAAGGACGCGTGGGCGCGAAACAAGCACCTAACCTTATTCGCCAAGCGTTAGCCAACATGGCTTGGCACAGTGATACACATATTGCTGATCTTGGTGATGTTGAATGTAACGATGGTCAATTAGAAGTCAGCCAAAAACAGTGTGCTGCTGTGATTACCAATGCTCTATCAACCAACAAAGTGATTACCCTTGGCGGTGGTCACGAAGTGGCTTGGGCTTCTTTCCAAGGCCTCGCTGAACATCTTCACAGAACTCAACCAGAGCACAAACCTAAGATAGGCATCGTTAATTTTGATGCTCACTTTGATCTTCGTGAATTTGAAAGCGACATCGCCGACGTTAAACCTAGCTCAGGCACGCCATTCAACCAAATTAGTGATTACTGCCATGCACACCAGTGGCCATTTCATTACGCGTGTCTTGGCGTTAGCGCAGCTAGTAATACCAAAGCGCTATTCAACAAAGCCGACCAACTAGGCGTTTGGTATGAACACGACCGCAACATGACTCAAGTAAACCAAGTCGCCCAACTGGCTAAGTTACAAAAATTCATCGCTGAGTGTGATTACCTCTATCTCACTATTGATCTCGATGTCTTCCCAGCGGCGACTGCGCCGGGCGTAAGTGCACCAGCGGCAAGAGGCGTGAGCTATGAAGCGCTCGCTCCTTTTCTAGAACAGATTTTCCAACACAGCGAAAAACTCATTATCGCGGACATTGCGGAATACAACCCAGACTATGACGTTGATGGCCAAACGGCTCGATTGGCGGCTCGTTTGTGTTGGGATATTGCCCGTGCAATGGCCAGTGAATAAGCCAGCTATATAGATAAATAGATAAATACAACTACAACTACAACTACAACTACAACGATATAACGTGAAACAGAAGGAATTTCAAAATGACGGAACACCACAACAGTGACCCTCGTCTCGACACGACTCGCGAAATTCGCGCACCTTATGGCACCACTTTGCGCGCAAAATCTTGGTTAACAGAAGCACCCCTTCGTATGCTAATGAACAACCTAGATCCTGATGTGGCAGAACACCCACATGCACTGGTTGTGTATGGTGGTATTGGTCGCGCTGCGCGTGATTGGAAATGTTACGACAAGATTGTTGAAGTATTAGAGCGTTTAGAAGACGACCAAACATTACTTGTTCAGTCTGGTAAACCTGTAGGCGTGTTCCCGACTCATAAAAACGCACCTCGCGTATTAATCGCTAACTCGAACCTTGTTCCACACTGGGCAAACTGGGAACATTTCAACGAGCTCGATAAAGAAGGCTTGATGATGTACGGCCAAATGACCGCAGGTAGCTGGATCTACATCGGTTCACAAGGCATCGTTCAAGGTACTTACGAAACCTTTGTCGCTATCGCGAAGAAACACTTCCAAGGCGAAGCAAAAGGTAAATGGGTACTTACAGGTGGCCTTGGCGGCATGGGTGGCGCTCAACCTCTTGCAGCTACCATGGCTGGCTTCTCAATGATTGCGGTTGAATGCGATGAATCACGAATCGATTACCGCCTGCGTACTGGTTATGTAGACAAGAAAGCCACCAGCCTAGATGAAGCGATGGCTATTATTAAAGAGTCTGACACACCTATTTCTGTTGGCCTGCTAGGTAACGCTGCGGATGTTTTCCCTGAGTTAGTAGAGCGCAACATCACACCAGATGTCGTTACTGATCAAACCTCTGCCCACGATCCTCTGAATGGTTACTTGCCTCAGGGTTGGACGATGGAGAAAGCCGCACAAGAGCGCACCATTGATGAAGCAAAAGTCGTGAAGGCAGCTAAGCAGTCCATGGCGATTCAAGTTCAAGCGATGCTGGACCTGCAATATCGCGGCGCTGCAACCGTGGACTACGGCAACAACATTCGTCAAATGGCACTAGAAGAAGGCGTAGAAAACGCGTTTGATTTCCCAGGTTTCGTTCCTGCATATATTCGTCCATTGTTCTGTGAAGGTATCGGTCCATTCCGTTGGGCTGCGCTGTCTGGTGACCCAGAAGACATCTACAAAACAGACCAGAAAGTAAAAGAACTGATTCCAGACAACCCACATCTACACAACTGGCTAGACATGGCGCGTGAACGCATTCAGTTCCAAGGTCTACCGGCGCGTATCTGTTGGGTTGGCTTGAAAGACCGTGAACGTTTAGGCCAAGCATTCAATGAAATGGTGAAAAATGGTGAGCTGAAAGCACCAGTTGTTATTGGTCGTGACCACCTAGATTCAGGTTCTGTTGCAAGCCCTAACCGCGAAACAGAAGGCATGATGGATGGATCAGATGCCGTATCAGATTGGCCACTATTGAACGCACTGCTAAACACAGCAGGCGGCGCAACTTGGGTTTCTCTACACCACGGCGGCGGCGTTGGTATGGGCTTCTCGCAACACTCAGGTATGGTGATTTGTTGTGACGGTTCTGAAGATGCATCGCAACGTATTGCTCGCGTACTTCACAATGATCCAGCGACAGGCGTTATGCGTCATGCGGATGCGGGTTACGACATTGCTAAGCAGTGTGCGAAAGAACAGAAACTTGATTTACCTATGCTAAACGAAGAACTTCGTCGCCTTTAATGTCTGGAGAAAACATGTTGAATTTATTACTTAAACCAGGACTTCTAGGCCTACCTGAACTTCGCAAAATTAGCCGTAGCCCTGTGAACTTATCACTCGACCCAGCGGCTATTCCAGATATTGAAGCGAGCATGCAGGTTGTCGAACAAGTGATCGCTGAAGATCGCACGGTTTATGGCATCAATACTGGGTTTGGCTTACTAGCGAACACCAAGATTGCACCAGAGGATCTCGAAGTTCTACAGAAAAGTATCGTGCTTTCTCACGCTGCGGGCATCGGTAAATTCATGTCTGATGAAACCGTGCGTTTGATGATGGTACTGAAGATTAACAGCTTGTCTCGTGGCTACTCAGGTATCCGACTCAAGGTGATCAATGCTCTTATCGATCTAGTGAATGCGCAGGTTTACCCATGTGTGCCACAGAAAGGATCAGTAGGCGCATCTGGCGACCTTGCTCCCCTCGCCCACATGAGTACCGTTTTACTTGGTGAAGGCCAAGCTCGACACAATGGCAAAATCATTACTGGTCTGGAAGCGATGAAGATCGCAGGTCTTGAGCCAATCACACTCGCACCGAAAGAAGGTTTAGCGCTACTAAACGGCACACAAGCTTCAACGGCCTTTGCACTAGAAGGCCTATTCGCAGCAGAAGATTTATTCGCGTCTGCAACGGTATGTGGTGCTATGTCTGTTGAAGCTGCGCTAGGTAGTCGTCGCCCGTTTGATCCTCGAATTCACCGCGTTCGTGGTCATCGTGGCCAAATGGATGCAGCCCTTGCTTACCGCCATATGCTTGATCAAAAGAGTGAGATTGGTGAATCACACACTTGCTGTGAAAAGGTTCAAGATCCTTACTCGCTGCGTTGTCAGCCTCAAGTGATGGGCGCTTGTCTACAGCAGATCCGTAATTCAGCAGAAACGTTAAACGTTGAAGCGAACTCAGTATCTGATAACCCGCTTGTTTTCGCTGACGATGGCGACATCATTTCTGGTGGTAACTTCCACGCAGAACCCGTCGCAATGGCTGCGGATAACCTTGCGTTAGCCATCGCAGAGATCGGTAGCTTGTCAGAGAGAAGAATGGCACTGCTAATAGATAGTGCACTAAGCAAACTTCCACCTTTCTTGGTCGATAATGGCGGCGTGAACTCAGGCTTTATGATTGCTCAGGTAACGTCTGCGGCATTGGCAAGCGAGAACAAAACACTGGCTCACCCGGCTTCTGTAGACAGCTTGCCAACGTCCGCTAACCAAGAGGATCACGTATCGATGGCAACCTTTGCGGGTCGTCGTCTTCGTGACATGGCAGAGAACACTCGTGGAATCTTGGCGGTTGAGTATTTAGCAGCAGCGCAAGGATTGGATTTTAGAGCGCCAAGCCTCTCTTCACCTCGAGTAGAAGAAGCGAAACAGATCCTGCGTGAAAAAGTCAGCTTCTACGACAAAGACCGCTACTTCGCACCTGATATCGAGCAAGCAAATCTACTGCTCAAGTTATCAGTGCATAACCATCTAATGCCAGAAGGCCTACTGTGTAGCTTCTAAGGTTTAACGAAATAACTCGTCATATAAACAGGGGCTATTGATTAGCCCTTGTTGCATTGAATCCAAGTCCTTATTCACCTCAAACCCCCTCAAAATCGTCACATACCATCCAACGTATTTATCTAATCGACTGATATATAAGCAAAGTTAACTGGATAGACCATTAGAACGAAGTTAGTTAGCTATAATCCACCCCAGATTTGATGACTAATAGCGATACTATGTTTCTGACACCTTACTTTTCTACTGAAGACAATCAATTTCAATTCACTCGTGAACAAGCTAGCCACTTTGCTAAAAAAGTAGCTGCTGACTTCAACCCAATTCACGATGAAGACAACAAGCGCTTCTGCGTGCCTGGTGATCTTTTGTTTGCAGTTCTCCTGCAAAAAGAAGGCATCAGCCAAAAAATGCGTTTTGATTTTTCAGGTATGGTTGGTAACGGTATTGCGCTAAGCGTTGATAACAAGTGTGAAAAAGAAAGCTCACTGGTTGACGAGAAAGGCAAAGAGTACCTGCACATGTCGTGTGAAGGTGAGAAAAGCCACGATCAAGCATTCATTGAGCATGTAGTAACGAACTACGTTAAGTTCTCTGGTATGAACTTTCCACACATCATGGTTCCTCTTATGGAAGAGCAGCAAATGATGATCAACTGCCAACGCCCTCTTGTGATTTACGAGAGCATGGAAGTTGAATTTACTCGCCTAGACCTATCTCACCCTGAAGTTGAATTCTCCGGTGCAACTTTTGACGTTGAAGGCAAACGTGGCATCGTGACCCTGAACTTCGATTTCAAAGAAGATGGCGAAGTCGTGGGTAAAGGCGTGAAGCGCATGGTAGCAAGTGGCCTTAAGCCATACGACCAAGCTTCTGTAGACGACCTAGTAAACCGCTTCAACGAGCGCAAAGAGATGTTTCTAGCTCAGTTCGCAGCAGCCGCTTAATCGGCACTCTTATTTACACCACTTGATGTAAATAGCTCTAGAACAAGATCAATAAAGCCCAGCTTGATATCCTCAAGCTGGGCTTTTTAGTTTTCAGTTTTGACTACACTAAACCACTCAAACCTGTGCTCAGATAGGCATTAAATCCAACGCCTAACCTTTTGTTTGTAATCAATATATTCAGCGCCGAACAATTGCTCTAGGGCACGCTCTTCTGGCTTGATCTGGAATTGATTCATGTAAATCACGAATACGAAGCTGAGTAATATACTGAAGATGTTTTGGAAGTAGTAGCCAACGCAGAATAGTAAAATGAACAGCCCTAGATACATTGGGTTTCGGGTGTAGCCGAAAATGCCGCTGTCCACGACTGCCGAGGCGGTTTCAACTTTGATCGGGTTAACGGTGGTTTTCTGTTTTCGAAACTCCCATATTCCAGATAATCCGACCACGCCGCTCAATGCGATTCCAACACCTAAAACGATGAGCTTATAAGGCAATGCTATTGCCGCCGTACTTAGTTGTTGAGCGCAGAAATAAGACGCAACAATTACCAATATAAACAGAGCAACCGGAGGTACTTTTAACTCAAGAAATCTCATAGCTTTCCTTATTAACAATTCCATTGTTAGTTTAGAAAAAAGCCCAGCAATTGCTGGGCTAAATAGTTTAAAGAATTTTTGCGAGCGCCTGTAATGGATGGGCAAGCTTCTCACCCTCAAAACGCTTCACTTGGCTTCGGCAGGAATAACCCGTCACTAAGCAACGCTCTTTTGGTAAGTCTTGCATCCTTGGCTTCCAACTTAGACCGTATATATCTTTCGACATTTGCAGCTTATCGACCTCGTGCCCGAAGGTACCCGCCATACCACAACAGCCGACAGGAACGCTGGTAAGTGCAGCACCAAAGTGTTTGAAGATAGCGCCCCACTCTTTTTCAGCGTTTGGCATCTTGGTCTTCTCGGTACAGTGGGCAAACAAGTACCACATTTCTTCACTTGCAGAACGAGCTTCAAAATCATCGAGCGATGGCATTAACCATTCATGCACGGTGAGCACATCAAAGTCGCCACGCTTATCCGCTAAGATCTCGACGTACTCATCTCGGTAACAAAGCACCAGTGCAGGGTCGACACCCACTAAAGGAATACCGATATCAGCGACCATCGACAAGAAATCAGACGTCGACTTAGCCTCACGTGCAAAACGACTTAAGAAGCCTTTAATGTGCAGTGCTTTACCATTTGGTTTAAACGGCAATAACACCGGTGTTTTGCCAAGCTTCTGAGCCAAGGTAACGAAGTCTTCAACCACCTCTGCATCATAGAAGCTAGTAAACGGGTCTTGGACGATCAATACATGCTGCTTCTTCTCTTCCGAAGAAAGCCCTTCTAAGTATTGAATATCGAATAGTTGCAGCTCTTTACTTGCCAAACGATTTTTTAGCGTAGGCACCGACATCAATGGTGCATCGACATAACCGACCGTTTTCGCTGTTGCAGATTGAACCCACTTTTGACCCAATGCAGCATTCACTACTTTTGGCGCTTTCGCCATCAGTGGCAGCATGGTTTCAATGTTTGCCACCAAGTAATCTTTCGCCGGGCGTTGGTAACGTGAGTAATAGATATTTAAGAATCGAGAACGGAAACTCGGCACATCAACTTTGATCGGACATTGGCTCGCACACGCTTTACATGCAAGACAGCCGTTCATCGCTTCGTGCACTTCATGTGAGAAGTCGTACTCATGGCGTTTGTTCATCGTGTTGCGAACACGTTCCACCATGGTTTTAACCGGCGTATTGTCCTTCAGCGCCTCTTGCTCTAAATCGAGAATATCGATGCCTTGCTCCGTTAACTGACGCAACCATTCTCTCACTAAACCAGCACGGCCTTTAGGTGAATGACGACGGTCAGCCGTGACTTTCATTGAAGGACACATTGGCGAGCTCGTGTCGTAGTTGAAACACAAACCGTTACCATTACATTCCATGGCTTGTTTGAAGCTATCACGAACTTGTACGTCGATCTGACGATCATAAAAGCCACGCTTAGTATCGGTAACTTTCACCAATTCAGCGTCGCTTTCTAAAGGCGTACAGATCTTGCCTGGGTTCATCTTGTTGTGCGGGTCAAACGCTGCTTTAACACGTCTTAACTCAGTAAACAGCTCTTCACCAAAAAAGTCTGGCCCATATTCAGAACGGAAACCTTTACCGTGTTCACCCCACATCAAGCCGCCGTATTTCGCCACCAGCTTAACCACTTCATCAGAGACTTCGTGCATCAGTGCTTCTTGCATCGGGTCACACAGATCAAGTGCCGGACGAACGTGTAATACGCCCGCATCAACGTGACCAAACATGCCGTAGTTCAGCTCTTTTGAATCGAGCAGCACTCTAAATTCAGAAATGAAGTCCGCCAAGTTTTCCGGTGGAACACAGGTATCTTCAGCAAAAGCGACCGGTTTAGCTCGGCCTTTCGCCGCACCTAATAGACCCACCGCTTTCTTACGCATGTTGTAGATTCGGCCAATACTCGCCAAATCACTGCACACTTGGAAGCCAATCACGCCTGCTTCTTCGCTTTCAACCATGGTTTCAAGTCGTGCCGTCAGCGCTTGAACTTGTTGTTCAACTTCCGCTTCATCTTGGCCTGCAAACTCAACCATGTTGATGCCAAGCATCTCTTTGTTTGGAACATCAGTCAGCAAATCGCTCACGGTGTGCCAAACAATGTCTTGCTTCGCTAGGTTCAATACTCGTGAATCTACCGTTTCAACAGACAGTGCTTTCGCTTCCACCATAAACGGTGCATTACGCAGTGCAGAATCAAACGTGTTGTATTTCACGTTAACCAGTGTACGAGCTTTTGGAAGCTTCGTTAGATTCAGCTTTGCTTCTGTAATGAATGCTAAAGAACCTTCTGCGCCACACAGGACACGTGTCAGGTCAAAGCTGTCATCTTGTTCGTTGATTGCATTCTTTAGATCGTAACCAGTTAAGAAGCGGTTCAACGGAGGGAATTTATTTAGGATTTGAGCACGCTTGTCACGACAAACAGCCTCAGTTACCGAAAGCGCATGGTGAGCAAATTCACCTTCAGCGGGCAAGCCGTGTGATAAATCAGATTCTAGACATGAACCGTCTGCGAATACCGCTTGCAGCGACAACACGTGATCAGACGTTTTGCCATACTTCAATGACCCTTGGCCAGAAGCATCGGTGTTTATCATGCCACCCAAGGTTGCTCGGTTACTGGTTGATAGGTCAGGAGAGAAAAAATAACCATAAGGGCGAACTGCATCATTCAATTGGTCTTTAACGACACCAGACTGAACTCTTACCCAGCCTTCTTTCTCGTTAATCTCAAGAATCTTATTCATGTATCGAGAAAGGTCAACCACGACACCTTTTGTTAAAGATTGTCCGTTGGTTCCGGTACCACCGCCACGAGGGGAAAAAGTCACGCGTTCGTAAGCAGATTTAGAACCCACTTTGCCGAGCAGCACAACGTCTTGAGTTGTTTTAGGAAGGATGACCGCCTGCGGCAATTGCTGATAGACACTATTATCAGTCGCCACAGCCAAACGGCTAGAATATTGAGATTCAATGTCGCCAGTAAAGCCCGCTGTTTTTAGTTCATCTAAAAAGCGTACAACAACTGGATCGACATCAGCATTGAGTTGAAGTCTTGGTAACATTTGCTTCCTGCCCCTACTTCGCTGATCCTATCAGCATTGGGTTATCTGAGATTTTTAATAATTTTCTTTGAATTTCGTCACTTTACTACTATTAAGATCATATAAAAAGGTGATCAAATCAGAATCTCAGTGCAAGAATGGAGAAATAGTCACTTTCGTCTTAATTCGGTAGCAATATACTGAATAACATTTTGTTTAAGACATCTCCATGAGCACATCACAATGAAAAAAAACAAAACAGTCACAACTGAAGATATTCTTCTTAAGCTATGCCAATCAGTCTCAAGCGTACTCACTTCAGCGACGGCTTCTCAGGTGTCCTATTCAGCCATGGTTCAAAAGATCAACAAGACAAGTCTGAAGCCAGATTTCGGTTGTTTTGTTCTTTTTGACGGCGGTTTTTCTGGTCTTGTTGTTATCAATTTTACGTCGAAAGCCGCACTAGAGATCTATACCAATTACATGCGTAACATGGGCATGCCTGAAAATGAGCTAGCCGTGCTGCATACGTCTGACGAAGTGGGCGATGTATTGGGCGAATTGATGAACCAACTGGTGGGTGATTTCACCAATAAAATCCGTAAAGAGCTACAAACCAACATCACTCAGAACCAACCAAAGATGCTAGCACTGAACAAGCAAGTAAACCTTTCTGTTGATACCAACCTGGATCGCCCACAAGCTCGTCGTGTTACCTTCTCGACTCAAAACAACAACATCTTCTACCTCGAGCTTGCGATGGATAAGACAGAATTCATCCAATTGGAAGAATTTGAAATTGCGGAAGACGAATGTCCAGACAGCATCCTAGAAGCGACTCAGAAAAAAATGCAGGAAGAGAACAAGCCAGCACAAAGCTCAGGCAACGACTCTGCAGCAGATCTGCTCGATGAACTAGGTATCTAGTTTGCGAATGCTCTAGTCATTCTAAAAAACTGTGTCACTAACGCCATCTATCTTCTTGATGGCGTTTTTGTTTATGTAACCAAGCTGCCTTTTACTTTCCTATCTTAACCACATCACTTGCACCTCAAACGAGTTTTGCCTTTCTGTTACCCACGAAAACATGTAAAATGTCGGACTTTTAAAAATTTGCGGTAATGATTAAGTAGTCGATGGATAAGAAAAAAGCCCTAAAGAAAATTGCCAAGTGTCTTGAGCTTGGAAATTCTGCGAACGTCAATGAAGCTGCCAACGCGATAAAAATGGCGCATAACTTGATGCTGAAATATGGTCTCGAAAAAGACGATATTGAATTTATCAAGATGGGGAAAACTCAATCCACTCACCTGTTACCTGCAAATATCAGTTCTACACTGCTGCGTGTTATTCGCGGTATCAACACCAAGTTTGGCGTAGAAGCCGTATTGCTAAACCACAAAGGTCTCAAGCGTGTTGAGTTTATTGGTGAAGCCGATCGCGCAATCTTCGCTGCCTTCGCTTTCGATATTATTTATCGCGAACTGAATGAGCACACAGGCCAATTCAGAAATAGCTTTGCAGGTTCTGGCACAAGTTCTTTAGAAGTGACACGTCGTGTGAACTCGTTTGTTTCTGGCTGGGTTGAAGGTGCGCTTGAAAAGCTGCCAACCATTACTCCAGACGATGAGTCGAACAACAAGATCAATAACTACATTGATAAAGAATTCAAAAATATCGACCGCGAAACCTTCAAGCAACAACTCAGAGAAGCGATGAAAAACCTCACCGCCGATTATGAAGTTGGTCTGAAAAAAGGTCGTAAACTGTCTGTTAATCGACCAGTTGCCGGCGCACAGGCAGCTAAAAAGATAACTAAATCATAAAGCCGCTTTATATTGCTTCAACTTGTTAATAACGATTAGTTAAGTCGTATCGCAAATCAAAAGCAGTACGACTTAATTAATAGCTGTGACTAATTGATAGCGTTATAGTGGATTCATACTGATATATTGGCACTGGGCTTTTTTACGAGACTTATCTTTTGCTTATCCTATCCAACTTTCTGTCATCATCGCCTCTAAGAACTCTGCTTCTTGCCTTCATCTTTGCCACGATACAGTTGTTCTCGACACATTTGGTTCATGCAGAAAGTAGCCTTAAACTGTCAGTAGATTCACAACCTCAAGACCCTGCCTCTCAATACCAATTGGCCCGAGCGTATGAATTGGGAACGGAAGTGCCGAAAAACATCAAAGACGCATTCTATTGGTACTCGCAATCTGCAAATAATGGCAATGCAGATGCGCAATTTAAACTCGGCGAGTGGTACTTGGCAGGTACAAGTGTCGAGCAAGATAACAAACAAGCCTCAGAGTGGTTCATCAAAGCGGCACTGCAAGGCAACAAGCAAGCGCCTTTAGAAGTAGCAAAGATCTACGAATCCTCACTTAATAAGGAACTCCTTCAACCTTTAGATGCTGCGCAGTTATGGTATGAAGCTGCCTTAAAAGACAACCCGAATGCAGAAGATGGCTACAACCGCGTTCTAGAAGCACAATTCAATCAGCAACGTGCAAAGCAGATCTCTTCAATAGAAAAGCTCGATGACAGCATCGACTCTGAAATCGACAACAGTCAGGGGTTATCTCAGCAAGTACAATCTAGCCAAATGCAATCTAACCAAATGCTACCTGACCAAGCCTCACGCTCTAATCTCTCCAGTTCTAACCTAACTAGCTCTGACTATATGATTGGTGCTGCGCTGGCCTTACTGATTGCTGTCGTGAGTATCAGCGCGACTCTGGTGATCTCGAGAAAGAGACAGGTTCTAAAGTCTGGTGAATTAAATCAGCAACAACAGACGCTTGAAGCGCAGCTTAGCTCGAAGGATTTCACCATTAAGCAGCAAAAGCGTCAGCTTCAAACCATTTATCACGAATTGAAGAAGCAAAAAAACAGCAAAGGCCTGAGTCATTTGCAAGTAGCTTGCGCTCTATTTGGGTACACACCGAGTTCAATACCTGACCAGAAAAGCATCAAGATTCGATACAAACAACTGTCTAAAATCTATCATCCTGATGGCCATGGATGTGACGAAGAAATGAAACGTTTGAACAATGCGCTAAAAACCATCTTACAAAGTGTTACAAAATCGTAAACAACCACACACCTTTGGCTTTCCAATTCACGGAGATATCGATTTTATTGGTGTTGCAATCGATCACCTTCTCAAAAACGGGTAACAAACTATTAACTAATGGGTCTTACTTGTGTCATAATTTGCGCCGAAAATACACCTGACATATACAGGTGAGGAGAGAATATGTTCACAATAGAAGGCGTTTGTGATTGGTGCAAAAAGCCAAGCCTAGTAAAAAAACACGACTACCTAGATGGTAAGTGTCATCATGCATGTAAAGAGTGCAATGATATTGCAACCATTGATGTTCGCCAGTTCAATATTGGCGAAATGGAAATGAGAGCAAAACTCTCCCAAGCAACACTGAGATAAGTTACACCGTTGAAATATAAGAAAGCGCCTAAGGCGCTTTTTTTGTATCTGGGATTTATCTTCTTATCTTCTTATCTTCTTATCTTCTTATCTTCTTATCTTCTTATCTTCTATACAGGTGTATACAGTACTTTTCTGTAAAAACCACTGTGTATACCTGTATAAAACTCACATTTCTTCAACTTATGAGACAAAACAACAAATTCATTCAAATTTAATTTAGATAATATTTTCAATAACTTAAGTAGTAGCCATCCACTAACCTGTGCAAAATCGTCCAATAATCCCACAAAAAACGCTTGATCTTATAATCAACAAAAACTACTGTATACACATACAGCATGTATATAAGGACAGCAAAATGATTCAAGCACACGTTAAAGCCCAACACTCTAGCCCGCTAGTTCACTGCGCATTTACATCAGTTTCTCGTAAAAGCAAAAATTCAAACGAGGAAGCGTTGTTCGCAAGAATGGCGATGCTGTCCAATCAACATCAGTGGTTGCTGTTTACAGCGCAAACACCACGACCATCGGCTAAGCAGCTTAAGCAACACAACGTGTGCTGTGACCGCGTTATTCACATGAAAGCCTCTCACCAGATGACTGAAGTTGAAACGGTCGAGAAAGCAATCCGCTCTAAGAATGCGAGTGCGATTGTTGCAAGTGCATCGATTGATCAGTTCAGCCAGCAATACCTAAGAACACTAGGTATGCGTTTTCAGTGTGAAGTCTTCTTTATGGATGCAAATTCAGAACGTATTCACTGATCTACCTTGCTTAGAGTTTTGGCTCACAAACATAGCTTAATCTTCTAGCTCGAAAACACAGTCCAAACATACTGCCTTCCCCTGCCCTACAATTCGCCAATTATTCAGCGGATAGTTAGGCAGGGGTTTTTATTTGATCAATAGATTTAGCAATCGTTTGCTTTTTCTCTGGAAGCAAACAGTAGATTGGGTATAATGCCCGTCTAATCATGTGCACACCGCACTTCTCTGTATGACGTTTGATAAAAGATAGGAATGTCTAAATGAGCCTTGCTGATCAAGTTCTTGCCGTAAATGATGACCTACCAATCCGTACTGACAAACCTGTCCACAGTGGCAAGGTTCGCTCAGTCTACTGGTTAACTGAAGAAGATAGCCAACGACTAATTAAAGAGAAAGGCTACGACGTAGCACCCGATGCGCCTCTAGCTATCATGGTGATCAGTGACCGTATCTCTGCGTTTGATTGCATCTGGCGCGGTGAAGGTAATCTTAAAGGTGTTCCAGGTAAGGGAGCGGCTCTGAATGCTATCTCTAACCACTGGTTCAAATTGTTTAAAGACAACGGCCTTGCTGACAGTCATATCCTTGATATCCCTCACCCATTCGTATGGATTGTACAAAAAGCTCGCCCAGTCATGATTGAAGCGATTTGTCGTCAATACATCACAGGTTCTATGTGGCGTGCGTACGCGAACGGCGAACGTGAATTCTGCGGTATCGAGATGCCT
This sequence comes from Vibrio sp. Isolate34, assembly GCF_022397915.1. Lineage (GTDB taxonomy): Bacteria > Pseudomonadota > Gammaproteobacteria > Enterobacterales > Vibrionaceae > Vibrio. Next base: position 37,217 of record NZ_JAKEUO010000011.1, on the reverse strand, counting down.
GAAGGCCTAGAGAAAGACAAGAAGCTGCCTGAGCTACTTATCACGCCTTCTACTAAAGGGATTCTGAAAGGTATTCCTGGCGTACCAGAAGCTGACGATGTGAACATCACTCGTAACAACATTGAAGATAACTTCGCAGCGTTCAACTTTACTCAAGCAAGTGACATCGCGCATTACGAGAAGCTACTAAAAGAAGGCTTCAACGTGATCAGCCAAGCACTGGCGAAAGTAGACCAAACCTTTGTCGACACTAAGTTCGAATTCGGTTACGTGAACGATGCTCAAGGCAAAGAGAAGCTTATCTACATGGACGAAGTCGGTACTCCAGATTCATCTCGTATTTGGGATACTCAGGAATACAACAATGGCAACATCGTTGAAAACTCGAAAGAAGGTTTCCGTCAGTTCTTGCTTAACTACTTCCCTGATGCTGACATTCTGTTGAACAAAGAACGTATGCCAGAGCGCGAAGCATTAGCGCGTGATAATGAACTGCCTTTGGACGCATTAATGTCGCTTTCTCGCACTTACCTTGATATCGCAGCAAAAATCACAGGTGCTGAGATTGTATTGAGCGACAATCCTAAGCAAGAGATCATCGACGTATTACGTGCAGACTACGGACTAATCGATTAAGACCAAATCTGTAGCACCACCTAAATACAAAAAGGGCCTCAATATTGAGGCCCTTTTTACATGTACGTTTTTGATAAGCTTTTCTCTGTATCCAGAGCTCTAAGCGATACTGAAAGATTACAACTTGATAGTAAACTCTTCTCCAGTATTACCTGCAATCACTAAATGACTGCGCGATTCGATGTACTCGATCTGCTCTTCTTCAAGAGAGTATGGCATAACCACCTTGAGTTCATTGATGCCTTCTAGCTTGGCAAGCTTCAGCAAAGTCACAATGTTTGATTCATCGCTTTTACGTGTCGACATTGATTTCAATGCCATCTGCCATAAGCGATCCTCTGGGGTGCCCAGCTCTTTAATGCTATCTCGCCAAACTGTACTGAACACTGGCGCAATTGTGGTGAGTGCTTCCAGAAAAGTCCATTTTTTACTGCATGAGGCGCCAAGAAATGTTGTGTAATCAAACTCTACACGCGTCTCTTTCTGTTTATCCATGATGTCCCCCGACACTTTGGCAACACAATATACTCAATATCTATCAACTTTTTCTTTATAGCAATAGGATATAGAAGAATAGTCTTTTATGACCTTTTGATTGGTTAAAAAGGCATATAAAAATCAAATCCGTAACATAATAAGCACTGAAAAATAATATATGCGCCTATTTGATTAATATTTTAGAGATAAAACTTATCCATCTATTTTATATCAATTATTCGGCTCGCTTTTTTATACTGAATACGCCACCCAGACCATGTGGGTAGCTCCCAGCGTTTTGGTGATAACTTCCGACTACCCGATTGATAATGAACGTAAATCAACTTCCTTCCAGTCAGGTATTCCACCTCAAGTTGCAAATCGGCAAGGCACAATGAAAACGGGTATTTTTCCGAGAACTCGTTATACAGCCAAGTGGGTATACCATCAAAGGGAATATCGTCATGTTCGAACATTTCCAGCTCGCTAACATCCGTCACGCCTAATACTTCCAGTTGCTCCATAAACCATAGTTCAAAGCTCAATTGTTCGATCTCTGGTGTAAATTGAGTCTGCTCATCCAGCCCAAGTTTCACGTAAAGCTGCCAATGCTTAATCTCTTGAGTGCGAGCCTCTGCAAAACCAGGAAGCTGAGTGCCACTTACCACCAGATCAACGATAGGCTTTAAGGACAACTGACCTTCTGCTGCAACCAGTTTTGTCGTGATTGTGCGACCTGCGTACACCAAATCCATCTCGGTAAACACACCATCATCATTGACCACGGTTTCACCTTGCTGCCATTCACCTAATTCTGCTTCAACAACGAGTTCTAAAGGAACAGGCGCAGTGGTCGTCGCTAACGTGAGTGTCTGCTTCACACCACGCCCCGGTAAGCTGTGAGTGTCCAATACCAACATCGCTTGCGCATTGTCAGGGAAACGATTCTGGCGACCGAGTACGACTTCTAACATCCCGTTGGCAAACGCTTCTTTTCGTTTCAATCGACGAACAAACACCAATTCAGGGTGCAGCTGAATAATAGTTTCAAGTAGAGCGGTACGTTGGTAGCGAGAGGCAACCTCTAACTGCGGAAGTTCAAACACCTCACGCATTTGCTTCGCCAAACCTTGAGCTTCATTCAATGCCTGCTGGTCTATTTCAAGATGCGGATAATCACGGCCGCGAACAATCTGGATTAACAGGGATAAGTCACACCCTTCTTTCTCTTGTTGCGCGAGCGCTTCCAGATGTTCTGCATTGTTAGGTAACTGATACAGACGAGCAGGAACAGACAACGCAGCCGTGAGATCGACCATCGCTTCTTTGAGTGCTTTGGTTTTAATGCGAGTTACAATATCGGCATACAAAGCATCAATCGGCAGTGGATATAGCTTCTTGCCGTGCTCGGTAATCTGATGGTCGGCGTTAATCGCTTCCATCGTCAGCAAGGTTTGAGTCGCGCTGTTTAGCGACTTCTCAGGCATAGGATCGAGGAAAGACAAACTTTCAAAAGTCGCACCACAACATGCCGCCGCCAACATAGGTTCGGTCAGTTCTTCACGCTGTAGCTCAGGAGGTGTAACTAATTCCAACGCCGCATGTTCGCCATACAAACGAACACAGACACCATCCATTACCCTACCCGCACGACCTGCGCGTTGTTTGGCGCTAGCGCGTGATATGGATTTCAACATCAAGGTAGTTCTGCCGTTGCGTTGAACGGTGCGTCTTTCTAATCCGGAATCGATCACCACACCAATATCAGGAATGGTTAATGAGGTTTCTGCCACGTTGGTCGCGAGGATGACCTTTCGCAAAGCGTTGCCATCTTTGCTAGTGCCATCATCGCTATTGCCAGTATTGTGACCAGATAACGCGAGCTCTCGCTCTTTATCACTGACCGAGGCATGCAACTTAACGACTTGGATATCTGGATTCTTTGCCAAGGCTTGTTCACATTGTACGATCTCTTTCTTACCCGGTAAGAAAACCAAGATATCGCCATGTGACGCAATCAGTTGATGATTCACATCTTCAGCGATGCGCTGCTCTAGATGTCGACTATCCGGTAGAGCTCTGGATTCATTCGCCCTGTGTTCAATCTCAACCTGATAAGTTCGCCCTTCACAACTGATTCGATTCGCATCCAAATAGTCAGCAAGGCGCTTACCCTCAATGGTTGCCGATGTGATGACCAAACGATGACTCGCTTTTTTCTTTAGGATCGCCACCAGCAAGTCGATGTCCCAGCGTCTCTCGTGGAATTCATCTACCACAATCACATCAAAGCCAGCGAGCCCGTCTTCTGACAGCCAACGCAGCGCGATACCGGGCGTCACAAACACAACGTCGGTTTGCTCGTTGTATTCCGATTCGAGCTTAATCGCATAGCCAACCTTTGAACCCAGCTTTTCACCTGATTGTTGCGCTAGATATTTCGCAAGTGACGTACACGCAATTCTTCTCGGTTCCACCACCAAAACGCGTCCATGTTGCGATGCCCAAATTGGCAAGCGCGTTGATTTGCCCGAACCGGTTTCGGCTTCGACAACAAGATGAGAATCGGCGATCTGTTCATGGAAAACATTTTGATAAGAATCGATGGGAAGTAGAGACATAAAAAGGAAGCGTCGCGAAAAAGTGTGAGCAAAGTATAACGAATTATGGCGTTCAAATTCGATAAGTGTGGGACATGGGTAAGAATATCATTTTGTTTGCTAAGATCGGAGGGAAACTATTTACAATTGAATAACTAAACCGTTATCATTTTTCAGTTACCCTTTCTCCCATATTAGGCATCCAATGAACAACGATAAACGCCCTCTATATATCCCTTATGCTGGTCCTGCTCTACTTAGTACCCCTCTTTTAAACAAAGGCAGCGCATTCTCTGCAGAAGAGCGCAGTTCTTTCAACCTTGAAGGTTTGTTACCGGAAACAACCGAAACAATCCAAGAGCAAGTAGGACGTGCATACAAACAATATTGTAACTTCGAAAGTGATATGGATAAGCATATCTACCTTCGTAACATCCAAGACACTAATGAAACGCTTTTTTATCGTTTAGTTCAAAACCACATTTCTGAAATGATGCCTATCATTTACACGCCAACGGTTGGCGCAGCATGTGAGAACTTCTCAAATATTTACCGTCGTGGCCGTGGTCTGTTTATCTCTTACCCGAACCGCGATCGTATCGATGATCTACTGAATAATGCGACAAACCACAATGTTAAAGTTATCGTGGTTACGGATGGTGAGCGCATTCTTGGTTTGGGAGACCAAGGTATCGGTGGCATGGGTATTCCAATCGGTAAACTAGCACTTTACACAGCGTGTGGCGGCATCAGCCCAGCTTACATGCTACCAATCGTACTTGATGTAGGTACAAACAACCCTCAACGTCTTGCTGACCCAATGTACATGGGCTGGCGTCATCCTCGTATCACAGGTGCTGACTACGATGCATTCGTTGAAGAGTTCATCCAAGCGGTTCAACGTCGTTGGCCTGATGCATTAGTTCAGTTCGAAGATTTCGCACAAAAGAACGCAATGCCACTGCTTGAGCGCTACAAAGATCGCATCTGTTGCTTTAACGATGATATCCAAGGTACTGCCGCAGTAACGGTAGGTTCTCTACTTGCAGCATGTAAAGCAGCAAACAGCAAACTGTCAGACCAACGTATTACCTTCTTAGGTGCGGGTTCTGCGGGTTGTGGTATTGCTGAAGCTATCATTGCTCAAATGGTGTCTGAAGGTATCAGCGATGCACAAGCACGCTCTCAAGTTTACATGGTTGACCGTTGGGGTCTGCTACAGGAAGGCATGCAGAACCTGCTTGATTTCCAACAGCGCCTAGTTCAAACCAACGCAAATACTAAAGATTGGGAAAGTGATGGTACTGGCTTCTCACTACTAGATGTTGTTCGTCACGCTAAACCAACAGTATTAGTTGGTGTATCTGGTGCGCCGGGTCTGTTCAGCAAAGAAGTCATCAAAGAGATGAACCTTCACTGCGAACGCCCTATCGTGTTCCCACTGTCGAACCCAACTAGCCGTGTTGAAGCAACGCCAAACGACATCATTCGTTGGACTGATGGCCAAGCACTTGTAGCAACAGGTAGCCCATTTGAGCCAGTGGTTCACAACGGCACGACTTACCCAATCGCTCAGTGTAACAACAGCTACATCTTCCCAGGTATTGGCCTTGGTGTACTGGCTGTGAACGCTTCACGCATCACTGACGAAATGCTAATGGAATCAAGCCGTGCGCTTGCAACATGTTCTCCGCTAGCAATCAACGGTTCAGGCGCTCTACTTCCACCATTGGAAGAGATCCACACCGTATCTAAGAAGATCGCTTTTGCTGTTGGTAAGAAAGCGATTGAACAAGGTGTTGCACTAGAGATCACTGAAGAAGCACTACAACAAGCGATTGACCAGCACTTCTGGCAGCCGGTTTACCGTCGCTACAAGCGTACTGCATTCTAATAGAGCATACTTGATCTCAAATACCACTCTTACAAGAGCCTCTGCAATCGCAGGGGCTTTTTTCTTTACACTGTCTTGTCTTTTTAACTGATTTTTCTCATTTTTATTTGGTATTATCGAGCACTCAAAAATTAATGCTCAGTCAAGGACCATGCCGAGAGTGAAATTCGATTCTCACATTTACCGTAGCTACCTATCAAAAGCTTACAAAAAACTGCAAGGTTTTCTGTTTGGCGCTTTCCTCGTGTTCTTAGTAGGCAGCGCTTCGGTTATTGCGATCGATTATTGGGTTTCATGGCAAGCAGAAGACCGCATCATTTACGATATTGATGAAGTGCCTGAGCTTGAAGTTGCAGTGGTACTTGGCACCAGCAAGTATTTGGGCAGAACACTCAACGACTATTATAAGTATCGAATCGAAGCTGCGATTGAGCTCTTCGACCGTGAAAAAGTCGACCAGTTTCTGTTAAGTGGTGATAACGCTCACCGCTCTTACAATGAGCCGTGGACGATGAAACGCGACTTGCTGAAAGCGGGTGTGCCTGATGAACGCATTAATCTCGATTATGCAGGGTTTAGAACCTTGGACTCGATTGTTCGCGCTAAAAAGATCTTTGATACCGACAACTTCCTGATCATCACTCAGAAATTCCACTGTGAAAGAGCACTGTTTATCGCTAATTCTTACGATATTCATGCGCAATGTTTGGCGGTTTCAGGCCCTACTCATCATTCAGGCACGTCTATCCGTTTGCGTGAAGTTTTTGCGCGTACCAAAGCCTTCTTAGACTTGTATATTATGGGCACAACGCCAAAGTTCCTTGGACCTAAAGAGCCCATTCAACCGAGTCCAAAACCGGAATCATTTCCGATCCCAAACCCTATGACTGACCCCTCTGTAAACCCTGTTGTAGAGCCTACAACAAACCCTATTGCTGACCCAGCAGAGACGGATGTGTAGAAAACTACACATTTTGAATTTGTTACCTCACATTTCCCCACTGTTACACAAAAACACACCAACACGCCTTTATTAACTTAAGTAACATTCTCCCAACAAAGTCTGACCCTACATCAAGCTATATACCTCGAAAATAATAAGCACAACTCAATGAAGTCGTGCACCAATAAAACGAGGATAACAAAAGGAGCGTCTTATGACGGCACTTGTTACTACACTGAAACACTGGTTGTTCACCCGCAACAGCATGATATTAATTGGTAATTTCATGTTATTTGCTCTGTTAATCAATACCCTTCCTTTCGAAACACAAGTCAATACTGGCCTAAGTATTCTCGTGTTTGTCGCCGTTTTATGGTTAACCGAAGCAATTCACGTCAGCATTACTGCCCTGCTCGTCCCACTCTTGGCCGTGTTGTTTGGTGTGTTCAATACATCTGCTGCATTGGCGAACTTCTCGAACCCAATCATCTTCCTATTCATGGGTGGTTTTGCCCTTGCTGCTGCGCTCAACAAGCAAGAGCTCGATAAGGCGATTGCCGACAAAGTACTGCTAATTGCCAAAGGCAGAATGTCGGTGGCGGTGTTCATGCTATTCGGTGTGAGTGCGGGTTTGTCGATGTGGATTTCGAACACAGCAACCACTGCAATGATGCTTCCCCTTGTTCTTGGCATCATGAACAAAGTTGACCAAAGTGAAGACCGCAACACGTACGTGTTCGTGCTGCTGGGTATCGCTTACTGTGCATCGATTGGTGGTATCGCGACCTTAGTGGGTAGCCCACCGAACGCAATCGCCGCTGCAGAAGTGGGTTTGAGCTTTACTGAGTGGATGGCGCTAGGTCTTCCAATCTCACTTATCTTGATGCCAATCGCGATGTTCATTCTTTATGTGATGACGAAGCCTAAGCTTGACCACAAATTCGAGCTAGACCACGCACCTGTTGAGTGGACAAACAGCAAAAAAATCACGCTATCTATCTTCTTGTTAACGGTTACGCTTTGGATATTCGGTAAGCCAATCAACGCAATGATCGGCGGCTTCTCTAAATTCGACAGCTTGGTAGCGATTGGTGCGATTGTACTACTAGGCGCTTCTAGAGCAGTTGAGTGGAAAGATGTTGAGAAGACGACAGACTGGGGTGTATTAATCCTGTTTGGTGGCGGTATCTGTCTAAGTAACATTCTTAAAGCAACAGGCACCAGCGTATTCCTAGCACACTCACTGAGTGGCTTCTTGGAAACAGCAGGCGTTCTGCTAACGATTCTAGCGGTAGTTGCATTCGTAGTATTCCTGACTGAATTCGCAAGTAACACAGCCAGTGCAGCACTTCTGGTTCCTGTATTTGCAACCATCGCTGAAGCACTTGGTATGTCGCCAGTTATCTTGTCTGCACTGATCGCTGTTGCTGCGTCTTGTGCCTTCATGCTGCCTGTTGCAACACCACCAAACGCAATTGTGTTTGCCTCTGGTCACATCAAGCAGAAAGAGATGATGCGAATCGGTATGGTGCTTAACCTAGTTTGTATCCTAGTACTGACACTGTTCGCTTGGATTTTCTGGTAAGCAATAAATGCTCCCCTAAACTGGCTGCAGTTCCCCCACTCAGCCAATATAAAAAGCCCGCTCAAAATGAAACATACAGTGAGCGGGCATCCAAAAAAACAATAAAACGCTTTTCCCTTTTGGTGGCTCTTCGCCACCTTTTTTGTTTCTAACCTCTAGCCTTACAATTTTCTAGCTAACCAACTCACCAATGGCTGATCGCACTGGGTACTAGATTGTACTTGGCACTATATCGCAGTTGGGACTAGACGCGTCCACCCCAACAGCAACATAGAGGCACACAAAACCCACACGACAGTTGCCAATGACAACGTCGATACCAAGTTGTAGCGATAACTAAACACATAGACCGCACCAAGATAAGCGGCGTATGGCACAAGAGAAAACAAGCCAAACAGGGCTGTGGTACGCAATTCCACCATGGTTTGTTCCGTGCCGACAATGTAGTGAGCAATCAAAGCAAAAGTAGGAAACAACGGCACAAGGCCAGAGATATAAAAGCTCTTACTTTTCGACAACAGCGCAATCAATAAAACAGCAGCGGCACCAAGCAAGCATTTAAAGAACAGGGAAATCATTTCAATATGTTATCCAAACAAACCAACAAAAGGCTCTAGAGGGTAAACTCATATAGCGCCCATAAAAACGCCACACGTCACATATGCACGCGTGGCTTATAAACTAATCAAAACAATTTTCAGATTAGTGACTCAAGATCACCTGATTTCGACCTGAATGCTTCGCTTGATATAAAGCTTCATCAGCGCGAGCAATGGTCTCTGTCACTCGCTCTTGTTTCATCTCAGCAACACCAATACTGCATGTCAGTGGATCGCCATGAACCCAAAGGTGCTGGCTGACTAAGAGTCGGATTTTCTCAGCCTTTCGTTGTGCTTCGCCAAGATCAGTTTCCGGACAAAAAACAATAAACTCTTCACCACCCCACCTCACCAACTTATCGGAAGCGCTGATCGAACTGCCGACCACCATACTGAACTCTCGTAAAATATCGTCGCCCATTTGGTGTCCGTACTTGTCATTCACGCTCTTGAAATAGTCGATATCAAGATAAAGCATGCTGAGCTTTCCATGCCCCTGCTTAACCTGCTGAGACTGCATTTTTAGCCAATCACGAATAGCGTGACGATTTAAAACTCCAGTTAATTCGTCTCGATGAGCCATTTCCGAGAATTCAAAGTTCTGTTCTCTCAATGCTCGGTTCACGTTCTTTAAGTGGTTGTGTCTCTTCTCTGCAATCACCATACGCTTTCTTGAGCGATGTAATTCTAAGAGTAAGAACACAGTGCCCGTGCCGACCCAGATAAACAGCAAGATCAAGAACAAGCTTTCGGCAGAGATATACGAACCTTCAAACTCAATGCTGCGAATAACAATTCGATGATGGCCTAGCTTCGCACCCGATGCGGTAGCAAATTCGACCATATTCACGTTGGAATACTCGGGAGCAGAATGCTCTAGCGCGATGTCATTGTCCGCTAGCCACCATGTCATCACTTGCAGGTTTTTAATCGGTATTTCAATCACGCCCCCATCGACGCCTGGCGAAAACTCCATGCCATTGTACTTGTGCGTATACTCATTATCCGGAGCCGAATAAGCAGGGTTATAGTTTCTCAGGTAGGTTCGTAAACGACCGCTAGAATCCGCTTCCGCATGGTAATCAATGTTGACTCTAAAGGTGTGATATTGAGATAGATTAAGACCAACAGTGATGTCCGGGTTGATACGAATCGACAGGCCGCAATAAGGCCAAGGATATTCCGACTCTTTAAGTTCACAGTCGAGAATATACTGCCCATTTTCGTAGGATAATTGGGATGTACTGACGCCCCTATCAACTCGATCGCTGGTCGCGATAAATTCATATTTATCAGGGGTTATTGCTGTTATCACACGATTTCCGCTCACACGGTAATACTGCACAATGGCAAGCGTTGCGATAACGAGAAAGATAACAATCTTATGGATCCACTTCACGTCTAAGCTTCCGGCTTAAGATCCCTATAGTTGGGATTTCACGATAAAAAAACAAGTCAGATAAATTAGTGATCTTAATACCAATAAATCACTAAAAAACGTTATATCACGCCCGAACAAAATGTCATACTATATTTTTATGCATTTATTTGCTGTTGATTATTCACGGCGAGAATCAAGTAATATTGCGTATAAAAACAGGCTCTATTTGTTATACTCATCGCATAATCATCGTTAACCGTACTGCCTGCTCACAGCGCAATCGAGTCGACGAAATAATAATCAAAATACAACGAGTAATGTCATGTCTTTATTAGCAAAAGGAACACTCAAAAAGATGAGTGCTTCCCTTGATGGCGCGGTTACCTACCGTTTGCCTGTAGGCGAAGAGTTTGTAGAGCTAAACCCTCTGATTGGTAAAACCATCAACCTCACTCACACTGGCAACATTTTTTGCTGTTCATGTGGTAAGAAAACCAAGAAGAGCTACTCTCAAGGCCACTGTTTTGTGTGCATGAAAAAGCTAGCAAGCTGCGATATGTGCATCATGAAACCAGAGACTTGTCACTACGATGAAGGCACGTGTCGCGAGCCTCAATGGGGTGAAGAGAACTGCATGGTTGATCACTTCGTTTACCTATCGAACACGTCTAGCCTTAAGGTTGGTATCACGCGTCACACTCAAATCCCAACACGTTGGATTGACCAAGGTGCGACTCAAGGTTTACCTATCTTGAAGGTAAAAACTCGTCAGATTTCTGGCCTGATTGAAGTTGAATTGGCAAAACACATCGCCGACAAAACCAACTGGCGCACGCTGTTAAAAGGCGATGGCGACGATATGGAATTGGTAGAGAAAGCCAAAGAACTGTTACCACTGGTTGAGAATAAAATCCAAGAGATCCGAGCGAAATTTGGTGACGACGCGATCGAAATTCTGAGTGAGAACATCACTTCATTGAGCTACCCAGTTGAACAGCACCCAGTGAAGATTGTGTCGCACAACTTTGATAAGAACCCAGAGGTATCTGGTGTGCTGCAAGGCATTAAAGGTCAATACCTAATCTTAGATACGGGCGTGATTAACATCCGTAAATTTGGCTCTTACGAAGTTGAGGTTTCTGCATAATTTGTAGAACTTGAGCGCTTCTGATTGTTAGCGCCCTGTCGCTGATAGCCAAAACGAAAAATGCCCTGAAGCTTATTACTTCAGGGCATTTTTAGTTACAAAGCTGTGTTACTTACTAGCAAGATCTAAAGCGCGACCACATCGCCACACACGCGATTCTTGCCAGCCGCTTTCGCACGATAAAGGGATTGGTCGGTCACGTTCACAAGTGCATCGATAGAAACCGTTCCTTCACAAGCTCGGCTATCACTCACACCGATACTCACACTCACATTAAAGCGAACGTGCTCATCAATCTTAAATTCGGTTTGATTAAACTGCTCTCGGATCTGATCAGACACTTGACGTGAAACCTGAGGCGACGCATTTGGGATAAACACGATGAACTCTTCACCGCCCCATCGACCTGCAACACCGCCCACAGCCTCAACATTACGCTTGGTAATATCAGCCAATGCGCAAATCACCTCATCCCCGACCATATGCCCATAGGTATCATTGATTGATTTGAAATCATCGATATCGAGCAGCATACACACTAAATGAGTCTCAGAGACAAGGTGTTCTCTCAGCCACTCATAAATCGCTCTGCGGTTAAGCAAATCGGTCATTTCATCGTAATTCGCTTGGTGAACTAACTGTCTTTCCAACATCACCTTTTGAGTCACGTCTTCGAGCACGACCTGAACCGCAGGCTGGCCTTTCCAAGTGATCGCATTATCGTAGATATTGAAGAAGCGATGCACACCATCTAAACCAATATTCTCGACCACATTGCTCATGCCTGAAGGCTTACCCGAAATCACCGATTGATAGCGTTGATAGATGCTTTCGACATTTTGCTTCGGTACCAAATCAAGGATAGAGTCTAGCTTCAAGGCTTGCTCAATCGACTCTCCGCCCTGAAGTTTCACCCAAGATTGATTGACCATTAACGGCTTAAAATCTCGATGAACTAAAATGCCCTGACCGGATTGCATGATCATATCGTGGTACATTTTATCTTGCTCGCGCACCACGTTTTGTAACTGAATCGCAGGAGAAAGATCGATAACCGTCACTTGCAGTGCTGGCCTACCTTGCCATTCAGTCACATGGTCGATAGAGAACACAGTGAACTCTCTACCATTGCAATCAACATTGGTATAGGTATGCCCTTTCGGGTCGCGTTGACCGCTGACGGTTTCAAGGTAGTTTTGGTAAGCGAGAACATGAAACTCTGCTGGAATGAGGTCCAGAAAGCTATCTATATTGGAAAGTAGTTCTTCGGGTGACTGGTATCCATAAATACGAGCATAATTAGCGTCAACGCTAACTACATTCATATCTTGAATAGTTATTACACCGTACGTGGATTCGAAATTTATTGAAGACATTGCCAACTCCGCATTATAGCTACACTTCACGAACTGGAGCATAACAACACATCCTGCCAACGCTTCCACACAATCTATCATGCGCTAGGGACATTAATATGCCATCTAGTATATCGTACTGTTGCGGCCATCTCTACAACTCAATCGCTAACACGAGTTAGTAAAAGTAGACAAGCATCTCAATCCCATTATTCGCGTCAAAAAACAGAAATAGACAACCTATGCCAATGTAACCATTATCTTTTTCTATTTTTGGCGTTGATCTGATGAAAGAACTCCCTCCCTACCACTTCAAATCCTGTTCACTATTCTTTTAAACCTGCGCACTATTGTTTAAACCTACGAGCTATTCATTCCAATCAGAGAAATAAGAGACTAAGAAGTCTATAGCTAACCGTGCTCGCTGTGGAAGAAAACGACGGTTCTGATAAACAATCCAGCTGCTTGTGCCCGCTCCCCAATACTCTTCTAACACAGGAACGAGTTTTCCATTGCTAAGGCCACCATTGAAGCTGCTTTTAGGAAGATAAACGATACCAAGCCCCTCTTCGCAAGCTTTCAGTACCGCGCTTGAATTGTTGCTTCTCCAACGACCATGCACTCTTACTGCAGTTAGCGGCTTTCCATCTTTCTCGAATAACCATTGGTCACTGTTGGCGATAATACAGCTGTGCAGCTTGAGTTGTTCTGGGTTCGCTGGCGCACCAAACTCAGCAATGTAACCTTTGCTTGCTGCCGCGGCCATTGGGCGATCAACCAGCTTTCTTGCCACCAGCCCTGAATCGTCTAATCGACCATAACGAATCGCAAAGTCGATACCATCTTCAATGAAGTTCACCATCTTGGTATTGAAGTTCATTTCGATAGTCAGATCTGGGTGATCTTTAGCAAATTCCATCAGTGCTGCGGCAACATGGTTCTCTGCAAATGCGCCCGCCGCACTAACACGTAAAGTACCACTCAACTGAGTTTGTTGAGACGTGACTTGTTCATTGGCCTGTTGCAGCCCAATCACCAAGTCTTTGCACTGTTGGTAATAAGTGTGGCCAGATTCAGTCAGGCTAACCATCCGTGTTGAACGCGCAAGCAGAGCCACTCCCACTCTCTCTTCCAACCTTGAAACCTGCCGACTCACATGGCTGGTACTGCAACCTAACTGCTTGGCGGCCGCTGAAAAACCGTGGCATTCGGCGACCGCAACAAATTCATTAATCCCTTCAAAGCTATCCATACTTAATCTACTCGCATTCTATCTTTGCTATATAGCAACAATGTTTTGCCTATTTTGCATATTATCACCTATTTGATTTGGAACTAGTATTAGATACAACAAGACGGCGATAGCTAAGTAACGACACGATACCTAACGCCAAGCGCTTAACGAAAAGCGTCAGCATCACAATAAAAAACAGCAGCTCAAAGGGACGAATCATGAAAAAAATACTAATTCCAGTAACGAACCACGCAACACTTGGCGATACAGACCAAGCGAACGGTACTTACGCTCCAGAACTTACCCACGCTCTTAAAGAGATCATGGCTGCTGGATTCGAATACGACATCGCTTCTATCAATGGTGGCAAAGCCCCGCTCTACGGAACGGATATCGAGGGAGATGCAGTTAACGCTGATATCTTAGCGGATGATGATTTCCAAAACCGCATCAACAATACAATTCCTGTAAGCCAAGTTAACGTAGAAAACTACGATGCTATCTTCTACCCAGGTGGTTTTGGTTTGCTTTCAGACCTAGCAACCGACGAGCAATTCGCAACGATTGCCGCCAAGCATTATGAAGATGGCGGTTTGATCGCATCAGTATGTCACGGCCCAGCAGCACTGCTTCCGATTGTCCTAAGTAACGGCGAGAAGCTACTAAGCTCGAAATCGGTGACTGGCTTTACACGTGAAGAAGAGATCGACTTTGGCACCATCAACGATATTCCATTCCTACTGGAAGAGTCTCTTGCTCGCAGCGCAGCGCGTTTCAACAAGGTTCAGCCTTGGCAAGAGCTTGTGATTGTTGATGAGCGAGTGATTACCGGTCAGAACCCAACCAGTGCTCACGCAGTAGGTGCAGCTCTCGTTAAGCATCTGTCTTAGCCGAATAACTGGCGTTGAGCAAATAAGCTCAATCAATCAAAAAGAGCATACTTCCTACTCAATATTATTGAGAGAAGTATGCTCTTTTCTAATTCTGTAGCTATTAAGTGCTAGTGGCTTCGCAAGATCCCTTCAAGCACATTGAACAGCAAGTCGATCTCTTCAATCGAGTTGTAATGCATGCAACCAATACGCACCACGCCCTGCTCTTCAATACCCAACTGCTTAACCAGCCCTAAAGCGTAGAAGTGACCATTCCACACACAGATATTATGTTCACCCAGCTTCTTAGCGATGAACTCTGGCGAGTGGTTATCAAAGGTGATGGCGAACGTTGGCGTTCTCAGGTTCGAATCAAACTCAGTTCTACCATAAAGTTTTGCCCCTTCCAGATCGCCCAAGCGTTTTAGGAAGTACTCACTCAGTTGGCTTTCATGCTTATTATAAAGCGCGTAGCTTTGCTCTAAACGAGAACGCAGTGAATCTGTTGGCTCACCAAACTGTGCCAAGTAATCAACCGCCGCAATCACACCTGCAAGGCCTTCGAAACTTTGTGTTCCTGTTTCAAAACGGCCTGGGCCAATGTTAGTGGCAGGCTCAACCTTGTATGGCTTTAAGGTATGCAGCCATTGAGGTGCAATGTAAGCAATACCCACATGCGGGCCGAAGAACTTGTAGGCTGAACACGCTAAGAAATCACAATTCAGTTGTTGAACATCGATCAGATGATGAGGAGCATAGTGAACCGCATCAACATAAACCTGAGCACCGTGCTGATGTGCAAGCTCGATAACTTTCGCCATATCGACAATCGAGCCAGTGGTGTTCGAAGCAAACGTCATAGCAACAAGTTTGGTCTTCTCATTTAATAGAGACTCAAAGTGCGCCATGTCTAGGCTGCAGTCCGACTCGTCGACACGAACTTGGCGAACAATCGCGCCTTTGTCGTCTGCTGCTTGCTGCCAGCTTGATACGTTCGAGTAATGGTCTAACGCAGTGACGATAACTTCATCGCCCTCTTTCCAATCGCGGCTGATCGCTCGGCTAAGTTGGAAGGTCAGAGATGTCATATTCGCACCGAACACAACATTGCCAGAAGATTCAGCATTGAGTAGCGCTTGCGCCGCTTCTCTCGCTTGCTGCATCAAACCTGTGGTCTTTTGGCTAGAAAAGTAATGACCGCCGAGGTTCGAATTAAAGTGCCCAAGGTATTCCGTCATGGATGCTAAAACATTTTCAGGAACCTGAGAGCCACCCGGCCCATCAAAAAAGGTTACCGGCTTACCGTTATGGTATTGGCCTAGCGCGCTAAACTGCTGGCGCACATCATTAAGAGTGAAGGACATTGCGCGCATCCTTAGCCGTTAGAACAAACACATCCATGTAGCCCATCTCATCGTGGTCTATGGTGCGAATCGGCTGTGCGTTGTGCCAAAGCTTGCTGTCGGCCAGCATTGCGACTTCACCGTCTTCAAGCACTTTTCTAAAGAATGGGGCTTCATGAGAATCTTGGTACAGCATGATCTCGCCACCCACAATGTTATGACGGTTAACACCAATTAAAGCGATGTGGTCGAAGCCATCTTGGTGAACACCTTCTGGCGCAACCTGTGTCTCTTCAAAAATGGCAGCGATGCGGATTTGGTGGATTTCGATTTCTTGTCCGTCTTCAAGCCCATTGGTTTCAATAAACAGTTCACACATCTCTTGCATGCCTTCGCTGCTTAAGATTGGGGCTTCAATTGGCTCGAATTGGCGAACAACGTCACCTTGAAAGTGATTAATGTCTTCAGACTGAACAAAGTTATGTTTGTCTAGCTCTACGACTTGTCCATTACTGAATTGAACCACCGAGTACCTTCTCAATCGAAACTGACCATCCGCATGCTCTGTGCTTGGAAGCTTAGAGAATGACGGTGACAACTCCTCAACTGCGTGGTTACTGAGGTGGGTAATATGTAGGGTATTTTCGTGAGCATGTAACATCATCGACTCCTTAATGATTGTTAATTAACTTTCGATATTTAACGTTTTATTTACATAAAGGATACTTGAAGATCTTGCCAAATCAACATTAAACAATCATTTATCCCGTCAGATTTAATAATTCAGACACTAAATCTAACCTGAAATTCAAAAGCAGTGTATAACACCAGAATAAAAGATGACCAACTCTTAAAACTAGCACACTCCACTAGCTAGTTATAAATCCCTGAAAATTTAAATTTAACGATATTATTAACTAGCAAGTGATGTTTCATATTGTGTCAGCCCTTTCGCTTCAATACGCCAGCCTCCTTGCATGAGTTCAGGTATCACACTCGTCATCATTCATTTCTATGCTTTTGCACAGCGAAATACGACTTACCTATCAATTGACAAGCTATTGATTATTTACACAACAAACTGAAATTGGTTAATTTATGAGTACGCCAGAATCCACACGCCTTTGCTTGCGCGTCTGGAACAGGTCGAGTTCGGGGGGAACTCGGCCGCCCCAAATGGCTCATTTCTTTTAGAAGAACAACTTGATAGCTCTTTTTATCTAGAAAGTGTTTGAAGTGGAATGTTACGGGTGGGATTTGCTCAGTAGCATTTGAAAACCGAAGTATGAAGCGTTTGAAGTCGATGGTGACAATGAATCTAACGTCTAAATAAACGGCAAGTAGTCAAAAACGCCAAGTGTTCTTAGCTAACACGTTTATACCCCATTGTTGGCTAGACCTTTTACTCATTCACATCCTGTTCATGGGTTTTTCCCTACTAGACGTGACCCATTATTCTAATGCTGTTCATCGTGAATCCCCGTGTTGTATCACGGAGGTAAATTCGACCTAACTACCATCGTTCAAAGAGCTTGTTTAGCACTCGTTGAAATCTATATTTATTGCTATTAATCAAGCTCATATAACATTTCCGTTGTTATATGTAGAATTGAATATAAACTACTTTGATAGCAACCTTAATCTTCGGTAAATCACCTCATGATCAAAAAGAACAGACCTATTAATGGCTATGACATTTCCATACTTGGAAGTGAAATTGTTTCACGCATCAAAACATTTTATACGCCACAAAGAGGTGATGAGAACCTTAAGCTCTTTCAAAATGACCTACAAAATCTGAGTGAAACAATTGAGAATTACGCCGACACTTATCAAACACTCTCATACGCAGACGAATTTTACTTTCTCCAAAATATGGAGACTATGTTGACAGCCTTATCCGTATGGGTGCCATTTAATCTAAAAAACGGTAAAAAGATAACTGACCTAGGGATCAATAACGAAGCTTGGGAAAGTCTAAAATCCGAGCTTGATGATTTCCAATCTGAAGTTCAATCTTATATGGTCAGGTTGACCCCTGCTGCGATAAAAAAGATGAATCAGCAAGTTTCAACGTTGTCTCGAACGATTAAAGAAATCAACGAAAATCAGAAAGAGCAAGCCGAATCGATCAAAAAACATGAATTGGCTAACGTCGAATCTATCCAACAAGCAACCAACGAAGTTGCCATAGAGGTTGCTGAATTAAGAAGTACTACAAGAAAAGAAGTTAATAAAATCAAGGCTGAACTCCTACAATCATTCTCCGATGAAATTGCAGTGGAAACCGTGTCCTTAACCGAGCAACTTAGAGAATCAAAGCACTCGGTCGAAATGGAAATAGCAGAGACACAAGCAACATTAGATCATCAAATTACGGATCTAGCTTTAGAATTGGAAAGAGCAATTCGTGTCGAAGTTCGAGGGTTTGCTAATCAGAAGAACAAGCTAACTGAAGTATTGGGTTCACTAAGTGAATTTAGACGGGCCAAGTCAGATATTGCGAACGCAGATTATCAACGTGAAGAAGCCGACAAATTGCGCTTATATGGTCTATTCGCGATGATATTACCATTGTTATCCTTTGTACTGTTTTTTGTCTCTTGGGTCGGCCAAGGTTCTTCATATTCAATGGTTATAAACCTACCTACTGATGTTTCGGGTTATTTTATTAGATTTTTAACAATAGTACTTTTTAGTTCACCTTCGGTTTACTTGCTTAAAGAATCTGCATACCATCGAAAGCAAGAACTTGTTTACAGAAATCGCGGAGTACAGTTAGGCTCAATTGGAGCATTCTTAGACGATGTTCCTTCTGAAATCAAGACAACGATAAAGCAGGAATTAGTTAAAACATTCTATGGCCCCGCAGATGGTAAAGCCGACGTTAGCAATGTCCCAGATATGGTCAAACAAATTAAAGATATTGCTTTGCTATCGAAGTCGCTAAAAAAGATTCATGAGCCAGCGAAACCTAACGAAACACCATCAACAGAGCAAAGTACCAAAGCTTGATTAATAAGTGACTTTATAACCACAAAAAAGCCGAACCCAGCCAAAATAGGTTCGGCTTTTTTCTCCTTGATATGACCCAAAAGGAGAACTGGCGCTTAAACGAGGAACTTCATCGAACCTGTCAAATTCACCTTATCAACAATAATTACACTGTGTTAGCAAAAGTACTCGCCGCTTTGCACCCCTACCCAAATAATCATACTTTTTTTTAGTTATCTTCAGTGACAGTTGCTACTCGCATTATCAAAAAGTAAAAAGACATGTGTTTTCAGATCTACCGCACAGCATTCCCATAATGGTTCTACGTATAATTGCCACACTTAAATTATTGTTATTAAAGTCAACAAAATAATAAGTGAGGATAATATGGATTTGGAAGTATTAGGTTTTCTGTTGGACAACGGCAGTATCATTGAAGAGTCAGCAGAGAATGTTAGTTTAGATGAGAGCACCTCTATCGGTATCGG
Source organism: Vibrio sp. Isolate34 (assembly GCF_022397915.1). Taxonomy (GTDB): domain Bacteria; phylum Pseudomonadota; class Gammaproteobacteria; order Enterobacterales; family Vibrionaceae; genus Vibrio. The sequence goes on along the minus strand of NZ_JAKEUO010000011.1, from coordinate 17,669 downwards.
CCATAAGCTAATAGCAAATGGTGGAGATCTAAATGAACTAAGCAGCAAGCAGATGTACCACTATGAGCAAGTATTACAACCGCTATTAGAAAATGTTAGCTGTGATGGTGTTATGGGTATGATGGAAACTGATGACGGCGACTGGGTAGACACTTGTAATGGTGACGGGGTGGTTGATGATGAGTCTCTATTAATAAGCTACCAAGAAGATGATTTTAAATGCCAAATCTGTCGATACGATGCAGAAAATATGGCTTAAGTATACATGCTTTACGATTTTTAAAAGGTGATTCCCAACGCATGATATTTTGCCCCATCGTTGGGTCTCTTTATTTCTGAGTTTATTTTGACTCAATGCTTGCTATAGCCCTAGCCAACCCAAGCAAATGTGTCGAAGTCTTTATCTCTACTTCAAACTGGCTCCCCAAAAGTGCAATTCCTGCCAATATTTGTTGTGGCCTCATCACTTGACCTGTCGGCAACTCCACCTTACGTATAACATTTTGAAGTGTTCCCAATCCTCACTAATGCTTAGCTCTCGACCTTTTATCATTCTCATAAGCCTCTTACATTCGGGCGGAATTAGGTTCACTACGCACCAACCTGTAATACTTCTCATAGATTTAAAACATAGTTCGGCAGCCTCTGGTAATTGGCAAACTTGCCTAGTGCAAGCCAAAACATACAAGCTTCTTCAAAGCCGATTTCAAACCAACGTTAGTTAAACTTGATAAAGGAATGAAACCTCATTTAGTTGGCCGAACTCAGCCATAGCCTTTAAGTTCTTTCACTGATCTTCCAGCCACGAAAACGTTTGTCTCGATTAAGTTCTAAACTATAACGATTAATTACACTTCAGCCCTTGTTTACACTTTTATTGCCTCCATATTTTCCATACAATCCTAAGCGATTATAAATAAAAACAAATTCAATTTCGGAGTCCTCATGAGCGACGTAAAGCACTGTAATTTATTGATTCTTGGTTCTGGCCCTGCTGGCTATACAGCTGCAGTTTACGCTGCTCGTGCAAACCTAAAACCAGTTCTGGTTACTGGTATGCAGCAAGGTGGTCAGCTTACAACCACAACAGAAGTGGAAAACTGGCCGGGTGATGCTGAAGGTTTAACGGGTCCAGCTCTAATGGATCGCATGAAAGAGCACGCAGAGCGCTTTGAAACAGAGATCCTGTTCGACCACATTAACGAAGTCGACCTATCAAACCGCCCTTTCCGTCTTAAAGGCGATTCTGGCGAGTACACTTGTGATGCGTTGATCATCTCAACAGGTGCATCAGCTAAGTACCTAGGTTTAGAGTCTGAAGAAGCGTTCAAAGGCCGCGGCGTTTCTGCTTGTGCAACGTGTGATGGTTTCTTCTACCGCAACCAGAAAGTAGCGGTTGTGGGTGGTGGTAACACGGCTGTTGAAGAAGCTCTTTACCTATCTAACATCGCGTCTGAAGTTCACCTGATTCACCGTCGTGACACGTTCCGCGCTGAAAAGATTCTTGTTAAGCGTTTAATGGACAAAGTAGAGAACGGCAACATTGTTCTTCACACTGACCGCACGCTAGACGAAGTTCTAGGAGACGACATGGGCGTAACAGGCGTTCGCATTAAAGATACTCAGTCTGACAAGACAGAAGATATCGACGTAATGGGCGCGTTCATCGCTATCGGTCACCAACCGAACACTGAAATCTTCAAAGGCCAAGTAGATATGAAAGATGACTACATCATCGTTCAGTCTGGTCTTGAAGGTAACGCGACACAAACAAGCATCCCTGGCGTATTCGCTGCGGGTGATGTAATGGACCACAACTACCGCCAAGCAATCACTTCTGCTGGTACTGGTTGTATGGCTGCACTGGATGCTGAACGCTTCCTAGATGGCCTTAACGATAAGTAAATCTGAGATTGCAGATTTGATTATCGGTGCTCTCGCCTCAGTAGATGCAGGGCGTCATCACATTTTGTTGTAAATCCCTAAAGCCCAGTGGTATATCCACTGGGCTTTCTTTTGTATACTAGCCGCCCTCAACAAATAATAATTATCATTAAGCCTTCATAATGGATAAGAAAAAACAACGCAGCTTGAACAAGTGGCTTAAGCAACAGAGTAAGTTAGCGAAACGCTGGCTTATGATTGCGATTAGCCTTGGCGTACTTTCAAGCGTGTTTTTAATTGCTCAAGCAGCTCTTCTCGCCTCTATTCTTCACCAGTTGATCATCGAGAATGTCGATAAGTCTGAACTGGTTGGTCATTTTGCTGGCTTGGCACTTTCGGTCGTTGGCCGTGCGGGCTGTACATGGGGTCGTGAAATCGCAGGTTATCGCTGTGGTGAACAGATCCGTGTTTACATTAGGCAGCTCATTCTCGATAAGTTACGCGAACTAGGCCCTGCTTACATCAAAGGTAAGCCTGCTGGTACGTGGGCAACCTTGTTGCTAGAACAAGTTGAAGACATGCAAGACTTCTTCTCTCGTTACTTACCTCAGATGTCTTTGTCGGTAATGATTCCATTCATTATTTTGGTCGTGGTGTTCCCAGTAAACTGGGCGGCTGGCCTTATCTTCTTGCTGACTGCGCCACTGGTGCCGATGTTCATGGCATTAGTTGGCATGAAAGCGGCCGATGCAAACCGTAAAAACTTCAAAGCGCTTCAGCGTCTTTCAGGCCACTTTTACGACCGTTTGCAATCCATGACAACGATTCGTCTTTTCGACCGTACTAGCGCGGAAACAGAAGTATTGAAAGGTGCATCAGAGGTGTTCAGAACGCGCACCATGGATGTATTGAAGATCGCTTTCTTGTCTTCTGCTGTGCTTGAGTTCTTCACGTCTATCTCTATTGCGATGACGGCGGTTTACTTTGGTTTCACTTACATCGGCGAGCTTAACTTCGGTCACTACGGCGTTGGCATTACTCTATTCGCTGGTTTGTTTATCCTTATCTTGGCACCTGAGTTTTACCAACCTCTACGCGACTTAGGTACGTTCTACCACGCGAAGCAACAAGCAGTGGGCGCGGCCGAGAGTATTGTCGAGTTCCTAGAAACAGACATCACTAAGGTTAAATCAGGTGACACTCAACTAGACTCAGCTCAAGGCATCAATATTGAGGCTCAAGATCTGAAAGTGTTGAGCCCTGAAGGTGTTCAACTGGTTGGCCCTATTTCGTTTGCACTGAATACTCGCCAGTCGACTGCATTAGTTGGCCCAAGCGGTGCGGGTAAAACAAGTTTGATCAACGCCATCCTTGGTTTCATGCCTTATGAAGGAAGCTTGAAAATCAATGGCGTTGAACTGCGTGACTTAGACTTGGCATCTTGGCGTAAGACGATCAGCTGGGTTGGTCAAAACCCATTATTGCTTCACGGCACCATTCGTGACAACGTCACTCTAGGTAAGCAAGATATCACTGACCAAACTGTTCAAAACGCACTAGAGCAATCTTTTGCTAACGAATTTGTAAACGAGCATGGCTTGGATTACATGATTTCTGACCGTTCGGGTGGCCTATCTGTTGGTCAATCTCAGCGTTTGGCTTTGGCTCGTGCAATGATTCAAGACGGCCAATTCTGGTTGCTTGATGAACCGACTGCCAGCCTAGATACTCGCAGTGAACAGCTCGTGATGAAAGGCATTAACAGCAACATCGAAAGTCGCACTGCCCTGCTTGTGACGCACCAACTTGCTCCTCTTCAATCGGTCGATAACATTCTGGTTATGCGCGATGGTGGTCTTGTGGAACAAGGTCATTACTCTCAGCTTTCGACTGCGGGTGGTTTATTCGAAGAGATGCTTAACGCGAACTTAGCTCAACAAGACAATAAGGGTAATTTAGATGCGTGATTTACTGCCTTACCTGAAACTCTATAAAAAGCATTGGTTTGGCCTATCGCTAGGCATGCTATTGGCTTTTGCTACTCTGTCAGCTTCTATTGGCTTGTTAACGCTATCGGGTTGGTTCATTTCCGCTTCTGCGGTTGCAGGCCTGACGATTGCTCGTGAAACCTTTAACTACATGCTGCCAGGCGGTGGTGTTCGTGGTTTGGCAATGAGCCGTACTGCGGGTCGTTGGGGTGAACGTGTTGTGAGCCACAATGCGACATTCAAACTACTGACAGACCTGCGTATCTTCTTCTTCAAGAAGCTGGCTCCGCTGATCCCAGGTCGTATCTCAAACCTTCGTGACGCTGACCTACTGAACCGGTTGGTTGCTGATGTCGACGCTATGGACCACGTTTACTTGCGCTTAGTAAGCCCTGTGACGGTTGGTGTGTTTGGTATCTTCTTCCTGACTCTGTTCTTGATGTGGTTCGATAGCTCACTAGGTTTGATCTTAGGTTCTATCCTTCTGATCATGCTGTTGGTTTGGCCAATCTTGTTCTACAAACTGGGCAAGCGTAACGGCGGCGAACTGACACAGAACAAAGCGGATCTTCGTGTTACCACTCTGGATTGGATTGAAGGCTACAGCGAACTGACTCTGTTTGGTGCAGAAGAGCGTTACCGTAATGCGATTCTAGAGACACAACACAAGCTGATGGCGAACCAGTTTGTAAACGCTAACCTAACCGGCATGGCTTCAGCTGCGCTCATGCTGTTCAACGGTTTAACGCTGGTTCTTATGCTTTGGCTGGCGGCAGATGGCGTGGGTGGCAATGCACCTGATCCGTTCATCGCGCTAATGGCGTTCGCAACCATGGCAAGTTTTGAACTATTGATGCCAATCGCAGGTGCGTTCCAGCATTTAGGTCAGACTCTGTCTTCTGCACGTCGCTTGAATGAAGTCATTCTGTCAGAACCTGAAGTTCAGTTCGCTGAAGAGAAGCTCGACATCAACAAGCCGCTGGATATTACGTTCTCAAACGTGACGTTCAACTACCCTGATTCTGAACGCAGTGTTCTGAACGCTGTCGACCTAACGATCCCTGCAACGAACAAGGTTGCGATTGTTGGTCAAACGGGTTCTGGTAAATCGACACTGATTCAGCTTCTAACTCGCTACTGGGATCCGAAAAAGGGTTACATCTCTATCGCGGGTATTGAGCTGACACAATGGAACGAATCACAACTGCGTGAATCGATCAGTGTGGTAAGCCAACGTGTCGACATCTTGAATGGCAGCTTACGCGACAACTTGTTGATTGCGAAACCAGATGCCAACGATGAGCACCTAGCTAACATTCTTAAAGACGTTGGCCTAGAAAAGCTGCTTGAGAACGATGGTCTTGATAGCTGGTTAGGTGACGGTGGTCGTCAACTGTCTGGTGGTGAGAAGCGCCGTGTTGGTATTGCACGTGCCATCCTTCATGATGCCCCTATCCTGCTGCTTGATGAGCCTACCGAAGGCCTAGATAAGCAAACTGAGCAGAGCATCATGGCACTGTTTGAGAAGCATTTTGAAGGTAAGACAGTTATTTTCATTACACACCGTTTGATTGGTCTGGAAGCGATGGATTCTATCGTCCTGATTGAACAAGGTGAGATTGTAGAACATGGCTCTCACGAGGCACTGTTGAACGAACAAGGACGCTATTTCCAACTTCGTCAGGCAATCTAATGCCTTCATAGGTTCTATTTAAGCTATATAAGAAACCATTCAAAGCCCGAGTTCATGCTCGGGCTTTTTGTTATCTTTTAACTTTTCTGAACTAGGCTCTTCTTCAATCAAACTTGACCAGTAACGTCTACCTTGAAGTAAATACCAAAACGCTTTAAGCAACGATAAGCTAATGCCCCGAAATGGTTAAATTCATGGAAAATACTTCCCTACTCGTGCATCTTTCAAGGCTAAGTTCCCAGATTACCCTAACAAGTAGTTCGGCAGCTTAAGGCTCTAACGAGCAGGCACAAAAAAGCCGAATGTGATAATCACATTCGGCTTTTAAATGACGAGTTAGCGCTTACAGCTTGAAGCGGCTGATTTCGCTCTCTAGCTCGTGAGACAGTTCAGACAGCTGCGCTGCTTGCTCTGCTGCTTGGTGTGCTTCGTCTGCTAGCTCGTTAGACACGTCACGGATTCCTTCAGTGTTACGAGTAATCTCAGACGTTACAGATGCTTGCTCTTCTGCAGCAGAAGCAATCTGTGTTGCCATGTCGCTGATGCGTTCAACAGCTGCATGAATTTGCGTTAGGCTCGCCGCTGCTGAGTTAGCGTCATCAACACTGGTTTCAGCAAGCGTACGGCTATCGTTCATGATGTTAACCGCTTTGCCTGTTGTGCCTTGCAGCAATTCAATCGTCTGTTGAATTTCTTGCGTTGAGCCGTGTGTACGTTGGCTCAGAACACGAACTTCATCAGCAACAACCGCGAAACCACGACCTTGTTCACCCGCACGTGCTGCTTCGATAGCGGCGTTAAGTGCAAGTAGGTTAGTTTGTTCAGCGATACCTTGGATGTTCGACAAGATAGCGTTGATGCTGTTGCCGTGCTCTTCAAGTTCTAGAATCACGTTCGTTGCGATTTGAACTTCTTGAGCAAGGTTTTGGATTGAGCTTTGAGTCTGTGTCACTTGACCAGTACCGTGCTCACACGCGCCAACCGCTTCAGATGAATTCTGAGCTGTGTGGTCAGCGTTACCGGCGATCTCTTGTGTTGCTGCAGCCATTTCGTTGACGGCCGTTGCTACCATGTTGATCTCGTCTTGTTGCATTTGGATACGAGCACTACGTTCTTCCGCTTGAGAAGCTGTTTGACGTGCTTGGTTGCCCAATGCAGCAGACACTTCGCTTAACTTGACCACCATAGTGTGCATGTTGCCCACGAAACGGTTGAAGTTTGTAGCAAGCTGACCAATCTCGTCATCGCTCTTAGGCTCAAGACGTTGAGTAAGGTCACCTTCACCTGATGCAATCTCTTCGAGTGCAGCAGAAACTCGGTTTAGGTCGCGGAATAGGAAACTCACTAACCAAGACACTAATACGATCACGATTAGAGTAATAACGATAGCAGTGATGATCAGCTGAGTAAGTAGCGTTGAGTGGTTCGCTTCTTCTGTTGCTTTATCCATCTGAACCGCGAAGATCCAGTTGGTGTTAGGCACCTTCGTGAAGTAAAGCAGCTTTTCAGCGCCACGTTGTTTAATAATTTCGATGCTACCCGTACGCACAGCGTTCTCGATGATAGGCATAGAGATATCGTTTGAAAGATCGCTTACCGGCTTCAAGCTTAGAGCCGAATCAGGGTGCGCTAGGAACGTACCGTCAGAGGCATCAATTAGCATGGCGTATGCGTTATCACCTACATCTAGACTGATTACGTCGTTAACGAGTTGGTCGATAAGTACGTCTGCACCGACGACACCAACCAATTGACCATTGTGGCGAACAGGTTCTGCAATCGTTACTAGAAGAGCTTTAGTGATCGCATCTTGGTAAGCCGTAGTAATGATTTGCTTACCCGCTGCGTTTGCTTCTTGGTACCAAGGACGTTGACGAGGGTCGTAATCTGCACGATTACGTTCAGGGTGTGAACGGTACATTCCACCTTCTGGAGTACCTAAAAAGATATCGTCAAAGCCACCCGCTACACGAGCTTGCTTAAGGAAAGGAACAACATCATCCTCTCGTGAAAAATCATTGAATGCTGAAGCGATATCCGTACGAATATCAATCCAGTTCTTAATACCTTCAGATGCTGCTTCTGATACGCTTTCAGCTCGTAGATATACGCCATTACGAGTCTGTTCAAATAACTGGTTTGCTGATAACCAAGTCAACGCTGTAGCCATAACGACAACAGCAGATAGGCTAGCACCTATTAACTTCTGTTTTAGTGTTAGTTTCATGTCAAAGTTCACGAGTGGTGGGAAATCTCGCGCATACTACCCAATATCAGTATTAAATTCGAGCAATTTCACAATTTAATAATGGAATATATTTTTATGTAAACCATAACCTTAGTATATGCCAATTAGTTGTCATGCCGCCAAATTCAAGACGCTATTAAGTGTATGGTTATTAGAAAGTATGTCTGATCTAATACGGTAAAATGCCGTATTGAAGTAGGTATAAAATCTAGATAGAAAATAAATGCAAAAAAGGCAGGTGAGTCTCCTCACCTGCCTTCGTATTATTTATCGTTCGACCGCATATTAAACACGGTCAAATCGAGCTTTATGAGCTAGCGTTTCTCTGTACGCATACCCATTAGCAAGCTTACACACATCAACAATAGAATGATGGTGAACGGTAATGCTGTCGAGATAGCACCCGCTTGCAGAGCTTGTACTGCTTCTGTACCACCAACCCACAATAGAGCGACAGCGATCGCACCTTCAAGGAACGCCCAGAACACACGTTGGGGCACTGGCGTATCCACTTTACCACCAGCAGTAATGCTGTCGATAACCAGAGAGCCAGAGTCAGACGATGTAATGAAGAATACTAGAACCAATACAACCGCAATGATTGATAACAGCGTACCAAACGGTAGAGCATCAAACATTTGGAACATTGCTAGCGACACATCCGTTAGGCCTTCTTGACCAAGAATACCCACGTTATTCACGATTTGGTCAATCGCCATGCCACCGAATACTGACATCCAAATTATAGTCACTGTAGTCGGTACAATCAGTACTGCTGTGATGAACTCACGAACGGTACGACCTTTAGAAACACGTGCGATAAACATACCTACGAATGGAGACCATGAGATCCACCAAGCCCAGTAGAATACAGTCCAACCGTGCATCCATGTTTCATCTTCACGACCGTGAGGGTTACTTAGCGGAATGATATTTTCAATGTATGCCATCAATGTTGTTGGGATAGAGCCTAAAGTCACCGCGTAGCCGATTAGAGCCACTAAGATAAGCAGTAGGAAAGCAACCAACATGTTGATGTTACTGATAACTTTAACGCCACCATCAATACCACGAAGTACTGATACTACCGCCAATAAAGTCACCGCTGTAATAACAATAACTTGCAGACCTAGGCCCGCTTCAATGCCGAATACGTGCTGAATACCACTTGCCGCTTGTTGTGCACCTAAGCCTAACGATGTCGCCAGACCAAATAGCGTTGCAAGTACAGCAAGAATGTCAACAATGTGACCAGCCCAGCCCCAAGCTCTATCACCTAAAATTGGGTAAAAGATAGAACGGATAGAAAGAGGCAATCCCTTGTTGTAAGAGAAAAACGCAAGTGACAGTGCTACTACGCCATAAATAGCCCAAGGGTGTAGACCCCAGTGATACATGGTTGCACCCAATGCCAATTTTGCAGCTTCAGGGGTATTTGGCTCAACACCTAACGGAGTTTCAAACCAACCCGTGAAGTAAGCAGCAGGTTCTGCCACACTCCAAAACATTAGGCCAATACCCATACCTGCTGCGAACAGCATCGATAGCCAAGAAAAGAACGAGTAATCTGCTGTTGCATCAATACCACCAAGGCGGATTTTACCGTATGGAGAAAAAATTAAGCCTAAGCAGAAAATTACGAAAATATTACCCGACCAGATGAAAAGCCAATCAAACGAATTAATAATCTGGCCTTTAACACCATCTAGTGCAGCCTTTGCTGAAGCGGTATCTGTAATCAGAACACCGATCAGGAACAAAGCGATAAGTCCCGCACTGATACCGAATACTGGGTTATGAACATCAAAACCCCATTTTTGGACGTTATCTTGACCGACAGTGTAATCGGTACTGTCGATACTATATTTATCTATACCTTTAGTCATTATCCCTCTCTACGAAATACTAATAGGGTCTATCGACCTCGTATCCCTTACTTACCTGTGACTTAATTACAAACTCACACATACAATCCAAATTGTACAAGCTGTTGTCACAACAATTCAAATACTTGGATGTCTGAAGTTTAGCAGGTTAACTTATTGTTTTCAGTAAACCTGAATCAGTTCGATGGGTTTTCATCCAACATTCACATAAACACTCAAATTATCGGCGAAAAAAAAAGACCGAACAAGTCGACCGTTGTTCCAATAATACTTTTAGCTCAAAGCACTTTGCTTATTAATCAATTAATTTTCGGTTCGTAAACCTAGTAATAAGCTTAGGCACATAAGCACTTAGGCATATAAGCAATAGTATGAACGCGAATGACAGCGCCATAGAGACCGTTCCGGCTTACAGTGCTTTTATAGATTCCGTACCTACACATTCAGTAATTACACATTTAATGTGATTTAGCGTAAATCACTCCACAAGCCCGGAGCTGACCGCGTACTTAGCGAGCTCAGCTGTAGAGTGAATGTCGAGCTTATGCTTAATATTTTGCCTATGAGTTTCTACCGTTCGATAGCTGATATTCAGTGCCTTCGCGACCTCTTTGCTACTCTCACCTTTCGCGACTAATTTCAACACCGCTTCTTCACGTCTGCTCAATGGATTCTTCACAGATTGCGTCGGAGTAATCGGTTGAGTAAACAAATTCTGCGTCACTTTTTCACAGAAATAGGTCGAGCCTTGATTGACCGTTTTGATTGCCTGCACCATTTTTTCAGCCGAAATCTCTTTCAACATATAGCCGACCGCACCCGACTGCATCACTTTCATGATGTATTCACGATTGTTATGCATGGTCAGCATCAACACTTTCGCTTCTGGGTCTTCTTCTTTAATCAAGTGGGTGGCGTCAATGCCATTCATGATAGGCATGCTGATATCCATCAACACCACATCAGGGCGCAGCGTTTTCACTACCTCGACAGCTTCTAGCCCATTACTGGCCGTGCCGATCACGCTAATATCTGGCTCAAGTTCCAATCTCGCCATAAAGCCATCCATTACCACTTGGTGATCATCAGCGATCACAACTCGAATAACTTCACTCATTCACTAATCCTTCTAGTGTCAGTAACACTGTAATTTCCGTTCCGAAGCCAATTTCACTCATCAGTTCAAAGTCACCACCGATGAACTCCACTCGCTCTCTCATATTGCGCAGACCGATCCCTCGTTTTTCCATCGCTTTATAGGTATTGAAACCGACACCGTTATCTTGAATCAGTAACTGCAGCACGTTACCAATTTGCTGCGCAATAACCGTTACCTTGGTCGCTTGTGCGTGTTTTTCTATGTTGTTCAGTGACTCTTGCACCACTCGATATAGGGTCGTTGCCGCTTCTGATTTCAACTTGCCCGGTTGTGTTGCAAACATGGTCTCGACTTCTATGCCCGAGTGCGCCTGAAAATCTAACAACAATGAAGACAACGCCGCTTCTAAACCAATATCATCCAATGAACTTGGGCGAAGTTGGTGCGAGATGTGCCTCACCTCTTCAATGGCTCGCATCAGTGAATGTTGTGATTTATTCAGATGCGCTTTTAGGTCTTCACTCTGTAACTTATTACCAAGTAGCTCCAAGTGGCAGCGACTCGACACTAATAATTGGTTAATACCATCATGTAACTCACGCGCTAGGTGTTTCTTCTCATCTTCTTGGAACATCACCGTCTTATGCGCCAGTTCTTTGAGATTGTTATCGGCAATGCGATGTTCATGCATGTTGATTGCTAAGGTAAGCACGATAATAACGGCCACCGTCACGCTCAAAATCACCACAATAGAAAAGAACGTGGTTTCAATATTCTTGTTTATCTCGGCCTGCATCGAAGCCACTTCTTGATGCACATCTTCGATATACAAACCGGTGCCAATCATCCAATCCCAGCGTTCTAACCAAGCGGCGTAACTCAACTTAGAAACCACCTCACCCGTCGATGGCTTTTGCCATAAATACTGGTGAAAACCTCCGCCAGTTTGCGCTTCTCTTAGCAGGGCTTCTATCAGAAAATCGCCATCTTCGTCTTGCAGTTCAAGTAGGTTTTGACCAATCAATTCAGGCTGAATTGGGTGAACTAAATTGGTCCCGTGGCGATCGTAGGCGAAGAAATACCCGTCAGAGCCATATCTAAGTTTAGACAATATGGCTCGAACTTCCGTTTTGGCTTGGGCTTCTTGGATATCAGGGTCGTTATAGATGTGCTCAATGGCATCGAATGCGAGGTCTACTGTGTCCTTGAGGGCGTTTTCACGCGACTTGATTAAGCTGTCTCGGAAGATCTCGACCTCTTTCGCACCTAACGTTTTGGTCTGGTGTAACGAGATCCAACTAATACTCGCCGTAACCAGCAGCAACGGGAGTAGCGTCAACAAAATCAGCTTGGCTTTTAGAGGCATTCCTTTTCCTCACTAAAAACGGCCTATTGAACATCAATAAGCCGTTTTATTTTAGCAATTTATAGATAGCCGTTGAAACATATCATTCACATTCTTGGCGTCACTCACATTCCATAGAAGGCTGGAAATGCGAGAAGTGATCCAAGTACGAGGATTTGAATCAGAATGAATGGCATCACACCGCGATAGATGTCTTTCGTTGTCACGCCTTTTGGTGCCACGCCTTTTAGGTAGAACAAGCTAAAACCAAATGGCGGCGTTAGGAATGAGGTTTGCAGGTTCATCGCAATCAGGATAGCGAACCATGTCATGTTGATGCCCATCAGCTCAGCAACTGGCGCAATGATTGGTACGATGATGAAACAGATCTCAACAAAGTCGATGAAGAAACCCAGAATCAAAATCACTAACATGGTGATGATCAGGAAGCCCCATTTCTCACCCGGAAGTTGTAGCATCCACTCTTCAACCAGATAGTCACCACCGGTATAAGTGAACGCCATCGAGAACGCAGTCGCACCCAGCAAGATAGCAAACACCATCGCTGTTACTTTCACCGTCTCTTTCGATGCGTCATACACCATCGACCAACTAAACTGACCATACAGCAGTGCCAATACCATCGCGCCCGCGCCACCTAATGCTGCAGACTCTGTTGGCGTTGCCACGCCCGCAAAGATTGAACCCAGTACGACAATGATTAACGCGAGAGGCGGAAGAATCGCTTTAAGTGCATCTAACACTTCTTGCTTACGGCTGATTGAATCATCTCGCTCAATCGGTTGAGCCGCCTCAGGATGTAGCTTTGCGTATATCAAGATGTAGAGAATGTACGCGCCGACTAACATCACGCCCGGCCAAATCGCCGCTTGGAACAAGTCCCCTACTGGCACACCTAATACGTCACCTAACAAAATCAATACGATGGATGGCGGAATGATTTGCCCTAACGTACCAGACGCACAAATAGTGCCGCACGCTAGGCCTTTGTCGTAGTTGTACTTGAGCATTACTGGTAAAGAGATAAGCCCCATTGCAACAACAGAAGCACCAACAACACCAGTAGAAGCCGCAAGCAGTGAACCGACTAATACGGTTGAAATCGCGATACCACCACGAACGCCACCGAACAGTCGGCCCATAGACTCAAGCAACTGCTCAGCAAGCTTGGTCTTTTGTAGAACAAGCCCCATGAAAACAAACAATGGAACGGCCATCAGAACCGTGTTTTCCATAATGGATTGAATTCGATATGGCATGAAGGCAAACATTTCAATGCCCTCAGCCCAAACACCAAAGATTAACGCGATACCACCAAAAGTGAACGCCACTGGGAAGCCAAGTAAAAGCGCAAACAAGGCTACGAAAAACATTACTATTCCAATCATGTTCAGCCTCTACTTGTTGTTTGTATGAATATTGTTTGCATGCGTGTTGTTTGCATGAATAAGGTGCGGATTAAAAATCTTGTTCAGTGAATGCAGGATCAAACCTACGCCACTGAGTGCCATTAAGAAGAATGACAGCGGGATCATGGCTTTAATGATCCAGCGATACGGCAGGCCACCGGGATCGCCAGAGGTTTCACCCAGTTCGTAGCTCTCTTTGGCAACATCGATACCAAACCAAGCCACCAGCAGGCAAAACGGAAGTAAGAAGATAAGCGTACCCAGCAGGTCAATAATGGCTTGCGCCTTAAAGCTCAGTTGCTCGTAGAACACGTCAACTCGAACATGACCTCCTGCTTTGATGGCATAAGGAACACCGAGTAGGAAAACGGCTGAGAAAAGGTGCCATTCCATCTCTTGAAAGGCGATAGAGACATCGTTGAAGGCATATCTCATGACAACGTCATACACGACGTTGGCGATAAGTAAAATAAACAACATACTGGAAAGCCATCCCAGTGCGTCACCGATACGATTAAACAGGCGTTCAATATAAATTAGACTTCGCATTCCCGACTCCATGGAATTTGAAAAGACATCGCGCAGCGGGCTAATAGAACTAAAATAATGTTCAGTTTATAGCTAGCAACATGCACGACGTAGAAAGGGTTCTTGAGAGTAATACAGGATTTATCCCGCTTAATTATTATGTTTTAAATGAACCCTCAGCTTATTCACTCTTAAATACTCAATAAGAAAAGCGTTGGGTTCATTTAGATTCAGTTCAACAACTGTCGATTATTTCGCTTGGCTGTTTAGATAAGCTCTGTGAGAAATATCCGTCCATGAACGTACTTGCTCTAGGTAGCTTGCTTGTGAAGCTTGAATCTCTTTTGCTAGCTCATCTTTTTCAGCATGTGCAGCAAGTAGGCGATCGTTCGCTTCTTTCAGTGCAGACATAACCTCTGGCGGGAAATCTTTCACTTGTACATCTGGGTATTCAGTCTTCATTGAAACCCAGTTCTTACCACTTTCGTGCGTTGCTTGTGTGTACATGTCGTAAGCTGCTGTACGCATTGCAACACGCAGGATTTCTTGCAGGTCTTCAGGCAGCTTGTTCCATGTGCGCTTGTTCACTAGGAATTGAAGCTCTGAACCCGGCTCATGCCAACCTGTGTAGTAGTAAGGCGCGATTTTGTGGAATCCCATTCGTAAATCCAGTGATGGACCTACCCACTCGAGTGCATCAATCGTGCGACGCTCTAGAGACGTGTAAAGCTCACCTGGGGCAATGTTCGTCGGTTTAGCACCTAGCTCAGCAAGAATCTCGCCTGCAAAGCCTGGGATTCGCATTTTCAGACCTTGTAGATCTTCAACACTGTTGATCTCTTTTTGAAACCAACCGCCCATTTGGATATCTGTGTTACCACCTGGGAACGACATCAAGTTGTGTGGAGAGTAAACCTGCTCCATCAACTCCATACCACCACCGTGATAGAACCACGCGTATTGTTCTGCTGGCGTCATACCGAAAGGCATAGAAGTGAAGTAAAGAGTGTTTGGAACTTTACCTTTCCAGTAGTAAGAGCCTGAGTGACCCATGTCGTATTGACCAGACTTAACCATGTCAAAAACGCCAAGAGGGGCTTTATGTTTGTTTGCTGAATCGATTCTGATTTGAAGTCGACCATTCGACATCTTCTCAGCCATCGCTGCCATGTTTTTCGTTGCATCACCGAAAACTGGGAAGTTTGGTCCCCACGTTTCTGCAAGCTTTAAACGGTAAACCTTATCAGCGGCTGTAGCACCAGTAGCGACCAAAGCTAAACAAGCCGCAGCGGTTACTGCAACGTTTTTAAAAACTCGTGTGAGGGAGTTAGAAATGAGACTCATGTTCACGTCCTTTGTTGGGTTAACACTCTTTCTATGAGCATTTTTTATGATTCAACATAAGAGTGCACCGTGATGAGGCAACAAGATATCAGGGAGAGCACGCACGCATGGCGTTAACAAAGTTACGTATTAGACCAAAGGATTAAGTAGAACTACGTAGGAGATGATTGAATAGTGTCGATTTCAAAGGAGTATGGGCATTCACCAAGGCAATGCGTATTGATAAATACCTAAGTAGTTATAATGAACCGCTATTAACAATTGATTCCCATTTCGTGATGAAGCTCTATCCATTGCTGCATTTTAGGGAAAGCCACCCGCGCTTTTTAGTTAGCCGCCCTACTTTAGGGCTCGCTGATGAGAAGCAAAGCTAGGAATTAGGGATAGCAAGTTAGGCGGTCGCTTGGAATGGGAATAACCGGCAGGTGAGAATAAGCGGTAAATGAAGTTTATGGCAGATACAAAAAAGCCTCGATAATCGAGGCTTAAAAACTTAACGAAGCGAATGTAATCCCACAGGATTAGATAGCTTTGTAGATAACCTTGTTACCTGCTAGCTGCTCTTTCGCTACTAGGTTTTCTTCAAGAAGTTTTTTCAATGCGCCTGTTGCCCATGAAGCTGCTTTCGCGTCTTCTTGACCAGCTTCTAGGCCGATACCTTTAGGGTTAATGCCTTCAGCATTGCTAACAACGATGTCTAGAACTTGTTGTTGCTTAGGAGTCAGTGCTACTGCAACTTCTTTAGTTGCTGCTACTGTTTTCTCTACCGCTGGTTTTGCTGCTACAGTTTTTTCTGCTACAACTTTCTCTGCGACAGGCTTCGCTTTTTTCGGCGTTGCCACTGCTTTAACTACAGCCGCTTTAGTGCGTTTCTGCAGTTTAGCCTGCACCTTACGCTTATGAGCAAGTCTCATTGAATATTTCTCCAGTTCACTGCTCTTTTCGCAGTGGTGAAAATTTGAAGCGCGATTTATACCAAAAAACAGGAGCTATTTGTAGAGTGAAGCGTCGAAAGTCGACGAAAAATACCGATATTGTCTACTAGCGTCTATTATTTAAACATCGACTTATCAATTCAGGGTCATATACACTGGTTATCCATCCAGACAAAAATATGAAAACTTGGTGTTGCCTATGGACACTCGTCATCTTACTAATTTCTCTTTGCCTTCATTCACTCGCTCGTACCGTATCCTAGCCGTTATTTTAGGCTTCATTTGCTTAATCGTTGCACTCTACAGCGACAACCCAAAGTTACTGATCGTTGGTGCTTTTTGCAGTATTACCCTTCTGGGAACCGGCTATTATTTGATGTTGCGCAGCCGAGTGATGTTCACGCTGACTCCGACTCATTTTCAGCAGCATTTCTATAAAGGCGGTTGGGTTTTGAAATGGAGCAACATCCAAAAAATTGGCCTGTGTACTTATGAACAAGATGGCTGGCACCAACCTTTGCCTTGGGTCGGAATTAAGGTCAAAGACTACTCGCCCTACCTCGATTCAATCTGCCCTAAGATCACCTGTGAATTATTGCTCAGCCAACGTGCACTTTTGTACTTGGGAGCGAAACAAGCGGGTAAAGAGTCGAACTTTGAAGACATGGTTTTAGACTCATCGCACTACCACACGCGTTGTACCGAAAACGGCTGTGTTGAATTAAGCCAATATAAAGAATCAAAGAATACCGACGACGTGAGTTTCAACGCTCAACAAACGCAAATGGATGCGGATTTACCCGATGACGTAAATAATCAAAACGCGGTGATCAAAGACTATTCAGGGTTACAGGCGATGCTTGCCAACAGAATGAAGTATCAAAGAGGCTTTCACGGTTATGACATTTTCATATCAACCCATGATTTGAATATTAGTGGAGAAGAGTTTGTTGGTCTGGCTCGACGCTACTTGGCGGCTGCCGAGCGCCTTTCTGATTAAAATCAAACTGGCTCATAAATAAACTCGCACCCAATAAAAAAGGTTCATCGCGGCTTTCCGGGGAAAGCCGCTTTTATCTTCAAGAAGAAGTAATCTGTATCTCGATATCCATACCCCATTCGCTTGATTAGCTTTATCTTGTTGTTTATCCCTTCTAGTGTGCAGGTGTTTAACGGGTAACTTGCCGATGCAATAATGCCGTGAAGATAAGGCCTCAGTTTTCGTGCGAACTCTTTCAATGGCTTAATTCCACTCTCTTGCACTTGTGCCCACCATACCTCCCAGAGCC
>NZ_JAKEUO010000010.1 GCF_022397915.1 Vibrio sp. Isolate34 | reverse complement strand
TTCTCTTGAAGTCCTTCAAGACCATTGTCGAGATATGCTTTGACCCATTTATTGACGCTTACTCTGCTAACTTTAAGGTACTTAGCTATTTGAGTGCGACTTTTACCGTCAACAAAATGAGAAACGGATAAATAACGCATTCTAAGCCGAGCATTGGATGTGGAATTAATCAGACTCGGAAAATCATGCTTCATAAGGACTCCTTTTAAGAGTCCATATTAGATCACAAAATTAACGGAATTGGTATAAACCGTATCAACCTTAACGTCTTTCTCCACCAGCCACTTCACGGTTTCACCATCTTTCAGTTCAACCGCAACATCAACAGACTTGTCGCTGTCGATCTCTAGCTGCCAAACAAAAGCGACTTCCCACTGAGTTTCACTGTGCGTTCTTAAATCAAGATCGTCAGCCGTCACTAACAAGGTATCTGCACCTTGTTTTACCGTAACGCTTTCAACCGCTAGCGTTGCTGGCAGCTCTGAGTCTGATTCTAGGTAGATAGCACCATGCAGTGTCTTATCTTGAGTCTCTCCGATCGTTGGCATCTTGTTGTGCCAAAGATTGCTTTTCATTGTTACTGTCGTTGCAGATACTTCAACTTGGTTACCTTGCTGCCATTCTACTTGCGGTGCAGAACAACCTGCTAATGCCACTACGCATGCGGCGAATGCTAATTTTTTCATTATTCTTCTACCTTTGGTTTAACCAACTTTTTAGGACTTCAATGTCATTCTGGTATTCGTTATTAATTTCATCGACCCAATCTGAAATGTTCTCCCACCAAGCAGGCATATCTGGAGACTGAGCTTTCTGAGCAACTTGCTGTATGCGTTTTAAACCAATCGAACCTGCCGCGCCTTTGATCTTGTGCGCCTCAGAAACGATACTGGCTTGGTCTTTCGCGACCATGTTGGAATTCAATATTTCCATATACTCCGGCATCATATCTTCAAACATCGCGATGCTATCCAAAACCGGTTTCGGCCCAACAATGTCAACATAAGACTCTAGCATATCAATATCAAGCAAAGTGGTGTCAATCGATGAAAGAACTGGCTTACTCTCTTCACTCTTTTCAATATTTCCGACTTTTTCGACCACCTCAGGTGCATCCTCGATAAGCTCGCTGATCACATCTTGGATAGCTCGAACCGACAATGGCTTACTGATCGCTTCATCCATACCTTTCTGGAAGTACTCTTGTTTGTTGTTCAACACGTTGGCAGTTAATGCCACCAAAGGCGGTAACTGGCTGTATTTCTCACGGTAGTACTGAGCAATGTCAAAGCCAGTCATGTCTGGCAGTTGGATATCCAACAGTACCAAGTCATAGTCTTCAGGGTTGAAAGCAATTTGCGCCTCTTTACCCGTCATCACCACCGTCACTTCGTGACCTAAGCTTTCAAGCAGAGAGCGAGCCACCGTGATGTTCAGTTCAATATCTTCGACCATGAAGATCTTAAGATTCGACTGCTTTCTTGGCGTTTTAATCAGTGCTTGAGTATCATGATTAACAGGAACTCGAATTGATACCGTAAAGGTACTACCAAAGCCCTCTTCACTGGTCACTTCGATGTGACCATCCATCATATTGATCAGCTGTTGCGATACCGCAAGGCCAATGCCTGTGCCCACCGCATGCAGATTATCCGTTCCAGATTTCACCTGATAATACATCGCGAAGATCTTTTCGATTTCACTTTCAGGGATACCAATACCGGTGTCTTCCACTTCCATCGTGATGTTGGCAAAGTCGCCATCAATATCGGCGCTGACCGTCATTACTACACCACCATCTTTGGTGAACTTCATCGCGTTACTCACGAGATTCCACAGCACCTGTCTCAAGCGCGTACCATCGACTTCGACAGATGCAGGAAGATCGGACAACCTTTCTAGATCAAACCTCAACCCTTTTTGCTCTGCCATCAATGCAGAAATACTCTCAATCTCGACAACGAAATCTTCAAAGTTAATCGGGGTTGGGAATAACTCTAGCTTGCGGCGATCAAACTTATCCATATCGATAATATCGTTAAAGATATTACCCAGCGTTACAGCGCTCACCTTGATGGTTTGCATCTGTTTACGCTGTTCGGTGGTCAGTTGGCTATCAAGCAACATACGACTCAAACCAATGATGCCATTAAGCGGTGTTCTTAGCTCATGACTGATGGTTGAGATAAAGGTGGTCTTATCGCGACTGGCTTTCTCTAGCGACTCTTGATGCTCTTTACGCTCGGTAATATCACGACCAAAACCCACTAAGCCTAAGTGGCGACCATCTTTGCTGTAGAAAGGCACTTTACGCAGTTCGAAGTAGCTCTTACGTCCATCAGGATATTCAAGCCATTGGTCATAAGTGAGCGCTTGGTTATCGGCAAACACCTTCTTATCGGTTTCCACAACTTGTTGAGCGACCTCTTTGCTGTAGACATCCCAAGGCGTCAAACCGACTAGCTCTTTTTCTGTCTTGCCAGTGAGCTCTTCAACCGCACGGTTACAACCAGAGAAAACACCCTCTTCATTACGGTAGTAAATAAGGTCAGGCGAGGCATCGATAAACGAACGCAGTAGCGCAGTACGTTCTGCGAGTTCAAGCTGAGTACGCTCACGTTGAAATACTTCATTCTCGAGATCGTGCATCGCTTCAGCACGCGCTTCTTCGGCTTTTTCACGCTCTTCGATTTCTTGATTCAGCTTCTCGATGTTGAGTTGCAGTTTATTGTTGAGCTCTTGGTCTCGCTCACGCATGTCACCAAGCTTAGAGACTAACTTCGCCAATCTTTGACGAGACTCTTCCAGCTGATCAACCACCACTGATAAGAAGTAAACCGCCCAAGGCGTGATCACTAAACCGAAGAAAACTGAACGGACAATGTCGATATCATCAACATTACCTTTGAGTGCGAGGGTTATGCCGACTTGCACAACAACAGCGAGGGCAACAAGCGCTAGGGCGAGTATGATAGAAAAGCGGACAATCCCCAGTTTTACAAGTAGATCCACGTAATACTGGGCGAGATTTTTCATGGGTTTCATTTAGCGCTCCATGCGATAAGACTAGCAACATTCTACCCTGTTTGAAGATAGGAGGTAAGCTAGCTACATCACACGCAGCAAGAGATCAGCGGCAATATCGAAGGTTAATCCAATTAATATAAATACCGAACAACCAAAACAGACGAAGGTGGGCAAATCACCGATTTTATAGAGTTAGCAAATTGAGGATGGATGCACCATAGAACGGTTTCGACCGTCAGATTTTGCTTGATACAGAGCACTGTCAGCCAAAGCAACGGCCGACTCCATCTCGTCATCAGGTTTAGGAATGTAAGAGACAATACCAATACTCACGGTGATGAATTCAGAGACCGTCGACTTCTCATGCGCAAGTTCTAATTTTAAGACTTCGTCATGTATACGCTGCGCCACCAGCTGAGCACCTTCGGTCGTTGTATTCGGCAGAATAAAGCCGAATTCTTCACCACCATAACGAGCTACACAGTCCGATGAACGATTCAACACCTGCTTAAATGCCTGAGAAACTTGGACCAAGGCATCATCACCTTGCTGGTGTCCGTAATAATCGTTATAGCCTTTAAAGAAGTCGATATCACACAACATAATCGTCAGTGGCAACTTCTCACGCACATGATAGTGCCACAGCGTCGACAACTGCTCATCAAAACGGCGTCGGTTAGACACCTGAGTCAGGCTGTCCATAAAGCTGAGGCGCTCAAGCTCAAGGTTTGCCTCTTCCAATTTCTGCTCAGCAAGGTAACGTTCGGTGATATCACGCGCCATGATCAACACGCCATTGGTACTTGAGGCTGGATCTCTAAACGGTGATTTGACTACATCATACCAAGTAAATGCTCCATCACTTGAGACCACTTTGTCGATATAACGCAGCGATTTACTTTGATGAAGCACTTGATGATCGGTTTCTGATATTCGCGTATAGATACTATGTGGCACCACATCTTGTAAGCGTTTACCGATCAAGTCACTCACTTCAGAGATACCCAGCGCAGCCACAAATGGTTTATTACACGCTTGATAAACCATGTTTTCATTAAAGATACCAATCGAGTCTGGGCTGGCTTCTAAGATGTTTTGTAAAATGGTGTCACGCTGGGCAAGTGCGACCTCGGTATCTTTACGTTTCTCCATCTCGCCACGCAGTTTCTGCTGCATGTCATGCCAATCGGTCACATCATGGCTAATAGAGAGTGTACCGATTGTTTCTCCGTCTTGGGAAAGCAGCACACTTTGATAGGTTTCGAGCAGGCAGCCTTTGCCGTCTTGGTCGGTTGTCCACGATCGTTCACTAACACGTCCTTTTAATGCTCCACCAGACACACTCAAAGTGCCCTCTTCAGGGCGACCATGCCAAAACTTTTTAAACGAACGATTACTCGCAACCAACTCACCCTTCTGATCTTTTACATAGATCAGCTCAGACAGAGAATCCAAAGCCGTACGCGCGACATTCAGTTCGCGAACCTCTTGGGACAGCTCTTCATTGGTATTCTTGTAGGGAGAAGCGTGAATCATCCACGCTTTCTTGCTTCTAAAGCGGATCTTACGAGCCACTAAATTGATCTTAAAAGATTCAAATTCAGAAAGAGCCCAAAAAGAGATCTGCTCAAATGATCGGGAATTGATGTGATTGGTTAAATAGTGACGAAAGCTGTTCTCACTCTCCACGGTAGGAAAGCGAAAATTAACACCGATTTGGCGGATCCCAAGCAACTGCATCGCTTGGCGATTGGCATAGAGGATCTCGCCACTTCGCACATCGACGAAATAGAGTGGCGACGGAGTAGAGAGAAGAAGCTGTTCAATATGCGACTGATAACGTGAATAAAGATGCCAGCAGATGAGAGCAATCAGCAACATGAGAACGATATAAATACCGTAGCCATACGCCCTGTCCCACAACCAAGTCATTACCAGTTCCATTTACTCTCAATCTATACCATAAATTCTGTGAGGGAAATGTTACCACTATTTGTTGGTTTTATCTGCTGTTACCTACTCTCACCTATTTCTATCAATTGGCTGCGTTTAAAACGGGTTGCGTGTACTCAAAGGCAGAGCTTGTTTTGATGCCTTGCGCGCCGGTTATATCTAATGAACGACCAATCTCAGTCATCGCTAACCAGCGGTTTTCACACCATAAAGGCGAGAGCAACGTTGGACGCCTCGCGGCTGATGAAACACGATGGTAAACCACGTTCGCAGGCGTACGTTGAATGATATCCGTAGCAACATCTATGTACTCTTCAAGGCTTGGTGCTTCTAGCTTTCCTGCTTTCCACGCCTTAGCCATGGTACTGCCCTCTACTATATGAAGGCCGTGAAGTTTGATACCATCGGTTCCTACCGCTAATACCTTGTCTAAAGTTTCAAGATTGTCCGCTTTGGTCTCTTTTGGCAGGCCAACAATAAGATGAGTACACACTTTGATACCTAACGCACGTGCGCGGTGGGTGATCGTTTCATACACCGCAAAATCGTGTCCACGGTTGATGCGTTTGAGGGTCTTATCGTTAGCCGTTTGCAAGCCAAGTTCCAGCCAGATTTCATAGCCTTGCTTTACGTAACCCGCGAGCAGCTCCAACACCGCATCAGGTACGCAGTCTGGCCTTGTGCCAACACAAAGACCTACAATATCGGCACCCGGTGCTTTTAGCGCCTCTTCATACATATTCTTGAGCACTTGTACCTCAGCATAAGTGCTGGTGTACGCCTGAAAATAAGCCAGATACTTCTTGGCGCGAGCAATTTCACCCGCACGATCTTTTAGCTGGTCTGCAATACTTTGAACCTGAGTTTGTTCATCAGCAAAAGAAGCCACGTTGCAAAAAGTGCAGCCTCCGCGGCCAATGGTTCCATCTCGGTTTGGACAACTAAAACCGCCGTGCAGTGTTAGTTTGTGAACCTTTTCGCCATAACGACGTTGAAGATCTTGGCCGATAGTATTGACCAACTCATGTAATTGCATATTTTCAAAGCGCTCAAGTAAATAAGAATGAATATCAGTCTTTTTTTGAAAAAAAATTACATCCCTGCAAAATTCGACCAATTAGTTTACTCAAGGCTTTTTGCGAGCAACCTATCAAATATCAATAAACATGCAAAAAATCGGCTCTATTTGCCTAATGTTGCACATTTGTTAGACAAAAAATTCAAAATAAAACGAAAAAAATGGTCTACATGGGTCAACTTTCATTGCAATTCGCCTAGACAAAATTGTAGGATACTTACACATATTCGCTATTTTTGAGTATTTACTTACAACAAAAACTTGCTAATAAGTCGGTGATATCTAATTCCCACCTATATAAACCACTAGTTTGTGGTTAAAAATAAACGGATATCACTAAGGATTGTTTTTCTCGCAATACTTTTCCTGCGAGATACGGAAAGGATTCAAACCGCCAGCATAGGCAGGTTTAGACCCATAAATATAAAAGGACAAGGCTGACTTTATACAAAGAAGTTGCGCCTAGATTTAACTGGAAGGATGTATCTATGGTAGATCAAGAGCAGAACTCACAGGGTCTGTATACTCCTGAACTGGAGCATGACGCTTGTGGTATCGGTTTTGTTGCGCATCTAAAGAATCGCAAATCTCATGATGTAGTAACTCAAGCACTCGATATGCTTGCACGTATGGAACACCGTGGCGGCCAAGGCTGTGATCCGTGTTCTGGTGATGGTGCAGGTATCCTGCTACAGAAGCCACACGAATTCTTACTAGAAGAAGCCGTAAAGCTTGGAATTAAACTGCCATCTTTTGAAAAATATGGTGTTGGTGTTGTACTTTTCCCTAAAGATGAACACAAACGTGCACAGTGTCGTGACATTCTAGAACGCAATGCACAACGCCTAGAGTTAGAAGTTATCGGCTACCGTGAACTTCCAACTGACAACTCAATGATTGGTGCTGACCCACTAAGCACTGAACCTCAATTTGAACACGTATTTATCTCTGGTGGCCCTGGTATTACTCCAGAAGAGCTTGAGCGCAAACTGTACGTTCTACGTAACTACACAGTTCGTGTGTGCCTAGAAAGCGTGTCAAATATCGGTGATGACTTCTACATCAACTCTATGTCTTACAAGACATTGGTGTACAAAGGTCAGCTAACAACAGAACAAGTTCCTCAGTACTTCCTAGACCTGCAAAACCCAACCATGGTGACAGCTCTAGCACTTGTACACTCTCGCTTCTCTACCAATACATTCCCACGTTGGCGTCTAGCTCAGCCTTTCCGTTACATCGCGCACAATGGCGAAATCAACACGGTTCGCGGCAACCTAAACTGGATGAAAGCGCGTGAAGCGATCCTTGAATCGGATCTATTCACACAAGCTGAAATCGACATGCTACTGCCTATCTGCCAGGAAGGTAGCTCGGATTCATCAAACTTCGATATGGCACTTGAGCTTCTGGTTCTGTCTGGTCGTACTCTGCCACACGCATTGATGATGATGATCCCGGAAGCATGGCAAGAAAACAAAAACATGGACCCAACTCGTCGCGCGTTCTACCAGTACCACGCGAACGTAATGGAACCATGGGATGGCCCAGCATCTGTATGTTTCACTGATGGTGTTCAAGTAGGTGCAACACTTGACCGTAACGGTCTGCGCCCTTCTCGCTACACAGTGACAAAAGACGATTTCCTAGTGATGGCGTCTGAGTCTGGCGTAGTTGAAATCGCACCAGAAAACGTTGAGTACCGTGGTCGTCTACAACCAGGTCGTATCTTCGTCGCTGACCTTGAGCAAGGCCGCATCATTTCTGATGAAGAAGTGAAAGATGGCATCGCGAAAGCACAACCTTACGAGAAATGGGTTGAAGAAAACCTTCTGAGCTTGAAAAAGCTACCAGATGCGAGCAACGAATTTAGCCAACCTTCTCCAGAGAAGCTTCTGCACAAACAACAATCGTTTGGTGTGAGCTCCGAAGAAGTAAACGAAATCATTCTACCTCTTGCGAAAACAGGCTATGAGCCGCTTTCTGCAATGGGTGCTGACTGGCCGCTAGCGATTCTTTCTCACCAATCGCAGCACCTTTCAAACTACTTCAAACAGCTGTTTGCTCAAGTCACTAACCCGCCTATCGACCCGATTCGTGAGCGCATGGTTATGTCTCTGAACACTTACCTAGGTAAAGATCAGAACCTACTTGCTGAAACACCTGAGCACTGTCAAAAGGTAGAGCTTGAGTCTCCAGTACTTTCTAACTCTGAGCTAGAAAAGCTACGTGCAATCGATAACGAACACCTTCAAGCGAAGACGTTGGATATCGTATTCCAAGCAAACGGCGACCAAGGTAAGTTAGAGCGCGCACTTAAGCGTATCTGCCAATACGCAGAAGACGCAGTGATTGATGGTTACTCTATCATCCTACTGACTGACCGTGCGGTTAACTCTAACCACGCTGCTATTCCAGCAATGCTGGCAGTTGGTGCGGTTCACCACCACCTAATCCGTAAAGGCCTACGTGCTAAGTGTGACATCGTGGTTGAAACGGGTGATGCTCGTGAAACACACCACTTTGCAACGCTTATCGGTTACGGTGCGAACGCAGTTAACCCATACCTAGTGATTGAAACGATTGTTGAACTGCAACGTACTAAGAAGCTAGATCCAAACGTACACCCACGTGAGTTCTTCGATAACTACCGTAAAGGTGTTAACGGCGGTCTACTGAAGATCTTCTCTAAGATGGGGATCTCTACGCTGCAGTCTTACCACGGTGCACAAATCTTTGAAGCACTTGGTGTAAGCAAATCAGTGGTTGAAAAATACTTCACAGGTACTGTTTCTCGTATCCAAGGTCTGACGATCGACGATATCGCACGTGAAGTGCTTGTTCGTCACCGTGTTGGTTACCCAGCTCGTGAAATCCCAGCTCAAATCCTTGATGTTGGCGGTGTTTACCAGTGGAAACAACGTGGTGAGAAACACTTATTCAACCCAGAAACGATTTCTCTACTTCAAGAGTCGACGCGAAACAAAGATTACGCTCAGTTCAAGAAGTACGCAAAAGCAGTCGATGACCAAGGCGACAACGCAGCAACACTACGTAGCCAACTTGATTTCATCAAAAACCCAGCAGGCTCTATTCCTCTAGCAGAAGTAGAACCAATCGAGAACATTCTTAAGCGTTTCGCTACTGGCGCAATGAGCTTTGGTTCAATCTCGCATGAGGCTCACTCAACACTCGCTGTTGCGATGAACCGCATTGGCGCGAAATCAAACTCAGGTGAAGGTGGTGAAGATCCTGCACGTTTCGAACGTAAAGAAAACGGTGACTGGGAACGTTCAGCTATCAAACAGGTGGCTTCTGGTCGCTTTGGTGTAACGTCTTACTACCTATCTAACGCTGATGAGCTGCAAATCAAGATGGCTCAAGGTGCGAAACCTGGTGAGGGTGGTCAACTACCTGGTGATAAGGTTGATGACTGGATCGGCGCAACGCGTCACTCGACTCCGGGCGTAGGTCTTATCTCGCCACCACCACACCACGATATCTACTCAATCGAAGATTTGGCTCAGCTAATCTACGATCTGAAAAACGCGAACCGTAACGGCCGTGTAAACGTGAAGCTAGTATCAGAAGCAGGCGTAGGTACGATTGCATCGGGTGTAGCAAAAGCGAAAGCTGACGTAGTACTTATCGCAGGTTTTGATGGTGGTACAGGTGCATCTCCGATGTCTTCTATCCGTCACACAGGTCTGCCTTGGGAACTGGGTCTAGCGGAAACTCACCAAACACTACTGAAAAACGGCCTACGTAACCGTATCGTTGTTCAGTCTGATGGTCAGATGAAAACACCACGTGACCTTGCAGTTGCAACACTACTTGGTGCTGAAGAATGGGGCGTAGCAACAGCAGCATTGGTTGTTGAAGGCTGTATCATGATGCGTAAGTGTCACAAGAATACATGTCCTGTTGGTATCGCAACACAGAACAAGACTCTGCGTGAGCGTTTCGACGGCCGCGTAGAAGACGTAGTGACTTTCTTCCAATACATGGCTGAAGGCCTACGTGAAGTAATGGCTGAACTTGGCTTCCGCTCTATTGATGAGATGGTGGGTCAATCGCACAAACTTAAAGTTCGTGACGACATCGGCCACTGGAAGTACAAGAACCTAGATCTAACACCTGTACTGCACATTGAGCAGGCTCGTGAAGAAGATGGTATCTACAACCAGACACAACAAAACCACAACCTAGAAGATGTTCTAGACCGTAAGTTGATTCAAGCTGCGATTCCTGCACTTGAGAAAGGTGAAGCTGTAAATGCAACCTTCCCTATCATCAACACAGACCGCTCTGCGGGTACCATGCTGTCGAACGAAATCTCGAAGGTTTACAAAGACCAAGGTTTACCACAACCAATGAACGTTAAGTTCCACGGTAGTGCTGGCCAATCTTTCGGTGCGTTCCTTGCGAAAGGCGTTAAGTTCGAAGTAGAAGGCGACGCGAACGATTACTGGGGTAAAGGTCTGTCTGGCGGTACTTTGGTACTGTACCCAGATGCGAAATCTTCTATCGTTGCTGAAGATAACATCGTGGTTGGTAACGTATGTTTCTACGGTGCGACCTCAGGCGAATCTTTCATTCGCGGTATGGCTGGCGAACGTTTCTGTGTTCGTAACTCAGGTGCGAAGGTTGTTGTTGAGGGCGTTGGTGACCACGGTTGTGAATACATGACTGGCGGTGTTGCTATTATCCTTGGTTCAACAGGCCGTAACTTTGCTGCGGGTATGAGTGGCGGTGTCGCTTATGTTTGGGACAAAGCGGGCGATTTCGAAACCAAGCTTAACGCAGAACTTGTAGACCTAGATCCAATTGAACAAGAAGATAAAGATCTTCTACTAGATATGCTAACCAAGCACGTTGAATTCACAGGAAGTGAAGTTGCTCAGTCTTTCCTAGACAACTTTGAAGCAAGTGTTGCATCGCTAGTTAAAGTCATGCCACGCGACTACAAAGCGGTTCTTGAAAAGCGTAAAGCTGAAGCACAACAGGCACAAACGGAAGAAGTGGAGGCAGTATAATGGGTAAGCCTACTGGATTTTTAGAACACGGTCGTGAGCTTCCAAAGAAGCTCGACCCGTCAGTTCGAATTGAAGACAACAAAGAGTTCGTACTTAACGAAGAGTTTGGCGACAAGATCAATACTCAAGCATCTCGTTGTATGGACTGTGGCGTACCTTTCTGTCACAGCGGTTGTCCGATTGGTAACATCATCCCAGAATTCAATGACGCGGTTTACCGTGACAGCTGGGAAGAGGCTTGGAACATTCTAAGCTCAACCAATAACTTCCCTGAATTTACAGGTCGTGTTTGTCCTGCTCCTTGTGAGAGTGCTTGTGTACTAGGTATCAACCAAGACCCAATCACTATCTGTAATATCGAGAAAACAATTGTAGAAACTGCGTACCGTGAAGGGTACGCAAAACCTAAAACACCTCGCTCTCGCACAGGTAAAACAGTGGCTGTTATCGGTTCTGGTCCTGCTGGCCTAGCCGCTGCTGAGCAACTGAACAGTGCAGGTCACTCAGTAACAGTATTTGAACGTGACGAGAAAGTTGGCGGTCTACTGCGTTTCGGTATCCCAGATTTCAAACTGGGTATGGACGTGATTGATCGTAAGATCAACCTAATGGCTGAAGCGGGCGTTGAGTTTAAAGTGAACCAGCACATCGGTGTTGATGTTAACGCTCAACAACTGCGTCAAGAGTTTGATGTAGTCTTGCTAACAGGTGGTTCTACGGTTCCTCGTGACCTACCAATTCCTGGCCGTGAGCTAAAAGGCGTTCATTTTGCAATGGAATTCCTTGGTCAGAACAACCGCCGCGCAAACGACTTAGACCTGAAAACAGAAGAGATTCACGCTAAAGATAAGCACGTTGTGGTTATCGGCGGTGGTGATACTGGCTCTGACTGTGTGGGTACATCTAACCGTCACAAAGCAGCAAGCATTACTCAGGTAGAGATCATGCCGATTCCACCAGAGAAGCGCCCTGCCAATATGCCTTGGCCGCAATACCCAATGATCATGAAAACAACCACTTCTCATGAAGAAGGCTGTGATCGTCATTGGAACATCCTTACCAAAGAATTCATCGGCAACGATGAAGGTCAGGTAACGGGTCTGCGCATTGCTGACATCGTTTGGCAAGATGCCGCTCCTGGTGAGCGTCCTACTTTTGACGAAGTGGCGAACTCAGAGCGTGTGATTCCATGTGACCAAGCATTCCTAGCAATGGGCTTCCTACACCCAGAACCAACGGGTGTACTAGCTCAACTAGACATTAAGCTGGACGAGCGCGGTAACGTCGCTTCTGAAGGTTATGCGACTAACCAAAAAGGCGTTTTCGCTGCTGGTGATATGCGTACAGGTCAGTCGCTAGTGGTACGTTGTATTAATGAAGGTCGTGAATGTGCAATTGCTATTGATGACTTCTTAATGGGTAACTCAAACTTAGAAGCGAAAGCTGATTCACTCATGCTTTCCGCATAATATTTCTCGGGCTAGCGTCGATGCCGTTAGCCTAGAGGAAAAGCAACACCCTTCCTAACTTTTATATTTGGCTAGCACTGGATGCTAGCCTTTTTTCTATCTGGCTTTCGGTGCTTTCAAAATCACCCAGTTGTATATGTTAAATATCATTAACATTCACCTTGCATATCTCATTGATATCCATCGACTATTTTAGATTATTAAGTGGCTAATCGCGTTTATGCATGATAATTAACCATGAACTTGACCTAAAACACAATTAGCTATACGTTGTAAAGCTGATGAAAATAAAATCAATCGGTTTTGTTAACACAACCAATAACGTTTTAACTGGCTAAAGCAAACTATCAGTTTACAAAAAACAACAAGTACATGAATAGTTAGTCATTTACTGTCTGGATGACAGAGAAGCAAAAGGGAGAATTGCAATGGCTCTATATGATCCTAGTCTTGAAAAAGACAACTGTGGATTTGGTTTAATAGCGCAAATGGAAGGCCAACCTAGTCATAAGTTGGTAAGAACTGCTATTTCAGCCCTAGATCGCATGACACACCGTGGCGGTATCGCTGCGGATGGTAAAACCGGAGATGGCTGTGGCTTATTACTGCAGAAGCCAGACTCTTACCTCAGAATTATCGCAGAAGAGAATAACTTCAACCTCGGCAAGCAATACGCTGTCGGCATGATTTTCTTCAGCCAAGACCCAATCAAAGCACAATCCGCGCAAGACATCGTCAATAAAGAGCTCGCTCAAGAGACACTCACCGTCGCAGGTTGGCGTGTCGTGCCGACTAACACCGACGTTTTGGGTCCAATCGCAAAAGACTCGGTTCCTAATATTCAGCAAGTCTTTATCTCAGCACCTGCAGGCTGGCGTGAGCGTGATATCGAACGCCGCCTATATATCGCTCGTCGCAGAATTGAAAAGCAGATCACCGAAGACAAAGATTTCTATATTTGTAGCCTTTCAACACAGGTGATGGTCTACAAAGGTCTGTGCATGCCAGCCGATCTTCCTCGATTTTACCTCGATCTTGCAGACTTACGTATGGAATCTGCAATATGTCTGTTTCACCAGCGTTTCTCAACTAATACACAACCACGTTGGCCACTAGCTCAACCATTCCGCTATTTGGCGCACAATGGTGAGATCAATACCATAGAAGGTAACCGCCAATGGGCCAAGGCTCGTGCCTATAAATTCTCTTCACCACTGCTGCCCGATTTGCAAACCGCTGCACCCTTTGTGAATGAGACAGGCTCAGATTCTTCAAGCCTAGATAACATGCTCGACTTGTTCCTTGCCGGAGGTATGGATGTGTTCCGAGCGATGCGTATGCTTGTTCCGCCCGCTTGGCAAAATCACCCAGACATGGACCCAGATTTGCGAGCCTTTTACGACTTCAACTCCAAGCACATGGAACCGTGGGATGGCCCTGCTGGCATCGTACTTTCAGATGGTCGTTACGCCGCATGTAACCTCGATAGAAATGGCCTGCGTCCAGCGCGTTATGTGATTACTAAAGACAACCTAATCACGCTGGCATCTGAGGTCGGTATCTGGAATTACGCACCGGATGAAGTTGCAGAAAAAGGCCGTGTTGGACCGGGTGAGTTGCTGGTGATCGATACTCGCCGCGGCAAGCTATGGCAATCTAATGAGATCGACAATGACCTCAAAGGTCGCCACCCATATAAAGAATGGATGGAAAAGAACGTTCACAAGTTAACGCCATTTTCTGCTCTGCAAGATGACCAAGTCGGTAAGCGTAGCTTTGACGATGACACGCTCAAGACCTACCAAAAACAGTTTGCGATGAGCAACGAGGAATCAGACCAAGTACTGCGTGTACTTGGTGACATGGGTCAAGAAGCGGTAGGTTCAATGGGCGATGATACGCCGATGGCTGTGCTCTCTTCAAAAGAACGTCTGGTTACTGATTACTTCCGCCAGAAGTTTGCACAGGTCACCAACCCACCAATTGATCCACTGCGTGAAAAACACGTGATGTCTTTGGCGACCAGTATTGGTAAAGAGATGAACGTGTTCTGTGAAACAGACGGTCACGCCTATCGTGTCACGTTTGATTCACCAGTACTGCTTTACTCAGACATGCAGCAGCTTCTGCAGCTAAGTCAAAAACATTATCGTCATGTCATTCTCAGCATGCACTATGACCCTAATAATCAAGACCTTGAACAAGCGATCAAAGCGGTATGTGATAGTGCAGAACAAGAAGTCCGCGAAGGTGCCGTTTTGGTTGTGCTGTCGGACAAAGGCTTAGAGAAAGGTAAACTACCGATCCCTGCAGCCATGTTGGTTGGTGCGGTGCAAACAAGACTGGCTGATACCAACCTACGTTGTGATGCCAACATCGTAGTGGAAACAGCAACCGCTCGAGATCCACACCAATTCGCGGTACTGCTTGGCTTCGGTGCGACCGCGGTTTATCCATACTTGGCTTATGAAGCATTAGGTAAAATGTTGGATGATGGCTCTTTAGACAAAGACTATCGCACCGCGATGCAAAACTACCAAAATGGCATCAACAAAGGTCTGTATAAGATCATGTCGAAGATGGGTATTTCAACCATTGCTTCTTACCGCTGTTCACAGCTTTTCGAAGCCGTTGGCCTACATTCCGACGTTGTTGAGCTCTGTTTCCGCGGAGTTACCACACGAATCCAAGGTGCTAGCTTTAGCGATTTCCAACAAGATATCTATAACTTATCGCGTAAAGCGTGGACTAAGCGTAAGCCTATCGAGCACGGTGGTTTACTGAAATACGTCCATGGCGGCGAATACCACGCCTATAACCCAGATGTCGTCGGCACACTGCAAACCGCAGTTAAAACTGGCGAAACTTCGGATTACCTATCTTTTGCGAAACAAGTAAATGCTCGCCCTGCCGCGATGTTGCGTGACTTAATGAGCCTTAAAAAAGCCGATAAGCCACTAACGCTTGAGCAAGTAGAGCCGAGTAGCGATCTCTTTAAACGCTTTGACTCGGCGGCAATGTCGATTGGTGCGCTGAGCCCAGAAGCGCACGAAGCATTAGCGATGGCGATGAACCGCTTGGGTGGTTACTCAAACTCAGGTGAAGGTGGTGAAGATCCACGACGCTTTGGTACTGACCGTAACTCGCGCATTAAACAGATAGCGTCTGGTCGATTTGGCGTAACTCCACATTACTTAACCAATGCAGATGTTCTGCAAATCAAGGTAGCACAAGGCGCTAAACCTGGAGAAGGTGGTCAGCTGCCAGGTCATAAGGTCACGGCAGAAATCGCCAAACTGAGATACTCGGTTCAGGGTGTCACTCTGATCTCCCCTCCTCCGCACCACGATATCTACTCTATCGAAGATTTGGCTCAACTGATTTTCGACCTTAAGCAAGTTAACCCTAAAGCCTTGGTTTCAGTGAAGTTGGTGTCTGAACCGGGTGTCGGCACTATAGCGACGGGTGTAGCAAAAGCCTATGCCGATTTGATCACCATTTCTGGCTACGATGGCGGTACCGCAGCAAGCCCACTGACTTCAGTGAAATATGCAGGTTGTCCTTGGGAGCTTGGACTAGCAGAAACCCAGCAAGCACTGGTTGCTAACGGGCTTCGTCATAAGATCCGCCTACAAGTCGACGGTGGCTTGAAAACTGGTCTCGATGTGATTAAAGGCGCGATTTTAGGTGCTGAGAGCTTTGGTTTTGGTACTGCGCCGATGGTTGCAATGGGCTGTAAGTTCCTACGAATTTGTCACCTCAACAACTGTGCAACGGGTGTCGCGACTCAAGATGAAACACTACGCCGCGAATACTTCAAAGGCCTACCAGACATGGTGGTGAACTACTTTACTGGCCTAGCCGATGAAGTTCGCCAGTACCTTGCAGAGCTTGGTGTAGAAAAACTTACAGACCTGATTGGTCGTACTGACTTGCTTGAAGCCGTTCAGGGGCTCACTGCGAAACAGAGCAAACTCGATCTATCTTCAATACTCGAAGCTCCTGTTTCTCCAGAAGGTCACCCACTGTTTTGGACAGAACCAAACGCACCGTTTGATAAGGCGCAACTCAATCAACAGATCCTTGATGATGCACTCGATGCGATTGAGAAACGTCAATCCATCAGTCTTTACTACAACGTGATCAACACAGACCGTTCGATTGGCGCTCGTATCTCTGGCGAAATTGCTAAGCGATACGGTAACCAAGGGATGGCAGGTTCACCAATCAAGTTATACCTCGATGGTACAGCAGGCCAATCTTTTGCAGTTTGGAACGCAGGTGGCGTAGAGCTTTACCTAACAGGCGATGCCAATGACTATGTTGGCAAAGGCATGGCTGGCGGCAAAGTGGTTATCAAACCTCACCAGGGCACCGCATTTACTTGTAACGAAGCGACCATCATAGGCAACACCTGCCTGTATGGCGCAACTGGAGGCAAACTATTTGCAGCTGGTACTGCTGGCGAACGATTTGGTGTACGTAACTCAGGTACGGTTGCCGTGATTGAAGGTGCAGGTGACAACGCATGTGAATACATGACTGGCGGTATTGTTGCCATTCTTGGTGCAACTGGCGTCAACTTCGGCGCGGGTATGACTGGTGGTTTTGCTTATGTCATGGATAAGAATGAAGACTTCCAAGGCCGAGTGAACAACGAGTCGGTCGAGGCACTTTCTCTGTCTGACCTATTTATCCACCAAGAACATCTGCGTGGCTTAATTGCAGAACACTTAGAAGAAACAGGCTCAGTACACGCTGAAGCTATTCTGGCGAACTTTGATGAATGGATTCCGAAGTTCTACCTAGTGAAGCCAAAGACGGCGGATCTGAACACCTTGCTCGGCCACCAAAGCCGCAGCTCAGCTGAACTTCGTGTTCAAGCGCAATAATTGGAAGGAGCCAATAATGAGCCAGAATGTATACCAATTTATTGATGTGAATCGCGTAGACCCAGCGAAGAAACCAATCAAGATACGTAAGATTGAGTTTGTAGAGATCTACGAACCTTTCACCAAACAACAAGCGAAAGCGCAAGCAGACCGTTGTTTAGACTGTGGTAACCCATACTGTGAATGGAAATGCCCTGTTCACAACTACATCCCTCAGTGGCTTAAGCTTGCCAATGAAGGGCGTATTATCGAAGCCGCTGAATTGTCTCACCAAACCAACAGCCTGCCTGAGGTATGTGGTCGAGTGTGTCCTCAAGACCGATTGTGTGAGGGCTCTTGTACCCTCAATGATGATTTTGGTGCGGTAACCATTGGTAATATTGAAAAGTACATTACCGACAAAGCCTTTGAGATGGGTTGGAAGCCAGACATGTCTCACGTTGAATGGACCGATAAAAAGGTCGCGATCATCGGTGCGGGGCCAGCAGGTCTAGCGGCGGCTGACATCCTAGTTCGTAATGGCGTAAAAGCTGTTGTATTTGACCGCTATCCGGAGATCGGTGGTCTACTGACATTTGGTATTCCATCGTTCAAGCTTGAGAAAGGCATCATGGAAAATCGTCGCCGTATTTTTAGCGAGATGGGCGTTGAGTTCCAAATGAATACCGAAGTCGGCAAAGATGTACAACTTCAGCAACTCGTCGATGATTACGATGCTGTCTTCTTAGGTGTCGGCACCTATAAAAACATGCGTGCGGGTTTAGATAACGAAGATGCACCGGGCGTTTATGATGCCCTGCCTTTCCTAATCTCTAACACCTACAAGGTAATGGATTTAGAAAGCCCAACTCCGTTCATCAATATGCAAGGTAAGAAGGTGGTCGTGCTTGGTGGTGGTGATACCGCGATGGACTGTGTACGAACCTCGATTCGCCAACATGCAGCCAATGTTGTATGCGCTTACCGCCGAGATGAAGCCAACATGCCGGGCTCTCGCCGTGAGGTAAAAAATGCACGAGAAGAGGGTGTGAAGTTCAAGTTCAACCTACAACCTATTGGCTTAGAGCTTAACAGCGCTGGTCATGTGGTTGGCGTTAAATTCGTGAAAACCGCTTTGGGGGAACCTGATGAAGCAGGTCGCCGCCGTCCAGAGCCTGTCGAAGGCAGTGAACATGTTCTTGAAGCCGATGCCGTGATCATGGCATTTGGTTTCCAACCTCACGCAATGGAGTGGCTAGAACCTTTTGGTGTTGAACTCGACCAATGGGGGCGAATCAAGGCTCCCGGACAACAAGAGTTTCAATTCCAAACCACCAACAGCAAGATCTTTGCAGGTGGCGATGCAGTTCGAGGATCTGACTTGGTGGTGACCGCTATCGATGAAGGCCGCAAAGCTGCTGAAGGGATATTAGATTACCTAGAAGTGTAAGTGGGTTTCCTTTATTACTCAGTTCGTTACTATAAAAAAAGGATCCAATTATGGATCCTTTTTTGAATTAGATACGTTTATCACAAGCATCACTAAAATACGTAAAACAATTACAAACAAGCCAATACCGATAACTACAATTAGAATTAAAAACAAGCCATAGGAAACACTATGAAAAAAGCCTCTCTCCTCTCGCTATCACTTTTAACGTTAACCGCATGCAGCCAAGGAATCACGGACATGAAAGACAGAACTTCATCACCTTGTGGAGACAAACCAAACTGCGTATCAACTCAAGATGATCGTGAACAGCATGCATTG
This sequence comes from Vibrio sp. Isolate34, assembly GCF_022397915.1. Lineage (GTDB taxonomy): Bacteria > Pseudomonadota > Gammaproteobacteria > Enterobacterales > Vibrionaceae > Vibrio. Next base: position 184,052 of record NZ_JAKEUO010000010.1, on the reverse strand, counting down.
GCCGCGTTCGAGTTATCAGATTCAGCAAACCTTGATGCCATTGAACAAGTAGCTCTGACCTTGCCGGGTGCGAAAACGGCCAACAAAACCGATGATTACCTGCGTGTTGAATGTACCTCTCGCATCATGCGCTTTGTCGATGACTTAGAACTTAAGATCACTGACGGCAAACTGATCGTGCGTTCAGAGTCTCGTACTGGCCATTCTGATTTTGGTGTGAACCGAAAACGAGCTGAACAACTTCGCGCAAGCCTAAAAAGCGAAGGCCTAATCAAATAGATAAAAGAATACGCAGATAAATCGCTGCTATTCCGATCAGAAGTGCCTCTGGGCAGTCGCTCGACACTTCTTATCCATGCTACAATTTCGCTCTACTGTTTAAATATTATTTATTAAGAGACTACACATGAAAATCGGCATCATTGGCGCAATGGAGCAAGAAGTTGCGATCCTAAAAGCAGCAATTTCAGACATTACTGAAGTTAATAAAGGCGGTTGTACCTTTTTCTCTGGTCAGCTAAATGGTGTTGACGTTGTTTTGCTTCAATCTGGCATTGGTAAAGTAGCAGCAGCTGTTGGTACTTCAATCCTATTAAGCGAATACCAACCAGATGTCGTTCTAAACACAGGCTCTGCTGGCGGTTTTGATTCAACACTGAACCTTGGCGATGTGGTTATCTCGACTGAAGTTCGTCACCACGATGCAGACGTTACAGCTTTCGGTTACGAAATCGGTCAAATGGCAGGCCAACCTGCTGCATTCAAAGCTGACGACAAACTGATGGCTGTTGCTGAACAAGCGCTAGCACAAATGGAAGATAAGCATGCCGTTCGCGGTCTTATCTGTACTGGCGACGCATTTGTTTGCACAGCAGAACGCCAAGAGTTCATCCGCAAGCACTTCCCATCTGTCGTTGCTGTAGAGATGGAAGCATCGGCTATCGCTCAAGCTTGTCACCAATTCCAAGTACCATTCGTGGTTGTTCGTGCCATCTCTGACGTTGCAGACAAAGAATCACCAATGAGCTTCGAAGAGTTCCTGCCACTAGCAGCACAAAGCTCTTCTGAAATGGTTATCAAAATGGTTGCCCTACTAAAGTAAGCGACTAGACATGCAAACACTGTTTGATCAGGTATTTGCAAATGGCGTGCTCCTTGTAATGTGGGGAGCACTGCTTTTTCATTTAATTTTACCTATCCCTCATGCCGCACACCCCACGACCTTATGGCATAAGTTTGCTGAGCTTTTAGCAAGCAAGGTTAATAACAACCAAAACTATTCCCAAAGCTTAATCTCGGGCACGTTAGCCTGGGGGTTAATGGTATTACCGACTCTGGTTATTCTGTTGGCCTTGCAACCTTTGGTTTGGCAATCTCAGCTATTTGAGTTGGCGCTGTTATTACTCGCGATTGATTGGCGTAATAATGAAAAGCTGGCTAATCAGTTGATCAAAGCACTTGGTCGAGAAGATAAAGCTGCCGCTCGTCAGTTACTGGCTCCAATTGTCAATCGTCAGACCGAATCACTTTCATCACTTGGCCTAGGCAAAGCCGCCACAGAAACCATCATCATGGGTTACGCTCGTAACGTGGTTTGTGTGCTGTTCTGGTACGCCATCGGTGGTGGTATCGCCGCTTTGATGTATCGCCTGATTGTCGAGTTAGCTCGAGCTTGGTCACCAAGCCGTAAGCAGTTCTCTCCTTTCGGCTCAACGGCAATCAAGATCGTCGCTATCCTAGAATTTATACCAATGCGCTTATTTGCCTTGATGATCGTCTTTGGTGATAAAGCGTCTCACACATTCAAGATGATGCTCGTTCAAAGTCGCTCTTGGCCTCTACCCGGCCCAGCATGGTTAATTACAGCTGTAGGTAACAAATTGGAGTTATCATTGGGTGGCCCTGCGATTTATGACAACACCAAAGCTATTCGTGCAAAATTAGGCGGCAGAATCGCCCCATCAGCGCTGCATTTATCTCAGGTTCAAAAGCTACTTTTTGGTCGCATCGCTATCTGGATATTCTTACAGAGCCTAGCCTTACTCATTATTCACCAAGGGATTTAAAGTGGAACCCTCTCAACTTGTTACACGATACTCTGCCCTCGCATTCACTCTCAGCTTCAGTTTATGGACACCCACTTCACTTGCGACAGAAGTAGCTACAGCCGAACGTGTCATAAGCCTCGCTCCTCATGCGACGGAGCTAGCGTACAGCGCAGGCCTAGGTGACAACCTTATTGCAGTGAGCGAGCGAAGTGATTACCCACCACAGGCTGATAAGCTTGAGAAGGTGGCAAATTATCAAGGCATCAAGGTTGAGAAAATCATCGCACTGCAGCCAGATCTGATTCTTGCGTGGCCCGCAGGAAACCCACCTCGAGAGCTAGCGAAACTAGAGCAGTTTGGTTTCAATATTTACTACTCAAAAACCAAAAGCCTAGTCAGTATCGCGACCAATATTGAACAACTCAGCCAATACGCCGGCGACCCGAGTATCGGTGAAAATAATGCCAAGCAATACAAAGAACAGCTCAACGCGCTAAGGCTAAAATATAAGGACGCCGAGCCTGTAAACTACTTTTATCAGCTTAGCGAAAAACCGATCATTACCGTGGCACAAGGACACTGGCCAAGTGAGGTGTTTGAGTTTTGTGGCGGTCACAATATTTTTGAAGACAGCGCCTCCCCTTATCCGCAAGTTGGTATTGAACAGGTTGTACTTAAGAAACCTGAAGTGATCTTCACGTCTCAGCACGCAATCGAGAATGGAACCATGTGGCAAACTTGGGAAAAAGAGATCCCTGCTGTCGCTCAAGATCAGGTTTGGTCACTCAATTCAGATTGGATTAATCGCCCGACAACCAGAACTTTGCAAGCGATCCAGCAAGTATGCGATTTCTTCGATAGAGCTAGGCAAAATCACTAACTTTTTGCTCCGTTTTTTCGTACAATTCGCCACCGACCTGTCCCTACAATTTTAACTATAAGAGCACCAGTATCATGGACTCCATGCTGCTTTATATTATCGATTTATTTGGCACTGCCATCTTTGCTATTTCAGGCGTTTTTGTCGCAGGCCGTCTTAAGATGGACCCTTTTGGCGTAGCCGTTCTAGGCAGTGTAACCGCGATTGGCGGCGGTACTATTCGTGACATGGCATTGGGTGCAACTCCAGTGTTTTGGATCACTGACACCACCTACCTTTGGGTCATCATCATTACCTGCTTGCTGACCATGATCATTGTAAGACGCCCCAAACGTCTGGCGTGGTGGATACTGCCAGTATGTGATGCAATCGGCCTAGCGGTATTCGTTGGCATTGGTGTAGAAAAAGCGCTGATTTACCAAGACTCTGCATTGGTGGCCATTATCATGGGTGTCATCACCGGTTGTGGTGGCGGTATTATTCGTGACGTGCTTGCCCGTGAAGTGCCGATGATCCTAAGAAGTGAAGTGTACGCGACCGCTTGTATTATTGGTGGCGCTTTTCACACCATGGCAATCAGCATGGGTCACGACTCAGAGACGGCATTTTTAGCCGGTGTATTCTCAACACTGCTGATTAGGCTTGGGGCTATTCGCTGGCACTTATCACTGCCGACATTCGCAATTAAATAGGTTACCCTTATCCAATATAGAAGGGCTCCGAAAGGAGCCTTCTTGATCTCTGCTGCGCTCATTTTTATATCGTTACCTTCGTTACACAACCTTTCAAGTTTCAAGACTAGAGAATGGATGGTGTTTAAGGTAACTTGGTTTAATCATTCCCAACTTTCATGAATATTACTAAATGCTACTCGAAGGAATCGAAACTTTACTGGTATTGAGTAAAGCAAAAACGATGAGCCGTACCGGCAGTTTGCTTTATATCAGCCAATCAGCGGTCAGCAAACGGATTGCAAATTTAGAAAAGAAGCTAGGTAAAAAGCTCATCGAGCCGAGTGGCCGACAGATAAAACTGACGCCGGATGCGGTTGCATTGATCGAGAGTATCGGCCCTACGTTCAATGAGCTTCGTGGTCTTATTTATGAACAACAAGAGTTGGAAGATACTACTCTCATCACCTTAGACAGCTCTAAATCTCTAATAGCGGGCTACTTAGGTGAGATGATGGGGCAATTTATCCAGCAAGATAAATACATCACCATTACCACCAACCATACGCCAAGAATCATAGAGCGAGTGCAATCAGGTAAAGCAACTCTAGGGTTGTGTGCAGGCTTATTACCACCGCATCACGGGTTGATGACCTTCCACCTGTTTGATGAGCCGTTTTACATTGTGAGCAAGCAGCCACTCACGGCTCTTCCTCCATTGGTCATTACCAACGATATGACCAATCCTGCTAACTCTTATCAATTATCTGTACTGGAAAAATTCGGTATCAAACCCTTGATGGAGATGGATGCCTACACAGCAGCAGCGCAACTTGCATTGGGCGGGACTGGGCCAGCGTTAATCCCGCTCTCTATCGTAAAAACACTCAATATTGAGCCTCAATACTTGTATAGCTTTCCAGAATTAGCAGGCTTAATTCGACCGATTCATGTCTGTGTGAGACCAAATAGCTATCAGTCTCCGAGAGTTAAAATACTGATAGAATCCATTGTTGATGCTGTTCCCAAAGCAGTTTAGAAGCCATCAGCATCGACATTACGATCACAAGAGGGCGAATCCATTTCTGCCCTTTTGTCACCACGACTTTAGCGCCAAGCTGAGCGCCCATAAAGCCACCAACCGCCATCACTAATCCTAACTCCCAAATTGGCAAACCAGCCAAAATAAAGAAGATCAGTGCAGCGATGTTCGAGGTGAAGTTCAGTACTTTGGTACGTGCCGTAGCATCAACTAATGAGAAATGACCAATCGCAACAAAACAAACCGTAAAGATTGAGCCTGTACCTGGGCCAAAGAAACCATCATAGAAACCAACACCGCCGCCCACACATAGCGCAAACATCGCCTCAGAGATCTTTTGTTTACCTTCAGAGGCTCTGGTTTGTGGTGCTAATAAGAAATAGAGAGAGATAGCGATAAGTAACAGTGGGATTACGCTGGTCAGAAGACTCGCATCGATGTATTGAACTAACTCTGCACCAATCGCCGAACCGATAAAAGTACAAAAGATAGCGAGGCGCATCTCCTTGATACTGACGATACCGTTACGCACGAAGTACCAACTCGCTGAGAAGCTGCCAAATGAGCTTTGGAGTTTGTTGGTCGCCAGTGCTTGCGTTGGTGGTACTCCAGCCGCGAGCAATGCAGGTAGAGTCAGCAACCCACCTCCGCCAGCCATTGCATCAATAAAGCCTGCTGCCGTTGCTACAACAAACAAGATAGCCAATATTTCCAGAGTGATTTCCATATACCCGACGCCTTAAATTCTCGTGTAGCGACAAGTTACCATCGTGAGCAAACGATCAACAACGAAACACAAGATTCTAACCTATTCCAAATATTCATCATTTAACTCATGCTAGATTACAGACATAAAAAAGCCCACTCCGAAGAGTGGGCTTTGAGCATTTATATCCGCTTAACAGCGATACACTTTAGGCGATTAAGCTTGAGAAGCTTTAACCTGTGCGTGTAGCTCTTGAACTGAAGTTACTGACGTTTTCGCGTCTGCAGTGTGCGCCATACAAGTCGCGAACGCAGCGTTTAGCGTAGTCGTGTAGTTAACTTTCTCAGCCAATGCGCCACGACGAAGTACTTTAGAATCTTCAATCGCTTGACGGCCAGCTGCTGTGTTCACGATGTACGTGTACTCGTTGTTCTTGATACGGTCAAGAATGTGAGGACGACCTTCGTGTACCTTGTTTACTAGACGTGGGTTGATACCCGCTTCACCAAGGATAACCGCTGTACCGTGTGTTGCGTCTAGCTGGTAACCAAGCTTAGATAGCTTAGATGCTAGGTCAACAACACGCTCTTTGTCGCCTTCGCGAACAGAAAGAAGTGCACGGCCGCCTTCTGGGTAGATGTTGCCACAACCCAATTCAGCTTTAGAGTATGCTTCTGCGAACGTCGCACCAACACCCATAACTTCACCAGTAGAGCGCATTTCTGGGCCTAACAGTGGGTCAACACCAGGGAACTTGTTGAATGGAAGCACAACTTCTTTCACTGAGTAGTAAGGTGGGATGATTTCTTTCGTAAAGCCTTGAGACTCTAGCGATTGACCCGCCATTACACGAGCAGCAATCTTAGCGATTGGCGCGCCAGTTGCTTTAGATACGAATGGAACCGTACGTGCTGCACGAGGGTTAACCTCGATTAGGTACACTTCATTGTTCTTAACAGCAAACTGCGTGTTCATCAGACCACGAACACCCAACTCGAACGCTAGCTTTTCAACTTGCTCGCGCATTACGTCTTGGATTTCTTGGCTTAGCGTGTATGCAGGAAGAGAACATGCTGAGTCACCTGAGTGAACACCCGCTTGCTCGATGTGCTCCATGATACCGCCGATAACTACGCGCTCACCGTCACAAATCGCATCTACGTCTACTTCAACAGCGTCGTCTAGGAAGCTATCAAGTAGTACTGGAGATTCGTTTGATACGCTAACTGCTTCGTTGAAGTAGCGACGTAAATCTTGCTCGTCGTATACGATTTCCATCGCACGACCACCAAGGACGTAAGAAGGACGTACAACAAGTGGGAAGCCGATTTCGCGAGATTTCTCAACCGCTTGCTCCATTGTTGTTACTGTCGCGTTTTCTGGCTGAAGTAGGCCTAGACGGTCTACAGCAACTTGGAAACGCTCACGGTCTTCTGCACGGTCGATTGCGTCTGGGCTAGTACCGATGATAGGTACGCCAGCAGCTTCAAGAGCACGAGCCAGTTTAAGTGGCGTTTGACCACCGTACTGAACGATAACGCCTTTTGGCTTCTCAACACGAGCGATTGCTAGTACGTCTTCCAGAGTTACTGGTTCGAAGTACAAACGGTCAGATGTATCGTAGTCTGTAGAAACTGTCTCAGGGTTACAGTTAACCATGATAGTTTCGTAGCCATCTTCACGTAGTGCTAATGATGCGTGTACACAACAGTAGTCAAATTCAATACCTTGACCGATACGGTTTGGACCGCCGCCTAGAATCATGATCTTGTCTTTGTCTGTTGGGTTTGCTTCACACTCGTCATCGTAAGATGAGTACATGTAAGCTGTATCAGAAGAGAACTCAGCCGCACACGTATCTACACGCTTGTATACCGGGTGGATATCGTATTGGTCACGCATACGACGGATTTCACTTTCCGCTACACCTAGAATTTTAGATAGGCGCGCATCAGCAAAACCTTTACGCTTAAGCTTATTTAGCTCGTCCTTGTTCAGACCAGCAAAGCCTTTCGCTTTCAGTTCTTGCTCTAGCTTAACGATGTCTTCGATTTGAACTAGGAACCAACGGTCGATTTGCGTTAGGTTGAATACACCATCTACCGACATACCAGCACGGAATGCGTCAGCGATGTACCAAATACGCTCTGCGCCAGCTTCTTTGAGTTCGTGACGGATAGTCGTTAGAGCATCAGGTGCATCTAGGTCTACCATTTCGTCAAAACCAGTTGCGCCTACTTCTAGGCCGCGAAGTGCTTTTTGTAGAGATTCTTGTTGGTTACGGCCGATAGCCATAACTTCACCAACAGACTTCATTTGAGTCGTTAGACGGTCGTTAGCACCTGCAAATTTCTCGAAGTTAAAACGAGGAATCTTAGTTACTACGTAGTCGATTGTTGGTTCGAATGATGCTGGCGTTGCGCCGCCAGTGATGTCATTCATTAGCTCGTCTAGCGTGAAGCCAACAGCCAGTTTCGCTGCAATCTTAGCGATTGGGAAACCTGTTGCTTTAGATGCTAGTGCAGAAGAGCGAGATACACGCGGGTTCATCTCGATGATAACCATACGGCCATCTTTCGGGTTGATACCAAACTGTACGTTTGAACCACCTGTTTCAACACCAATCTCACGCAGTACTGCTAGAGATGCGTTACGCATTAGTTGGTATTCTTTGTCGGTCAGCGTTTGAGCTGGAGCCACAGTGATTGAGTCACCAGTGTGAATACCCATTGGGTCGAAGTTTTCAATCGCACATACGATGATGCAGTTGTCGTTTTTGTCACGAACCACTTCCATCTCGTACTCTTTCCAACCGATAAGCGATTCATCGATAAGAAGTTCGTTTGTTGGGGATAAGTCCAAACCACGACGACAGATTTCTTCAAATTCTTCTTTGTTGTAAGCGATGCCGCCACCAGTACCACCCATCGTGAAAGATGGACGAATGATACAAGGGAAGCCAACCATGTCTAAAACTTTGTAAGCTTCTTCCATAGATTTCGCTGTATCAGCAGTTGGACACTCAAGGCCAATTGCTTTCATTGCTTTATCGAAACGTGAACGGTCTTCTGCTTTATCGATAGCGTCAGCCGTTGCACCAATCATTTCAACACCGAACTCTTCAAGAACGCCGTGCTTTTCTAAGTCTAGAGCACAGTTCAATGCAGTTTGGCCACCCATAGTAGGTAGAACTGCATCAGGCTTCTCTTTAGCGATGATGTTACGCACAACTTCCCATTGGATAGGCTCGATGTAAGTTGCATCGGCCATATCTGGGTCAGTCATGATTGTCGCTGGGTTCGAGTTTACAAGAATAACTCGGTAACCTTCTTCGCGAAGCGCTTTACAAGCTTGAGCACCAGAGTAATCAAACTCACATGCTTGGCCGATAACGATCGGGCCAGCACCTAGAATAAGAATACTTTTAATGTCAGTACGTTTTGGCATTGTCTACTACTCCGAATTACGCTGTGTCTTGCTTGTCTGAAACAGACTGCTGAATTAGTTCAATAAAGTGGTCGAATAACGGCGCTGCGTCTTCTGGACCTGGGCTCGCTTCAGGGTGACCTTGGAAGCTGAATGCTGGTTTGTCTGTACGGTGAATACCTTGTAGAGAACCATCAAATAGTGATTTGTGCGTTGCACGTAGTGTCTCTGGAAGGGTTTCTTCGTCAGCAGCAAAGCCGTGGTTTTGCGAAGTAATCATCACAACATCACGATCTAAATCTTTAACCGGGTGGTTTGCACCGTGGTGACCAAACTTCATCTTCACTGTCTTAGCGCCTGACGCAAGAGCAAGAATCTGGTGACCTAGACAGATACCGAAGATTGGTAAGCCTTTTTCTAGGAACACTTTTGTCGCTTCAATTGCGTAAGTACATGGTTCTGGGTCACCAGGGCCATTTGAAAGGAAAACACCGTCTGGGTTCAGAGCTAGTACTTCTTCAGCAGAAGTTTCAGCTGGAACAACCGTTAGGCGGCAGCCGCGGTCAACAAGCATTCGTAGGATGTTTCGTTTTGCACCGAAGTCATAAGCAACAACGTGGTATGGCAATTCAGAGTCTGCTTTCGCTTCAGGAAGTCCACCCGTAAGCGTCCACGAACCTTGTTTCCATTGATACGCTTCTTTTGTTGTAACTTCTTTCGCAAGGTCCATACCTTTCAGGCCAGGGAATTCTTTTGCTTTAGCTAGAGCCAAAGCTTCGTCTAAATTTCCGTCGTTTACTGAAGAGCCAGCGACGATACAACCGTTCTGTGCGCCTTTTTCACGAAGAATACGCGTCAGCTTACGAGTATCGATATCAGCGATACCAACAACGTTTTGCGACTTAAGGTAATCAGAAAGGGATTGTTCATTACGGAAGTTAGAAGCGATTAGAGGGAGATCGCGAATCACAAGGCCTTGAGCGTGGATTGAAGAAGATTCTTCGTCTTCGGAATTGGTTCCGGTATTGCCAATGTGAGGGTAAGTAAGGGTAACGATTTGTTGAGAATAGGAAGGATCAGTGAGGATTTCTTGGTACCCCGTCATCGAGGTATTAAAAACGACTTCACCAACTGCAGAACCTACAGCGCCAATGGCTTCACCGTGAAATACTGTCCCATCTTCTAGGACAAGTAGTGCTGACTTCTTCAAGACAACCTCCAGAAATAAAAATGCATTAAAATTGATTTAATTTGCAAATCTACCTTCCTGCAACACCAGAAACTGCGTGTTTATGGAAATTAGACAAATTGGCGGTATTTTAGTGATGTGCGTGATACGTGTCAACATTTAACGCAAAAGAAATTAAACATTTGTAAGGACTAATTCAATTTACGCCATCAAAGCTTCAAAAGTTTAACTTTCATGCTCATTTCGGCCGAATATTACGATTTTCTCATTTTCACCCCTCATTTTAACCAACCATAGAGTGACAAAAATATCAGCAACAAAACGCAATCGATAAATACAAAGAGAAAAGATCGAAATTTAAAGACCTAAAACAAAAAACACACTATAAGCATTAAAAAACAAAGTTAAATAAGGAAAATCGACGATCAGAAGAAACTAGAGGGAGGTTTGTAAAAGGGATATTACGAGGAAAAATGTACCAAATAAAGAAAGCGCCGGCAATTGCCAGCGCATAAATATCTATTTATAGGTCATTCAAACCTAGGACATCAGTCATGGTATAAAAGCCGGCTGGTTTATCATTTAACCAGACTGCAGCCTTGATTGCGCCATTAGCGAAAGTCATTCGGTCTGTGGCTTTATGAGTAATTTCGACTCGCTCACCGATATCAGCAAACATAGCGGTGTGTTCACCAATAATGTCACCGGCACGAATCGTAGCGAAACCGATCTCATCTTTCGTACGCTCACCAGTAATACCTTCACGTGACCATACAGCTACATCGTTGAGCTCATTGCCCATCGCACCAGCAATCGCTTCGCCCATACCAATCGCAGTACCAGAAGGTGCATCGACTTTATGACGGTGGTGAGCCTCAACGATCTCAACATCGCAGTAATCGCCCATGACTTTAGCGGCCTTTTCTAGCAACTTAAATACAAGGTTCACACCGACACTGTAGTTAGGTGCCATTACAATAGGCATCTCTTTTGAAGCCGCATCAATCACCTGTTTCTCTTCTTCAGAGAAACCCGTCGTACCGATGATTAGCTTTTTACCGTGACGTTTACAAAGTTCAATATTCGCTAATGTGCTAACAGGGGCAGTAAAATCGACAATCACATCAAACTCTTCGATGGCTTTAGACAAGTCATCCACTAACGCGACATCAAAACGACCTTCACCACATAACTCGCCAACATCAACACCGACCAAAGATGACTCTGGACGCTCTGAGCCAGCACCAACACTTGCTTCTGAATTATGATGAGCGGCTTTCACCAAGTTGCGACCCATACGGCCCGCTGCTCCTGCAATTGCAATTCTTACCACTGCGAATATCTCCATTGTTTTGGTTACCGTTGCCACTTCTCTCTTGCAGCAACGTTCATTCGATTAATCTCTTTAAACTAACAACAATCTCAAACTCAGGCTAGCAATTACGAAAACTCTTTTACCACTCGCTCTAAAATTGGCACATTTGCTTCAGGGAAGGCGTATTGATTCAATGATTCAAGACTTACCCATTCACCTTGCTGACCTTCTTTGCCATAAGGTTGCTGTTCAAAGTCGGTCACAAGGATGAAGTCAAACTTAAGTGACTTGTCCGTGTAATCAAACTCAAGGTGCTCAAACAAAGACTGCTCAGTCACTTTAATGCCGATCTCTTCATCCAACTCACGAGTCATTGCTTGTTCAATGGTTTCGCCCGCTTCTACCTTGCCACCAGGGAACTCCCAAAAACCGCCCTTGTGTTTGTCGTCTGGGCGCTTAGTGATAAATACTTGTGACTTATCTTGGTTAAAGATAATGCCCGCTACAATATGGATTCTTTTCATGTGTTGGTGTTCCTTAATAAGACGCTTAACTCACATAGTCCCTGAATGCGTCATCCTCAAGAAGGAGGAACGACTGAGTTGGGGATCTAAAACAACGTGAGTCTAACTAAACGAGATTCCCTATTACGCTAGTTCCTCGCTATAGGGAATGACGACTTCCTTGTATAACAAAGTAAGCCATGAAATTTACATACAAAAAGAGCCGCCTAAGCGACTCTTTATATTCTATTTATCAGTTTTATGAAGCTAAGTTGTAGTACTTGAGAGCAAGGCGGTGGCACAGAGCTTACGACTGTAAGTGAGTACCACCAACGCAGCTATCATGCGCTACAACAACGATTCACTAAACTTACGCGATTTTACCGTGACACTGCTTGTACTTCTTGCCACTTCCACATGGACATGGCTCGTTACGACCCACTTTACGCTCATCACGTACTACCGTTTGTGGAGATGCTGGTTCAGCTTCATCGTCACCTAACTGGTTTTCAGCAGTTGCATGTTGTGCTTGTGCACGACGCGCCGCTTCTTCAGCTTGAGCTTGACGTTGAGCTTCCATCTTTTCTACTTCTTCTTGTTGCTGAACGCGAACTTTAGAAAGGATGGTAATAACATCTGATTTCAGAACTTCTAGTAGACCTTCAAACAGTTCAAACGACTCGCGCTTGTACTCTTGTTTCGGGTTCTTCTGAGCGTAACCACGCAGGTGGATACCTTGACGAAGGTGATCCATCGCAGCCAAGTGTTCTTTCCAAAGGCCATCTAGCGTTTGCAGCATTACAGATTTCTCGAAGTTACGTAGTACTTGAGCACCAACCACTTCTTCTTTCTGTTTGTACGAATCAACCGCCATACCTAGGATACGTTCACGCAGTGCTTCTTCGTAAAGCTTGTCGTCTTCGTCTAACCAACCTTGAATATCGAACTCTAGATCGAAGTCGTTCTTCAGGCGATCTTGCAGACCTGCGATATCCCACATATCTTCAAGCGATTGAGGAGCAATGTACTCATCGATAACCGAAGTAAACACGTCTTCACGGTTGTGTTCAATCATTTCGCTGATGTCGTCAGAACTCATTAGTTCGTCACGAAGCTCATAAACCACTTTACGTTGGTCATTGGCTACATCATCGTACTCAAGAAGCTGCTTACGAATATCGAAGTTACGACCTTCAACTTTACGTTGTGCTTTTTCAATTGAGCGAGAAAGCATCTTAGATTCGATCGCTTCGCCTTCGTCCATACCACTTTGGATAAGACCTGCCATACGATCCGATGTGAAGATACGTAGCAGTGAGTCTTCCATTGAAAGATAGAAACGAGAAGAACCTGCATCACCTTGACGACCAGAACGACCACGTAGCTGGTTATCGATACGGCGAGATTCATGACGCTCAGTACCAATGATGTGCAGACCACCTGACTCAAGTACTTTATCGTGGATTACTCTCCAGTCAGCTTTGATCTTATCGATCTGCTCTTGAGTTGGGTTATCCAGCTTTTCAACTTGTGCCTGCCAGCTGCCACCTAACACGATATCGGTACCACGACCGGCCATGTTAGTTGCGATAGTTACCGCGCTTGGCGTACCTGCTTGTGCAACGATCTCAGCTTCCATTTCGTGGAACTTGGCGTTTAGAACGTTGTGCTTAATTTTTGCTTTTTTCAGTGCGTTAGACAGTAGCTCAGACTTCTCGATAGAAACTGTACCAACCAGTGATGGCTGACCTGCAGCTACACGGTCTTTAATGTCTTCAATGATCGCATTGAACTTGTCTTCTTCAGTACGATAAACCACATCTGGCATATCGTTACGAACCATAGGCTTGTTGGTTGGGATAACCACAGTTTCTAGGCCGTAGATAGACTGGAATTCGAAAGCTTCTGTGTCGGCTGTACCTGTCATACCTGACAGTTTTTCGTATAGACGGAAGAAGTTTTGGAAAGTAATCGATGCTAGCGTCTGGTTTTCATTCTGAATCTTCACACCTTCTTTCGCTTCAACAGCTTGGTGTAAACCTTCAGACCAACGACGACCTGGCATTGTACGACCGGTATGTTCATCAACGATAACCACTTCGCCATCTTCAGTAACGATGTAGTCTACGTTCTTCTCAAACAATACGTGTGCACGAAGCGCTGCATTAACATGGTGCAATAGGCTGATGTTTGTTGGAGAGTAAAGCGTGTCGCCCTCTTCCATCAGACCGTTTTTCACCATCAGTTCTTCTACAAATTCTTGACCGTTTTCAGTCAGGTGAACCTGCTTCGATTTCTCGTCCATGGTGTAGTGACCTTCACCACGGTACTCTTCAGAATCTTCTTTATCTTGGCGCTCAAGGTTAGGAATTAACGTGTTAATACGCGTGTAAAGATCTGAGCTATCTTCAGCAGGGCCAGAGATAATAAGTGGAGTACGAGCTTCATCAATTAAGATTGAGTCAACTTCATCGACAACAGCGAAGAAGCGTTCGCGTTGGACACGATCTTCAGCACGGAAAGCCATGTTGTCACGTAGGTAATCGAAACCAAACTCGTTGTTTGTTCCGTATAGGATGTCAGCTTGGTACGCTTCTTTTTTCTCTGGCGGAGCCATGTTTGGCACGTTCACGCCAACCGTCATACCAAGGAATTCAAATAATGGGCGGTTTGTTTCCGCATCACGCTTCGCTAGGTAGTCGTTCACCGTTACTACGTGAACACCTTTGCTAGGTAGGGCGTTAAGATAAGCTGGTAAGGTTGCTGTAAGAGTCTTACCTTCACCAGTACGCATTTCTGCAATTTGGCCAGCATTTAGAACCATGCCACCAATCATTTGCACGTCAAAGTGACGCATGCCGTAAACACGCTTAGACGCTTCACGTACCGTAGCAAATGCTTCCGGTAGAAGTTGGTCTAGCGATTCACCTTTATCTAAGCGCTCACGAAACTCAACCGTTTTTGCTTTTAGCTCTTCGTCTGAAAGTGCTTCAAACGTTGGTTCGTAGTTATTAATTTCTTTTACAATTTTTCTAAGGCGGCGCAGTGTTCTGTCATTGCGACTGCCAATTACCTTTGTCAGCAGCTTAGTAATCATGTGCTTGGAATCTCTTCGTTCTCAGATCGTCCGCGATCTATTTTAAATGCCGTCAGTCTCTACTAGCTATGAACTAGTCTTCAGTTACTAACCAAGGATACTGAGATAAATCTAGTATCTTTGATATTGTACTTGAGAGTAGAGTTTTCAAGGCTTGAGTTAAAATTAATGCCCTTTAGTGTAAGTAATTTTCACACCAACGACCATTTATAACCCCATTTGTTTGATGTGCTTGGAACTTTTCTTTCTAATTGCTGACGGATTAGCCAGACTGTAGCCCATTGGTAGTCAACTTTCGGATGTTGACGACACTGTATCTGGAAAATAGATACAAAAAAACCAGGTCAATGACCTGGTTTTCGAAATCTTATATTGTTGTAAACAACAATTACGCTAGAACCATTCCTGGTTCAGCAAATGCAACAGGAGAGCCTACTTCTTCTTCGAATGTTGCCCATTCCCAAGCTTCTGCGTCAGCAAGTACTGCACGTAGTAGTTGGTTGTTTAGGCCGTGACCTGATTTGTATGCACGGAACTCACCAATAATAGCGTGTCCACACATGTAAAGGTCACCAATCGCATCCAGTACTTTGTGAGTTACGAACTCATTGTCAAAACGCAGACCTTCTTCATTAAGAATTCGGTATTCGTCTAGAACGATAGCGTTATCGAAGCTACCGCCAAGTACTAGGTTTTGAGATTGTAGGTACTCAATATCGCGCATGAAGCCGAAAGTACGAGCGCGAGAGATTTCTTTCACAAAGCCTTGTGAAGAGAAATCAAACAACAAACGTTGCTCATCTGATTCAATTGCTGGGTGGTTAAAGTCGATCTCAAAGTCCATACGGAAGCCGTTAAATGGAACAAACTCTGCCCACTTATCGCCATCTTCAAAACGGATAGGCTTTTTGATACGAATAAAACGCTTCGCTGCATTCAGTGTTTCCACACCCGCTTGCTGTAGCAAGTATACGAATGGGCTTGCGCTACCATCCATAATTGGGATCTCTGGTGCATCTACTTCAACAATAATGTTGTCGATGCCCATGCCCGCTAGAGCTGCGTTAAGGTGTTCCACTGTAGAGATACGTACGCCTTCGTCATTAACAAGAGCAGTACATAACATAGTGTCACGAACTGATGCTGGATCAGCTGGGAAATCTACAGGTGGATTTACATCTGTACGACGATAAACAATGCCTGTATTTGCAGCTGCCGGGCGAAGAGTAAGTGTGACTTTACGACCAGAGTGGAGACCCACACCAGTTGTTTTCACAATTTCTTTCAGAGTACGTTGTCTGATCATCTGCTTGCCTCGTTATCAGTGCTACAAATCACGGTCAGTATTTACCGACCGCGAATTTTACCATTAATTCGACTATAGTCAAATTTTGGGTGTTTGTTAATCAGCCTGACGTCGTAAGAATGCTGGAATATCTAAATATCCACTCTCTTTCTCAGCTTTAGGTGCAGCACTTTGGCTAGCGCCTGTACCTGAAGAAACAGGTGACGTTGTTGGCTGTGGCTTAACTTGAGGTTTAACCTCAGTTTTTTCTTGCAATGGCTGTGCCACTTTCTCTTCCACTTTTGGTGCAGTTTGAGCCGCTATCTGTGGTTGAGGAGTTGGTGCAACCTTAGCTTTACCACCAGCAACTAAAGTAATGTCTGGTTTTTTCTCTGTACCGATACCTGTTGCAACAACAGTTACGCGGATTTCATCCGTCATATCAGGGTCTAGAGAAGTACCAATCACAACTGTTGCGTTATCAGATGCGAATGCCTTAACTGTGTTACCTACTGTTTCGAATTCATCTAGACGCATATCTAGGCCTGCTGTGATGTTCACAAGAACGCCACGTGCACCAGCTAGGTCGATGTCTTCTAGTAGTGGGCTAGAAATTGCCGTTTCAGCAGCTTCTTCAGCACGGTCTTCACCTTTTGCGATACCGCTACCCATCATTGCATGACCCATCTCAGACATTACGGTGCGAACATCCGCGAAATCGACGTTAATCATACCAGGGCGAGTAATTAGCTCAGCGATACCTTGTACAGCGTTTTTAAGTACATCATTTGCACTTGCGAAAGCTTCAAGCAGTGTTACGCCACGGCCAAGTACTTTAAGTAGCTTTTCATTTGGAATCGTAATTAAAGAATCCACATGCTTAGAAAGCTCTTCGATACCTTGCTCAGCAAACGCTAAACGCTTTTTGCCTTCAAAGCTGAATGGCTTAGTTACAACAGCAACCGTTAGCACACCCAACTCTTTCGCAACTTCAGCAATAACTGGAGCAGCACCTGTACCAGTACCACCGCCCATACCAGCTGCGATAAATACCATATCGGCGCCAGTTAGAACTTCTTTAATTCTTTCTCGATCTTCGAGAGCTGCATCACGGCCTACTTGTGGGTTTGCACCAGCGCCCAAACCTTTAGTGATATCACCACCAATTTGGATCACGCTGCTCACGCTTGTTTTACGAAGTGCTTGAGCATCAGTGTTAACACTGATGAATTCTACGCCTTCGATTGATTCACGTACCATGTGCTCAACAGCGTTACCGCCACCGCCACCAACTCCAACGACTTTAATTACTGCATCGTCAGACATTTCCATCATCGGTTCAAACATGTGTTATCTCCGTTTTTTCCTGCAACTCAGGTTAAAACTCTTTTTGTATCCAATTACGCAATTTGCCAAACAAACCAGACATAGAAGGTGCTGAACGCTTAGGTTCGCTGTAATCACCTTCATCACTGATCTGACAATCTCTTGCGTAATGAAGTAAACCAACCGCCGTAGAATGATACGGCTCTTTAACATAGTCAGTTAAGCCACTAACTTCTAATGGCTTACCAACTCGAACTTGATTGCGGAAAACACGTTCCGCACACTCTACCAATCCGTCAATTTGTGCCGCTCCACCAGTGAGAACGACGCCAGCTGCAAGGTGGTGTTTAATACCTTCATCTCGTAGCTGTAATTGAACCGTATCAATAGTTTGGTTAACGAGACCCATAAGTTCAGTGTAACGTGGTTCAATCACTTCCGACAAAGTTTGTCGTTGCAAACTTCTCGATGGGCGACCACCAACACTTGGGACGTTAACAGAGTCATCCTTGCTTACGAGTTCACTCAGAGCGCAACCATGGTTTACTTTTATCTCTTCAGCATCGCTCACTGGCGTGCCGAAAGCGAAGGCAATATCACTGGTTACTGCATTTCCTGCGTAGGAAAAGACTTCTGTGTGTCGCAGTGCGCCGCCAGTCCAAATGGAAATATCCATCGTACCCGCGCCGATATCCACCACACATACTCCAAGCTCTCTCTCGTCTTCAGTAATTACCGCATTACTTGAGGCAAGTCCTGAAAACACGATGTGTTCTACTGTGAGACCACATCGTTCAACAGCTTTAATAATGTTTCTCGCCATGTCGCTATGGCAAGAAATTAGGTGAACGCTGACTTCCATTCGAACACCAGATAAACCAAGTGGGTTCTTAATCCCTTCTTGATAATCAATGGTAAATTCTTGTGGGATCACGTGCAGAATTCTCTGCTCATCACCTATTTTAATTGATTTCGCGGTATGGATCGCTCGATCCATATCGTCTTGAGACACCTCTTCATCAGAGATTGTGCCCATGCCTTTTTCAATTCGGCTTGCGATATGTTTGCCCGATAGCGAGATAAACACGTTGCTGATTTGGCATTCCGCCATCAGCTCTGCTTGATCAATAGCTCGCTGAACCGACTTAACTACCGACTCTAGGTCGTTTACACCACCTTTATCCATACCTCTGGATGGGCTTTGCCCAGAACCAATGATATTGATTTGACCATCAGGCAATATTTCACCAACCAGAGCTGATATGGTCGCAGTGCCTATATCAAGACCAACGATTATGTTGTCATCTGCGGTCTTAGTCATCTGTGCTCTCTTCTAACTCTTGCTCTGGAAACCAGCCTACAGCGGCTCCCGTATCATACCTGAGGTCGATGTAGCTCACTTGATTCGCCTTACTACCTAACTCGTTGTAAAGCGAAATGAAGCGTTCAACACGCTCATCTAAAGAATCTTTACCTAGTTCTAAACGGATACCGTTATCTAGGATTATTTGCCAAGCGCGACGCTCATTGAGAACGAGCGAGGTAACGGTTAACCCTAGACTGTTAATCAAAGGAGTTATGTGTCGCCACTTTTCTATCACTTCTTGGCTGGTGCCGTCTGGGCCGTAAAGCTTAACTCTATCGCCCTTTAATAGGCCGATATCACCATTGAACACCTGACCATCGTCATTCAGCAGCATGTTGCCGTTCCAGATTGCTGCCGCATGGTACTCAGTCAAAAATACTTTTATTGTGTCTGGCCACTGCTTACGAATAGAGACAACAGATACCCAAGGTAACGCTTCTAAACTGTCTTGCAACACGCCGATGTCTTGCGACATAAATGTTCCAATGTGTTCAAGCTCGCCAAAGGCATGTTGAACATCACCAGCGGTTACGTAAGTTAAGTCGCCTTGAAGTACTATTTTGGAGAGAGGCAATCGCT
Organism: Vibrio sp. Isolate34; assembly: GCF_022397915.1. Taxonomy (GTDB): domain Bacteria; phylum Pseudomonadota; class Gammaproteobacteria; order Enterobacterales; family Vibrionaceae; genus Vibrio. Next base: position 164,619 of record NZ_JAKEUO010000010.1, on the reverse strand, counting down.
GATCGTCCCACATCCAAGTCAGTGTGGTATAGAAAAGAAACCCAATGAATAGCAATACCATGACAAAAAAAGACCCGCCTAAGGCGTGTTTCTTGAGCGACGGTAAACTGAATAGGTGGCGGTTTTCGCTAAAAGTACTTTCTACCAAAGCCCGCATTCCCTGTCGTTGGTTCGCAATTCTATTCCCTATCTTCGTAATAGAGGTAAAAGCACTTACTTTAACCTATGAATTATACTGAGCAAAATCAAACTATCAAACGTTGATAATAAGATTTTTGGTCAATTTTAGGTCAATCGCAAGAAGTGAGCGATCGACCACAGTATGTAGACGCTATTCTGTTACGCGTTATGCATTTTATTAATGTCTAATTGTAGCGATTCAAGTTGCTTAGCTACACGACCAACATCACCTGCACCCTGTGTTAAAACAAGGTCGCCGCCTTGAATTACGTTCGCTAGAGCCGATGGCAGTGTGTTGATATCAGCAACAAAGATTGGATCAATCTTACCACGCCCACGAATAGTTCGACTTAGTGAACGTCCGTCAGCCCCTGCAATCGGTTTCTCACCTGCTGAATACACATCTAATAAGATTAAGACATCAACTTGTTCAAGAACGTTCGCAAAATCATCATATAAATCACGTGTTCGGCTGTAGCGGTGTGGTTGGAAGATCATCACGAGACGTTTGTCAGTCCAGCCACTGCGAGCAGCTTGAATCGTCACATCCACTTCCGTTGGGTGATGACCGTAATCATCGACCAACATCGCCACGCCTTTACCCGTTTCGTACTCACCAAGGTGATCGAAACGGCGACCAGTACCTTCGGTTCCCGCCATCGCTTTTAGAATCGCTTCATCGCTGATGTCATCTTCAGTCGCAACCGCAATCGCCGCTGATGCATTCAGTGCGTTGTGGCGACCTGGGATGTTCAACGTGATATCTAGGTTCGCTTTGCCTTCACGTACAACCGTAAACTTGCCTTGTTGGCCTTCTTGTACGTAGTTTTCAATACGGATATCTGCGTCTTCAGAGAAGCCGTAAGTAATCACTTGGCGGCTTACCTGAGGGATCAGCTCACGTACAACAGGATCATCTACACACATCACAGCCTGACCGTAGAATGGTAGGTTGTGCAGGAAATCGATAAACGTCTGCTTTAGCGTTTCAAAGTCGCCACCGTAAGTATCCATATGATCCGCTTCAATGTTAGTTACGATACTAACCATTGGTTGCAGATGTAAGAATGACGCATCACTTTCGTCAGCTTCAGCAATAAGGATACGGCTTGAACCTAGACGAGCATTAGTACCCGCACTTTTCACCAAACCACCGTTAACGAAGGTCGGATCTAAGCCTGCTTCAGAATAAATCTGTGTAACCAAAGCCGTTGTTGTTGTTTTACCGTGCGTACCTGCCACAGCAATGCCATGACGAAAACGCATCAGCTCAGCCAGCATTTCCGCACGACGAACGATAGGTGTGCGCGCTTCACGAGCTGCAATAATCTCTGGGTTTTCTTCGTTGATAGCGGTTGATACCACCACCACACTTGCATCGGCAACGTTACTTGCTTGGTGACCAATGTAAACGGTCGCGCCCTTGCTAACTAAACGATCAGTCACTGGGTTTTGAGCAATATCAGAACCTGTGATTTGGTAGCCTTCATTTAGCAGGACTTCAGCAATCCCGCTCATGCCTGCACCACCAATACCAATGAAGTGGATAGATTTAACACGGCGCATCTCTGGCACCATTGCACGGATTTGCGCTAAGTCTTGGGTATGTTCAATCGTCATCAATTCAATCTCATTATTTTGCTAAAGCTTTAATCGCTTCAGCGACGGTCACATCAGCATCAAGCTTGGCTGCTTGACGAGCTTTTGCTGCCATCATTTTTAATTCATTTCTATCAAGCCCGGCGATCGTATTCGCTAGCTTATCAGCCGTCAGTTGAGGCTGTTCAATCATTAACGCTGCGCCACACTCAACTAAGTGATCGGCGTTCAGCGCTTGTTGTCTGTCTTTGTGCATAAACGGAACGAAGATAGAACCCACACCCGCCGCAGAGACTTCTGATACGGTTAATGCACCTGAGCGACACACTAATAGATCTGCCCACTCATAAGCTTGCGCCACATCATCAATAAATTCAGTCACTTGAACATTATCTACAGAATGTGATTTGTATTGCTCAATAACTTGTTGTTGGTTGTTCTTGCCCGCTTGGTGCATCACTGTGAAGCCTTCGCCAAGCTGCGCCATCGTCACTGGCAAGGTATCATTTAGGATCTTAGCGCCTTGGCTACCGCCCATCACCAAGATGCGAATATCGCCATCACGCTCCGCCATGCGTTGCTCTGGTTCAGCTAAGGCAACCACATCTTCACGTACAGGATTACCTACCACTTCCGCAGTAGGAAACGCACCAGGGAAAGCTTGGAATACCTTTTTAGCAATTTTAGACAGCCATTGGTTAGTTAAACCTGCCACTGCATTTTGCTCATGCAGTACCACTGGAATACCAGACAACCATGCCGCGATACCGCCGGGACCACTTACGTAGCCGCCCATGCCAAGCACCACATCTGGCTGCCATGCTTTGATGTGCTGCCTTGCTTGAAGTATGGCATTGATAATCTGGAACGGCGCTTTAATTAGCTTGCTAATGCCTTGACCGCGCAGGCCTTTCACTTTGATGAAGTCGATCTCAATGCCATGCTTTGGCACTAAATCCGCTTCCATTCTGTCTGCGGTTCCTAACCAGCGAATTTCCCAACCTTGCTGCTGAAGCTTTTTAGCCACCGCTAGCCCTGGGAAAACATGACCGCCAGTACCACCAGCCATCACTAAAAGTTTTTTGTTTTGTTTCATCACGTTAGATTCTTATTCTACTAATTCGTTTTGATTGTCGGCTTGTTCTTTTTGTTGTATCCGGCATTCGTGATCGATACGCAGCAGCATAGAAACCGCCACCGACATCACGATAAGACTTGAACCACCATAACTGATTAACGGCAAGGTTAGACCTTTAGTTGGAACAATACCTGAAGCAGCGCCTACGTTAACAAGCGTTTGAAAAGCAAACCAAATACCAATACCGAAAGCCAAATAGCCACTGAACACTTGGTCGTTATCGAAGGCTTTTTTGCCAATAAGAATGGCTTTAAACACCAAACTAAAGATCAGCATCAGCACTAAGGTAACACCGACGAAGCCAAGTTCCTCGGCCAATACAGCAAATACAAAGTCGGTGTGTGCTTCCGGTAGATATTCGAGTTTTTGAATTGAGTTGCCAAGCCCTTGCCCCATCCAATCACCACGACCGAAGGCCATCAATGATTGGGTTAACTGGTAGCCACTGCCGAACGGGTCATTCCAAGGTTCCCAGAAAGAGGTCACACGTCGAACACGATAGGGTTCTATGACAATCAAGCCGACAACAGCGGCAATGCCCGCCACCATCAAGGCAATAAACTGTGAAAGTTTGGCACCGGCGATAAATAACATGCCGAACAGGGTAACCAGCATTACGACTACGGTACCTAAATCGGGTTGACCGAGCAGCAACACAGCAAAGGCGCCAAATACCATGATAGGTTTACCGAAACCACCGAAGAAGGTTTTCCTTACTTCGTCTTGTTTTCGAACCAAGTAGCCCGCCATAAAGATAAACAGTGATAGCTTGGCGACTTCGGCTGGCTGTAGGTTAAATAAGCCGAGAGGGATCCAACGCGATGCACCGTTAACTGACTTACCGACCGCTAATACTACGATCAGCAAGAAGAAGGACAAGCCCAGTAAGTACATACTGTACTGAAACCAGCGTTGCATCGGGATCTGTAATATGACGCTGGACACACCTAACGCCAACACAAGGAAGATGGCATGACGGAACATAAAGTGAAACGGCTGATCGGTTAAACGAGCACTGATTGGGAACGAAGCCGACGTTACCATTACCAAGCCCGTCAACATCAGTCCAAGAGCAATCCATACCAACTGACGATCGTAGAGCGCCTCTGGTGTGGCACGGTTAAGCCATTGCCAAATAGATTGATTGATCTCTTTCACTCTTTGCACTGAATGCTAGTCCTTCAACACGTTAGGCATACTCATGAGCAAGGTCAGTGAACGCATCACCTCTCGCCATGAAATTATTAAATTGATCGAAGCTTGCGCACGCAGGAGACAGCATCACCATATCTCCAGCCACCAGTTGTGGTGAGATAGATTCGATTATCTGCTGCATGGTCTCGAACTTTTGTGCTGATGGATGCAACGGCATAAATTGATCTGCATCTTCACCGAAGCAACACAACTGAACACGATCTAGTTGCGCCAATACAGGTTTAAGCTCGCTAAAGTCAGCACCTTTACCAACGCCACCAACCAAGAGATACAAAGTACCTTGGTACTCTAAACCGGACAGAGCCGCTAATGTGCTCGCTACGTTGGTTGCTTTTGAGTCGTTAACCCATTTGATTTCGCGCTTGTCAGCCACCACTTGGCAGCGATGAGTCAAACCATTGTAAGCTTTCAAAGCTTCAAGGCTATTGCTGTAATCGATACCAACTTGCTTCAATAACGCTAAAGAGACTAACGCATTCGCCACATTATGACGTCCAACCAATGTTAAGTCTTGAGTAGCAAGCACAGGTTTACCGTTATCGACTAACCACTCCGTACCATCAATCGTCGCAACACCAAACTCTTGATCATCGAGTCCAAATGTCACCAATGGCATTGTCAGGTCTGGGTAAGTTTCTTTGTCTTCACGGTTTACAATCGCACACTGCGCGTTATTGAAGATTCTTAACTTAGCCTCGCGGTAGTCAGCCATGCCTTGATAGCGATCCATGTGATCTTCAGACAGGTTCAAAAAGGCTGCCGCTGCAAGGTTCAGATTCGATGTGGTCTCTAACTGGAAGCTTGATAGCTCGAGCACATATAAATCTGCATCAAGCTCAAGAAGGTCTAAAGCCGGAATACCAATATTGCCACCGACACCAACGTTAAGGCCTGCCGCTTTAGCAAGCACACCAGTCAAATCCGTCACGGTACTCTTGCCATTTGAGCCAGTGATCGCCACGGCGGGTTTATTCACCGCCCAGCCAAACAGTTCAATATCGCCAACAACTGGAGTACCCGCTTGGATAACATCTTGAATTTCAGGCGTCGCTAAGGCGATACCTGGGTTAGCAATCACCAAATCAGCTTCCGCTAACCATTGGCTATTCCAGCTTCCAGAATGCAGTTCTACCGATTCAGGCAAAGACTCTCTGCCCGGCGGTAGTTCTCGCGTATCAATGACCTTCACATGAGTGTGAGGTTGATATTTTACGAGATGTTTAACGACAGAGAGCCCGGTAATACCGAGCCCCACAACCACTACATTTTGAATATTTTGCCAACGTTCCATTTAAACAAGATGCTCTTAATAGTTTTAAAGAGCCTCTATGACAGAGGCTCGCATAGGGTTAACGAACTTTCAGTGTCGCTAGGCCAACCAGTACTAATACCATTGAGATGATCCAGAAGCGCACGATTACGCGCGGCTCAGGCCAGCCTTTAAGTTCATAGTGATGATGAATCGGTGCCATACGGAAAATACGTTGACCACGCAATTTGTAAGAACCCACCTGCAGGATTACTGACAAGGTCTCCATTACAAACACACCGCCCATAATAACCAGTACCAACTCTTGACGAACAAGTACCGCAATCACACCTAACGCACCACCCAGTGCTAGAGAGCCAACATCGCCCATGAATACTTGTGCTGGGTAAGTGTTGAACCATAGGAAGCCAAGGCCAGCACCCACGATAGCAGTACATACCACAACCAATTCAGAGGTATATGGAATGTATGGAATGTGTAGATATGCCGCGAAGTTAACGTTACCTGTCGCCCAAGCGATAACAGCAAAACCAGCAGCAACCATAACCGTTGGCATAATCGCCAAGCCATCTAGGCCGTCTGTTAGGTTTACCGCGTTACTGGTACCCACAATAACAAAGTAAGTTAGAACAATGTACAGTAAACCAAGTTGTGGCATCACATCTTTGAAGAAAGGAACCACCAATTGTGTTGCTGCAGTATCTTGCCCATGAGCATACAGAGCAAATGCCACTACCAAAGCAATCGCCGACTGCCAGAAGTACTTCCAACGAGCAATCAAACCATCAGTGTTCTTGCGAACAACTTTACGATAATCATCAACAAAGCCAACCGCGCCATATCCACCAAGCACTACAAGTACTGCCCAAACGTAAGGGTTTGATAAGTCAGCCCAAAGCAAGACTGTAATAATGATCGCAGCAAGGATCATCACACCACCCATGGTTGGTGTACCACGCTTACTAAAGTGAGACTCAGGGCCGTCGTTACGAACAACTTGACCAATTTGCAGCATTTGCAGACGCTCAATTAAACGAGGTCCCATCCACAGCGACAGACATAAAGCAGTCAAAATGCTCGCGATTGCACGAAACGATAGGTATTCGAACAAACGGAAAAAAGAAAAGTGTGGCTGTAGTAGCTCTGCAAGCCAAATTATCATGAAAAGTTCTCCTTTAAAGCAGCGGCTATTTTACTCATTCCTGCACTATTGGCGCCTTTTACCAACATGGTATGTGGCGCGTTTTCTGGCAAGCTCAAGTGCTGCTCTATGTGCGCGATCATCGCTTGATGCGTAGTAAAGTGGGTACCATTACAGACCTCACTAATCACCTTGGTATCATCACCGTAAGTGAGTACATGCTCAAAAGCGAATGGGGCAGCATATTCACCGACTTGACGGTGAAGTGCAAGGCTTTCATCGCCTAATTCAGCCATATTGCCTAAAATCAACCAACGTTGACCTTTGAAGCTCGACAGCAATTTCGCTGCAGCCTTCATTGCCGGTACGCTGGCGTTGTAACTGTCATCTATCAGCTTGATATTCTGACTTAACTGTTGAACCTCAACTCGGCCTTTAACGGAGATAAGATTCGCTAAACCGCTTTTAATTTCTGCAAGCGTGGCACCGAATTGAATGCTCAGTGCTGCTGCCGCTAATGCGTTTGCCACATTGTGCTGGCCGATAATGCCAAGTTCAACGGGCACAGAACCTTTTGGTGTCTGCATATCAAAGCACGCTTCACCTTGCTCGTTGATACGAATATTTTTGGCAAAGTAATCCGCTGTATCATCACTTTCTGAAAAGCTCAGAACCGCTTTATCTGCGAGAACTTCACTCCAAAATTCGCCACCGTTACTCTCTAAACTAACAATAGCAGTGTCACCAGCTGCAAGCCCCTGAAAAATTTCACCTTTTGCTTGCTTCACACCATCAATTGAGCCAAATCCTTCTAGGTGCGCCGCTGCCACATTATTTACCAAAGCAACCTGTGGTTTCACTAGCTGAGTGGTGTAAGCAATTTCACCGATGTGATTGGCGCCTAATTCGATCACCGCGTAATCATCACTTGGCTCACTGCGTAACAAGGTTAGCGGAACACCAATATCATTATTGAAGTTACCCGCTGTAAACAGCACCTTGCCACGTTGTTGTAAAATACTTGCGACCATCTCTTTAACGGTCGTCTTACCGCAGCTGCCTGTAATCGCCATAGTTGGGACGTTACATTGCTCGTGAATCCAAGCACTTAGCTGACCTAAAGCAAGTTTAGTGTCTTCAACAACAACTTGAGTAATATTTAGGTCAAGTTTTCGTTCGACTAACAACGCGCTCGCATTAGCCTCTACCGCTTGATGACAAAAGTCATGCGCATCAAAACGTTCGCCAACAAGAGCAACAAACAGTGCCCCCTCTTCAACGGTGCGAGTGTCAGTAGAAACCGCATTAATAACACTATTGCTCGACTTGCCAGCCTCAATCAACTGACCGCTCACCGCTGAGCAAATCTGCTCAAGTGATACATCAATCATTATGAAATACCTAAAAGTTGCAGCGCAGACTCGCGATCTGAGTAATGGATCGTTTCGTCTTTCAATACTTGGTAATCCTCATGGCCTTTACCAGCCAAAAGAATAATGTCATTACTACCAGCCTGTTCTAGAGCAAACTTAACCGCTTGATAGCGATCGTGCTCGACGAATGCAGATTCAGGTTCGCTTAAGCCAGCAAGCATGTCTTTAACAATCAAAGCAGGATCTTCGCTGCGAGGGTTGTCATCTGAAATAATAATTTTGTCGGCGAACTGCTCAGCCGTTACCGCCATCATTGGGCGCTTACCTGTGTCGCGGTCGCCACCACAGCCGAAGATAGCCCAAAGCTTTCCAGAGCAGTGAACTCGCAGTGCTGCCAATGCTTTTTCTAGAGCATCTGGTGTGTGCGCGTAATCGACAACGACTTTTGCTTTGTTTGGTACTTGGAACAGTTCCATACGACCAATCACAGGTTGAAGCTGAGGCGCAGTGTCGACCAAGATTTGCTTGTCGATGCCTAGTGAAAGCAGAGTCGCGAAAGCAACCAACACATTTGATGCGTTGAACTGACCAATTAAAGGAACCGAAAGCTGACCTTGCCCCCAGCTACCATCAAAATTGAGTTTGATGCCTGTCTCCGCATAAGCGACATCAGAGGCCCACACCGACTGTTGGTAACCAGACAACGGAAGCAATGAAACCGCTATCGCATTGGACAAGTCTGACATCCAAGCTTTACCCACTTCGTCATCCACATTAATGACTGCATGCTTGCATTTGTGTTGAGTAAACAGGCTTTTCTTAGCCAGTGCGTACTCTTCCATCGTGCCGTGATAATCCAAGTGGTCACGACTCAGGTTTGTGAATACACCAACCTCAAAATCCAATGCTTTTACTCGGCCTTGAACCAAACCATGAGACGAGATTTCCATCGCGGTATAAACGGCTTTTTCTTCAGCCAACTCACTCAGCGTGCGCTGTATTTCAATCGCGCTGCCTGTGGTGTTAGCCGCTGTTTTTAGATTATCTAAGAAGCCATTACCTGTAGTGCCCATTACCGCAGAGCGTTGACCAACGAGATCAAGCCATTGAGCAATCAATTGAGTGATGGTGGTTTTGCCATTGGTGCCAGTAACACCAATCAGTTTGGTCGCTTGAGAAGAGTAAACTCGACCAGCCAGTTCAGAGAGAATTGAATTTAGCTCTGCTACATAAACAACAGGAACTGCATTTAACCACTCAACCAAGCCATGAGCTTTGTCATCACCAGCCTGTGCGATGATGGCTTTCGCACCTTGAGCGATCGCTTTTTCGATAAAGCGACGACCATCAACGGCATGCCCAACAATGGCAACAAAAATATCACCGTCCTTGATTGCACGGCTATCCAACTCCAATTGCTCAACAGCAATCGCATCTAGCTCAGAAGAACTGAAGTCTCCCCAAGGAGAAAGTAAAGATGACAGCGTGAGGCTATTACTCATATTGAATCCTGATTGGCTCTATTCTTGAAATTTGTTTTCATCAGCAGGGACATTGAGTATTTGCAGTGCACCCTTCATGATTTCAGAAAAAACGGGGGCAGCGACTGAACCGCCATAGTAAAGATCACCTTGAGGCTCATTGACCACAACAACCAGCGCCACTCTTGGGTCACTGACTGGAGCAAAGCCTGCGGTGATCGCAATGTATTCATCACTGTACCCGCCCGCTTCAGCCTTACGAGATGTACCCGTTTTGGCTGCAACTCGGTAACCTGGTACCGCAGCTCTTGTTGCCGTACCGCCTTTTTGAGTCACCCCTTCTAGCATATTCAAAACCAGCTCAGCGTTCTCGCGCTTGATGATTTGCTTAGAAAAATCTTGGTCGTTACTTTTAATAATATGAATCGGTTCATACATGCCTTTGTTGGCTAGCGTTGCATAAGCATGCGCCAACTGCATCGGCGTAACCGACAAGCCATAACCGAACGCTAAGGTCGCAATTTCAAACTTTGACCAGCGGCGGCGATTAGGGAAAATACCGCTCGTTTCACCAACTAAATTGAGCCCAGACATCTCGCCGAGGCCAACCGAACTATACATTCCAAGCAAGGCTTCAAGTGGCATATTAAGTGCCAATTTCGCTACGCCGATGTTACTCGACTTCTTGAGGATCAGCGCTAAGTCAGCCTTACCGACTTTAGAAGAATCTCGTACGCGACTACCACCGATCTGCATAATGCCATTACCTGTATCAATAACGATATCTGGGTCCGCAGTGCCGGTCTCTAGCGCTGCCAAAACCACAAAAGGTTTCACGGTAGAACCCGGTTCCATTGCATCGGTCAGAACCCGGTTACGCATCTTAAAGCTTTGTAAATCAGCACGATTGTTCGGATTATAAGAAGGGGCATTAACCATGGCTAACACGGCACCCGTTTTCACATCGAGTAGTACAGCAGAGCCTGAAGTTGCTTTGTGATCCGCCACAGCTTGCTTGATCGCACGATAAGCAATCGCCTGAAGTCGTTGATCAATCGTTAACTCAAGAGGCTTGCCTTCTTCACGCTCTTCTAGAGCAATGTTTTCAACAACACGACCATAACGATCTTTACGGATGGTTCGCTTACCCGCCTCGCCCGTTAGCCATTTATCATAGCTACGCTCAACGCCTTCTAGGCCGTGACCATCTATTCCGGTCACACCAATAAGGTGCGCACTAACTTCGCCAGCTGGGTAGTAACGTCGAGATTCAGCTTTAAGACCAACGCCCACCAGCTTTAGCTCACGAATGTACTTAGCCATCGCAGGGCTAACTTGTCTTTGCAGATAAATAAATCGGCGGGATTTGTTGCTAGAGATCTTGTCGATCATCGATTGACGTTCTAGGCCAAGTACATCGGCTAACGCATACCAACGATCAATCTGAGCCATGCCATTTTTATCGAAAATGGTCTTAGGATCGGCCCATACCGCTTCTACCGGAACACTCACAGCAAGCGGTTCGCCATTGCGGTCAGAGATAATACCGCGAGCGGAAGGAATAGCTTTAACACGTACCGAGCGAAGGTCGCCCTGACGAATTAAATTATCTGGTTCAATGATTTGGATGTAAGCCACACGACCTACGAGTGCAGCAAAGGCAAGAAACACGAAAGCAATAACAACGTTAAAACGCCATTTAATCAGAATGGGATCCGAATCCTTTTCGCTCTTCACACGCTCTTTCGTTGATTTATTAACGGTTTTCGCGGGTGCTTTTTCCTTTTTACCGGTCATTTCAGTGTGATCACAACTTCTTTGTCAGAGTCTGGACGTTTCATGTCTAGCTCTCGTTTTGCCGATGCTTGAACGCGACTGTGTTCAGCCAGAGCCGTCTCTTCAAGCATTAAATTTCGCCACTCATCATCAAGCTGTTCTCGCTCCACTAATGCCATGTCTTTTTGCGTGATCGCCTGACGTGACATATGTGTCGTGAGAACGACCCCCATTGCACTCGCAAAGATACAGATAAGAAGCACCAATGGGACCTTGCCCACGGAGATCAAATCAAAAAATATTATCTTGGCTAAGTTTGGTTTGGAGGTCTTCATTGACTATAGCTTTTCTGCGATTCGTAATACTGAGCTACGTGAACGAGTATTCTCATCCACTTCGCCTTTCGATGGTTTGATCGCTTTACCTACTGGCTTAAGATCAGCACTGCCTAGCGCTTTGATCTGCTCTTCAGTCAAAGGTAAGCCGTGTGGAACTTGAGGGCCTTGGCTCTCTTTACGGATAAAGCGTTTCACCATGCGATCTTCAAGTGAGTGGAAGCTGATAACAGACAAACGGCCTTCAGGAGCAAGAATGCTTGCCGCGCCTTTTAGTGCCGTATCGATCTCTTCAAGTTCACTGTTGATGTAAATGCGAAATGCTTGGAAAGCACGTGTCGCTGGGTGCTTTTTCTCTTTGAAGCTCTTTGGAGCCACATCAGAGATAAGCTTAGCCAACTGGCCAGTACGCGTTAACGGTTCGTTCTCTTCGTTTTCTTGATAAGCAATGATGCCTTTCGCGATACGACGAGCGTGTTTGTCTTCACCGAACTCGCGGATAACCCAAGTGATGTCATCAAGATCCGCTTCAACTAACCACTGAGAAACAGGAATACCCGTTGTAGGATCCATACGCATGTCCAACGGGCCATCTTTCATGAAGCTAAAGCCACGTTCTGCATCATCTAACTGTGGTGAAGAAACACCTAAATCCAGTAAAACACCATCCACTTGACCGACTAAGTCATAACGCTCTGCATATTCAGCCATACCTGAGAAAGGGCCGTGAATAATCGTAAAGCGAGGGTCATCAATCTTTTGTGCTTCTGCAATCGCTTGTGGATCGCGGTCGATACTAAAGAGTCGTCCATTCTCGCCCAGTTTAGACAGGATTGTACGGCTGTGACCACCACGGCCAAAAGTACCATCGATGTAGGTACCGTCAGGTTTGATCGCAAGTCCGTCAATAGATTCGTTAAGCAATACTGAAATATGTTTGAATGCTTCTGTCATAGTCTTCTCAGTGAGTGGATTGAGCCAATAGTTCGGCAATAATTTGTTCTGTTAACGTTTTAGTGTACTGATTTCGCGCTGTATCTCCACCATATTGTGTATAGGCTTTGGGAATTTTTGACCCAAGCTCATATCAGGATGAAGGATTCTAAGGAAATCTAAATAATTTACGTCAATATAAAGCAAAAAACCCATCACTACCGTTAAGTAATGATGGGTTCTTTAGATAGGTGGAGTTGACACATACGCCGGGTTCTGTTCCGCTTGCGCGGCGGTAACCATTCGTCTAGGCCTGCAATCGCTCACAGGCTCAAGCAATCTACCCGCCCCCATACGCGAGCAACGCAATGTGAGGGCCTATTTGATCTTGCTCCGGGTGGAGTTTACCTTGCTACGAACTGTTGCCAGTCGCACGGTGCGCTCTTACCGCACCCTTTCAGCCTTACCTGTGCCCCTTCCGAAGAAATGAGGCCATCGGCGGTCTTCTCTCTGCTGCACTTGTCGTGGGCTCGCGCCCCCCAGACGTTATCTGGCACCCTGCTCTATGGAGCCCGGACGTTCCTCCCCTCTGCCAGTCTCCCGAAGGACTTCAACGTCAGTTTCCCGAAGGACCTCAACGTCAGTCTCCCGAAGGACATCAGCAAAGCAGCGATTACCCGTTCAACTCCGAGGACGGATTGTATAGAGATTAGAGTGCAGTGTCTAGCGAGATCACAAATATGCTGTAAACCGCTAAGTAAACGCATGAATTTCACACAATCTAGGCAAAAAAAGAGGAATGAAGGGTTTGCCCTCATTCCTCACAAGCTTTGAAATAGCGCTCTAGTAACTTATCTACTGAGTGACTACTTCGCTATTTAACGACCTGTTAGTTATTTAGCGTTAACCATCTAGGTGCTCAAGGCCCCACTTATATAACGCGTTCTTTTTCAGGTTGTAGATTTCAGCTGTCATTACCGCCGCTTTTTTAAGAGGTAACTCTTTGGTTAGAATACCCAGCGTGCGAGTCGCTTCGTCTGGCAGTTCAGTGCTCGCTTCTTCACGGTGACCATGAATCAATAACACCATCTCACCGCGCTTACGGTTCGAATCTTCTTCAATCCACTCAATAAGCTCACCCAATGGCAATCCTTGAATGGTTTCGAATGTTTTAGTCAACTCACGCGCCAACACAACTTCGCGGTCTGGACCTAAGATCTCAAGCATGTCTTGTAGAGAATCTGAAATACGGTGCGGTGATTCGTAGAAGATACACGTGCGTTCTGCTTTTGCGATCTCTAAGAACTTATCTTTACGACCTTTGCTCTTTGGCGGTAAAAAGCCTTCAAAGCTGAAACGATCAGACGGTAAACCAGACGCACTCAACGCCGTAATCACAGCACAAGCACCAGGAAGTGGCACAACTCTCACACCCGCTTGACGACATTGTGATACAAGATGGTAACCTGGGTCACTGATTAAAGGTGTACCCGCATCAGAGACTAATGCGATAGACTGACCTTCTAATAACCTTTCGACTAGAACTTGCGCTTTAGTTTGTTCATTATGATCATGTAAAGCGAACGTTCTGGTTGATATATTGAAGTGAGCAAGCAGCTTACCCGTGTGGCGTGTGTCTTCGGCTGCAATAACATCGACACTTGATAAAATTTCAATTGCTCTTTGAGTGATATCTCCCAAATTTCCGATTGGGGTTGGCACAATGTAGAGAGTTGGGCTCTCTGTGAGCAAGGTTTTGTTATCTGTCATTTGTTTACCATCACTTCAACGATTAATATAGATACAAATTTATACGGAATTTAAAGAACTCATGGCAACGATGAACCATAAGAGACTCAGTGTACCACGCTTACTAACTCCAATTGCATTAGCAATTACATTGGCGGCTTGTTCTTCAGGCCCTCAAGCACCAACAAGCGTTGATATTACACTAGATCCAGCGCAATCAACTGAAAGTTACATGATGCAGGCGGATAGTAGCAAAGGAAGTCTACAAAACGACTGGTTAATCATGGCGCTTAAATCTTCTGTGCAAGCTGGAAAAACCGATCAAGCAACATTGCTTATCAAACGCCTAGCAAAACAAGAGCTAACTGAAGTTCAACAAGCGGAATGGCAATTGGCTCGCGCTCAGCTGTTAATCAATAACTCACAGCCGGAGCAAGCTTATAGCCAACTGAACTTCCAGCCTTGGTGGAAACTGCCTAACGAACAGTGGAAAGATTATCACGAGCTACGCGCGAACATCTCAGAGATTAAGAGTGAGTATTTCGAGGCAAGCCGCGAGTTAGTGCTCTATTCAGAGTACCTAGAGGCTGACGAAGAGCTTCAACAGCAAACTGCCGACCGTATTTGGCAAAACCTGAATAGCTACTCTCAATACGAGATTCTAGAACTGAAAACATCTCCGACAGAAGATGTGCTTTCAGGCTGGTTACAACTGGCTATCTACATGAAGACGCTGAACTCGAATCTTCCAAACCTGCAGGAAACCCTGTCGGATTGGTTAGCCGAGAATCCTCAGCACCCAGCTGCTACTTATACACCTCAAGCGATCACCGACATCTTGGCACTAGAGATCAGCAAGCCAACCAGCACAGCACTGCTGCTACCGCTAACAGGTAAGTACGGTAAGCAAGCACAGCTCGTTCGTGATGGTTTTATCTTTGCAATGATGAATGATAAAGAGCGCGAAGAAGATGCAACGCTGACGGTTATGGATACCAACGTGCAAAGCGCCGCTGAGATTAAAGCGACACTGGAAGAGAACAACGTTGATTTCATCGTTGGTCCGCTGATTAAGAGCAACATCACTAAGCTTCAGCAAGCACAGAAAAACCACGAGAACTCGATTCCAGCTTTAGCTCTGAACATTCCAACGCAACTAGAACCTGATACCAATATTTGCTATCTCGCTCTATCGCCTGAACAAGAAGTCGCTCAAGCAGCGAAGCATCTTTTTGCTCAAGGCTACAAGTACCCGCTTATCCTTGCTCCAAAAGGACGTTTAGGTGATCGCGTTGAACAAGCGTTTAAAGAAGAGTGGAAAAAATACAGCAGCAACGATGTAGCAATCAGCTTCTTCTCAGACAAGCGTCAACTACAGCGTAATGTGAATCAGGTGTTCGGTTTACAAGAGAGCCAACAACGCATCGCTCAAATGGATGGTCTGCTTAACCTTGACCTAGAAACTGAGCCACGCAGCCGTCGTGACATCGACTCTGTCTACATTGTGGCGAAGAACTCAGAGCTCACGCTGATCAAGCCTTTCATTGAAGTGGCGATTAACCCAGATGCTGACCAACCAGCACTGTTTTCAAACTCACGCAGCAACAGCGGTGACAAGCAGTATGAAGACCTGACAGGTGTGTTCTACAGCGATATCCCACTATTGGTTGAGAACAAGAACGAACTTAACAAAGAGCTAAACGACCTATGGCCCTCATACTCAAATGGCCAAAAGCGTCTGCAAGCACTTGGGATGGATGCTTACTACCTAATGGATGCTCTTCCACAGATGAAGGCTGTTCAGGGTTATAGCATTCCAGGTGAGACAGGTGTGCTCACTATCGACAACAACTGTGTTGTTCAACGTGAAATCAGCTGGGCAGAGCATGGGGCTTTTTAGCCGAACGTTCTTAGCGAAACCAACTATCACCCACAAACAGGTGGGTGATAAATACGAGGCCGTGGCAAAATCTTATCTGATTAACCACGGTTTATCGTTAATTCAAGAAAACTTCATAGCAAAATGTGGCGAGATTGATCTTATAATGCGCCATAACAACACGATTGTGTTTGCCGAGGTAAAATACCGCAAGCAAACCCGCTACGGACATGCCGCAGAAATGGTGACAGCCAAGAAGTCACAGAAGCTACTCAAAACAGCTAATGTTTGGCTGATGCAGCAAGGCCTGTCGGTGCACTCTACAGATTTCAGATTTGATATCGTTGCCATTGAAGGGCCGAATGACAATATCAATTGGATTCAAAACGCGATTACCCAAGGATAAACATGCTAGACAGCATTAAAGAAAGTTTTACAGAAAGTATTCAAATCCAAATTGCGGCTGCAGAAGCACTGCCAGACGCAATCACGCATGCCGCTCAAGCCATGGTTGCGACCTTGCTTAATGGAAACAAAATTCTTTGTTGTGGTAATGGTGGTTCGGCGTCGAATGCTCAGCAATTTGTATCGTGCCTACTTAATCGCTTTGAAACCGAGCGCCCTAGCCTTCCTGCAATGGCGCTAATGGCAGACAACACTACGCTAACGGCAGTCGCTAACGATTATCACTATGAAGAGATCTTCTCCAAGCAGGTACGCGCGTTTGGTCAAACTGGCGATATCTTGTTAGCTATCTCTACCAGCGGTAACAGCAAGAACATCATCAAGGCAATGGAAGCGGCAGTAACTCGTGACATGACCATCATCGCCTTTACGGGTAAAGATGGTGGTGAAATGGCAGGTTTACTTGGTGAACACGATGTAGAGATTCGTATCCCTTCACACCGTACCGCGCGCATTCATGAAGTACACATGGTGACACTGCACTGCCTATGTGACCTAATCGATCAAGTACTCTTCCCAGCTCACGAAGAGTGATATACGGAGCATCACAATGAAATCATTAACCTCTATGAGGCTGTTTAAGCTGATTAGTGTTTCGCTACTTACACTGTCCCTATCTGGTTGTGCTGGCATTTTCATTGCTGGTGCAGCAACTACTGCAAACCTAGTCACGGACACTCGAACCACCAAAGAAATTTGGAACGACAACAATATCGAATTTGAAGTCGCGGCTATCACCAACAAACAACCTTACCGTGGTAGCGTGCGTGTCACTGCAAGTTCTTACCGCGGCTCTGTGGTGTTAATGGGCCAAGCAACAACAGATGCTGAACGTCGTGCTTTTGAGAGCCAAGCTAAAGATGTGGCTGGTGTAGAGAGTATCCACAATCAGGTTCGTGTTAAACAACCATTGTCGATCAGTGCCATCAGTAACGACAGTTGGATTACTACTAAGGTGAAATCTGCACTATTAGCTAATGCTGAGTTAAATGGTATTAAAGTGAAGGTAATTACTGAGGATTCAGAGGTCTTCCTGCTTGGACTGGTTTCTCGCGAGCATGCGGATATCGCAACCGAAGTGGCTCGCAATGTCTCTGGTGTGAAACAGGTGATCCGAGCATTTGAATATGGCGAAGAAGAGACAGCCGTTAATTAGCGTTTTATCTGAAGCTTTGTAGAAAGCAGCATATTGCACAAAAAGAAAAAGCAGCGACGAGTCACTGCTTTTTTTATTCGGGTTCGTTATTTAACTAACGTTATTTGATAACACGAAGGCTTGGGCGACCTTTTGCTGGACGAGGTGGCTCAGGGTCTGAGTCAGGCTCTTCAGCATCTACATCTGCCGTTGCTACGCTCAAAGATGGGCCTTTTTCTGGTTCTTCAAAAGGAGTTTCTTCAATCCCTTCTTCAAACGCTTCCATGTAAGCCTCTTCAGGTTCAAACATGGTGCCAGCACCGTTCTCACGAGCGTAAATCGCTTGTACTGCGTAAAGTGGCACGATCACAGAGTGTGGGCGACCACTAAAGCGTGCACTAAACGTCACTGCTTCGTTACCCAGTTCAAGTTGTCCAACAGCACGAGGCGCAATGTTCAGAATGATCTGACCATCTTGAACAAACTCTTCTGGTACTCGCACACCCGGTAATGTTGCTTCAACAACAAGGTGGGGAGTCAATTCGTTATCAACCAGCCAATCGTAAAATGCACGAAGCATGTATGGACGGCGTGGTGTCATATTTGAAATATCCATAACGCTTAGCGAACGAGTCGCATCTCGCGCTCAGCTTCAGTTAGAGAAGCTAGGAATGAATCACGTTCAAATACGCGGTTCATGTAAACTTTAAGTTCTTTAGAACCAGGGCCAATCAGTTCAATACCAAGCTCAGGTAAACGCCATAGTAGCGGAGCTAGGTAGCAATCAATTAGGCTAAACTCTTCGCTCATAAAGTATTCATACTCAGCGAAGATTGGAGCAAGAGTCAGTAGGTCGTTGCGTAGTTTAACGCGAGCAGCTTCAGATTCTTCAGCGTTGCCTTTAACGATCTTCTCTGCAACTGAATACCAGTTACGCTCAATGCGGTACATCATTAGACGGCTGTTACCACGAGCAACCGGGTATACAGGCATCAATGGTGGATGAGGAAAACGCTCATCTAGGTATTCCATGATGATCTTTGAGTCATATAGAGCAAGCTCACGATCAACAAGAGTTGGTACTGATTTGTACGGGTTCAGTTCAACAAGCTCTGCTGGTAGATTTTTCTCATCAACCAACTCAACTTCAACACTTACGCCTTTTTCAGCAAGAACGATGCGCACCTGATGGCTATACATATCAGAAGCACTTGAGAAAAGAGTCATTACAGAACGTTTATTGGCAGCTACAGCCATGGAGCCCTCCAGTACACTTTAAATAAAAACAATGGAGGCCTAAAGCCTCCATTGAACATTAACATAATTTGGGAATTAGCACGGTATTATAGCACAATTAGTGCACATCACGCCAATACTCTTTCTTAAGCAAAATCACGATGATAGTGAAGATGACTAAGAACGCCATTACCCACCAACCCATAGCGTGACGCTCAAGTTGAACTGGGTCGCCTGAGTAAACCAAAAAGTTAACAAGGTCACGAACCGCTTCGTCGTATTCACCAGAACTTAGTTCACCAGAACCGTCAGTTTCAGTACCAACAACTACTGTTACCTCTTCGCCATCTACCATATGAGTATCGTAGACTGGTGTCGGGATACCTTGCAGCTCTTCAAGAACGTGCGGCATACCAACGCTTGGGAAAACAATGTTGTTCACACCAAATGGACGTGATGGATCTTCATAGAAAGTACGAAGGTACGTGTATAGCCAATCGGCACCACGAACACGAGCAACCAAAGTTAGGTCAGGTGGCGGAGCACCAAACCAACTTGCCGCTTGCTCTGAAGGCATCGCGTTAACCATCAAGCTACCGATTTTCGCTTCAGGGTCGAAAATCAGATTTTCCTTCATTAGATCAACTGGGATCTCTAAATCATTCGCAACACGTTCATAGCGCTGGTACTGCGTTGAGTGACAAGCAAAACAGTAGTTCATGAACATCTTAGCGCCATTTTGCAATGAAGCTTTATCTGTTAAGTCGTTGTTTGCTTTGTCTAATGGTACGTTTGCACCCGCTGCCATCGCCAATGACGGCAACATAGCAAATAAAATTACAATCCACTTTTTCATTTGAATGTCACCCTTTCTGGTAATGGTTTCGTCGCTTCATTTTTACTGTAGAACCACAGTAGAACGAAGAACATGAAGTAACCTAAGCTAAAGATTTGAGCTAGTAGCGTGTATGTTGGCGTTGCTGGAAGCGCACCAAGTACACCAAGCGCAATAAAGCTTATTGTGAATTGGATGATGTTAATCAAATGCAGTTTGCTACGGTAACGGTAAGAGCGCACTTTACAACGGTCGAACCATGGCAGTAGGAATAGCACAACAATAGATGCACCCATTGCTACTACACCTAGCAGCTTATCAGGAACAGCACGAAGTACAGCGTAGAACGGCGTGAAGTACCAAACTGGAGCAATGTGCTCTGGTGTTTTCAGTGGGTTTGCAGCTTCAAAGTTAGGCGGCTCAAGGAAGTATCCACCCATCTCTGGGTTAAAGAACAGCACATAACAGAACAAGAATAGGAAACCAGCAACGCCTACCATATCTTTCACAGTCCCGTATGGGTGGAAAGGAATAGAGTCGATGATGTCGTATTTCTTAGTGTAATCCTTGTGGAATGGGAACTGAGTTTTGTAGTCGTCGCCCATGGTGCCTTTCGGAAGCTTAGTCTCGATGCCGTCAGGGTTGTTCGAACCCACTTCGTGCAGAGCCAGTACGTGAAGTACGATAAGCAGCAGAAGAACAATTGGTAGTGCGATAACGTGCAGTGCGAAGAAACGGTTCAGCGTTGCACCAGAGATGATGTAGTCACCACGGATCCAAAGCGTTAGGTCATCACCTATAACAGGGATCGCACCAAACAGAGAAATGATTACCTGAGCACCCCAGTAAGACATTTGACCCCATGGTAGTAAGTACCCCATGAAAGCCTCAGCCATAAGCACTAAGAAGATCAACATACCGAAGATCCAAAGTAGCTCACGAGGTTTTTGGTAAGAACCGTAGATTAGACCACGGAACATGTGCAGGTAGATAACAACGAAGAATGCCGAAGCACCCGTCGAGTGCATGTAACGTAGTAGCCAGCCGTATTCCACATCACGCATGATGTATTCAACAGAAGCAAATGCACCGTCGCCAGACGGTACGTAATTCATTGTTAGCCAAATACCTGTAAGGATTTGGTTAACCAACACCAACATTGCCAAAGAACCGAAAAGGTACCAAAAGTTAAAGTTCTTAGGCATTGGGTATTCAGATAAGTGCTTTTTGTAAGCATTCATCGCGGGTATACGTTTTTCTACCCAGTCTAGTAGTCCTTGCATTATGCATCTCCCTCGTCAATACCGATAAGGATCTTGGTGTCGCTTAAATACATATGCTTTGGCACAACAAGGTTCAACGGTGCAGGTACGCCTTGGAATACTCGACCAGCCATATCAAATTTCGAACCATGACACGGACAGAAGAAACCAGACTTAACACCCTGAACTTGTTCTGCAAAAGAATCTGGCAGGTAAGTTGGAGAACAACCTAAGTGCGTACAGAAACCAACAGCAACGAAGAATTCCGGCTTAATTGAACGGAATTCGTTCTGTGCGTATTCAGGTTGTTGTTCAGCTTCAGATTGAGGATCACGAAGTTGACCACCAATAGACTTTAGGTTTTCTAATACCGATTCAGCACGGCGTACAACCCATACAGGTTTACCTTGCCACTCGACACGAACCATTTGTCCCGGTTCCAACTTACTGACTTCCACTTCCACCGGCGCGCCCGCAGCTTTCGCCTTGGCACTCGGATTCCATGATTTAATAAAAGGCACGGCTACAGCAGCTGCTCCTAAACCACCAACAACGGCTGTTGTTGCGGTTAAGAAACGCCTGCGACCGTTATTTAAAGGCGCGTTGCTCATCCAAACATTCTCCCATTTGCTCCTTATGGATTGAAATCATTCCGATTAAAGAGCATGGCTAACAAAATATGTATTTAGTTCTATTTATTGACGGCAAATGATAAATAAAACCCTACTTTTTGACAAGATAAAGCTACCTTTTTGTAACAATCATGAGGCAAAGCGCACATTGGGTTACAAAAGCTTTCAAAATATAAGAATTTGGAAATAAAACGAGAGAGGGAAAGCGTTTAGCGGGGGTATAAAAACAAAAAGCCCGGCATATAGCCGAGCTTTGAACCACAATTCCAGTAATAAAACTGGGAGCGTGTACTTTTTCGTAAAGAAAAATTAACGCTTAGAGAATTGAGGTTTACGACGTGCTTTACGTAGACCAACTTTCTTACGTTCAACGCAACGAGCGTCACGAGTAACGTAGCCAGCTGCACGTAGAGCAGGACGTAGAGTTTCATCGTACTCCATAAGAGCGCGAGTGATACCGTGGCGGATTGCGCCAGCTTGACCAGAAATACCACCACCAGAAACAGTGATGTAAAGGTCAAGTTTCTCAGTTAGTTCAACTAGCTCAAGAGGTTGCTTAACAACCATACGAGAAGTTGGACGACCGAAGTAAACATCAAGGCTACGCTTGTTGATTACGATCTCACCAGAGCCTGGTTTGATGAAAACACGAGCTGCTGAGCTTTTGCGACGACCAGTGCCGTAGTATTGATTCTCTGCCATTTTCATAATCCCCTTAGATGTCTAGTACTTGTGGCTGTTGAGCAACATGGTTGTGCTCAGTACCAGCGTACACTTTAAGCTTACGGTACATCGCGCGGCCTAGAGGACCACGTGGAAGCATACCTTTAACTGCTAGTTCTAGAACCATTTCTGGCTTCTTAGCAATTAGCTTTTCAAAAGTGATAGTTTTAAGACCACCTGGGAACTCAGAGTGACGGTAGTAAACCTTACCCTTAGCTTTGTTACCAGTTACAGCAACTTTCTCAGCGTTAACAACGATGATGTAATCACCAGTGTCTACGTGAGGAGTGTATTCTGCTTTGTGCTTGCCGCGTAGGCGAGAAGCGATTTCACTTGCTAGACGGCCAAGAGTTTTGCCTTCAGCGTCTACAACATACCAGTCGCGTTTTACAGTTTCTGGTTTAGCAACGAAAGTTTTCATGCTAATAATTACCTATTTAAAAAATTTACACTTAAGGAATACTCGCGTATTCCCACTGTCTAAGAGTTACCATTCATCACCCCTTCGAGTGTTGGAAAACTCTTGGCATAACGTGATTTTACTCATCGCTAGAGGCCCGCAGTAACGGTAGGTCGCAGGATTATAGAGAAGAGCGAAGAAAAAATCACCTCTTTTTGAACAAAATCACGATTTTTTTAATTCTATTTCTTATTCGAGATAATCAGAGCTAACTTAAGTGTTCTTTTGCCAAATATTCATGGCTCTGCATTTCGATCAAACGCGACTGACAACGTTTAAATTCAAACTCTAGCTGCCCATGGGTATACAATTTTTCTAGCTCAACTTCCGCTGAAATAATCAATTTCACATTACGCTCGTAGAACTCATCCACCAACGCGATAAAACGTCTCGCTGCGTCATCTGAAGTCGCGCCCATTTGCAACACATCAGCCAACAGAACGGTATGGTAGACACGAGAAAGCTCAATGTAGTCATTCTGGCTACGAGCCGACTGGCAAAGCTGAGCAAAAGTACCATGCAGTACGCCATCACTCGCTTCAACGACATCCAGTTGACGGTGGTTAACCTCGATCTGCTTAAGCTTCTCTTTATCTTCACCAACAAGCTGAGCGTAATACTTTTCAAGGTTGATATTCGCTTGGCTATCCAACGGGTAATGATAAATTTCAGCCTGCTCTAAGGTACGTAGGCGATAATCAATGCCGCTATCAACATTAAGAATATGGCAGTTATCTTGAATCAGCTTAATTGCAGGCAAGAAACGCGCGCGTTGCAAACCATTGCGATACAGATCTGCCGGCGGAATGTTTGACGTTGCCACCAAGATAACGTTACGAGCGAATAACTCTTGGAACAAAGTTCCTAGGATCATGGCATCCGTGATATCAGAAACAAAGAATTCATCGAAGCAGATAATATCCGCCTCTTCTTTTAATTTATCCGCGACCAAAGGCAATGGATCACTGACATTACCGAGCCCCTTCAACTCATCATGCACTCGATACATAAAGCGGTGAAAGTGAACACGCATTTTTTTAGTGGTCGGTAAGGCATCGTAGAACGTATCCATTAGATAAGTTTTACCGCGCCCTACACCCCCCCAAAAATAGAGACCTTTCGGTGGTTGTGGCAGTTCTGGCTTTTTACCCAATAATTTCTGGAATCGAGTCAGTTGAGGAATGGGCGTATTCATGTAATCTTGGAATTGATGAAAGAGTTCATCTAAAGATTTAACTGCTTGCTCTTGTGCTGGATCTCTTTGAAATCCATGTTCTTTTATATCTTGTTCGTATTTTTTGATGGGATTCATGACGACATTTCCACAATGAAAGCGATATTCAGACAGCAAATAAAAATGGGCTCAGACAGTACGATAGATTAAGTAATGCGGTGAATAATGCAGCACTAAACTGCTAACTAGCGCACACGCATTTCTCTTTATACTGCGGCTTTCTCATAGTACCATGGAGCCGTAGCACGTGTAACTAAGCAGTAACAAACATGTTAAAAAACAATAATAAGGAGCTGTTATGCCTTGGATGTATGCCGTTGCCGGTTTACTAATCGGAGTTATTTTAGGTGTCGCTATTTCTCGTCTTATGACACCTGAATACAAAAAACAAAAGAACGTACAGAAAGAATTGGATAGCGCAAAGTTTGCCCTGGAACAGCAGCGACAAGAGCTGGCTGATCACTTTGCGAAGTCAGCAGAAATGTTGGACACCTTAGGCAAGGACTACACGAAGCTGTACCAACACATGGAAAAAACGAGCTCAGAGCTGATTCCTAACCTGCCAGAGCAAGATAACCCGTTTGTGAAAACAGCCGCAGCTCATTCGGATAAACCACAAGATAAGCCTTCAATTAAGGAAGCGACGCTTGAGGAACAACCGAAAGATTACGCGAATGGCGCAACCGGTTTATTTACAGAACAGAAGAAAGAGATCATTGACGCTCCTGATGTAGTGACAGCAAAAGCATCATAAACATTTAACACTTCTGTGAACTTTACAAAGGTTTTTGAGTCATAACTTTCACTCAGGTCACTTGAAACTTCTCATACTTATACCAAATATGAGAGATGTAAGACCTTAACTAGAGAGGAGTTTATGATGAAAAAACCTTTGCTTGCTTTATCAGTACTGACTTTAAGCTTAAGTTCAATCATCACCCCCATTCAAGCAACGGCCGCACTGCCATTAAGTGTGGGTAACGAACAATTACCAAGCCTCGCGCCCATGCTTGAACAAGTGACCCCCGCTGTGGTAAGTATTGCCGTAGAAGGCAAACAGGTACAACGTCAGCAAATCCCTGAACAATTTCAATTCTTTTTTGGCCCCGAACAAACACGAGAGCGTCCATTCCGAGGTTTGGGATCGGGTGTCATCATTGACGCTGAGAAAGGTCATATCGTCACCAATTATCATGTCATTAATGGCGCCGACGATATCAAAGTAAAACTTCATGATGGTCGAGAATACGATGCCGAGCTTATCGGTGGCGACCAGATGTCGGATATCGCACTGCTTAAACTCGAAAAAGCCAAGAACCTTACCCAGATAAAAGTCGCAGACTCGGACAAGTTAAGAGTCGGTGATTTTAGTGTCGCAATTGGTAACCCGTTTGGACTAGGTCAAACCGTGACATCAGGCATTGTTTCTGCGCTCGGTCGTAGCGGCCTAAACCTAGAGAACTTTGAGAACTTCATTCAAACCGATGCCGCAATCAACAGCGGTAACTCTGGTGGCGCACTAGTGAACCTCAACGGTGAACTGATTGGTATCAACACTGCCATTCTTGGCCCTAACGGAGGTAATGTCGGTATCGGCTTTGCGATCCCATCCAATATGATGAAAAATCTGACAGATCAAATTCTCGACTTCGGTGAAGTAAAACGCGGCATGCTTGGTGTTCAAGGTGGGGAAGTGACCTCTGAATTGGCAGAAGCACTCGGTTATGAATCAAGTAAAGGCGCCTTTGTTAGCCAAATTGTACCTGATAGCGCAGCAGACAAAGCGGGACTTAAAGCCGGAGACATTATTGTCTCTATTAATGGCAAACGCATTGATACCTTCAGTGAACTCAGAGCGAAAGTGGCCACACTAGGTGCGGGCAAGCAAATTGAGCTTGGTGTAGTTCGCGATGGAAAGAGTAAAACCTTTGACGTCACCCTTGGTGAATCAACCAACAGTAAGACACAAGCAGAGAAACTGCATGAAGGCTTAGCTGGTGCAGAGCTTACCAACACAACAGACAGCGACTCAGCAACGGGCGTAAAGGTGTCAAGTGTGGCTCAAGGATCACCTGCCGAAGCTTATCAACTTCTCAAAGACGACATCATTATTGGCGTCAATCGCCAAACCGTTAAGAACCTTGCTGAATTTAGAGAGATTATTGAGAAACAGCCTGGCGTATTGGCGCTAAATATCCAACGCGGTGACAGGATTATCTACCTCGTTATTCGATAGTCATACGTCAGCGTAATAATAGGGAGGCTCAGTAAGTTTGCTTTAAACTTACTCAGTCTCCCTTTTCTTTAGATGAATCAAAATGCTATGCTTCACTAGTAATCAAGTCAGTCATCCATCTACGGAGGCTTCACACCTTACTTGTTGAAGAGGGAAACATGCTGTCCTTTCTATTTCGTTCTATTTCCCTTGGACTCGTTTCAGCGACTCTTATTCTTTTCGCATTTCCGAGCTTAAGGCCCGCTATTGTTGCTGACGTTACTAATCCTAAAGTGGATAACATCGGTTCACTTCAGATTTCATTTAATCAAGCTGTACGCCGCGCGGCGCCAGCTGTGGTCAATATTTATAGCCGTAAATACGCTGAAAGCAATCGTAACAAACTGCTGACTCAAGGTTTGGGTTCAGGAGTCATTGTCAGCGAAAAAGGCTATATCATTACTAACTTCCACGTAGTTGCTCAGGCTGACCAAATCGTAGTGGCACTTCAAGATGGCCGAGTCGCTGCCGCGCAACTTGTCGGCTCAGACAAGCGCACCGATATCGCGATACTGAGAGTCAGCGGTGACAACCTACCCGTAATCCCATTAAACCCAAGCTACAAGGCCAAAGTCGGTGATGTGGTACTAGCGATCGGTAACCCATATAACCTAGGTCAAACGACCACCTTTGGCATCATCTCCGCAACAGGTCGCTCTTCGATCAGTGCTGATGGACATCAAGCCTTTATCCAAACCGATGCAGCGATCAATGAAGGTAACTCTGGTGGTGCATTAGTCAACTCACAAGGTGAGTTAGTCGGCATCAATACGGCTTCTTTCCAACAAGCTACGGATATGGAAACCTACGGGATCTCATTTGCTATCCCTTACCCACTAGCTAATAAAATCATGGAGAAGATCATCGCAGATGGCCGGGTCATTCGTGGTTATATCGGTATCGACGGGCAAGACATCAACTCGGTGACGTCACGCTTGCTTGGCAATAAGAACATCGGTGGGATTGTTGTATTAGGCATAGACCCGAATGGTCCAGCAGCTGATGCAGGCTTTGAGGCACAAGATATCATTGTCAGCATCAACAACACCCAAGTGAAAGGACGACAGAGTGTAATGGACATCGTTACCGACTTACGTCCGGGCACAGTTATCGATGTCGGTATATTACGCCAGGGTGAGAACAAGACTCTTAAGGTCACCATAGCTGAAGATACTCGCTTATAAGTTAAGCTCTACAGATTAGCTGTTCAAAGCACTAAAGTACGAATACAAAAGTATACGGATACAAAAAACCCAGCTTTCAAGCTGGGTTTTCTTTTATCCGAAGATGCTATCAAGCGTCTCTATGATTCACTTGGCTCATCGATATCGATACGAGTCACTCGCTGTAATCCTCTCGGCAGTAACCCACCACGACGACCACGTTCACCACGGAAGTTTTCAAGATCCGATGGTTTCAAACCAAGCTTACGTTTACCCGCGTAGATAGTCAGGGTTGCATTCTCTGGGATGGCCATCAAGTGCGATACAAACTCTTCACGCTCTTTTGCTTTCGCAGAAGGGATGTTGATGATCTTGTTACCCTTACCTTTGCTCAGTTGAGGTAGGTCTTTAATCGGGAACAACAACATACGCCCTTGGTTCGTAATCGCTAGAATCTGGTTACTGTCCAAATCAGCAATCGGGCTTGGCATCATCACTTCAGAAGACTGTGGCAAGTTCACTAACGCTTTACCGCTCTTGTTCTTCGACAGCAGATCACTGCCCTTACAAACAAAACCGTATCCGGCATCGGAACCGACTAACCAAAGCTGCTCATCCTCACCCATCACTACTTGACGGATAGAAGTTCCAGGACTGACATTCAAGCGACCTGTAATCGGCTCACCTTGGCTTCGTGCCGACGGTAATGAGTGAGACTCAAGGGAATAGCTTCGGCCATCACTGCCAAGGAACACCGCTTGTTGGTTACTCTTACCTTTAGCACTCGCTAAGAATTTATCGCCAGACTTGTAGTTCAAGCCCTCTGCGTCAACCTCATGCCCTTTCGCATGACGAATCCAACCTTTCTCAGACAGCACAACCGTGATTGGTTCACTAGGAACAAGGTCACGCTCAGTTAGCGCTTTCGCTTCTGCACGTTCAACCAATGGAGAACGACGATCGTCACCATATTTCTCGGCATCCGCTTGAATTTCTTTCTTGATCAGGGTGTTTAGACGACGCTCAGAACCCAGCAGTTTTTCAAGCTTATCGCGTTCTGCTTCAAGCTCTTCTTGCTCGGCACGAATCTTAAATTCTTCTAACTTAGCTAAGTTACGAAGTTTAATGTCTAAGATAGCGTTCGCTTGTGTCTCGGTAATATTGAAGCGGCTCATCAGCACAGGACACGGTTCGTCTTCTGTACGAATGATTTCAATCACTTCATCAATATTGAGGTAAGCAACCAACAAGCCTTCCAAGATATGTAAGCGAGCTAATACTTTGTCTAGACGGTATTGCAGACGACGGCGAACGGTTGTGCGACGGAACTCAATCCACTCTTTGAGAATTTGTACCAGACCTTTAACTTGAGGACGATTGTCTAAGCCAATCATGTTCAAGTTAACACGGAAGTTCTTCTCAAGATCTGTCGAAGCAAATAGGTGACTCATCAGTTGATCACAATCGATACGATTCGAACGAGGAACCACTACGATACGCGTTGGGTTCTCGTGATCCGACTCATCACGCAGATCGTCAACCATTGGTAGCTTCTTAGCGCGCATCTGGTTAGCGATTTGCTCAAGCAGCTTAGCGCCTGACACTTGATGAGGCAGAGCTGTGATAACAATATCAGAGCCTTCTTTATGCCAAACCGCGCGCATCTTGATGCTGCCGCGACCTGTCTTGTAGATCTTTTCGATATCCGACTTCGGAGAGATGATCTCTGCTTCTGTTGGGTAATCAGGACCTTGCACGCTTTCCATGATGTCCGATAGCTCAGATTTAGGGCTATCGATCAACTTAATAGTTGCGTCGGCAATCTCACGCACGTTGTGTGGTGGAATGTCGGTTGCCATACCTACCGCGATACCCGTAATACCGTTCAGTAGGATATGAGGTAGACGTGCTGGCAGCATTTGTGGCTCTTTCATCGTGCCATCAAAGTTTGGTTGCCATTCAACCGTGCCTTGGCCTAATTCACCCAGCAGAACTTCAGCAAACTTAGACAGTTTCGCTTCGGTATAACGCATTGCAGCGAATGATTTCGGATCATCCGGTGCCCCCCAGTTACCTTGACCATCTACCAATGGGTAGCGGTAAGAGAACGGCTGCGCCATTAGAACCATCGCTTCGTAACAAGCAGAGTCACCGTGCGGGTGATACTTACCTAGTACGTCACCAACGGTGCGTGCTGATTTTTTATATTTCGAAGCGGCAGATAAGCCAAGCTCAGACATCGCATAGATAATACGGCGCTGAACGGGCTTAAGGCCGTCACCAATATAAGGCAATGCACGATCCATGATCACGTACATTGAGTAGTTTAAATAGGCGTCTTCGGTGAACTTGCGCATTGGCAACTGTTCAACGCCATCAAATGTAATTTCGTTAGACATCCATTATACCTCGGCCATATCACCGTTAGTCTGTAGCCATGTACGGCGATCATCAGCGCGTTTTTTACCTAGCAGCATGTCCATCATCTCAAGAGTTGCTTCATTATCATCAATGGTTAATTGAACAAGGCGACGAGTGTTTGGATCCATGGTGGTTTCACGCAACTGAAGTGGGTTCATCTCACCCAGACCTTTGAATCGTTGTACGTTGATTTTGGATTTCTTCTTAGACAAACGCTCAAGCACGCCATCTTTTTCATCGTCATCCAATGCGTAGAACACCTCTTTACCGCAGTCAATACGATACAGCGGTGGCATTGCTACGTAGATATGACCCGCTTCAACTAATGCACTGAAGTGACGAGTGAATAACGCACATAGAAGCGTTGCGATGTGAAGACCATCCGAGTCCGCATCGGCAAGGATACAGATCTTACCGTAACGCAGGCCGGATAAATCGTCGTTGTCAGGGTCAATGCCCAAAGCAACAGATATATCGTGCACTTCTTGTGAAGCAAGAACTTGGTCTGCTGATACTTCCCACGTATTTAGGATCTTACCGCGCAGTGGCATTACTGCTTGGAACTCACGATCGCGAGCTTGCTTGGCAGAACCACCTGCCGAGTCCCCTTCCACGAAGAAGATTTCGGTACGGCTTAAATCTTGAACCGAACAGTCAGTTAGCTTACCCGGTAGTGCTGGGCCTGATGCGATTTTCTTACGCACAACCTTTTTGCTCGCGCGCATACGTCGGTGAGCGTTAACAATACAAGCTTCAGCCAGTTGCTCTGCCAGTTGCGGTTTCTCATTCAACCAAAGGCTGAAGGCATCTTTTACAACACCAGAAACAAACGCTGCGGTTTGACGAGAAGATAAACGCTCTTTTGTTTGACCAGCAAACTGAGGATCTTGCATCTTCACCGACAGAACGTATGAACAACGATCGAAAATGTCGTCACCCGTTAACTTTACGCCACGTGGCAGTAGATTACGGAATTCACAGAACTCACGCATTGCATCAAGCAGACCTTGGCGAAGACCGTTTACGTGTGTACCACCTTGCTTGGTCGGTACTAAGTTCACGTAACTCTCGGTGATCATATCACCGCCTTCTGGTTGCCAGATAATAGCCCAATTAGCCATTTCCGTTTCAGCAACGAATTCACCCACATAAGGCTCTTCTGGCAACAAGGTATAACCTTTCACGCCTTCAGCAAGGTAGTCTTTTAGACCATCTTCATAGAACCATTTATGCTCTTCACCACCAACTTTGTCGACAAAGGTGATTTCTAACCCCGGGCAAAGTACCGCTTTTGCTCGTAGGTTGTTGATAAGGCGAAGTGTCGAAAATTTAGGGCTGTCGAAGTATTTTGTATCAGGCCAGAAATGTACTGATGTACCGCTGTTACGATGGCCACAAGTGCCTGTTACAGTCAGTTCTGTTACTGCATGACCACCTTCAAGTGCGATCTCGTGAACCTGACCTTCTCGGCGAACGGTCACTTCAACACGTTTGGATAGTGCGTTTACAACCGAGATACCTACCCCGTGCAAACCACCAGAGAACTTGTAGTTGTTGTTTGAGAATTTACCGCCAGAGTGGAGCTTGGTTAAGATCAGCTCAACACCTGAGATCCCTTTTTCAGGGTGGATATCAACGGGCATACCACGGCCGTCATCGGTAACTTCTAACGATTGGTCTGCATGAAGCACAACTTTGATCTTCTTAGCGTGTCCCGCTAGTGCTTCATCGACCGAGTTATCAATGACTTCTTGGGCAAGGTGGTTCGGCCTTTCTGTCTCTGTATACATACCTGGGCGGTGTCGCACAGGATCGAGACCTTCAAGTACCTCGAGGTCTTTTGCATTATATTGTTCAGTCATAATACGGAGTTTACTCAAAAAGTTTGCGTCAGTTCGCGGGCTCTAGTTTCACTAAAACAAAATTATTACTATGAACCTTCATAGTAGAGCGAACGAGCGAAGTATTGGGGAATATAGTCTGGAAGCTGAGTAATGATGTCAAGCTAGTTCAAAAACTAAGACATCAAACTATGATATTTCACCATTGATAGATGAAATAACAGGCAAACAAGAGAAAATCACTCTGTTGGTGAAACAGGTTAAAGGTTTAGAAAGGTGACAATTTGCTGTGGGTAGCGCTCAAAATCAACAAAGCTATGATCACCGCCCTCTTCGACTGTTTGTGTTGCACCTTGGTACTTCTCTACCGCTTGTCGGTAATCCAGAACTTCGTCTTCCGTTTGCTGAAGCAGCCAGAAGTCGCTCGGCTTTTCGATAGCCGGCACCTCTAACGCCTTCAATTCATCAATATGCTTTGTTTCCAGTACATATCTTTCATCTGTATATGGGTTTATTTGCTCACCCAAATAATCAGCCAACAACTCATATGGCTTCACCGCAGGGTTAACCACAACCGCTTTAAAACCATAGTGACTATTAAGCCATGTTGAAAGGTAGCCACCCAACGAACTGCCGACTAATGCGATCTGGTACTGATCTTTATATTGCTCCACCAACGTTTGCAAATGAAGTGCCGCTTGCTGAGGAAAACTCGGCAGTTGAGGGGTAATCACCTTGATATCAGCGCGATGCTCCGCGCAATACTCAGTCATCACCGTCGCTTTGTGAGAACGAGATGAACTGTTAAAACCATGAATATAGAGAAGCAGAGATGGTTTTGCAGTTTGCTCGATAGGTTCAGACATCATTAGCAACCTTCATTAATAGCCAGCGGCTTCAAAATCAGGTAAGAACTGCCCGTTAGGCAAGCGACGAACTTGAGTACTCACCGTACCGTCTTGGTGCAGTTCAATCTCTCTCCAACCAGGAGATAAGGTATCTACAGCGAAGTCATCTGAGTTCGGTTTGAACTGAACACAAGTCGACGGAGTTGCCATAACTTGTACACCATGGTGCTCTCGGTTCATGTCTTGATGGACATGACCACACAACACGGCTTTCACATTGGTGTGCTGTTGAACCACATCCCAGAACTGATCAGCATCTTTCAAATTGTGTTGATCGAGCCATGCACTGCCCACTAATAACGGGTGGTGGTGCAACAAAACCAAAGTATTGCGCTCAGGGAATTCCGCCAGTTTTTGTTCTAGTAGATCAAGTTGTTGATCGCTCAGGCGACCATGTGGAACACCGACAACTTGAGAGTCCAACATCACCATCTGCCAGTTATCACCTAGCAAGACATGCTCAACGCATTGAATTTGTGGTGATGGTAAAACGCTGCCCATATTCGGCTTGAAGTCATGGTTGCCCGGAAGCCAGTAACAAGGTTTTTCTAAAGGCTGAATCCCTGACTCAAATTTCTGGTACGACTCAGCACTGTGATCTTGCGAGATATCACCTGTCGCTAAGATCGCTTGATAGTCAAAGCCCTGACTAACAATGCCATCGACTACAGCACGAAAGCTATCTTGAGTGTTGATGCTTAATAAGCTGCCATTGCTCGGCGCAAATAAATGCGTGTCCGTTAGCTGTACAAGCTTAATACTGCTCTCATCAAATTTTGAAGTGTGTGATAATTCCAAAATAACAAATCCAGATACGTTACTGTTTAGACTTTAAAGTGTTCTAAAATAGGCTCAATTAAAAGGCAATTGGGGTTCGGCTGATACCCGTTTTTAAACAAAACGTTAACCATTCCCCAAGAAATTTATTCAATTGAAATTTCTCGTCCTTTTGCAGAAGCTTAGTGTTGGGATAGTCATATTTCGCTTTGACACGCGAAAAATCCCCGCTAGCGCACACTTCTGCAACTCGAGCGTCGTGATATAGCCTGACAGACATTTTTGGCAAAGGAAACACTGGCATCGCGTCACTCTGACATATGTCTATTAATGTGGTGTATTTTGTGACCTCATTCACTGTCAATTGATACACCATATTAACGGCTTGGTAACAGCGCACGTCACCAACCTCATGCCCAACCGGTAACAAAGCGTTAAGTTTGGCATAGTTAGTCTCGTAAACTCGCATCAATTCAGCAAGATCAACATGATACGGTTTTTTGACCGCTATATTTGGCATGACGTTAATCTATCCACTCTGACTGTAATTCTTGGTAGTTCAATTGTAGCCACTGTAGCGCAATGATCGTGGCTCCATTTTCAAACACACCGTCTTTTACTAACTGATAAGCGGCTTCGCGACTCATCACTTGCACACGAATGTCTTCACCTTCGTAATCCAGTCCGTGCACCCCTTTTGCTGTCGTTGCATCAACACAGCCAACAAAAACGTCGAGCTTTTCTGAACAACCACCAGATGAAGGGTAATACGAAGTAATAGGCAACACAGATCCGACTTCGACTCCCGCTTCTTCCATCGCCTCGCGACGGGCAACGTCTTGCGGTGATTCATCGGTATCAATGATCCCGGCAACAATTTCGTATTGCCATGGGTTCTCATGTTCTAATGCGCCAATGCGAATCTGTTCGACGATCACCACTTCATCACGCACAGGATCATAAGGCAGCAAAGCGGCAGCATGACCACGCTCAAACATCTCACGCTGTATTGGTTGGCTCCAGCCACCCTCAAACAGTCTATGTTTAAATGTGTACTTAACCATTTTGAAAAAACCACGAAACAGCGTCTCTTTTGAGACTATTTCCACATCTTGCGGAGTAAACTCATGTCGTTGATTGTCATACTGTTGCATTTGGTACCTCACTAAGTGATCTTTATAGTTTACTCATTGTCCGAGTTAACTACCAAGGATAAGGTTCAACTTTTTATATAAAATTTATAATTAAAGTTAAGTTTAAAAAAATAAATATTGCACAAGTGGACAGTTAACTGTAAAAAAGTGCAAAGTTTCGAGTAAATTACCACCAAACTGGGTTAAACTCTTTTAAAGAAAATTCCATAAAAGGCAGGAATAGGAAAATGAAAAAACTGCTTCCACTATTTATCAGTGCAGCAATTGGCAGCCTGAGTTCGTCAGCTTTTGCTGATACGCTAGCTGAAGTTTACGACCAAGCAAAACAGAACGATCCACAACTTCTTCGTTCAGCAGCGCAGCGCGATGCCGCTTTTGAAGCAGTAACGTCAAGCCGTAGCTCTTTGTTACCTCAAATCAATCTAACAGCTAACTACGACATTAATCGTGGTGAACGTGATTATGACTCATCAGGCAACTCAAATATTGACAGCAATAATTGGGGTGTTGGTGTTGGCTTCAGTCAAGAGCTTTACCAACGTTCTTCTTGGATCACGCTAGATACGGCAGAGAAGACTGCTCGTCAATCTGATTCAGCTTACGCGGCAGAGCAACAAGCTTTGATCCTTCGTGTTGCGACAGCATACTTCGAAGTACTTCGCGCTCAAGATAACCTAGAGTTTGTTCGTGCAGAAAAAGCAGCGGTTGCTCGTCAACTAGAACAAACTAAGCAGCGTTTTGAAGTTGGTCTTTCAGCGATCACCGATGTACACGATGCACAAGCTCAGTACGATGGCGTTTTGGCTGATGAAGTTCTTGCAGAGAACGACCTAACGAATAGCTACGAAGGTCTACGTGAGATTACAGGTCAGGAACACTCTAACCTAAGCATCCTAGATACTGATCGATTCTCAGCAAGCAAATCATCAGAAACAGCTGCAGCGCTAGTTGAACAAGCTCAACAGAAAAACCTAAGCCTATTGGCATCGCGTATTTCTCAAGATATCGCTAAAGATAACATCTCTCTAGCAAGCTCTGGGCACCTTCCTAGCCTAACATTAGACGGTAGCTACGCATTTGCAGGTCAAACTGATACCGCCAATACTCCAACAGGAAACGGCGACTACGATCAAGACAACCTAAACATTGGTTTGAACTTAGTTGTACCTCTATACACGGGTGGTAACACAACTTCTTTGACTAAACAGGCTGAATACAACTACGTTGCAGCAAGTGAAGATCTAGAAGCGACTTACCGTAGCGTTGTGAAAGACGTACGTGCATTCAACAACAACATCAGTGCTTCGATTGGTGCTCTACGCGCTTACGAACAATCTGTAGTGTCTGCTCAGTCTGCTCTAGAAGCAACAGAAGCTGGTTTTGATGTTGGTACTCGTACGATTGTTGACGTACTAGACTCGACTCGTCGTCTATACGATGCGAACAAAAACCTTTCAGATGCTCGTTACAACTACATCCTAAGTGTACTTCAGCTTCGCCAAGCGGTTGGTACGCTAAGCGAACAAGACATTGTTGATGTAAACGCAGGTTTAAAAGTAGCAAGCAAGTAATTCAGAATAGCTTACGTTACAGTTACAAAAATGCCGCTCATTGAGCGGCATTTTTATTGTCTATTCAAAAGCTAACATAGAAGCTAAAAGACCGAAGGTTAGCCTCGGCCGCCTTTGATCGCTTTAATGATTTCAGTAGTAGAACAACCGTCTTCAAAGTTAAGCACTTTGACTTCCCCGCCAGCAGCAATGACTTCCGCTCCACCCGCTATCTCTTCAGGTTTGTAATCGCCACCTTTCACTAAAATGCTTGGCAGCACTTCAGAGATCAAACGTTGAGGCGTATCCTCAGAAAACGGAACAACCCAATCAACTGCACCTAAACCAGCCAGAACCGCCATACGACGATCGGTAGGATTCACAGGACGACCTGGGCCTTTTAAGCGTTTCACTGAATCATCAGTATTCACTGCAACAATCAAACGATCGCCTAATTCAGCAGCGTGGTTCATGTAAGAAACATGCCCCGCATGCAGAATATCAAAGCAGCCATTAGTCATAACCACTTTCTCGCCTTTGGCACGAGCACGCTTCACCGCTTCAACTAGTGCTGCTTCAGAGATAACACCGTAATCTGTATCTTGGCTACCGTGAATCGCTTCCGCTAATTCAATCGTAGACAGTGTTGATGTACCTAGCTTACCGACAACCACACCAGCAGCCGCATTCGCTAATGCACACGCTTCATCCAGTGGTTTACCAGCGGCAACAGAAGCGGCAAGGACAGAGATAACCGTATCGCCAGCACCCGTCACGTCATACACTTCTTTCGCTTGAGTCGGCAAATGGAATGGTGCCTGACCTTTACGCAGTAGCGTCATACCATGCTCACTACGAGTCACTAACAAAGCTTCGAAGTCATACTTCTCAATCAAAGCGATGCCTTTCTCGATAAGGTCTTCTTCTGATTTAACCTTACCAGCCACCAGCTCGAACTCTGCCATGTTTGGCGTAAGCAGAGTCGCACCACGATAACGTTCTAAATCAGCACCTTTCGGATCAATAAATACAGGAACGTTGGCCGCGCGCGCTTTTTGAATAAAGCTCTGCACATGCTCCAACGCACCTTTCGCGTAATCTGACAGGATTACAGAGCGAACATTAGGAAGCGCTTGTTCCATGCGAGACAAAACCAGTTCAGGATCTGTGTTTTCAAATTTGTCTTCAAAATCAAGACGGATCAACTGTTGACCACGGCTCATCACTCGCAGTTTAGTGATCGTTGGATAGTCTTCTAGCTCAACGAAATCACACTTAACCTTAAGTGCGCCCAAGGTATTTTTTAACACCTCGGCAGGTTCATCTTTACCAGTTAAACCAACAACATGAGCATGACCACCAAGAGAGGCAATGTTCATTGCAACGTTGGCGGCACCACCAGGGCGCTCTTCGTTATTTTCTACTTTTACAACGGGTACAGGTGCTTCTGGTGAAATACGGCCAGTTGGACCATACCAGTAACGATCAAGCATGACGTCACCGACAATAAGAACACCTGATTGGCTGTAGTCAGGTAGAATTGGTTTCATTGTTGAACTCCAAAAATCGAATCTGGCTAGAGTCTAGCACACTGATTACAGTGGCTAAACCATATAAAAATCAGTAAAACCTATCTCGATAGGCACTGTGATAGATAAGCAAAAGACAACTTATGCTTCCATCCACTGCTTCCAAGCTTGAACTACATGTTCTCTTTCCATTTCGAACTTATCAATCGCCACATCCGCATCTAGGTTGAGTAGATTGCGATGATGAATTTCATCCCTTAGAGTTGTATAGGCGTTGATCAATGCCATGCCTTGTTGCTCGTCCATGATTCCTTGTGACAATAGGCTTTCAAAGATTCGTACATTGTCACACCAACGAGTCAGCTTAGGCTTCTCATTGCTGTATCGCAGTACTAAATATTGCGCCAAGAACTCAACATCGGTAATACCACCTGCATCTTGTTTAAGCATGAATCTATCAGCTTTTTTACCACCAAGATGACCGCGCATTTTTTCACGCATATCCACAACAGACTTTTTAAGCGTCGCTTCATCACGAGCTAAACACAGCACCTCATGACGTGTTTTATTGAACGCAGACGCTAACAGGTCATCACCATAAATCATACGTGCACGAGTCAGAGCTTGATGCTCCCATGTCCACGCGTCATTATGCTGGTACTCATCAAAGGCATCGGTTGGACTTACCAACAAACCCGAAGCACCCGATGGACGCAAGCGAGTATCGACTTCATATAGGATTCCCGACGCGGTTCTGGTCGAGAAAATATGAATAATACGCTGAGCCAACCTCAGATAAAATTGGCGTCCATCGATCTCTTTCTTACCATCAGTATAGATGTGTACCGGACAGTCGTGCATAAACACAATGTCTAGGTCTGAGTTGTAGCCAAGCTCCCAGCCACCGACTTTGCCGTAACCAACAACCGCAAAACCGCGACCTTCGCGATCTTTAACATGGGTTGGTTCACCGAATTTCGCTGACACCTGTAGCCAAGCTTGGTTAACACCTGCTTCAACAATTGCCTCTGCCAAGTAAGTAAGATGATCGCTGACCTTCATCACAGGTAGTACACCCGCAATATCCGCCGCAGCAATTCTCAAGATGCAGGTCTGTTTGAACTGACGCAGACCTTCCATCTGTTGTTCCATGTCGTCTTCAGGAATGCGAGCAAGATAATCACGCAGTTCCGTCTTATAAGACTCCAAAGGCACTGGATTATAGAGTTGCTGAGGGTCGATAAGTTCATCTAATAGAATGGGGTAGCGACCAAGCTGCTCCGAGATCATTGGGCTTGCTGTACATAAGCGAACTAACTGAGTCAGCGCTGCTGGGTGTTCATCCAATAGCTCAAGGTAAGTGGTACGCGTCATTATTTTTTGCAGTAAATGTAGCACTCGCGACAAACCAAAATCGGCGTCTTTATTCGTATATAAAGCTTGAAATACTTTAGGCATTAATCGATTCAGGACTTCCCGCCCACGAGGGCCTAAAGTCTTCTTCGCCAAGTCCGCTTTAAACTGGATGATGGTTTTCGCCGCCTCTGGTGGGTTGGCGATAGCAATGTCATGTTCCAATACATGCTCAATAACGTCCGGCTTATGCGCCATATCCCACAATTCACTAAAGTGACTCGCGATAGGGTTCGCGTCTTCTTCATCAACCCCTATTAGGTCTTCAAACACGGTGTGTACATTGGCCATGTGAGCGCGAGTTGTGGTAATCAAACTATCCCAATCAGGAAACTGCATCGCGACGGCGAGCTGCAGTTGTTCGAACTCCCCATCAGGCAAGGTTTGAGTTTGTTTATCAGCCATCGCTTGCAGTAGGTTTTCAAGACGACGTAAAAATAGGTAAGCATCACGTAGGTGACCCACCTCTTCTGTTTCTAGTAAATGCAGTGACTCGATAGCCGTTAGGGTTTCCAGCAAACCTCGGCCACGGAGGCTTGGTTCACGCCCACCACGAATCAATTGGAAGACTTGCGCGATAAACTCTACTTCGCGAATACCACCAGAACCCAGCTTGATGTTGTTTGATAAACCACGACGGCGTACTTCGCTGCTGATCATTGACTTCATACGACGCAAAGATTGAATCGCACTGAAATCGATATAACGTCGGAAGACAAACGGGCGCAGCATCTGGCGAAGCTCTTGATATTCAGGGTACATTTCGCTACCCATCACTCGCGCTTTGACCATCGCATAGCGCTCCCAATCTCGCCCCTGCTCTTGGTAGTAATCTTCCAGTGCTGCGTAGCTCATCACCAATGGACCACTCTCACCAAATGGACGCAGGCGCATGTCGACGCGATAACAGAAGCCGTCAAAGGTTTGTTGATCCAGCGCCTTGATAATGCGTTGCCCTAAACGCGTGAAGAACTGCGCATTCGCTATGCTGCGTCTCGCACCTTGGGTTTCACCGTTCTCAGGATAGGTAAAAATCAGGTCGATATCAGAAGAAAAATTAAGCTCACCGCCACCTAGCTTACCCATGCCAATGATCAGCATCGGCTGCACTTCACCCTGTTCATTGCATGGTGTGCCCCACTCTTTACAACAAATATCATACTGCCATTGATAGGTCTCGAAGATCATCGCCTCAGCCAACATCGATAGATGATTTAGGCTTTGCTCTAACTCCCAAGAGCTCATGAAGTCACGCCACGCAATATAGGTCATTTCTCTGTTGCGGAATTGGCGCAACACATGCTGGCCACTCATCTCATCAGCGCAACCCGAAAGTAACTCTGCCAATCGTCCACGATACCCTTCTGCACGTTCTTCGCATGCCAACATCTCCGGTAAGGTCGTAGATAAGATCGTGTCGCGTTGTAAACAATCACCCACAAAACAGCTCAAGCCTAATACACGTTTGAGATCTTCAATAAGTGGCTCAGACCAAGTACTAATGGCTTCACTTTGATGCTCTAGCAATTGCTCAAAAGCAGACTGTGAGTGAGTGACGAGTTGAGAAGGCAATGGCATGTTTCTTCCTTGTATAAGCTGCGCGACGAACGTTCGGGTTATCAG
Source organism: Vibrio sp. Isolate34 (assembly GCF_022397915.1). Lineage (GTDB taxonomy): Bacteria > Pseudomonadota > Gammaproteobacteria > Enterobacterales > Vibrionaceae > Vibrio. Next base: position 123,914 of record NZ_JAKEUO010000010.1, on the reverse strand, counting down.
TTCGAGTCTTCAATAGCGAGTTTTAAAACTAAAGCTAAGTTATACCAAAGTTACGCCAATAAAAAACGCCCACATTAGCAATGTGGGCGTTTTATCGGTTAACTTATCGACCTAGGCCTTTCTCTCTAGAAAACAAGCTCTAGCAATCAGGATTTAGAGCTTAAGGCTTATACCTTGAATTGCTTGATCTTACCGTCGAGTTCTTGCGCGTTGCTTTCCATAAGCTGAGAAGTTTCTAGAAGCTCGCCAACAACGACAACAGAGGCTTCAACCAGCTCACGAACATTGGTTAGGTTAACACTCATCTCTTCAGCAACGCTGCTCTGTTGGCCTGCTGCTGTTGCGATTTGGAAGTTCATGTCATTGATTTGGTTTACTTGGCTTACGATACCATCCAACTCCGAACCCGCATTGGTCACCAGATCCACACCTTCAGCCGCTTCCACAACACTCTTTTCCATCAGCTCTACAGCCGAATTCGCACTGGTTTGTAGGTGGCTGATCATGTCTTGAATTTCTACCGTCGCTTGTTGCGTACGTTGTGCAAGGTTACGAACCTCATCAGCAACCACCGCAAAACCACGACCGGCTTCACCAGCACGAGCCGCTTCAATAGCTGCGTTCAGTGCCAATAAGTTAGTTTGTTCTGAAATGCCTTGGATAGTGCCTACAACGCTGCCGATTGAATCAACGCGCTCTTCAACTTGGTTAACAGCTGCCGCTGATGCTGCGATATCTGAAGACAATTCACTCATCTTAGACACAGAACCCTGAACGAACTTCTGCCCCGTCAACGCTTGACCTGATGCCTGCTCTGTTAGAGAAGAAGCACTTTGTGCGTGTTCAGCCACCGTTTGAACCGTAGAGGTCATCTCGCTCATTGCCGTTGCCAGCTGATCGATCTCGTTGAACTCTTCTTGAGCCGACTCTTTGGTTTCTGACATGCTAATTGTCATCACTTCTGTCAAAGCAAACAGTTCATCTGAGGATGCAACCTGAGCTTTAACCATGTCGTGCAGTTGCACTCGTGTTTTCTCAAGCTCGCGTGCCACGTCGCCGTATTCGTCTTTACAATCCATGTGAATTGGCACTGACAGATTCTTGTCTGCCATGGTTTTGATTGCATCATTTAGGTATTGAGTTTGGCGCAGCATCACTCGCGCCGCTGCTAATAGAAGAACCACAAACACAATGATCATCAAGGCTGTTTGCCAAACCACTTGAACTAGGTAGCTCTCGTAATGCTGCTGTGCAACTTGCGCATTGTTCGTTACTGCAAGCAATGAATCGTAAAACGTGCTCGCGTCCCATAGCTGCTTCGAAATGATCAAGATAGTGCTGAATATCATCAGCATGACCATTTTTGGAACGAGACGAACGTCAGAGATTACCCTTTCCCACGGCTTGAATGACAGTTTAGTCATTGTCAGTTCTCCATTAACTCTTATATATTGATGGCTTCTATATCCGCGAGATGGCTATTGGAGTCACAGTTCGCGATTTATTTTGAGCCTCGTATGAATGTTAAATAGTATCAAAGACACAACCAAGCCGATGAGCTTATTATCACTGATTCTCTCTTTCTTAGCGTTATTTGTGATCTCTGGCTTATTGTTTGCACCGATTGATAAAGAATCGAAACAAGTTCTTATCGGCCTCGATTTTATAATCTGTAGTGTTTTTCTTTTTCAGCTCACGATTGATCTATTCAGATCACAAAACAAGAAAGAATATCTCAAAGTACACTGGATCGACTTCTTAGCAAGCATCCCGATGGTCGAGCCGCTTCGTTTCGCTCGCATTTTTCAGATCTTGCGTGTGATTCTCGTTCTTCGATCGGGAAAACGGGTTTTCAGAGAGCTACTTCGCAATCGAAAAGAAACCACTCTCGCTTCGATCATTCTGCTTTTGGTCATTCTCTTAACCATAGGTGCAGGAACAATACTTCTGTTAGAGCACAAAGATCCCAATGCCAACATCACCACTGGCCAAGATGCTTTATGGTGGGCTTTCGTTACCATCAGTACTGTAGGATACGGTGACCATTACCCTGTGACGAGCTCAGGCAAATTAGTGGCCTCTCTGGTGATCATTTGTGGTGTGGGTGTGTTCGGTATGATTTCAGGCTTGATCACTTCTTTGATCACCTCTCCAACTCACCATGAAAATAAACGAGCAGAAAACAAAGAGAAGCACCTTGAAAAGATCATAGAGCAACAACAAAAAATTCTCGAACGACTCGAAAAGCTTGAGCAACAAACAAAAAAATAGGGCCGAAGCCCTATTTTCAAATTCATATTGATATTGATACCGATGTTCAGTTTAGTCTTGCCAGTATGGCTCAACTTCTACACTGATTTGTCGTGTCTGCTCCATGGCATGCAGAATAGACACTTCTTGACGAGCCAACCAGCGCTCTAGCTGAACCTTCTCATCGCCTTCTAACTTCTCAGTTAATGGCTCTAATGTTTTAAGTGCCAGCAAGTCATCAATACCTTGAACCATATCGGCCCATGGCAGACGGAAGCTATTACGCTCGTCGTCGTCATACAAGCTTGCGAAACCCACACCTGAGTATAGATTGCGCATCAAACGGTATTGCTGATCAATATAGGCTTGGCTGGTCATCACACGTTCAGGTGGGAAAGCTTCCATCAAGTCCGCCCATGTGCGATCAAGCTGCTTCACCGAAAACCATTCGATACCACGAGCCATTTGCTCACGCGCTTTTTCATCTAAGAAAGGCTGCCAACCACGAGACAGAATCCAACGGCTCAAATCAAGCAGAAGGCCGGTGTAGCGAGCAGAGCTCAAGAGAGTCAGTAACTCATCACGATCTGGCAATTGCTCTTGCATCTCTTTTAGCTCTGCCACTAAGAACTTACGAGCATCAAGCTTACGCAAAACGTGGCCTTTATCTTCAAGCAAATCCTCAAAGTGGTCATAGCTTTTTAGCCAATCCAACTCTTGTTCTAACCATTTCAGCTCTTGGCGCAAAATGGCACTGGCACGTCTTGGAACAATACCTCCATAGATAGTGAAGGTTTGGCGAATAAAACTCAGAGAGTGACTGATCTCATGCAGTGCTTCAATCGATTGACGCTCAGTGAAAATCTGCTCGTGATAATGCCAATGAGCGAGAGCATGCTCTAAAGATTGAATGAAACACGATTCAACGGTGTCACTTTTGTCAGTATCAACTAAAGTCAAAGGAGTAACTTCATCTCCTTGATAACCTTGAGCAAGACGGTAACCCTTAGCAGCTTTGCTGAGATTACCCAGGCGCATGCCACCTTGCTCGCAGAATTGACGAGACAGTGTAAATAGAGCATCGGTTTGACCGGATTTAAGCTCCAATTCGACTTCGCAAATCGGCTCTTGCTGGTCACCTGATTCAACAAAGCCTTGGTCAAAAGCCACTTCAACTTGGCTACCATCAGGCATACCAATCAACCACTGCTCACGCGTGAAGTTAGTAGAGAACACAGGTGTCAGCTCAGCTTGCAACGTTTCGATGTCTTTACCTGCTGGCCAGATATCTTCTGGGTGCAGGGCGAGCTTAGGTTCGTTGCTGTCATGTTCAGCGTTGTATTCCGGCCTTTGATGCAAGCCAGCAACCACACGACCAGCAGTCTTTACGGTTTGTACAAATACGTCATCAAAGCGTCGAATGCGCAAGCCTGTATCGTGCTTACGTAGCCAGTTGTCAGGGGTGTCAAAGTAGATGTTACCTAGCTCGCGACAACTGTGCTGAAGTACTTTAGTTTCAGCAATTTTATTGCGTAAAGTCTCTGAAAATTCAGGAGAAACAAAAAACTTCAGTTCTATCTCGGTTTCCATAGTTATACCTTTCTGTGAAGATAGGGACAGGATATTGCCAATTTGAAAAGTCGGCAAGTCAGAAATATCGCCCTTATGATGATCTAAAACAGTTTTAATGAGACATTGATTAGGTTAACATGCGCGACTTTGTAGCCATCGCTTAACATTTCACCATGAATGTGGTGTATGTTGTTTTAAGGTTATTATTTATTAGGTTGGATGACCATGCCAGTAAATACAATTATGGGGTTATTTGCAAAGTCCCCAATTAAACCTTTGCAGCGTCACGTAGTATGCGTGAACGAATGTTGTTCTCACCTAGTTAATTTCTTTGAAGTTTCTTCAAAAGGTGACTGGGAGAAAGCAGCCGAAATTCGAGCTCAAATTTCTCACCTTGAGAAAGAAGCTGACGTACTAAAACGTGAAATTCGCCTTAAACTTCCTCGTGGTTTGTTTATGCCAGTTGATCGCACCGATATGTTGGAGCTATTAACGCAGCAAGACAAACTAGCAAACCTAGCGAAAGACATTGCTGGCCGTGTATATGGTCGTCAACTTGTCATTCCTGCTCCTCTACAAGAAAATTTCATCGCTTACGTTAAACGTTGTCTAGATGCAGCGAACCAAGCACAAAGCGTAATCAATGAACTAGACGAATTACTTGAGACTGGCTTTAAGGGCCGCGAAGTAACACTCGTTGCTGAAATGATTCATCAATTAGATGTAATTGAAGATGACACGGATGCGATGCAGATCGAATTACGCCAACAATTGATGGCGATCGAAGACGGTCTGAATCCAGTTGATATCATGTTCTTATACAAAATTCTTGAATGGGTTGGTGGTATTGCAGATCAAGCACAGCGTGTAGGCGCTCGTCTTGAAGTAATGCTTTCTCGATCTTAAATCATACGTTAACCATATAACGAAGAGCACTTTTTGAACAAACCACTTATGCGCTGAGTATTTCTCTCGCTGAGCGGTTTTTTGCGTCTAAATTTGCTCCGCTTGTTATCAAACAACTAGGTATTACGATGGATATCCTTGCTAACTACGGCACTGTCCTGATTATTGTTGCAGCAGCTTTCGGTTTCTTGATGGCTATTGGTATTGGTGCAAATGACGTTGCGAACGCAATGGGCACCTCAGTAGGCTCTAAAGCTCTAACCGTTAAACAAGCGATCATTATCGCAATGATCTTTGAATTCGCGGGCGCATATCTTGCCGGTGGCGAAGTTACCGATACGATCCGTAAAGGTGTTATCGAAACATCTCTATTCGCTCATCAACCAGATGTACTTGTGTTCGGTATGATGTCTGCACTTCTAGCTGCAGGTACATGGCTACTTCTAGCTTCGTACATGGGCTGGCCTGTTTCTACTACTCACTCAATCATAGGTGCAATCATCGGTTTTGCTTGTATCTCTGTAGGTACAGAAGCGGTTGACTGGGGCAGCGTTCAAGGCATTGTGGGCAGTTGGATTATCACACCTGTTATTTCCGGCTTCTTTGCTTACGTAATATTTGTGAGTGCGCAGCGACTGATCTTTGATACGGAAAACCCGCTATTCAATGCGAAGCGTTTTGTACCGGTATACATGTTCATTACGACAATGGTCATTGCACTTGTAACGATCAAGAAAGGTCTTAAGCACGTAGGTCTTCACCTAAGCAACACTGAAGCATGGGTTTGGGCTGCTGGCGTTTCTGCGCTTGTTATGATCGGCGGTTACCTATACATCCAGAAGAAATTCGCTAACCGCGAAGAAGACCACGGCTTTGCTGGCGTTGAAGGCATCTTCTCGGTACTAATGGTTATCACAGCTTGTGCGATGGCTTTCGCACACGGTTCAAACGACGTTGCAAACGCGATTGGTCCACTATCAGCTGTTGTATCAACGGTTGAGCACATGGGCGAAATCACAGGTAAGAGTACTATCGCATGGTGGATTCTTCCTCTAGGTGGCTTAGGTATCGTTGTTGGTCTTGCAACAATGGGTCATAAAGTAATGGCAACCGTTGGTACTGGTATTACAGAATTAACACCAAGCCGTGGCTTTGCTGCACAACTTGCAACTGCATGTACGGTTGTACTCGCTTCAGGTACTGGCCTTCCAATCTCTACTACACAAACACTGGTTGGTGCGGTATTGGGTGTTGGTTTTGCTCGTGGTATCGCAGCACTGAACTTAGGCGTTGTACGTAATATCGTAGCTTCTTGGATTGTGACACTGCCTGCTGGTGCTCTACTTGCTGTTGTGTTCTTCTACGGAATTCAAGCTGCGTTTACTATGTAATCGCGACTGCGTTAGTGATGACTAGCGTCAGAATAGTGTGAGCTTCAGTAACGATATGTAAATGCCATGTCATTATTGACTCAAACGCACAGAAAGGGAGGCTTTGCCTCCCTTCTTTGTTGCACCGCATAAAGAAACTAAATATTATTTGCTAATTGAGGCTGACTCATCCGCCTACCCAATTTGAATCGTTAAGGGATTTACTGTGAAAAAACTGATTAGCTTAGTTTTGTTCGCAATGCTTGCGGCTCCAGCTGCCTTTGCACAAGACCGTTATATTGCTGACAAACTATTTACTTATATGCATTCTGGCCCAAACAATACCTTCCGTATCATCGGTAGTGTTGACGCTGGTGAGAAGATTACATACCTACAAACTAACAAGAGTACGGGTTACACCCAGATTCAAGACAACCGCGGCCGTAAAGGTTGGGTTGAAAGTAAGTTTGTAAGCACTCAAGAAAGCATGGCACTGCGCATGCCTAAACTAGAGAAAGAACTGACTGAAGTAAAAGGCAAGCTAGCAAACGCTCGTCAAAGTGCTGACAGTGAAAAAGCTGGCCTAGCGAGCTCTCTAGATTCTCGTAACAAGCAAATTGCTGAACTTGAACAGAACTACAGCGAAATTAGCCAACAGCTAACAAGCTCTCAAACAGAAAACCGTGAACTACGTGCTAAGCTAGACACGCAGAAAGATGACCTACTGCTGAAGTACTTCATGTACGGTGGTGGTGTTGCTGGTATCGGTCTACTTCTAGGCCTTGTTCTACCACACATCATGCCTCGTCGCAGAAAGTCACCAAACGGCTGGGCGTAAGCGAACCGCTTTACTTGCCTTTCACTAAGGTAAATCCAGTAGCGAATATCAAAAAGGAGCACCGAGGTGCTCCTTTTTATTTGTCTTGAATTTCTACTCAGCTACCATGCCAATTGCAACGTCACTAACCTTTCCATTCATACAGCGCAGGGATTTCTATCTTCTGCTGATTGAACTCAATAACCACCGATTGCGGTTTAATCTCGAGTAACTGAATGTCTTGGTCGATCCAATCTCCTTGCGCCACTTCGTGACCATTCACTTTTACCCAACGCTTGGTTTCGCTGCTTGAGTACATGTGAGTCTGTAGATCTAATTTAGGCAGCACTCCAGACAAGCTATTGGTATGTGTTTCTAACTCGATGACCTGCGACCCCATTTGTCCGGCAGGCCTAGAATCCATCGGTTCAGGTGCATCATTTTGTTGCTCCCCCATGATGGATTCAAGCTTCAATGCCAAATCGGGTGGTAGCTCGGTCAGATCCAGCCCTTGCAGCAAATCACTATCGGCTTGTAGGTCAGCACTCTCATCATTCGCACTTGATTGAACCGTTGGTTGGGTTGGTACCGGTTCTGCATTCGCTGTTGTTTGCGGTGTGCTATCGGTATTGGCCATCGCGACGGTTGTTCCACCCGCAACATTGTTGCTTTCCAGCTCAATCTGCGCATACACCTCTTGGCGTGGTAATGCTTTTAACGCTTTGCTTGTCGGAGCAACACGCACAGCAAACAAGGCATCATCTTCTGGAGGCTCGACAGCTGTTGCTTCACTCTTTGTTCCAGCAGCAACGGTTTTCGGTTCAAGCTCTAGTTGAGGCTTTGGCTTTAACTCTGCCATCACGGCATTAACGGGTTGGTTTGCTAAGTGTGCCTGTTGCTGGCTATACGATTGATAGACCAGAACCCCACCCACCAGCAAGGAAGGAACCAACATTAGGAGTAACCCCATCGCTAGCGATGAACCTCGTTTGTTATTCATCCCTTTAGCTGGACTAGGCACATGATGATTCTGGTAGCCTTTGAAGCTTGGTTTGCCAAAAGAATGCTGATTCAGAGACGACTGTTTTCCAGAAGAGTGTTTAAGCTCATGCATAATACGTGACATTAGCTTGCCCCTCCTTCCAGTGACATCAATTTAGGAGAATCAAGCTGCGCCAATCTTTGCAGTCTTGCTAGCGTGCGCTTACCAGCGATGCCATCGACAGACATCCCTTGCCAAATCTGAAAGGCTTCAACTTTCATTTTCAACTCGTTATCAAACACATCACTGCCAGACACCACTTCACCTAAGACTTCAGAAAGCAGCAAATCAAGCATAGCAATCGCCTCACCTTGATACCCCTCTTTAAGGGTCTCTCTTAACGGCTGTTTCCAAATCGCGACATAGTCGCCTTGCCATACTTGTTCTAATGATTGCTTTGGCATCGTTAGTAGCTTTTCGTTAACGAGCAGCTCGACTGAATCCTCAGACACACCATAGAGCACAGCAAATACCGGCTCTTGGTCTATTTCGAGATTGAGCACTACTGGCACGCCGAGTTCTAACAGAGACGCTAAATCCGAATGATGCTGTTCACATACAAACACACTCTGTGGCTCACTTAAGCACAAGCCATCACGCAAAGAGGATTGATATCCCCAAAGGGTGTAGAGATCTTTAATCGCAAGAGAACGGTTGGTTCCCTGCATCAAGTGTTGTTGGATATGTTGGGGCAGCACGAACTTGGTTGGCTTAAGTTCTTCAACCAATTTAGGAGTATCGGCTACTAGTGAGCGCTGAGCGTGTGCCACCACCTCAGTTTTGGCTTCACTTTCCGTCTCAGCAGGTAACCATGAATCGATATAGGATGGCGCGAGATTAAAAGTTGCTACCGCGAGGCCAACACTTAATGTGGCAATGCCTGCGTATTGGAACAGTTTTGGCGCAATACCTACGCCACGAGGCTTCTCAACATGGTACACATCCGCCTGAAAAGCCATAACCTGTTGGCAGGCTCTACTGACAGTTTCATTACTCGGTAACTGCTCTCCGTCATGAAAAGCCAATTGCAGTGCTTTATCACACACCAAGTTAATCAACCTTGGAATACCATGAGTGTATTGGGCGATCAGCTTGATAGAACGATTCGCAAATAACATCTGTTCGCCACCCGCCGTTTCCAAACGAAACGCGATGTACTTGCCGGTTTCTTCCGTATTAAGAGGCAATAGGTGATAGCGACCAGTAATGCGCTGCGCTAGCTGACGTAGCTGCGTGGTCTGTAGGTGCTGTTGTAATTCGGGTTGACCAACCAGCAGCACTTTTAACAGCTTACGACTGTCGGTTTCCAAATTGGTTAGAAGACGTAGCTGCTCCAACACATCGGCAGCGAGGTGTTGCGCTTCATCAATGACCAATAAGGTTTGAATACAGTCTGCATGGCTATCAAGCAGGAAATGATGAATAGCCTGACTCAACTGCTTGAGCGATGCTTGCTCAGGGTAGTCGACCTCAAACTCATCACAGATAGCTTCAAGCAAATCAGTATTGGAAAACGTAGGGTTGAGTATAAGGCCAGCTTGAGTCTGATTATCGAGTGAAGACAACATCGCTTTGGCGACGGTTGTTTTACCTGTACCTACCTCACCAGTAAGCATCGCAAAGCCCCCACCCTCGCCTAAACCGGCTTGTAGGTTCTGCATCGCTTCTTGATGACGCTGACTCAAAAACAAATAACGAGAATTTGGTACAATCGAAAATGGCATCTCAACGAAGCCAAAATATTCCTTATACATGTGCTGCCCTATAATTACGATTAATGGAAAGTACCATTGCTTGCCGTAAAGTCCAGCAGTGATAAAACATTTCGAGGTGATAAGTTGCAAATATACGATAGCCTACCAAAAGAGAATGGGCTACAGCGCTATCTAGTCGGTGGGGCGGTGCGCGATAAGCTACTCAATATTGATAGCTATGATAAAGATTGGGTCGTGGTCGGCAGTACCCCTCAACAGATGGAAAGCCTTGGCTTCACTGCGGTGGGTAAAGACTTCCCGGTCTTCCTGCATCCAAAAACCAAGGAAGAGCACGCACTGGCTCGCACCGAGAGAAAATCAGGATCTGGTTACACAGGCTTCGAATGTTACTTCGCGCCGGATGTTAGCTTGAAAGAAGATCTGATGCGCCGAGATCTAACCATTAACGCGATCGCACAAGATGATGAAGGCAACCTTCACGATCCTTACCATGGCCAGCAAGATCTCTTCGATCGTATTCTTAGACACGTATCCGATGCCTTTGTTGAAGATCCACTTCGTGTACTGCGTGTAGCTCGTTTCGCTGCCAAGCTTCACCACCTAAACTTTACGATTGCACCTGAAACCATGTTGATGATGAGTGAGATTGTTGAATCAGGAGAGCTCGCACACCTTACAGCAGAGCGTGTTTGGCAAGAGTGGCACAAGTCTCTTAGCACGCCACATCCAGAGGTGTTCCTTTCAGTGCTCAAAGAGTGCGGAGCACTCGCGGTTGTTTTGCCTGAGATTGACGCTCTATTTGGTGTCCCTCAGCCTGAGAAATGGCACCCTGAAATCGACGCAGGTATTCACACGTTGATGGTGGCTCAACAAGCAGCGCTATTAAGCCCATCGTTACCAGTACGCTTTGCCGCTCAAGTGCATGACTTAGGTAAAGGCGTGACACCACAAGCCGAATGGCCAAGCCACAAAATGCATTGCCATACTGGCGTGAAGATCATTAAGAAACTTTGTGAGCGAGTAAGAATACCCAATGAATTCAGAGATCTCGCACTATTAGTGTGTGAACAGCACTCGAATATCCATCGCGCGGGTGAGCTCAAGCCAACCACCTTCCTTAAGGTTTTGAACAAGTTCGATGTTTGGCGTAAACCAGACAGGCTCCACGACATTCTACTTTGCTGCCAAGCCGACCACGCTGGTCGCAAAGGTTTAGAAGATCAGCCTTATCCTCAAAAATCTCGTTTTGAAGCGGCTTATCAAGCGGCGCTGCAAGTCGAAGTTAAAGCTATTATTGCCGATGGCTTTAAAGGCAAAGAGATTCGAGAAGAGCAAGAAAAGCGCAGAGCAGCGGCAATTGAAAGCGCTCTATCGGGACTCTCTAGTCACTAATCTTAAGTGCGCTGATAAATACGTATGAAAAAGCCCGCGATTAAGCGGGCTTTTTATTTCAATCTTACGACGAGACTGTTATCGCGTCTGTTATTGCATCATTAAGAAAGCAAACAGACCACAACCTAGAATTAGGCGGTAGATAACAAATGGTGTCATGCCCATACGAGAGATAAGCTTCAAGAAGAAGTGAATACAGATGTAAGCACTGATGAAAGACACCGCAACGCCCGTTAGCAGAGTGCCAACATGGATTGGGTCACCGCTTGTAACCAACTTAAGACCTAAGTAACCACCAGCTAAAGTGATGATTGGAATAGACATCAAGAAAGAGAATCGAGCTGCCGCTTCACGAGTAAAGCCAAGGTAAAGCGCTGCAGTAATCGTAGCGCCAGAACGAGATGTACCCGGGATAATCGCCATTGCTTGAGCAAGACCAATGAACAAGGCTTTTTTCCACTCCGCTTGGTATTCGTCATCACGTAGGCTTGAGTTCTTGTCCACCCACCATAGCAACAGGCCAAAGACGATAGTGGTTGTCGCAATCACCCATGCACTGCGCAGGTAAAGCTCAACAATGTCTTTCATTAGCAGACCAAAGATACACGCAGGAATCGTCGCGAGAATGATCATCCACGCCAGCTTCGCTTCTTTGCTGCGATCGCCTTTAAATACCGAACCAAAGAAAGCACTCAAAAGAGACACCACTTCTTTACGGAAATAGATAACCACGGCAGCCAAAGTACCAACATGGACCGCGACATCAAAAGCCAAGCCTTGATCTTCCCAGCCTAAAACAGCAGAAGGAAGGATTAAGTGTGCAGAACTGGAAATAGGTAGAAACTCAGTAAAGCCTTGCACCAACGCCAATATAAACGCTTCAAAATAACTCATTACTTACCTTAAAAATTATAGTTTTATATCTACAACAGAGAGCGAGTCTAATTGCTGCATCTTCTGCCATATTTCACTGACGGTTCGTCCATCTTGCGGGATCACTCTCGCAGGACAGAGATCATAAAGTGGTTGTGTTACAAAAGGATATTTATAGATATCACTGCGCGGTAATTCTGGTTCTCGCTCAGAAACCACGTCTCCAAACAGCACAATATCAAGATCGAGCTTTCGATCTTGAAGTTTGTGCGCATCTTGAGAGCGACCCCATTTAAACTCAATTTTACGAAGTTGCTGTGAAAATTCAGTCAATGAAAGTGATGTGTCGAGCTCTATCACAAAGTTATAAAACGGGTGGCTATTAAAACCCACAGGCTCACAGTGATAGATTTTAGAGCATTTAAGGTTAATCCCTAATGATTGAAGCTCTGTCCATGCCACCCTTGCATGCTTGTCGCGATCTATGTTCGTGCCAACACCAACATAGGCTACTGTCATGCTTGACCTCGTTCGATGATCACGCCAACAGCTTTTGCTTGTGGTACTGCACCCGGCTTCGCTAGGCGGATCTTAATCCAAGGCACAGAGAATTGAGTCATGATTAACTCAGCGACTTCTTCTGCCACACGCTCAACCAATAGGAAACGACCGTTAGCAATATGGTCAAGCACTGCGGTACTCACGGTTGAGTAATCCAAAGCGTCAACCACATCATCACTTTTGCCTGCTGGACGGTTGTCATGAGCCATTTCAATATCAAGCACCAGTTTTTGTTTGATCTCTTGTTCCCAATCGTAAACACCGATCGTTGTAATTACTTCTAACTGTTCAATAAAAACTTTATCCAGTGCCATGACTTGTCCTTTTAGAGGTCGGATACCCATATTGGGGAAAAAAACGTATTATTTGCGTAATTCGAGATATGATATCAATTACTCTTGGATTGAGCATTATTTTCCCATCGTTAGGTTTATAACCGTTTAAGGACAGACATGACCCCATTGGCACTTATCATGATCATTGCTGCCTACTTACTAGGTTCAATCTCTAGTGCGGTCTTGATATGCCGAGTTTTGAGGCTCCCTGACCCAAGAACGGTGGGTTCGAATAATCCCGGAGCTACTAATGTGTTACGTGTCGGCGGCAAAGGTGCTGCAGCGTCAGTACTGCTTTGCGACATGCTCAAAGGCACCATCCCGGTCTGGCTTGGCTACTACCTCAAGATCGACCCAATCATTTTAGGCGTTGTTGCTATCGCAGCCTGCCTTGGTCATATGTATCCGATCTTCTTCCACTTTAAGGGTGGTAAAGGTGTCGCAACCGCACTTGGCGCCATCGCTCCAATAGGACTCGATCTAACGGGAATGATCATGGCAACTTGGTTAGTGGTCGCGCTTTTGTTTCGATACTCGTCTCTGGCTGCATTAGTGACCGTGCTGCTTGCACCTTTCTACGCTTGGTTAGTCAAACCCCAATACACACTGCCCGTGGCGATGTTGTGCTGTTTGATCGTGTTACGTCACCACCAGAATATCCGCCGCCTACTCGATGGCAGCGAACCAAAGCTCGGACAAAAAAAATCGGCTTAATCTTATATACCCGTTTGAATATAAAGATTTAAGCCGACAAATTTTAGCAATCGAGAGTGCTTATAGCAGGTGCTTATCTAAAAAACCTTTTAGCATCGTATTTACGAACTCTGGTTGCTCTAGCGAACTAATATGACCTGCGCCAGGAATCACCACTAGCTCACTCCCTGTAATGCAATCGTGCATTAGGTATGACTCAAGCACTGGGCGTGGCTTATCTTCTTGCCCTACCGCAATTAACACAGGTAGTGCAAAGTTCTCTACTGCTTCAATCATATCTCGGCGACCAAACACCATTCGACCGATGCGCGCCACTTCTTCCGCCTTATCACCCTGAAGTTCTGATAACTGCTGAGTAAAGCCTGCTACCAAATCAGGTGTGTTGGTTTGAGCATCGTTTGCGAAGAACAGTGGCACTACGGCTTCAACAATCGGTTGAGGAACCATCTTAGTTTGAGTGATGGTGTCTAACATGTTGAAGTATTTAGCGTGTGCGACTTCTGGTTCTAGACCCACAAAGGTGTCCATTAACACCAATGACTGAATTCGCGCAGGTGCTAATTCAGCAAGCTCCGCTCCCCACATACCGCCAACCGATAAACCAACAACTGAAAACTTATCGATGTTTAGGTGATCAAGCAGTGCCAAAACATGTTGAGCGTAATCTTTCAGGTTACGCATTGCACTCGGTGCCGCTTCAGATTCACCATGAGACCAAAGCTCAGGCACAATACAACGGTACTGAGCTTTCAATGCCTCAATCTGAGGCTTCCACATCGCGCTATCCCAAAGGTAGCTGTGACCCAATACAACAACCGGGCCTTCACCTTCGTCTAGGTACGTCATCGATTGATTATCTACAGTGAACTTGTTCATCTTCTTCCCTAATCTCTATCAGCAATTATTTATCGACATATTGTCGGTAAGCTAGGATATAAAAACGGCCGCACTAGGCGACCGTTTATCGAAACATCTTGATGTATTAAGCAATTGGCTCTAATTGGTCAATCGGCCAACGTGGTGTTGCTTGAACTGAAAGGTCAGCAGTCTCGCCATTTTTCAGGCGCTGCATACCTGCATAAGCAATCATTGCACCGTTATCAGTACAGAACTCAGTGCGTGGGTAGTAAACCTCACCACCAATTTTCTTAGCAAGCGCTTCAAGCTCAACACGCAGTTGTTTGTTTGCGCTTACGCCACCAGCAATCACTATACGTTTCATGCCTGTCTGTTCCAAGGCACGCTTACACTTGATTACCAAGGTGCCACAAACCGCTTCTTGGAATGCGTAAGCAATGTCCGCGCGAGTTTGATCATCGTTGTCATTGTCACGAATGGTATTCGCTGCAAATGTTTTTAGGCCAGAGAAACTCATGTCGAGACCCGGGCGATCGGTCATTGGACGAGGAAACTTGAAGCGACCTGGCGTGCCTTTCTCTGCTAATCGAGAAAGCAACGGGCCACCTGGGTAATCTAAGCCCATCAGCTTAGCCGTTTTATCAAAGGCTTCACCCGCCGCATCATCAATCGATTCGCCAAGGATCTTATATTCACCAATCCCTTTCACTTCAACCATCATGGTGTGACCGCCAGAAACCAGCAGAGCCACAAATGGGAACGGCGGTGGATTATCTTCTAGCATTGGTGCTAGTAGGTGACCTTCCATATGGTGAACCGGTACTGCCGGTACGCCCCAAGCGTAAGCAATACTGCGGCCAATGGTTGCGCCAACAAGCAGTGCGCCAACCAAACCTGGGCCCGCTGTGTAAGCCACACCATCAATATCTTTCGATGTTAGGTTAGCTTCCGCTAAAGCGGCTTTAATCAGTGGAATGGTCTTTTTCACGTGGTCACGTGAAGCAAGCTCAGGTACCACACCACCGTAATCGGCGTGCAGTTTTACTTGGCTATATAATTGATGAGAAAGCAGCCCCTGCTCATCATCATAAATTGCGATTCCTGTTTCATCACAAGAGGTTTCAATACCAATAATGCGCATAATTTTCTCGGCACGCTTTCGTCTAAAATGGGAAATTAGCGCAATATTACCCTGCCTAAGCTCTTCAAACAAATATTGTACAGACTATAATCGACAAAGTGCTTTACAAAGCTACTGTGATCGGATTAAAATTCCGCACCATTTTTGATCAAGCTGGTTAATGGCCAAACGCGAATAGAGAGTTAGCTCGATGGGTAACTTCTCTGATTTGGTACTGAGTAGCCAGCGATAATGAATAACCCCTGAGGTGAAAGGCATA
The DNA here is from genome assembly GCF_022397915.1 of Vibrio sp. Isolate34. Taxonomy (GTDB): domain Bacteria; phylum Pseudomonadota; class Gammaproteobacteria; order Enterobacterales; family Vibrionaceae; genus Vibrio. The sequence goes on along the minus strand of NZ_JAKEUO010000010.1, from coordinate 108,109 downwards.
TGCCAATAGTTAAAGTACGTGAAAACGAACCGTTCGACGTTGCACTACGTCGTTTCAAGCGCTCTTGTGAAAAAGCAGGTATCCTTTCTGAAGTTCGCCGTCGCGAGCATTACGAAAAGCCAACTACAGTTCGCAAACGCGCTAAAGCAGCAGCTCAAAAGCGTCACGCTAAGAAGCTAGCTCGCGAAAACGCACGTCGCGTTCGCCTGTACTAATAACTTAATCCATAAGGACTGAGTTATGGCTCTTATTGAACAACTCAAAGAAGAGCAAAAATTAGCGATGAAAGCCAAGGACAAACCGCGCCTTGGCACTATCCGCTTAGCTCTTTCAGCAATTAAGCAACGTGAAGTTGACGAACGGATCACTCTGAACGACGACGACATTCTTGCTGTATTAGTGAAAATGGTTAAGCAACGTCGCGATTCTGTTGCTCAATATGAATCGGCAAATCGTCAAGATCTTGCTGACGTGGAAAAAGCAGAAATTGCTGTACTTGAAGGCTTTATGCCTCAACCGCTAACTGATGAAGAAGTTATTGCACTACTTGATAGCGCAATTGCAGAAACTCAACCTGCGGGCATGCAAGACATGGGTAAAGTAATGGCTATCTTGAAACCACAAATTCAAGGGCGTGCAGATATGGGTAAAGTTAGTGGTTTAGTTCGTTCTAAACTCGCTTAATCCCAAATCAAATTGCAACAAGCCGTGCAATCCTTCGGAACGCACGGCTTGTTTGTATCTGTAACCTATTCAAACTATTATTATCCACACTCTCAGTTAGTGCATTTTTCTAAGGTTTTATGGCAGGACACATCCCGCGTAGTTTCATCGATGATCTCCTAGCGCGTCTCGACATTGTCGACATTGTGGACGCACGCGTGAAACTTAAGAAAAAAGGCAAAAACTATGGTGCTTGTTGCCCATTCCACAACGAAAAGACCCCTTCTTTCAGCGTAAGCCAAGAAAAACAGTTTTATCACTGCTTTGGTTGTGGCGTACACGGCAATGCTATCGACTTCATTATGGAGTTCGAACGTCTCGACTTTGTTGAAGCCATTGAAGAACTGGCCTCTTACTTAGGACTCGATGTTCCTAGAGAGCAACGCAGCGGCGAGATATCAACAACACCTAGAGCCAACAGCGAACAAAAACGTAACCTCTATGATCTGATGGGCGGCATCAGCCAGTTCTATCGCTCTCAGCTGAAAATATCAGCCAATAAACCGGCGATTGAATACCTAAAGAACCGTGGCCTGTCTGGCGAAATCGTCCAGAAGTTTGGCATTGGTTATGTGGCGGATGAGTGGGACTTGGTTCGTAAGAACTTTGGCCAACAGAAAGAAGCCCAAGACATGCTCGTGACTGGCGGCATGTTAATAGAGAACGATAAAGGCAACCGATACGACCGATTCCGTGGGCGCGTGATGTTCCCGATTCGCGATCGTCGCGGCCGTGTGATTGGTTTTGGTGGTCGTGTCTTAGAAGATGGCACACCAAAATACCTGAACTCACCAGAAACGCCTATCTTCCATAAAGGTAAAGAGCTTTACGGCCTTTATGAAGTGTTGCAAGCCTACCGTGAACCACCGCAAGTACTTGTGGTTGAAGGTTACATGGATGTTGTAGCACTCGCGCAATACGGTGTCGATTACTCGGTGGCATCACTGGGCACCTCAACAACTGGCGACCACATTCAGATGTTGTTCCGCCAAACCAGCACTGTGGTTTGTTGTTACGATGGTGACCGTGCAGGTAAAGAAGCCGCGTGGCGTGCACTGGAAAATGCCCTTGAGTACCTGAAAACAGGTAACACACTCAAGTTTCTATTCTTGCCAGACGGTGAAGACCCAGATAGCTATATAAGAGAACACGGCAAAGCCGCTTTCGAACAGCTCGTTCATAATGCGACGCCGCTTTCGACCTACTTGTTCGATAACCTGATTGAAATACACAAGTTAAACTTGGGAACAACCGAAGGGAAATCAGCACTGCGTGCACACGCCAGCGCCTTGATTAATAAAATCCCTGACAGTTACTTCCAAGAATTGCTCGAAAAACTGCTCGATGAGCGAACTGGATTTGATAACCAATTGAGACGTGCGCGTGTTCATACACAGAACCCGACACCTCAACCACATAAAGAGCTGAAGCGCACTCCAATGCGTGAAGTTATCGCTTTGCTTATCCAAAATCCGAGCTATGCTGATATGGTACCGGATTTATCAAGTGTCAAAGGCTTACAGTTGCCTGGACTAAGTTTATTCGTCGAAGTACTTGATAAATGCCACGAGCATCCCCATATCAACACAGGCCAATTATTAGAGCATTGGCGACACAATAAACATGAGGCTCTTCTGTCTCGTCTCGCGAGCTGGGAAATCCCCCTCGACGAAGACAATCAAGAAGACATATTTTTAGACTCATTGGACAATATACTTGCCCAGTGCGTTGAAAAACAAATTGAAAACCTGCAGGCCAAAGCAAGAAGCGTCGGTTTATCAGCCGAAGAAAAAAGGGAGCTACTAGCTTTAATGCTAGATCTAAAAGCGTAACCCTGTTTGATTAGTCAGCATTTAATAAATTTGTTAACATAATTGGTTTGCATTTGAGAATGCAACGTCCTTCACCAGACCTGAAGTTGGATATCATCTATGGATCAAAATCCGCAGTCACAGCTTAAATTACTTGTTATTAAAGGCAAGGAACAAGGCTATCTGACCTACGCCGAAGTAAACGACCACCTACCTGCAGAAATCGTGGATTCTGAACAGGTAGAAGACATCATTCAAATGATTAACGACATGGGTATCAAGGTAGTTGAAACTGCACCTGATGCTGATGATCTAGCGCTTAATGATGACGATGCCAATATAGATGAAGATGCAGCCGAAGCTGCAGCTGCTGCGCTTTCAAGCGTAGAAAGCGAGATTGGCCGTACTACTGACCCAGTTCGTATGTACATGCGTGAAATGGGTACGGTTGAACTACTGACTCGTGAAGGCGAAATCGACATTGCGAAACGTATTGAAGATGGTATCAATACGGTTCAACTTTCTGTTGCTGAGTACCCAGGCACTATTCCATACATCTTGGAACAGTTTGACCGCGTACAAGCAGAAGAGATTCGCTTAACAGACCTAATCAACGGCTTTGTTGACCCAGATGACGATGGCACTGCTGCGCCAACGGCAACTCACATCGGTTCAGAACTTGCTGAAACTGATCTGGAAGACGAAGACAAAGAAGACGCTGAAGACGACGAGGAAGAGGAAGAAGAAGATACAGGTATTGATCCTGAGCTTGCTCTTGAGAAGTTCACAGCACTTCGTACTAGCTACCAGAATCGTCAACTAGCGATCAACGAGTACGGCCATGAAAGCCCGAAAGCTATGCTTGCAACGACAATGATGCAAGACGTATTCAAAGAGTTCCGTCTAACACCAAAACAGTTTGATTACCTAGTAAACGAACTGCGTAACTCTATGGATCGCGTACGTACTCAAGAACGCCTAATCATGCGTCAAACGGTTGAGTACGGCAAAATGCCGAAGAAATCTTTCATTGCTCTATTTACTGGCAACGAATCTAGCGAAGCATGGTTGGATGAAGTTCTTGCTTCTGACAAGCCATACGCAGAAAAGATCAAACGTAACGAGAACGATATCCGTCGCTCAATCCAAAAACTGGATATGATCGAGAAAGAGACGTCTCTTACTGTTCAAAGCATTAAAGACATCAGCCGTCGTATGTCTATCGGTGAAGCGAAAGCTCGTCGTGCGAAGAAAGAGATGGTTGAAGCGAACTTACGTCTAGTAATCTCGATTGCTAAGAAGTACACAAACCGTGGTCTACAATTCCTGGATCTGATCCAAGAAGGTAACATCGGTCTGATGAAAGCCGTAGATAAGTTTGAATACCGTCGTGGTTACAAGTTCTCTACTTATGCTACATGGTGGATCCGTCAAGCAATCACTCGTTCGATTGCCGACCAAGCTCGTACTATCCGTATTCCGGTTCACATGATCGAAACGATCAACAAACTAAACCGTATCTCTCGTCAAATGCTACAAGAGATGGGTCGTGAACCACTTCCGGAAGAGTTGGCTGAGCGCATGCAAATGCCTGAAGACAAGATCCGTAAAGTACTCAAAATCGCTAAAGAGCCAATCTCAATGGAGACACCAATCGGTGACGACGAAGATTCGCACCTAGGTGATTTCATCGAGGATACAACGCTAGAACTACCTCTAGACTCTGCAACGGCAACAAGCCTACGCGGTGCAACGAAAGATGTTCTAGCTGGCCTAACACCTCGTGAAGCTAAAGTACTGCGTATGCGTTTCGGTATCGACATGAACACTGACCACACTCTTGAAGAGGTTGGTAAGCAGTTCGACGTAACTCGTGAACGTATCCGTCAGATCGAAGCAAAAGCACTGCGTAAACTTCGTCATCCAAGCCGCTCAGAAACTCTGCGTAGCTTCCTAGACGAGTAATCACACACTCAATTGTGGTTAGCTTTTAAGCATAAATAAGAAAAGGTGAGCGTTGGCTCACCTTTTTTTTATCCGTGTGATTTAAGTGGCTAAGATGTAAGCGGAATTGCCCCTTATAGTGTCTAGACACCATTGAATGCTTCCCCTATAATCTATGCCCTACGGCCCCTTAGCTCAGTGGTTAGAGCGCACGACTCATAATCGTTCGGTCCCCAGTTCAAATCTGGGAGGGGCCACCAAATTAGAAAAGCCAGAACAGTTCACGCTGCTCTGGCTTTTTGCTTTTCTGAAACCGCACAAATCACGCCCTGCACTTCCTCACAATTACGAATCATCCCGCACACAATTCCAATTGCTTCTCTGTGACTAAGCTTACTTTTCTTTTATGGAAAAATCGGCAATATGAATGTACACAAATCACTCAATTGTTCAGGGAAGACACATGAAAGACGAAACGCTCTCGATTCACTTCGGCTACGAAACCGATCCAACGACCAAATCGGTAGCAACACCTATCTATCAAACCGTCGCGTATGAATTCGATGATGCACAACACGGCGCCGATCTCTTTAACCTTGCAGTGCCAGGTAATATCTATACTCGCATAATGAACCCGACCAATGATGTGTTAGAAAAACGCATGGCCGCCTTAGAAGGTGGTATTGCAGGTTTAGTGGTTAGTGCGGGCAGTGCTGCGATTAATTACGCAATTCAAACCTTGGCACAAATCGGTGACAACATCGTCTCAACACCTCAACTTTACGGTGGGACTTACACCCTATTTGCTCATATGCTGCCAAACCAAGGGATTGAGGTTCGCTTTGCTAAAGATGACAAACCAGAAAGCTTAGCGGCGCTGATCGATGAAAAAACCAAAGCGGTTTACTGTGAAAGTATCGGTAACCCGGCAGGTAATATTATCGACTTAGAGCGTGTCGCAGAACTTGCTCACGCAAAAGGTGTGCCTGTAATTGTCGATAACACAGTCGCGACACCAGTGCTGTGTAAGCCTATCGATTTTGGTGCTGACATCGTGGTTCATTCACTAACGAAGTACGTTGGTGGCCACGGTACAACATTGGGTGGCGTGATTGTCGACTCAGGTAAATTCCCATGGGCAGAACACAAAGATCGCTTCCCTGTGTTTAATCAGCCTGAGCCTTCTTATCATGGTGTGGTTTATACCGAAGCCTTTGGTGAGGCTGCATTTATCGGTCGTGCTAGAACGGTTCCACTACGCAATACAGGCGCCGCACTTTCACCAATGAATGCTTTCATGTTGATGCAAGGTTTGGAGACGTTGTCGTTACGTATGGAGCGACACACAGAGAACGCATTGAAAGTGGCAGAATACCTCAGCCAACATGAAAAAGTCAGCTGGGTAAGCTACGCTGGCTTGCCGAGTTCAGAATTCTACCCGCTTGCTGAAAAGTACATGCAGGGTAAGCCATCGGCTATTTTGTCTTTTGGCTTGAAGGACGGCTATGAAGCAGGCGTTCGCTTCTATGACGCACTACAAATCTTCAAGCGATTGGTGAACATTGGTGATGCTAAGTCTCTAGCTTGTCATCCTGCTTCTACAACGCACCGTCAATTAAGCGAAGCGGAACAAAAGCAAGCTGGTGTATCACCAGAGATGATTCGCCTTTCAGTCGGTATTGAGCACATCGAAGATATCTTGGCTGACCTAGAGCAAGCTCTTAACGCTTAATCAAGGTAGCGACACCGAGATATTAAAGTCTCATGCGACATGAGAAAAGTAACAGGTACAAAAAAGCCCATCACTGGATGGGCTTCTTATTATCTATTGCTTAGATAAACTGTCGATTACTCAACGGTTACCGCTTTCGCTAGGTTACGAGGTTGGTCAACATCGGTACCTTTGATTAGCGCTACGTGGTAAGACAACAACTGCATCGGTACTGTGTAGTAAATTGGTGCAGTTACTTCACTTACGTGAGGCATCTTGATGATCTTCATGTTCTCATCGCTTTCAAAGCCTGCGTCTTGGTCAGCGAATACGTAAAGTAGACCGCCACGAGCACGTACTTCTTCAACGTTTGATTTCAGCTTCTCTAGTAGGTCATTGCTTGGTGCAATTACCACTACTGGCATGTCAGCATCAATAAGTGCTAGAGGGCCGTGTTTAAGTTCACCAGCTGCGTATGCTTCAGCGTGAATGTAAGAGATCTCTTTCAACTTCAGAGACGCTTCCATTGCGATTGGGTAGAACTCGCCACGACCTAAGAACAATGTGTGGTGCTTATCAGCAAAGTCAGGTGCTAGCGCTTCGATCTCTTTATCGAATGCTAGAGCTTGCTCGATAGCCGTCGGTAGCTCATGCAGTGCTTTAACGATTTCCGCTTCTTTCTCTTCATTGATGCGACCTTGTAGGCGACCAATTGAAGTAACCATCATCAGCATTGCTGCGAGTTGAGTTGTGAAAGCCTTAGTAGAAGCTACACCGATCTCTGTTCCTGCGCGAGTCATGAAAGCAAAGTCAGATTCACGAACTAACGAAGAACCCGCAACGTTACAAATAGTCATTGCTGACATGTAGCCTTTCTCTTTTGCAAGACGAAGTGCAGCAAGCGTATCAGCCGTTTCACCAGACTGAGACAAAGTGACGAGTAGGCTGTTCGGGCGAACAACAAAATCACGGTAACGGAATTCAGAAGCGATCTCTACATCACAGCTTACGCCCGCTAGAGATTCAAACCAGTAACGAGCAGCCATACCTGAGTTGTAAGAAGTACCACATGCGATGATCTGCACGTGTTCAACCTTGCTTAAGATCTCTTCCGCTTTAACACCAATTGCGTTAGTGATAACCGAAGTTTCAGAGATACGACCTTCCATTGTGTTGATCAACGCGGTTGGTTGTTCGAAGATCTCTTTCTGCATGAAGTGACGGTATTTACCTTTATCACCAGCATCGTGTTCTGCGTTTGATTCAACGATTTCACGCTCTACACGCTCACCCGCAACGTCAAATACCGTTACATCACGACGAGTAACCTCAGCAACATCACCCTCTTCTAGGTACATGAAGCGACGAGTTACGCTTAGTAGTGCAAGTTGATCTGATGCTAGGAAGTTCTCACCCACACCAAAACCGATAACGATAGGGCTACCAGAACGAGCAACAACAATGCGGCTAGGATCTTTGCGATCAACCACAACAGTGCCGTACGCACCGTCTAGCTGTTTCGCTGTTTTTTGCAGAGCTTCAACCAATGAATCAGAAGTACGAAGTTCCCACTCAACTAGGTGAGCGATAACTTCTGTATCCGTTTGTGAAGTAAACACGTAGCCACGCTCTTGCAGCAGAGTACGCAGTGCTTCGTGGTTTTCGATAATACCGTTATGTACAACTGCGATATCACCAGACATGTGTGGGTGTGCGTTTGCTTCAGACGGCTCACCGTGTGTTGCCCAACGTGTATGAGCGATACCTGTACCGCCAATCACTTGTTGCTCTTCTACCGCGTCTGCTAGCTCTTGTACTTTACCTAAGCGGCGAACACGAGTTAGGTTAGATTCGCTATCCACCACAGCGACACCTGCAGAGTCGTAACCACGGTATTCTAGGCGGCGAAGGCCTTCTACTAAGATTTCGGCTACATCACGTTGTGCTACTGCACCAACAATTCCACACATAGTTTTACTCCATCAATTTTGTTTATTCCTACTGGCAGCAAGCAAAGGCCATATCTTTAATAAGATCAATTATAGGAAGTTAAATGCATAATATTTAAAATTCGTTTTAAGCTGGATCCGTTAAGATCACTCGAACGTCATGTGATTCGATACTTGCTTGAGATTCTTTGCTCAAGTCTGTATCGGTAATCAAGATATCGATGTGGTTCCAAGCCAGTTCTAAATTGGGGATCTTTCGTCCCACTTTTTCAGACTCAACCATCACGATCACTTCTCGTGATACTTCAGCCATAACTTTACTCAGGCCAACCAACTCATTGAATGTGGTTGTGCCTCTGTCGAGGTCGATACCATCAGCCCCGATAAACAGTTGGTCAAAATCGTAAGCACGCAGTACTGACTCTGCGACTTTGCCTTGGAAAGAATCCGAATGGGTATCCCAAGTACCGCCGGTCATGAGTAGCGTCGGTTCACTTTCAAGCTCATTAAGCGCGTTAGCCACATGCAATGAGTTGGTCATAACCACCAAACCACGCTTACTGTTTAGCTGCTGAATTAAGGCGCCTGTCGTGCTGCCGCTGTCGATCACAATACGGTTATGGTCACGAATTAAATCTGCAGCCGCTTTTGCCAAAGAAAGCTTTCGAGTCGAAACTTGTTGACCCAGTTCTTCGTTCACAACCTCTTTCGGTAACGAAATAGCACCACCATAACGGCGTAAAAGCTGACCGTTTTTCTCTAAAGACGCCAAGTCCTTTCTAATAGTGACCTCTGAGGTTTCGAACTTAGCGGATAATTCATCAACACTAACCTCCCCTTTTTCGTTCACTAGGTTAGAAATTGCATGTCTTCTGAGCTGAGTGTTTCGTTTCGACATTTAAAAAAGACCGTTAAGTTTCGATATGAAACATATTATAGTTACAACGAAACTATTTAGTCCATTTATTTTGATCCAAAAAATTAATAAATAGCGATAAAACCTTGTCCTAAGACAATTGTTAAGCAGTGATATTGAAGTCATTAGGTGGTAGAATCCGCACCCGAAAAGAAAAAAAATTACAAAACTGACTGTTATTTTTTTGCAACTTACCGCCTATATAGTGGGGTAAGTCACAGAAAACCGATATTGAATCAAAACCTTTTGGTCATAAAATGACTAAAATTGATGAAAGACTTACAACTCTGAAGGACATATTGGAAGTCCCGCGCTTTTACACAACAGGCACAAAATGTTGATGTAGCGGACCAATCTTCAGAACTTAAATAAATTTCAAATTGTAACAATACTTACCGGAGAGTACCTTCCATGAAAAAGACCAAAATCGTATGTACGATTGGCCCTAAAACTGAATCTGTAGAGAAGCTAACTGAACTAGTTGATGCTGGCATGAACGTTATGCGTCTTAACTTCTCTCACGGTGATTTCGCAGAGCACGGCACTCGTATCGCGAACTTCCGTAAAGTAATGGAAAACAAAGGTGAGCAACTTGCTATCCTTCTAGACACTAAAGGTCCAGAAATCCGTACTATCAAACTTGAAGATGGTAACGACGTAGATCTAGTAGCTGGTCAAGAGTTCACTTTCACAACTGACGCAACAGTTGTTGGTAACAAAGACGTAGTAGCAGTAACTTACCTAGGTTTCGCTAAAGACCTAACTGTAGGTAACACTATCCTTGTTGATGACGGCCTAATCGAAATGGAAGTTATCGCAACAACAGAAACTGAAGTTAAGTGTAAAGTTCTTAACAACGGTGCTCTAGGCGAAAACAAAGGTGTTAACCTTCCTGGCGTTTCTGTTCAACTTCCTGCTCTTTCTGAGAAAGACAAAGCTGACCTTAAGTTTGGTTGTGAGCAAGGCGTAGATTTCGTTGCTGCTTCTTTCATCCGTAAAGAAGAAGACGTTAAAGAAATCCGTGAGCTTCTAAACGCTAACGGCGGCGAGAACATCCACATCATTTCTAAGATTGAAAACCAAGAAGGTGTAGATAACTTCGATTCAATCCTTGAAGCTTCTGACGGCATCATGGTTGCTCGTGGTGACCTAGGTGTTGAAATCCCAGCTGAAGAAGTAATCTTCGCTCAGAAGATGATGATCGAGAAGTGTAACCGTGCACGTAAGATGGTTATCACAGCAACTCAAATGCTTGACTCTATGATCAGCAACCCACGTCCAACTCGTGCAGAAGCGGGTGACGTTGCGAACGCAATCATGGATGGTACTGATGCAGTAATGCTTTCTGGCGAAACTGCTAAAGGTAAGTACCCAGTTGAAGCTGTTACTATCATGGCTCAAATCGCGAACCGCACTGATTCAGCTCTTAAAGCTGAGCTAGGTTCTCGTCTAGACAGCCCACGTCTACGCATCACTGAAGCAGTATGTAAAGGCGCTGTAGACACAGCAGAGAAGCTAGCTGCTCCTCTAATCGTTGTTGCAACTGAAGGCGGTAAGTCTGCACGTTCAGTACGTAAGTACTTCCCAACTGCAAACATCCTTGCTCTAACAACTAACGAAAAGACAGCTGCACAGCTAGTTCTTACTAAAGGTGTTAAGCCAGTTCTTGTTGACTCTATCGAGAACACAGACGCGTTCTACATCAACGGTAAAGAAATCGCTCTACAATCTGGCCTAGGTAACAAAGGCGACATCGTAGTTATGGTTTCTGGTGCTCTAGTCGCTTCTGGTACTACAAACACGGCATCTGTTCACGTTCTATAAGAATGAACCGATTCACATAAAATATAAAAGAGGGCTTCGGCCCTCTTTTTTTATGAAACAAAATCTTGCCTAACTTTTCAGTACGCTGTATTATCAACCAAGATAGAACTACGTACTGTTAACTTCCAATGGGCTCTTTCTAAGAGACGGATTAGCAGACTAGAAATCAATATACATGAGGTTTGTAATGTCTAGTCCTACGCTCACTGACAAAGTATCAAAGATGATTCGCCAAGATATTCTTAATGGTGAGTTACCCCCAGGCCAAAAGCTCGTTGTTGCTGATCTAAAAGCACGATATAACGTAGGCGCATCTCCTATTCGCGAAGCCTTGGTACAGTTATCTTGGAGCAAATACGTAAAGCTTGAGCCACAAAAAGGCTGCTGGGTATCTCCTGTATCAAAGAAAGAACTGAATGACCTATACGAAAGCCTTCGTGTTGTCTCTTCTGTTCTACTCAAAAAGGCGATTTCAGCGGGTGATGAAAGCTGGGAACTAGATGTACTGACGTCTTACCATAAATTGTCACGAGTACAGCACGTATCAGAAGAATTTGATTGTGTTGAGTGGGAAGAGCGTCACCAACAGTTCCACGTTGCGTTACTTGAAGGCGCTGATTCAGAGAACATGTTTAAGTTCTTTGATGACCTGATCAACCAAGTGAAACGTTACCGCTTCTTAGCGATGTCTGCTGAAAGCGCATCTGAAGATCTGTTCAATATTGATGAGCACGAAATGATCATGAAGCTAGTACTGTCTAAAAATGTAGAGCAAGCGACTGAACTGCTTGATCAACACCTGCTAGGTTCAATGAAACGAATTGAAGAAGTTATCGAAGCGGCATAACGCTAAAGTAGTTTCTAACCAAATAAAAACGGAGCCCAATGGCTCCGTTTTTTGTTTCCAGTATTACGACTGAACTACCACCCAAAAAACTCTTTGTGATGAGTATTGAGCAGCACAACCATAGGTAAAAAATACAAAGCACTCAATTGAAAGCCAAGAATGGCTAATGTGCCTATGGTTAACCTCACTAAAAAATCGACAAACATACCACGCCTCTTTTAACCAGACTGTATGATCCCCAAACTCTTGCTCCAGCTAACCTAATTCTACTGCTGCCTTTCAAATCATTGAAAAAGCTAGCTAATCAGTTGAATTAAGTTAACGGTGTCATCCTTTTACATCTGGTAAACACTCTATTTATTACACCGTTAAGCACGATGTAATCTGAAGCAAGGTAGTTTACTTATTGTTCAGTTTAGCTCAAATTATCGCCAGCATTAGACCTTAGTCTAACTGTATAGATTTTGTGACATAGGTCGCTCAAAAGTGAGATTCCTAATAAAAAGCAGGGAAGGCAAATCAATCGGAAAGCAGCGTAAAGAGATTAGCCAGACAGAAGAAAGAAACTAAATAGGTAGAAAACTAAGCAACATCAGCATGGCTAGAACACATAGAGACGGTATTGCGACCAGAGGATTTCGATTCGTAAAGCCCGACATCGGCACATTTGTATGAACGGGTGCTGTTACTGGTTAAATCCGTAAAGCCAACACTCACCGTCACCTTAGTGCCCTCCGCTAGCTCTATCTCAATTCGTAATCGATCTAACACGCGCTTCGCTTCCGATAGAGATGTGTGTGGCATCAGCAATGCGAATTCTTCTCCCCCAACACGAGCAACAAAGTCGGTACTGCGAAGGCTATCTTGCAGAAGCCCTGCAACGCGCGCAATCACGCGGTCGCCTTCATCATGACCAAGCTCGTCATTAATTCGCTTAAAGTTATCGATATCGACTAAGGCTAAACAAGTGGTGGATTCATTGGGGTAACGCTCAACCAAGCGAGAATAGTAAGCCAGTTGTTCTTCGAACTTGCGTCGGTTCCAGAGGTTACTCAAAGGGTCTCTTTCACTTAGTACACGTAAACGAACTTCAAGCTCTTTCCTTACCGAGATATCAACCAACGAGGTAATGTAATAGCTCACTTTACCCGAATTGTTTTTGACCGCATGAACTCGCATGATTGCGGTAAAAGGAATGCGAAGCTTGTTCTTACACAGCACCTCACCTTCCCATACCTCTTCTTGTTCTAGGTGCTGCCAGATGGACTCACTAGAGAGTGCCTGCTCGGTATTTTCTAGCAGCAGCTGCAAGGCATTGTAGCCAATGACTTGTTTTTTACTGTAACCCGTCATGTTTTCAAATTCATTATTGATCATCATTGCGCGATGTTGCTTGTCAGAGATCATCACTGCCGACATGCCGTTCAATGCCGCACGTGCTAATTTACTTTCTAAACTGCGACGTCGATAGTGCGTCACCAGGTAAGCAAACGGGAAGGCGAAAATCAGCACCGTAATCAAAACAATGATCTCTTCATGGACCAAATCATCTAGATCACGCTCAGCCCGATCCATCAATTGCTTCTGATTAAGTTGAATCAGTAAGTGGACCTTTTGACTGTTCGCGAGCATAACCGTGTTAAAGGCAAACAAATTACCACCTTCAAAAACGTATCCCACCTGATCATTGGAGATCGCATCCCACGTCTTCGGCGCGATATTTTTCAGGTTGTAGTTTTTCCTTTCTGGAATAGAGTCACCGAACAACTTTCCGCTGTTTTTACTCGCTATGAAGTAACCCGCTTCATTGATAACTTCTGCTCTAAGGGCGTTATCAGGTGAAAAACTCAGACGCGACGATAGGCCCCAAACATCCAAATTAATCACAAGATAGCCAACACGCTTCTCTGGTGTTTCAACGGGAGTGAAGACTCGCAGAACTGGTTTATAAGGATAGGTTAACTCACCGTGCTCGGTTTCAAGCTCTATTCCCCAGCCGCCAATCTCTTCGTGTTCCAAGCCTTGCGCGAATTGGTAGTAGCTAGATTCCGATCTGTCTTGTAGATGCTGAGGTAACGTCACCTCACCTGTTGCAGACGAATAGTTCACACGCACCAGTTCTTTACCTGCAATATCAAGTAAATGAATTTGTGTGTACCATTTTTGGTTCACTAGAACAGACTGCCATACTTCTTCAAGCAGGTTTTTGGTTTGGTCTGATGGAGAAGAGGCGAAATTAACCAAGCTTTGGCTATGGCTGAGTAACTCCATAACAGAGACTAATTGAGATTTTAGAAGGTTGTAGTCTCGTTCAGCGTAGACCAATTGATGAAGGGCTTGTTTTGCCGACTCATTGAAGCTCTGAGTTTTAACGTCTTGATAGCGCTGTAAATAATACAGCCCTACAGCAGAAGACAGTGTGATAGAGATAATCAGCAATGTAATTATTGATTTTTTAGTTCTCATTGCTAACTCAGGTGAATGGAAGTCGAGCGCGGGATTATAGCACTCTAAAGAATTAACAAAATAAAAGCCGCTTAAAAAAGCGGCTTTAAAGCTATTTTATAAAGACTTATTGTCTAGGCTTTCAGCGCTCGTTCGCCACGTGCGATACCAACCACGCCACTTCGAGCTACCTCAAGCACTTCCGTAACTTCAGACAAAGCCTGAATGAAAGCATCAAGCTTCTCGCTCGTGCCCGCCATTTGCACCGTGTATTGCGAAGCGGTCACATCAACGATCTGACCACGGAAAATATCCGCTGTGCGCTTCACTTCTGCACGAGCAAAGCCGCTCGCACGTACTTTTACCATCAGAAGTTCACGTTCGATGTGCTCAAGCTCAGAGACTTCTTGTACCTTAAGTACATCGATCAGCTTATGTAGCTGCTTCTGAATCTGCTCAAGCTGCATTTCGTTTGAGTTAGTTGTCACGTTCAAACGAGACAGTGTTGGATCATCAGTTGGCGATACGTTCAACGACTCGATGTTGTAGCCACGTTGAGAAAACAAGCCAACCACACGAGAAAGCGCACCCGGTTGGTTTTCCATTAGTAGTGAAATAATGTGTCTCATATTATGTTCTCTCCGTTTTGCTTAGCCACATGTTATCCATACCCTCGCCTTTGATCTGCATTGGGTATACGTGCTCGGTGTCATCCACACTGATATCGACAAATACCAAACGGTCTTTCATCGCCAGTGCTTTTTCCAAACCTGATTCCAATTCATCCGGAGATGAAATACGCATACCTACGTGGCCATAAGCCTCCGCGATTGCAGCAAAATCAGGAACAGAGTCCATATATGAGTTAGAGTGACGACCTTGATAAACAATGTCTTGCCACTGTTTAACCATTCCTAAGAAACGGTTGTTCAGGTTAATAATCTTAACTGGGATATTGTATTGCAGTGCCGTCGACAGCTCTTGGATATTCATTTGAATACTGCCGTCACCCGTTACAACAACCACTTCTTCATCTGGCTTAGCAAACTTAACGCCCATACCTGCAGGTAAGCCAAAGCCCATCGTACCAAGGCCACCCGAGTTAATCCAACGGCGTGGTTTGTTGAATGGGTAGTACAAAGCAGCAAACATCTGGTGCTGGCCAACATCCGAAGCAACGTACGCGTCGCCATTGGTTACTTTGTGAAGTGTTTCAATAACTTGTTGTGGCTTAATGCACTCAGACGATTTCTCATAAGCTAAGCAATCACGCTCTTGCCACTGTTTGATTTCACTCCACCAGCTGTCCATCGCTTCAGCATCATTAGTGCCACCCTGCTCAATCAGCAGGTTCACCATACTCTCGAGTACTTTTTCTGCAGAACCTACAATAGGTAGATCCACTTTTACGTTTTTAGAGATCGACGATGGGTCAATATCAATGTGCATGATCTTCGCGTTCGGACAGTACTTGTCTAAGTTGTTAGTAGTACGGTCATCGAAACGTACCCCAACACCAAAGATAAGGTCGGCATTGTGCATTGCCATATTGGCTTCATACAAACCGTGCATGCCCAACATGCCCAAAGAGTTTGTATGAGTGCCAGGGAAAGCACCAAGCCCCATCAGGGTACTTACAACCGGTAAATTCAGTGCTTCAGCCAATTTAATGAGCTGTTGGTCCGCCTCAGAAATAACCGCACCACCGCCGACATAAAGTACCGGCTTCTTCGCTTCAAGAAGTGCTTTTAGTGCCTTCTTGATTTGACCTTTATGACCCGTAACCGTTGGGTTGTACGAACGCATTTTGAGCGTCTCAGGGTATTCATAAGGAAGCTTGATTTGTGGATTTAGGATATCTTTCGGCAGATCGATAACCACAGGACCGGGACGTCCTGTCGTTGAAATATAGAAGGCTTTTTTAACGACTTCAGGGATATCTTCCGCTTTCTTAACTAGGAAGCTGTGTTTAACGATCGGGCGAGATACACCGACGATGTCACACTCTTGGAAGGCATCGTTACCAATCAGGTTATTTGGTACGTTACCAGAAATAACAATCATTGGGATTGAGTCCATGTACGCTGTCGCAATACCTGTAACGGTATTGGTTGCGCCGGGACCAGAACACACAAGTACTACGCCCGGTTTACCGGTAGAACGAGTATAGCCATCTGCCATGTGGGTAGCGGCTTGTTCATGTCGTACTAATACGTGTTTAATTTCAGCAGTTTTAGCATGCAGCGCATCGTAGATATCAAGTACAGAACCACCTGGATAACCAAAGATTTGTTCTACACCCTCTTCAATTAGAGACTGCACCACCATCTCAGCGCCGGATAACATTTCAGCGCCGGATGACATGGCTGTTTCAGGTTTTGTTGTCATATTGCTCTCCTCACCAGTTTCCAATCATATTTGGTGAACATGTTGGGCTGGTTTTTCATAGTCTAGGGCTTATTCGTAGCCTAATTCGAAATACTTCCACTTTTTCGGCTATGGCTGTCTGTCGTGATAACAACAAACAGTAATACGAAACAACTTTAACGCTTTATTATCATCTGGTCTAACACCTGTTATCCGACAATCATTCCAAAAAACCAACGATTAGCTTAAAGCATCAAATAAAATCCAAACCAAGATTAATAACTAGATATTAAAACTAGAAAGAGAACAAAAAAAAGCACTTAATATTTAAATGAATCGCTAATTATCGATAAATAACGAGCTTATCTGTGTGCGCTTTCGCACATTGTGCTTAGTCATTAGATATAAAAAATCCCCCTAAAAATGCAATCACATTCGTAGGGGGATTTTTAAACAACTGAAAATTTATCTCAGTAGAAAACTACTTATCTTTCGACTTTTCAGTGTACATTTCTTCGATTTCGTCTTGATACTTATCGTTGATAACCTTACGACGCAGTTTCTGGGTCGGCGTCAGTTCACCATCATCCATAGAAAATGCTTTTGGTAGCAGTTTGAATTTCTTCACTTGCTCAAACTTAGCCAGTTCTTGCTGTAGGTCATTCACTCGCTTTTCTAGCATCTCAACGATTTGGTGGTGCTTGATAAGCTCAACACGGTCGTGGTACTTGATGTTCAGTTCTTTCGCATACTCTTCTAGCGAGTCGTAACAAGGAACAATCAGTGCAGAAACAAATTTACGTGTGTCTGCGATAACAGCAATCTGTTCGATAAAGTGGTCTTTACCAATCGCGCCTTCCACCACTTGCGGTGCAATGTATTTACCGCCAGAGGTTTTCATCAGCTCTTTGATACGATCAGTAATGAATAGGTTGCCATTTTCATCAAAATGACCCGCATCACCAGTTTTCAAGAAACCGTGTTCATCGAATGTTTTCGCGGTTTCTTCAGGCATCTTGTAGTAGCCGCGCATTACCATTGGACCACGAACAAGAATCTCGTTCTGAGCACCAATTTTCACTTCTGCGCCCGGCATCGACATGCCAATAGAATCAGGGTTAAAGCAGCGGTCATCCCAGCAAGACACGGTTGCTGTGGTTTCTGTCATGCCGTAGCCAAGTTTTACGTTGATACCGATAGCATGGAAGAAGCGACCAATGGTTTCATCCAGCTTCGCGCCACCACATGGCATAAAGTTAATGTTGCCGCCTAACAGTGCTCTTAGTTTAGATAACACAAGCTTGTCTGCTAGCGCATGGCTCTTCTTCAGCATTAGCGATGGAGTGCGACCTTCTTGGTGACAAACAGAGAGTTTCGCTCCCATGTTCACCGCCCAAGTAAATAGCACCTTACGGATAAATGGCGCTTTCGAAACCTTCTCGTGAATCGCAGAGAAGATCTTCTCATAGAAACGCGGAACCGCACACATTACGGTTGGTTTCACGTCGCTCAGCGCGTCACGCACTTGCATCGTATCTTGCAGGTAACAGTTGGTTGCGCCTTTATAGAGAACGTAGAAAGTCCACGCTCGCTCAAATACGTGAGATAGAGGTAAGAAACACAATGAGACATCGTCTTTGCTTAAGCTTAGACGCTCATCGTGGCCTTCTAATTGATAGCCAATATTGGTGTAATCAAGCATTACGCCTTTCGGCTGGCCAGTAGTACCAGAGGTATAGATAAGAGTCAGCAAGTCGTCCATGCTTGCATCTGCAAGACGAGTCTCAAGTTCAGCTTGCTGAGCCTCAACACCGCGCGCCATGAAATCAGCCCAAGATACTGCGAAGCTGTGGCCTTGAAGATCGATATCATCAGACATCGCGACAACCACTTCTAGCTGTTCGCACTCTTCAAATAGGCTCACCGCCGCGTCAAATTGAACTTGCTCACCAACGAATAAGATCTTCACATCCGCATTTTGGATGATGTAAGACGACTGCGCTGCTGTGTTGGTTGGATAAATCGGCACAGTCACAAGGCGAGCTTGTAAAGATGCAAAATCTGCCACGGTCCATTGAGGCATATTGTTTGAATAGATACCGATCTTATCTTGAACTCTCAACCCCTGAGCCAATAGTGCTAATGAAAGCGTATCGATTTGTTGTCCAAACTGCTCCCAGCTAATACCTTGCCATACATTGTCTACTTTGTGCTTCAAAGCTGTACGGTTGCCGCCTTGGGCAATTTGGTCACGAAGTCTTTTTACAATATGAAAATCTAAATTGGCCATCTCTTTACCTTTGGCTTACACCTGTAAGCTTTTTTGAGCGCACAAGTGTACCTCTGATCATGGAAAAGGCAACTGATGAAGCTCAAAGTTATAAGTAATAGTACGTCTCACGCTAAGTTTTCTATCAACAAAAATAGCAGGTACAAAAAAGCCCCAAGCCAGACTCCTAGCTTAGGGCTTATAAAACATAGGGATTAGTGTCTAGTTAAGTGCCACTACTTCGCCACAGATCATCATTAACTGATCTCGTAACCAAATGTGTCCTTTGTCCTTTTCACTTGATTCGTGCCAGCTTAGGAAGCCTGAAATTGCCGCATTATCAAATGGGAAGTCTAGAATCTGAAGCTGCTCTTTGTTTGCTGCATGTTCTACCATCCAGCGAGGAGCAATCGTTACTAGCTCAGACTGACCTACAACGTAAAGAACGTTGCTTAGGCTCGTGCCTTCGTAGAAAGGCATGCAATCTAGGTCACGGTAAGCTTGCTCAGAGAAGCTACGCTGACCGTGAATGCGAGACAATTTCGCGTGTTTTTCGTTAAGCAGCTCTGCCGCTGTTACTTCACCGTTAATGCGTGGGTGAGAAGCAGAAGCTACAACAACCAACTCATCTTGGAAGATTTCAGTGCTTGAGAAACCTTGCTCATCAAAGCGAGCGTAATCGATCACGAAGTCGATTTCTTGGTAGCGCATACGCTCAGAAAGCTGACGATCGAACTCAGCATCCATGTGCAGTTTAACGCTTGGTGCTTGTCCGTTAATTGTCGACATGATCTTAGGTGCAAAACGCATGTCACAAGGGCTGCAAATCGCAAGTTTGAAGAGGCGAGAAGACGACTCTGGAGAGAACACAGAACTTGGTAGTTCGTTACGTACTAACTGTAGCGCTTGGCGGATAGGACCAAACAACTGACGAGCACGTTGAGTCGGTTGAATACCACGACCTTGACGCATGAATAGTTCGTCGTTGAACATCACTTTTAGACGAGCAACAGCGTTACTTACAGCAGGCTGAGACATACCCAGATTGTGAGCTGCACGTGTAATGTTTTGCTCTTGCATAACTGCATCAAATACAGTCAATAAGTTTAAGTCGACTCCACGAAGTGTGCTTTCCATTCTGTAGCTTGCAATTGCACTCATTGCGTCTTTTTTCTCTAACATTCAAGTTGCCTCTTGTCGGTTCGACAGCGTTAAATTGGTAATGGCGTGGGAATAGATAACCACTAATTCTTATATTTATCAGACCGATGCTTTTCGGATTACCATTACTATTAACCAATACATCTCGAGCGACCAACAAGATTGATAAAGAATAATTTTATTTTACCTCAATGATTAATTAACACCTAAAAATCAGTAATTTATAGAGTTATAAAAAAACATAAAATGCGTCACTTATGAGTTTCATTTCGACTTATTTAGCTGTTCTATCGTTTGGTTACATTTGTTACAATTTATTGAACGCGTGAATTGTTCAGCTAGTCGATTAAGAAATAACACTTATGAGTTAGGTGAGTGATGCATAACTAGGAAAGTCTACCTTGTCCCAAAGTTGCTTTCTTAAGTCATCTTGGTTGGACCAATTTCCTGCTAATACCCACTCAACAAGTGCGCTCGCGACGTCTGGATAGGTGACCACTTCCGCTTGTTTTTCGTTGAGCCAACCACGCAAGATAGCAGGGTCTAAAAAACTCATTGTTTGAGCCAATCCAAGCGCCTCTAGCGTCGCCACATTGCTCTGCTGTTCAAACTGCCCATCAAGCGGTTTAAGAAGCAACTTCTTACCCAACGTTAGCGCTTCAGAGGGTAATTCAAATCCGCCATTTGCCACCACACCTGAGCACTGGCTGAGGTCGAATTGGAAGCCTGCATGACTCAGCGGTTTAAACTCAATATTTTCAACTCGCCTTTGCTCAATCACATTCGGGTGATAGCAGACAAAGTTATGAGAAATGAACTTCATCAACAGCTCTGAAATCGCCTCTAGATCCTCAAACGGCAGATAGACCAGAGTGAAATCTTGCGGCGTTTTGGTTTGTTGTTCGCCAGTGAGCGTGTGAACGATCGGTGGCAATATTGGCTGTTCAAAGTGATACCAGTGCAGTCCAATTGAGTGTTCGGTTGGGGCGAAATGTTGAATCACAGAGTGCTCAATCCAGTTACCGCCTTCTTTAGGCACATCATAACGAAACGCATTTTGGTGGCTTATACCTATGCAAGGTACGCCCTGTCTTTTAGCTGCCCAAGCGGTGACGGGTTCAAAGTCGTTAAGCACTAAATCATACGGTGTCAGATCGATCTGGTTAATCTCACTCAAAAATCGCCAGATGTTGTTCTTGATGAATGTCTTGCCGTATTTCACCTGCCCCTGCTCACTATAAAACGTTAAGCCACTACGGGTTTGGTAGTTTCCAAATTCTTCCATCGAGAAGTATTTGCTCTCTTCTCGTCCAGAGAATAGAAAGTCGACATCGATATTTTGCTGACGAAAGGCGACGGCCATTGCTCTCGCACGCGCGATATGACCATTTCCAGTGCCCTGTACGCCATATAAGATTTTCATGCTTTTTCCTTTAGAGTTGCCACTTAAACGCGGCAGAGATTGCCAACAAAATGATTACAGAATGAAGCTGATAGCTAGGCTCGTACAAGCAATGCCCAAGGCTGCCCCTATCAGTACGTCTGTTAAAAAGTGCACACCAAGTAAGATTCGAGAGCCTGCGATCGCGATCGCCCAAAACAAACTAAAGAGATATAAGCTCGGATAGAAATGCCCGATGAGAGTCGCCATGACAAAAGCCGCCGCGGAGTGCCCAGATGGCAGGCTGTATTTATCGGATGGCACTATGTGGGAATAAAGCAGTGAAGAGAACTCTGCTGGCCTGCGGCGTTTGAGGGTATTTTTCGCAAACCAGTAAATAGGTAGCTCGATAGCAAAGGCGGTTAAACCGACCAATAGAAAATCTCGGCCAGTACTGCTATCAGCCAACAAAGCAATCAACGCAATTAACACGTAAAGGTGTCCATCTCCAGTATGAGACACCGCTTTACTGAGTGTTGCATGTTGCCCGCTATAACGGTTTTTTAAACAGAAAACAGAAAATGCCACATCCCAGCGGACAATAGGTTCGATAGTACGCATACGATCTCCTTAACAATCCTTATTCAGTTAAGGGTCAAGTTATGCCCAACAAATGACAGTTAAGTGACGTTTTGAATGAACTAAAATGAAATTTCCTTCGGATGTGCAATGAAGCCCCTCAGGCTAAGGTGATGACAAAAACACCCTATAAAAATAAAGCGGCACTAGGCCGCTTTATTGTTTATTGCATCTTTTCTTATTTCAAAACTCTATAACGAAAGAGGCTCGTGCTTTTTCACTAGACCAAAATCAGCCAAGATCGCGTAGGCCGCTGGGATCATAAACAACACCAACAAGGTTGAGGCAAATATCCCGAACACAATTGAAATCACCAGAGGTTGAATAACCTGAGCCTGTAAGCTGGTTTCAGTTAATAGCGGTAGTAAGCCTGCGGCTGTGGTCATAGACGTTAAAAATACCGCGCGGAAACGCTCGCGGCTGGCTTTAACAACCGAGTCATGCACGCTATCTCCCTCATCGACATGGTGACGAATGTATTGCACCAGCAAGATAGAGTCGTTAACCACAATCCCTGCGAGCGACACAAAGCCCATCATGCTCGGCATACTTAACGCGTGCCCTAACAGCCAGTGACCAACAACGACACCAATGAAGGCCAGTGGAATCGCTAACATTACGACGACCGGTTCCAAGTAGCTTCGGAACTGATAACTCAAAATCGCAAACACACCGAATAAGCCTAACAAGAAACCTTTACCCATCGAAGCTCCGGTCTTAGCCGCATCTTTGGCCTCCCCTTCGAAATCAAAGCGTAAGCCCGGGTATTTTTGAATCAGCTTAGCTGCTTCTTCTTTTTGGAACTGAGCCACAATCGCGGAAGAGCTCGCCTTCTTATTATCTATGTCACCAAAGATACTGATGGTTCTCAGCCCATCGATACGTTGGATTCGCACATAGTTACGTTGAAAATCTAACGTTGCCAATGTAGCTAGCGGGATCTGACTGCCATCTGCGGTGATGATCGGGAAGTTGGCCAGCTGCTGTATGTCGCCCGCTTGCTCTTTATCAAGACGCACTTCAATCGAGATATTCTCAACACCGATTTGAATCTCATCCGCTGTCTGACCAAAGAAAGCCGCACGCAATTGGGAAGCAATCATCTGCCCATTCACATTGTAGGTTTCAGCGCCCGGACGCAGCTTCACTAAGATCTCTTCCTTACCCATACGCATGTCGTCAAGCACGCCGTGCACGCCATCGAACTGATTAAGGTACTCCTGAATATCCAAAGAAGCGGCTTTCAATGCACTTAGGTCATCATGCTTAGCTCTAATCTCAATCGCACGACCGCCCGGCCCCATGGTCGGTTGCTTGAAAACTAACGAGATAGGATCCGCCAAGTCACCGATATCCTCTCGCCATGCATCAATGAAATCATCGATAACCGTGTTACGGCTCTCTGCTCCACGCAGATCTAAACGCACTGTGGCTAAGTGCGGGCCTGATTCATTGGCATCGGCGTTGGCATTGAATTGGCTGGTGATATGCTCGACCAGTGTATTGCCTTCTTCAACCTCTTCGCTCCATTGTTTGTTCAAGCGCTCAGCCGACGCGACAATTTTGTCGACCACTCGCTCGGTTTGAGACAGTGACGCCCCCGGAGGAAGAATGATACGCGCCTCAGCAATATCGCCATCCAACTCAGGAAACGGCTGGAATTTGACAACACCACCAGCAATCAAGGAGATAGATAGAAGCAACAAGGTAATCACCCCGCCCATAAAGGCGTAGCGGAAGGTCACTACCTTCTCGACCATGCTCATCAAGGTTGTATTACGGAAGTTCTCAAATTTTTCTAACAACACAACTTTGAAGCGCAGCGCTGGCTTGTCATTTTTTTCTTTGTGTAATGAATGAGATAAGTGATTTGGCAGAATCAAAAAGGCTTCAATCAAGCTCAAAGAGAGCACCAATATTAATACTTGGGGTACCGCTTTAAGCACCGCACCCATTTCACCATCAAGGAACAGCAAGCTACCAAAGATACACACCGTGGTTAGGAAAGAAGACAAGACTCCGGGGAGCACTTTCTTCACACCGTTGTACACCGCATCGTCAACGTTTTGCCCCCGATCAAGATGGGAGGCGATCGATTCAGCGATCACGATGGCATCATCCATCATGATACCAATCGCCATCAACAAGCCGACTAGAGACATGATGTTGATCGAGAGACCAAGGTTCGCCATTAAGAACAAGCCACCAAGGAAGGCGACGGGTAAACCTGCTGCAACCCAGAATGAATATCGCAAACTGAAGAACAACCACATGGTGGCAAACACCAGCACAATACCTTGCCAGCCGTTGCGCACCATCATGGTTAAACGATCCCAAAGCACCGATGAGAGATCATTGGTCATTTGCAATGTCACGCCATCAGGAGCAATCGCACTTTGATCTTCCACGAATCGCGTTACGTTTTCTTTAATTCGTAGCGCATCATCTTCTTTGTTCTTGCTGATCTTTAACAGAGCCGATGGCTTGCCATCAAACAGAACCTTCTGTTCATCCAGTTCAAAGCGATCGGTGATCTTGGCAATATCCCTCAAACGGATCACTGAACCATTCGGCGCAGAACCCACCACGATACTCTCTAATTCAACCGGAGTGATGCGTCTTTCATCAAAACGAATTAGGAAGTTTTTGTCTGGCGTTTCAACATTACCGCTCGGTAGCTTTACATTCTGACGACCGATTTGATCGGCAATATCACCGACACTCAAACCTAACTGACGAATCGCTTGGGTATCCAACTCGACGCGATATTGATGATCCGAAAAACCGCTGACCTCAACCAATGAAACGTCGTAATCAAGCTTCATCGTGCGCTTTAGATCTTCTGCGTATGCCTTAAGCTCTGGCCATGATGTCTCTGCGGTAATCGCAATATCAACAACCGGTTCGTTCCAATCTAGCTCTTGGACTACTGGTGACTCAATCTCAGTTGGGAAATCATTGATCGAGTTGATCTGAGTTTGCACGTCCACCAGCATTCGACCGATATCTGCTTTCTCATTCAACTTAAGGATAAGTCGAGCACTGCCTTCTATCGCCTCACATTGAGTTTCTTCAATGTTAGCTAAACCATCGACTGCGTCTTCCATTCGCACACACAAGCTCTCTTCGACCTCTTGTGGTGAAGCGCCCGGGTACACGATCGCCGCCATAATGTAAGGTGGATCATAGGCTGGAAAGGTTTCACGCTTGATAGTGGATAAAGAGGCCAAGCCCATGATCAACAACCCAAGCATCAGCAGGTTGGCTGCGGTTGGGTGCCTAGAGAAGAACTTGATCATGAGGCGCTCTCCTCAGTATCAGCGGAAAGCTCATCATTTGAAGAGGATTCTTTCAATAACATACCTTCAATCGCGGGCAGAACATCATTGAGAATTAGCTTGTCTCCAGCTTGCAGTTCACCGTTAACCACCACTTGGTTATCTCGGCGATAAAGCACTTCAACGTTCACGACTTGCAAGCGTTGCCTGTCATCCATCAGATAAATCTTATCGCCATGCAGCGCACGCTCAGGCACAACCCAACTCAGGTTCGCCAAACCTTCAATCTCCGCTTTGACGAACATACCATTCACCAAGGGAGTGGCACTGCTTGGCTGTAAGGCTGAATAATCTTGATTGATTTCGAGAATGATCCCCGCTGTGGCTTGGTTCTCATCAACAGTTTCACTGATTCTTGCGACCTTAGCAGGCCAGCTTAGATTTAAGCTACCACTGTTCATCTGGATCGTCGCTTTAATCGGCGCTTGGTAAGGGTTAGGTATGCCTGCAGCATCACGAGGGAATTGAGTAAAGCTTGAGGCTAAAGTTTGCATATCGTGAATAGAGAGTTGCGCCTCAACTTCCATAACGTTAATCCCGTGAGCAACAAACATCTCTTGCTGAAGATTAACCACTTGATTTTGTTCTATATCTACCTGAGCGATTCGCATCGCTCGAGGCAAAGTGATGGTCGTTTTGTCCAAAGAACGCTGCGCCTCTTTGACCTTAGATACATTGACCTTAATCACCGCTTCCGCGACGCGTTTTTCATCTGGCATTAACGCGATTTGATTCTGTATATCTAACACCAACTTCTGTTGAGAAAGTGCGCTTTGTTGTTGCAGATCGACATCCGATTGAGAGGTAAGCCCTTTCTTGCGTAGATCCTGTTTACGTTGCAGCTCTTTATTACTGATCACCAAACGATTTTTTTCGATCTTTAATGTTTGTTGTAGGTTATCTTCTTCTTGATTCAGCTTCGCGAGAGAGGTCTGGCTTGATTTAAGATCCGCTTCCGCTTGCACCAACTTCAGTTCGTAATCCAAAGGATCGATCTTTAGTACCTCAGTACCCGCTGCAATAATTTGACCCTTTTCTAGATCAGGATGACGATACACGATCTGCCCTGTCACCTCAGCAATCGCTTTCCATTCAACCTTTGGCACCACTTTGCCAAAACCAACCGCTAATGGAGCGATCATCTGCTTTTCTAGACTCACGGTTTCAACTAAACGCGCTCTGTCACCCGCTGGTTTAGTCGGTAAGTCCGGCTTCAGATTAATCGCCGTCACTAAGCCAATAACACCAACGGCCAGAGCCGGAAAGAAGAGGAGCTTTTTACTTATTTTCATTATTTTGGTTCCTGCAAAGGTGAAGGGCTCGGGGCGTTTACAAAGCCTTCCGTCATCAGTTGGATGTTGTGTTCGATAAGTCGGTTAAGAAATTCTTCATTGAGTTCAATACCATGAATAGCAAGCAAAGGCGGCGGCGCAATGAACGGGAACACCATCAAGCTTATATACGACACGCGGCAGAGTCTGGGATCCATATCTTTTCTTAAAACGCCTTGTTCAACTAGCTTTTCAAAAATGACATCTTGGGCAGGTTTGGCAACATCAAGAAAGACCTTCTCGAGCAACTCTCTCTGAACTTCTGAAGGCGGCATGTTCATCACTTGGGCTATCAAGCGAGGAAACTTAGGCACCTTAACCATCTCTTTGTAATAGGTTCTCATGAGATCAAGAAAGTTCTCATGGCTGCTTTCATCGACAAGTCTCTGCATTTTTAATTGCATTGGGCGTAATGTTTCACGCAGCATCGCCTCAAATAATCCTGCTTTACTGCCAAAGTAATAGCGAATCATTGCAATATTCACACCCGCTCGCTCAGCAACTAAACGAGTCGATACCTTGTCATACGGTTGAACCACGAACAGATCTCGAGCGTGCTCAATGAGTAACTGCCGCACATCTAGATTCTGTTGAGGTCGCCCTGCTTTGCGCGCTGCCATCACTGAGACCTATCCCTATAATTAATCACACGATTAATTATAGGGATAAATCAACATGGTTGTAGAAGATTAATTACTCACTATTTAATCAAATGATTAATTAATTTAGCCGCCCTTTTAATTTTATTGGTGAATCGTTCCATCAAAAAGATTTACTACAAAGTTTTAACCTACACATCAGCCAAACGATAAACTAACCGCCCAGTACAAAACACTCAATCAGCTGATAATACCAACAAACAACACACAAGCAGCACAAACCAAACCAAAACACCGCCAAAGCACGCTGATATTGGATTTTCTTGTTTGACGCTCAGAATAAATTGCGGTAAATATGGTGTTAACAGTTTATTTACGGATATTTGTGTAATGATTTTTTCTTCTTCTCGACTGCTGAAACTTCTCCTTATCGTGAACCAATCGCGCGGGTAAGTTGTGGGTCAAGAACTACACAAATATTAAAACCCGCGCTGAGCGGGTTTTTTTGTAACTGGCACTTTTAAAAGAACATCATTCTTAATAATAATTTGGATAGCAATCGATTCATTATCGATATAAGGAAGCACCCATGAACGATCAAGTGATAATTTTTGACACGACCTTACGTGATGGCGAGCAAGCGTTGGCTGCAAGCTTAACGGTAAAAGAGAAATTACAGATCGCTTATGCACTTGAACGACTGGGTGTAGATGTTATTGAAGCGGGTTTCCCTGTGTCATCACCAGGCGATTTCGAGTCAGTACAAACCATTGCAAAGAATATTAAAGACAGCCGAATCTGTGCACTTTCTCGTGCAGTAGCGAAGGATATCGACGCCGCTGCAGAAGCGTTAAAGGTCGCTGAGCAGTTCCGTATTCACACCTTCATTTCTACGTCAACGGTTCACGTTCAAGATAAATTACGCCGTAGCTACGACGATGTTGTCGAGATGGCAGTAAAAGCCGTTAAACACGCTCGTAACTACACAGACGATGTTGAGTTCTCTTGTGAAGATGCAGGCCGTACGCCTATCGACAACCTTTGTCGTATGGTTGAAGCAGCAATCAACGCGGGCGCCAAAACCATCAACATTCCAGACACAGTGGGCTACACAGTACCTAACGAGTTTGGTGGCATTATCAAAACGCTATTTGATCGCGTTCCAAACATCGATCAAGCAATCATCTCTGTTCACTGTCACGATGACTTGGGTATGTCGGTTGCTAACTCTATCGCTGCAGTACAAGCCGGTGCTCGTCAAGTTGAAGGTACTATTAACGGTATCGGTGAGCGCGCAGGTAACTGTTCTTTAGAAGAAATCGCGATGATCATCAAAACTCGCCAAGAGTTATTAGGTGTTCATACCGGCCTAGATCACCAAGAGATTCACCGTACCAGTAAGTTGGTTAGCCAGCTTTGCCACATGCCAATCCAAGACAACAAAGCTATCGTCGGTGCGAACGCATTCAGCCACTCTTCAGGTATTCACCAAGATGGCATGCTAAAGAACAAGAACACTTACGAGATCATGACTCCTGAGTCTATTGGCTTGAAAAACAAAGCATTGAACCTAACAAGCCGTAGTGGCCGTGCTGCTGTTAAGAGCCACATGGACGCAATGGGTTATAAAGACAATGAGTACAATCTAGATTCATTGTACGAAGACTTCTTGAAGCTTGCTGACCGTAAAGGCCAAGTGTTCGATTACGACTTAGAAGCATTAATGCACTTCGCGAATCTACGTGATGAAGATGACTTCTATAAACTTAACTACCTAAGCGTACAATCTGGTAGTGTTATGTCTACGACCAGCATCAAACTGCAATGTGGTGATGAAGAGAAGTGCGAAGCCGCTGTCGGTAACGGCCCTGTTGATGCGTTATACCAATGTATCTACCGCTTAACAGGTTACGAAATCGTACTAGACAAGTTCGACCTAACCGCAAAAGGTGAAGGTGAAGATGGCTTAGGCCAAGCGGACATCATTGCCAACTACAAAGGTCGCAAGTACCACGGTACAGGTGTTTCAACCGATATCGTTGAAGCTTCTGGTCAAGCGCTACTGCACGTTATCAATAGCATTCAACGCGCAGACACCATTGCTGAAATGAAACAGCAAAAAATCGCGACAGTTTAAGCACCCAATAACAGAGCCCTAGAGCCGATGTTATTGGCTTTAGGGACAAAATTTAAAACGAGCCAAATAGCTCAGTAACAAAGAATTAAAGGATTAACATGACTGATAAATCATACAAAATTGCCGTACTACCTGGTGATGGCATTGGCCCAGAAGTAATGCAACAAGCACATAAAGTGCTAGACGCGATCGAAAAGAAGCACGCGATTAGCTTTTCTCGCGAAGAGTATGATGTTGGTGGTATTGCGATTGATAACCACGGCTGTCCACTTCCAGAAGCAACAGTAGCTGGCTGTGAAGAATCTGACGCAGTACTGTTTGGTTCTGTTGGTGGCCCTAAATGGGAACACCTTCCGCCAAACGACCAACCAGAGCGTGGTGCCCTACTTCCTCTACGTAAACACTTCCAACTGTTCTGTAACCTACGTCCTGCACAAATCCATAAAGGTTTAGAGTCGTTCTCTCCTTTACGTGCTGACATCTCAGGTAACGGTTTCGACATCGTTGTAGTCCGTGAACTAACAGGTGGCATCTACTTCGGCCAACCTAAAGGTCGTGAAGGCGAAGGCGCAACTGAAAAAGCGTTTGATACTGAGGTTTATCACCGTTACGAAATCGAACGCATTGCAAAAATTGCTTTCGAATCTGCACGTCTACGTAACAAAAATGTTTACTCAATCGATAAAGCGAACGTTCTACAGAGCTCTATCTTATGGCGTGAAGTCGTTGAAGAGATTGCAAAAGATTACCCAGATGTCACGCTAAACCACATGTACATCGACAACGCGACCATGCAGCTAATCAAAGATCCTTCTCAGTTTGACGTGATGTTATGTTCAAACATCTTCGGCGACATCATCTCTGATGAGTGTGCAATGATCACTGGCTCTATGGGTATGCTTCCTTCTGCAAGCTTGAACGAAAGCAACTTCGGCCTATACGAACCAGCGGGCGGCAGCGCACCAGATATCGCAGGCAAGAACATCGCAAACCCAGTCGCGCAAATTCTTTCTGCAGCGCTAATGCTTCGTTACAGCCTAGGCGAAGAAGCGGCAGCACAAGATATTGAAGCAGCGGTATCTAAAGCGCTTTCAGCAGGCGAACTAACAGCAGACCTTGCAGGTGACAACCAAGCGCTGACGACATCTGAAATGGGTGACAAGATCGCAGAGTACATCTTAGCTTCATAAGCTGATCGCTCGGAAATAGAAGCAAGTACATAAGAATAATATCAAGCCAAGTCTGCAAAATTGCATGGCTT
Organism: Vibrio sp. Isolate34; assembly: GCF_022397915.1. Lineage (GTDB taxonomy): Bacteria > Pseudomonadota > Gammaproteobacteria > Enterobacterales > Vibrionaceae > Vibrio. The sequence continues at coordinate 77,456 of NZ_JAKEUO010000010.1, read as the reverse complement.
GGCTCGAAACAAACACTGGGACTGATGCTCCCAAGGAAGAAAAGCTATGTCGACAAACCAGCAAGCCAAAACCTTATACGAAAAAGTTTACGACGCGCACGTTGCAGTAGCAGCGGAAGGCGAAAACCCGATTCTTTACATCGACCGTCACCTAGTTCACGAAGTAACGTCACCTCAAGCATTTGATGGCTTGCGTGAGAAAGGCCGTAAAGTTCGCCAAGTTGGCAAGACTTTCGCGACTATGGATCACAACGTATCGACCCAAACCAAAGACATTAACGCTTCTGGTGAGATGGCTCGTATCCAAATGGAAACGCTATCAAAAAACTGTGAAGAGTTTGGTGTAACGCTTTACGACCTAAACCACAAATACCAAGGTATTGTGCACGTAATGGGCCCTGAGCTAGGCATTACCCTACCAGGCATGACCATCGTATGTGGTGACTCACACACTGCGACGCACGGTGCATTTGGTTCTCTTGCATTCGGTATCGGTACTTCAGAAGTTGAGCACGTTCTAGCAACTCAAACGCTGAAACAAGCTCGCGCTAAAACGATGAAGATCGAAGTAAAAGGCAAGGTTGCTCCGGGCATTACTGCCAAAGATATCGTGCTAGCGATTATCGGTAAGACGACAGCAGCAGGCGGTACTGGCTACGTTGTGGAATTCTGTGGTGAGGCAATTACTGACCTTACGATGGAAGGCCGTATGACGGTATGTAACATGGCTATCGAACTTGGCGCTAAAGCCGGCCTAATTGCTCCAGATGCGACAACCTACGAGTACATCAAAGGTCGTAAGTTCTCTCCACAAGGCGAAGACTTAGAAGCAGCAATCCAATACTGGGATACGTTAAAAACCGATACTGACGCAGAGTTCGATGCGGTTGTGACGCTAGAAGCAGCAGACATCAAACCACAAGTAACATGGGGCACGAACCCTGGTCAGGTTATCTCGGTCGACACACCAATCCCAGCACCAGAAAGCTTCGCAGACCCTGTTGAAAAAGCATCTGCTGAGAAAGCACTGGCTTACATGGGCCTTGAAGCAGGCAAATCTCTATCTGAATACAACGTCGATAAAGTGTTTGTGGGTTCTTGTACTAACTCTCGTATCGAAGACATGCGTGCAGCAGCAGCGGTAGCCAAAGGTCGCCAAGTTGCAAAACATGTACAAGCGCTTATTGTTCCAGGTTCTGAGCAAGTAAAAGCTCAAGCCGAAGCGGAAGGCTTGGATGTTATCTTCAAAGAAGCAGGCTTCGAGTGGCGCCTACCGGGATGTTCTATGTGTCTTGCAATGAACAACGACCGTCTTGGTCCACAAGAACGCTGTGCTTCTACATCAAACCGTAACTTTGAAGGTCGCCAAGGCCGTGATGGTCGTACGCACCTAGTTAGCCCTGCAATGGCTGCTGCAGCAGCCATTGCAGGTCACTTTGTCGATATTCGTGAACTTTAATTAGAGGATTTAACATGTCAGGTTTTCAACAACACACCGGATTAGTCGTTCCTCTAGATACGGCCAACATCGATACTGATGCAATCATTCCAAAGCAGTTTCTACAGAAAGTGAACCGCATCGGTTTTGGTAAACACTTATTCCATGACTGGCGCTTCCTAGACGACGCAGGCGAACAACCAAACCCAGAATTCGTGATGAACGCACCACGTTACCAAGGCGCTTCAATTCTACTGGCTCGTGAGAACTTTGGTTGTGGTTCATCTCGTGAACACGCACCTTGGGCACTTGCTGATTACGGCATCCAAGTGATGATTGCGCCAAGCTTTGCAGACATCTTCTACGGTAACTCGATCAACAACCAAATGGTGCCAGTTCGATTGACTGAACAAGAAGTGGATGAAATCTTCCAATTCGTAGAAGCGAATGAAGGCGCTGAAGTTACTGTCGATCTAGAAGCAATGAAAGTAAGCGCAAATGGCAAACAGTACTCATTTGACATTGATGAGTTCCGTCGTCATTGCCTACTGAATGGTTTAGATAATATCGGCCTTACACTTCAACATGCTGATAAGATCTCAGAGTTTGAAGCTAAGATTCCTAGCTTCCTGAAATAAAGAAGTCTTGAAATAGAATCACACAGTTTCTGTAGACATAAAAGGTTGGCCTAGTGCCAACCTTTTTTATTTAGCTGAGTTTTTAGCTTAACGTGTTTATTAAGCTCTGCTTTGTTAATTTACTGAAGAGCCATGAAAGAAAATCGCAAAGCATAAGGTCTTAGTAGTCAGTCATCAGGAGAATGCCATGAAACAACTACTCGTTATTATTAGCCTACTTTTCTCAACCTTAGCTTGGTCGGCGCCGAAGTCTGAACTATGGCCGTACTGGAATCAAAGTAATGAGACCAACTCAGAACAAGTTTCTCATCAAAGCTGGCAGCAATTTCTCGATAGCTACTTGGTTAAACAAGGGCAAAATACGTTAGTTCGTTATCAAGCAGTAACCACGACAGATAAGTCAAAGCTGAATCAATACATCAAACAGTTAGAGCAAGTAAACCCACTCGAATACTCAAAAGCAGAGCAATACGCTTACTGGGTCAATCTATACAATGCAGTGACTGTTGATTTGATTCTCGATGCCTACCCAGTTAAATCTATCACTAAGCTCGGCGGCCTATTCAGTTTTGGCCCATGGGAAGATGATGTTGTCGTTATCAACGGTAAATCACTGACACTCAACGATATTGAACACCGCATTTTAAGACCTATTTGGCAAGACCCACGCACACATTACGCGGTAAATTGTGCGAGTTTAGGTTGCCCTAACCTACAACTTCAAGCCTTTACGGCTGACAACACCGAGACTCTACTGGAACAGGCAGCCTATGAGTTTGTTAATAGTAATAAAGGGGTTCTGATTAAAGGCAATAAGCTCCAACTATCATCGATTTATGAGTGGTTTGCAGTGGATTTTGGTAACCAACAGCAGTTGATTCAACACTTAGACCAATATAGAACTAAGCCAGTACCGAGTACTAACAAGACCAGCTATGAGTACGACTGGTCACTCAACCAAGCAAACTAGTTTTAACGTTAAAGATCATGAATGAAGCTAAACAAAAAAGTCGCTCCAATAAAGCGACTCTAATGATATTATTTAAAACCTTTGACCTTCTTAATTAGGTCGTAAGCATTTTGAATTTCTTGCGATTTTTCTTTCGCAACGTTCATCATTTCTGGCGGTAAACCTTTTGCCATTAGCTTATCTGGGTGATGTTCGTTCATCAACTTACGGTAGGCTTTCTTCACTTCTTTACCGTCGGCACTTTCGCTCACATCAAGAACCTTAAAAGCATCCGCTAATTGGTTTTGTTGCGAAGCTTGTTGCCAACCAGATGACTGACCCTGGTGATGACCACCACCGAAGCTTCCGCCCTGTTGCTGGAAACGGAATGCCGCTTCTTGCATTTGCAAACGACGCTCGAGTTGCTCTGCAGAAAAGCCAAGGCCTTGAGCAATCTTATGCAAAACCTGACGCTCACTAGGGTGTAAGCTTCCATCTGCAAATGCTGCTGAAACTTGAAGCTCTAGGAAAAACTGCAGAAGATCAAAACGCCCACCTGACGAGATCTTTACGCGTTCAAGTACATTACTTAACGGGAAGTCGCTCTCTTTACCATCACGGAATGCATCTTGCGCCGCTTTACGTTGCTCGCCATGCAGGTTCATGCGCTCCATCATTGTAGAAGCGAGCTGAATTTCTTCTGGCGTAACCTGCCCTTTGGCTTTAGCAACATGTCCCATAACCGCAAAAGCTGATTTAAAAAACTCATTTTGCCTTTCGGCTTGGCTCGGCCCTCGCCCAAAACCAGATGCATTAAAACCCGATTGGGTCAATCGACGAGCTTTATCGAATTGGTGTCCTAAAAATAGGCCAAAAATTAGACCAAGCGGACCTCCAAATAAAAAGCCAAAAAAAGCGCCCAAAATTTTGCCAAATATTTGCATTATGTGTTCTCTATCTATGAATTTTATCTGAGTACTGCTGTCTTATGGTGCTGAATGCTAATATTTCCTTTATCATAAGGAAAATGCTTTATTAATTGGATTGATACTAGATCAACCCTTCATCTAGTGACACAGGATAGTTCAACTTCATGCAATGTTTTTCCCGCACCTTGTTAGCCGCGTCTATAAGCACCGCCTTATACGTGTCGACAACTCAAGCTGAAACAATAACCGATAGTAGTGTGCAGGAAATGCCCTCTATAGATCAATGCTTGATCGAACCCGCTGCCGAAAACGAGACACAACTGCCCGCTCATGTGGAATCAGATCGCTTAGAGGCTATCAATGGTGACAAGGCAATATATTCAGGTGATGTAAGAGTTACGCAAGGCAACAAGACTATCCTTGCAGATAATGTCACGCTTCACCAACAAGAAAACATCGTTGTAGCTGAAGGCAACGTAAACTTTAGTGACGGTCAAATCAAATCGGTGTCGGATAGAGCGACTAACAATCTGACCACAGATGAAATGACGCTAGAAAACACCGATTACGAATTTCTTTGTGAACCAGGCCGTGGTGATGCGGTATACATATCTAAGACAGGCAAAGCTGTTTACGAAATTGAAGATGGTTCAATTACCTCTTGCCCTATCGGTGACAACGCCTGGCGCCTAAGAGCTTCAAGCATCAGCGTCGACCAGGATGAAGAGCAAGCCACTTTCTATAATCCGCGTTTTGAGATCCAAAGTGTCCCTGTCTTTTACTTACCTTACTTAACCGTACCAGTTGGTGATACGCGTAAGACGGGCTTCTTGTATCCAACGGTTTCGTACGGCTCAAGCGATGGCTTTGAAGCTGAAATTCCTGTGTATTGGAACTTAGCACCAGACTACGATTTGGAAACGACTTTTAAGTACATGCAAGAGCGTGGCACTCAACTCAACAGTAAATTCAGATATTTAAGCGATTTCGGTTCCGGTAGTATCGAGTCTGAATATTTACCAGACGATCAAAAGTACACAGATGAAGGCGATCGTTGGGGTTTCCAACTAGAACATTCAGGAATATTCCAACAATCTTGGTTGTTCGAAGTTGATTACTCTAAAGTCAGTGATATTGACTACTTTTCGGACATGAGCTCAAATATCGGTAACCGTGAAGATGGACAACTGCTTCAAGAAGGTAAAGCGACTTACCGTTCTCAAAACTGGGATGCGTCTGTACTTGTTCGAGATTTCCAAGTTCTTACCACCAGCAATAACTTGCCTTATCGTCTAATGCCACAACTCGAGTATAACTACTATGCTCCAGAGGTAATGGATTACCTAGATTTTGACATGATCAGTCATGTATCAATGTTCGATACCGACGCTACAGGAAAACCATCAGCCACTCGTGTTCACGTTGAACCTGGTATTACAATCCCAGTAGGTAACACTTGGGGCACTTGGACAACCGAAGCTCGACTACTTGGTACATACTACCAACAGGATCTTAATGGCGTTGATACCGGGGCAGGATCTGATTATGAAGGCCTAGAAGAGTCCACCAGTCGTGTTATTCCTGAATTTAGAAGTCACGCTGGCATCGTTTTGGAGCGAGATACCACGATTGTAGGTAACTATACTCAAACCTTAGAGCCTCAAGTCCAGTACCTGTATGTTCCTGAAGAGGATCAAAGCGAAATTGGTCTTTACGATACAACACTACTACAGACTGATTACTATGGCTTATTCAGAAGCCGCAAATACAGTGGTGTTGACCGCATTGCGTCAGCAAATCAAATTAGCTACGGTGCATCTTCTCGCTTCTTTGATGATGAATATAAGGAGCGCTTAAACATATCTTTTGGTCAAATTTTCTATTTTGATAAAGATACCAAGCAAACTTCAGGCAACGAAGACTCCGCTGACAAAACTAATTATTCATCTTGGGCTATTGAAATGGACTTCAACTACGATGATTACCTTTTCTACCATGGCGGTGTGCAGTACGACATTGATTCATCTTCGATGCAACTTGCTAACAGCACATTAGAGTACCGTTTTGCAGGCGGCTATATACAAACCAACTACCGCTACGTTACAGAAGAATATATTGAGGATAATGTAGGCGAAAGTATAAATGTTGGTTCAATAACTAGAGATGGTATCTCACAAGCAGGCTTACTTGGTGCTTACCAGATTTCGCGGAAGTGGAATGCCAGTGCTCAATATTTCTATGATTTAACCACACAAGAAAATCTAGAATGGTTGGCTCGCTTGAACTATAAATCGGATTGTTGGTATATCGGATTTACGTATAGTAACCAGCTGACAAATAATATTAGTGATCCAAATGTCACGCCTGAATATGAAAATAACTTTGGTGTGAATTTCGGTATTATCGGCTTTGGTACTAACCTAGGCTCTGATTCAGGCGCTGTTGGGGATAGCAGCTCTGATAACTCATTGAGCTACGGTCGCCCATTCTTCTTAAATAACTAATTTTCTTTATTGATAAAACATCAGTAAATTTAAAGGATTACACATGACATTGTGGAAACGCACATTAATAGCTGTCGCAGCGACTTGTACTTTATCGACAAGCTACGCAGCGCCTGTTGAACTCGACAGCGTAAAAGTGATCGTGAACGAAGGCGTGATTTTACAAAGCGACATCGATGCTTCGATGAAGACGCTACGCGCAAATGCTAAGAAAAGTGGTCAAACATTACCGTCGCAAGATGTGTTGAATGAACAAGTGCTAGAAAAACTGATCATCGATACGATTCAAACTCAAGAAGCGGAACGTATCGGTGTTCGTATTGATGATGCTCGGCTTGATCAAGCAATCGAAGGCATCGCAAAAGACAACAACCAAACTGTAGAACAACTTACCGCATCGGTTGCTGAAGAAGGTCTTAGCTACAACGCTTTTCGTGAGCAAGTAAGAAAAGAAATCGCAGCAAGCGAAGCTCGTAACGCTCTCGTTCGTCGTCGTATCAATATTCTTCCTGCAGAAATAGATAACCTTGCGGACATCTTGGCTCAAGAAACCAATGCTACCGTTCAATATAAGATCGGTCACATTCAACTCCGCTTTAATGATGACCAAACAAAGGAAGAGCTAGAAGCTCAAGCTAAAGATTTAGTTGAAGAGCTAAACTCAGGCAAAGACTTCAGCACCATGGCTTATACTTACTCTAAAGGCCCTAAAGCACTGCAAGGTGGTGATTGGGGTTGGATGCGTAAAGAAGAGATGCCAACGATTTTTGCAGACCAAATCAAAATGCAGAATAAAGGCAGCATTATCGGCCCATTCCGCAGCGGTGTAGGCTTCCACATTCTAAAAATTGAAGATGTGAAAGGCCTAGAAACGGTCGCGGTAACTGAGGTGAATGCCCGCCATATCTTGATTAAGCCAACTGTCATCTTAAGTGATGAGGGTGCTAAAGAGCAACTTGAAGAGATCACGCGTCGCGTTAATGCTGGTGAAGCGAGCTTCGGCGACCTTGCTCAGCAATACAGCCAAGATCCGGGTTCAGCGGTTCAAGACGGCGAGCTAGGCTACCAAACACCTGACTTATACGTACCAGAATTCAAGCACCAAGTAGAAACGCTACCTGAAGGTAAAATCAGCGCGCCATTTAAGACTGTCCATGGCTGGCACATCGTTGAAGTACTTGACCGTCGTGAGGTTGACCGTACAGATTCAGCGTTAAAGAACAAAGCTTACCAAATTCTATTTAACCGTAAGTTCAACGAAGAAGCCGGAGCTTGGCTGCAAGAGGTAAGAGCAAGTGCCTTTGTTGAAATGGTTGAGGACGACCAAGATGACAACTAAACGTATTGTCATTACCGCGGGTGAGCCAGCAGGGATCGGACCAGACTTAACTCTGGCGCTATCTCAAGAGAGCTGGCCTCATCAACTCGTGGTTTGTGCCGATAAAACACTGCTAGCCGAGCGAGCGAAAATCCTAGGTATAGACGTAGAACTACTGGACTACGACGCAGATGCAGCTAAGCAACCACAACGCTCAGGCACACTGGTTGTGAAACATGTTCCACTCGCTGAAACGGCTGTTGCTGGCCAACTCAACGAGGCTAACGGTCATTACGTATTAAATACTTTAGAAACCGCAGCAATTGGCTGTATGAATGATGAATTTGATGCTATTGTCACCGGCCCCGTTCACAAGGGTGTAATTAACCGAGCTGGCGTTGCTTTTAGCGGCCATACCGAGTTCTTTGCAGAGAAGTCCAATACACCGCTCGTGGTGATGATGTTGGCAACAGAAGGGCTACGTGTTGCACTAGTAACAACACATATCCCACTAGCTTATGTATCTCAAGCCGTAACCGAAGACAGATTAGAGCAAATTATTGCGATTCTGAATAAAGACTTGGTTGAAAAGTTTGCTATTGAGAAACCAACTATCTACGTATGTGGCTTGAACCCACATGCAGGTGAAGATGGTTGTTTGGGTCGTGAAGAAATAGAAACCATCACCCCTACGCTAGAAAAAATTCGCCAAAAAGATGGCATCAATTTAGTTGGCCCATTGCCAGCAGACACCATCTTTAATGAAAAATATTTGCAAGATGCAGATGCTGTTTTAGGTATGTATCACGATCAAGTACTCCCGGTATTGAAATACAAAGGGTTTGGTCGCTCAGTGAACATCACGCTTGGCTTGCCGTTTATTCGCACATCAGTCGATCACGGTACCGCCTTAGACTTGGCAGGGAAAGGCCAAGCCGATACAGGGAGCTTTAGAACAGCGCTCACGCACGCCATTGAATTAGTAGAGAAAAAGCAATGAGAAATGATGTCCACTTAGGACACAAAGCGCGTAAACGTTTTGGTCAAAACTTCCTTAACGATCCATACATTATTGATGGCATCGTATCGAGCATTAACCCACTACCAGGTCAAAACCTAGTAGAGATCGGCCCTGGTCTAGGCGCTATTACTGAGCCTGTGGGTAAGCTTGTCGATAAATTTACTGTTATCGAATTGGATAGAGACCTTGCAGAACGTCTTCGTAACCATCCGGATTTGGCTGATAAGCTAACAATCCGTGAAGGCGATGCGATGAAGTTCGACTTCCAAGAGCTTGTTAAGCCAAACAATAAGCTACGCATCTTTGGTAACTTGCCATATAACATCTCTACGCCGTTGATGTTCCACCTTTTTGAATTTCATAAAGACGTGCAAGACATGCACTTTATGCTTCAAAAAGAAGTGGTTAACCGTTTGGCGGCAGGTCCAGGCAGCAAAGCTTACGGTCGTCTTACTGTAATGGCTCAATACTACTGCAAAGTAACACCAGTGCTAGAAGTGCCACCAACGGCTTTCGTTCCGCCACCGAAAGTAGACTCAGCAGTTGTACGCTTGCAGCCATACGAAGTGTTACCTTACCCAGCAAAAGATCTAAAATGGTTAGATCGTGTTTGTCGTGAAGGCTTTAACCAACGTCGTAAAACCGTTCGTAACTGCTATAAGAGCTTAATCGATAAGGAAGTGCTTGAAGAACTTGGTATCAACCCAAGTATGCGTCCTGAGAACTTAACGCTCGAGCAGTTTGTCGACATGGCAAACTGGCTGCACGACAGTCACAACGCTGATAAATAAATAAAAAAGGCTCCTACACTTCGGTTAGGAGCCTTTTTTATGTAATACTTTAATTACATTAAGTATACCAACAACAAAAGGTGCGAATATGGATATATCTACGCCTTGTATCAAATGCCAGGTTCACTCTAAATACATAGAAGAGCAATCAGAACCAACGAAGAACCGTTACGTCTTCGCCTATATCATAACCATCAAAAACCTAAGCAAAACAACGGTGCAGCTAATGTCTCGCCGCTGGTTGATTACCGACTCTAACGGCAAGCAACTCACCATTGAAGGTGATGGCGTGGTTGGACAACAACCCGTAATCGAAGCCAACGACGAATACACTTACACAAGCGGCACTGTCATCGAAACCCCTGTGGGGGTTATGCAGGGCCACTATGTGATGACCGATAACAAAGGCATTGATTTCATCACTGAGGTCGATCCATTCAGACTCGCGATCCCGAACATTCTTAATTAGTCATACTTCAGCATCTACAGGAAAATACTGTGTCGAATTATATTGTCGGAGACATCCAAGGATGCTTCGACGAACTTCAACTCTTACTTGAAACCGTTAAATTTGATAAGCAAAAAGACACTTTGTGGGTCGCTGGTGACTTGGTCGCAAGGGGCCCTAAGTCACTTGATACACTCAGGTTTATCAAGTCTTTAGGAGAATCTGCGAAGGTGGTATTGGGCAATCATGACCTACACCTGCTCGCGGTCTCGCTTGGTCTTTTTCCAGCAAAGAAGAAAGATCAAACTCAGCAGATCCTAGATGCTGATGACAAAGACGAGTTGCTTGAATGGCTTAGAGAACAGCCATTGATGCAAGAGCATGATCAATTTGTCATGACCCATGCGGGTATATCTCCGCAATGGACAGTAAAGCGAGCTCGTAAAGAGAACAAAAAGATTACAAGTCTATTGCGCTCAAAGAGATGGAAGTGGCTGATTGAGAACATGTACAGCAACGCTCCTGACTTATGGTCGAAAGAGCTAAGCGATATAGAGCGTTATCGATACGCGATCAATAGCTTTACGCGTATGCGCTTCTGCTTTCCTGATGGGCGATTAGACATGGGATGCAAGCTTCCTCCTAAAGAGGTCACAGACAACGAATACATTCCTTGGTTCGATCTTCCTCAAAGAGTTCAGTTAGATAAAACCGTACTATTTGGGCACTGGGCGGCACTTGAAGGCTATAACGGAAAAGATGTGATTGGGCTTGATACTGGGTGTGTTTGGGGCGGAGAGCTAACGGCACTTCGCTGGGAAGACAAACAGTTTTTTACTCAAAAAGCGTTATAGATATACGAAACACTTACGCTACTCGTGCAGCAGCGCAAGTGTTTTTAAATGAGGACTTAACGCTCGAGAATCACAAACTCCATGTTGTGTTTGTTTTTCTCATCCGCTTGATACGTATCATTAAAGCTCTGCTTCCAACCTTCTCCCCAGTCTGGGAATTGAGTGTCGCCATCGACATCAAAATCGATATAGGTCAGATACAACTTATCCGCTTTAGGTAGGCAGCTTTCATAGATTGAACCACCACCGATGATCATCACCTCTTCAACATCACTAACAAGCTCCAGAGCATTTTCAATAGAAGTAACCGTCGTCACCCCTTCGATCTCTAAGCTCTCATCGCGGCTGATCACAACGTTCAATCGACCTGGTAGAGGACGCCCAATCGAATCATAGGTTTTACGCCCCATCACGACAGGTTTTCCCATCGTTGAGCGCTTGAACCATGCGAAGTCCGCAGGCAAATGCCAAGGCATCTGATTGTCTTTACCTATTACACGGTTGTTTGCCATTGCTGCAATCATGCTGATGATCATAAATCGAAAGTCCTGTCCTTAACTGAAGAAAATGGATGCTAGACGATAGGTCTACGACGGTAGAATAACAGCCCAGGCACAGCTAAGCCAACAGCCAGTCCGGCGATAATGAACATCGATTTCAAAAAGTTCTCCATCAACATTGCCAGCAATTCAGGGCTATATCCTGCTCTGTTAATCTCAACCATGGCAATCATCGCTTTAAAGGCAAATACACCCGGCACCATTGGAATCAAAGCTGCGACCGTAAACACCTTAGGGTGCGCTAACAATTTATGCGACCAATGGACGCCGATCATGCCTACTATTGTCGCGGCAAAGAAGGTGGCCCACTCAATAGGAATACCAAAGTGCATCATAAGATAACGACTACCGTGGCCGATAGAGCCGCCCAGAGCACAATAAATTAAGGCGCGTTGTGGAACATTAAATACCAATGCGAATCCTACAGCAGGAATCGCGGCAAAAAACATATCGTTGAGCAAACCCAGAAACAATTCAAAAAGACTCATTAGCTCGCCCACCCCCAAACATCAGACAAGCTCATCGCCGCGACAATACCTAAGCTTGTCGCAAGTGTTAGCAAACTAGCCATAGTAAAACGCGCCAAGCCCATGTTTATGTGACCTTTAAGCATATCTGCAACGGAGTTTATTAGAGGGAAACCGGGGACGAGCATTAATACTGATGAAGCCATTACGATTGTTGGCTGACCACCGATATTGTAAAGCACAGCCTGAGCCGAGATGGTGGTGGTAACGAATGCTGTGATAGCAAAGTTTAGTAGCGGATTGAAATGGCGATGACCAATCTCTTGTCTGACGATCATGCCACAAGCCGAGGCAATGAAGGTCATCATGAAGACCTGCCAATCACCTCCTGCAAGACGACTAAAAGAGGCACACGACAGCCCGATCATCACGACCACTATCCAGCGGTTATAACGTTCAGGGCTGATGCTTTGGATCTTTTTATACGCCAATCCATAATCGAGAATTCCTTTCTCCATCATGATACAAACTCGTTGAATGTCGGTGATCACTTGCATGTTAATACCACGATCAGCACAACTTCGAGTGGTGGTGATACAGTGATCATTCATCACAGTTGTGACCACAAGCGCATTGGCTGACAGTGCGACTTCAACTTCGTCGACTCCACAAGCGATGCCAATGCGGCGCATGATGTCGCCAACTAAAGTGCTTTCTGCGCCGTGCGCCAATAACATTTGTCCAGACTGAGCGACCAATCTTGAGATCGCCCTTTGCTTTGATGCCATGATTTCCTTCCCATAGGCGTTAAATAGTTAGAATAAATTCTGCATTAAAATCTGACAGTACATAATGATTTAGATACAAAAAAACCGCAATTTTCATTGCGGTTTAATAAAACTATCGGCGTTCTTTAGAAGAAGCGACCGAAGTGTTCACAAGAAATTCGAGGATTAGTCACGAACGTAGATAACATGACCGTCATCTTCTTCGTCGTCCCAATCATCCCAGTCGTCATCATCTTCAGTAACGACATTCTTACCACTCATCGCATCTTTATGGTAGTCATCCCACATAAAGTCTACTTTTTCTTCTTCTTCAACTTCTTCAATTTCACGAGGTAGGTTCTCCATGAACTCACCTAGTTTGAAACAAAGATCTTTGGTGCCCATTTTGTTCACAGCAGAGATCTTGAAGTATTCGCCTTCCCAACCTAGAGCATCGATGATTTCTTGAATCTTTTCGTCTGCTTCTTCTTCAGGCATTAGGTCAACTTTGTTGAATACTAACCAACGAGGTTTTTGTGCCACTTTTTCGCTGTATTGCTCAAGCTCATCGATGATCGTCAGTGCGTTCTGAATAGGATCAGATTCATCGATCGGCATAATATCGATCATATGAAGCAGAACGCGACAACGCTCAAGGTGCTTCAAGAAACGAATACCAAGGCCAGCGCCATCAGCCGCACCTTCGATTAGGCCTGGGATATCGGCTACTACGAAGCTCTTCTCAGGAACCACACTCACCACACCCAAGCTTGGGATCAAAGTGGTGAACGGGTAATCCGCTACTTTTGGTTTCGCTGCAGATACAGAACGAATAAAAGTAGATTTACCTGCGTTTGGTAGGCCAAGCATACCAACGTCAGCTAGTAGAAGAAGCTCTAAACGTAGTTCACGAACTTCACCTTTAGTACCCATTGTCTTTTGACGAGGAGCACGGTTAACAGACGATTTAAAACGCGTATTACCAAGACCGTGCCAACCACCTTTACCAACCATTACTTTCTTGCCGTGTTCAGCAACTTCAGCAACGATTTCATTGGTGTGGATATCAACTGCACGAGTACCTACTGGTACTTTCAGCGTAATGTCTTTACCACGTTTACCAGTACAGTTACCGCCGCGACCATTCTCGCCACGCTCTGCATTGTAAAAACGTTGGAAACGGTAATCGATCAATGTGTTTAAGTTCTCATCCGCTTGGATGTAAACATCACCACCGTCACCGCCGTCGCCGCCATCAGGACCACCTTTAGCGACGAATTTTTCGCGCCAAAAGCTTACTGTACCATTACCGCCATCACCGGCTTCTATTTTTACTACCGCTTCATCAACGAATTTCATTTTTTAACTCCGCACTTACGTTGCGTTACCACTCATCATGGAGTGATATAAATTCTAGCAGATCCGTGTTTAGATCGATCACCTAAGATCTAGGCCGACCTGCAACCAAGGAACAAAGAAGGAGAGGTTCTTTGCTTTAAGCTTATTAAAGCTAAGACAAGAGCGTCTGCTTTTTTATTCTCGCTATAAATAAAAAACCCTGCCGAATCGGCAGGGCTTTTGAATTCAGCTTGAAAGCTATTAAAATAATCTAGTTAAAGATTAAATTACTCAGCTTCGATGCTTACAAACTTACGGTTTTTAGGACCTTTAACAGCAAATTTCACTTTACCTTCAGTAAGAGCGAAAAGAGTGTGGTCTTTACCGATGCCAACGTTTGTGCCAGCGTGGAACTTAGTACCACGTTGACGAACGATGATGTTACCTGCAAGAACAGATTCACCACCAAAACGCTTAACACCAAGACGTTTGCTTTCTGAATCGCGGCCGTTATTAGTAGAACCGCCAGCTTTTTTATGTGCCATTGTTAAACTCTCCTAATACTTAAGCGTTAATGCCAGTGATTTTCACTTCAGTGAACCACTGACGGTGACCAGCTTGCTTACGCGAGTGCTTACGACGACGGAACTTAACGATTTTTACTTTATCGCCACGACCGTGTTGTACTACTTCTGCAGTAACCTTGCCACCTTCAACAAGAGGTGCACCAACAGCGATTTCTTCGCCGTTAGCAACAAGAAGAACTTTATCAAATTCAACAGTTGCACCAGTTTCAACGTCTAATTTCTCTAAACGAAGTGTTTGACCTTCGCTTACTCGGTGTTGTTTGCCACCAGATTGGAAAACAGCGTACATATTTTACTCCGCTTTTTCCGCACAGCCTATGGTTGTTATTTGTACAACTCGGGTGTGCGCTAAACTAATCAATAGGGCGCAGATTCTACGGGAATCATGGCGCTATGACAAGCCATATTTTTAAAAAATTGGCGAAAACCTGTTCGCCAAAGAAAAGTGCGGCAATCATGCCCTTTAGCGATGTATTAATCAACGTTTTTTAGTGTATTATTCAACAATTAAATACAACGTATAAGCCTTACAGGGTCTAACTTCAGCCGGATGAACAATGGATTTTAAAGCTATCCAAACGCTTACTGCCAATGATATGGCAAAAGTGAATGAAACAATTCAAGCCCAACTTAATTCTGACGTAAGTTTAATCAACCAGCTTGGTTTTTATATCGTTAGCGGCGGTGGTAAACGCCTACGCCCTTTGCTTGCTCTTTTATCTGCTCGCGCTCTTGGTTACCAAGGTGAAGCTCATATCACCTCTGCAGCCTTTATCGAGTTTATTCACACAGCAACCCTACTTCATGATGATGTCGTCGACGAATCGGACATGAGACGCGGTAAAGCGACAGCCAACGCAGCCTTTGGTAATGCTGCTAGCGTTTTGGTGGGTGACTTTATTTATACTCGCTCGTTCCAAATGATGACAACGCTAGGATCTTTAAAGATCCTTGAGTTAATGAGTGAGGCGGTAAACGTGATTGCCGAGGGTGAAGTTCAACAATTAATGAACTGCAATAACCCAGACACCACAGAAGAAAGCTACATGCAGGTGATCTACTCTAAGACTGCTCGCTTGTTTGAAGCTGCGACCCAAATTGGCGCGATTCTTACTGAGTCGTCACCTGAAATCGAAACGGCTATGCAGAACTACGGTAAGTACCTAGGCACCGCATTCCAACTGATTGACGATGTGATGGACTACACTGCTGATGGTAAAGAGATGGGTAAGAACGTTGGTGATGATCTTGCTGAAGGCAAACCAACGCTGCCTTTACTATATGCAATGCACAATGGTTCTGCTGAACAGGCAAGCATGATTCGTGAAGCGATTAAACAAGCCAACGGAATGGAGCGTCTCGACGACATTATGTCTGTAATGAAAGAGACAGGCTCATTAGAGTACACGACTAATAAGGCCTATGAAGAAGCCGACAAGGCGATTGCTGAGCTTTCTGTACTGCCTGACTCTGAATATAAGCAAGCACTGACCACACTTGCGCACTTGGCTGTTAAACGCAGCAAGTAACTTTGTAGACCGTCTTCTAGATAGACAACATTACATAGATAATAAAAAAGAGCCGTGAAGGCTCTTTTTTGATCCTCACGAAAATCTTTCCAAATCGACTTTCAGTAACGGCTCGACTCTAACGACAACGGAAGTTGAGCTTCGACTTCTTCTATCTCTTCCAGCGGCACTGCATACTGCTCGTGGCTGTTGTATGACTCAACCAGCGCAAATTGCTCTTGTTCATCGATAACGAGGATCTTTCCTAATCGACCTAAATGGAAATGGACGTTCATTCCTTTCTGAATACGGCTCATAATTGCTGCTCCACTCGAATCTATAAAACACTATTTACGAATGAGGCAAATCCAAGGATCAAAAAAGCCGATCATAATGACCGGCTCTTATTAGCAATTTTAACCTGAGTTAAATGCTGTATCGCTTATTTAGCGAATTCAACACCAATCTCGATATCACCATTTAGCGTTTCTAGCATGCTGTCTAGAGCGTTACGTTCGAAGTCGCTCAGTTCGCCGTAGCTAAGAATCGCTTCTGCGCCCTCTTTACCTAGCTTAACTGGTTGAGCGAAGAATGGTGCGTGCTCGCCTTCGCCTTCAACGTATGCACACTCAATCACGTTCTCTTCGCCTTGAAGAGCTTTCACTAGTGCAAGACCGAAACGACAAGCCGCTTGACCCATAGACAGTGTCGCACTGCCGCCGCCAGCTTTAGCTTCTACTACTTCAGTACCCGCGTTTTGGATACGAGTCGTTAGTGCTGCGATTTCTTCGTCAGTGAACTCTACGCCTTCAACTTGAGAAAGTAGAGGAAGGATAGTTACACCTGAGTGACCACCGATTACAGGAACACGGATGTCGCCTGGATCTTTATCTTTCAGCTCAGCGACAAACGTTTCTGAACGAATTACATCAAGAGTCGTAATACCGAATAGACGACGCTTGTCGTAAACGCCTGCTTTCTTAAGTACTTCAGCAGCGATTGGCACTGTTGTGTTTACTGGGTTAGTGATGATACCAACACAAGCAGTAGGACAAGTAACTGCGATTTTCTCTGCAAGAGACTTAACAATGCCAGCGTTCACATTGAAAAGATCCGCACGATCCATACCAGGCTTACGAGCAACACCTGCAGAAATAAGCACAACATCCGCACCTTCTAGTGCTGGAGTTGGATCTTCACCCGCGTAACCTTTGATCGAAACAGGCGTTGGGATATGGCTAAGATCGGCAGCGACACCCGGAGTTACCGGTGCAATGTCGTAAAGTGCAAGATCTGAACCAGCAGGCAGGCGGTTCTTAAGTAGTAGGGCTAGGGCTTGACCGATGCCACCAGCGGCACCAATAACAGCTACTTTCATTGTTATTCTCCTTGAGAGCTTTCTCTTATAAATTCTTTGTAGGGTAATTCTTGAGCTAAATCTAAGTTAAAAAACTAAATTATCGCTAAAAAACTATATTAATCACAAAGTGATTACAATCAATTAACGCTAGCTTTGCGACTTCGCGCAAGTCAATAAAACCGTGCTACACAGCAAGTTCGCATTATGGCGATAATCGACTGAAATAACAAAATAAGTCGTCGCAAATAACACATTATTCTATTAAATATTTACAGTGATATGACTAACAAATTACAGGGATGTTTTGGCTAAAATTGAATATGTATGCGAGAATATGCAAACATCTTTGTTAATGAATAAGAATGACATATGCGCAATACAGAAAAGCAAGACAACTTAGTTCGTGCATTTAAAGCCTTACTAAAAGAAGAACGTTTTGGCTCACAAGGCGAAATTGTAGATGCCCTAAAACACGAAGGTTTTGAAAGCATCAACCAATCTAAAGTCTCGCGTATGTTAACCAAGTTTGGTGCTGTTCGAACTCGTAACGCGAAAATGGAGATGGTTTACTGTCTTCCTGCTGAACTAGGTGTCCCAACCGTTTCTAGCTCGCTAAGAGAATTAGTCTTAGATATTGACCACAACAATGCATTGGTGGTGATACACACAGGTCCTGGTGCTGCTCAACTAATCGCTCGTTTGTTAGACTCACTAGGTAAGTCGGAAGGCATACTGGGCGTAGTCGCAGGTGATGACACTATCTTCATTACTCCAACGTTATCAGTTACCACTAAGCAACTGTTTGATTCAGTGTGCGAACTGTTTGAATACGCAGGATAATTGATCGCTGTTTCATAACGATCAGCCTTATTAATGGATCACGAACATCTATTTGCTTCGTGATCCAAATCACATCCTAGAATATCTACCTCCCCTGCCTCCGAATAACACTAAGCCATTGATTTAAAAAACTCAGTAGCAAATTAAACACGAGATCTACGCATCATTTGTTAGATTTTTTAGCTATATCTTTTAACATTCGAGTAATTTTCTGCCAATTTTTGATATTATTCAGCCACTTTTTCATCACATGGATTGAAAAAGGTGCCGTTTCCAAATAGGAAACTCCAGAAACAACTACACTTGTTTCAGGGTTAATAATGAATAAAGGAAGGGAAATTCATGGCATTTACCAAACTTATTAAAGTTGGTGCTATTGCAGCTGCTGTAATGGGCGCTGGCGCTGTTAACGCTCAAGAGTTCATCACGATTGGTACTGGTTCAGTTACGGGTGTTTACTACCCAACTGGTGGTGCAATTTGTAAGCTAGTGAACAAGGGCCGCAAAGACCACAACATTCGTTGTTCTGTAGAGTCTACTGGTGGTTCAATCTACAACGTTAACACCATCCGTGCTGGTGAACTCGATTTCGGTGTTGTTCAATCGGACTGGCAATATCATGGCTACAACGGTACAAGTAAGTTCAAAGATCAGGGCGAATACAAGAAACTTCGCGCGATGTTCTCTCTACATACAGAACCGTTCAACATCATCGCTCGTACCGATGCTGGCATCAACAATGTGTCTGACCTAGCAGGTAAGCGTGTAAACATTGGGAACCCAGGTTCTGGTGACCGTGCAACTATGGGCGTTGTAATGGACGCTATGGGTTGGACTAACGACAGCTTCAAACTGGCTTCTGAACTTAAAGGTTCTGAGCGTTCACAAGCACTTTGTGATAACAAGATTGATGCATTCATCTACATGGTTGGTCACCCGAACGGATCAATCAAAGAAGCAACAACGTCTTGTGATGCAAAACTGGTTTCAGCAACGGGTCCACAGATCGACAAGATCGTAGCTGAAAACCCATACTACGCTTACAGCACAGTTCCTGCTGGCATGTACCGTGGTACTGACGCTGACGTAAACAGCTTCGGTGTTGCTGCAACTATGGTAACAACTTCAGACGTTTCTGAAGAAGTTGCATACAACGTCGCTAAGGCAGTATTTGAAAACTTTGACACTTTCAAACGCCTACACCCAGCATTTGCTAACCTGAAGAAAGAAGACATGGTTAAAGCGGGCATCTCTATCCCTCTTCACCCAGGTGCAGAGAAATACTACAAAGAAGTGGGCCTTCTAAAGTAACTCGACTTTAAGCCTACTACACCAATAAGGAGGCCAGCCCTCCTTATTGGCTTTTCGCGTTTTATAAAAATAACCTAATTGAAAAAAGCAAACTTTTAAGTTTCTCCAATTTGGCGAACTTACCTTCGTATCAAGCCTAAGACAAAGACGAACAAACAAACGCATTTCCCTATCCATTCACTACACTAGATAGGAAATAAATAACGTCTCGTTGTTCGTAAGAAAGGCAGACCATCAATAATAAGGATAAAGTACATGACGCAGACAACATCACCGTCTCCAGATGTGCAAGAAATGGTGGCACAATCAGACACTGGTGCGCGTAGCCCTCGCGGTGTCCAAGGTCGTATTTTATGGTTTGTGCCTCTATGTTGGTCACTGTTCCAACTTTGGTATGCATCTCCGCTGCCGTTCATTTTTAACTTCGGAATTTTAAACGACACTGAAGCTCGAGCAATTCACCTTACCTTTGCTATTTTCCTAGCATTTACCGCTTATCCAGCGATGAAGAACTCGCCGCGGGACTATATCCCGGCAGTCGACTGGGTATTAGCGCTTGTTGGTAGCTTTTCAGCTTCTTATATCTACATTTTCTACACCGAACTTGCTGGCCGTTCTGGTGCTCCAACAACGTTTGATATTGTTGCAGCGGTATTTGGTATGGTTCTACTGCTTGAAGCAACACGACGCGCTTTAGGTCCACCTCTTATGGTTGTGGCGGCAGTATTCCTACTTTACACCTTTGGCGGTCCACACATGCCAGAAGTTATCGCCCACAAAGGTGCGAGCCTGAACAAGGCAATGTCGCACCTGTGGCTAACAACGGAAGGTGTATTCGGTGTAGCTCTTGGCGTATCAACGTCATTTGTATTCTTGTTTGTACTGTTTGGTGCAATGCTAGAACGTGCGGGTGCTGGTGCTTACTTCATCAAGGTTGCATTCTCTCTGCTTGGTCACATGAAAGGCGGCCCAGCAAAAGCAGCCGTTGTAGCCTCTGGTTTATCAGGCCTCGTATCAGGTTCATCTATTGCAAACGTGGTAACCACGGGTACCTTTACTATCCCACTAATGAAGCGTGTTGGTTTCCCGGGTACAAAAGCTGGTGCTGTAGAAGTAGCGGCTTCAACCAACGGTCAGCTAACACCACCTATCATGGGTGCTGCGGCATTCTTGATGGTTGAGTATGTGGGCATCTCGTATGTGGAAGTTATCAAAGCAGCGTTACTGCCAGCTCTGATTTCCTACATCGCTCTAATTTACATTGTTCACCTAGAAGCATGTAAAGCAGGAATGACTGGCTTACCTCGTCGTCACACACCAACTATCGTACAAAGCTTACTGTCTTTCACTGGCACCATTTTAGGTCTCTGTGTTATCAGTGCCGCAGTTTACTACGGTGTGGGTTGGACGAAAGATGTGTTTGGCGATGCGGCAACACCAATCGTAACGGTGGCGCTATTAATCGCTTATGTTGCTCTGGTTCGCGTATCTGCAAAATACGCAGCTGAAGGCGGTATGGAAATCGATGCAGACTTGAAAGAAGTTCCAGATCCAGGTCCAACGATTAAATCTGGCCTTCACTTCCTACTGCCTATCGTAGTACTAGTTTGGTGTTTAACGGTTGAACGTTTCTCTCCAGGTCTATCTGCATTCTGGGCAACAGTATTCATGATTTTCATTTTGATCACTCAGCGTCCTTTAATGACTCTGATGAACAAATCTGATGATCTTGCAGAGCAAACTAAAGCCGGTTTCGTTGACCTAGCAGAAAGCTTGGTTTCAGGTGCACGTAACATGATCGGTATCGGTGTCGCGACAGCTGCTGCAGGTACGGTTGTAGGCGTGGTGACTCTGACGGGTATCGGTCTTGTAATGACGGATTTCGTTGAGTTTATCTCAGGCGGTAGCATCATTCTTATGCTGCTATTTACTGCGGTAATCAGCTTGATCCTAGGTATGGGCTTACCAACCACAGCAAACTACATCGTTGTATCAACGCTAATGGCTCCGGTAATTGTTACTCTGGGCGCTGCGCACGGTCTAATCATCCCACTGATTGCGGTGCACTTATTCGTGTTCTACTTCGGTATTCTTGCCGATGACACACCTCCAGTTGGTCTGGCAGCGTTTGCTGCAGCCGCGATTGCGAAATCCGATCCGATTCGTACAGGTATTCAAGGCTTTACCTACGATATTCGTACCGCGATTCTGCCATTTATGTTCATCTTCAACACCCAACTCCTGTTGATGGGTATTGATTCTTGGTGGCACTTAGCGCTGACGATTTTCTCTTCTGTGACTGCGGTTCTTATCTTTGCTGCAGCAACACAAGGTTGGTGGTTCACGAAGAACAAGTGGTGGGAAACGATTCTACTTATCGTTCTGACCTTCTCTTTCTTCCGCCCAGGTTTCTGGTGGGACATGATCTATCCAGAGAAAGTTCTTTCACCTGGAGTTGAGATCGCTCAAATCACAGAAAATCTATCTGTGGGACAATCACTTGAATTGAGAGTAGGTGGCGAAAACTTAGAAGGTAACTATTCTGAGAAGACGGTTCGCCTTCCATTTGAAGATTCTGCGAAAACAAGTGAAGACCGTATTGCTTCCATGGGCCTAATGCTGACACAAGCCGACGACAAGATGATTGTTGATATGGTTGAGTTTGGCAGCCCAGCAGAAGCAGCCGGCATTGACTTTGATTGGGAAATTAAATCCGTTATCCAAGACGCAGATCGACCGATGAAAGAGTGGGTATTCTTGCCTGCCCTACTGATTTTGATTGGTTTAGCGATGAACCAAAGAAGGCGTGCTCGTAAGGATGAGATTAGCGCGTAATGGATAGGGCCAAGTAGTGTTCAACTCTATTTGGCTTTTTTACTACATGGAAAAGATAATTACAGCGTTTGGTATGTACTAAGCGCTGCTCAAAAAGAGACGAATACATGTATAGACAAATCCTTGTTCCCGTTGATCTTAACGACAAAGGCTTTTCAGACAAAGCTGTGGAGCTAGCGGTATGGCACGCAAAACACAGCAATGCTGAGATTCACATTCTGAACGTACTACCTGGCATTCACATGTCGATGGTGGCGTCTTACTTCCCGAAAGATGCAGCGAACCAAATGAAGCTTGATGTTAAAAATCAGCTGAAAGAGTTTGCCGACAAACACATCGACGATGAAGTGGTTTACAAAGTTCATGTTGCTGAGGGTAAAACCTACGCAACCATTCTCGATTACGCAGAAAAGCTTGGCGCCGACCTTATTGTGATGCCTAGCCATAAGCGTTCGAAAATCGACAAAGTGGTACTGGGTTCTGTTGCGAGCAAAGTGGTACAGAACTCACCAATCAATGTATTGGTGGTTAAGCCGCAAGGCTAAATCACTTAATCAACACACCATCTAAAAAGGTTGGCCAACAAGCCAACCTTTTTTGTTTTAACTCATGCTACATAGCTTTAGAGTGAATTCACTATGTTTTGTGGGCGACCCGCGATAAAGCCATCAATATTGTCCATTAAGATATCAGACAGCTTTTGAATCGAGCTGTCACTGCCCCACGCCACATGTGGAGTGAGTAATAAGTTCGGTAAGTGGCTATTAGCTAACAGTGGATTTGAGTTGTCGGCTGGCTCTTGTGTGAATACATCCATACCCGCTCCGGCAATCTCATTGTGTTTAAGAGCCTCGATTAGGGCTTGCTCGTCGACCAATCCACCACGCCCCGCATTGATCAATACCGCGCTTGGTTTCATCATGGCTAGCTCGTGATCCGAAATCAGATTTCGCGTCGCTTCAGTCAAAGGACAATGTAGGCTGATCGCATCCGCTTGCTGTAATACCGTTTCAAAAGGCAGATAGCCTTCTCGACAAGCCTCTGCCCCTTTTCGCTCAGCAAAGATGACATTCATACCAATCGCTTTAGCTAATATCGCGGTTGCTTGTCCTAAGCTGCCACTGCCCATTAAACCCAATGTGCTGCCCGCCACGTCTTGAATCGGATGAGTAAAGAAGCAGAATTGCTTGTCCTTTTGCCACTCACCCGCCTCAATGTCTTTATGATAACCAACAAGGTTTCGTTTAAGAGCGAATAGCATTGCGATGACATGCTCAGGAACAGATTGAGTCGCGTAGCCTTGTACGTTTGTCACTGCGATATTATTAGACTTGCAATATGCCACATCGACATTGTTAACACCTGTCGCAGAAACAGCGAGCAGCTTAAGTTGATGTGCTTGGCCCAAATTCGATCCATTGAGCACCACTTTATTGGTGATCACGACATCAGCACCTTCAACTCGCTCTGAGACTTGCTCGGGAGTTGTGAAATCATATTCAATCCATTCATGTTCAAAGCTAAGAGGTTTTAAATTGATTTGAGATGGGATGGTGGCTCGGTCGAGAAAGACCACTTTCAGCTTCGGCATTGTACTTCCTTGGATAAGTCGATTGGTTACTCGTATTCTAAGCTTTTAGCTTACTGTAGTCTGGAAGCTCTGGCGCAATTTCAAAGTGCTGTTCAATTTGTGGTGACGCTTGAGGGTAAAAATCACAAGGGACAAAGGCTTTGAACAGTTGGTTGTTCGCTGGATGATAGAAGCTCAGTTCACTAGCATGTAAAGCCAGTCGATCGCTATGCTCAAAAGCTTCAGGCGTTGCATAAAACTCATCGCCCACAATTGGGCTCCCTATTTCCATACAATGCACACGCAACTGATGAGAACGGCCAGTAATCGGCAGTAACTTCAACAAGGTGGTTTGAGCCTCTTCTTGCTCTACCACATAGCGAGTCTGCGATGGTTTACCGTCATCAAAACATACTTTCTGCCTAGGGCGATTTGGCCAATCACAGATGAGTGGCAGATCAATAAGCCCTTCTTTTTCTTCTACTGCACCCCACACTCGTGCGTAATAGAGCTTATGTGTCAGTCGATATTGGAACTGCTTCTTCAAATGACGCTCAGCTTGTTTGTGTTTAGCGAGCAGCATCAAGCCTGAGGTCGACATATCCAAACGGTGCACCACTTGAGTATCAGCAAACTCCTCCACCAAGCGACTCCACATGCTGTCGTAATGCTCTGGCAACCTTCCCGGCACTGAAAGTAGGCCTGCTGGCTTGTTCACCACAAGAATATCGTCATCTTGATAGACAATGTCGATCCACGGTTCACGTGGTGGTGTGTACTGTTCTAACGCCATTAAAGCCTCTTATTTACTAGTGAACAAATAATTCACAGTTAATTCGTTTATTAATAAATACAATTTTTAATGTTTTCGTACATAAAAGTTGACGACCTTACAAAACATGGTATTGATAGGGTAACGGAAAATAAGAAGTCAGCATCAAAGGAAAAATGATGGAAAGTACGGTTAAAACAACCACAGAAAAAACACAAACCTCTGCTCCCCTATCAAGTTTAATCAAGTCTCTTGGCCCTGGCATCATGATGGCTGCTGCGGCAGTAGGTGGCTCACATTTAGTTGCCTCGACCAAAGCTGGTGCGATTTATGGCTGGCAGCTCGCCGCTCTTATTATCCTGGTTAACGTATTTAAATACCCATTCTTTAGAGCCGGTATCCAATATACATTGGGAACAGGTCAAAGCTTGGTTGAGGGCTACTCTAACCTAGGTCGCCCGTACCTTGTGATCTTTTCAATATTGAGCGCCATTTCCGCCGTCGTGAACACGGCTGCTTTGTTGCTATTCAGTGCAAGTCTACTTAGCTACTTTGTTCCTTTCGAATTAGCCACCAGCACATTGTGCATGATCGTTTTAGCAACCTGCTTGATCATTCTATTTGCAGGCCACTATCGTGCTCTTGATACCCTTTCAAAAGCGATCATGGCGATCCTAACGATCACCACTCTAGCCGCTGTCGCAATAGCTATCGGCTCTCCTGTTGAACCTGATGCGGCTTTTGTTCCGCCATCACCTTGGTCGTTGGCCGCTATCGGCTTTATCGTGGTAACTATGGGTTGGATGCCTGCGCCTATAGAAATTTCTAGCATCACATCAATGTGGCTTAAAAGCCAAAAAGAGAAACAAGAAGTCACAGCTCAATCAGCGCTGTTCGATTTCAACGTCGGCTACATTGGTACGGCGCTGCTTGCTTTAGTGTTTGTCGCTTTGGGTGCGCTGGTACTTCACGGTTCAGGTGTGGAACTGTCTCGCTCTGGTGTGGGCTTTACTCACCAGCTAGTTGGTATTTACGCGTCAACGATTGGTGAATGGTCACGTCCACTCATCGCCATTATCGCTTTCTTCTGTATCTTTGGTAGTACGATTACGGTTATCGACGGCTACTCACGTGTACTTGCTGAATCACAACGTCTGTTATTCAAGAAAGAGTCGAGCCCACGCATGCTGCAAGGTTGGATCATCATTGTCTCTATCGCGGCACTGGCGATTGTGATGTTCTTTAGCGCAGCATTGATGCCAATGTTGGATTTTGCAATGGTGCTAGCTTTCGCAACGACGCCATTCTTCGCGCTGCTTAACTTCATCTTAGTGAACAAAGCTAAACTCCCAGAAGCACTAGCGATTGGCACCAAACTAAAATGGTTGTCTGTAGCGGGTCTTGTGTACCTATTTGGTTTCCTAGCGGTATTTGTTTGGTGGAAGTGGTTGATGTAATTCCTCTGCCATTACACCTTTCAACAATCAAAATATCTTTCAAACGCTAGATAAAAATAAGGCCTTCATCATGAAGGCCTTATTTCGTTGAAGCATTTCGCTCATTCAAAACTAGTTGTGAGAAACCACAATCAAGCGTAATGAATCCAGCTGAACCTGAGCTTTGGCGATATAGCCAGTCAGTTCGTTAATTTGAGCTTCGATTACCTCTAGCTCTTCATCACGAATGTTCGGGTTGACTGCTTTAAGCGCTTGTAGACGCTCTAGCTCACCATTCAAGTTAGTTTGCATATCTTTCTGAGCTTGCTGACGAACTTCCTCAACCTTCGGCAGTACATGCGTCTCACCCGCTTCAATTAGCTTGTGAATCTCGCCTTGTACCGAGTTCACTAGCTTGCTCGCTAAGTGACGGTTTACAGGGCTTAGCTGACGGTTAAAACTATCAAACTCAACCTGAGCAGATAGATCGTTACCACGGCCATCCATCATCAAACGAATCGGAGTTTTAGGTAGGAACTGACTGATACCGCTGCGTTTCGGTGCTTGCGCATCCACAAGGTAAACCAGTTCAAGCAGGATAGTACCCACAGGCAGCGCTTTGTTTTTCAGCAGTGATACCGCTGACGCACCCACACCTTCACTCAATAGCAGATCAATACCGCCTTGAATCATTGGGTGTTCCCAGCTAATGAAGTTCATGTCTTCACGAGAAAGGGCTGTATCACGGTCGAACGTGATGGTTGCGCCTTCGTAAGGTAAACCAGGGTAGCTTGGTACCATCATGTGCTCAGATGGTGTCACAACTAGCGCATTTTCACCTTTGTCGTCTTGGTTCAAACCGATCGTGTCGAACAGGCTGAGAGCGAAAGTCACTAGGTTAGTATCACCATCAGTCGATGCAATCTTCTCTGCAATTTCGTGCGCTTTGTCGCCGCCGTTTGAGTGCATTTCTAGCAGGCGATCTCGGCCTTTTTCTAGATCCGCTTTTAGGCTTTGATTTAGCTTGGCAGACTCTTCAATCACTTCATCAAGCTGTTCTGTATTACCAGAAGCCAGCATTTCAATCAGAACATCTGAGTACTTGTCGTAAACCGTGCGACCCGTTGGGCAAGTCTCTGAAAATGCGTTCAGACCTTCATCGAACCAACGCGCTAGAATCGCCTGTGATGTGCCTTTTAGGTAAGGAACATGGATGTCGATATCACGCAGCTGACCGATACGGTCCAAACGGCCAATACGTTGCTCAAGCAAGTCTGGGTTGAACGGAAGATCGAACATTACTAGCTGGTTCGCGAACTGGAAGTTACGACCTTCAGAGCCGATTTCACTACAGATCAGAACCTGAGCACCGCCCTCTTCTTGAGCAAAGTAAGCCGCGGCTTTATCACGTTCAATAATCGACATGCCTTCGTGGAATACGGTTGCACGCACACCTTCACGCTCACGCAGTGCTTGCTCTAATTGAAGAGCCGTACTTGCACGCGATGCGATCACTAAGATCTTTTCGCTGCGCTTGTCTTGGATCTTCTCAATCAGCCAGTTAACACGTGAATCGAACTGCCACCAGCTTGAGTCTTCACCTTCAAACTCTTGGAAGATCTCTTCTGGGTACAGCATCTTCATCGCGCGTGCTTCTGGTGCCATCTTGCCACCGATCATGCCCGATACACGCATCGAGGTTGTGTACTGCGTTGGAATGTCCATCGGCAGTAGGTTTACGTTACGCTTAGGGAAGCCTTTGATTGCAGCACGTGTGTTTCTGAATAGAACACGGCCGGTACCATGGCGATCCATAAGGTTATCAATCAGTTCTTGACGAGCTAGTGCTTGCTCTTCTTCGCTGCTATCACCTTCGATAACGCGGAATAGAGGCTCTACATCTTGCTCAGAAAGCAGTTCAGTAATCTGATTCTTCGCACTGTTTTCAAGCTTCACGCCAGAGAATAGCGCTGTTACTGCATCAGCAACCGGTGCGTATTGATCTTCTTCTTCAACGAAGGCTTCGTAATCGTAAAAGCGATCAGGATCCAGCAAGCGTAGACGTGCAAAGTGGCTCTCACGACCCAGTTGCTCAGGCGTTGCTGTCAGTAGCAGTACGCCAGAGGTATTTTCAGCCAAACCTTCAACCACTTGGTATTCGCGACTTGGTTTGTCTTGGCTCCACTCAAGGTGGTGCGCTTCATCGACAACCAACAGATCCCACTCCCCCTCAAGTGCTTGTTCGTAGCGCTTGCGGCTCTTACGTAGGAAATCCAAAGAACACAGAACATATTGTTGTGTATCGAATGGGTTATCTGATTCTGCAAAGGCTTCAATACAACGCTCTTCGTCAAAGATAGAGAAGTGCAGATTGAAACGGCGCATCATCTCTACTAACCATTGGTGTTGCAGAGTTTCAGGTACCACAATAAGAATACGTTCAGCACGGCCAGACAACACTTGTTGGTGGATGATCATGCCCGCTTCGATGGTTTTACCTAGGCCAACTTCATCAGCAAGTAAAACACGTGGAGCATGACGACGACCCACCTCATGAGCAATATACAGCTGATGAGGAATTAAGCCTGCTCGCATACCACACAGGCCACGCATTGGGCTCTTATGTTGTTGGTATTGATTGCTTAGCGCTCGGTAACGCAACACAAAGTTATCCATACGGTCGATTTGACCTGCGTACAGCTTGTCTTGTGGCTTGTTAAAGCGGATCTGATTGCTTAAGAAGATTTCACGCAGAGCGACTTCTGTTTCTTGGGTATCTTCGCGAGTACCTAAGTAGGTTAGCAGTCCTTTGTCTTCGATAACTTCTTCGACAGACAGAGACCAACCTTCTTGGCATTCGATGACATCGCCTACATTAAACGTTACTCGGGTTACGGGAGCATCAGTACGTGCATACACACGGTTTTCTTCTGACGCTGCAAACATTAGTGTCACTGTACGAGCATCCATTGCTACAACGGTACCTAAACCTAAATCGCTCTCCGTATCGCTTATCCAGCGTTGCCCCAAAGCAAATGTCATGAATCGACTACCTCAATCTTATAGTTGGAATTTGGTCTTTTTTAACTGCAATTTTAAACAAGAGCATTATCGCTCCCGAACTAAAAATATAGCCAAAAATGCCTAGTTTGCAGCCACTTTATAAGTGCGCTCTAGATAATAAATATCTCGAGAAAATGGTGCAGAAAAAGGTCGCTAATCTTACTCGATGCTGTGATTTAGGTCACGCCTAAAGGAGATGATTTCGTGCTTTTTTTCTGTTTTCGCCAGTGCAATCAAACTGTCAAAAAATCATGGTTAATCTATAGGTAGCAGATTGCTGCTCTCAAACGAATACGCCATATTCATCGACAACGATATGGTGGTATTCCTCTAGATGAAGTTTAGGTGAGTAGTTGACTATCACCAGAATCAGATACTAATCTTTATATGAGCTTTATCTACGTTCAATGAATGCAAGGCAAGCCGCACGTCGGCAAGGAGATGCTATGGGCGAGACCAACCGGAAGCTATTTGTTTTAGACACCAATATCCTACTTCACGAACCCTTCGCTATATTTTCTTTCCAAGAGCACGATGTCGTTATCCCCATGACAGTGCTAGAAGAACTCGACAGAATCAAAGACAGCAAAAGAGACGTTGCTCGAGATGCAAGAATTGCAATTCGAACGCTCGAAGACCTGTTCAGAGAAGCCACACCAGACCAAATATCGGAAGGCATTCCATTTTCTAAAGACATTAACGCCTCTGGCAGTATTTCAATACTCGCTGATTACGAACTTCAAGAAAGCATCAAGGCCTTCGCCGACGACAAAGCTGGCGATAACCGAATCCTCAACGCAGTCCTCTATCTTCAAAACAAACGCGCGCCACGCGAAGTGGTTCTCATCACCAAAGACATCAACATGCGCTTACGAGCAAAAGGCGCAGGCGTTCGTTTCGTTGAAGATTACCAAACAGACCAACTGATCGATGACATACAATACCTCACCAAAGGCTTTCAACAGCTCGAAGGTTCATTTTGGGATGGTATCGACAATGTCGAGAGCAGAAGTTTAGGCGGCAAGACGCTGCACACTTTAGCGAGAGAACCTTTCGAGCCTACGTTCCTCAACCAATATGTGATTGACGAAGAGAGTGACTTTGCCGCTCGAGTCGAAGAAATTGAGCCAGAAAGCATCACACTGAGAGACCTCAGTCGCGAAAGACTGATGAATCGCAGAGCGTGGGACATCACACCCAAAAACGTCTATCAAGGTATGGCGATCGATGCCCTGCTCGACCCCGATATTGACCTTGTAATCCTCACTGGTGCGGCAGGTAGTGGTAAGACACTGTTAGCCATGGCCGCTGCGCTTGAACAAACTATTGAACGTAAACAGTTCGATAAGATCATCGTAACCCGAAACACGCCCGACATTGGTGAGTCGATTGGTTTCCTTCCAGGTACAGAAGAAGAAAAGATGTTGCCTTGGTTGGCCGCAGTAACCGATACGCTCGAAGCGCTGCACAAGAATGACCACTGCACCGAAGGTTCAATGAAATACATCTGTGACAAAGCCAACATCCAATTCAAATCGATTAACTTTATGCGTGGCCGTTCGATCCAGAATGCGTTTGTGCTTCTCGATGAGTGTCAAAACCTCACCGCATCACAAATCAAAACCATCATCACCCGTTGTGGTGAAGGGACCAAGATTGTTTGCTCAGGTAACCTAGCGCAAATAGACTCTTCTTACTTAACCCCTGTCACTTCAGGCTTAACCTACATGGTTGAGCGTTTTAAAAACTTCGAAGGCAGTGCCAATATTCACCTCAATGGTGTGGTACGTAGCCGACTGGCAGAGTTTGCTGAAGAGAACATGTAGCGACTCTATACGCTCACTGAACCAGTAATCTAAAAACAAAAAGCGCCTCACATTGGAGGCGCTTTTCAATTTAATCTTTTGAAGTAAGTTGGCAGAGATTCGTCTGAATTATTCAGTACCACCAACAGTTAGCGAGTCGAGTTTCAATGTTGGCTGCCCAACACCTACTGGCACGCTTTGACCAGCCTTACCACACACACCCACACCACGGTCGATACTTAGATCGTTACCGACCATAGACACTTGCTGCATCGCTTCAATACCAGAACCGATCAACGTTGCACCCTTCACTGGGTGAGTGATCTTACCGTTTTCAATCATGTAAGCTTCAGAAGCCGAGAATACAAACTTACCAGAAGTAATATCAACCTGACCGCCGCCGAAGTTTGGTGCGTAGATGCCTTTCTCAACCGTCGCGATGATCTCTTCAGGCGTGTGCTCCCCCGGTAGCATGTATGTGTTCGTCATACGTGGCATTGGAAGATGCGCGTAAGACTCACGACGACCGTTACCTGTCGGTGCGACACCCATTAGACGAGCATTCAATTTGTCTTGCATGTAACCTTTTAGAATGCCGTTTTCGATTAACGTGTTGTACTGACCGTTAACACCTTCATCATCCACGTTCAATGAACCACGAAGATCAGTCAATGTACCATCATCAACAATCGTACATAGGCTTGAAGTAACTTGCTTGCCAACTTTACCCGAGAATACTGAAGACTCTTTACGGTTGAAGTCGCCTTCTAAACCGTGACCTACGGCTTCGTGTAGAAGAACGCCCGGCCAACCAGAACCAAGAACCACAGGCATTGCACCCGCAGGCGCAGCCACCGCTTCAAGGTTAACAAGTGCTTGGCGAATCGCTTCATCAGCAAATTGGTAAGCAACCTGGGTGCCTTTGTCATCACTTAAGAAGAAATCGTAACCAAAACGGCCACCGCCACCAGCGCTGCCGCGCTCACGGCGATCGCCTTTCTGCGCAAGTACACTGATTGATAGACGAACAAGCGGACGAATATCGCCAGCGTAAGTGCCATCCGTCGCAGCAACCAGCATCTGCTCATGCACACCGCTTAGGCTTATCGATACTTCAGTCACCATAGGCTCTTTAGTACGAATGTAAGCATCTAATGATTTTAGTAATTCTGTTTTCTGCTGTTTTTCCCAGCTTGCTAGCGGGTTAACTGCATCATAGTAAGTTTGGTTAGAGTTGCGTTTAAAGGCTTGAACCTTGCCGTTTTGACCTTGCTTCGCGATACCACGAGCGGCAATTGCACTCTGTTTAAGACCATCCAATTGGATTTGGTCAGAGTAAGCAAAACCGGTCTTTTCGCCAGATACCGCGCGAACACCCACACCGCAATCGATATTGAAAGAGCCGTCTTTAATAATGCTGTCTTCTAACACCAAAGATTCGTGCCAGCTTGACTGAAAGTAGATATCAGCATAATCAATTTGGCGGGTAGCAATGCTCGCCAATGTATCTGCGATATTTTGCTCCGTAAGCCCTGTTGGGTTCAGTAGCGCTTCTTCAATTTGATTAATGCTCATAGATGGCTCTTGTTTGTAATTAAAATTGATTGGTGAATCGAGAGTGTTGCGCGATGGGCATATTTTGCCTGATTGATTCGCAACTGGACGTGTCTATCTCAACCACCATACTTTTGGGATCTTGGCCTAACTGTGCAACCACTCTTCCCCAGGGATCAACCACCATAGAGTGTCCCCATGTTTCTCTTTGGCAAGGGTGCTTACCACCTTGCCCTACCGCGACGATCCACGATTGTGTTTCGATAGCACGGCATCTTAATAATGCTTCCCAATGCGCCTGTCCGGTGACTGCAGTAAACGCAGCCGGAACCAGTATGATTTGCGCACCTTGCTTACGTAACTCGGAATACAAGTGTGGAAAGCGCACATCATAACAAATACTCAAACCTAAGCGACCAAAAGGCGTTTCCGCTGTCACAACTCGGTCACCCGGCGTGAAAATATCGGACTCTCGATAGCACTTATGAGCATCAGCGACATCCACATCGAACATGTGTAGCTTGTCGTAATGAGCAACCAAGCAGCCAAAGTCATCAACCACCAAGGTGGTAGTAGTCACGCCTTTGACTGACCTTATCGGCATACTGCCAACAACAATCCAAATACGATGAAGCTTGGCTAGATCAGACAGTCGCTTTTGCAGTGGGCCGTCATTTAAAGGCTCTGCATATTGGTGATAATCTGCTTTACTGCCAAAAACCAATGCATTTTCAGGGCAAACGACCCACTTAGCCCCTAACTCTTTGCACTTCACTATCTCTTGACCGAGATATTCGAGGTTGCTTTCAGGGTTAGAACCTGAAGTCATTTGAATCAATCCAACACAATCCATGTGCACCGCATCTCCATTCATTATGATTCAGAAATCTGTATTTAGCCGCATATTAACTCGCTAACAGCTAAGTCTATTCCGCTGATTTTCTCAGTTTTTCGGGCAACTGGAACTCACCAGAACTACGAGACAACTCACTCACCGTTGGTGAATCCAATGGTCCTTTCACCGAATAATTAACTTGGGTAAAGACTTCAACAACCGGCGAAATAACCGTGGTCACCGCCAATACGTACAATGCGGTTTGCGGGGTTACCGCAAACGCCGTTAATACCGGAATTCCAGAAGTGATATCTGGAGTAAAGTTCACTTCTGCATCAACCTGACGCGTATTTAGGTTGGCGATGCCTTTGATCTTCATTTCACCGGCCACCGCATCCATATTCAGGTCGTTGGTAAGGAAGATACCGTTTTGGATCTCACCCGTACCAGTGATGCTGTTGAACGCCATGCCTTTATCAAACACATCAGAGAAGTCGAGCTGCATCTTACGGATGATCGAATCCAAACTGAACAGACCTAGCAATCGAGCTGCACCACTCACATCAGAGATGATGCCTTTACCAAACTTAGTTTTAACGTTGCCATCAAGGGTATCCATTTTGATTCCCCAAGGCGAACCATCCCAGTTCAGTTTGCCTTCCAATGCAAATGGCGCTTTTTGAATACCGGAAGTAATACCGAAGCGCTCCATTAGTTCACTGTTATTTTCACCTTCAACATCAACCGTTAGCGCGGAATGACTCTTGTCACCGTCTAGTTCCCACCAGCCACTGACATCCGCTTTATTGCCGCCGCTTCGAACCTGAATCTTCTTCCAATCAATGCGATTATCTTGTCTAGCCATCTCAACATCGACTTTACCGACCTTGTAGCCTTGCAGCCAAAAATCGTTAAGAGTCAGCGTCAAATTCGGCATCGCATCATGGATCTTTCTATCTAACTCAGAGATCAATGGCGCTTCTTGCGGTTTGCGTTGCAGTAATTGCTCTTGCTTGTCTTTGTCGCTCCATTCAGGAACAAACAAGTGCAGACGATCCAGCGAAACCGTTAAGTCATAAGGAGGTAGATAATTAATGTCGCCTTCTATCTCTTGGCTGGACACTTCCATCTGCCACGCTTGCTTGTTCTTACGAGCACTAAAATCAACATCATTCCAAGAAATACCACCTAAGATCAGCTCCTTACTCTCAAAGGTGATGCGGCTTGGCGCAGGAATGGTTGGCGTATTCATTTGGCTCAGCACAGCAGTTGACGGCTGTACGGGCTCCATCACAACCGATAACCAATCATCGGCATTAAATTTGTCAGTACGAATCAGTGCATGATGGCCAACAACAGGGCTAATTTTATAGCCACCACGGCCGAGAACTAAGTTAGTCGCCGTTAATTCAGGTACATCGCCTGTAATATCGATTTCAGCTTGGTACTTGGTATTCGGCAGTTGCAAACGCGCGGTAATCGCCTCTTGGTTGCCCGATGCTTGTAGCCTTGCAGACCCACTTTCCAATGACTTTTTCGCCAGTGGATATGGATAATCACTCGCCAAATATTTTAGGTCGGACTGCAAATCCAATTGGTATGTAAAACCGATATCATTGAGCTGAATATCAATCTGACTCTGCCATTGTGCATGACCAGACAGACGGCTTAGCCATTGTTCACCTATGTAAGGTTCGAGAGGTTTAACATCCCAATCGCCTAACACATCGATATCAACCGCATAACCGGGGCCATCATTCAGGCCTTTAAAATCAATCGAGATACCTTGCTTCAACAAGTCCGCAGCAAGGCCGTTTGCCGTCACGACATCATTATCAAATTCAATTCGACCCGTGGTGTTTTCTAACACCATTGGTGGCGCTTCAATCTCTACATGGTTTTCGTTTAGGTCAGCGTAACCCCATGCTCTTGCTTCTCTATCCGAATCAAACGGGATATTAAGCTGAAACTCCGAAGATACATCACCGCTGACTTGAAGTGCAGTTAACGCGGCTCCGACCGAACCTACCAATGGCGAAGACGTCATGTAATCGCGTACCGCATTGCCAGACGCCGTAGCCTTGGCTTCAATCTCAATATGACCGCCTTCCCCTAAGTAAGGAATGCGTCCTGTGATTCGGTCTGCCGTTACATCCATCAACTGTGCTGAGCGAGAGTCTAGATGCATCGCATCATTCTCAAACAACAGATCAAGCTGAAGGTCAGTAATTAGTGGCCACGCGGTATCAAAGCTAAATTTAGCGTCTTCTAATCCTACCCAAACTTGGAAAATACCATCATGATTAGTGTATGGATACTGCGCTAATTCACCATGCCACAACAGTTTTACGGTATCCGCTTTACCCGCTTGAATCGCAGTAGAAAGGTAATCTGTGAGGTCTTGACCAAGTGCTAACGTTGGTAGGTAGCGCCACGTTTCGCCGACATTGTAAGCGTCCGCTTCACCGTAGAACGATAAGAATGGGCTAGCATCTTTTGGGAAGTCTAAGCGAAATGCGCCGAGTACTTGTAGATCTGGCGTGGCTGCTGTGACTTTGTCAGACCAAAGCTTCCAGCCGTTTTCATCTTGCTGCCAAACGATATCAACCTGACCTTGTTTGATATTCAACGGCGCTTGGAAGACATCACCATAAGGGAATACATCGTCAATAACATGTAGGCTGGCTTTCGCTTCTGATGCAGAGCCAAACACGCTACCTGACACCTGGCTAAAGCCTGGGACCAGTTCCCATTGCTCGATAGCAAGATCAGAGAAACTCGCCGAATAACGCAGACTCTCGATGCCTGAACCCATTGATACGCGAATATCAGAAACAGAACCGCCAGGAGCCAAGACGCTAATCATTTTGGTGGATTGTTTTGAATCCGGAAGAAGCTTAATCAGCGGAGTAATTGTCTCAATATTGAGTTCAGAGACATTCAGCTCCCAAGGACCTTTGTTCCACTTAAACGCTACATCCAGTTCTGGCCAAGGCGTATCATCTGTTCTCAAATTAAGTGAGTGACCATTTACTTGCCAACCATCATCAATCGGAGACAACTTAAAGACGCCAGATTCAAGCATCAAGTCATGCTTGCCATCTTCGTTCCAAGTCAATTCTGAAGGCAGAACTTCAACATAAGCGCTCACAGGTTTGCTGTTACGCAGTGTTAACCAGCTATTCAAGCTCACGGTACCCGTTTCAATGCCGGATTCAGCCTGCATATAACGCGTTAACCAAGGTTTTATTGAGATACTGTCTGCGCTGACATAAAACTCGCCCGTCACATCCGTCAGCGATCCGCCATCAATAAAGTTAGCGCTCACTGACAAAGAGTTTAGGTTGGCGTCTTTGATGCTCACCACACCTTCCGCAAGGTGGTGTTTGCCCGAGTTCTGCCATTTCAGGGTATCGATATCCAACTGACGTTCTTCATCAGAAACAGCTCGATATAAAATAGTGGAATCTTTAGCGGTGACATCCACTAAAGTCTTGAGCAATAGATTATCCAGCTCTTGCATCACGCGCTTGGAGGAACCCGAATCTTTGGGCTTCTCTGTGCCGTTTTGCGCAGCAAACAGATCAATAGTGCGGATATCGAGGTACATTTGATTCATGACCAGATCGGCCACGACAGGGCGCATCTGAACAACCGATTGAATCAAGTCAAACTCAACTTCAACACGCTCAACAGAGAAGGTCACATCTTCTGTATTAGGAAGGCTGGCTTTTACGCCTTGCAGAGCAATAGAGGGGTGAGTGTTACGCCAAAAACCGCCCACGTCTTGAATTGAAAAATCAAAACCGGAATGTTGGTTTACCCAAAGCTCAATTTCAGATTGATACTTGTTTAAATTGGGTAAGGCTACACGAAGTGTAGTAACGGCAATGGCTAGCGTTACTAAGAGAGTAACCACTAACCATAAACATGCACGTAGAATCAGAGTAACGCTTGAGCTCACAAAATTTCCATTACATCATAACAACGTCAAACTGCTCTTGTATGTACAGAGGCTCAGCCTGGATTTTAACTTGTTTACCAATAAACACTTCAAGCTCAGCAAGCGCATGCGATTCATCGCCCTCTAACGCTTCGGCAACAGCCGCTGCGGCATAGACAACAAACTTATCGGCGTCGTAGGCACGGTTCACACGCGTGATCTCTCGAAGTATTTCATAACAAACGGTTTCGACTGTCTTCACACTGCCACGACCTTCACAAGCAGGGCAACTAGAACACAGAATATGCTCAATACTTTCACGAGTACGCTTACGCGTCATCTCCACCAAACCAAGCTGTGTAAAGCCATTAATATTGGTTTTCACACGATCTTTGTCTAACGCGGCCTCTAAAGAAGTGAGCACTCGCTTACGATGCTCCTCAGACAACATATCGATGAAGTCGATAATGATGATGCCACCTAAGTTACGTAAACGCAGCTGACGAGCAATGGCTTGAGTCGCTTCAACGTTAGTATTGAAAATCGTCTCCTCTAGATTACGACGACCAACAAACGCGCCAGTGTTGATATCAACTGTGGTCATCGCTTCAGTTTGGTCGATAATCAGATACCCACCAGACTTTAATTCGACTTTACGATCCAATGAACGTTGAATTTCGTTCTCGGTATCGTACATATCAAAGATCGGCTTATCACCTTCATACAGCTCAAGCTTGTCAGTCAGCTCAGGCACGTACTCAGAAGTAAACTCTTTAAGGTTTTCATATTCTAGACGAGAGTCGACCTGAATCTTGCTCAGCTCAGTACCCACGAAGTCTCGCAAGATACGTTGGCTTAAGCAAAGCTCACCGTATAGACGAGTGCGCGCTTTGTGCTTACCACGACGCTCAAGAACCTTTAGCCAAAGTCGCTTCAAAAAAGCCGCATCTTGTGCAAGCTCATTAGAATCTGCACCTTCGGCTGCAGTACGGATAATAAAGCCACCGTGTTCGTCACAGTAACGCGACACGACTTTCTTAAGGCGATTACGTTCAGATTCGCTATCAATACGCTGAGAAACACCAACATGGCTGGCGCCCGGCATAAAGACTAGGTAACGAGATGGTAGAGTGATATCTGTAGTTAAGCGGGCACCTTTAGTACCAAGTGGGTCTTTGACCACTTGAACCACAATGTCTTGTCCTTGGCGAACAAGCTCTGAAATATCGCGAACCTGAAACTGCTTCTTTTCATTTTCAGCAACACATTCAGTATGCGGAACAATATCAGAGGCGTGTAAAAAAGCTGCTTTCTCAAGGCCTATATCCACAAAAGCTGCCTGCATTCCCGGAAGAACACGGCTTACACGTCCTTTATAGATATTTCCTACGATACCGCGTCGAGCATCTCGTTCGACATGAATCTCTTGAAGAGCTCCCCCTTCAATCATGGCCACGCGAGTTTCACTCGGGGTCACGTTCAGCAACAATTCAGCACTCATGGTGCACCTCAGATTAGTAATTATAAGAATTCTTGCAGTAGCTGGTCCGTTTCAAATAAAGGTAAGCCGACAACGGCGTAATAACTACCTTCGATTCGGGTAACAAAGCGTCCACCCAAACCTTGGATCCCATAGCTACCGGCTTTATCGCATGGCTCCCCTGTTTGCCAGTATTGTTCTATTTCTTTTTCACTGAGGGGTTTAAACCATACGTCGGTAATAACGATTTCTGTTTTTTGTTTTTCTTCCGAAACCACAGAGACTGCCGTCATCACTTGATGACGTCCGTCCGCTAACTGAGTAAGCATACGCTTAGAGTCAGAAAAATCGGTTGGTTTCTCTAGTACTTGCCCTTGGCTTACCACGACGGTGTCAGAGCCCAAAACCACTGTTTCAGAATCAAGAGAAATAACATCAGAACTGACAACTACAGTATCAGAACCAGACTCGACATGCTGCTTTTCAGAAGGATTCGTCGCTAAGAAAGACAGCGCCGCTAAAGCTTTATCTAAAGATAGTCGCTTAACGT
Organism: Vibrio sp. Isolate34; assembly: GCF_022397915.1. Lineage (GTDB taxonomy): Bacteria > Pseudomonadota > Gammaproteobacteria > Enterobacterales > Vibrionaceae > Vibrio. The sequence goes on along the minus strand of NZ_JAKEUO010000010.1, from coordinate 37,985 downwards.
ACTGTTCGGCGGTTTCTTGGGCGTGTTTACACTCTTCAACGTCGGTTACGAGAACAGAAAACTCATAACCAAGTTGGGATAGCAACTCTTTGCGGCGTGGTGAACCGGATGCCAAAACTAAATGTTTCTTTTCCATCGTCACATTACCTCACATGCCAATGGCGACGCACGCGTCTCATTAATAAAAACATCCAAGGCCAAAGTATACAGTTTATCAATGCGCTCCATAGCGATAATGGATTGAAAACGACATCTTGGATCAAATATTCACCAAAGAATATCAACACCTCAAACAACACCGTCAACGCTGCAATGATCATGGCTTGTTGCCACAACGCCATGTTACGGATCACGAGGAAATTCAGCGCAATAATGTACATCACTATTGCCATCATCATGCCTCGAATACCTAACGTCGAGCCGATCAACAGGTCCCACAATAAGCCCAGAATCAGAGCGCTACCTACGTTAACACGATGAGGCAATGCTAGAACCCAATAACAGGTAACCAGCAGTAACCAAGAAGGTCTGAATAGATCTAAACTACCAGGCCAAGGGATCGTCTGCAGAATAAGCGCGATCAAAAATGAGCAGCCAATTACGACCTTGCTTCTTAAAACGCTATTGGCCATTTTCGCCCTCTAACATTGCTTGTTCTATGCTGGATTGATCCGCTTGTTTTTGCTTATTTTCGTCTGGCCATACAAGCAACAGGTATCTGAGCTTATCAAACTCAACCACAGGCTCTGCCTTAATAACCGCAAACTCACGTTTAGGATCCGATTCAACCGCAGACACATAAGCAACAGGATAGCCCTCTGGATATACCCCGCCCAACCCAGATGTCACCAACAGATCTTCTTCTTGAATGTCTGTACTGGTTGGAATGTGCTCCAGTTGAATTTCATCAATCATGCCATTACCAGATGCAATCACACGGATGTCATTACGAATAACTTGAACAGGAATCGCATTGTTTGCATCAGTCAACAGCAAGACGCGGCTATTATGAGCAGCAACAAAAGTGACTTGACCTACAATACCTTTCTCATTAATCACCGGTTGACCTTCATACACCCCATCAATTTGACCTTTATCGATCACGACTTGATGACGGTATGGCGAAGTATCAACGGCCATAACCTCAGTAACGACTTTCTTTTCGTCACGGATAAACGGAGAGCCCAATAGCTTACGTAGGCGTTTGTTTTCTTCTTGATATTGATCAAGCAGAATCAACTCGCTCTTGAGTCGCAAGACTTCACGTTTAATATTATGGTTGGACTCGATCAGCCCTTTACGAGTGCTAAAGCGGTCGTAAACACCGTCGAACATAGTGCGAGGCAAGTTGGCTGCATACTGAATAGGTGCAACCACGCTGTTTAATAGATAGCGAACATTTGAGAAAGCATCTAAACGACTATCAGCCAGCATAAGGCTGGCTGATAAAATTACAGCAAAAAACAGGCGCAATTGTAGAGAGGGACCTCTACCAAAAATTGGCTTCATTCTATATTTGGTCCTAGAGCGACATTTGATCCTATAGACAAGGTCCTAGGCTCTTTACATAAAATTAGATAAGAAAGGAGCCTAACACTAGATATTATTCTTCGCTGAACAGGTCACCACCGTGCATGTCGATCATCTCTAGGGCTTTACCGCCACCTAGAGCAACACACGTAAGTGGCTCCTCTGCAACAACAACAGGGATACCTGTTTCTTCTGTTAGCAGGCGATCAAGGTCTTTAAGCAGTGCACCACCACCCGTCAGTACCATACCATTTTCTGAAATATCAGAAGCCAGCTCCGGTGGACACTGTTCAAGTGCAACCATTACGGCAGAAACAATGCCAGATAAAGGCTCTTGAAGTGCTTCAAGAATTTCGTTTGAGTTTAGGCTAAAGCTACGAGGCACACCTTCAGCAAGGTTACGACCACGAACTTCGATCTCTTCCACTTCATCGCCAGGGTAAGCTGAACCGATCTCGTGTTTGATTTTCTCTGCTGTCGCTTCACCGATCAAGCTGCCGTAGTTACGACGAACGTAGTTGATGATCGCTTCATCAAAACGGTCACCACCGATACGAACAGAAGATGAGTAAACCACGCCATTCAGTGAGATAACGGCAACTTCAGTCGTACCACCACCGATATCAACCACCATAGAACCTGTTGGCTCAGATACACGTAGGCCAGCACCAATCGCAGCAGCCATAGGCTCATCGATTAGGTAAACCTCGCGAGCACCAGCACCTAGCGCTGATTCACGGATAGCACGACGCTCAACCTGAGTTGAACCACAAGGTACACAAACCAAAACACGAGGACTTGGTTTAAGCACACTGTTGTCATGCACTTGCTTAATAAAGTGCTGAAGCATTTTTTCGGTTACGTAAAAATCAGCAATGACACCATCTTTCATTGGGCGGATCGCTGAGATGTTACCAGGCGTTCGACCAAGCATTTGCTTAGCTGCGTGACCAACAGCAGCAACACTTTTTGCCGATCCTGTACGATCTTGACGAATAGCGACAACTGAAGGCTCATCAAGAACAATGCCTTGGCCTTTTACATATATAAGGGTATTGGCGGTACCTAAATCAATCGATAGGTCGTTTGAAAACATGCCACGAAGTTTTTTAAACATATTCTTCGCTCATCCTGCAAGAATTAGAAGACAAAAATTGCACTAAATGTACCAATGCCTTGCTGTCACGGCAAGGCATTGAAGTATAAACATGGACTGAAACCCGCAATTTCTTACAGATTCCTAACTTAAGGGGCAAAAATTATATTATTACTGACCTGTTAAGCCACTTTCCCCTCGGTAGATCACACGATCGTTACCGCGGTAGATGCCAAATGTGACGACGGTGGAGGGATCTTCATCGCCTAGTTGGCGCCAATTGTATTGCAACCAAGGTTGATCTTCGTAATCTGTCGAACATGATATGTCATTTTCGCCCGTCTTCTTGCTTGGTTTCGAATCACCCATTCTTAACCATAGACGGACTTGCTCACGCGGCGTATCTGTACCTGCAGGCGTATTTTGATTCGCGGTGACCTCTTCCTCACCATCATCTACGCTGCCACTGCCGTTAAGCGAAGCTAACGTGGTTATCGCCCCGTCACTGTGCCAAATCACTTGTTTACAAGCTTTTGAACCATCAAAAGTACTGCGATTATCATCTTCATTAACAACAAATTCACTGCCATCCCAGAACTCAGCTCGAAGTGGGATAGTTAAGGTAGTACCGGAATTGCCACCAATGTCGTCAAGCGCCATTCGGCCATAACGAGCTGGAGGCTGAACCGGAAACTCGACAGAATCAGTCAAAGTATCAGAGTCAGTAAATGAAACAGGATCACCTCCTGCAACAGCCAAGCCAAAGTGGGTAATAGTGGAGTTAGCATCTGACGTATTAAACGGTGCATCTCTGCGGCTAACATCATCCGAATCCGTAACTCGCTGAAGAACAGCGGCACTATCGTTCAACAACCAATGCTTACGATCATTAGACCAAGTGCCTGCCTCAGTATCCAGTAAGAACTCGTTATCGATAGCTGTGTCATCTAGAACACCAAATTTCGCCTGTAAGTCTGAATGAAAGAAACGATAATTGCTGAGCGCGTTGCCGACACTGCTTTCACCAGATGCCATTGGATACACTTGATGAATGCTTGAATCATAAGGCTGACCTAAATAAGCAATATCGTTTTGATTCGCGACATTCCATTCAGGATTCTCTTGCAGGAAGTACTTTGGATAGAAGCGGCCAATTGATTTACTTCCAGAGAAGCCGCCAAGAATCTTGCCGTAAAAGCTGCTCGAGTCTTCGGTCACTTCAAAATTTATACTACCAACTTCTGAATACTTTAAACTTTTGAATTTATAACCATTATCATTAGGGCTAATATCGGAACTAGACTGAGTCAGTTGGCTACCAGGCTCTAAGCTACCAAGCACTGCACCATTATTGCTAGGTGTATCCAGAGTATGAGTTGCAACGACAGCACCAGAGGACAGCAAATAGTTTTGTGTTACCAAGCTATTGTTACACGAAGGGTTAGTGTTACTCGAGAATCGAATAGGTTTAGCAAACACGTCAAACTCTTCCCCTGCAGCAGCAAACGCACTTCCACTACTACTGTTTCCATCAGAATTGTTGCTCGTGCAGATGGCAAATTTCCACGGACGAGAGTACACAGAGAAGCTCCCTTCAACATCATAACTCCCGTCTTCTGGGCAGCCAGCGAAACCAGTACAATCAAAGCTACTATCTTTTAAAGTGACGTTGAAAAGCCCTGACTCAGAGATAGTTAGGTCAGTTGAGGCGCTACCTTCTTCGAACTCAGGTAAATAAATCAAAGAGCCATCGGATCCACTCCAAGAGCTATCAAGCTCGTGAGCAATGGTAACTTCATCCCCAGCTTCACCTGTATAGTTTTCAGCAACAACAATCGAGTCACCAGAGTCACATGCTAAAACTTTTGTGACTGTCGGTGTTGCCTGCCCCGCAATGGCCTCCAAACGATTTGTCAGGTTATCACCATCCACTAAAGAGAATTTAAATGGTACAAACTTGAACTGACTTTCAACCTCTTTGCCAGAATCATCGACTAATGTCGCAGTTAGCTTATAACCTGTATCAAAATCAATATTAGCAGTATCTTTAGCGACAACTTTTAAAGTTAATTCACCATCGTCATTTGATACATAATTAGGGTAAGAACCTGAACCTTGAAGTACAGAAACGTCGAATTCATCAGCGTCTGGCGTAATACCTACGGTAACGTCTAGACTTTGTGCCACACCATTGTTAGAGGTATTAATAGTAAATTGAGGAGAGTCGTCGCCACACATCAAGGCGAGATCGGTTGCGGGAGAAATTTCTATCTCGTAATCATCCGAAGGTTGAAAACAATGATTGTCAGTCGCAATAATCTTAGAAGTATTCCTCAGGCTGATAGCCTTAGCAGTAACTGCACCATAGACCGTTGACTGGTTACTCATAATGACATCAACTTCGCTATATAAAAGACCTCTAAACTCACTCTGGTTGGCAAAGTTAACATTAGAATTCTGCAATGCGTGAATAAAAACGACTAATTGCCCATCACCTTCTTCACCGAAAAATGAATCATTATTACTTAAATTCACTCTTCCTATATGGATAATAACTTTTTCTCCATCAGGGATTATGACTCTCCCTGCGTTATTAATATCCAAACTACCGACCCAATATGTGCCGCTATAAAATGTTACAGAACCTTTTCCAACACTTAAACTTCCTATTGATTCACTGTTAGAAAACTCTGCATCATCCTGCCATACATTTACAGTCTCCAGTCCATTATCAGGAGATTGGAAGCTTTCTAGTTCTTGCTGATTAACCAACAATCCTTCTTCACCATAACACTCTGTACCATCACAAGCGCTCTCCTTCTTATTTCCTGTTATCGTATTTTGAGGAAACCCTATATACCTCTTTCCATTTGATACTAACGCTCCTTCTATACCCTCCGATGTATCCAACAAAATATAAGTATTCTCGTTATTTTTCCATGTTTGAGCTGGCGAAGGAAATAACTGACAAATTTCACTCGTTGGCGGCTTATCAAATAGAAAGTACGAATAAGGCTCGACAACGTGAGCACGTTCATCATCTCGAGCCATGTCTTCTTCGTTGATTAAAGCAACACCCGTTTTCGATACTGAACAACGTCTCAGCCAGCCGCCATTGTTACCATTACGTGTACGCTTTGACGCGAGCAATGTCGGGATACCCGAAAAGCCAGAAGCTGAAAAATCTTGTACAAGCTGACAACCTTCTGTGATTGGTTTGATAACCCTATCATCGATATTCAGCGTATTTGATGTTGATCCTTGGCCAAGCCAAAATTTCTGTCCATTTATAAACCCTTCACCTAGCCCTGCGACAAAAGCAACTTGTTCATTACGAGCAAGCTGAGCATTAGATGAAACTTCTGAGCGATCGAGGACTAGATTAAATGAACTTGTTGTCGGGTTTAGAGCAATTGGGGTTAACCAAACAGGAGCGCTACCTTGCATATTGCTCAAGCTTTGAATCTGTACTAAAACGCCCGGAGAAGAGCTAAAGTTGGATGACAAGCCAAAATCACTGAATTGCACCGATTTACTATTATTAGCTCCACCACCAGCATTTGAATAAGTACGGTTATAATCAATGGTTCCTGCAACTAATTTCGCCCCACTATCAAATTCCAGAACGCCTGGTTCAATGACCAAATAGTCAATATTTTCCATCGGAGCATCAACGTACTCCACTAAAGGATCGCTGGTATTGGTGCTGCATCGCCACTGCCCATTGTTATTCTGTTTCAAGCGAACACATGCCGCATCATGGGGTGGAAGTAGTTGTTTTATTGTTGCTTGGCTCGATGAAACAGACCAAACACGGAGATCAGAAGGGTATTCTGTCGTCTTACTATCAAAGTTTGAACGACTCGCATTCACCGTTGACATGACAAACACCAAAGGTGCTGAATCATAGCTTTTTTCAAACTCAATAACACACTCTACTGTGGGTCCGGATATCTCACATTTATCGGCTGGAATCGTTCCAAACTCAAACTGAGGGTTAGTATTAACATTAGCTTGAACTAATGGAGATAATAAAAGCGCAACGAATAATATTAAACAATGCTTTATCATAATGACTCCCTCACCCAAACTTCTTGAATACGCTGTACTTGGTTGATACCTGAACCACAAATGGCTGTTGATTCAATTTTGAAAAAGCCAACGCTATCTAAAGTTCCAATCTGGCTACAAGTTAATTCTTCAACGGTACAAATCGTTGACATACCACTGCTCACTTGATTTGAATTTAAATTACCACACACTGCACTAACACTTGTTGAAACCGCGGGAGATACAGTTAATGGATAAACTTGAGTGAGTGCCCACTCATTTGCAGAATGCGCTAATAGCCAAGCCTGTGTACCAAGTTGTTTGCGGGTCAAGGTATCGTGGTTTGACCATTGAACTTGGACTAACGAAGTCGCAAGGAAGCCCATCACCACAATAACAAATACTGCGACGATCAAAACACTGCCTTGTTGAGATGATTTTCTATGGCGCATTGAGTACCTGCACATCTTGTTGGTAAACGCTTACTTCACTGTTTTGCTCAAGCACAAGGTCGATGTGAATCACACCACCTCTTTGTAAGCTTGGCTCTTCGTAACGAAAATTACTTTCCGCATAATTGATACTATCCGCCACAGTAACTCCATTGCGCTGGATTAGACCTTGATTTTGAATGGTGTCATTAACAAGACAATAGCTCACATGACTATTCTGATCATAAACGTAGTGTCGTTTAGCGGGAGATTCGCTAGCTAGGCTAACTACAGGCACACTAAAAGCATTGTTATTTTGTGTCGCACCTGACACATCGATACGTTTACTTGATATTGCAGCAAGATCATTGAAGTTAGTTGGATTGATAATAATGTAATCATCATTATCTAGAGTCGGAGAATCTTGTCCAACGATGAAATCAAGCTTATTGTTAGCTTCATCAAAGTAATAAAAGCCGGAGTATTTGATTGGATAAAACGTTAAACACTTTTGAGTAAAAGCAGAAACTGGCGTAATGCTAGTATCAAAACTATTGGGGACCGCATGGCTGATTTCTCGCGACATTTTCTCAACAACAAATTGGCCTTTTACTTGTACTTTTTGACGATCAATAGTCTCAACATAGCCTTTCATGCCGTATTCAACAAAACCAGCGATTGCGAGGCCAATGACGGCAACCACAAGAATGGTGACGATCATTTCGATAAGAGTAAAACCACGTTGTTTCATTAGTAGTTCCCCTTGTAAGCAACCAAGCTATAACGGTTGTTACCACCAAAGATCTGTATCTCAACACGCTTCATCGTGCCAATCGCATTATCATTAATTCCGTCCATGTTTTGATCATAAAACACCGACACTTCGACTCTGAAATTGGCATAACTGCCTTCAATATTTTCATCTAAGATATTGGATAATGGGTACTTGGGCGATGAAGTACAGGCTGACTCGGTGGTATCTGTGTACCAACAACCGATATAGTCATCTACATCGTTAAAAGCTGCGGGCGTTGCCTCTGAGCCATCAACGCCAAGTTCATTCGGAGTAGAACAAGACGTAGCACCTGCATCACCACAACGTATAAGACCGCCATCAAAATCACTATGCTCGTCAAAACCACGTGCCAATATTTGATTCATCAAACTCTGGCCTAAAGCGACTGAACGGTTTTGATACTGTGGGTCAGCTGAGCTTGCCACTTGTGGTGTTAAAAAGCTGGTAATTGTGACCATCGCAATGCCTAGGACGATAATCACAACAATACTTTCAATCAGAGTAAATCCACGTGAGCGAATCATAAGCAAGTTCCCTCTCGTACATAGCCCTGAGAATTAATACAGACTTGGGCGCTATTACTCGAAGTGGTTGAGTTAATCGTAATATTTACCCCAGAGCTCACCGAAGGGTTACCCAATAAGTCAAAGTCGATAATAGTATTCGCAGGAGAAAATGTAATATCTGACTCACGCACATAATCACTGCGCGCGTCAGCTTGTGATTTTTGAGCACTATTCGAGAAATTTAAACTACATGCCGAAACCGAACCTAAGCAATCACTATTAATAGCAAGGCGAAAGCTGTCATTAGCAGCGGAAACATTCGATTGCATTCGATTGACTTGGATTTGGCGAATGACTGAGATGGCTTGCTCTTGTGCAGAAAAAGTAGAGAAGCTAGAAGTACCAACGAAGCGACTTGCGGCAAAAGTAGAAACAATACCGAGAATAATAATAACTATGATCAGCTCTACCAGAGTAAAGCCTTTAGGTACGGTACTGCTATCCATAATGAGCCTCTAACTGCCTAGCGAATACTGATTATATAAGATAACGAAGCTTTCGATCTTATGTATATGAATAGTTTTGATATTTATGTGCTTCGGATACACAAAAGGCCAGCGGGAGCTGGCCTTTTCCACTTAAAATCTAAAGGTTACTCACACGCGCCATTTACCGCATCATCACCAGTAGGGCTTACAACTCGGGCTGTAGCTTGTGCTGCTGATGTTGCAGCTGTATAGCGTACACATTGAGCTGTGTAACCTTCAAAACCATAGTCAACTGTAGCGCCTGCACTAACAGAACCATCAGCAAGATACACGAAACCATCCATATCGATTGCTGCAGCGATACCTGCTGAAGTAGCCGTTGGGTAACCCCAAATAGTCTGAACACCTTCAACAGTAACAGGTGTACTTGAAGTTTCGTCGCCTTCAATTGCAGCTTTACCAAATACAATGCCTGAAGCGCCATTCATAGCACCAGCTAAACCTTGAAGCGCAGACTCTTTCGCATCATCTTGCAGGTTTAGGAAACGTGGTGCCGCAGTTACAGCAAGAATACCTAGAATAACAATTACAACCACTAGTTCGATTAGGGTGAAACCGCCTTGTCTTTTCATAGTTAAGCTCTCTCTATGTTTAATTTTACGCAGACTTACTGCAAAGTTACGGTCACACGACCAGTTTTAATTTCGTAAACAAATTGGTGCTCAGTATTACCTTCTAATTGAATGTAAGTACATGTTGCATCACCAGAATTCGCTTGCGCTGAATATTTGTAATTGGAGTCACTAGCAACATCTGAAACCGCACCTACTTTAGGTGGATTTTGCAGTAAGTTTTCCATTAGTTCAGAACATGTTTCATCTGAAATTTCTTGTGGCGCGGTACTAGAATCATTATTCAGAGTCCATGGGTAGCCATCTCGAAAGTCGGTATCGACATTGCTACTGTTCTTTGATCTTGTTAACCAAAAATCAACACCATCATAATTTACAGTATTGTATGTTTCAACACCTATCTTCTCTGATGGTCTAGCTTCTGCTTCCCATTGCGCTCTAGCCGACAAAACTGCGGTCGCAAAGCCACCAGCAACGCCTTCAATGCTTGATTTCTTAGCTTCATCTGTCACATCGAGAAAGCGAGGTAAAGCCGCTACCGCCAATAAACCAACGACCACAATCACTATGACTAATTCGACAAGGGAGAAACCCTTTTGATTTTTAAGCATTTTCTACCTACCCATCTAATTATTAACGCGCATTATACATTCGCGTTCGTATAAAACCATAAAAAACCTGTCAATATTTTCACAAAGCCAAAATATTGGCTTTCACACTAAACCTTTCTCTTTCGAGTAAAATATCTATCTGATATTTATCAGTATAATGATAAGTACAGTGAAAGTGTATGTTATCGCTTTTATCTTCAACTCTTGGAGAGCTTAGCCCTAAAATGCGCCCTTGGGGATATAATTGATCCAGCCAATAACTGCAGTCTCGTTCAGAGCCCTGAATTGGCATTATCCACCCTGTTCGGCTGTAAACTTTTGGTCGTTCCGAATCGTCCTCTCGCTTAGCCCCCATTAACAAATACTGTTGTTTGAACAGGTTTGCTTGCTCAAGAATTCGTTTGCTCGCTACGATAAATGCCGTATTAGTCGCTTCTTCTTCTACCGTTTCCCATGCAGAAAGTAATCCAATGACAAGAAAAAGGATAACCACACTCCAAATAACAAAACGTGATCGCTGTAGGTTATTTAGCATTCCTCAGCCTTTGATTGCATCGAGCATTCCCCACATTGGTAGGAAGATACCCAGAGCTAAAACCAACACCATACCAGCAACGATAACCAACAAAATTGGTTCGATTCGAGCGGTTAGGGTTTTCAGATCATAATCGACTTCTCGATCATAATAGTCAGCCACTTCAAGCAATAGCTCATCGATACGACCCGTCTCTTCACCGACTGAAATCATTTGTATCACCAGCGGCGTAAAAATGTCGCTGTTAATCGCGGTAGATGATACGGTACTGCCCGCTTCTATGGCCGACTTCATAGCTTGAACTCGAAGTTCTAGAAAACGGTTATCCAAAGCCTCAGCCGATAAAGCTAATGATTGGTTAAGTGGCACGCCCGCCTTTAACATCAAAGCAAAGGTACGTGAAAAGCGCGACAATAGTGCTCGATTCACAACGCCACCGATCACTGGCATCTTCAAACGTAATCTGTCCCACTTCTCTAACCCGTTGTCTGTCTTTACCCAGGCTTTAAAAGCAAAAATAAGGCCAAAGATCACTCCGAGCATTAAGCCCCAGTAATTCACAAAGAACTCCGACATACCAATCAAGATACGAGTAGGCAGCGGCAGGTCAACTCCGAAACGTGCGAACATGCTCGAGAACTGTGGAATAACCTTGATGTTAAGAATGAACATCGCAATCAAAATAAAGCTGATCACGAAGGTTGGGTAACGCATCGCGGTCTTGATTCGCTTACGAGTCTCAACTTCCTGTTCGTAGTATCCAGCCAACTGAAGCAGAGCCTGATCTAAACGACCCGTATTTTCACCAACACCGATCATCGAAACAAACAACGGGCTGAATACCTTTGGGTGCATCTGCATTGATGCCGCTAGTCCACGACCATTAGTGAGCTCAGCAACCACTTCTTCAAGAGCCGCTTTAAGCTGTTTATTTTCGCAATTTTGAGTGAGGCCTTTCATCGACCTTAGTAGTGGTACGCCCGCTTTAGTTAGACTGTATAACTGTCGACAAAATAGAACCAACACCTCAAGAGGGACATTCGGCGTAAACAGGCTAGATACATCCATATCTAAGACTGAACCACCACTTTTACCCAGCTTGATTGAGGTTGGAATGATCCCCTTACTCATCAAGCTTTCAGCAGCGAGATCTTCGTTATTCGCATCCAACTGACCAGTAACTTGACTGCCATCCGAACTGCGACCTACATAACGATAAGTTGGCATATCACTCTACCTCTACAGATAAATTGGGTCAGTTGCACCGGACGCATCGCCTTCACCGAGGTGCATTATCTCGTCGAGACTCACGACACCTTGTAAAGCCAATTCCATCGCAGAAGCTAAGAGCGGTTTGTAGTTTTCAGACTGTCTCGCCGTTTGAGCAAAACCAACGGCATCATTGGCTCTAAGTGCATCCATCATGTTTTGCTCTAGCTCCAACATCTCGAAGACACCAATACGGCCACGATAACCCGTTAGGTTACAGTTCTGACAGCCACGCCCTTTCATAAATGGCACACCAACCTGATTTGGGAAGCGAACGCTCAACCATTGCTTGCGAGGTTCATCTAGCTCATCTTCAACCTTACAGTCGTTACACACTTTACGAACCAATCGCTGCGCTACTACCGCTCGCACAGCGCTCGCTACCAAGTAACCTGGAGCACCCATATCCATCATACGCAGTGCGCTGTCTACCGCATCATTGGTATGCAACGTACTTAGAACTAAGTGACCCGTTAATGCCGCTCTGAGGCCTATTTCTACGGTTTCATGGTCACGCATCTCACCAATAAGAATAATATCGGGATCCTGACGAAGGAAGGTTCTTAAGATCGTAGAGAAATCGAGATGAATTTTAGGGTTCACCTGAACTTGATTCACACGGGGAAGACGATATTCCACCGGGTCTTCTGCGGTAATGATCTTTTTACCCGGTTCGTTCAATTCACTTAACGCACCGTACAAAGTGGTTGTTTTACCTGAACCTGTAGGGCCGGTAACCAAGATCATGCCATGCGGACGACGTAACTGTTGGCGAAGGCGAACCAGAAGATCACTCGGGATACCCGACGACTCCAGTTTACGCAAACCAGCAGATTGGTTAAGAAGACGCATCACCACAGATTCACCGTGCTGTACCGGCATAGTCGACATACGGATATCGACAGATTGGCCTTTCGCTCGAATATTAAAGCGACCATCTTGAGGAAGACGTTTCTCTGAGATATCGAGGTTTGCCATCAGCTTTAAGCGCAGTACCAGAGCAGACGCGATATTGACTTCGTTTAACAAGGTTTCATGCAACACACCATCTATACGCTGGCGAAGGCGCAGTACATTTGAGTCTGGCTCGATATGAATATCGGAAGCGCCAACTTGAATCGCATCTTCAAACAGTGAGTTAATCAGCTTAACAACCGTAACTTCGTCGCTGTCTTCTTCGGCAATATCAAAATCGAAAGCTTCATTAACTTGGTGTTCGGCGTGAAGCTGCTCTGCAAATGAGGCAATCTCTTTGGTTCTTCGGTAGTAACGATCAAACCCCTCAACTAGTTGCCTTTCTGGGGCCACGACGAACTCAAGTGCGTAATCACCTAATTGACCAAGCAAAGACTCTTGTGCAAATAAGTCCGCAGGATCACTCATTGCAACACGCAAAGTGTCGCCTTGACGTCCGATAACTAAAGCACGAAGACGACGAGCGTGTACTTCAGGTAAAAGCTGAACCGCTTCGATATCAACAACAGCGCGACTTAAATCGATAAGTGGAATAGCTAACTGCTGCGACAAAAAGCTCAGCATTTGCTGTTCTGACAAGAAGCCAAGCTCGATCAATGCATCACCTAGCTTACGGCCAGTACTTTTTTGAGAGGCAAGCGCTTGTTCCACTTGAGCCTCGGTAATAATGCCCTCTTCAACGAGCAAATCACCAAGCCTTTTTCTTAATCTAATTTGCATCGCTACTCTCCTCTAAAGCATTGATTATTTTTAATCGATCTCGCACAAAGCTTTGCGATTGAGATGAGATGCCGACTCTGACTAACGCACCTTGGTAAGATTGTTTTGCCGCGGTAAAATCGAGCTGTCGCTCTTGTTGGATAGCCAAACCTAACCACCAGCGAGCATTATCCGAGTCAACCTCAACCAGTTTTTGATAACTCTCTAATGCAATCTCTTCTTGTTGAGATTTTTGGCTCAGCGCGGCACGCATCGCTAAATAGTCCTGAGTTGGATTAGGCGGTAAATGTATCAATGGACTCAAAGCCGCTTCTGATTGATCCGCTTTAACCAGCAGTTTTGATAAACCCAAACGCAGCTTTTCGCTGTTGTTATTGAGCTTGATGCCAGATTGATAAAGTTCGTAGGCTTTACGCGTATCACCTTTACCAAAATAGAGAATCGCGAGCTTCTGACGGACATCTTCATTCCTCGGGGCATAGCGAAGCGCTTCGTTATAGCCTTTCAACGCACCAGTAAGGTCGTTCGCATCAAGCGCTTTCTGAGCTCGACCTTGGGCATTAATAGAAAGTTGCTCAGACGTTAACTCCACCTGCTCAATCATTATTCCGCTATTTTCTGAATCACCAGACGCTTTGGAATCATTAGGGCGTGGCTTGGCATCTTTTTTAGCCACACTAGCAACATAGATTGGTTTTGCGACTTCCTCTTTAGACACGTTTTGAGATTTAGAGGTTGCTTGAGGCTTTGTCACGATCTGAGTCGGTGCAACAACTGAATCAGGCTTAGCAGACTTAGTTTGAGTGCTTTTAACAATCGTCGTGTTGTCAGCTGAAAGGTTCGCAGAATCTAGCGTCACTAACTTCTTTGTTGGTGACGATACAAGTGGAGTCACTACCGTTTTCGGCTCATCTTCAGAGCTATCAACAACAGAAACTTGAACGTCCCGAGTTGATATTGAGCTATCGACAACAGGGCCTTGTGAAATCGCCCAGCCGCCCATAGCTAAACTGAGTGTAAAACCCGTAGCCACCCAAACGAAAGGAGAGCGTGTTTTTACTTTCGGCACGACTGCAGCTTCAATTGCAGTCGCTGATTTTTTCTTTGCCAATTCAGACAAGGCGTTATTAATGACGCTCATAATTAATTCCAACCCCACAGTATTGGCGTTTTAAATTTAGGCTTACACACATCGTAAGTTTCGTGCATGGCGGAGAACAGGTGCTGATTGTCGATACTTTTCTTATCTTCACTGAACGAGAGCAAAAGAGCCTTATGGCACAACTGATTTATCAACCTTGGAATACCCAATGAAGAACGACAAATCGCCTTTTTTTGATTCAAACTGAACAGTTCAGGGCTACCACCAGACTTGGTTATCCGATTATCAATGTAAGCTACCGTCTCATCGAGAGTCAGCGGCCTCAGTGTCGAACTGAATGTGATTCTTTGACGAAATTGTCTTAGGTGGTACGCCTCTAATCTTGAGTCCAATTCAGGTTGCCCAAGTAACACTATCTGAAGTAATTTCTTATCTTCTGTTTCAAGGTTGCCGAACAGCCTTAAGGTTTCAAGAGCCTCATCGGATAGAGCTTGCGCCTCATCCAGTATAGCGACTACTCTCAAACCCGAGTTGTGTAAATCAATCAACTTATGCTGAATGTTGTCGACTAAAGTGGCTTCATTATCGATGGTCAAATCAAGCTCTTTAGCGACAGCATGACGTAAATCAGCTCCAGACAACACAGGATTTGGCAAATAGATTAACGCCGTACAATCCTTTAAATGATTAACCAGCATCCGACAAACCATGGTTTTTCCCGTGCCGACTTCACCAGTAACTTTGATTACGCCCTCTCCCATCTCTAACGCGGAGATGACCGTTTGAATCGCCTCAAAATGAGGTGCCAAACCATAAAAGAAATCAGTATTCGGTGTTAACGTAAATGGCAGTTGTTCAAAACCAAAGTGAGCTTGATACATACGACGACCTAGCTTAGTGAGACACTGCCACTCTATATTGAGAAAATAAGCATTTACTCTTCATCAGGGAACCACTCTTGAAGAAGATCACGAGAGCGTTCCAACTCATTTTGCCAAGTATTCACACCCACGATCGTTGGTTTAAGCAAGATCACAAGCTCAGTTTTTTGAGTCAACTGATTGGTATTACGGAATAAATGACCTAATGCAGGGATGTCACCTAGGAATGGGACTTTAGACGTCACATCACTGGTGTTGGACTTCATCAAACCGCCAATAACGACCACATCACCGTCTCGAGCTCGAATCACGGAGTCCGATTCACGAATAGAGCTTTTCGCCAAAGGAAGTTGCACCACACCCGTTGTTGAACCTAGGTTTAGCTCTTTCACTTCTTCTTCTACTTCAATAACAGCAGGGTGAACATGTAGGAACACGCTACCTTTATCGTCTATCTGAGGAGTCACATCTAAAGAGATACCAGAGAAGAACGGCGTTAACTCAACCTCCGGCGCAACATTAGCATTGTCACCACTACCCACCGCGCTTGATAAGTCCGTCACATAGTATTCGTCTGTACCAACCTTGATCACCGCTTTCTGGTTGTTTGCAGCCGTTACGCGTGGGCTAGAGAGAACATTGAGATCACCTTGAGTATCCATAAAGCTTAATACAGCTTCAAAGCTACCGTCTGAAATCGTTACGTTGGTTTGTCCGCCTAACAAAGAGCTGATGGCATCCAATGGAGGCAATGTTCCACCTGGTCGGTCAATAACAACACCACCACTACCAATCGACTTAGATAAATTCGACCAGCTAATACCTTGTTGGTAACCATCACTCAGGGTAACTTCCATGATTTTGGCTTCCAAGATAACTTGGCGTTGCAGACGTTTCTGAGAAATACCTAGGAACTCACGAACCTCACGGATCTCATCCGGGTAAGCGCGTACGGTAATCACACTCGCTTGCGGTGTAACCACGACACTTTGCCCATCACCAGAACCAATCAAGTGAGCAACCGCCGCTTCAAGCTGTGGCCAAAAATCACTTTCAGATGTGGTTTCAATCTCTGTACCACCATTCGATGTCGAGTTTGATGTGTTAGAAGAGTTTGATGAATTCGACGAGTTAGAGTCTGAGCTTGAAGAGCTCGACGAGCTGTTGTCCGAATTGGAGATCGTGCCTGTTGTGATCGTCGTCAATGAACGACCAGAACGCTTAACTTGTAGGTAATCAACAGGGATCGTCACCGTGCGAAGGCCTGCAGGGTAAACCTGAATCACCTTGCCACGCTTTTCGATATCGTAGCCATACATGTCTTGAGCAACAGCCAGCACTTCATCTAACGTTACATCGGTTAGATTAAGCGTAAGGTTTCCAGATACGCTTGGGTGAATAGCGGCGCTGTATTCTGTGCCTTTCACTAAGCTAGCAAAGAAGGTTCTCGCTTCAACACCTTTAGCCTGAATGCGAAAACGCTTAACCGTTTCCATTCCTGGCGATACAGAGTCCGAATCGAGTTGAGGCATAAGATCATCTTGTACGGATGAAGGAAGCTCATGAAGCGCTTTACTGTTAGCTTCATTGATTGATTCGTTCAAAGACTCTTTTATCTCAACGGGATCGCGATGTCCCATCGAACAGCCGACTAAAGATGACACTAGGATTGCTACTACAAGTTTACGCATGTCTTCACTCTAACCTTAATTATTCTTAACATCTAAAGAGAACATCTCTAATTTCCACTGCTTAGAGCTTCTCTGCAGAGTGACGTATTCTGGATCTATGTTTTTAACTCGGTACCCTCTGATCGTTTCCCCTTGACCGAGAATCTGACCATTCATAATCGCATAACAAGGTGTATCACCCTTGCACACGATGCTTTCTAAAGAAGGTAAGCGATATTGAACTGGCGCCTTTTTTGCTGGCGCCGTTTTTTGTTGAGGTGAAAGCCAACCTAATGGCGCCGTTGGATCTTGCTCAGCCCACACAAGGGAACTACTAAACAGCAAGGACAACAATAGAGTTCTAACCACCGATAAACTCCTGTCTGGTACCAAGTGTGTAAACCTCGAACACAAGTCGAGCTTTAGGATACTCTTCTACTGAATACTCAAATGTACGCCAGTAATAACTCACAGGAAGAGACTCAAGGGCTTGAAGATAAGCTGAAATATCAAAGTAGCTGCCTGTTAGTTCCATTCTCACAGGGTGAAGAAAGTAGCCTGAGTACTCGCTCGTCTCTTTATTATTTGAAATCGCTTCTGGCTTTAGTGATTCCAAAGATTCCAACTTAAGTCCATGGCCAGCATTGAGAACACTTTCCAATAACTGTGACATTTGAGAAGGCGTGATCAGTCCATCGACAATCTCTGACAGCTGAAGCGAAAGGTCTTGGCTTTCTACTAGTAGCTTCTTGTACTCAATATTAATCTCTTTGTCTGGGTCTTTGTTCAACTTTGCTTGAAGAACGAGTAGCTCACCTTGTTGCCTTTGATTTGACTGCGTCAGGCTCATCGATTTAGCGTTTTTCGCTTGTAAGTCCAGGTATGCCGGCTCAACCAATAAGGTGAATACAAGCATTGATAAACCGACAAAGCCACACACGAAAAGTAGCCATTTTTCTCTTTGGCTTAATGCAAGAAACTTATCGCTCAGCTGGTCCCAATGCTGCATTATTTGCTCTCCCTGCGAGTACTTAACTCGAACGTCACCACATCTTGATCATTACGACCTATTTTGAGTTTTTCAAAAGTGCGGCCAACCAAATTAAGTTCATTTTTAAACTGACCAATCCAGTTTGGAACGACATTAGCATTACGAGCTAAACCACTAAGATCTAAAGTATCGTGAGTCATATAGATGTGCGAAAGAGAGATGTCATTTCGGCCTAATGTAGCGAGGGAATTCATGACGCCAGAATACCCGACTTGCTGGGATTCGTCGTATTGCCCAACCGCCTTCAACGCCTCTTTTTTTGCTTGAGTCTCACGTTTGAGACGGGCAACAGCGGCGACTTTCTCCGGAGACGGTTTATGCTCAGTTAGCTTACTCTTCAACTGGTTAACTTGCTTATTAACTTGATTGGCGTCATGTTGTAAAGCTGTTAGTTCTTCGTCCAAATTCGATATTTGGTATTGCATCACAAAGTAACCGCCAAGAAGCAAGGCACAGACAAGCCCCCAACTCGCGACCACATTCGTTAATGTGAAATATTCTTTTTTCGGCTTGAGGTGTTCAGGGTAAAGATTGACGTTAAACGCATCTTTTTCAGCAGCGAGCTTAACTAACAAGCTTTCAGAGATTTCGCGCTCACCTTCAACGAGCAAAGAAACCGTTGAGCTCAGTGTATTGTTTAACGCACTTTGTAATTCTGCTTCATCCTCTTCATCACAACAGATCTTCAACTGATGAAGTTGTGTGCCTTTGATTTGAGAAGAAAGGTAATCAATCGAACGCTGGAGTTCTAAAGCAAGACCATCTAGCTGCAGTGCGCTGGATGCAACGCCCGTTAAAGGTGGTACCACACTGCGAATGGTTCTTTGGAAGCAGACGGTATTCTCAACAAACGCACCCAACTTAAAGTGAGAGTTGGAGCTGCGTTGTAAAAGTATGAAATTAGAGAGTTCGCCAGCACTATAGCCCCAGATCTCATCTTCAGGAGCAACACCTTTAAGCTCTACTTGCGCTGAATTAGTAATGTTTAAAAGCTTATCTAACAGCTTTTTAGGTAAAACATACACTTGCAGTTTGTTTGATGTCGGCAGTGCTACCGCGCTTGCCGTAATCTCAGTCACTCTTTCAGCGACAAGATCTTTCAATAAAAAAGGCAGGGCAACTGGCCATTCGCTCTCTGGAATGTCCGGTTTATCAATTTGGTAGGTTTGGTAATAGTTAGCGCAGACTATCAATTGAAGGCTACTGCTGGTAAAAGCTTCACTGTTAAGCGATTTTTTTAGTGCACTTTCCCAGTCCCCGTTTACTACAGGGATGTGAGTGACTTGAGATTCTTGCTCTGTCGATGAAATATAAACAGCATCATTGCCCAACATAACAACTTGCGAGCAGCCTTTATTATTCGTTGGCTTTATCTGGTCTAAAATCGCTTTAAAATTCATGCTTAACTACTACTCTTGCGCCATCGATTTCTTCGACCAACTTTTACAACAGATTCAGCTTTCACTGTCTTTTCACCTTGGTGAGGCAAAGGAATAATTTGTTGCTCTTCGTCGAAATATCTCCCTTGATAGCCATTAATGCCTAACTCTATCAAGGTATTCTTTTCTTGTTTTGTCTCGACCCCAACCGCGATAACTTGGGTTGGAGAGTCACCGCATGCCCCTATTAAACTTCGGACAAACAGCTGGTTCTCATGCCTTTGATCGATTTTCTTAATTAAGCTCCGATGAAGCTTAATATAATTAACCTTCAAATCCTTTATATAGTGCGTGCTAACTATGGTTCGCCCCGCTTGGCCAACAATGACTTTACACCCTAATCCTCGCAGCATCTTTGCCACCGGTCTCATATAATCAAGATGAGCAATAAGGTGACCTTCTGGAAATTCAAAAGCGAGCTGAGAGCGATGCTGAGCTGAGAGTTGTAATAACTCGCTCCTAAACCACTTAAAATGCTGTTTACTCGCAAACGGAGTGACATTCAGGTTCACCGAGTAGTTAATCGATTGAGTTGACTCTTTCAAAGATTTCAACAAAACCTTCAACACGGATTGGTCCATTTGAGCTTGATAACCCACTTGCTCCACCGCAGGCATAAATCGAGACGATTTCAATAAACCTTTGTCTGGATCCTGAATTCTAGTGAATATTTCTCTATGCAATTCATTAGCTTGACCTAATTCCGACATAAGGTAACACCGCTGAGCAAAGATTACCAAATTTTCAGGAAGTAGAGCTTTGTCGAGTAATGTTCTCCAACGGACGCTGCCTCTATCAAGCTCATTTTTATTCTGTTTAGGGTAACGGCTCCAGTTGTTAATGCGTTCCAACTGAGCACTCTTTAGTGCGGTTTCCGTTTCATCCATAATCTGGCTATGACGCTCACCCTCGGTATACATGGTCACGCCGATATGACACCAGTTATCAGACTCTAATGGCTCCGGTGGAGTTAGCTTATCTAACTGCCTTAAACATTGAGCTGCCAAGGTCGCAATATCTTTGGCTCCCTGATGCGGGATAAATACCGCAAAGTCGGCTTCGTAATAACGGGAGAAAATAACGTCAGGATAGCGCTGAACAATATTCGATAAGACTTCACCGACTTCAATAATAAAGCCGTCGGTCACTTGCTTGTCATTAGCATCACGAACTTGTTCCCACTCATCGATACGTATTAACAGCACACCACCACGAGTACCACTTTCGTGCAGTGCAGATTCAAGCTTGTTATCAAATAGAACTCGGTTGGCTGTGCCAGTAAGTTTATCTAAGAAAGTATGAGTACGAATGAAGGTATCGAAACGGCTACGCTCTTGGCGTGCATCTTTCAGCTCTTCAATCAACACATCGAGCGCTTCACTTGCCGTAAAGGGCCATTCCCGCTCATCGCCTTTGGCATGTGCTTCAACTTGCCCTGCAAGGATCATCCTTCCGCGCTCTTCCAGCATTTCAGAACCCATTAACTGATCTTTCAACCATCGAACACCACGAGCCAAGCAGAAGATGATCAAAGCAACCGCTAAAGTAATCGACCACATCGCTTCTATTGAGTAGTTGTAACCAATATAAGGCGGCAATGCTTTGAATTCGATTTGGTAACCTTCATTACGCTCTAACGTAAAGCTTTTCTCATAGAGGCGATTCGGATCAATTTGTGGAGAAGTATCTTTGAAGCGGTAAACAATACCCGTCTTATTTGAGAGTTTCATCTCAACAATATTACTGGCCTGCAACATCTTAGGCATCCAACGCTGCATTGAATACGCAGCATCTGGATCTTCCATTTCTTTATCTACAACGTCGACTATTCCCACCAAATAATGGTCTAAATATTCCTGCCCGATGCGCTTGAACGAAAGGGTGCCACCTATAAAAAGAATGAACATCGCACTGATAACTATCACCGTGACAAATGCTACCAATCGGGTGCTCAATTTTAGTGTGGGGGTATATCTCATGAATAACGAAATCCTTTTCAACTCACATTATACCGTATTGCTACTTATACTATAAATTGACGTTGTAAATAAAGCGTTAAGAATTATAGGTAACAAAAAGCCGCGATGAACGCGGCTTTTTCCAATTTAATACTGTCTTTATAATATATTAAAAACAGGGCTCAGAATGGGATGTCATCATCAAAATCCATCGGTGGCTCATTATATTGAGGTTGAGCCTGCTGAGGAGCTTGTTGTTGAGGTGCTTTCTGCTGTTGAGCAGGAGCACTGTATTGTTGTTGCTGCTGTTGTGGCTGTTGTGGTTGACCCCAACCACCTTGCTGTTGGTTGTTACCCATACCACCTTGAGCAGGAGCACCGCCTTGAGCACGGCCACCAAGCATTTGCATTACACCGTTGAAGCCTTGAACAACCACTTCAGTTGTGTAGCGATCTTGACCGCTTTGGTCTTGCCATTTACGAGTTTGAAGTTGACCTTCAATGTAAACTTGAGAACCTTTACGTAGGTACTCACCAGCAACTTCAGCTAGCTTGCCAAACAGAGCAACACGGTGCCATTCTGTTTTTTCACGTTGTTCGCCAGTTGCTTTATCACGCCATGACTCTGACGTCGCAATGGTAATGTTCGCTACCGCGCCACCATTAGGCATGTAACGAATTTCTGGGTCATTACCTAGGTTACCCACTAATATAACTTTGTTAACTCCACGGCTAGCCATGATTTGCTCCGTCTAAATTCATAGTCTCAGAAAATTTTAGCGCACAAGAATAGCATGCTTTTCTACAGTGATAAATCGCATTCCTATTCTCTCCTCACTACAAAGAATAAAAACGTAACAAATCATGATATTCAGAGCGATGTTGCTTTTTTCTCCACTTACAAACCACTCATTTACTTTGGGAATTGATATTCAACGCAAGTCACTACTATTGCACTAGAGAAGCTAAAGCCTGCATGACAACGTGGAATCTAATTCCAATTAAACAGGACGTTTCAATGAGAAAATCTCGATACGCTCGCACTTTGCATTTTCTGTGCATCGACCCAAACGACAACTATTTACATGTAAAAGAGATAGAAAAACACCTGTCTATCACCTTGTATAAGATGACGCCAGACGACCTAATGTTAGTCGATAGAAAGCAGAGTAATCGCATTCTTCTTGTCGACTATA
The DNA here is from genome assembly GCF_022397915.1 of Vibrio sp. Isolate34. GTDB lineage: Bacteria > Pseudomonadota > Gammaproteobacteria > Enterobacterales > Vibrionaceae > Vibrio. The sequence continues at coordinate 15,049 of NZ_JAKEUO010000010.1, read as the reverse complement.
AAGAAGTACCAAAGCTATTGGCTATCTGCCCTAATTTGACCGTAATGTGGAAAAACCATGAGATCATTTTGTTTAATGTTCCCCAGCAACTGCCGACCTCAGAGCTTTTAACTTACGGTGTATTAAAAGGACTGTTTTATAACACTGATAAAAAAGACAAAATTGCTCATGGTTTACAAGAGGTAATCGATGGCGATAACTGGCTGCCAAGAAAGGTCACCAGCCAACTGCTGTTTTACTACCGTAACATGGTCAATACCAACACAACGCCAACCAATGTCGACTTAACCATTCGAGAGATTCAGGTTATTCGCTGCCTTCAATCCGGTTCATCCAACACACAAATCGCCGATGACTTATTCATTAGTGAATTCACGGTCAAATCCCATCTCTACCAAATATTTCGTAAGTTAGCGGTTAAAAATAGAGTCCAAGCCATCGCCTGGGCTAACCAGAACCTGCTTGCATAATTGATCCGCCTCTTAAACTGACGATAATTTTGAGGGAAGCTCTAATAAACCATAGGTATTGTTGCTGAATTTTAGACATAACTTATGCTAGAGTTGCCCTCAGAAATATCAACCACTCAGGTTGAATCAATAATTATTATAGATAAAGGGTCTTATCATGATCAAAAAGTGCCTTTTCCCGGCAGCTGGCTACGGTACACGTTTTTTACCTGCAACTAAGTCAATGCCGAAAGAAATGATGCCAGTTGTGAACAAGCCGCTGATTGAATACGGCGTAGAAGAAGCAATCGAAGCTGGTATGGACGGAATGTGCATTGTTACTGGCCGCGGTAAGCACTCAATCATGGATCACTTCGATAAGAACTACGAGCTTGAGCACCAGATCAGCGGCACCAATAAAGAAGACCTTCTAGTCAATATCCGTGAAACGATTGAGGCAGCAAACTTCACTTACATCCGCCAACGCGAGATGAAAGGTCTAGGTCACGCTATCCTAACGGGTCGTGAGCTTGTGGGTGATGAACCGTTCGCAGTTGTGCTTGCCGATGACCTTTGTGTGAACGAACAACAAGGCGTGCTGGCTCAAATGGTTGCACTATACAAGCAGTTCCGCTGTTCTATCGTTGCAGTACAAGAAGTACCAGAAGAAGAGACACATAAATACGGTGTTATTTCTGGCGAGATGATAAAAGACGATCTTTTCCGTGTCGATGACATGGTAGAGAAACCAGAACAAGGTACAGCACCAAGCAACCTAGCGATCATTGGCCGCTATATTCTGACTCCAGATATTTTTGAGCTGATCGAACAGACTGAACCAGGTAAAGGCGGCGAGATCCAAATTACCGATGCATTGCTTAAACAAGCAAAAGCGGGCTGTGTATTGGCTTACAAATTTAAAGGCCAACGTTTTGACTGTGGTAGTGTTGAAGGTTACATCGAGGCAACAAACTACTGCTTTGAAAACCTATACAAAAAAGACCAAAAACAAGTTGAGCTAGGCAAACACTCAACACAAAAAGAAGCATAACGACTACCTAAGAAGTAACGTTTCAAATTTTAAAAGGGTGACTCTTTGAGTCGCCCTTTTTTGTTTACTGTTTTTTTATCCAGTAAAACTTTGCACAAATCTCACTCTATGTAATACTTTAGCCACTTAAAATTACATGGTCTGTTGAGATGGATAAAATAGAAATTAGAGGCGCTCGTACGCATAACCTCAAAGACGTTAACCTAACGATTCCCCGCGATAAACTCACGGTTATCACAGGGTTATCCGGTTCAGGGAAGTCGTCACTTGCGTTTGATACTCTATACGCAGAAGGGCAACGTCGCTATGTTGAGTCTTTATCTGCCTACGCTCGCCAATTTCTATCTCTTATGGAAAAACCCGATGTAGACCACATCGAAGGTTTATCTCCGGCTATCTCGATAGAGCAAAAATCGACATCTCATAACCCTCGCTCAACCGTAGGTACCATTACCGAAGTCTATGATTACCTGAGGCTACTTTACGCTCGAGTGGGCGAACCTCGCTGTCCGGATCACAACATCCCCCTAACTGCGCAAACTATCAGTCAAATGGTGGATAAGGTACTAGAGTTACCTGCGGGCTCAAAAATGATGCTGCTTGCGCCGATCGTTAAAGAACGTAAGGGTGAGCATGTAAAAACACTTGAGAACTTAGCGGCTCAAGGCTTTATTCGAGCACGTATTGATGGTGAAACCTGTGATCTGTCCGATCCACCAGCACTTGAACTGCACAAGAAACACACCATTGAAGTAGTAGTTGACCGATTTAAGGTGCGCCCTGATCTACAGCAACGACTCGCTGAATCGTTTGAAACAACACTGGAGCTCTCTGGCGGTATTGCGGTTGTTGGCTGGATGGACGAAACAGATCAAGAAGAGATCGTGTTCTCTGCTAACTTCGCTTGTCCCAAGTGTGGTTACAGCATGCAAGAGCTTGAGCCTCGCCTATTCTCATTCAACAACCCAGCAGGTGCATGTGGTACGTGTGATGGGCTTGGTGTTCAACAGTATTTTGATCCAAGTCGAGTGATTTTAGATGAGAACCTAAGCATCGCTGAAGGTGCGATTAAAGGCTGGGATCAAAAGAACTACTACTACTTCCAGATGCTAACATCACTGTCAGAGCATTATGGTTTCGATCTGTTTGCGCCGTTTAACTCTCTACCGAAGAAGACTCAAGAGATCATTCTCAAAGGTTCTGGCCGTACTGAAGTTGAATTCAAATACATCAATGATCGTGGTGATATCCGCGTTAAACGTCATCCCTTTGAAGGTATTTTGAATACGCTAGAGCGCCGTTACCGTGATACGGAATCAAGCTCGGTGCGTGAAGATCTTGCTAAATACATCTCAACGAAGTCATGCTCTAGCTGTAATGGTACTCGTCTGAGACTAGAAGCTCGAAATGTCTTTATCGGCGATACAACACTGCCTGAGATCGTTGAGCTCAGCATTGCTGATGCACTACAATTTTTCCAAGAGTTGAAGTTAGACGGTCAGCGTGGGCAGATCGCCGATAAAGTGATGAAAGAGATCAATGATCGCCTACATTTCTTGGTTAACGTTGGTTTGAACTACCTTAACCTATCACGCAGTGCTGAAACTCTGTCTGGTGGTGAAGCACAACGAATTCGTCTAGCAAGTCAAATCGGTGCCGGTTTAGTGGGTGTTATGTATGTGTTGGATGAGCCGTCAATTGGCCTCCACCAGCGTGATAATGAACGTCTACTTCAAACCTTGGTTCACTTGAGAGACTTAGGCAATACGGTACTTGTTGTAGAACATGATGAAGATGCCATTCGCTGTGCAGATCATGTCATCGATATAGGCCCAGGCGCTGGTGTTCACGGTGGTCATGTAGTCGCAGAAGGCACCATGCAAGACATCATCGACAATCCGAACTCTTTGACAGGCCAATATCTGAGTGGCGTGAAAGAAATTGAAGTACCAAAACAACGAACACCAATCGACAAGAAGAAAGTCGTAGAGATCGTTGGTGCGACAGGCAACAACCTAAAGAATGTTACGGCAACTATTCCAGTGGGATTATTTAGCTGTATTACGGGTGTATCAGGCTCGGGTAAATCGACACTAATCAACGACACCTTCTTCAAAGTCGCTCACACTCAACTTAATGGTGCAACCACAGCAGTACCGGCAAAACATAAAAAGATTAAAGGGTTAGAGCATTTCGATAAGGTAATCGATATTGATCAAAGCCCAATAGGTCGCACACCAAGATCAAACCCTGCGACCTATACTGGTATCTTCACTCCTATTCGTGAACTTTTTGCTGGCACACAAGAGTCACGTTCACGCGGTTACAAAGCGGGGAGGTTTAGCTTTAACGTGCGTGGCGGGCGCTGTGAAGCGTGTCAGGGCGATGGCGTTATCAAGGTAGAAATGCACTTCTTACCGGATGTGTATGTACCGTGTGATGTATGTAAAGGTAAGCGCTACAACCGTGAAACACTAGAAGTTCGCTACAAGGGTAAAACCATTGACGAAGTTCTTGAGATGACTGTTGAAGATGCTCGTGAGTTCTTTAATCCAGTCCCAGTGATTGCACGTAAACTGCAAACGCTTATGGATGTGGGTCTTTCTTACATTCGCTTGGGCCAAGCGGCAACCACCTTATCTGGCGGTGAAGCGCAACGTGTTAAATTGGCTCGCGAGCTATCTAAACGAGATACAGGTAAAACCTTATACATTCTCGATGAACCAACAACCGGCCTTCACTTCCACGATATTCAACAGCTATTAACCGTGCTGCATCGACTGCGTGATCACGGTAATACGGTTGTCGTGATTGAACACAACTTAGATGTCGTTAAAACAGCAGACTGGATCTTAGATCTTGGCCCTGAAGGTGGTCAAGGTGGTGGAGAGATTGTTGCAGAGGGTACACCTGAAGATGTAGCGTTGGTCGAAGGTTCACACACCGCTCGCTTCCTTAAGCCTATGTTAAATTTGAACTAGGTGTAAAATAGCGCCCTGCGAGCAGACAGAAAAATGTTAAAGTAACGGAGCTTGTTTCAGAAGGAACAAGCTCTGTTTTTATAAGGTTAGGGATTTATGGCAACAATACATACTAGCGGTACCCAGCTAGAAAATCAGATCACTCAGTTACCACTCAACAAAGCATTCCTCGGTTCATTAGCTGTTGTGTTCTTACTCGCCATGCATTTTTTCATGCCTAATCCCGGTGGCTCTGGCCTTGCTCTCTCTTTTAATCCAACCACTTGGTTAGCACTGAGCTTCACCTTAGCAATTGGCTTTTACCAACTCGCGACCAATCGAGTACTCAAGTATTCCAAGTTAACCATAGGTTTACTGATCAGTTGCGTGATACTTACATTGCCGATTCTATACAGCAATGCTTCACCGGAAGGAGCTTCAGGCCGATTACTTGGGTTATGGGCAGGTTTTGCTTTATTCGTAGTCCTTCAGCAGTTCAAATTCAGCAACAAACACAAACAACGTATGCTGTGGTTCATCGTACTCGCTGTCGTCATACAAGCGCTGTTTGGTTATGTGCAATATTTTGTATTAGAACCAGGTAACCTATTTGGTTACAACACAGCAGCGAATCGCCCTTACGGAATATTCCAGCAGCCCAATGTGATGGCTAGTTTTTTAGCGACTGGTTTTGTACTTTCTGCTTACCTTTTAGCAAGACAGCCCGCTAAGTATAATCACAAGATCAGCGAATCTTTCTTATTGTATCTGACCCCAACGTTAACCGTGCCGCTCCTGATCATCATCGCATCACGCACAGGGTGGTTGGCAGCACTCATCGGGTTTGTGTGTATTCTGCCTTACCTTTACAAATTCTCGACCAAGAAACGCTTCTATGGCTGGTGTGCATCCGTTGCTGTCGGTATCGTGGTTGCGTTTACCGTGATCAATCTCAGCGCTACAGATAGCATCGCTAGCAAGAAAGCGAACTTAGAAAGCCCTCGCGCTTACACTTTCCCGCAAACGTTAGATATGTTGGTAGAGAAGCCATTTACTGGGTACGGCTATGGCAAGTTTGAATCAGAGTACACTCTATATACGGCTCGCCAGCATCAACTGAACTCAAATTATCATCCGGGGCTTCCTTCTATGGATCACCCGCACAATGAGTTTCTATTTTGGGGTGTCGAAGGTGGCATAGTGCCAATCGTAGGGATCTTGATTGCCGCGGTGTTAGTGATGTCTCGTATAGCAAGTTCAGCAAAGGGCACGCGCCTGGCATTACTTGCGCTGTTTATACCTATACTCTTGCATTCTCAACTGGAGTATCCGTTTTATCATTCGGCGATTCACTGGATAACCTTCATCATTTTGATTTACTGGGTGGATCAGCGTGCTTCACGTCACTATCAGCAGCCGTTCAGCATAATCAGTAAAACCTTGTTTAGAGTGAGCAGCTTAGTATTACCGATCCTAGTGAGCTTTTATATGCTGAGCGCACTGCACACTAACTATGTACTGACTAAATTCGAGCTATCTAAACCTAAAAACCCAGATATTCTCAAACAAGTAACTAACCCAGTAGTTTGGAAAGATCGCTACGACTGGGACATATACAGCACTTACCTTAATATTGGTCTCTACAAAGCCGACCCGAGCCTTATACAGCCTTACATCGATTGGTCACTGGAGATCATAAAGAGCAAGCCAAGACCTGCTTTCTACAGCAATCTGATTCTAGCGTATCAAGGCCTAGGTGAAGAAAGTAAGGCAAAGCAAATTCGTAGCGAAGCGAACTTTTTATTCCCTAACAGAGACTTTTCAAAGGTTCAGTATAAGAAAATATCTCAAGCTGAGAACAACGTCTCGTCGGCAGAGTAGTTAGCAACTAACGAGATATGACTTCCGCGTCTTATCTTTAGAACAAACACAAAAAAGCGCACGAACTCTCGTGCGCTTTTCTTTTTAATTTCAGCTTATTGCAGCTATTTCAAAACATCTTTTAGCGCTTTTAGACACAACGCGACATTCTCTTTTCGCGCACCATAGCCCATTAGACCGATACGCCACGCTTTGCCCGCTAGAGAACCAAGTCCGGCACCAATCTCAAGGTTATACTCTTCTAAAAGCTGGGTTCTGATTTTTGCTTCATCAATCCCTTCAGGGAAATAAAGCGCATTAAGTTGCGGTAAGCGGCTCTCCTCATCAACCACAAACTTCAGCCCTAAAGCTTCGACGCCCTCTTTCAACTCTTGATGCATTGCGTGATGGCGAGACCAGGCATTATCTAGGCCTTCATTTTTTAGTAGCACAAGAGACTCATGCAATGCATAAAGACTGTTTACAGGTGCAGTATGATGATAGCTACGCTTACCTTCACCACTCCAATAACCTAATACCAAGCTCTGGTCTAGGAACCAGCTTTGTACTGGTGATTGACGCGCCTTCATTTTCTCAACCGCACGCTGAGAGAAAGTCACCGGAGATAGTCCAGGAACACAAGATAGACACTTTTGACTGCCAGAATAAACCGCATCAAGCTGCCATTCATCAACCAACAACGGAACACCACCTAACGAGGTTACTGCATCAACAATCGTCAGAGCATTAAACTGACGAGCAATAGCTGAGATAGCTTGAGCATCCGATAACGCTCCAGTTGATGTCTCTGCATGCACAAATGCGACAGCAACAGCATCGGGGTTTTCTGCCAATGCTTTTTCTACTTTGTCGACAGAAACAGGCTTGCCCCACTCGTCATCAACAAGGATGGCTTCACCACCGCAGCGAACAACATTCTCGCGCATACGCTCACCGAAAACACCGTTACGGCAAACAATGACCTTTTCACCTGGCTCAATCAAGTTAACAAAGCAAGTTTCCATACCCGCACTACCCGGTGCAGAAACGGCAATCGTAAATTCATTTTCCGTTTGGAAAGCATATTTAAGAAGCTGTTTAAGCTCATCCATCATCGCAATAAACAACGGATCTAGGTGACCTATCGTCGGACGGCTTAGAGCCTGCAGTACTTGAGGTGAGATATCAGAAGGACCTGGTCCCATTAACGTTCGGTGTGGTGGATAAAAGCTATCGATAGCAGTAGTGAGTGTTAAATTAGACATGTACATCCCTTACGTTAATGTTGTGAACAATCCACCCTAAAGCAAATTGATTACCTCAGCAATTAGCCATAAGTATTGAGGTCAAACCACTGTCACATAATTGTTAAAATTATTTTTCAATTATCTCAAGTTACGGATTGACATTGTTACCGCAAACACGTTCAATGAAACGGCTATCTAGCAGAAGAGGAGCACTGCCCAGGCAGATGTTTTGTGGAACCGCATTTCCAATACAAAACATTTATGGGGAGCAGTGCCGAGATAATAAAAGGATGCAGGACCTTTATTATCGGTTGAGCGGGCTGAATCCCTTCAACTGTCGCCATTTCTATATGGTGAAGAGCTTCTGAGGTTACTATTCTAATAATTCCTCTCTTTTTGCTCTAAAACTCTCTTCGAAAAACATCGGACGTTGGATTACCCAACCGTAATTTTATTTTAGGAAGTCGTGGGAGATATATCGTGAGTGCATCTAATGTAGCTGGTTCTTTTAATGTCGCTAAGTTTGGTGGAACAAGTGTTGCCAACTTTGAAGCAATGAGCCGTTGTGCTGCCATTATTGAAAACAACTCAAATACGAAACTTGTCGTAAGTAGCGCGTGTTCTGGTGTGACCAACTTGCTAGTGGAACTCGCAAACGGAGTTCAAGACAAAGCTCGCCGCCAAGAATTGATGACGCAATTAGCCGACATCCACAATGCTATTCTTGACCAACTTGCTGATCCAATCAGCATCAAAAAAGAAGTTCACAGTATTCTTGATGATATTGCTAGCGCTGCTGAAGCCGCATCATTTCAAGCAAGTACTAAGCTGACTGATCACCTAGTGGCCTGTGGTGAGCTGATGTCGACACACATCCTAGCTCAAATCATTCGCGAGCGCGGAACACCTGCGGTTCGTTTCGATATCAGAGAAGTGATGCGCACCAATGATGATTTCGGAAAAGCAGAACCACAGCTAGAAGAAATTGCCGCTTTGGCAAAAGAGAAATTGATTCCACTGTGCCAGCAACAAGTTGTCGTGACCCAAGGCTTTATCGGTGCTGATAGCGAAGGTAACACCACGACCCTAGGCCGCGGTGGCAGCGATTACTCAGCAGCGCTTATTGCAGAATCTGTACTAGCAATTGGCTTAGAGATCTGGACTGATGTTCCGGGTATCTATAGTACCGATCCACGTATTGCACCTAAAGCTTCTCCTATCCCAGAAATCAGCTTCAGTGAAGCATCGGAAATGGCAAACTTCGGCGCGAAGATCTTACACCCTTCGACTCTCGTTCCTGCACTGCGCCACCAAATTCCTGTCTTTGTAGGTTCTTCAAAAGCGCCAGAATTAGGTGGTACATGGATTCGCCAGCAAGTAGAAAGCTCTCCTCTGTTTAGAGCACTTGCCCTGCGCTGCAACCAAACCATGGTTACGCTGCGCAGTGCTAACATGTTCCATGCTTACGGTTTCCTTGCAAAAGTGTTCGAGATCCTTGCTAAACATAAGATCTCTGTCGATCTTATCACCACATCAGAGATCAGTGTTTCACTGACTTTAGATCAAACTGACACATCAGGTGGTGCTCCTGAATTACCAGAAGCAGCGCGTATTGAGCTTGAAGAACTGTGTTCTGTCGATATTGAGCATGACCTGTGCCTTGTTGCTCTTATTGGTAACAACATGAGTGAAAGCAAAGGCTATGCAAAGCAAGTATTCAGTACTCTAGAAGATTTCAACCTACGTATGATTTGCTACGGTGCAAGCCCTCATAACCTGTGCTTCCTGCTGAATGAGTCTGTTTCTAAATTAGCGATTCAGAAACTTCACCAAGAATTATTTGAGTAGAAAGCCCGTTTATCATCGACAGATAAATAACTAAATCACGAATACAAAAAGGGTTGCAACCAAGCAACCCTTTCTCTTTTTTACTTTACGAATCCAAGCTCGTCATAGCTTAAAAGCTAGTTAATGTTTGGACCTAACCACTTCTCAGCTTCTAACATATCCCAACCTTTACGATCGGCATAACTATCCACTTGATCCTGTTGAATCTGTGCAATAGCAAAGTATCGAGCATCAGGATGTGAAAAGTACATACCAGACACAGAAGCACCAGGCCACATCGCATAGCTCGACGTTAAGGACATATCAATCGCTTTCTCAACATCCATTAACTCCCACAACGTACCTTTCTCAGTATGCTCAGGGCAAGCAGGGTAACCTGGAGCAGGACGAATACCTTGGTATTTCTCACGAATCAAATCATCATTCGATAAGTTTTCATCTGGCGAGTAACCCCAAATATCCTTTCTCACTTCTTTATGCAGGTACTCCGCGAACGCTTCAGCCAATCGATCAGCAACCGCTTGAATCATGATGGCATTGTAATCATCGCCATTCGCTTTGTATTCATCAGCCAGCTCTCGCTCACCAATCCCCCCCGTCACCGCAAAGCCGCCAATCCAGTCCGCTTTACCGCTTTCTTTTGGAGCAATGTAATCAGACAAGCAGTAGTTAAAGCCTTTTGGTTTCTCCGTCTGTTGGCGAAGATTATGCAGAACCTTCAATACCTCAGTACGAGATTCATCGGTATACACTTCAATGTCATCACCGACACTGTTGGCAGGGAACATCGCACACATACCGCGAGCTTCAAGTAGTTTCTCTTTCTCCACACGGTCTAACAGATCGTTAGCGTCTTTGAATAAACGTTTTGCCTCTTCACCTACTTCTTCATGGTCAAGAATAGCTGGGTACTTACCAACTAATGACCACGTCATAAAGAATGGCGTCCAGTCAATGTAGTTACGGAGCGTAGCCACATCGAAGTCATTGAATATGTGTACTCCCGGTTTGAGTGGTGCCGGTGGTGTGTAAGCATCCCAATCAATGGCCACTTTATTAGCACGAGCTTTTTCAAGTGTCACAGGCTTAGTGCGAGGCTTCTTACGATTATGTTGATCACGAACGCGATCATAATCGATATCCAACTTCTCGACGAAAGCAGGTTTCAATTCATCAGAAAGTAGTGAGGTACACACACCCACAGCACGAGAGGCGTTGTTTACATAAACCACTGGCTCAGAATAGTTCTGTTCAATCTTAACCGCAGTGTGCGCTTTAGAGGTGGTTGCGCCACCAATCAATAGAGGAAGCTTAAAGCCTTGTCTCTCCATCTCTTTGGCAACGTGTACCATTTCATCAAGAGATGGCGTGATCAAACCAGATAAGCCGATAATGTCGACGTTCTCTTCTTTAGCGACCTTTAGAATCTTTTCACAAGAAACCATCACACCTAAGTCGATAATTTCGTAGTTGTTACACTGCAAAACCACGCCAACGATATTCTTACCGATATCGTGTACGTCGCCTTTAACGGTCGCTAACAGAATCTTACCGTTAGTCGCGCCCACTTCTTTGGATGCATTGATGAACGGTTCTAAATGGGCAACAGCCTGCTTCATTACACGCGCAGACTTAACTACCTGTGGTAAGAACATCTTACCTTCACCAAATAGGTCACCTACAACGTTCATGCCGTCCATTAGAGGGCCTTCTATCACTTCAATAGGACGAGAAGCATTTACGCGAGCTTCTTCAGTATCCTCGACAATAAAGTCTGTAATACCTTTCACCAGAGAATGCTCCAAGCGCTTTTCTACCGGCCATGTTCTCCACTCTAGCGCCGATTTATCTTCGACTTTACCCACCGCTCGCTCTAGGTACTCAGTTGCCATATCAAGCAAACGTTCCGTCGAATCATCACGACGGTTCAATACAACATCTTCAACAGCATTACGCAGATCTTCTGGAACGTTATCGTAAATTTCTAACTGACCAGCGTTTACGATACCCATATCCATACCATTCTTAAAACAGTGATATAGGAATACTGCGTGGATTGCCTCACGAACGTAATTGTTGCCACGGAATGAGAATGACACGTTCGACACGCCACCAGAGATCATCGCATGAGGGAGGTCACGTTTTATATCTCCCACAGCTTCAATAAAGTCGACCGCATAATTGTTATGCTCATCAATACCCGTCGCAACCGCGAAGATGTTCGGGTCAAAAATAATGTCTTCTGGTGGGAAGCCAACTTCATCAACAAGAATATTGTAGGCATTGGTACAGATCTCGACTTTTCGCTCTCGAGTATCAGCTTGACCAACTTCATCAAACGCCATCACGATGACAGCTGCACCATAGCGACGAACCAACTTAGCTTGCTCGACAAATTTCTCTTTGCCTTCTTTCAGAGAGATAGAGTTAACGATACCTTTACCCTGAATACATTTCAGGCCAGCCTCGATAACTTCCCATTTTGAAGAGTCGACCATTACTGGTACTTTTGAAATCTCTGGTTCAGAGGCACATAAATTAAGGAATTTAACCATGCACGCTTCAGCGTCTAGCATCCCTTCATCCATGTTGATATCGATAATCTGGGCACCATTTTCGACTTGCTCGCGAGCGACACTCAAGGCTTCGTCGTAAAGCTCTTCTTTGATCAAGCGTTTGAAACGCGCAGAACCGGTAACGTTAGTACGTTCACCCACGTTAACAAACAGAGATTCTTTCGCGATTGTCAGAGGTTCTAAACCGGATAGACGACACGACACAGGTAGGTCTGGCAATTGACGAGGGGTAACACCTTCAACCGCTTCAGCCATTTGGCGAATATGCTCTGGCGTGGTACCACAACAACCACCAATCAAGTTCAAGAAGCCACTTTCAGCCCACTCCTTAACGTGCTCTGCCATATCTTCAGGTGAAAGGTCATACTCACCAAATGCGTTAGGCAAACCTGCATTAGGGTGAGCAGAAACATAGCTCTCAGAGATACGAGACATCTCACCGACATACTCACGCAGCTCGTCAGGGCCTAATGCACAGTTCAACCCAAATGAGATCGGTTTAACATGACGAAGGGCGTTGTAGAAAGCTTCTGTCGTTTGACCTGAAAGTGTACGACCAGATGCATCAGTAATGGTACCGGAGATCATTACAGGTAAAGTTATGCCCACTTCTTCAAAAACAGATTCCACCGCAAAAGCACACGCTTTAGCATTTAGTGTGTCGAAGATAGTTTCAATAAGAATTAGGTCTGATCCGCCTTTAATAAGTGCACGAGTCGATTCAGAGTAAGCTTCGACCAACTCATCAAAGCTCACATTACGATAACCCGGATCATTTACATCTGGAGAGATAGAACAAGTACGGTTAGTCGGACCTAGTACACCCGCAACAAAGCGAGGCTTTTCTGGGGTCTTTGCCGTCCACTCATCAGCCGCTTCACGGGCAAGCTTAGCGGCAGCAAAGTTAATTTCTTCACTAAGGCTTTCCATATCATAGTCGGCCATAGCGATGGTTGTAGCGTTAAAGGTGTTGGTTTCGAGGATGTCTGCCCCAGCTTCCAAGTATTGTGAATGGATATCTTTGATAAGCTTAGGCTGCGTAAGAACTAGAAGGTCATTGTTGCCCTTCAAGTCACTGTGCCAATCAGCAAAGCGTTCACCACGATAGTCTTGCTCTTCCAATTTATAATCCTGAATCATGGTGCCCATGCCACCATCAATCAGTAAAATTCGTTGCTTCAACAGAGCGTCAATCTTTTGCCTTACATTACTTCCCACGATACAACCTCATTCCTTTAATTATCCCTCCATCCTATCACACATTAAAAAGGAGTCTAGACGTCTAAAAAGGAAATTGATTACCGACTCATGACAAAAAAATGTTTGCTATTTGAGCATGAGACAACGAAAATTCATACTCATACTTTGTTACATGTTGGAATCCCAATGTCGGTCTATTACACCTTATGCTTCTTATCCGCAGCGGCAATGCTCATTGCTTTCGTGAATACCAAAATTGGTAAAATGCAGACAACCATCGCCATCACTGCTGGCTCAATGATGTTGTCTCTATTGATTATCATTGCAGGACAAAACAATTGGTTCCAACTGGCTGACATCGCCTCAGAAACCGTTGCAAGTATCAACTTTGAAGACTTCCTACTCAAAGGAATACTAGGCTTCTTACTTTTTGCTGGCGGTTTGGGGATTAAATTACCGAATCTAAAAGACCAGAAGTGGGAAATAACAGTACTTGCACTTGGTGCTACGCTGTTTTCAACATTCTTTATCGGCTTTGTGCTCTATGGATTCTGTCAATTCATCGGTATTCAATTTGATCTGATTTATTGTTTACTCTTTGGGTCTTTAATCTCTCCAACCGATCCAATAGCAGTGTTAGCAATAGTAAAGAAACTTGACGCCCCTAGACGAATTTCAACTCAAATCGAGGGAGAATCTCTATTTAATGATGGTTTTGGTTTAGTCATCTTCGTTACCCTATTTACCATCGCATTCGGCACAGAAACACCGACGGTAGGCAGCGTAACCATGTTATTCGCCCAAGAAGCGATTGGCGGTATCGTCTACGGATTTGCTTTAGGTTTGATATTCCATTATCTAATCAGCAACACCGATGACCACTCGATGGAATTACTACTAACCATCGGTATCCCGACGGCTGGTTACGCCTTCGCTGAAGTTCTACATGTGTCAGGTCCATTAGCGATGGTGGTATCAGGCATTATGATTGGCAACTGGACGCGCTTTATAGGATTCTCTAAAGAGAGTGAAGATCACCTAGACCACTTCTGGGAATTAATTGATGAGTTTTTAAATGGCGTACTATTTTTATTAATCGGTATGTCGATGCTGCTGTTCAAATTCCATCAAGAAGACTGGATATTAATGGCGTTCGCCGTGCCTCTCGTATTAAGTGCACGCTACCTAAGTGTTTTCTTATCCTATATCGGATTCAAACGGTTTAGAACGTACAACCCATGGTCAATCAAGATTCTAACTTGGGGTGGCTTACGCGGTGGCTTAGCACTGGCAATGGCACTTTCAATCCCATCTGGTATCTGGGTGATTGAAGATAAACTCATTGATGTAAAAGAGATCATCCTAGTAATGACCTATGCCGTTGTTGTGTTCTCGATTCTGATTCAAGGCTCAACGATTACTCCGATGATAGAGAAAGCGAAACAAGCAGAGAAAGAATTGGATTAACATCTAAATTAAAAAACGAAGGCTACTTAATGAAAGTAGCCTTTTTTACATCCATTCATTGGCCTTATCTTAAATCACCATACCCGTCTTATCTTGCTTCAAAATTCTCACGCTCCTCTATTTTCTTTTAGCCAAAAAGAGGTAATACCAATTCCGTTAATTTTGTGATCTAATATGGACTCTTAAAAGGAGTCCTTATGAAGCATGATTTTCCGAGTCTGATTAATTCCACATCCAATGCTCGGCTTAGAATGCGTTATTTATCCGTTTCTCATTTTGTTGACGGTAAAAGTCGCACTCAAATAGCTAAGTACCTTAAAGTTAGCAGAGTAAGCGTCAATAAATGGGTCAAAGCATATCTCGACAATGGTCTTGAAGGACTTCAAGAGAA
>NZ_JAKEUO010000001.1 GCF_022397915.1 Vibrio sp. Isolate34 | reverse complement strand
GCTGTATGTGTCACGACAGGAGAAGCTGAAGCTATAGTGGTTCCCCTTAGCAATATGGAAGCAATGAAGGAGCAACTCAGATTAATTTCTCAAGCTACACCAGTTGGCAAGCATGCTGTTGTGATCATGGATCAAGCGAGTTGGCACCAAAGCTATCTTGCAGATGAATTTGAGAACCTTACGATAATTCATATCCCACCTTATTCTCCCGAACTAAACCCTATAGAACAGGTATGGAGTTGGCTCCGTCAAAATGAAGTAGCAAACAGGTGCTTCGAAAACTATGACGATATCGTAGAGACGTTATGTAGAGCGTGGAATCGGTTTTGTGAAGATAAAAGCAGAGTGATCTCGCTCTGCTTTAGAGATTGGTTAAACTTGATAAGTTAATTAACGGAATTGGTATAACCCCTTTTCCGATTTTTCCATCTCAAATATCTCTCTGTTTATTCGCGAAAAATTACCAATAATCGTCAACTATTCTCTAATGCCGACTAGTATAAATAATATGCATCGTTCACTTGGAATTGGTATGAGGTTATTTTGTATAGTCGTTGGGACTTTTTGTTCTTTTTTCGCATCTGCAACCACTTGGGAGAAAGAGAAGACCCCCACGGTAAATTCCACCTCATCAATAGGAAGCTATGCCAACGGTTGCCTTGATGGAGCACAGGCCTTGCCAATCGATGGCGTCGGTTACCAGATTATTCGTCCTCAAAGAGGGCGTTATTATGGTCATACAGAGGCCATTCAGTTCATTGAAAGGCTTGGCATAACTACAAGTGAGCAACTCGATACCAACTTATTGGTAGGAGATATTTCTTTGCCCCGTGGCGGGCGCTTTTCATCTGGTCATTCAAGCCATCAGACAGGGCTAGATATCGATATATGGTTAAGACTGACAAGTAAGAGGCTTTCAGTGAACGAACTTGCCATCCCTAAGCCTGTTAGTGTCGTTGATCTTACTAACTACAAGCTGCGCAAATCAAATTGGACAGATGATCATTTTCAAGTGATCCGCTACGCCGCGAAAGACGAAAAAGTAGTGCGAATTTTTGTTCATCCCGTGATTAAGCAAGCTCTTTGTGACCGAGAAAACCCTGATGCAGATGATAGAGCTTGGCTCGGAAAAATCAGGCCTTGGTGGGGGCATCATTCTCATTTTCATGTTCGCTTGAAGTGCCCAGAAGGGAGCACTAACTGCATTGCTCAAGCTAGCCCTCCTAAAGGTGATGGTTGTGGAGAAGAACTTGCAAGTTGGGCTCCGAAAACCATACCGGTACCTCCTCCTAAAAAAGTCGCAAAAAGTAAGAAAAAGAAGAAAGTCAAAGTGATGCCAAGTCAGTGTTTAGCCTTGATATCTAATAAGTAATCACATATATCGAGGTTAATTACAGTAGTAATGCCACTGGCTTTCTCGTCTCTGAAAGTTGAGAAATGTCACACTTTTGTCTAGAGTTTATAAACACGAGATTAAGAACATCGTTTGATATTAACAAAACCAATAACGACAACAGCAAGAACAGTGACGAATTTGACAAGGTTTGGTCAGGGATGGAGTATTTTTGGGGTGAAAGATGCGGCTTATGTGCAGTATGCGAAATCAGAGTCTGATACCCGTAGATAGATAATTCAAGGATAAGACTATGACTATGATTTGTGCAAAGGAATTTTCAGAATGGTTAAGACATAGGTTCAGTACAGAAAACTCGGGTATTTCTATTTCAAGAGATGACATCAACCAATTGACAGGCAGACAACGACTAGACCCTAGTTTTGTAAACGATGTCCATTATGAGTTGATGCAATATGGAATGGCGTTTGTGACTGATACCAGCAGGGAAAACTTTTATCTCGTTCCTATAGCTCAAGCAATCAATTGGCGAGAGCGACTCGAATATCAATTTGAAAAAGAGCTCTTCTGCAATATTTATCCAATAGAAAAGTCAGGATAAAAAAAAGGTTCAACTTACAGTAAGTTGAACCTTTTCTCTTTTAGGTCAAGCCTTGAATGATGACAAACTTCTCTAGTAGCTCGTCTTCAGTTTCAATGTGGTTTGGATCAGTGATGATGCACTTGGTAATTGGGCATACAGACTGACACGTTGGCTTCTCATAGTGACCTTTACATTCAGTACATAAATCTGGGTCAATTTCGAAGATGCTGTCACCCATAGTGATTGCGCCATTTGGGCACTCAGGGTCACACATATCGCAGTTGATGCACTTGTCAGTGATTAACAGAGCCATTGCTTACTTCTCAGTTTTCTAAGTAAAGTTACTTACCTGATGCATTGCGTGTGTCTTGGCCTTCGCTCAAGTTACGCATCAGCAAGCCGTACTCTAAGTCTAGATCGGCTGGTACAGGAATAAATACAAAGTGACCGTTACCTTTTGCGTCTTCTACTGCTTCAGACTTACGGTTTTCCATCATTTCTAGTGTGAAAACAACGTTACCTTTCGGTGTCATCATTTCTAAGCTATCGCCTACTAGGAATTTGTTCTTCACTTCTACTTCCGCTAGGTCACCACGGCGCTTACCTGTGAATTCACCAACAAACTGTTGAGTGTCAGAGATAGAGTAACCGTACTCGTAGTTTTGATATGTATCATGAGTGTGGCGGCGTAGGAAACCTTCAGTGTAACCACGGTGCGCTAGGCTCTCTAGTGTACCCATTAGGCTTTCATCAAATGGCTTGCCTGCTACAGCGTCATCGATAGCTTTACGGTAAACCTGAGCTGTACGTGCACAGTAGTAGAAAGACTTAGTACGACCTTCAATCTTCAGAGAGTGAACACCCATCTTCGTTAGGCGTTCAACGTGTTGGATTGCACGAAGATCTTTCGAGTTCATGATGTAAGTACCATGCTCATCTTCAAATGCAGCCATTTTCTCTTCTGGCTTGTGTGACTCAGAAAGGAGAACCACTTCGTCGGTTGGTTTACCTAGACCTAGTGTGTTGTCTGGACGTTCGTCTTGAACTTCTACCTCTTGAATCTCAACACCAGTAGGGTTTGCTTCAACGATCTGACCGTTTTCGTCTTCTTTTGCCGCTTCTGTTTTGTATTCCCAACGACAAGCGTTAGTGCAAGTACCTTGGTTTGGATCGCGCTTGTTCATGTAACCAGAAAGTAGGCAGCGACCAGAGTACGCCATGCAAAGTGCACCGTGAACAAAGATCTCTAGTTCTGTTTCAGGGCAGTGTTCGCGAATCTCTTCGATCTCTTCAAGAGATAGCTCACGAGATAGGATCACACGCTCAACGCCTTGAGTTGACCAGAACTTAACGGTCGCCCAGTTTACTGCGTTTGCTTGAACAGAAAGGTGGATTGGCATTTCAGGGAATGCTTCACGAACCATCATGATAAGACCAGGGTCTGACATGATAAGAGCATCTGGGCCCATATCGACAACTGGTTTTAGGTCGCGAATGAATGTTTTTAACTTAGAGTTGTGTGGCTGAATGTTACATACAACATATAACTTTTTGCCTTGAGCATGAGCTTCATCGATACCGATTTGTAGGTTTTCGTGATTGAACTCGTTGTTACGAACACGAAGGCTGTAACGTGGCTGGCCCGCGTAAACTGCATCTGCGCCGTAGGCGAATGCGTAACGCATGTTTTTAAGGCTTCCTGCCGGTGATAATAGTTCAGGTACAAATGGTTTTTGTGTAGTCATTGCTTCGTTCTCTAATCTGATCTCAAGTCAGGTTGATACCACCAAGTGATATCAAAGGGGCGCAAATTTTACGCTAAAACGAGTTTGGTTGATAGCCCTAAAGATAGCAATGACATTAAGAAGAGAGTAGAGAGATAAATATAAGCAGGAGTTTGGGAGGGAATAAGCCCAGACGCCATCGACATCTGAGCCTTAAATATCACAGATTAAGCGTTTGGTTGAGTTAACCCGCCAAGTGATTCGAATAAGTTCGGAAGGAAAACACTGAACTCACCGCATAGAAGTGAGAAATCAGCATCAAAACGTGCAGCTTGGTCTTCACGAGGAATATCGTCGTTCTCATCTTTTAGTTCATCACTGAATTTCAGGCGCTTGATGCTGCCATCTTCAGCAAGGATGAACTCAATGCGATCTTGCCAGTTGATAAGAAGCTTAGTCACAACTTTGTTGGCTTCAATGTGGTTTTTAATCTCATCCGTTTCTAGTTCTTGTTTCTTAACTCGGACAATACCGCCGTCTTCTTGGATTGATTTTAGTTCAGCTTCATCAAGCATGGTGATTCCTTTAGGTGTCTCACCTGATTTAACCCACTCTGTCAGAGTCGTTTCAATCGCTTGCTCTGGAATAGCTGGTACGACTGGTAGGCTACCCATAGTTTTACGTAGTAATGCCAATACGTCTTCAGCTTTTTTGTAGCTGCTAGCATCAACCACAATAAAGCCTTCTTTCGGCATGATCAGCGCGTAAGTGAAGTTACTGCGGCTGAAAGCTCGAGGAAGAAGGTCGATGATGATGTCTTCTTTTAGGCTATCTTTCTCTTTCTTTTTCAGAGGAGTACCAGACTCCGCTTCAAGTGTTTCTACTTTTGCATTTAATGAATCTTTGATCACAGAAGCAGGAAGCATTTTTTCTTCTTTCTTTGCACAGATTAGAATGCGGTTTTCTGATACGTGCGTCATCATATCGCCGTGTCTACCCATCGCATTTACCCAACCAAACTTCTGTTTGTCTTGGCTACCACAAGGGGTAAAACGGAACTCTTCAAGTTGTTTCTCTAGCTGATCTGCATTGAAATCAATATCACGGTTGAAGCGATAGACTAGGCAATTTTTAAACCACATAAATTTTTCTCATACCTTTTTAGAAGTGCCTCATGATATGAGATCTAAGTTGATTTGTCCCTAGCTCTGTATCAAAAGTTATAAAGTGAATTGTTTGAGACAGTTATATGAAAATTTGTTTTCAAAGGTCACAAAAGTGTCATAATTAACTCAGATAATGCAATGCGTTGATTAAATACAAAGGCTATTCAATTATGTCGAGAAGGATTCTGGTCGTTGAAGATGAAGCACCTATTCGTGAGATGCTGTGTTTTGTCCTTGAACAAAAAGGCTACCAAGCAGTAGAGGCTGAAGATTACGATACAGCGGTAAACAAGCTATGTGAACCTTTCCCAGATCTAGTATTACTAGATTGGATGCTACCTGGCGGTAGCGGGATAAACTTTATCAAGCACATGAAGCGTGAAGAGTTAACTCGCAACATCCCAGTGGTGATGCTGACGGCTCGTGGTGAAGAAGAAGACAAAGTTCGCGGTTTAGAAGTTGGCGCTGACGACTACATTACCAAACCATTTTCGCCAAAAGAGCTAGTGGCTCGCCTGAAAGCGGTTATTCGCCGAGTAACACCAACGGCACTGGAAGATGTGATTGATGTACAAGGTCTTAAATTAGACCCAGTATCACACCGTGTTACCGCGAGTGAAGGTCCCGTTGATATGGGACCAACAGAATTTAAAATGCTGCACTTCTTTATGACGCACCAAGAGCGTGTGTACAGCCGAGAGCAGCTGCTTAACAACGTTTGGGGTACCAACGTTTACGTTGAAGACCGCACCGTTGATGTACATATTCGACGCCTACGTAAAGCGCTTGAATCTGCAGGTCACGATAAGCTAATCCAAACGGTTCGCGGCGCGGGCTACCGTTTTTCTACAAAGGCTTAATGTGGCTTCGCTGCCCAGTTTACGGAGTCCTGAATGGTTGAAAAGTTAACCTGGAAAAAGCTGGCTTGGGAGCTGGCTTTTTTTTACGCACCATGGGTTTTAGTCGGATGGATATTCGGTTACTTACCTTGGTTACTGCTGGCTGCTACGGTATTGCAGCTCGGCTGGCATCTACACAATCAAATGCGTTTATCTGCATGGTTGTGGGATGAGAAGCGTCTAACACCACCTTCAGGTTCAGGAAACTGGGAATCTCTGTTCAACGGTATTTATCGTATGCAGCAGAGACAGCGTCGCAAACGTAAAGAACTGACTAACCTTATCCGCCGTTTCCGTAACGGTGCAGAATCGCTTCCCGATGCCGTTGTGGTATTTCGCGGTGAAGGCAATATTGTTTGGTGTAACAAGCTTGCTCAGTATTTACTGGGTTTTCGTTGGCCCGACGATTCTGGACAACCGATCTCGAACTTGATTCGTACGCCAGACTTTATTAAATATCTGAACAAGCAAGATTTCTCTGAGCCATTAGAGATGCCTTCTCCACTGAATGTGGAGCGTATGCTGGAACTACGTATTGTGCCGTATACCGAGGGTGAACACCTGATGGTTGTGCGTGATGTGACCCAGCTTAAGCAGCTAGAAGGCATGCGTCGTAACTTCTTCGCTAACGTTTCTCACGAACTCCGAACTCCAATGACCGTACTTCAAGGCTACCTTGAAATGACGGAAGATCCAGACATGATCGTTGGCCCTATGTGGACCAAGGCTCATGGTGTAATGACTGAGCAGCTGAATCGCATGAACAGTCTGGTCAATCAACTGCTCACGCTTTCTAAAATTGAAGCAGCGCCAATGCTCGAGTTGGATGAAGTGGTGAACGTTCCCGCTATGCTTGAGGTTCTTGAGAAAGAAGCGGCGAGTTTAAGTGGCGATCGTGAACACAAGCTTGAGTTTGATATTGATAAGAGCCTACGCGTATTAGCTGATGAAGATCAGTTGCGAAGTGCGATATCGAATCTGGTTTACAACGCCGTCAAATATACACCACCGGGCGCTACAGTTAGAGTTCGCTGGTATCAAACAAGCCAAGGTGCCTGTTTGGATGTCTCAGACACTGGAGACGGTATCGAGCCCCAACACCTGCATCGACTTACAGAGCGATTCTATCGTGTTGATAAGGCGCGCTCACGTGATACTGGCGGCAGTGGTCTCGGGTTGGCTATCGTTAAGCATGCTTTGACTCACCATGACTCTCATTTGGAAATCCAGAGTGAGTTAGGTGTCGGCAGTCGTTTCCATTTCACGTTACCAAACCGACTAACCGTATCATGATTACTTTAATACGCAGGATGCGTTTACCCATCAGTTCGTTGTTAGCTTGTGCGTTAGCTTCTCCGGTTCATGCAGAGCTGACTGTAGAATCGCTTCCTGATTACTCTAAGGTACCGGGGATTTCTGGCAGCTTGCTATCGGTAGGTTCAGATACCTTGGCAGGTATGACGACATTGTGGGTTGAAGAGTTTAAATCTTACTACCCAAATGTGAATGCTCAGGTTCAGGCTTCTGGCTCTGCGACTGCGCCTCCCGCGCTTACCGAGGGCACTGCGCATTTGGGGCCAATGAGCCGACCAATGCGATTACGTGAGATTGAGGCATTCGAACGAGAGCATGGTTACAAGCCTACAGCGCTTAGAGTCGCGATCGATGCGATTGGCGTGTTTGTACACAAAGATAACCCAATCAAAGGGCTTAACTTTCGTCAGATAGATGGCATCTTTTCTGAAACGTTGCGCTGTGGCGGTGTTAAAAATATCGAGAGCTGGCAAGAACTAGGCATTAAACAACCTTGGGCAAAACATCGTTTCCAACTGTTTGGCCGAAACTCCGTATCCGGTACTTATGGCTACTTTAAGCAGAATGCTTTGTGCGGTGGTGATTTCAAGAACCGAGTTAATGAGCAGCCGGGTTCTGCCTCTGTTGTTCAATCTGTTGCTTTGTCGATCAGCGGCATTGGATACACAGGCATTGGCTATCGTGTTGCGGGTGTAAGACAGGTTCCTGTGGTTAAGACGGGTGATCAATATGTACACGCCACAAGAGAAAACATCTTAAGTGGCGCTTATCCGCTTTCGCGCTTCTTGTATGTTTACGTGAATAAACACCCAAACAAGCCGCTTTCCCCGGTGGAACAAGAGTTCCTAACCTTTATATTTTCTAAACAAGGTCAAGAGTTGGTGGAAAAAGACGGCTACGTTTCTATTCCTCACGAATACGCCAAACAAGAACTCGCAAAAGTAGGGCTTTGATCTCCCGATTGGCAATTACGCTTTTTGATTCTCATCGAAGCTTAGTTGCCATTCAATATTACTCCACAACTCCTGTTCAGCGAGTAAGTCCGCCGCCAATAGTTTATTTTCATCAAGCCAATCACCATCGGCCCCACATATCTTCCAATGATCTTTCTCGATGACATCGATACGTGTTTTTAGGCGTGGGGAGTCGTTACGTTGACCATTGAGAATGATGGAGAGACGTAATATGCGAATTAAGCTGATTAAGTGCTTACTCTTAAACAAATTCAGTTCGGGCATATCTTGAAGCTTGAGGGCTTTGCGTTGGAAACGAGTTAAAATCGACATGACCATCTGTTGCTCGCTATTAAAGCCCGGCATATTGGTATGCTGAAGAAGATACGCAGAGTGCTTATGGAAGCCAGAGAAGCTGATACTCAGTCCGACCTCGTGTAATAGCGCACTCCATTCAAGCAGTTCAAACAGCTGACTTTTTTTCTTAATACACAGTTCATCGCATATCTGATGTAAGAACTCGCTTGCTTGATCTTTTACGCGAGTTGCGTGGTCGAAATCAACGGTGTGTTTGGTTGCGAGGTTCTCAGTGGTTCGCATACGAATGTCTGAGCGCTGAAAGCGATCTTCCATCTCATAGAGCAATCCTTCACGAAGCGCGCCGTCAGAAAAGTGCATCTCTTTGACTGAAAGAGCCATGAATATCGCAGTGAGAATAGCCACTCCGCCAGCAAAGACGGGTTGGCGCTCCTCAGTGAGCCCTTTGAGTTTTATCTCTTCAATGGTGTCGTGTTCGCACAATACATCAATTAAGTGGCCTAATCGCTTTTCGGTAATAATGGCATCTTCATAGCCCATTCCGACCAGGACTTCTTTGATTGCTTTGATGGTTCCTGAAGAGCCAAGAGCAGCATCCCAGCCTTTCTTTTTGTATTTAGCGGCAAGAGGTTCTAGACGCTGTTGAGCCGCAATAATGGCCTTAGAGAAGTTCTTGCGAGAGAGTTTCCCATTCGAGAAATATCGTTGTGTAAAGCTCACGCAGCCCATCTGTTTACTGTTGACGAGCTTCGCCTCAAACCCTTTGCCGATAATCAACTCGGTACTGCCACCGCCAATATCGACAACTAACTTGGAGTCAGACTCGGGTTGTGTGTGAGCCACGCCTAAATAGATAAGTCGCGCCTCTTCCTCACCGGGAATCACTTCGATAGGAAAAGGAAGTACTTCACGTGCGCGCTGGATAAAGATATGAGCGTTGTTTGCTTGGCGCAGAGTGTGGGTGGCTGCAATACGAACGTTTTCGACTTCAAAGCCTTGTAAGCGCTCGGCAAACATCGCGAGACACTCTAAACCACGCTCGATGGCTGCATTGTTGAGGTTTGATTGGTCATCGAGACCAGAGCCTAATCTGACTCTTTGCTTGTGTCGGCTGACAAGTTGCAATTCTTGCCCGATGACCTTTGCCACAACCATGTGAAAGCTATTAGAGCCTAAATCGATGGCAGCAACGTGTTTGATAGGTGGAGATACCGCCTCAAGTGAGGCGGTATTATTGGAATCTTCTGGCGTATTGGCCTTGGTATCTTTAGCTTGGCTCATCGTAAGATTGTTGTTCCCTAGCTTTTCGAGTCTGTTTCT
The DNA here is from genome assembly GCF_022397915.1 of Vibrio sp. Isolate34. Classification (GTDB taxonomy): domain Bacteria; phylum Pseudomonadota; class Gammaproteobacteria; order Enterobacterales; family Vibrionaceae; genus Vibrio. The sequence goes on along the minus strand of NZ_JAKEUO010000001.1, from coordinate 565,626 downwards.
CTACCTGCTTGAGGTAATCATAGATGGCGACTTGAGAGCGGCGTTTTTTACGGTTACCGCGAGGAACGTAAGCGTTGCTCATCTCTTTATCTATCCACCTTGCCTTAACTGTATCGGTAAAATGAATATTTACAATGTCGATGATGCGTTGTTTCAAACGTTCATCACGGATTGGCGACGCGACTTCAATGCGGTGATCGATGTTTCGCGTCATCCAGTCTGCCGATGAGATGAATACTTTTGGGTCACCATCGTTGTGTGTAATCAAAACGCGTGGGTGCTCTAGGAATCGGTCGATGATACTGATGATCTCGATGTTCTCACTAACGCCTTCGACTCCCGGAACCAGTGAGCACATGCCTCGGATGATCATACGAATTTTGACACCCGCATTACTCGCACCATAAAGCTTATTGATAAGCCCTTTATCGACCAAGTTGTTCACTTTCAAGGTGATCTGCGCTTTTCTACCCGCTTTAGCGCTAGCAATTTCTGTATCGATAAGACGATAAAGCTTCTTACGTGAATTACGTGGCGACACAATTAAGTGGTCAAACTTTACAGGACGATAAGGGTTCTCAATATAACCAAAGACATTACGCACCTCGTTAGTCAGCTCTTGATCGGCGGTGAGCAGCGAGAAGTCTGTGTAGATTCTTGCAGTCTTTTCGTGGAAGTTGCCCGTACCGATATGCGCATAGCGAGTGATTTGCTCACCTTCACGGCGGTTGATGAGAAGTAACTTAGAGTGGATTTTTAGACCGGGAGCGCCAAAGATAACTTGAACCCCAGCTTCAGTTAGGATCTTTGACCATTCGATATTGGCTTCTTCGTCGAACCGAGCTTGAAGTTCAACCACTACTGTTACGTTTTTGCCATTGTGAACGGCATCGATCAACGAATTCATTAATCGAGAGTTTTTCGCTACGCGATAGATGTTGATCTTGATACTGATGACTTTTGGATCAAATGAAGCCTGACGAACCAACTCTGTCATGTGGTCAAAGGTATGATATGGATAGTACAGCAAGATGTCTTGATTCTTGATTGCATCAAAGCTGTTATCAAACCCATCAAAGTCTGCACATGACATTGGTGGTAAAGGTTTGTTTTCTAAGTATTCACGACCTACGTTCGGGAAACCGATGAAATCTTTAAAGTTATGGTAACGACCACCAGGAATCAGGTTGTCGTAGTTAGAGATACCTAATTTTCCACACAAGAAATCCAACATATTTTGAGGCATCGTGTGCTCATAAACAAAACGCACAGGCAGGGCACTGAGCCTTTGAGCCACACCTTCAGACATCTGTTCTAGCAAGCTGTGCTCGACTTCGTGGCCAAGGTCGTATTCAGCATCACGAGTCATTTTCATCGCGTGGCAGTTGAGCTGGTCGTATTCGAAAAAGCCTCTAAATAGATCATCGATGCAGTATCGGATAATGTTATCAAGTAAGATGATGGTCTTGCGGCGTTTTCCCTTCTGCTCTGGAAGCATAATAAAGCGTGGGAGGTGATCGGTCGGTATCTCAATGACGGCGTATTTGGATTGCTGATCTTTTTGAAGTTCAACGGCCAGATAAGCATACTCATCTTTTAAGAACTGTAGCACATCAATCTCATCAGTCATCAAAAGGGGCGTGATGTGTGGAAGTACTTCTTTCTTAAAGTACTTTCTTATCCATTTCTTTTGAGCGTCATTCAGTTGCGTCTCGTTGACCAAGAAGATTCGTCGTCTAGCCATCTCAAGAATGAGTTCATTGTAGAGTTCATCAAAACGTTGGTTTAGCTTAAATGCTTTGGTTTGCATTTTGGTAAGCAGATGCTTTGAGTTGTCATGGATCCCACGCTCTTGGTTGATCAAAATTCGACGTTTAACGTCGGAGAATCGAACCTTGTAAAACTCGTCTAGATTGTTAGAAAAGATCCCGAGAAAGCGTACTCTTTCGATCAAAGGTACTGTTTTGTCTGCTGATTCCTGTAAGACTCTTTCGTTAAAAGAGAGCCAACTGAGTTCTTTTTCTATGTAGAGCTTTTCAGCTTTCATAATCAATCCTAGACATCTTAAAGAGTGTGAGATTACTCAAATTGTAAAAATGAGCAGAGTATGCTGTTTTTGTTACGGTATTATTTCACTCTACAGTTTCAACAAAACTTACTATTATTTTCAGTTATTTAATGTGAGCTGTAATATAATTGTCATGTAAACGAAATATTATGATATTAGCTCAAAAAAGGTAGATAGATAGATGGCCGCAGCCGAACTTTCATTGAAAAAACGAGATAAAAAAAGATGGTTGAAAGACCGTCTTATGCGTTTTGCAGTGACATTAGGCGGTGTGAGCGTGCTGGCGGCACTTGTTCTGATCTTTATTTATCTAGCGATGGTCATTCTTCCGATCTTCGCTGACTCAAGTTTAGAGACCGATCAAAAAGTCCAACCTGTGATCGTGCAAGATCCGATCGCAATGACGATCGATGAGTATGGCCAACATGCGTTAGTGATCGACCGTGATGGTTCTGTCGATTATTGGACTCTCGATAACTCCCAATCTACGCCGTACTTTTCTGAATCCATTATTCAAGACTCGGTCGCGTTTGCTCGAAGTACGCCAGCAGATAATTGGTTTGCTTTTGCTAACCGCCAAGGCCAAGTTCAGTTGTTTCAACCGGAATTTTCAAAGCCTCTTGCCGTAAAAGGGCAAGCCGCTAGCCCTCGAATTAATTACCTTCAACCCAAAAGCCAACCATTTGAATTTTTAGATGGCATTGCGTTGGGTGATGGCTTGAGCATTGAGAAGCTAACATTTGCGACTGACAATAATCACCTGACGCTGGTGGCTCAGTTATCCAATAAACGCATTTTGGTGAAATGGTATCAAGCATCGCTAATAGGCGAATACTCAGAGATTAATTCTCAATGGTTATCTAAAGAGTTTGGTCAGCAAGACCAGCTTTTAATGACACCCAACGGGCATACTTTGTATCTTCGAAACGCCTCTGACCTGACGGTTCTCACCACGGAAGCGAACAAATTCTCGGTTCGAGAAGTGATCGATTTAAGTTTAGGTGATGAGCAGCATGCCGTAAAAAATATAGACTTGTTATCTGGTGCTTATTCTCTACTTGTAAGCCATTTTGATGGGCGAGTTTCTCAATGGTTTGATGTATTGAGCAATGAGCAGCGTAACTTGACTCACATTCGAGACTTTAAGCTGCCTTCAGAGGTTCAATTCTTACTGCCTGATACGTATCGCAAAGGCTTTTACAGCTTCTACCAAAATGGCACGATTCAAAGCCATTATACGACCAGTGAAAAATTATCTCTGTTTGAAAAAGCTTACAAGAAGTCGCCACAACTTGCGGCTATGTCTGCCAATGAGCTTCATCTCGCAACACTGAGTGATGGCGTTATTAGTCTTGCATTGGTCGACAACCCATACCCAGAGATATCCTTTTCGTCGCTATGGAAAAAAGTGTGGTACGAGAGCTACCCAGAGCCTCAGTATGTGTGGCAATCCACTTCTGCGAATGATGATTTTGAAGGTAAGTTCAGCTTAGTTCCTCTAACTTTTGGTACGCTTAAAGCGGCGCTGTTTGCAATGATGTTCGCGGTGCCTATTGCGGTACTTGGCGCCATTTATACCGCTTACTTTATGACACCTAAGATGCGTCGAGTGGTAAAACCTTCGATTGAATTAATGGAAGCATTGCCGACCGTTATCATCGGATTTATTGCGGGCTTATGGTTTGCTCCTATCGTGGAAACGCATTTAACTGCCATTGTGTCACTGCTATTGGTGTTGCCTCTTAGTACTCTGGTTGTTGGTTTAATTTGGTATTGCTTACCACATGATTGGGTGAGCCGCTTCCCTAATGGTTGGCACGCGCTTATTCTGGTTCCTGTGTTGATTGTAACGACAGTGGTCGTGCTTAACTTTGGTGGGAAAATTGAATCACTACTGTTTGCTGGTGATATCAAACTTTTCTTAAATCACCACGGAATCGATTTTGATCAGCGTAACGCGCTCGTGATTGGTTTCGCGATGGGTTTCGCGGTTATACCGACCATTTTTACTATCGCAGAAGATGCTATTTTCTCTGTGCCTAAACACTTGTCGGACGGTTCTTTGGCACTAGGCGCCACGCCTTGGCAAACTCTGATTTATGTCGTGCTGCTTACTGCGAGTCCCGGTATTTTCTCAGCAATAATGATGGGCTTGGGTAGAGCGGTTGGTGAGACCATGATCGTGTTAATGGCGACCGGTAATACGCCTATTATGGATTGGAATATTCTTGAGGGGATGCGAACACTATCTGCGACGATTGCGGTTGAGCTTCCTGAATCCGAGGTGGGCAGCCCTCACTTTAGATTGCTGTTCTTAGCTGCGTTACTTCTATTCGTCTTTACCTTCGCCGTTAACTCGATTGCGGAATGGGTAAGACAAAGGCTGCGAGATAAATACCGTGCTTTATAATTTTTATCTGAATCGTCAATCGCAACCAGTAAGAGAGTTTCTTCATGTTTAAGTGGATTAAATCGGGATCTCCTTGGATATGGCTAACTGGTGGTACCGTTAGTATTAGTATGCTGTCGGTACTTGGCCTGATTTTGTTTATTGGTTGGAAAGGGTTGACCTATTTCTGGCCTGCGCCTCTTTATCAGTGGCAAGTGAATGAAACAGAGAGCCTTGCCAATGTGCCATTTCAACATAAAGAGATGGCGAAGAACCGTTTAATTGGCCAACTTTACGAACGTAAATACATTCCGGTTGAGCAACTGTCGAATGTGCAAGATAAAAAACTGCCGCAAGAGATTATCGATAAAGGGTTAGTTCGACGTCTGAGTATCAAGATCGCTAACCGTGAATTGTACCCTGCAGACTTTGTGTCAATTCTTGAGGTGAACCTGAAAGAACCGACGACGCCACAAGAGTGGGCTGTGATCGAGCGCAGCCGCGGTGGCTACTTTTTCGGAAAACCGATTGGCTTTAGGAGTGCAGACGGTGTTCTAACCGATGACATCGAGAAAGAATTGGTTAAAGGTTTAACTCACGCCGATACGCTACGTGATGAAATTCAAAAGATCGTAAACCAAACGGTTCGAACGACTAGTTGGTCATTGGAGCAGTTACGTTTAGAAAAGCGTAAAAAAGAGCTTAATGACAACCTATCCGAACAAGAGCGACAAGAGCTGGAGTCTAAACGTTTGGCTTTAGGGCGTGAACTCGCCTCTGGAGAGTATCAACTAGACTCTCTAAGGCAGCAGCTCAACCTTGATGCTCTGATTGTTGAAGATATGACAGGCAAAGTCGTCGAGATTCCATTGAGTGAGATTTTAGATTTCTGGTTCCCTAATCAGATGACCTACCCAGAGAAAGTGCTGCATTGGTGCGAGCAAGTTTGGAAGTTCTTATCTGAAAATCCTAGAGAGTCCAACTCTGAAGGTGGCGTGTTCCCTGCAATTTTCGGTACGGTACTCTTAGTGCTTATCATGTCGATTGTCGTGATGCCGCTTGGTGTCATTGCTGCTATTTATCTACATGAATACGCAAAAAACAATGCGCTAACTCGCTTGATTCGCATAGCAGTCATAAACTTAGCGGGTGTGCCATCCATCGTTTATGGTGTCTTTGGCTTAGGCTTTTTTGTTTACACCATTGGTGGTTCGATAGACTCGTTATTCTATGCAGAGCGTTTACCTGCTCCGACGTTTGGCACGCCAGGCCTGTTGTGGTCGGCATTAACGCTGGCTGTGTTAACATTGCCTGTCGTTATTGTGACCGCCGAAGAAGGCTTAACTCGAATCCCAAGCTCTGTGAGACACGGTTCTTTAGCTTTGGGCGCAACCCAATCTGAAACATTGTGGCGAATCGTGTTACCTATGGCGAGCCCTGCGATTATTACTGGGCTTATTTTGGCTGTGGCTCGTGCTGCGGGAGAAGTGGCCCCATTAATGCTGGTGGGTGTAGTGAAATTAGCGTCGAGTTTACCTGTCGATGCGCAGTTCCCGTATGTGCACCTCGACCGAAAATTTATGCATTTAGGTTTTCACATCTATGATGTGGGCTTCCAAACATCAAACATAGAGGCAGCAAGACCGCTGGTGTACGCAACGTCATTTTTGTTGGTTACCGTGATTGTTGGGTTGAACTTAACGGCAATTAACATTCGAAATAACTTGCGTGAAAAGTACCGAACCTTAGGACAAGATTAAGATGTTTTCAATTAATGAAACCTTGGGTTATCAAGCACCTTTAGATGTGCACAACCTAACCGAAGAGCAAACAGCCATCTCTATTGAGGGCCTGAATCTATACTATAAAGAAGCTCAGGCGCTTGATGATATCTCAATGGCGATACCGAAAGGGCAGGTGACGGCTTTTATCGGCCCTTCAGGTTGTGGCAAATCGACACTACTTCGTTGTATTAATCGTATGAACGATCTTGTCGAAGGTTGTAGAGTCTCTGGCAAGGTGAAACTGTACGGTAATAACGTTTACCATCCTAAGGTGGATGTCGCGACCTTACGACGTCGTGTTGGCATGGTATTCCAACGTCCGAATCCTTTCCCTAAATCGATTTATGAAAATGTGGTTTATGGGTTGAGGTTACAAGGCGTGAGTAACAGCCGTGACTTAGATGATGCCGTTGAGCGTTCATTACGTGCCGCGGCGTTATGGGATGAAGTGAAAGATCGCTTACATGAAAATGCTTTTGGTTTATCGGGCGGTCAGCAACAGCGTTTGGTCATCGCTCGTGCGGTGGCAATTGAGCCGGAAGTGCTTTTGCTAGATGAACCAACATCAGCCTTGGATCCGATTTCTACTCTAACGATTGAAGAGCTGATCAACGATCTAAAAACGCAATATACCGTGGTGATCGTGACCCATAACATGCAACAGGCCGCTCGTGTAAGTGACCACACTGCGTTTATTCATATGGGAAAATTGATCGAGTACTCAGATACGGATTCAATATTCACGTCGCCATTGAAAAATCAAACGGAAGACTACATTACTGGTAGATATGGCTAACGCGATCGTTCGCGCCATATAGAGCTGAGCCACTCTTATGTAAACGGCTTAATTCATTTCTTTAAGGAGCTGACATGCATTTTGGTCGCCACATCTCAGGACAATTCAATGTTGAATTAGAGTCTATCCGTACTCATGTACTTACTATGGGCGGGTTAGTGGAGCAGCAGCTTTCTTTTGCGATGCAAGCGCTTCATAAAGATGATCTAGAGTTGGCCAAAAAAGTCATTCGTGACGACCATAAAGTAAATGCGATGGAAGTGTCGATTGATGAGGCGTGTACGCGAATTATTGCTAAGCGTCAGCCAACAGCTAAAGATTTGCGTTTGATTATGGCGATCATCAAGACCATTACTGATCTGGAACGTATTGGTGACGTTGCTTCTAAAATAGCGCAAGGTGCTATCGAGATCCCTTCGACTAAAGAACAAAAGTTCCATGTGTCTTTGGAACCTTTATGCCGACAAGCGATCACCATGCTGCATCAGGTTTTGGATGCGTTTGCACGAATGGATGTAGATGCGGCGGCTGAGGTACATAAACTCGACGACAAGCTTGATGCTGAATACGAAGCTGTGATTCGCCAGTTAATGACTTATATGATGGAAGATCCGAAGAATATTCCTAACATCTTACAAGTGATGTGGTCTGCACGAGCTATTGAGCGTGTAGGGGATCGTTGTCAAAATATTTGTGAATACATCATCTACTTTGTAAAAGGCAAAGATGTTCGTCACCTAGGAGAACAAAGCCTAGATGACGTTTTACGATAGCTTTCCTATCTTAAAACCTAATCAATCTAGAAGCGTATGATTGCCCCTAGGTTGAGATTGATGGTGGTGTTATAAGGTACGAAAGTCTTATTGTGATCAAAAATATTTATGTCTCCGCCAGCTCTCACGGCTAATACTGAATTCGCTTGATACACGTAAGCACCACCTAAACTTAAGCCTGTCGCCGTTTTCCTTTCAGTGACACCTGAGCGTGTCTTCTCACTATCATAATCAGTCATCTCAGTTATTTCAGATCTCGGTGCTTATCTATTTGCTGAGGGATGCGATCAGAGCTTGAATCTTTGCCGTGCTCGTTACTGGGATTGAGTAGTCGTCTACGTTATCGTGCCCCATCTGAGCTTGAGAGGCTTGTGTCATTAGGCTTGGTCTTGTCGACTTGCCAGATAGATGTAGCGCTTGAACACCTGTGTGCTCAAAGATTTCTCGGCTATTGTCAGCGGTGACGCCAGCCCCAGCCATGATATCCAATCTTCCTTGGCTGAGTGCTACCATCTCTTTAAGAGTGTCTTTACCTTGCTCTGCGCTGCTCGCTAGGCCTGAAGTTAAAACACGTTCACAACCAAGTTCGATAATCTGTTCTAGAGCTTTTTGGTAATCCTTAAGTTGGTCGATAGCACGGTGAAAGGTCACGCCAAGTTTTAGCTGGTGGGCTTTTGAGGTTAGTGCTTTCATAGCAACCATGTCTATTTCACCTTGAGCGGTAAGCACACCTAATACCACACCATCTAAACCAGCATCGGCAGCGGCTTGAATATCATCAAGCATGCACATCACGTCGTCATTATCGAAGATGAAGTCGCCTTGTCTTGGTCGAATCATTGCATAAACGGGGACCGATGAGATGCGAGCGGCTTGCTTCATCATTCCGAAGCTGGGAGTTAACCCACCAAGTGCTAGTGAAGAGCAGAGCTCAATACGATTTGCTCCGCCTTCTAGGGCATTGTGTAGAGATTCTAGGTTATCGATACAAACTTCAATTTCGATGTTCATGCTATTTTACTCGTTCAAATTGAGACTTTGGAAATCATAGCAATCTTGAGACGATTCTGAATAGGTAGCAATAGAGGAAAATAGAGGTAAAGTTTCGCTTTGCAGTTACCCCTATTCATAGTGGAGATGAGCCAGGAATAAACCCTTGTTGAAGCAATAGATGCAAAAAGCCCGAAGCGTTAACTTCGGGCTTTGAATAAGACTTTACTTCTTAACTGATTGGCGGTGCGCTTTGCGCTGTAGCTTATGCTTTATTTCTCTTTATAGAGAGTCATCCAACCATTCACCCGTGTTGAGGCGGGCTTAAGAATGTAATTACTTGCTTAGGTCGTCAGCGTGCTCAGATAGGAATGCTGCAACACCTTTTGGAGATGCGTCCATACCTGATTTACCTTCTTCCCATTGTGCAGGACAAACTTCACCATTCTTCTCGTGGAAGTTTAGTGCGTCTACCATGCGTAGCATTTCGTCGATGTTACGACCTAGTGGAAGATCGTTAACTACTTGGTGACGTACAAGACCGTCAGCGTCGATTAGGAAAGAACCACGGAAAGCAACGCCTGCTTCTGGGTGCTCAACATCGTATGCTTTGCAGATCTCGTGCTTAACGTCAGCAACTAGAGGGTATTTAACTTGACCGATACCGCCGTCAGCGATAGCAGTGTTACGCCATGCGTTGTGAGAGAATTGAGAATCGATAGAAACACCGATTACTTCAACGCCTTTAGCTTGGAAATCTTCAAGACGGTTGTCGAAAGCGATTAGCTCTGAAGGACAAACGAAAGTGAAGTCTAGTGGGTAGAAGAAAACAACCGCTTTCTTACCTTTAGTGAATTCTGCGAAGTTGAAGTTATCAACGATCTCACCGTTACCTAGAACAGCTGCTGCAGTAAAGTCAGGGGCTTGACGACCTACTAGTACCATTTTGGAATCTCCTAAAAAATTAGTTGGCCCAACACATCTTTGTTTGGGCTCCGTTTCTACGCGACAAACTATAGTACAATCGGTACTATAGAAAAAAGCGAATTAAATAGATTAAGTTCATCGAAAAAAGCGATAAGCTTATTCTTTGTCCTTTTCTCAGGTCTTGTGACCTTCGTGTAACTTATCCTACTCATATTACAAAGTAATTTCATGAATAAATGGCCAAGTCTTAAGCAACTTCACTATCTTGTTACTCTTCACGAAACACGCCACTTTAGCGACGCCGCTGATCGCTGTTTTGTTAGCCAATCTACGCTAAGTAAAGGTATCCAAAACCTAGAAGAGCTTATCGGTTGTCCTCTATATGAGAAGAAAGATAAAAAGAGTCCACTTGTTTTTACTCAAGCGGGAGAGCTGGTGGTGAAGCATGGCCGAGAGTTATTGGCGAAAGGGCAAGACTTGGTTGAACTTGGAAACCTATGTAATGGGGATGCGATGCAAGGTCAGCTGCGAGTAGGGTGTATTCCTACCATTGCACCATTTCTTTTGTGTGATTTAGTACAAGAAGCTAACCAACGCTTTCCTCAGCTAAATCTCCTGTTACGCGAAGACACCACAACGAACTTACTCGCAGCACTGCGCCATGGTGAATTAGATGTGTTGATTTTGGCTTTGCCTGTCGATATCGACAATATGGAGAGTAAGGTGGTTGGGCAAGACCCTTTCCGTATGGTTATAAGTCGCAATCAAGCTGACGGTATTCGTGTCCCTATTAAATACGATGACCTGCCAGACGAGTCTGTATTCTTGTTGGAGAACGAGCACTGTTTAACCGAACACGCAGTATCAGCGTGTAAGTTAACCGACAAAGAGAAGATTAACCCGTTCACAGCAACTAGCTTGCACACATTGGTGCAAATGGTAGCTAATGGGTTAGGAACCACCTTTATCCCGCAAATGGCGATTGATCACGGCTTGCTTGAAAATCAAAACCTGGTGGTTATCGATCCTCCAGGCCAGCAAGCGTATCGAGATATAGGCCTTGTTTGGCGTCCAAGCTCATCACGCCGAGAAACATTTCATCAGTTAGCCGATGTGGTTTCTGAGTTGCTTTAAAATCTCAGTGTACGAATAGATAAAAATCTACCTTTGAGCGGCTATGTAAGCCGCTCTTTATTTTGCATACTCAACGGTTAATCCACTTCAGCTTCTTCCGGTTCTACTTCTTCCTGGAGCTCTAGCAAATTAATCGCGATTGTGACGAAGTCGCTGTCAGTGATAATGCCGACTAGTTCGTGGTTATCGACGACGGGTAAACAGCCCACTTTGTGTTTTTGCATATAAATAGCTGATTCTTTTAATCCTGCACGTGGTTCTACCGACATAACGCTTTTGTGCATGATGTCGTTAAGTGGTGTTGAAAGGGTAAAAGATTGAGCTTGTGGGATGTTTTGTAGGCTGGATTCTTGGGCTGCGAGAACATCTCGCTGAGTAACCACACCAAGCAACTTTCTGTCGGCATCGACGACTGGGATATGGCGGATATCAAGCGCTTCCATCATGTGCTTTGCATCGGCCAGTGAGTGTGAGCGCAATAGAGTATGAGGGTTGCGAGTCATCATATCTTCAACCTTGATCATACGAACCTCCTTATTTTTTATTTGTTGCTATCACTATAGTTTTTTATCCAAAAAATAACTGAGAGCTGGCGCATTTTTGGGGGAGTTTTATGCAACTAATTCTCTAACTTGAAGCGGTGAATCGGTAGCATTATTTACGCCTCTTTACAATAATCCATAGCTGTAAACCTTGCTATTGCGGCTCGTGTGCCTATACTAGCCCACTGCGAAATTTTTAGTCGTGTTTGCGCTTTGTTTACGGTAACGGTTTACTTACTGTAACGATTGATTAGCGACAACGATTTATTATTCGTCAACAGCACAAATCTCATCAACTAAGACAAGACTAGACACATGCAAGTTTCAGATTTTCACTTTGACCTACCAGATGAACTTATTGCTCGCTACCCTCAAGAAGAGCGTACAGCAAGCCGCCTGCTTAAATTAGACGGCAATAATGGCAACCTGACAGATGGTTCGTTTAAAGACGTTTTAGACTTGGTTGAGCCAGGCGATCTTGTTGTTTTCAATAATACGCGCGTGATTCCTGCTCGTGTATTCGGTCGCAAGGCATCAGGTGGTAAGCTTGAAGTGCTGGTTGAGCGTATGCTTGATGAGAAAAGTATTCTAGCGCATGTTCGTTGTTCTAAATCACCTAAGCCGGGCACTAAGTTGTTCCTTGGCGAGAACGATGAGTATGAAGCTGAAATGGTAGCGCGACATGACGCGTTATTTGAAATCCATTTCACATCTGACCAGAGCGTTTTAGAAATTCTGAACAGTGTTGGCCATATGCCGCTACCTCCTTATATTGATCGTCCAGATGAAGACGCAGATAAAGAGCGTTACCAGACCGTCTATAATGAGAAGCCGGGTGCGGTTGCCGCTCCAACAGCGGGTCTTCATTTTGATGACAAGCTAATGGCTGACATGAAAGAGAAAGGTGTTGAATTTGCTTACGTGACGCTTCACGTTGGCGCTGGCACATTCCAGCCCGTTAAAGTAGACAACATCAATGATCACCACATGCATGCTGAGTACGTTGAAGTACCACAAGAAGTGGTTGATGCTGTTGCAGCGACTAAAGCGCGTGGCGGACGCATTATTGCGGTTGGTACAACATCGGTTCGCTCATTAGAAAGTGCTGCGCAAGATGCCCTGAAGAAAGGTACAGAGTTAGTGCCGTTCTTTGGTGATACTGAAATCTTCATTTTTCCTGGCTACGAATACCAGTTGGTGGATTGTTTGATTACCAATTTCCACTTACCAGAATCAACGCTAATTATGTTGGTGAGTGCATTTGCAGGTTACGACAACGTGATGGGCGCATATGATCACGCAGTGAAGAGCGAATATCGTTTCTTCAGCTACGGTGATGCCATGTTCATCAATAAGAAAACAAGCTAATTTAAGCTAGTTATAAGCGGTATACATAAGAATTTACGGGTGCTAGCAGTAAGCTAGGAGTCGGGCAGGGTGTCTGTCTAATCTCTCGCAAGGAATACGCGACCGCTCCTCATAGAACCCACTGGACTGAGCTTTTGTTTGGCTTAAGGTTCTGAATTAACAGTCAGATTGTTTCTCTGGCATATTGGAGGCTTCGTGAAATTAAAATACGAACTTAAAAAAACTAATAGCGGCGCACGTCGTGGTCAACTTCAGTTTGAACGCGGTACCGTTGAAACCCCAGCATTCATGCCTGTAGGTACTTACGGTACTGTAAAAGGTATGACACCTGAAGAAGTGAAAGACACAGGCGCTGAAATTCTATTAGGTAACACATTCCACCTATGGCTACGTCCTGGTCAAGAAATCATGAAGATGCACGGCGACTTGCATGATTTCATGAACTGGCACGGTCCTATCCTGACTGATTCAGGCGGCTTCCAAGTATTCAGCCTAGGTGCAATGCGTAAGATCACTGAAGAGGGTGTTCACTTCCGTAACCCTGTAAACGGTGACAAGATCTTCATGGACGCAGAGAAGTCTATGGAAATCCAAAAAGACTTAGGTTCAGACATCGTAATGATCTTTGACGAGTGTACGCCTTACCCAGCGACACACAAAGAAGCAAAAGACTCAATGGAGATGTCTCTTCGTTGGGCTGAGCGTTCACGTAACCACTTCGACAAACTTGAAAACCCGAACTCACTATTCGGTATCGTTCAAGGTGGTGTGTACGAAGACCTTCGTGATGTATCTGTTAAAGGCCTAACTGAAATTGGTTTTGATGGTTACGCAGTTGGTGGTCTAGCAGTAGGCGAACCAAAAGAAGACATGCACCGTATTCTTGAACACACATGTCCTCAACTACCTGAAAATAAGCCACGTTACCTAATGGGCGTAGGCAAACCAGAAGACCTAGTTGAAGGTGTTCGTCGTGGTATCGACATGTTTGACTGTGTAATGCCAACGCGAAATGCACGTAACGGCCACCTGTTTGTGACTGAAGGTGTGATCAAGATCCGTAATGCGAAGCATAAAACCGATACAACACCACTAGATTCAGAGTGTGACTGTTACACTTGTAAGAACTACAGCAAGTCGTACTTACACCATTTGGATCGTTGTAACGAAATCCTAGGTGCTCGACTGAACACGATTCATAACCTGCGTTTCTACCAACGAGTAATGTCAGACATTCGTCAGTCTATCGATGAAGACCGCTTTGAAGAGTTCGTTGCAGAGTTCTACGCAAGAATGGGGCGTGAAGTGCCACCACTAGGTAAAGAATCTTAGTATTTCTTTTTTTGCGAGCCCTATCTCTCTTCCGAGTGATGGGGCTTGAAAATAAAGGGATGCAACCCAATTAGACAAACAATTACGAAAATATAAATAGAGGATGTTTTAAATGTTTATTTCTCAAGCTCACGCAGCAGCAGAAGGTGCACCAGCAGGCGGCGGTTTCGAAATGCTTATCATGCTAGGTATGTTCGCTGTGATCTTCTACTTCATGATCTACCGTCCACAAGCTAAGCGTGTTAAAGAGCACAAGAACCTTATGTCTTCTATGGGCAAAGGTGATGAAGTTCTTACAAGCGGCGGCCTAATCGGCAAGATCACTAAGATTGCAGAAGACAGCGACTACGTTGCTATCGAACTGAATGCAAACAACGAAGTAGTTATCAAGAAAGACTTCGTTACAGCAGTGCTACCAAAAGGTACTCTGAAATCTCTATAAACAGCTAGAGGATCCTCGCTGTGCTAAACCGTTACCCGTTATGGAAGTACCTGATGGTGGTGTTTACTATCGCCATCGCTGCGTTGTACGCACTTCCGAATATATACGGTGAAGATCCGGCAGTTCAAGTTACAGGGGCGCGTGGCGCCTCTGTAGATATGTCTACGCTGGATGCTGTCACCAATGCTCTTGAAGCTGAAAACCTTTCTACTAAATCCGTTGCTCTAGAAAACGGTTCCATTCTTGTTCGCTTTAACGATACAGACTCTCAAATTAGTGCCCGTGATGTCATCACTGAAGCATTAGATGAAGATGTAATCGTTGCTTTAAACTTAGCAGCTTCAACCCCTGATTGGCTTGAATCTATTGGTGCTGCACCAATGAAGCTTGGTCTTGACCTACGTGGTGGTGTTCACTTCTTGATGGAAGTGGATATGGACGCTGCGATGCAAAAGCTGGTTGGCCAACAAGAAGAAGCGTTCCGTAGCGAACTTCGTGAAGAGAAAATCCGTTACCGTGCAATTCGCCCATCTGGTAAAGATGCGGTTGAAGTGATTCTACGTAATGCAGAGCAGCTTGCTGAAGCGAAATCGCTACTGCAATCTAAGCACCAAGACATGACGTTTGTAGATTCTGAATCTAACGGTCGTTTCTCTTTGGTTGCTAGCTTCACAGAGACTCGTCTTCAAGAAATCCGCAACTATGCGGTAGAGCAAAACATTACCATTCTACGTAACCGTGTGAACGAACTTGGTGTTGCTGAGCCTTTGGTTCAACGTCAAGGCGCTAGCCGTATCGTAGTGGAATTGCCTGGTGTTCAAGACACGGCTCGTGCTAAAGAAATTCTTGGTGCGACGGCGACACTTGAGTTCCGTGAAGTAGATAGCAGTGCTGATTTAGCCGCTGCCGCTTCTGGTCGTGCCCCTGCGGGTAGTGAAATCAAGCAAGATCGTGATGGTCGCCCTGTGGTACTTAAGAAGCGCGTTATCCTAGGCGGTTCAAGTATTACTGATGCAAGCTCAAGTGTTGATGAATATGGTCGTCCTCAAGTTAACATCTCGCTAGACAGCGAAGGTGGTAGCAAGATGTCTGCGTTCTCTCGTCAAAATATCGGTAAGCTAATGGCAACGGTATTTGCAGAGTACAAAGACAGCGGTCGTAAAACACCTGAAGGCCGAGTGATCTTAAGTAAGCACGAAGAAGTGATTAACCAAGCGACGATTCAGTCTGCACTTGGTCGTAACTTCCGTATTACTGGTATCGACTCAACGGCTGAAGCTCATAACTTGGCACTTCTACTGCGTGCTGGTGCTCTAATTGCACCTATCTCGATTGTCGAAGAACGTACGATTGGTCCATCTATGGGTCAACAAAACATCGATATGGGTATCATGGCGATGGTTTGGGGTATGGCTGCAGTAATGCTATTTACACTGCTTTACTACCGTAGCTTTGGTCTGATTGCGAACGTTGCACTAATGGCTAACTTGGTGTTGATCATCGGTGTGATGTCGATGATTCCGGGGGCAACCATGACCCTGCCAGGTATTGCCGGTATCGTATTAACTGTCGGTATGGCGGTTGATGCGAACGTTCTGATCTTTGAGCGTATACGTGAAGAGCTTCGAGATGGACGCAGTCCACAACAAGCGATTCACCAAGGTTACGCGAACGCATTCAGTACCATCGCCGATGCCAACATCACCACACTACTAACAGCAATCATTCTATTTGCTGTGGGTACTGGTGCGATTAAAGGCTTCGCGGTAACGCTGTCTATCGGTATCTTGACTTCAATGTTTACAGCTATTGTCGGAACACGTTGTATCGTGAACCTGATGTATGGCGGCAAACGCGTTAAAAAACTGTCGATCTAAGGCTAGGAATTAATATGTTTCAGATTCTAAAAGCAGACAAAATGATCGACTTTATGCGTTGGTCAAAGGTTGCCTTTGTTTTTTCTATCTTGATGATTGGTACTGCTATCTTCACCCTAACAACGAAATCGTTGAACTGGGGTCTAGATTTTACTGGCGGTACTCTGATTGAAGTTGGCTTTGAACAACCAGCACACCTTCCTGATATCCGAAGTGCACTAGAAGCCGAAGGCTTTGGTGATGCAACGGTACAGAACTTCGGTTCAGCTCGTGATGTAATGGTTCGTCTACGTCCACGTGATGGCGTAGCGGGCGAGACACTTGGTAACCAGATCCTTTCTGCTATTGAGAGCGGTACTGGTGAGCAAGTTGAAATGCGTCGTATCGAGTTCGTTGGTCCTAACGTGGGTGACGAACTAACAGAAGCGGGTGGCCTTGCTATCCTAGTTTCTCTTATCTGTATCTTGATCTACGTATCAGTGCGATTTGAATGGCGTTTGGCAGCGGGTGCGGTATTAGCACTTGCGCACGATGTTATCATCACACTTGGTGTGTTCTCTCTAATGCAAATTGAGGTAGACCTGACCATCGTAGCAGCCTTGCTGACGGTAGTCGGTTACTCCCTCAACGATACCATCGTTGTATTCGACCGTATCCGTGAGAACTTCCGTAAGATGCGTAAAGGTGAAGCACCTGAAGTACTGAACAGCTCAATTACACAAACATTGAGCCGTACATTGATCACTTCTGGTACTACGTTGTTCGTAGTTATCGCACTGTTCGTTCAGGGCGGCGCTATGATTCACGGCTTCGCAACCGCACTTCTATTAGGTATTACGGTTGGTACTTACTCTTCTATCTACGTTGCATCTGCACTAGCTATGAAGTTGGGTATTACGCGTGAGCACCTAATGCCACCACAAGTGGAAAAAGAAGGCGAAGAGTTTGACGAAATGCCTTAGGCCTTGGCTTAATAGGTTTCGCTAAACAAAAAAAAACCGCTAGGCAACTAGCGGTTTTTTTACGTCTGTATTCTAGGGAAACTCAATACAATTTAGCGTTGATGTGTGTTGAACTTCAGTTCACTAAGAGATGTCCTGATCGTATCTCGTATCTCGTATCTCGTATCTCGTATCTCGTATCGCAGATACAAAAAAACCTCGCGATTGCGAGGCTTTGAAATTCTTATGCTTTCTTAAATAAGAGAGCTTCAACGTAAGGCCTGAATTACTTCAGCATACCTTCGTTAGCGTTCTCACGAACGTGCTTAAGAATAGACTTAACACCACGTGCGCTTGAAGCAACAACATTACCAGACGTCATGTAATCAGTACCGCCAGCAAAGTCAGTCATGATAGCACCAGCTTCACGAGCGATTAGGTCGCCAGCTGCTAGATCCCATGGCTTAAGGCCTAGTTCTAGGTAACCATCAACACGGCCAGCAGCTAGGTAACATAGGTCAAGAGCAGGAGAACCTGTACGACGGAAGTCAGCACAGTCGATGAATAGACCAGAGATGATCTTCATGAAAGATTCAGAGTGTTGTTTTTGCTTGAATGGGAAACCAGTCGCTAGAACAGTACCTTGAAGGTCTTTAAGTTGAGTAACACGCATACGAGCGTTGTTAAGTTGAGCGCCAGCGCCACGTTGAGCTGTGAATAGCTCGTTTAGCATTGGGTCATAAACACAAGCAACTTCTGTACGACCGTTCATGCGAACAGCGATAGATACAGAGAAGTGAGGGAAACCTTTTACAAAGTTGTTGGTGCCATCTAGTGGGTCAACGATCCATTGTACGTCAGAGTCTTTACCTTCAGTCAGGCCTTTCTCTTCAGAAATAATGCTGTGCTCTGGGTAAGATGCTTTGATTGTCTCAATGATCATGTACTCAGCTTCTTGAGCAATGTTAGTAACGTAATCGTTGTTACCTTTTAGAGACGTTTCGATCTTATCAGTTGTTTCTAGAGATTTAGCAATATGGTTGCCAGCTTTACGCGCAGCGCGTATCGCAATGTTTAGCATTGGATGCATATGGTTTTTCCCACAAGATGTTAAAGAACAATTTAAAGCGGCGGCGAGTATACCAAAGTTTTACCAAAAGGGAAGTGGTTATTTTTTGAACTCTTGGTTTCACATTCCGCGAAGGGTCTGACCATTTTACTTTGCTATGTGTTAATATCTCGCGATTATTTTTAAAGTGGTGTCATATAGCATGTTAGACAATGTAAAAGTCGTTCTGGTTGGTACGTCTCATTCGGGAAATATCGGATCAGCAGCTCGCGCAATGAAAGTGATGGGTTTGAGTCAATTAGTTCTTGTAGACCCTCAATGTGAAGTTGACGAGCAGACCTTAGCACTGGCTGCTGGTGCAGGTGACATCGCAGAAAACGCGACGATTGTTTCTACTCTTGAAGAAGCAGTAAAAGACTGCGGTTTGGTTGTGGGTTCAAGTGCTCGTTCTCGTACGCTTGAATGGCCAATGCTTGAGCCTCGCGAGTGTGGTGAAAAGTTTGCAGTTGAAGGTCAGAAGCACCCAGTAGCATTAGTCTTTGGCCGTGAGCGTACTGGCTTAACTAATGATGAGCTGCAGAAGTGTCATTACCATGTATGTATTCCAGCTAACCCAGAATACAGCTCGCTAAACCTAGCAATGGCTGTACAGACATTAAGCTACGAAGTACGTGTTGCACACCTTGATATGGTCGCTAGCCAATATCAGCCACAGCAACAAGATGAGTACCCACGTCACGACGAACTAGAAATGTTCTACGAACACCTTGAAAAAGTGATCATCGATACCCAATTTATCTCTAAGGATAAGCCGGGTCAGGTGATGAACAAGCTACGTCGTCTATTTAGCCGTGCTCGTCCAGAACTCCAAGAAATCAACACACTTCGCGGTATTTTGACTTCGATTGAGAAGAGCAAAAACGATAAATAAAGCCCATACAATAGTTAAGGGTGAATACCTGACTAAAATAGTCAACTAAATACTTGACCAATTTAGTCGGGTATGGGAAGATTCCAACCACATAAACAATGTGGATACGGTGTGATATGAAACTTACATCTAAAGGAAGATATGCGGTAACAGCTATGCTAGATGTAGCACTGCATTCGCAAAAAAGCCCAGTTCCTCTGGCTGATATTTCAGAGCGACAAGGCATCTCGTTATCTTACTTAGAGCAACTTTTTTCTAAGTTACGTAAAGCTGGCTTAGTTGCTAGTGTTCGCGGCCCTGGTGGTGGTTACCGTTTAGGTGCTGAAGCGAGCGACATCGCTGTCGGAACTGTGATTGCAGCAGTAGACGAATCAGTGGATGCGACTAAGTGTCACGGTCGAGCAGATTGCCAAGGTGGTAGTCGTTGTTTAACTCACACTCTATGGCGTGATTTAAGCTCCCGAATCAGCAGCTTCTTAAACGACATTACGCTCGGTGAGCTAATGAAAGATAACGAAGTTTTAGAAATTTCTGATCGTCAAGATATCGATCTTGCGGTTAATAATGGTTTTGCACATAAAAATACGAGCACTACAACGATTAGTGCAGCACCTCACGGTGTTAATGCCCGCTCTTAGCGGTCAGTTTTTACATTGGAGTAGAAAATGAAACTGCCTATTTACTTTGACTATTCAGCTACATGCCCAGTCGATCCACGAGTTGCTGAGAAAATGGTTCAGTGCATGACGATGGACGGTAACTTCGGTAACCCTGCATCTCGTTCACACCGTTACGGCTGGCAGGCAGAAGAAGCAGTAGATAATGCTCGTGAGCAAATTGCTGACCTACTAAATGCAGACCCACGTGAAATTGTTTTCACTTCTGGTGCTACAGAGTCAGATAACCTTGCTATTAAAGGTGCAGCGCACTTTTACGAGAAAAAAGGTAAGCACGTAATTACGTGCAAAACAGAACATAAAGCGGTTCTTGATCCATGTCGCCAACTAGAGCGTGAAGGTTTTGAGGTAACTTACCTTGAGCCAGAAGCAAACGGCATCATCGATCTAGACAAGCTACAAGCTGCAATGCGTGAAGACACTGTTCTAGTTTCTATCATGCACGTTAACAACGAGATTGGTGTAATCCAAGATATCTCTGCAATCGGCGAACTATGTCGTTCACGCAAGATCATCTTCCACGTTGATGCGGCTCAGTCTGCGGGTAAAATCCCACTAGACGTACAAGAGATGAAAGTTGACCTAATCTCACTTTCAGCTCACAAAATGTATGGCCCTAAAGGTATCGGTGCACTTTACGTTCGTCGTAAGCCACGTATTCGTCTTGAAGCACAAATGCACGGTGGCGGTCATGAGCGTGGTTTCCGTTCAGGTACGCTTGCTACTCACCAAATCGTGGGTATGGGCGAAGCTTGTGCTGTTGCTAAGCAAGACATGCAGAAAGATTACGATCACGCACTAGCACTTCGTGAGCGCCTATTGAAAGGTGTTCAAGATCTAGAAGCGGTAACGGTAAACGGTGACTTAGACCAACGTGTACCACACAACCTAAACGTGAGCTTCGCTTTCGTTGAAGGTGAGTCTCTGCTTATGTCTCTAAAAGACCTAGCAGTATCATCAGGTTCTGCATGTACGTCAGCAAGCCTTGAGCCTTCATACGTTCTACGTGCTCTTGGTTTGAACGATGAACTGGCACACAGCTCAGTACGTTTCTCATTCGGCCGCTTCACAACGGAAGAAGAAATCGACTACGCGATTGCACAAATTCGTGTAGCGGTAAACAAATTACGCGACATGTCTCCTCTATGGGATATGTATAAAGAAGGGATTGATTTGAACACTGTTGAGTGGGCTCATCACTAATCTCACGGAAATAGAGGATTCGAGGTAACTATCATGGCATATAGCGAAAAAGTAATTGATCACTACGAAAACCCACGTAACGTAGGTTCGTTTGATAAAGAAGACCCAAGTGTAGGTAGCGGCATGGTTGGCGCACCGGCTTGTGGTGACGTAATGAAACTGCAAATCAAAGTATCTGCTGAAGGTATTATTGAAGACGCAAAATTCAAGACTTACGGTTGCGGTAGCGCAATCGCTTCTAGCTCACTAGTAACTGAGTGGGTTAAAGGTAAAAGCATTGATGAAGCAGCGGCTATCAAAAACTCTGAAATTGCAGAAGAACTAGAATTACCACCAGTGAAAGTTCACTGTTCAATTCTTGCTGAAGATGCAATCAAAGCAGCAGTTGCGGATTACAAAAAGAAGCACTAATCGCTTCTACAACGTAATCACTTCAAAAAAGTAATATTTGGGAGCACCCTTTGTGCTCCCCCTGAGTTCTCAATTTATATAAAACACAAGGTTGTAGTATGGCCATTACCATGACAGATACGGCAGCAAGCCGAGTTCAAGCTTTCCTAGATAACCGAGGTAAAGGTATCGGGTTACGCTTAGCGGTAAAAACTACTGGCTGTTCGGGTATGGCGTATGTACTGGAATTCGTTGACGAGCTTAACGAAGAAGACGAAGTGTTCGAGCATTCAGGTGTTAAGGTCATCATTGATCCAAAGAGCCTCGTTTACCTAGACGGTACTGAGCTTGATTACGTAAAAGAAGGCCTAAACGAAGGTTTTGAATTCAACAACCCGAACGCGAAAGGCGAATGTGGTTGTGGTGAGAGCTTCAATGTATAAACGCCTCAATCGTTGAGCGTTTATAGTGAGCGAAGAATAAAATTAGGCTCTATTTAAAGAGCCTAAACTTAGGACCACCGTTACATGAATCATTTCGAATTATTTGGGCTACCACTTCAGTTTCAACTGGATGGTAGCCTTCTTTCTTCTCAGTTTAGAGATCTGCAACGCCAATTCCACCCTGATAAATTTGCCACAGCTTCTGAGCGTGATCGCCTATTAGCCGTGCAAAAAGCTGCGCAAATTAACGATGCGTACCAGGTGTTGAAGAATCCAATCAGCCGAGCTGAATACCTGTTAGTGCAACATGGTGAGGATATTCGCGGCGAGCAGCAGACCATGCAAGATCCTATGTTCCTGATGGAGCAAATGGAATTACGTGAAGAGCTGGAAGACATCACCGACAGTTCTGATCCTGAAGATGCGCTATTTGCATTTGAAGGCAAGGTTAGCAAAATGTATAAACAACAATTAAGTGCTATCCAACAAGAACTCGACAGCGAAGCTTGGCTAGAAGCTGCAGACCGAGTAAGAAAGCTTAAGTTTATTGCAAAATTAAAGAATGAAATCGAATTAGTTGAAGATCGTCTGATCGGCTAGTTTGTATAACAAGGACACATCCATGGCACTACTTCAGATTGCAGAACCAGGGCAAAGCGCCGCTCCTCACCAGCACAAGCTTGCAGTGGGTATTGATTTAGGTACAACAAACTCATTGGTTGCGGCAGTACGCAGTGGTGAGGCGAGCACGCTCGTTGATCAACAAGGTCGCAGTATTCTGCCTTCCGTTGTTCACTATACGTCAGAGTCATATACAACTGGCGATGAAGCACGTGCAAATGCACAGACTGATCCTAAAAATACCATTATCTCGGTGAAGCGATTAATCGGTCGTTCATTGTCAGATATCCAACAGCGATACCCGTCTCTGCCATATCAGTTTGAAGAAAGTGATAATGGTCTGCCTGTGATTCGTACAGAGCAAGGTAACAAGAACCCTATTCAAGTCTCTGCAGACATTCTGCGAGCGCTAGGTCAACGTGCTGAGTCAACATTAGGTGGCGATCTAGCTGGTGCTGTGATTACCGTTCCTGCGTACTTTGATGATGCACAGCGTGCAGGTACGAAAGACGCGGCGCAACTTGCTGGTCTTCACGTGTTACGTCTTCTTAATGAACCTACTGCGGCAGCGATTGCTTACGGCTTGGATTCAGGTAAAGAGGGTGTTATCGCTGTTTACGACTTAGGTGGCGGTACGTTTGATATCTCTATCCTACGCCTATCTAAGGGTGTTTTTGAAGTGCTAGCAACAGGCGGCGACTCTGCACTAGGCGGCGATGACTTTGACCATCTAGTAGCTGATCACTTCCAAGAGCAAATGGGCTTATCAGAGCTAACAGCAGAACAGAACCGTATTCTTCTTGATGCAGCGACAGAAGCTAAGATTGCTTTATCAGCATCTGACAGTGTTGATGTTGAAGTGCTAGGTTGGTCTGGCTCGTTAACTCGCGAAGAGTTTGAAAACATCATCAAGCCACTTGTGAAGAAAACATTGCTTTCATGCCGTCGTGCTTTGAAAGATGCAGACGTTGACGCTGACGAAGTTCTAGAAGTCGTGATGGTGGGTGGTTCTACTCGTACATTGCTAGTACGTGAAATGGTTGGTGACTTCTTCGGTCGCACGCCGTTAACCAGCATTAACCCTGATGAAGTGGTTGCGATTGGCGCTTCAATTCAAGCAGACATCCTAGTTGGCAACAAGCCAGACTCTGAAATGCTACTTCTGGACGTTATTCCGTTATCGCTCGGTATCGAAACTATGGGTGGCTTGGTCGAAAAGATCATCCCTCGTAATACCACGATCCCTGTCGCTCGCGCGCAAGAATTTACCACGTTCAAAGACGGTCAAACTGCAATGACAGTGCATACCGTGCAAGGCGAACGTGAAATGGTTGACGACTGTCGTTCACTGGCTCGTTTTGCTCTAAAAGGCATTCCACCAATGGCTGCAGGCGCGGCGCATATTCGAGTGACTTACCAAGTTGATGCTGATGGCCTGCTATCAGTTACGGCTATGGAGAAGAGCACGGGTGTTCAAGCTGAAATCCAAGTTAAGCCTTCTTACGGCCTAAGCGATGATGAAGTTGCGAACATGCTAAAAGACTCAATGACGTTCGCCAAAGAAGACATGCAAGCGCGTGCTCTTGCTGAACAACGCGTAGAAGCGGATCGCGTTATCGAAGGCCTTATTGCTGCGATGCAAGCTGACGGCGACGAACTGCTTAACGAACAAGAAAAGCAGCAGCTGCTACAAGCGATTGAAACACTCATCGAAGTGCGCAATGGCGACAGCGCTGATGCCATTGAAGTAGAAATTAAGAATACCGACAAAGCAAGCCAAGACTTTGCTTCTCGTCGTATGGATAAATCAATTCGTGCTGCACTGTCAGGTCAGTCAGTCGATAATATTTAATAGTTAGAGAATAGATAAACATGCCAAAGATTATTGTTTTACCTCACGAAGATCTATGTCCAGAAGGCGCTGTTTTAGAAGCAAAAACTGGTGAGACGGTTCTTGATGTTGCATTGAAGGCCGGTATTGGTATTGAACACGCATGTGAAAAATCGTGTGCATGTACAACATGTCACGTTGTGATTCGTGAAGGTTTCGATTCTTTAGAAGAGAGTGACGACCTAGAAGACGACATGCTAGATAAAGCATGGGGCTTAGAGATGGAATCTCGCCTTGGCTGCCAAGCAAAAGTGGCTAATGAAGATCTTGTAGTAGAGATTCCAAAGTACACATTGAACCTAGCGTCTGAAGATCACTAAGAACTTCTCTACAGTCA
This sequence comes from Vibrio sp. Isolate34, assembly GCF_022397915.1. GTDB lineage: Bacteria > Pseudomonadota > Gammaproteobacteria > Enterobacterales > Vibrionaceae > Vibrio. The sequence continues at coordinate 540,701 of NZ_JAKEUO010000001.1, read as the reverse complement.
TGGTGGTTTCGCCATGACTGAGATAACGGTTTAACAAAACTGGCCTAGAATATAGATCATAAAGGTGACCAAGCGTCGCTAATAAATATAAGGAAGTGTTATGAGCTTGAAGTGGATTGATTCGCGAGACATCGCAATTGAGCTATGTGATTTGTACCCTGATACTGATCCTAAAACGGTACGTTTTACCGATTTGCATCAATGGGTGCTAGACCTTGAAGAGTTTGATGACGAGCCTAACCACTCGAATGAAAAAATCTTAGAGGCTATTATTTTGTGTTGGATGGATGAGATGGATTAATCATCTCATCTAATGATTTGGTCGCGGGTTGGAATCACTCCAATATAAAACGCAGCCAAGTTAACAATTCTTACCAAAAAAAGCGGACCTTATGGTCCGTTTTTTTATCAAAATGACATTTTCCTCCTACATAATGCTAACATCAGTGCGCTAATAAAAAATAATCAGAATCACACACTCAAAGTGGTTCGTGACAAGGAGAAATCATGTCTACACAGATGTCAGTATTTTTAAGTCAAGAAGCTGCCCAGCCTCAGTGGGGAGCAAGAGCTATTTTATCGTTCTCAGAAGCGGGAGCGACAATTCACATTGGTGAAGGCCACGATCTAGGCGCGGTTCAACGTGCTGGTCGTACGCTTGACGGACAAGGTATCGCATTCGTTTCACTTCGTGGTGAAGGTTGGGATCTAGAAAGCGTTTGGGCTTTTTACCAAGGCTACCGTGGACCAAAGAAAAAGAATGCATTGGAATGGGATGCACTTTCAGAAGCCGACCAAGCTGAGCTAGAAGCTCGCATCCGTGCTACTGATTGGACGCGTGACATTATCAACAAAACGGCTGAAGAAGTGGCTCCTCGTCAACTAGCGACAATGGCTGCTGAATACATCAAATCAGTGGCGCCAGCGGGCACAGTAAAAGCAAAAATCGTTAAAGACAAAGATCTCCTAACTGAAGGTTGGGAAGGCATCTACGCGGTAGGCCGTGGCTCTGAGCGTACATCAGCAATGCTGCAATTGGACTTCAACCCAACAGGTGACGAAAACGCACCGGTGTTTGCTTGTCTAGTGGGTAAAGGTATTACTTTTGACTCAGGCGGTTACAGCATCAAGCCAGGTCAATTCATGACAGCTATGAAGGCTGACATGGGCGGCGCAGCAACCATCACTGGTGGCTTAGGTCTAGCGATTGAACGCGGTCTGAACAAGCGCATCAAGCTTATCCTATGTTGTGCAGAGAACATGATCTCTGGTCGCGCATTGAAGCTTGGCGACATCATTACTTACAAAAATGGTAAGACAGTTGAGATCATGAACACCGATGCGGAAGGCCGCTTGGTGCTTGCTGATGGTCTGATGTACGCAAGTGCACAAAACCCTGAGCTTATCATCGACTGTGCAACGCTAACGGGCGCGGCTAAAAATGCACTAGGTAACGACTACCACGCACTACTAAGTTTCGACGATGAGCTTTCTCACCAAGCGCTAACAGCGGCAAACCAAGAGAAAGAAGGCCTATGGCCACTGCCTCTTGCTGATTTCCACCGTGGTATGTTGCCTTCAAACTTTGCTGATCTTTCAAACATCAGCACGGGTGATTACACGCCAGGTGCAAGTACAGCAGCTGCGTTCCTTTCTTACTTTGTAGATGACTACAAAAAAGGTTGGATTCACATGGATTGCGCGGGTACTTACCGTAAATCAGCAAGTGATAAATGGGCTGCAGGTGCAACGGGTATGGGGGTTCGCACACTCGCTCGTCTTCTTGTTGACCAAGCAAAATAATAATAAGAGTGAGCGGTATTTCGGTGTCGCTCATTCCTAAAGCTCAGATCGAAAGATCTAAGTAATTTCAGTATTTAATAACAAAAAAATGAAGTGAAGGAATCCCTATGGCTCTAGAAAGAACGTTCTCAATTGTTAAGCCAGATGCAGTTAAGCGTAACCTTGTTGGTGAAATCTACCACCGTATCGAAAAAGCAGGCCTAGAAATTATTGCTGCTAAGATGGTTCGTCTTACTGAAGAGCAAGCGAGTGGCTTCTACGCAGAACATGAAGGTAAAGAATTCTTTGGTCCGCTAAAAGAGTTCATGACTTCTGGTCCTATCATGGTTCAAGTGCTTGAAGGCGAAAACGCAATTGCTCGTTACCGCGAACTTATGGGTAAAACTAACCCAGAAGAAGCGGCGTGCGGCACTATCCGTGCTGACTACGCAATCAGCATGCGTTACAACTCAGTACACGGCAGCGACAGCCCTGAGTCTGCAGCTCGCGAAATCGAATTCTTCTTCCCAGAATCTGAAATTTGCCCGCGTCCAGCTCAATAATCGGCACAGCAAATGATTCTAAAGGCTTCACTTCGGTGAGGCCTTTTTTGTAAGTGGACTTTGCGTTCTCGATAATTAATTTAGTCGTCATTCCCGAAAGCGACGGAGAGCGTAATCGGGAATCTTTTCTTTAAATTGGGTAATATCAGGCCAATAAATAGAGTTGTTCAATTTTTAATCGCTTAACTTTTAATGTCTTAATAAACACAGGGTTTTACAGTGCTTGTTGAAGTTGCGTAAAGCCTGTACAATTCGCGCCCTTAATTATTGTTCCGTCATTGAGAGGCATCATGACCACAGCTAAAGTCAATCTACTCGATTTTGATCGTAAAGGTCTTCGTAAATTTTTCACAGAAGAACTGAATGAGAAAGCGTTTCGAGCAGAGCAAGTGATGAAGTGGATTTATCACTTCGGTGTCGATGACTTCGAACAGATGAACAACATCAACAAAAAACTGCGTGAAAAACTTCAACGTCGTTGTGAGATTGTTGCACCTGTTGTTTCTGAAGCTCAACACTCTTCAGATGGCACAATTAAATGGGCAATGAGCGTTGGCGACCAAGACGTTGAAACGGTATACATCCCAGATGGTGACCGTGCGACGCTGTGTGTATCTTCACAGGTTGGTTGTGCACTTGAATGTAAGTTCTGCTCTACAGCTCAACAAGGCTTCAACCGTAACCTAAAAGTTTCAGAGATTGTTGGCCAAATCTGGCGTGCATCTCGTGAAATCGGCCTAGAGAAAGAAACAGGTCGTCGTCCAATTACTAACGTCGTAATGATGGGGATGGGCGAGCCTCTATTGAACATGAAAAACTTAATGCCATCATTAGAAATCATGCTTGATGACCTAGGCTTCGCACTGTCTAAACGTCGTGTAACTGTATCAACTTCTGGTGTTGTTTCTGGCCTTGACCAAATGACTGACAACATCGATGTGGCACTGGCTATTTCTCTACACGCGCCAAACGATGAACTTCGTAGCCAAATCATGCCGATCAACGATCGTTGGGATATTCAAGACTTCCTAGCGTCTGTTCGTCGTTACATTGCATCTTCAAATGCTAACCGCGGTAAAGTGACGGTTGAGTACGTTCTATTGGATCATGTGAATGATGATATGGACCATGCGCGTGAACTTGCTGAGCTGATGAAAGATACGCCATGTAAGATCAACCTGATTCCATTTAACCCTTACCCGGGTTCGCCATACAAGAAGCCAAGCAACTCTCGTATTGACCGCTTCCAAAAAACGCTGATGGAATACAACTACACAGTAACCGTTCGTAAGACTCGTGGTGATGATATTGATGCCGCATGTGGTCAGTTAGTTGGTGATGTGATTGATAGAACCAAACGTACCAAAATGATCAAAGCAGCCTCAGAAGCGAATTTGATTGCCGGTGGTGTGATTGAAGTAAAAGCGGTATAAAACGCGAATTGAACCTAAACAAGCCAGAAGTCTTACTTCTGGCTTGTTGCTTTTCTGGGGTATAGTTTTTCTATTTTTGGACTTCTTGCCCACGCTTTCTTACATTTTTCGTCAAATTTTGGACAAAACCATGAGCTGACGGTAAATTTTGTTTAAAGTGTTTTTGCCTTGTAATGGCATTAGCTTATGATTAACTAATCTTAAATTAATTTAAGTGCTCGCTTGCTACTGATCATCAATATGTCTATTTAGGTTGGCTACTTGATAAACTAGCTTCCTGAGAAGGTCACCCGTAACAATATGCGTGACGTTCGTCTTTAAGGGTTGATGATTTAGGTAACAGGAAAAATTCCACATAAAGTGGGTTGTTAGATTGAGCTTAAACGACAATAAAAACCGCTCTCGTCAACCTGCGATAATACTTTAGAAGTTCACTCTCTATGAACACAGAACACGAAACACAAACGCAAGAAACGATTGCTCCTGCTTTGGAAGCGGGAACGCTGCTTAAGAACAAGCGCGAATCTCTTGGTTTAACGCAAAAGCAGATTTCAGATCGCCTGAAACTTCGTATTACGTTGATCCAGCAAATTGAAGAAAACCAATTCGAATCAGACCAAGTCGCAACGTTCATGCGTGGCTACATTCGTTCATACGCGAAATACGTCAATCTTGATGAAAAAGTGGTACTGAACGCACTTCACCATGCGGGTGATGCTCAACATCAAGAACAAGAAATGCTGAGCTTCTCTCGTAAAACAAAAACCGAGAAGCACAACAGCCGCATTATGATCCTGACTTGGAGCATTTTTGCAGTAATTGCTGGTATCTCTTCACTTTGGTGGTGGCAGAACCAACAGCAAGACACGCTATCTCAATCCCTAGTCAATACTGAAAGCTCAGAAGAGCTTGCCGTAGAAGAGCCACTTGATCCTGAGTTTGCTTCTTTAGAAGTGATTGAAGCGGAACAAAACGACGCTGCTGCTTCTGTTATTGAAGACACTGAAGGCGTTACTGCAATCAGTGACGCGGCAGACACTTCAGAGGCTTTAACGCAAACTGATGAGACTAACGCACAATCAGCAACAGAAACCGCAGCAGTAGTTGCTGCTGAGCCAGAGGTGGTTGAAACAAGCACTGCTCCTGAAGCTGTAGCGAACGAGTTAGTGATGCAGTTCTCTGCTGATTGTTGGATCCAAGTAAAAGATGCGACGGGTAAAACCCTGTCGACTGGCATTAAAAAAGCAGGTCAGTCATTAAATCTATCAGGAACTGCGCCATATAAAGTGATTCTAGGTGCGCCAGAGGGCGTATCGATGACATTTGCAAGTGAACCTGTCGACCTTTCTGGGTATACTTCAGGCAAAGTAGCTAGAATAACCTTACCTTAGAGTTAATATGCAACACGAATCTCCTATTATTCGTCGCAAATCAACCCGTATTTATGTGGGTGATGTGCCGATCGGTGATGGTGCACCAATTGCTGTGCAATCCATGACCAACACAAGAACAACAGATGTAGCCGCGACCGTTGCTCAAATTCGAGCTTTGGAAAAAGTTGGCGCTGATATCGTTCGCGTATCTGTACCGACTATGGATGCCGCTGAAGCCTTTAAGCTAATCAAGCAGCAGGTCTCTGTTCCTTTGGTGGCTGACATTCACTTCGACTACCGTATTGCTCTTAAAGTGGCAGAGTACGGCGTTGACTGTCTGCGTATCAACCCAGGTAACATCGGTAACGAAAGCCGTATCCGCTCAGTTGTTGATTGTGCACGTGATATGAATATTCCGATTCGTATTGGTGTTAACGGTGGTTCTCTTGAGAAAGAGATCCAAGAGAAATACACAGAACCTACAGCTGAAGCGCTTGTTGAATCAGCGATGCGTCACGTAGATATCCTAGACCGTCTGAACTTTGATCAATTTAAAGTCAGCGTTAAGGCGTCTGATGTCTTCCTAGCCGTCGGTTCTTACCGTTTGCTGGCTAAGCAAATTGATCAGCCGCTTCACCTTGGTATTACTGAAGCGGGTGGTGCACGCGCTGGTGCCGTTAAGTCTTCTGTTGGTTTAGGTATGCTTCTTTCTGAAGGTATCGGCGATACGCTACGTATCTCGTTAGCCGCTGATCCTGTTGAAGAGATCAAAGTTGGCTTTGATATTCTTAAATCTTTGCGCATTCGCTCGCGTGGCATCAACTTCATTGCGTGCCCGAGCTGTTCTCGTCAAGAGTTCGATGTTATCAACACCGTTAATGCCCTTGAAGAGCGCCTAGAAGACGTTATCACCCCAATGGATGTATCAATCATCGGTTGTGTGGTTAACGGCCCTGGTGAAGCTGAAGTGTCTCACTTAGGTCTAGCGGGTAGTGCACGTAAGAGTGCCTTCTACGAAGACGGTAAGCGTCAGAAAGAGCGTTTTGACAACGATGACCTTGTCGACAAGCTTGAAGCGAAGATCCGAGCAAAAGCGTCAGTGCTTGATAAAGCAAATCGCATTGATGTAGAAAACTTAGAAGATTAATACAACGCGATGGGGTGTGATTGTCTATTCGCACTAACACCTGGTCGTGAGAAATTACGGAATAAATACTGTGGCTAAAAATATCCAAGCAATTCGAGGCATGAACGACTGCCTTCCAACTCAATCACCACTGTGGCAGAAAGTAGAAAGCGCAGTTAAAAACGTGGTGAGCGCGTACGGTTACAACGAAGTACGTATGCCAATCGTTGAAGAAACGAACCTATTTAGCCGTGCGGTTGGTGAAGAAACTGACGTTGTTTCTAAAGAAATGTACACCTTTGATGACCGTAATGGCGATAGCCTAACGCTGCGTCCAGAAGGCACAGCAGGTTGTGTACGTTCATGTATTCAAAACAGCCTTATCAACCGTGATGAACAGCGCCTATGGTACATGGGTCCAATGTTCCGTCACGAGCGTCCTCAAAAAGGTCGTTACCGTCAATTCCACCAATGTGGTGTGGAAGTGTTTGGCCTAGACGGTCCAGACGTAGACGCAGAACTTATCATGATGACAGCACGTTTATGGCGTGAGCTAGGTATCGATAAGCACGTTCGCCTAGAGCTGAACTCAATCGGTTCTCAAGAAGATCGCGTAAGCTACCGCACTGCGTTAGTGGCATTCCTTGAGCAACACATCGATGTGCTAGATGAAGACTGTAAACGTCGTATGCACACCAACCCGCTTCGTGTACTCGATACTAAGAACCCAGACGTTCAAGCTATCTTAGGTGACGCACCTCGACTATCTGAATATTTAGGTGAAGAGTCGAAGCAACATTTTGCTGGTTTGTGTGAACTTCTTGACGCAGTTGGTATCGAATACCAAGTTAATGAACGTCTAGTACGTGGCCTAGATTACTACAACCGCACTGTATTTGAGTGGATCACTGACAGCCTTGGTGCGCAAGGTACAGTATGTGGCGGTGGCCGTTACGATGGTCTTGTCGAGCAACTAGGCGGTAAAGCGACCAATGCGGTTGGTTTTGCAATGGGTCTAGAGCGTCTGGTTCTGATGATGGAAACGCTAGAGCTAACAGAAGTTCGCCGTAGCGTTGATGTTTACGTAGTGGCTGCTGGCGAAGGTACTATGATCGCGGGCATGCAGTTAGCGAATCAATTACGCGACACCGTTGAAGGCGTGCGTGTAATGAACCACTTCGGTGGTGGTAACTTCAAGAAGCAATTCAAACGTGCTGACAAAGTAGGTGCTGTTGTAGCGCTTGTACTTGGTGAGAACGAAGTTGCTGACAATACAGTAGTGCTAAAAGATTTGGTTGGCGGCGAGCAAGAAACCGTGTCTCAAACGGAAGTTGCAGAGAAAGTTGCTGCGCTAATCTAATTAGCCCTTGAGCAAACGCTCATAATGAATACTAACGTCAGCACTATGCTGGCGTTTAAAGAATTTAAAGAGGACAGGAAGTGGAACTTTACGATAGCGAAGAGCAACAGGTTGAAGCCATTAAAGATTGGTGGAAAGAGAACGGTAAAGCCGTAATCTTTGGTGCGGTTATTGGTTTAGGTGGTCTATTTGGCTGGCGCTATTACCAAGATTCAGTAGTTGAAGCACGTGAAGCAGCTTCAGAAAGCTACACTTCTGTAATTTCAGCTCTTGATGTTAAGGGTGTTGATGCTCAATCTGATATTCAAGCTTTCATCGACGCAAACAAAGACGCTGAGTACTCAGTACTTGCCGCTATGCAACTAGCAAAAGTACAAGTACAAGCAGGCGATCTAGCGGCGGCACTTGAACAGCTAGAGTGGGCAAAATCGGCAACTAAGGACGTGGCACTTGCGCCACTACTTACTTACCGTGTTGCACGCATCAAAGCTGAACAAGGTGAATTTGACGCAGCATTGACTGACCTTGCGGCAATGACCGACGAATCTTGGAAAGGCCGTGTTGCTGAACTGCGCGGTGATATTTCACTTCGTAAAGGTGACACTGACGCAGCATACAGTGCTTACACAGAAGCACAGCAAGCTGTTGATGCTAGCCAAACGCTTCAAATCAAACTTGACGACCTAGCTAAATAAGGCGCTTTGAATGAAGAAGATGTTTCCAAAAGCGGCGTTATGTGCGATTGCTCTTGGCCTACTAGCTGGCTGTGCAGGTGAAGAAGACACCGTAATCATGGCTCCAGTACCAACAGTAAACAGCGAGTTCACTCCTAAACAGCAATGGTCTACGTCGGTTGGTGATGGTGTTGGTCACTACTTTTCAAAATTAACGCCTGAATTGGCTTACGACAAAGTGTTTGTTGCAAGCCGTGAAGGTCTCGTTAAGGCGCTTGATCCTGAAACAGGTAAAGAGCTGTGGAAAGTAGATCTTGAGAAAGAAGTACTGGCTCGTTTGTCTGGCGGCTTAACCGCTGCTTACGGCAAAGTGTTTGTTGGTTCTGAAAATGGCGAAGTGATCGCGATGGACGAATCGACCGGTGAAGAACTGTGGCGTGTATCAGTGAATGGTGAGGTGCTTGCATCCCCTGCGACTGAAAGCAACATGGTACTGATTCACACCAGTCGCGGCATGATGATCGCACTAGACCAAGAAAGCGGCGAACAGAAGTGGACAATCAGCACTGAAGTTCCAAGCCTAACACTGCGTGGCGACAGCACACCTGTTGCGGTTTCTGGTGGTGTATTCTGGGGCACGGCAAATGGTCGTTTAGCCGCTGCTATCGTGGACCGTGGTCAATTGATTTGGCAACAGCCAGTAGGCACGCCAAAAGGTGCTACGGAAATTGATCGCTTGGTTGATGTTGATGCATCACCAGTTGTTCTTGGCGGCACACTGTATACCGTAGGTATCAATGGTCAGCTTATCGCTATCGATCTTCGTTCTGGTAAGCCAGTTTGGAAGCGCAACTACTCGTCTGCGATTGATTTAGCAAGTGACGGTAGTCGTTTGTTCGTTGTTACCGACAAAGACCATGTGGTTGCGGTTGATGCGCGTAGCGGTACTGAACTTTGGAGCACTCCATTGCTAGAAAACCGCTTACTGACAGCACCTGCTATTATTAATGGTTATGTAGTCGTGGGTGACACCGAAGGTTATCTGCACTGGTTAGATCGTTCATCGGGTGAGTTTGTTGCTCAGCAGCTAGTCGATGATAGCGGCTTTGCGGTTGCACCAATTGAATTACCTGAAGGCTACTTAGTGACGACTCGCAATGGCGATGTAAAGAAACTGACGATTAGCCAATAAAAGCGTGATATAATTCATAGTCGGCTCCTGGTTGGTAACAGCTAGGAGCCGTTTTGTTGTTAAAAATTAATAAACCGTGTGGTTATAGGTAAGAGTTTAAACTTGCGAACAAGTGCTTACCTATAACTACATTTAGAGAAGAAATTGTAGAGGTTGTTATGGTACCTGTTGTTGCTCTAGTAGGGCGTCCGAACGTAGGTAAGTCTACGTTATTTAACCGATTGACTCGAACTCGTGATGCATTGGTTGCGGATTTCCCTGGCTTAACGCGTGACCGTAAATACGGCCATGCTCATTTTAGCGAGCATGACTTTATTGTTATTGACACTGGTGGTATCGACGGTACTGAAGAAGGTGTTGAAACTAAAATGGCTGAACAGTCGCTAGCGGCGATTGATGAAGCTGATGTTGTTCTATTTATGGTAGATGGCCGTGCTGGTCTAACACCATCTGACGTAGCGATTGCTAAGCACCTTCGTCAGCTAGAAAAGCCTTCAATGCTAGTAGTAAACAAGGTTGACGGTATCGACCCTGATGCTGCAAGTGCTGACTTCTGGCAACTAGGCGTAGAAGACATGTATCAAATCGCAGCTGCGCACGGTCGTGGTGTAACAGCGCTGATTGATCTTGCTCTTAACCCGTTCGCAGAAGCACTAAAAGCGGAAAATGGCGAAGTAAGCGATTTAACTGAGTTTGAAGACGAAGAAGAAGAGCAGGTTGAATTTACAGAAGAAGAAGCTGAAGAAGAATTCAAGCGTCTTCAAGATCAACCTATCAAGCTAGCGATCATTGGTCGTCCTAACGTAGGTAAATCAACACTAACTAACCGTATTCTTGGTGAAGAGCGTGTGGTTGTTTACGATATGCCTGGTACGACGCGTGACTCTATCTACATCCCAATGCAGCGTGACGAGCGTGAATACGTTCTAATCGATACCGCGGGTGTTCGTCGTCGTAAGAACATCAACGAAACAGTAGAGAAGTTCTCAGTAGTTAAAACGCTGAAAGCGATTGAAGATGCGAACGTTGTATTGCTGCTTATCGATGCTCGTGAAAACATCTCTGATCAAGATCTAAGCTTGTTGGGCTTTGCATTGAACGCAGGTCGTTCAATCGTGATTGCGGTAAACAAGTGGGATGGCCTAGATAACGACGTTAAAGAACGCGTTAAGAAAGAGCTAGACCGTCGTTTAGGTTTCGTTGATTTCGCACGTATTCACTTTATCTCTGCACTTCACGGTACAGGTGTTGGTCACTTGTTTGAGTCTGTTCAAGAAGCTTACAAGTCAGCGACGACTCGTGTTGGTACTTCTGTTCTAACTCGTATCATGAAAATGGCAACTGATGATCACCAACCGCCTATGGTTCGTGGCCGTCGTGTGAAACTGAAATACGCGCACGCTGGTGGCTATAACCCACCGATTATCGTTATCCACGGTAACCAAGTACGTAACTTACCTGATTCATACAAACGATTCTTGATGAACTACTACCGTCGTTCACTAGAGATTATGGGTACACCAATTCGCATTCAATTCCAGAACAGCGAGAACCCATTTGAAGCTAAGACAAACAAGCTGACAATCTCTCAAGAGCGTAAACGTAAGCGTATGATGAGCATGGTTAAAGGTCGTAAATAGTCCTTTCCAATAGATTTGATACCCGAGCCTGTCTCGGGTATTTTTTTAAGCAAAATTCACGTTAAGCCATAACAATCTGTTTTTATCGTCACGGCTTAACGAATCAGACTAGATTTCAAAAGAAGAACAATATGACCACGAGCGATTTGATTACACAAGCTGAAGCAATCACACCAACTATTACTCAATTCTGTCATCAAGCGTGGCAACTGACGGCGAAAGCGTTGTATGTAGAAAGCGACAGCAGTACAACCTACCTGATCACAGATATGACGCCTTTTCACCCAGTAAGTCATATTTGGCCTGATCATCCGGCAGACCAAGGTTTTGTGACTGTTGATGACGTTCAATATCCAGTGGAAGAGTGCCTTGTTGGTGCAATAGAACAATCTACTGGCAAACTTCACATCGCAGCAGATATTCCTGTTAAGCGTGATACGGAAGGTTGGGCGTTTGTGGTTGTCCACCAGCTACCCGCATCAGCTTCTATGATTAATGTTAACGACGAAGTGGTGTTGTCGGTAGATAAAGAGTATCAAGCAAGCTTGAGTCGTGGTCACAGTGCGGGTCACATTGCTTTCTTAGCGTTGAATAAAATATTGGCTAAAAGCTACTGGCGCAAAGATGCCGACAGAAAGGATCCGCTCGGAAGTTACGACTTTAATAGTTACGCACAAGTGACCAGCTTTGTGACTCCTGAGCTATGTACTGATAAGTATCGTTTGGGTAAAACTCTGAAGAAGCGCGGCTTGAACGTTGCAGATATGCTTGCAAACCTTGAAGGTATCGAAGCCGACATTAACCAGATGATTTCAGGTTGGCTCACACAGCCGACTCCAGTCGCAATGAGACTGGAAGGTGAGGCTCTAACTGACTCTCGTTACTGGGAATGGCAACTGGATGCTGAGACGCTGGTGTCGATCCCGTGTGGTGGTACTCACATCGAGAACACCTCAGAGCTTAATGCATTATCGGTTAAATTAACCCAGTTAGATGACCAACACATTGAAATGCTGACGCATGTAATTCGATGATTTAGGTTACAGAACGAAATGACTTGTGCTGTTTATTTTGTATTAATATGTCACTTTTAATATAAATGACTATTTAAAATTGAAATGCAGCACATGTAACTTATGCTTTCGGTGTGTGGTGATATAAATATTCTTTTTGGGGTAGATCGCTGATCAAAATAGATAAAGCGAAAGATCAACCTATGATCTTCGGTTGTGTGTGGTAATAACTTAGTGTGTTATTATTAACCAATAGCAAGCTTGCATAAGAACAGGCTGTACCCAATTACATAATTGAAAGCTTTAGTGAATGGAACAACAATTTTTATTAGAAGGCCACCGAGCTGTCAATAGTTTGCTTCGGAAGCTTGCCCTTGGGATGGATCGCAAGGACTTAAACCATAAGATCATTCAGCTTACTGAGCAGCTTTTTGGTCAGCGTATGGCTTCAATCTTATTGCTCAACGCTGAGTCTCAGACTTTGCACTTCGAATATGCTCCAAATTTGCCTGATTTCTATAATCAACAGATAGAGGGCGTTGGTATAGGTGTAGGAATTGGTTCGTGTGGTGAGGCTGCTGCGCTTAAAAAGGCAGTGATGGTTTCAGACATCAATACCCACCCTAACTGGGCTCCTTTCTTGGCGTTAACAACCCAGGCTAATCTTCATGCATGCTGGTCTGTGCCAATTCTTTCGTCAAACGGGCACGTACTTGGTACTTTCGCTATATACAGCCAATATGTTTCTGAGCCTCATGAGTTTGAACTAGAGATCCTAGAGCTATTAGCGTCTCTGTATTCAGTCGCCCTCGAGAAGTATGAGTTGGAGAATCAACTCAACTTTTTTGCCAACCGCGACTCTCTGACACACAGTTTGAATCGTCGAGCCTTGTTAAGAGAAGCTGAACAAGTGTTAACCAAGCGCTGTTTTGGACAAAAGGTGATGGCGTGCTTGTTTGTTGATGTCGATAAATTCAAATCAATCAACGACACCTATGGTCATAGCTTTGGTGATGATGTGCTTTTAGCGGTTGCCAAAGTGCTCGATGAGGCGACCACAGCCTGTGCCAAGATCGGGCGTTATGGTGGTGATGAGTTTGTGGTGTTCTCTTGCTTTGACGATCAAGAAAGCGTGCTTAACTTTTATCGAAGCTTAGAAAGAACTTTGGAACAGGCTCTTTATATCAACGACACTCAATTTGCAGTCAGTGTAGGGCTTTCTTACGCGAAAGATCCTGAGTCGTTAGAAGCTTTGATCGCACAAGCTGATAAGAACATGTACCAAATCAAGCAAGCTAAGTCTCAGCAGTAGTAGATTGTAAAAATAGTAGTGAATTAGGAAATGCTAATGAGTGAAAATATCTGCCCTAAGTGCCAGTCAGAACTAGGCTGGGATGGTAAATATCACTGTGAAAGTTGTCAGGCTCACTTTACCAAAGTTGGGTTCTGCCCAGAGTGCAACAGCCAACTAGAGAAGCTTCAAGCTTGTGGTGCTGCCAGCTATTTTTGTAATGCTGATTGTAACGAGCTTAAATCTAAGTCGAGAGTAAAATTCGAGTTCCAAGCTGCGGACTAGCTTGAAAGCGAGAAGGTTAAGTATCGCAATCCATACAATTTAATAGAGGCCTAATACCTATGTATTGGGCCTTTTTTGTATCCATTGTGCGGTTATGTATCATCTTGGTTCATTCTTATCGTCGCTGCACCAGTATGAAACATAGTTACATGATTGCTATGCACGCTATTGATGTGAATGGTTTTTTAGTTCCAATAATACAATGACTTATGATTTTAATGGTTAATTTTTAAGTTTGGCACTCTTCTTGTAACTCTGTAATTGAATAACAAAAATACAATTATGGAGTACTATCATGAACAAGGTGTTCAATTTATCGCTAGCTGCACTGTGTACAACACTTTCATTTTCTTCTGCATCAGTGCTTGCGGCTGACGAGACCATCAAGGTCGGCGTTCTACATTCACTGTCTGGCACCATGGCGATTAGTGAAACCACGCTAAAAGATACCGTGCTAATGCTCATCGAAGAGCAGAACAAAAAGGGCGGCTTGCTGGGGAAAAAGCTAGAGCCTGTGGTTGTTGACCCAGCATCAAACTGGCCGCTATTTGCAGAAAAAGCGCGTGAGCTGATCGAAAAAGAGAAGGTTGATGTGGTCTTCGGTGGTTGGACATCGGTATCGCGCAAATCCATGCTGCCAGTATTTGAAGAGCTTAACAGCATCCTTTTTTACCCAGTTCAGTATGAAGGTGAAGAGTCTTCGAAAAACGTTTTCTACACCGGCGCTGCGCCAAACCAACAAGCGATTCCAGCCGTCGATTATTTGATGGAAGAGCTTGAAGTTGAACGTTGGGTACTCGCGGGCACGGATTACGTTTACCCACGTACGACCAACAAGATCCTTGAAGCCTACCTAAAAGATAAAGGTGTCGCAGAAGAAGACATCATGATCAACTACACGCCATTTGGTCACTCTGATTGGCAGTCTATTGTTTCAGACATCAAAAAGTTCGGCGAAGCAGGTAAGAAAACCGCAGTGGTTTCTACTGTGAACGGCGATGCGAACGTCCCTTTCTACAAAGAGCTAGGCGCTCAAGGCATTTCATCTGAAGACATCCCGGTAATTGCATTCTCTGTTGGTGAAGAAGAACTGTCAGGTATGGATACTGAACCACTGGTTGGTCACCTAGCGGCTTGGAACTACTTCATGAGTGTTGATACCGAAGCCAATGAAGAGTTCGTTGAAACGTGGCAGTCATTCATCAAGAGTGAAAAGCGTGTCACCAACGATCCAATGGAAGCGCACTATGTTGGCTTTAACATGTGGGCGCAAGCGGTAACCAACGCGGGCACAACCGATCCTGAATCTGTACAAGATGCTTTGATTGGCGTGTCTGTTCCTAACCTTTCTGGCGGCTACTCCACCATGCTGCCAAACCACCACATTACTAAACCTGTCCTGATCGGTGAAATCCAAGACGATGGTCAATTCGATATCGTTTGGGAAACCACAGGCCTTGTTGCGGGTGATGCTTGGTCTAGTTACTTACCTGAATCAGCGAAGCTGTTCTCTAGTTGGTCTAAGCCATTCTCATGTGGTGCGTTTAACGTCGAAACCAAGAAGTGTTCTGGCGGTAACTAGAGCGTTAATTTAGGAATATTGAGCCTTCTTGTTTGGGAAGAGCGTCTCTGTTTAAGAGGTGAAGCAAACGGAAGGCTCATCGTTTCAACTGACAATAATTCTCCACATGTTCACTGAGCAAAAATAACAATATCTAGCTCGATGGATTAAGGAAGCAGGGATGAAAAACGTATTGAACGTATTTAAGGCGCTATTGCTTATGGCAGTCAGTGCTCAGTTGGCTTTTGCTGGAATAACGGATGAAGCTAGCTTTACCAAGGCGCTAGTTGGTAAGAAAACATCGGATAAAGAATTGGCTATCGATTGGGTTATTGAGACACAAGAGGAAGACGTGTCGAAACCTATTCTGGACGGCTGGTTAAACGGAAATCTTTACTACTTCAATGACAAACAAAGCGAGCAGTACAAACAGCTCTACCTGATTCAAAGCATTAAAACGGCAACCTCAGCTCAGTCGGTGTGGGGTGAATCTAGCCTCAGTATCGAAAATGCTAGACAATTTAAAAAGGTTCGCGTGAACAACAAGCTTCGCGGGATCTTGCGTGGGGAAATTGCCTCGATTGGACTGAACAGCAGTAACCCAGACGTGCGTTATAAAGCGGTTGTGGATCTGCTCGGTAGCAAAGATTCAGATATCATCGATCGTTTAGCGGTGCTGAGAACCAGTGAGTCAGAGGGCAAAGTCGCTGAGTTGATGGACTTGTCGTTAGCCATTTTCACCTCTCTTGATAAGAGTGCCACGATTGATGAGCGTGTGGCTTCGATTGACCGAGTTGGTGACTTCAAACATTCAGTGGTGCTCAAAACCTTGAATCAATTGCTCAACAGCGAACAAGACCCAAAGGTCTTGGCAGCGGCAGAGCGTGCGATGGACGATTATCAACAGAGCCAAGCACTGTACTCGGGTGTTGAGACTGTGTTCTTTGGCTTGAGCTTAGGCTCGGTATTGGTGTTGGCAGGCATAGGCTTGGCGATCACTTTTGGTGTGATGGGCGTAATCAACATGGCCCATGGCGAGCTGATCATGATTGGCGCTTACACCACCTACGTATTGCAGTTGTTGATGCCGAACCACATCGGTTTAGCGTTGATTCTCTCTATTCCGGCTGCGTTTATTGTGTCTGGTTTGGTCGGTATTGCGATAGAGCGTAGTGTGATTCGTCACCTTTACGGTCGCCCATTGGAAACCTTGCTTGCGACCTTCGGTATCAGCTTGATCTTGCAGCAAGCCGTTCGTTCTATTTTCTCTCCTTTGAACCGCTCAGTAAGCACACCTGAATGGATGTCTGGTGCACTTCAATTGAATCCAATGTTGTCTCTGACCTACAACCGCTTATACATCATCTTGTTCTGTGGTTTGGTGTTTATGGGCTTGTTGATGGTTCTGAAAAAGACACCGTTAGGCTTGCAAGTTCGTGCGGTTTCTCAAAACCGTGGTATGGCGCGCGCGATGGGTATTCGATCTGAAAGAGTTGATGCGATGACCTTTGGCTTAGGTTCTGGCGTGGCGGGTGTCGCAGGTGTAGCACTGTCTCAACTGACGAACGTTGGCCCTAATATGGGGCAAGCGTACATCATTGACTCTTTCATGGTGGTGGTGTTTGGTGGAGTCGGCAACTTGTGGGGAACATTAGTCGCAGGCTTAAGCCTTGGCTTGTTCAATAAGATCTTAGAGCCTTGGGCTGGCGCAGTACTCGCCAAGATTCTAGTGCTGGTTTTCATCATTCTATTTATTCAAAAACGCCCACGCGGATTGTTCCCGCAACGTGGTCGTGCGGCTGAAGGTTAAGGACAACATCATGCAGTCTAAATCATTTGTACTTTCGGCGATGCGTGGTGATAAAGGTGGGCAACTGACCATCCTTGCCATTCTTGCGGCCGTGATTCTTATCCCACTGGCTAACACCATGTTATCAAGTGGGCACCCACTTCATGTTGAGACCTTCACTATCTCACTGATGGGCAAATACCTGAGCTACGCAATGTTGGCGTTGGCACTTGATCTTGTCTGGGGCTATCTTGGCATATTGAGCCTAGGTCACGGTGCTTTCTTTGCGCTTGGCGGTTATGCGATGGGCATGTATCTGATGCGTCAGATTGGTGACCGTGGGGTTTATGGTGATCCAGTTTTGCCTGACTTTATGGTGTTCCTTGATTGGTCAGCGTTGCCGTGGTTCTGGCAGGGCTTCGATCAGTTCTGGTTCGCTTGTCTGATGGTGGTGTTGGTACCGGGCGCATTGGCTTATTTGTTCGGTTATTTGGCTTTCCGTTCTCGTGTGTCTGGTGTGTATCTTTCGATCATGACTCAAGCGTTAACTTACGCCTTGATGCTGGCGTTCTTCCGTAACGAGATGGGCTTTGGTGGCAACAACGGACTGACAGATTTCAAAGACATCATCGGCCTTAGTTTACAGAGTGATGCGGTCAAGATTGGTTTGTTTGTCGCGACGGGCATCTCACTCATCCTCAGCTACATCGCGTGTCGTATGGTAGTGACCAGTCGATTGGGGCGTGTGGCACTGGCGATTCGTGATACCGAGTCTCGCACTCGCTTTATGGGTTACGACGTCGATGGTATTAAGCTATGGGTATTTGTTTTGTCTGCGGTTATCGCGGGTATTGCTGGTGCTTTGTATGTTCCTCAAGTCGGCATCATCAACCCGGGAGAGTTTGCGCCGCTTAACTCGATTGAGATTGTGGTTTGGGTTGCCTTAGGCGGTCGTGCCACTCTGTTTGGGGCCATTGTGGGTGCGCTGATCATTAACTACGCCAAGAGCTGGTTTACCGTTGAATTCCCAGAGGTGTGGTTATTCGCCCTCGGTGGTCTGTTCGTTCTTTCGACCATGTATTTCCCACAAGGTGTGATTGGCTTTGTTAGCGAAAAATGGCAACAGATGCGTAAGGCATCGAATTCAAAAGGCGAAGGGCAAGATAAGGATGACCAACATAAAGGCAAGGAGGCGATCGCATGACCACATTTAACAGCGTAAAGGAATCGGTTCAGGCGTTCACTCGTCGAGACGAAGTCTTCGATTACCTTAAACCCGATGTTCACCCTGCCATCGATACCCGTCACAACGTGTTGTTGTACGTGGAAGGCGTCAATAAAAACTTCGATGGTTTCCAAGCGATAAACGACCTCAACCTTTATATCAAAGAGGGCGAACTGCGCTGCATCATTGGTCCTAATGGCGCAGGCAAAACGACCATGATGGACATCATCACCGGGAAAACTAAGCCAGATACTGGCGAAGTGTGGCTAGGTTCGAACATCAATCTACTCAAGATGAACGAAGCTGAAATTGCTAATGCAGGTGTTGGGCGTAAGTTCCAAAAGCCGACCGTGATTGAATGTTTAACCGTGTGGCAGAACCTTGAATTAGCCATGGCAGGTGATCGCTCGGTGTGGGCGACTTTCACAGCCGTGATGTCTGGCGAGCAGAAAGACAAACTGACCTCAGTACTAGAGCTTATTCACCTCAAAGATGAAGCGGCAAATTTAGCGGGTAACCTGTCTCACGGACAAAAACAGTGGTTAGAGATCGGTATGTTGTTGATGCAAAACCCTAAGCTGCTGCTAGTCGATGAACCTGTTGCAGGTATGACTCACCAAGAGATGGATCGCACCTCTGAGTTACTCAACTCACTGGCAGGTAAGCACTCGGTGGTTGTGGTTGAACACGATATGGATTTCGTACGTTCGATTGCTAGCCACGTCACCGTGCTTCATCAAGGTCATGTGTTGGCTGAAGGTACCATGGACCAAGTGCAGGCTCACCCTGAAGTTAAACAAGTTTATCTCGGAGAATAGGATGTTAGAGGTTAAATCAGTTAATCAATATTACGGTGAGAGCCACACCTTATGGGATTTGGATATGCAGATCCCAGAGGGTAAATGTACGGTGTTAATGGGGCGCAACGGTGTCGGTAAAACCACCTTGCTGCAATGCATTATGGGGTTGGTGAAGGTTGAAAGTGGTGACATCTCTTTATCGGGCGAGTCGTTACTGAAAACCGATGCCGAGGATCGTTCTCGCCAAGGGATCGGTTATGTACCGCAAGGTCGTCAGATATTCCCAATGCTCACCGTTCAAGAAAACCTAGAGGTTGGCCTACCGATTCGTGAGAAGGGCGATCGTAAGATCCCCGAATTCATCTTCGATATCTTCCCTGTCTTGAAAGAGATGCTGCATCGCCGTGGTGGTGACTTATCAGGTGGTCAGCAGCAACAGCTTGCGATTGGTCGTGCGCTGGTGGTTAATCCAAAGCTATTGATCTTGGATGAGCCGACGGAAGGGATTCAACCCAATATTGTGCAAGAGATTGGCGACATCATTCGCATGCTCAACGAGAAGATGGGACTTACGGTTTTGCTTGTGGAACAGAAGCTGCCGTTTGCTCGCAAGGTCGGTGACCGTTTCTGTATTCTCGACCGTGGCCGTCAGGTGGCTGAAGGTGAAATGACAGGGCTCGATGAGTCCTTGATTAAGGAGTACCTAACCGTATGAATTCTCTCTTTTCTCCGAATGAAGTAAGGAGCGCTTCTTTAGTTGAAGCCTTGTCTCTGAATGAGACTATCGAACAAGATATTCGAGATGGTTGGCAAGCAAGCCTAAATCTCACTTTTATCGACCGCGGTGACAAAACCGTATTAAAGAATCGTCAGCAGTCTGGTCCGCTTGCGGTGCAACGCCCCCTGTATCCTGATGGGGAAACATGTCACACCTACTTACTCCATCCCCCCGGCGGAGTGGTGGGTGGTGACACTCTCAATATTGAGGTAACCGTAGAAAGTGGTGCTCATACGTTGATCACCACCCCCGGAGCGACCAAGTTCTATCGTTCTAACAACAAGTACGCCAAGCAGAAGCAAACCCTTCGAGTGAAGAAAGGTGCGCGCTTGGAATGGATGCCACAAGAGAACATCTTTTTCCCCAATGCACACGTTCGTTTAGACACTGAAATTCGCCTTGAAAAGGGTGCACAGTTTTGGGGTTGGGAGATGCACTGTTTTGGGCGGCCTGCACAGAATGAGGGATTTGAGCGTGGTCACCTTGTTGGGAAGACGGAAATCTACCTTGATAATCAAAGGCTTCTGACTGAAGGTTTTAATTTTCATGGTGGCGATAAGTTGATGATAAATATGGGGTTACTTGATTTTTCAATGATGGGAACCTTTTATCTCACCTCAAATGAGAAGCAAGATTTAGAGTTGGTA
Source organism: Vibrio sp. Isolate34 (assembly GCF_022397915.1). Lineage (GTDB taxonomy): Bacteria > Pseudomonadota > Gammaproteobacteria > Enterobacterales > Vibrionaceae > Vibrio. The sequence continues at coordinate 520,169 of NZ_JAKEUO010000001.1, read as the reverse complement.
CAGAGCTTGCTCTTATCTATTACACAGCAAGCTTCACAGCAATCAGTTACATCAAAAACGTCGAGTGAACCCACATTAATATTGGGTGCGACGCAGATAGAAGGATTGATTGTGGTGCGAGCCTTGGGTTATTGGAGTGAAGACATCCTCCAGGCCTTTGGTCAGATATGGCAAGCAACTCGCTCTCATTTATGTGGTACGACTCCTGATTTACCAAGGATTTGGGCGACTTAGCGATTAGCCCTATTTGTACCGAGGGCGACTTCCGGCCCTCGGTACATTTTTTCAAGCTTGCTGTGATTGAATCCCACTTACTGCTCATGCGTTTCTGAGCAATAAGAAAACAACACTAACAGCGGGCGGCTAAATGGAATTAACACCAAGAGAAAAAGATAAGCTCCTTATCTTCTGCGCAGGAATGCTGGCACAGCAGCGCAAACAAAAAGGCTTAAAACTCAATTACCCAGAATCTATTGCGCTGATCAGCAGTGCCATTCTTGAGGGGGCCCGTGAGGGTAAAACCGTTTCGGAATTGATGGATTTTGGACGCACACTGCTTACTGTCGATGACGTTATGGAGGGGATCCCTTCCATGATCCCAGATGTACAAGTCGAAGCCACTTTTCCTGATGGCACCAAGTTGGTGACCGTTCATGAACCTATCGTGTAGGGAGAAGAAATATGGCTGGCTCCACCAAACAATATTCAGGCTTAGTTCCCGGAAAAGTAGAAACCGCTCCCGGTGACATCACTCTTAATGAAGGTCGAGATACGACGTCCGTAAAGGTACAGAACATTGGCGATCGTCCCGTGCAAATTGGCTCTCATTACCACTTCTACGAAGCAAACCCTTCGCTGATCTTTGACCGAGAAGCCACTAAAGGTTTTCGACTCAATATCCCAGCAGGCACCGCCACCCGTTTTGAACCGGGTCAGTCGCGCAGCGTCGAGTTGGTGCGTTATGCCGGTAAGTTAGAGATCTACGGCTTCCAAGGGAAAGTGATGGGCAAGCTCTAAGCGCTCTCACGGAAACAATGAAAACAACAAAGGATTGATCATGGCGAAGATATCCAAACAGGCTTACGCCGAAATGTTTGGGCCAACAATCGGAGACCGAGTGCGTCTTGCTGATACCGATTTATGGCTAGAAGTTGAAAAGGATTACACCGTATACGGCGACGAAGTGAAGTTCGGCGGCGGTAAAGTGATTCGCGATGGGCAAGGTCAAAGCCAGCGTCCAAGTGCCGAAACGCCAGACTTGGTGATCACTAACGCGATTGTGTTGGACTACTGGGGCATTGTAAAAGCCGATGTCGCAATCAAAGACGGCCGAGTTCAAGCATTAGGCAAAGCAGGAAACCCAGATGTTCAACCTGGCGTCGATATTGTGATTGGTCCGGGTACGGAAATTTTAGCCGGTGAGGGTTCGATCCTCACCGCGGGTGGCATCGACTCACATATTCACTTCATCTGTCCGCAACAGATAGAAGAAGCGTTGGCGTCGGGTGTTACGACTATGATAGGCGGTGGTACGGGGCCGAATACCGGTACTAACGCGACGACATGTACACCGGGTCCGTGGAACATGCACCGTATGTTGGAATCACTCGATCAATTCCCAATGAACTTTGGTTTACTCGGGAAAGGCAACGCTAGCCAACCGGAAGCATTGCGTGAGCAAGTGGCAGCAGGTGCTGTGGGTTTGAAGTTGCATGAAGACTGGGGAACCACACCCGCTTCAATTGATACCTGCTTGAGTGTTGCCGATGAAATGGACGTACAAGTAGCGATTCACACCGATACGCTAAATGAATCGGGTTTTGTTGAATCGACCCTTAGCGCCATCGGTGATCGCGTAATCCATACGTACCACACGGAAGGTGCGGGTGGTGGTCATGCTCCCGATATTATTCGCGCAGCAGGTGAGCCGAATGTTCTGCCTTCTTCTACCAATCCGACACGACCTTATACCGTCAATACGGTCGATGAGCATTTGGATATGCTGATGGTGTGTCACCATTTATCACCTTCGATTGCTGAAGATGTCGCGTTCGCTGAATCGCGTATTCGCCGTGAAACCATTGCTGCAGAAGATATTCTTCATGACTTAGGTGCATTCTCGATGATCGCTTCGGATTCACAGGCAATGGGTCGCGTAGGCGAGGTCGTAACCCGTACTTGGCAAACTGCACACAAGATGAAAGTGCAGCGTGGCAGCCTAAAAGAAGATTCCGACTACAGCGATAACTTCCGCTTAAGACGTTATGTCGCTAAGTACACTATTAACCCTGCGATCACGCACGGCATGGCACATGAGATCGGCTCTATCGAAGCAGGAAAACTCGCGGATCTCGTGTTGTGGAAACCAGCCTTCTTTGGTGTGAAACCAAGTGTGATTTTGAAAGGTGGCATGATCGCGATGGCACCCATGGGTGATCCTAACGCTTCAATCCCAACACCTCAGCCTGTTCACTATCGCTCTATGTTTGGTAGCTATGGCAAGGCATGTCAGAACACATCGATGCTGTTTGTTTCCAAGGAAGCCAAGGCACAGAACATCGATAAGCAGTTGGGTTTGCAGAGTTTGATTGGCGTAGTCAGCAACTGCCGAAACATCAGCAAAGCCGACATGAAGCTTAACGATTGGATGCCGAAGATCGAAGTCGATTCTCAGACGTATCAAGTGCGCGCTGATGGTGAACTGCTGACGTGTGAGCCTGCTGAAGAGCTGCCAATGGCTCAAAGATATTTTCTATTTTAATAGCTCGGCTGAAGGCTCTTATTTTAAGTCTTTGCCTGAAGCTCGTATTTTAGCTCTTGGCTGAGGGCTCTTATTTTGAACGTTATAAATCTCACAAGGAGATTGAGGTAATAGCATGATTGAACTTACTCAACTGAATACTCAAATACAAAATGCACCGGACGGCTATTTAAGCCTGCCTATCGATAGCCGCATTAAAAGTCGCCTTAAGGTGATGCTCGATGACGGGCGCAATGCTGGATTGTTTCTACCACGCGGTCATATCTTGCGTGGCGGAGAGCAATTAACTAGTGAGTGTGGTTTAACGGTTGAAGTAAAAGCGGCGCCGGAAACCGTGTCGACCGTTTACTGTGAAGACTCGCACCTATTAACTCGTGTTGCTTACCACCTTGGTAATCGACATGTACCACTGCAAGTAGAAGCGGGTTGGGTGCGTTATCAACACGACCATGTTTTGGACGAAATGGTTGAAGGTTTGGGTGCGACAGTGACCACAGAAAAGCAACCCTTTGAACCTGAAGGTGGCGCCTATGGTGGTCGCTCTGGTGGTCATCACCACCATCACTAATCGAGTCATTTGAGACTCATCTAATGATAGATAAAACAACGATATTAATAACAATAAAGCAAGGATTACGCGATGAACTTTAAAACAGCAGCAGGCTTAAGCACTTTCACACTGGCTTCTCTAACAACATCAACGATGGCTTTGGCTCACCCAGGACATGGTTCGCATTCGGTTCATGAGTCTCACTCATTTATGTCTGGCTTAACTCACCCTGTGACAGGTATGGATCACCTGATCATGTTGATCGCTTTCGGCTTGTTAATTGGCGCACTGTCGTTTTCAACCAAGATAAAAGCCGCTTTGATTGGCGGTGGATTGGCTTCATTGGTCGTTGGGCTTATCGCAGGCCAAGCCTTAGGTTTCTCTGTGATTGTTGAACCAGCAATCATCGCTTCTCTGTTCGTCGTCAGCCTATGTCTATGGCACGTATTCTCACCATCAACCAAGCGTGTAAACAGCGTATTAGTCGCTTCCATTGCGATGTTGTTTTTCCATGGTTACGCACACGGCGTTGAAGCTGCGAGCAACCTAACTCAATTTGCAATAGGTATGAGCCTCACTGCTTTGGCATTAATGGTTATCGGTACGTTTGTTGGTCGCGCAGTTTACTCTAAATGGCTGTCTGTTGGTGTCGCTTCAGCGAGCGCACTATTACTGTTAGGCGCGTAAGCTCTCGAACTTTTCGATTTTAGAAGACAGAGAGCAGAGTATGAGCACAACAGAAAATGTCGCCATTTATCGTCTGTTTCAATTAATCAGTCCGTCGTTGCCGATTGGTGGTTTCACTTATTCGCAAGGTCTTGAGTTGGCGGTTGAGGCAGGGTGGGTGACCAATCGCGATAGCATGGAACAGTGGCTTAATACCATCGTCAGTTCCAGTGTCGCGACCTTGGAATTACCTATCTTAGAACGTCTTTATCATGCTCTAGAAAAAGGTGAACTCGATGAAATTGAGCATTGGTGTAACTACTTGTACTCAAGCCGTGAAACCAGTGAATTACGAGCAGAAGAGAAGCAGCGCGGGCTGGCGTTAAACACCTTGCTAAAGCGATTAGATATCGATATTTCGGAAGTGGAGTCGATTGATAGCCACCCAAACCAGCTATTAGGAATGTGTATCGCAGCTCAACATTGGGACATTGATTTAGAAAGCCTCAAGCAAGGTTACTTATGGAGCTGGCTTGAAAATATCGTTACGGCAGGCGTCAAACTGGTGCCTTTAGGCCAAACCGATGGGCAGTTGGCGCTGATTAATATCACTAATACCTTTCCCGAGGTGATTGAGAAAGCACGCACAATTGAAGATTGGATGATAGGTAGCTTTTCGCCTTCGATGGCATTAGCGAGTTCACTGCACGAAACACAATACACACGGCTATTTCGTTCGTAGCGATCAGCGCTAACGAGGTAGCAAGAAAAGAATATAAGGAAGTAGATCATGGAAAGTTATAAGCAACCCCTTCGAATTGGTATTGGCGGCCCAGTTGGGTCTGGTAAAACTGCACTGTTGGAAGTGCTGTGTAAGGCGATTCGCGACAAGCTCAACATTGCCGTAGTAACCAACGACATTTACACCCAAGAAGATGCAAAGATACTGACACGAGCTGAAGCTCTCGAACCTGACCGCATTATCGGTGTAGAAACAGGCGGTTGCCCACATACCGCGATTCGTGAAGATGCGTCGATGAACCTCGCAGCAGTCGAAGAGCTAGCTAAGCTGCATAAGAACCTTGATGTGGTGTTTGTAGAGAGTGGTGGCGACAACCTGAGTGCGACGTTTAGCCCTGAATTAGCCGACCTGACTATCTATGTTATCGATGTAGCGGAAGGGGAGAAGATCCCACGTAAAGGTGGGCCGGGTATTACACGATCTGATCTGTTGGTGATTAACAAAATTGATTTAGCGCCGTATGTCGGTGCGTCTCTAGAAGTGATGGAGCAAGACACGCAACGTATGCGTCCAACCAAGCCGTTTGTGTTTACCAACCTCAAAGAGAGCAAAGGTTTAGACACCATCATCAACTTTATCGTGACCGAAGGTATGCTCACTCTTAAAGAGCCAGAGAAGACAAGCTAGTCACTCGCAGCTCCTGATTATTCCCCCCATAAGCAAAAGCCCTATCAAATCTGATAGGGCTTTCTAATTGAGTGCAGATTAGCTGCTTACGCTTTTGCTGTTTTCTGGGTCACTTGCGATTCAATCACGCCATCTTCCACCTGAGTGGTGATCACTTCACCGACTTCGACATCATTAATTGATGATACGGTATTGCTCGATGCAGAATGAGTAATGCTGTAGCCACGTTTTAGAGTAGCCAGCGGGCTCACTGTTTCTAACTTCTCTGCAGCCATAGCGAGCTGGTGGCGAGTCGTTAGTAACGTCTTATCCATCGCATCCAATAGCTTTTGCTCTGAACGTTGCAGATGCAGTTTCTGCTCGCCAAGGCGCTTCACTGGCGAGTTCAATTGAAGCTGGTGCTGTTTACGTTCAACACGCTGTGCATGCTGCTTTAGGTATTGAGTCATACCACGACGCAAACGCATATCTAGGTCATCAAGCTGCTGACTCTGCTTTTGCAGTTGGTAGCTAGGGTGTTGTTTCTCTAAGCGGTATTTCAACGTTTGAGTTGATTGCGCTTGTTTGATTAACACATGACGAATCGCACTGACTAAGCGAGCACGTTTAGACGCGAAAGCTTGTTCTTTATGACTGTTATCACGGCTAACCAATTCTGCGGCTGCTGATGGTGTTGGAGCGCGCATATCTGCGACGAAATCGGCGATAGTGACATCAACTTCGTGGCCAACTGCACTGATAATCGGGATTTGGCTTGCTGCGATTGTGCGAGCAACAATCTCGTTATTGAAGCACCATAGGTCTTCTAACGAACCGCCGCCACGACCCACGATCAACACATCACATTCATTGCGTTCGTTAGCTCGTCCAATCGCTTGTGCAATCTGAATAGCGGCCTCTTCGCCCTGAACCATGGTTGGGTAAACCACCACTGGCAGTGAAGGATCGCGTCTTTTCAAGACATCAAGAATATCAAACAGCGCTGCACCGCTTTTAGAGGTGATAACGCCAACGCGTTTTGGGTGTTCAGGAAGAGCTTGCTTACTCGATTGAGTAAACAGTCCCTCTGCGGCTAGGTTCATCTTCAGCTTTTCAAACTCTTGCTGAAGTTTACCGTCACCCTCGGGCAGCATGCTTTCGATGATCAGTTGATAGTCACCGCGTGGCTCGTAAAGAGACAGGCGAGCTTTGACTAAAACTTGATTGCCGTTCTGAGGCTTAAAGGTCACACGTCGGTTATTGCCACGAAACATGGCGCACTTAACTTGAGCGCGAGAGTCTTTAAGCGTGAGGTACCAGTGACCAGAGACAGGTGCTGAGAAGTTTGAGATTTCACCAACGAGCCACACTATTCCCATTTCGTTTTCTAATAGGAGACGAACCTCTGAGTTGAGGCGAGAAACAGTAAAGATGTTTGGATTAGTCATAGAAGCACTATCTTTCCTTGAAGGAAGGTCTTTCTTGGAATCTCACAGGGCGTGAGTATGGAAGATAGCGGCAATATAATACATAGCAAGGGGGTAAATGCAAATTAAAAATACAAAAATGTGTAGCCAAGCGATTTCGCTGTGCGTATAATCCGTCTGCAATATCAAATCCAAATCACTTTATTATGCGAAACGATAAAGTTGGGTTTACTCCTTTTAACACCTTTGTTGTGAGATATTGCAAATGCTACGAATCGCAAAAGAAGCTTTAACTTTTGATGACGTTTTACTCGTCCCAGCACACTCAACCGTTCTTCCGAACACAGCTGATCTTCGCACTCAGTTAACGAAAAACATTTCTTTAAACATCCCAATGATCTCTGCATCGATGGATACTGTTACGGAAGCACGCCTAGCAATTGCCCTTGCGCAAGAAGGTGGTATTGGCTTTATTCATAAGAATATGTCAATCGAGCAGCAAGCTGAAATGGTTCGCCAGGTTAAAATTTACGAAGCTGGTGTGGTTTCTCACCCCGTAACTGTAAGCCCTGACGCGACAATCGCTGATGTTGTAGCCCTTACTCAAAAACACGGCTTCGCCGGTTTCCCTGTTGTTACTGAAACAAACGAATTGGTTGGTATCATTACTGGCCGTGACGTTCGCTTTGTTACTGACCTTTCTAAGAAAGTTGATGTGGTAATGACGCCTAAAGCTCGCCTTGCTTCTGTTAAAGAAGGTGCAACTCGTGAAGAAGTTCAAGAGAAAATGCACGAAGCGCGTGTTGAAAAAGTTCTTGTTGTAAATGATGACTTCCAACTGACTGGAATGATCACTGCAAAAGATTTCCACAAAGCAGAACGTAAACCAAACGCTTGTAAAGATGAGCGCGGCAGCCTACGTGTAGGTGCAGCTGTTGGTGCTGGTGCTGGTAACGAAGAGCGCGTTGCTGCTCTAGTTGAAGCTGGCGTAGACGTTCTACTTATCGACTCTTCACACGGTCACTCTGAAGGCGTACTTAACCGTATCCGCGAAACTCGCGCTGCATACCCTGATCTACAAATCATCGGTGGTAACGTAGCAACTGGCGCTGGCGCTCGTGCTCTTATCGAAGCCGGTGTTAGTGCAGTTAAAGTTGGTATCGGCCCTGGTTCAATCTGTACGACTCGTATCGTTACTGGTGTTGGTGTTCCTCAAGTAACAGCAATCGCAGACGCAGCTGAAGTTGCAAACGAGTACGGTATTCCAGTAATCGCAGATGGCGGCATCCGCTTCTCTGGCGATATCTGTAAAGCTATCGTTGCTGGCGCATCTTGTGTGATGGTTGGTTCAATGTTCGCTGGTACTGAAGAAGCACCGGGTGAAGTTATCCTTTACAACGGTCGTTCTTACAAGTCTTACCGTGGTATGGGTTCTCTTGGCGCTATGTCTCAAGGTTCTTCTGACCGTTACTTCCAATCTGACAACGCTGCAGACAAGCTTGTTCCAGAAGGTATTGAAGGTCGTATCGCATACAAAGGTCGTCTAAAAGAGATCGTTCACCAACAGATGGGCGGTCTACGCTCAAGCATGGGCCTAACGGGTTCTGCAACTGTTGAAGACATGCGTACTAAAGCTGAGTTTGTTCGTATCTCTGGTGCGGGCATGAAAGAATCTCACGTACACGATGTTCAGATCACGAAAGAAGCACCTAACTACCGTTTAGGTTAATGATACGTCCAAACGTTTGAATAATGTGCTGATTTAGTCGGCACATTATTTTATTTGAGGCCTGTTTTGTTTAGAGAGTGATTCTCACAAAATATCGCCCTACAGATAACCAGCGAAAACGTTTGCTTTATTTCTTGAAGAGTTAATCAGAGGTGAGTAAACTCGCCTCCGTTTTATCACATAGCCAATAAGACTGCTTACAATGACTAAAAATATTCATGACCAACGTATTCTAATTCTGGACTTCGGTTCTCAATACACACAGCTAGTAGCTCGTCGTATTCGTGAGATCGGTGTTTACTGTGAACTTTGGAGCTGGGACGTAGAAGAAGCGGATATTCGTGAATTCAATCCAGACGGTATCATCCTATCTGGTGGCCCTGAAAGTGTAACGGAAGAGAACTCTCCACGTGCACCTCAGTACGTATTTGACTCAGGTGTTCCTGTATTCGGTATCTGCTACGGCATGCAAACTATGGCTGAGCAACTTGGCGGTAAAGTAGCAACGTCTACTGAGCGCGAGTTCGGCTACGCTGCTGTACAAGTGACTGGTGAATCTGCACTTTTCGCTGACCTTGAGTCTACTCAAGATGTTTGGATGAGCCACGGCGACAAAGTAGTTGAGATTCCAGCTGATTTCACAAAGATCGCTGAAACAGACACTTGCCCATACGCTGCAATGGCAAACGAAGAGAAGAAGTACTTCGGTGTTCAATTCCACCCAGAAGTAACACACACTAAAAACGGCCTGAAAATGCTTGAGAACTTCGTTCTTAACGTATGTGGTTGTGAAGGTCTGTGGACTTCAGCTTCAATCATTGAAGATGCAGTTGCACGTATTAAAGAACAAGTAGGTGACGACGAAGTTATCCTTGGTCTTTCTGGTGGTGTTGATTCATCTGTCGTTGCGATGCTTGCTCACCGCGCTATCGGCGACAAACTAACATGTGTATTTGTTGATAACGGCCTTCTTCGTTTAAACGAAGCAGAGCAGGTTATGGAGATGTTCGGCAACAAGTTCGGCCTAAATATCATCAAAGTAGATGCAGAAGATCGTTTCCTTAAAGCTCTGGAAGGCGAAGCTGAACCAGAAGCTAAGCGTAAGATCATCGGTCACGTATTCGTAGATATCTTCGATGAAGAGTCTAAGAAGCTGTCTAATGCTAAATGGCTTGCTCAGGGTACTATCTACCCAGACGTAATCGAGTCTGCAGCATCTAAGACAGGTAAAGCACACGTAATCAAATCTCACCACAACGTTGGTGGCCTTCCTGATGATATGGAAATGGGTCTTGTTGAGCCTCTACGTGAGCTGTTTAAAGATGAAGTACGTAAGATAGGTCTAGAGCTTGGTCTTCCATACAACATGCTTTACCGCCACCCATTCCCAGGTCCAGGTCTAGGTGTTCGTGTTCTTGGCGAAATCAAGAAAGAGTACTGTGATCTACTGCGTCGCGCAGATGCTATCTTCATTGAAGAGCTTCACGCAGCTGACCTTTACCACAAAGTATCTCAAGCATTCACGGTATTCCTACCAGTACGCTCAGTTGGCGTAATGGGCGATGGCCGTAAGTACGATTGGGTTGTATCTCTACGCGCTGTAGAAACTATCGACTTCATGACTGCTCACTGGGCACACCTACCATACGACTTCCTAGGTAAGGTATCTAACCGTATTATCAACGAAGTTAACGGCATTTCACGTGTTGTTTACGATATTTCTGGTAAGCCACCAGCAACTATCGAGTGGGAATAATCTCTTAGAGATTTGACCAAGGTTGATTAAAATCTTAAAAGCCTCGAACTCTGTTCGGGGCCTTTTTCTTTCTGACTCAGGGTATTAAAAGCTTATAGCTGACAACTAAACACCAAATCAGTTGGAAACTAGATATCAGCTCAAGAAAGTATGAGACGTGTTGCTACGTTTAACTCTACATAAAACTATCACTCGCACTTTTTATAAATTCATACCGCAACAGCTAGGCTATTTCCCACGTGCCACATACTCTTTGATGGACTTATTAAGGACAGATAAGAGAATCCATCATGTTAAAAATCAAATATTTGGCGACTGTACTGGGCTGCACCTTGGCAGCACAAAGTCATGCGTCTTTGAACATTCAACCTGATCCGCAAAACCCGAATGGTTACCTTGTTGAAAAGTCGGCATTACAAGCCGCTGAACAAGCAAAAACCTCGGATCCTATGTATGCGATCTGGTCACAGGCCCTACAAACTCGTTCGAACACCATTGTTGAAGCGATTGAGCCCGGTTCACCTACCAATCCTGAAAATGTAAAACGGGTTGAGCGTGTATTCCCTCAGTCTGAATGGGATTTCCTTACTCAGATGGCGGCACCAGAATACACTTACACTCGTTTCTTACGTGCGATTGGTAAATTCCCTGCGTTCTGTGGAGAGTACACTGATGGCCGTGATTCTGATGCCATCTGTAAGAAATCCATCATCACCGCTTTTGCTCACTTCTCTCAAGAGACGGGCGGTCACATCGCAATAGATAACACCTCTGATAACCCATTAGCTCTCGAAGAGTGGCAGCAAGCGCTGGTGCATGTTCGTGAAATGGGGTGGTCTGAAGGTCAAGAAGGCTACACCACTGGTTGTGGTCAGAACGATTGGCAAAATGCTCGCTGGCCATGTGCCGCAGGGCAGGGCTACTTCGGTCGTGGTGCTAAACAGCTTTCTTACCACTTTAACTACGGTGCCTTCTCTGAGGTGATGTTTGCTGGCGATGCGACAGTGCTATTGAATAATCCGGGTTTAGTGGCTGATTCATGGTTGAACTTAGCTTCAGCTATCTGGTTTTTCTTAACACCGCAAGCGCCTAAACCTGCCATGCTGCATGTTATCGACCGTACATGGACGCCATCTCAACGAGAATTGGATGCGGGGATTGGTTATGGCTTTGGTACTACCATCAACGTGATCAACGGTGGTATTGAGTGTGGTGAACAGAATAAAGACAAAGGCCAGCCAGTTAACCGCATTCGTTATTGGGAAGGGCTAGCGGCGCATTATGAAATTCCTATAGAAGCGGATGAAGCGAATACTTGTTGGCAACAAACGCCTTATGGAAGCTTGAACCTTAATGGCGCAACAGATGTTCTATACACCAACTGGGATGGTAACTGGAAATACTACGCAGACCGTCCAGAAGGCTACTCGTTTGAATGTGAGCTTGTTGGTTTCCAAACTGCATACTCGGCCTTGGTTGCTGGAGATTACGAGAAGTGTGTGACCAACTTCTATGGCTCTCATGCGAGTTGGCCTGAAGTAAAGGTAGTCGATAAGCTTGATCCGGTAGACCCAGGAACCGATCCTGGTGGCAATGGTTGGAGTGCGACTAAGGTTTACAACGCTGGCGATCAAGTGACTCACAATGGTGCGACTTACGAAGCGAAATGGTGGACTCAAGGGGATGACCCTACCAATGGTGGCCCTTGGAAATTAGTGGCAGGTGAGCCAACACCACCCGTAGTGACTGACCCTGCTCCTGTTGATCCTGCACCTATCGATCCTGCTCCGGTGGACCCAACACCAGTTGAGCCACCAGTAACTGAGCCACCTGTCGTTGTTGCCCCATCGGTGTTTATCACATGGCAAGCGGGCGTTAGCCAAGTAAGTAACGGTGACAAAGTGACACATAACGGTAAGTGTTTCGTGGCTAAAAATGGTCCGGGCGTTTGGGAGAGCCCTGTTCAGTCGAATTGGTTCTGGGATGAAATCACTTGTAATTGATAGTCTGAATATCGGAACCGCGGTTTAAACGACGAGTTCAGTATTACGCTGTAGCGATATAAATTATCAAAAGCCGAAAGTTTCTACTTTCGGCTTTTTTTTGTTTCGAACTTGGCTACCTAGGAAGGGCGATTGGTCTATGTTAAAGCGCATTGAAAGACTAATTATCCAGTTAGAGAATAAAGTCCTGTACAAATTGTGATTGTGAATTTATATTCAAATTTAAATTATATTTATTCTTTATTTTTAGGGTTAAGGTGTACCTATGGAACAGACAGATATCACGTCACTCATCCCCATTGTGATTACTTTGGTGTTGTCGTTGGCGACAAGGAATGTGGTGATAGGCCTTTTTGCTGGCGTGTTAAGTGGCGTTGCGATGCTGACTGGCATGTTTAGCGAACTCAATCCGCTTGATACGTTTGGTACCATGGTTAAAGGTTACCTAGTCCCTCAATTGACTGATAGCTACAACGCTGGCGTGATTATGCTGTTGGTGTTCATCGGAGGCTTTGTTGCCTTGATGGAGAAATCGGGCGGTGGTGTTGCGTTTGCCAAGCGTGTTACCCAATGGGTAAGCAATAAATGCCAAGCTCAAATCTCGGCATGGTTTGGTGGAATCGTTATATTTTTCTCTGACTTAGGCACCCCTTTAATCGTTGGCCCTGTTTTTCGTCCCCTTTTCGATAAACTGAAACTTTCTAGACAGAAGCTAGCATTCATCATCGATTCTACGTCATCGCCAGTTGCGATCCTTATTCCTTTTATTGGCTGGGGCGTTTACATCATGAGCCTGATTCAAAAAGAGTTCACGGCTTTGAATGTCAACATGTCTGACTGGGATGCCTTCATCGGTGCTATTCCTTTTCAGTTCTACGCATTCCTCGCGATTTTTATCGTTCCTTTGGTTTCATTTAAAGGCTTAGACTTTGGACCGATGGCAAAAGCCGAGCGTGATTGCCAAGCGGGAATCAACACTGGCATGAACAGCGAATCACTTAATCCTTTCTCGCATAAAAATGCAAAGGCCTCTTTTGTTTGGGCTCCGTTGTTAGTGATGCTGGTGGTATTGTGTGCCATGTTAGTTCCACAAGGTTTCCCATTCCAAAAGGTTGCAGGTTCTTCATTCAGAGCAGCATTATCTTCGGCTTACTTCTTTGCTGCGATTACCTTGATCTCGTTGATGGCTTACTACGGCGTAAGAAAGCTTTCGGATGGTGTTTCTGTATACCTAAAAGGCATGGGCAACATGATGCCCGTCGCGATTATCTTGGTACTGGCTTGGGCATTAAGCACTATTGGTAAAGAGTTAGGTGCGGCGGCTTATATTGCAGAACAAGCGCAGAGCGGTTTCCCTTACTGGTTAGTGCCTGCGGTAGCCTTCTTGCTGTCGGCTATTATCTCATTCGCAACGGGCTCTTCATGGGGAACCTTCGCGATAATGATGCCATTAGTTATTCCAACCGCGATCGCGATTGATGCGCCGCTTCTGGTAGCGATTGGCGCTGTACTTTCTGGCGGCTTGTTTGGTGATCACTGCTCACCGCTCTCTGAAACTACTATTCTCTCTTCGACAGGGGCAGGTTGTGATCAGTTTGAGCACTTTAAGACACAACTGCCTTACGCATTAATGAACGGTTCTATTGCTCTAGTGAGCTTTGTAGTGGCTGGTTTTACTGGCAGCTCGTTAGTCGTGTTAGGTGCGCTTGTCGCTCAGTTGGTTGTTGTAACACTGCTAGCCAAGCGTGATGCGAGTAAAAACGCTTCTTCAAAAGTGCAATCTCAAGTCTCTGAATCTAAACCACAACAAGCGTAATTTAAGATGAAAAATGAGGGATGAGATTCCAGATACCTCGTCCCTCGATTCTGGAATGACGGGTGAGTGAATAGATACGGGATGTGAGTAACGAAAAGCTCTCTACTGTTCTGCATTTCATACTTCGCATCTCACAAACTTCAATCGAGACCTGCTCCTCTTGTCCCGCTTACTCGAATCTACAGACTCTTTTCGCTCGCATCTTTTTTATAGCGCGATAGGGAATCTGCTCATTGATAGTTTCTATGAATCAATACAGCTTTTTATGAAACTAATTTTCCATATGATCATTTCAACAACCTTAGTTTTCGATAACTGGATTATCCCAAAAGCAATTTATCAATTAAAATTTTCTTACAAATTTTATCGATTTTTTTTAATTAACCACTTTAATAAGGTAAATTCGCAATGTCGACCAAACTAGCTAACCCAGCGCCACTAGGCTTAATGGGTTTCGGTATGACCACTATTCTTCTTAATATCCACAACGCAGGTTTCTTCCCAATGGATTCAATGATCCTTGCGATGGGTATTTTTTACGGTGGTTTGAGCCAAGTTATCGTGGGCACTATGTGTTTCAAACGTGGTGACACGTTCGGTACAACTGCGTTTACTTCTTACGGCCTATTCTGGTTGTCTTTGGTTGGTTTGATTGTAATGCCTTACATGGGGCTACCAGCAAGCCCTGCGGCATTCATGGGTTGGTACCTACTTCTATGGGGCATCTTCACTGGCTTCATGTTCATCGGTTCTCTATGCTACCCAGTAGCGAAGCAAGTAGTATTCGGTTCACTAACTATCTTGTTCTTCCTGCTAGCCGCTCGTGATTTCACTGGTAGCGAACTGATCGGCACTATCGCTGGTTTTGAAGGTATCTTCTGTGGCGCTTCAGCTATCTACTTTGCAATGGCACAAGTAATCAACAACGAATACGGCCGCACAGTTCTGCCTATCGGTGAGAAGAAAGCACCTCAACTGGCAACACAAGAAATCGCTGCTTAATACTCTAACTCGGGAACAGTTAGTTTGTTATAAGCCGTTTATTGGTTATGAATAAAACAAAAGGGGTTAGCCGAAATGGCTAACCCCTTTTTTATGCGTTATTAATAGCGCGAGTTAAAGCGAGCTATTTGCTAAAGCAATCCATTTGTTAAGGCACAAGCTTAAGCTGAAGGTTGCTCTACAGGTTTAGTGTCTGCAGCTTCTGTTTCAGGAGACTTGCCTGTTTTACGTTTGTACTTCTCTTCCCAGTAAGTAGCACCTTTAATGCCTAGTTTTACAGGGTTGAACGTGTACTCAGTTACGCCTTGTTTCTGCTGTTCTTCGTAGTCAGCTAGAGCTTTAAGCGCAGGCTTAGACATGAAGAAGATGATCAGAATACCCACGATGTTTAACCATGCCATCAAGCCAACACCAACATCACCCATTGCCCATGCAAGGTTCGCTGTTTTCACTGTGCCATAGAAAACGGCAGTGATAAGAACAAGCTTAAGTACGAACATCATGCCAGGGATCTTGATGGTACGACGTAGGTAAGCAATATTCGTTTCTGCGATGTAGTAGTAAGCAAGAATCGTTGTAAATGCGAAGAAGAACAGAGCAAATGCGATGAATGGCTTACCAATGCCTGGTAGTGCACTTTCAATAGCAAGCTGTGTAAATACAGGACCATTCGCACCAACGTTTGCTGCTAAGTTCTGAACAAGGAACACACCTTCTGCGCCGCCGTGAACGTTGTAAGCACCAGTGATGATGATCATGAACGCTGTAGCAGAACATACTAGAAGAGTATCGATGTAGATAGAAAACGCTTGTACCAAACCTTGCTGAGCTGGGTGATCAACACTTGCAGCTGCTGCCGCGTGAGGACCTGTACCTTGACCCGCTTCGTTTGAGTAAACACCACGCTTAACACCCCAACCAATTGCAGCACCGAAGCCTGCCATAGGTGTGAATGCATCCCCCACAATCATTGCGAAAACAGTTGGCACTTGGCTGATGTTTAGCAGAATGATAACGAACGCGATGATGATGTACGCCAATGCCATGAAAGGAACAACGATTTGTGTGAAGTTCGCAATACGTTTAACACCACCAAAGATGATGAAAGCAAGGATGATAGCAACAACAGTACCGGTGAAAATTTTAGCGAAACTGAATGTACCGACAGCTGTTTCAATCATATCACCTGAGCCAAATGCAGCTTCTACAGCGTTACCGATACTGTTTGACTGAACGCCTGGAAGTAAAATACCACAAGCAAAAATAGTCGCGATTGCGAAGATCCATGCGTACCACTTCTGCCCCATTGCTTTTTCGATGTAGTAAGCCGGACCACCACGGAACTGGCCTTCGTCTTCTTCTTTGTAGATTTGCGCTAGCGTAGATTCTGCGTAAGCAGTTGCGGCGCCAAAGAAGGCTACAACCCACATCCAGAATACTGCACCTGGGCCACCGAAACCGATAGCGGCAGCAACCCCAGCAATGTTACCCGTACCTACACGGCCAGATAGCGAAACGGCTAGAGCTTGGAAAGACGAGATGCCTTTTGATGAGCTTTTACCCGATAGTAGCAAGCGCCACATTTCAAAGAAGTGACGGATTTGAACAAATCGAGTCATGATGGAGTAGAACAAACCTGCACCTAAACATAGGTAGATAAGTACTGGGCTCCAGATTATTCCATTCAAAAAATCAACGAATGACTGCATGAGTATTTTCCCTGTTAGTTTTGCTTATGATTGTTTTTCGAACAACACAATACTTCACTTGTAACTCAAGTGTTAAATTATTTAACTGCGCATTAGGATTACTGTGACATAAAGCAAGTTATAGAGAGGGTTTGTTAATGCTTAGTGCTAATTTGATGATCGTCCTATTTAATCTGATATGCAACTGGTTTTGTTTTCTGGTGTTTTGCAAAGTGAATAAATAGTGATTAATACAAAAAGGGGGATTTGAGATGCGAATAAAATACGAAATTAATAAAGAGCAGCGGTTAAAGCCGCTAGCATATAAAGCCGCTAGCATAAACGGCTGATATAGGAGTTGTGGGATAAGTAGATTGGAATCTATCACCTGCATCGTGTGATCTAGCAGATACAAGAAACTGTGTTTTTTGAAGATTCGATAATTGCGGCTTTAAGAATTACTTAGTGAAAGTTGTTAGTTTGATGACTGTTTCAAACAACTACGAACCCTCGCTCTTGTAATTCTTGAGCGAACTCCGACTGAGTATTTGGCTCGCCGTGAATCAAATGCACCTCTTTCGGTGGAGTCGCGATACCCTCTATAAATCGGTAGAGATCCTCTTTATCAGCATGAGCAGAATAGCGAGACATGCCATGAATTTGAGCATTAACCTCAACGTCTTTGTTATCAATAGAAACCTGCATTTCGCCTTGTTGCAGCTCTCGTCCGAGCGTTCCGTGCGCTTGATAGCCAGCTAAAATTACATCAGTTCGTTTATCGGGAAGCAAGGCGGATAAGTAGTTCATGATCCTGCCGCCCTGACACATTCCAGAAGCTGCGACCACAATCGCGGGTTCACCTGTCGACTTAAGGCGATTAACGATTTTCTTGTGCATTCTATGCCCATCAACAGTAATACACTGCTCAAATGCAAGCGGGTGACGTTTCAGTTCTAGCCGTTGCTTTGCTTCTTGTCCCCAGAGTTCTTTAAAGCGTCGATAGGAACGTGTCACTTTCTCTGCCATCGGAGAATCGAGAATGATAGGAATATCGGCGCTGAGCTGATGCTCAAAGATCAGGTGTTCGATATCAAATAGCAACTCTTGTGTTCGACCGATACTGAAGGCCGGAATTAGGATGACACCCCCATCAAGTAGCGAACGATCTATGATGCTTTTGAGGCGCTCTGCTCGTGTCGCAATATCATCATGTGTACTGGTGCCATAAGTGGATTCGATAAACAGATAGTCGGCTTGTTGTGGTGGCTTAGGATCGGGCAGTAGTGGTGTGTTACTTGGGCCCAAATCGCCAGAGAAGACTACCACCTCTTGGTTGGGTAATTTAATCTCGATATAGGCAGAACCTAAGATGTGCCCAGCGGGTTGAAAGCGGGTATGCAAAGTATTTGGCCTATAATGATCCTTTCCGTTGTTTTGCTGCTTAGACGTGATAGGAAACCATTCCCCGTAAGGCTTGGGAGCAATTAATGAATGAATCTTTTTGAGTATAAGCTTCGACTGTTTATTACTGAGTCCTTGCAGCTTTAAGCCATCCTCAATCATTAAAGGGGCGAGTTCAGCGGTGGCTTGCGTGCAATAAATCGGTTGGTTAAACCCACTGGCGAGTAACCAAGGTAATCGGCCAATATGATCAATGTGAGTATGAGTCAGCAGCAGAGCGTTGAGGTGGGATGTTTCAAATTCAATATCGAGAGGGCGAGTGTCTTCTCCTTGAAGCTTTTTACCTTGAAGATCTAAACCTTGAAACAAGCCACAATCGATGAGCATCGCTTGGCCTGAATCTCTTAATTCGTGACAAGATCCTGTGACAGTATGTTTGCCGCCATGGTGAATCACTTCCATCGTTTACTCCCATTGCTCTATAAAGCCGTTAACGCCTGTTTTTATTTTGCGGGTAAGCGCCAGCAAGTAAAACAAGAACAATGAGAGTTGCGATCGTTGAGTATCTTTTTAAGTAACTGAGCGATAACTCAATGTTTTCGCTGCGAGTTAGCTCGTAGAAGAACGGTCTGAATCAAGCTCTGGTTTTTGTTGTGATTCCAATCTAGCGACTTCGGCATCAAGCTCTGCAATCTTCTCAGCCATTAGCGCATGGCAGTGATTCGCCAGTTCTCTTGCGTCACTCAGTTTGTATCCGGACACGTCAATAGGTTCAAGCATCTCGGTGATCACAATGCCGTTGTTTAATCGGTTAAAGTCGATTTTGTTGTGAGTGGTGCTCGTGCACATAGGGGTGATAGGCACACCCGCCTCAATTGCCATTCGGAAAGCGCCCGTTTTGAACGGCAATAGTCCGCGGCCTTTACTGCGTGTTCCTTCAGGGTAAACCCACACAGACAGATCTCGTTGATGAATCGCTTCTGCCACTTGTTTAATGGTATCGCGCGCTTTCGACTTGTCTTCACGGTTGATCAAAATGTTCCCCGTGATCCAATACAGAAGCCCAAAAAACGGCACCACCAACAAATCGCGCTTTCCTAAAGAAACGGTGCGTGGTCTTAGCATTCCAGGGTCGGTAACAAAGTCCAATATGCTTTGGTGGTTAGATATATACACGCTTTTTTCTGGTGTTGGCGCGTTCTCTAGGCCGCGCTGAACCAGTTTTACACCAACTATCTTTTGTAGTTGATTGAACCAACGACAGAAAACGTACACATGCTTAGGGTTCTTGGGGCTAAACAAGCAGTAAACAAAAGCACATAAAGTGGTGAAAATAATAAACACTGTCGCCAAAATAATACGAAGAACAGCAAGCACAATTCACTCCTTATTCACTGCAAGGATGCAGCGATTAAATAGTTTTAGATAGTTGAAGTTTTCACTCTATTTAACCGAATTGCAACAATTAACTGTGCTAGAGGCCTTTTTTTAGATCTTTATATAAAACAATGACTAACAATAGGTATTAGACGTGCAGAACGAGCTTACACGTGTTCACCAGTAATGGCTCATGATAACCAATACTGTTTATTTGGGTCGGCTTTTGCTACCCATTCAGGATCTTGGCGCGCCTCTAAATAGAGTTGAAGGCCATTATAAGACATGAAAGCTGCAGGGCCGCCAAGGTGTTCAAAATAGTCAAAATAGTCATCTTCAAGCGTACATAGGTGAGCTAAATCTTCTACCTTGTTTGCGATTGCCCATTGAATCGCAAACACCGGAGCTGTTGAACCTGCAACCGAGACTTCTTCTATATCTGGGTTAAACATCGCATTAGCCTGCTCTAGCAAAATCTCTTGTTGTTCAGACTCTTGCTGCAGCACCTCGTCGATGATCGCCAAGCGCTTGGTACTAGAGACATTCTTATTCAGCTTCGCAATTCTCAGTGCGTAGCTAAACCTCTCTGATGAAACAATATTAACCAGCTCCGACAGCAGTTCTTTGTCTACGCCTGCAGCCTTGGTGAAATAGTCGATACAAGAATGGATTGAAGCATAACGAGTGCCTTCAAATTCAAAGCCACTGGTTTCGTCATAGGCCTCAATAGCGGTGTTATCAACCGACAAAGGCCAGCCTTGATACTCGACTCGCTGTTTGGCGATTTGATACATCTTCCAAGCGCTGCGCCCAAAGCCGCCAAGTGTCGAGCCCGTAAATTCACTGTCTATCAGCTCTTGCTCAGTCCAGTTCTCACCAATACCTAGGTGCTTGGCATACTTATCAATGAGCGCGTGCTTTATCTGGTCACGCACTGCCCAAATCGAAGTCAGGTCTTTTGCATATTTCACACTCGCGCACTCTTTACACGCTGGCAGTGATATCGGCGCATGACCAACCTTGGCAAAAAGCGAAGCGGTTTTAGGAAACTCAACCGTGTGATTAGAAGGCTCACCACAAAACCAACAGGTGTGGCGCAGATTGAATGGGATGTCTATGTAAGTGTATGTGTTAACTGTCAATTTTGAACCATCATGTTTTATTGCGGTTGAGCTTGTAGATGAGAACTGGCTACTTCAAGTTTTACAACTATAGAAGCCAGCGCTTGATGTTTGCAGAGTTCGCTAGTGCTAGCTGATATTTCTTGGGAGTCGAAGAGAGTTTCTTGTTATCCACGCAAACATCTAAGCGTTTGAGCAAGTACTTAATCAGTGCTCGTCGGCAACTTATTGTGAGTGGAGAATCATGCATTCCATAATCGACTTTCACAATGTGTTGCTGTGCAGGTGATAAATGTGGATTTGGAATGATTTCAATTGTTTCTTCTGTTGTCCAATCTTCATCGTTTTCGATGTTAATATCTGACTCATTGAGCAGTTCAGGCTCCCCTCTAAATCGGCTTAACACGAAATCTAAGAACATTGCTCTTTCTTCACAATATGCTCGTACATGCCAACGGAACCCATCAAATACAATGGTGTGTGGAATGATGTTTCGACTTCGCCCCTCAGGGTTATCCATTGAAACATACTCAATATCAACTTTGCGCCTTTCTCGTGTTGCTTGCAGAAGTCGACGAACAATTATTGGAGCTATATGTCTGTCAGGTACTGAGAGGACAATAGAGTCAGCAAAGCCAAGATCTTTCAAGTCGAAGCCATCTACGTGGTCATTGTTGTACTTGTGCAGCAGCGACAAGTATTCGTTTGGGGTGCCTTTCGTAAACTTTGGCGCAAAGTGATCAGTAAGTCGATATCCTTTTATACTACGATCGTGCACGAGTGGCGGTGATTGAAACTGCTCTTGATAGGCCTTTATATCTCTAGAAGCTTGCTGTCGTTTTATGTTGAAAGAATTACATAGATGGTTGGTTGTTACGCGACCTTCCCACAAAGCAACGACTTCGATTAATTTAAAGCGCAGCAGCTGATCCCACTTAATTGTCATAACAATTATCTAATGCCTGAAAATGATACATGTTGATGTGTACAGAATATACGTACAATTTTGACATGGGTATAGTACAGCTTCGCCTGGTCTTATTGCATAGTGTTACGTAAAACAATGTCGCTTATTTCATACTTTTCTAATACTAGGCGTAATGTTAGTTGTAAAAAGAGTAGTATGGATATGTTGCATATGGTGGAGTGAATATTTCCACTATTTTTATGGTTATGAGTACCGTTACTTTTCCGTGTTTGATACTATTTATCTCCACAAAAAAAGTCCGTTTAATCCAATTTTGAAGAGATTCCTTTGAACTTAGAAAAAGCCCTCAGCATACTTTCTAAATCATCGCCCTATGCGGTAAGTACAGAAAGAGAGCAAAATCAAGACCTTCTGGCCGACTATAAGAGCCATGTGTATATCACTACAGACATCGAAGTGGACTTTAAAAAGTCGCTTTTGTCTTCTAAGAAAAGTGACATCATTTTTTTGTGTGGCAGTAGTGGTGACGGTAAGTCTGAGATCCTGACCCAATACAGCCAGAAGCATAAAGCGACACATGAATTTCATCTTGATGCGACACACAGCTTTAATCCAAATCAAACCGCAATTAATGCGTTGGATGAGCGATTCTCACAGTTCAAAGGAAATGATAAGCCACTTGTTGTTGGCATTAATATCGGAATGTTAGGCAACTATGCTGAGGAAGGTGCTGAACAACACGACGATATTAAAGGTTCGATAAAAGCGTTCTTGGAAAACAAAACGGACGATATTCCAACGAACCATATTTTCTTAGATTTCGAGCAATACCCGAAATTTACTCTGGGCCATGAGGTTAGTACCTCTGACTTTGCAGCTAAGTTTCTAGCTCGATTAACAGAGCCAACGCTAGATAACCCGTTTTACGCGCTGTATGACAGTGAAGTCCAAAAGCTAGGTCACAGCAAGCTCACGGCAAACTATGCGTTGTTAGGGCTAGAATCCGTGCAGAAGAATATTATTTCTTTACTTCTGAAAGCTCGTTTAATCAAAGATCAGTTCCTAACGGCGCGAGCGCTACTGGACTTTGTGTACCAGATCTTAGCGGGTGATGACTACCTATTCGACAATCTCTTCTCTGGTTCAGATAACGAGCTTTTGGAGCATATTCAAAGCTTTGACCCAAGCAATATTCACACTCGTAAAATCGACGAATTCGTTCTTCAATTTGGCCTGGGGATTGAAGATGGAGGCTTTACACAACTTAAAGATCAGGTGAAAGCACTGGGTGTATTTGATGTGCTCACTGCCGCTTCATACCTACGCATGGTTTATCTGTTGAAAGACGAAGCGCAATTTGCGAATGATTACATTAATGAGCTGAAAGCAGACTTTGATAACTCTTTGGTTGATCAGTACGCAAACATCTGGCTGCTTCACCGCGAGTTTGATGGTTCAGGAAAGCAGAAGAAAGAGCTGAATAAGTTCTATAAAGACACTCTCATTTCAGCTGTGCATCGTTACTGTAACCGCAATTCGCCATCACTCGATAAAGACCAATTCTTTGTCTCTGAATACAACGGCTTTAAAACGGCGGCTGAACTTGAAGTGAAGCCTGATTTTTCATCGATTAAAACACAAGCGGTGAGCAAGATAGGCTCATTTAACGCTCATATTCGAGTCGACGATCATTCGCTTCTACCTATGCCTATTAGCATTAATTTACTCGAGTTGTTGGAAAAAATTAACCAAGGGTACCGTCCGAATAAGCATGACAAAAATGCGGTGCTTTTGTTGGATGAAGTAATAGAGCAGATCATCACGGTAGCGAACGAAAAGAATACTCTGTTTATTCTGAAAAACGACAAACGCTACAAGATCGTGAATGAAGATGATGAATATTTCGAAGTGAGTGGTTTATAAAATGACAATGGATAATTACACCCAACCATTTAATCAATCGTTGCCACAAACTGCGGAAGGCGTGCCAAATAAAAACAGCCTAAGCAGCTACTTACCTATTCGAACCAAGGGTAATGACTTTGATTTTGATGCTGTCATCGGCTTGGTTCTACGTGGGCTTCTGCGTAAAAAGGTAGAAGGTTATAGCTACGAACAGTTTGTGGCCGATTGCCAAAGTGCGTTTGAAGAAAAGCTTGGTGAAGAAGAGTTTTGGCAAGTGCTAAAAGAGATGTATTTTGAAAACAAAGACATCTTTACTGTGAGCCCTGAACTCCTTCTGTTCCGTGCTCAAAAAGGTGAATTTGCAGCAGGTGATTCACGTGTTGCTTCTATGTACACCAATTTACTTCAGAACATGCGTGTAGAAGAGTTTGATGCAAAGTTAAACTTTATTGAACGTGAAATGCTTTCTACGCTTCGTGGAAAAATGAAGTCTGACTCGTCATTACAAGCGAGCGAGAAACCGTATCTACCTTATCTTTCGAAAGCATTCCGTGACGACCTGAAATTCTTGGCAAGTCGCCCTAAGTATCTGCTTAGTGAAATAGAGTCGTTCCTGTCTTTTTATGGTTTCGCATACACTGCGCAGTTGAGTTTAGCACTAACAGATTGGCGTAGTGGTCAAGAGCCAGTGGCTAAGCCTCTCTATTTCATTATGGATCATGAGCGTGCCAGTAATGAGCGTACTCATATTAAGAACCATGGCTATAAGCTGTTTAATGAGTCAGC
Source organism: Vibrio sp. Isolate34 (assembly GCF_022397915.1). GTDB lineage: Bacteria > Pseudomonadota > Gammaproteobacteria > Enterobacterales > Vibrionaceae > Vibrio. Next base: position 495,845 of record NZ_JAKEUO010000001.1, on the reverse strand, counting down.
CACTCGACTGTTTCCTATGCTGACGATGCTTGAGCTACTTCAGCCGGGTGTTGGAGATAAGAACGCGAAAAAAGTACCCCTGTGGGAGATATCGAACGGTATTCAAGAGTCGAAATCGACGCATCTAAAAGAACAACTAGAAAACTTTGCCAGAGCGTTTAAGTCACAGCGTAATCTAGACACGGCTCTAGATGAATCTGAACTGGCGCTCGACTGGCTCGGTAACATAATGAAGCTCGCATCCGCGCAGTTTAGCTTTGGTGAGCGTTTCAATATCAACAAGAAATATGTGTCAGAGGTAGAAAAGTACCTAGCGTCTCACTTCATTCAAAGTCGAGGCCGCAGCGGTCGAGTACTCGTACTCAATCAAGACTACATCATATTATTGACCAACCTTGTTGTTGGAGAAAAGGACAAACTCCGTTTCCACGAACTGATCACGGCCTTTGAGCAACGTGGCATTTTCGTTGATAAACAAACAGAACAAGAACTAATTAAATTCTATGAGCGCATTGGTAACGTAGAGCGCATGAGTGATAGTGGAGACGCAGTATATGTCCGTAAAACAATTTGAGACCTTTCTCGTAGAGCAGTTTTTAGCGGATGCTGAAACACACATCAAGGCAGGTTTTCGCTATCAGTTTAAGTCGCCAGATAATGAAAATAGCATGCGCTTGTACCAGGCGATGACGGCTCACTCTGAAAGCAGCATTGATGCGACTAACGACATTAAACTGCCATTCATTGAACTGTCAGGCTGTAAAATCGTTCCTGTGATTCATAGCGAAAACCCAGCAGAGTTTGATGGTTTCACTGAAAACTACATCTCTCATCTGCGTGACGAAGTGGCGAGTCAATCAGGCTACTTAAAAGGTTGCGCACTAGTGGTGATCCACAACAGTTTGCTTGATACCTTGATAAATTCAGCAGAAGACTTGGCTCAAGTGGGGCAGGTTTGGAGCGCATCAAAGATCAAAGCGGCAATGAAAGGATTAATTGATCAGCAAGATAAAGGACGCGATGTGTCACACTGTCTCCTTGATGATCAATTTAACGCCATCTTGGAGGATGGGGCCACTATGTTTGGGTTCGAGTCGCTATACAAAGCCGTTGAAGATGGTGACTTGCGTTTCAATGAATTGGGTATGTTTGAAGATCCACTCGTAGCTGAAATGAGAGGTAACAATAAGCAGATTAAAAAGCGCCTAGAAGACAACCGTGCGCTTTATGAAGAGCTATCTTTTGAAGTTGAACACTTTGGTGGTCAGCTTCAAGACCGTTTGAAATCATTCGGCGAGAAATTTATTAAAGAGAACTTCTCAGAAACAGATGCATGGAAAGACGTTGAGCTCGAAGCATTCCTACAAGAGAAAAAGCGCAATGCTCAGCAGCAACTTGTTCTTGAAGAGGAGCAAGCTAGCGATGGCATGACAATCACTGCACGTAACCGTGCAGAGACCAAAGCGGGCATGCGTGATCGCCACTTAATCATCGAATTAGATGAAGATGTAAATGAGTTTGAACTGAAGCTGATCTTCCAAGGTGCGAGCAATCTTGATAAAAGCCAATTCAAAATCCAGCCAGCAAAAGCGCTTAATAGCGAAGAAGTGATTACCACACTTAACGGTCTGAAAACGACACGAGCTAGCTTGAAAGGTACGTACAAGCACGAGCCACTGTTCTTTAACTTGGCCCTAAAACGTGAGAATAAATCTGAGGTTTATAACTTCCGTTGTTTAGTGGTTCGTAAAGGCGAGTTCTATATTGAGCCATTCAAAAACATCTTCTTGGTAGAACCTGCGCCAGCAAAGCAGCGTTTAACCTTGAACATGGAAGAGAACAAACTGCCAATCAGAGCCAACGAAGGCAGCGCATGTTCACTGCTTGATGCTAAGCAGGTTGTTGATTCAGCAGATTACGCCGTAGTGGATTTTGAAGCGTTAGCTAATGAAGCTGACGAAATAGATTTTGCCGTTAAATCGAGTGATAACCAGCTTAAGTTTAATGTTGAAGGTGCAGTAGCGACTGATTCATTGAGCCTACCTTTATTGATCAATAGAAGTCGTTATCACAAGCTTTTCAAAGATGAATACAACGGCGAGTTTTATTCTCAAAAAGGCAAAGTAGGCATCGATAACAGTGAGTTTGTTGTTCCAGGTGTTCGTTTAAAGCTGCTTCGTTGGGAAGAAGAGTTCATCAACCAGAAAGTTGTTTCTATTGCTGATTCTGGTTCGATTAAGCTCGATGACCTTCAAGCGATTGATGAGGCTATTTACTCTTCTTACGTTGAGCTTTTTGAATACTTAGAACAGCGCCGTAGCACACCATCATTGGCATCTTGGGGCGATGAGTTTACAACACTTGTCCAAAATACAGTTGATGCTTGCTTAGCGTATTTTGAAGCAATCCCAACGGGTAGCATGCTGACAAAAGAGCAAAAATCAGCGTTGAAAATCGGTTTGGTACAATCTGAAGGTGAAGAGTACTACTCACCCTTCCACCCACTGATTTTGGCTTATTACCTCAATCTAAGAGATGCGATTCGTGATGATAAGAGCTTTGCTCAGCTTCCTGATGTCACCTTTGAACGCTTGTCGCCAAAAGGTTTGCTGCCATATGTTTACCATCCTAAACATGAGTTTTCCTATAACCAGCAGGTGAAAGAGAACGCGTTTTGGATCAAGAGTGTGCCGCAAGAGAAAAGCTCTCTTACGTTCGTTCGTAAGCTGGTAAAAGAGAAAATCGATGAGTTCCAAACTGCATTTAGCCAACTGTTCACTGGCTCTGAGAAGAGCATTATCGTTAATGCGGTGAACCAAGATAGCGCTGAAGAGCTGTTTATGGGGCTGGTGGATTACATCCGTAGCAATCAAGAGCAGTCAGCATCGATTCACATTAACCTGTATGACGATAAGCTAGCGTTCAATGCGTTTGACCGATTCGCAGAAACAGCCAATTACGATGAGCTAAAAGAGTGGTTAGAGCTTAACAAGGGTAAAGTACGAGAGGTTGCCGACACTATTATCGATATCCTTCGCACCCGTCTAACGTACAGTAAGTTCACGAATGCTCAGGCTGAGAAAGATGGCCAGTCATACGCGCACCTTTCTTTCTTCCGTAATAACGACAAAGTTGATTGCTCAGATATTGCAATAGAAGACATGGCATCAGGCATTGCATGTGATGGCCTACTAACAGGTGATGCTTCTGAAAGTAAATCAGGTTCGTACTTTACGGGCTTTGGATTGAAAGGTACGGACTACCAAGATCACCCACACTTAATGATGGCGAAGTATGTTGGTGCTTTATTAAAGCCAGCACTCAAAGCGAACACTCAATATCACGGTGCAAATGCAGTTGCCTTAGCAGTCAGTGAGGACTTTAAAGGCTTACTGGAACGTTCATACGATAGCTCTATCTGGACGACTATTATTGACCCTAAAGTGACGTTGGACTTCTTCCACAGTAATGAAGATGTAGTATTGATTCACTATTCAGATCAGTACACCAGCTCATCTAGCTACGATGCAATCACTGTTACTGCGCAGCGCGGTTTGTTTGAAAAAGTCATCAAGCAAGGTGATGGTGGCCAAATTAATGAGTTCAACGCGTTCAACGGCGATTGGCTCCTTAAAATGATGACCTGTGCGCCAACCATCAATAAAGAACGCAAAGGCGTGATTGGTGCCTACAAGTTTGTGACTAGCCTAGTGCATGACTCAGACATTACATGGGTGCCGCTGTCTGTCGCTGAGATGATCCGAGTATCGGGCAACATTGGCCTGAAGATGTCTGACAGTGAATTCTCTCGTAATGTTCAAGGTTACAAGAAAGGCGAAATTTCTGACGATGTGTTGCTGGTTGGCTTCAAAGACCAAGACATGTATTTATTACCTGTTGAAGTGAAAACGGGCTCGGTGCCGAATTACAACAAAGCCGTTAAACAGTCGAAAGAGCTACTGCGTTACTTAAGCCAAGACTTACTAGGAAATGATGACCTAGCGAGCAAGCTTTACCGTGGCCTATTTATGCGCCAAGTATTGATGCAAGTCGACAAGTATCGCCTATACAAGGTGTTTGCAGATGATTACTTCGATAGCTTACTTGCTAACAAAGAAGAGTGGCTAAGAGGCGACTATTCACTTGGCCAAATCGCAGACTACCCGGAGGGCTTTGTGGTTAGCCACCTTGAAGGGGCTGGCTGTTTACAACCCGACTACCAAATGATGGAAGGTGTGTTAAAAGTCGACCTACCAATGGGGCTACTTCCTGGCTTGGTGGAAACTCCGCTGCAAGAAGTGCTGAACGAATTAGATGTCGTGAAACTTTGCCACGTGCCAAGTGAATATGTGCTGAATGGTGAAACTCGACTAGAGCAAGTCGCAGAGGCTAGGACACAGCCTTCAGTAGTGGTATCTGATGAGGTTGAAACGACAGAATCAGTGCAGCCGGAACAACCTGTCATTGAAGAGCAAGTAGTGCCAGCAGTTGAGCCTATGAAGGTCGAGTCTAATAGCAACCTAAACGTGCTATTTGGCCACAATGCGCTAACACAAGCACCACTAAACTGGGAACCAACCAATACTGCTAAATTCATGAATACCAATACCGGTATTATTGGCACCATGGGTACGGGTAAAACGCAGTTTACCAAGTCGGTGATCACTCAGCTTTACCGCAACCAAGCAGACAACGTAAACGGTGCGCCAATTGGTATGCTTATTTTCGACTACAAATCCGATTATGTAGACGACAAGTTCCAACAAGCGACTGCAGGTAAGAAGTTTAACCTTCATAAGCTGCCATACAACCCACTGAGCTTGTTTGGTGATACGCCAATGCTGCCAGTGCATACTGCACGTGGCTTCTCTGAAACCATGGGTAAAGCTTTTGGTTTAGGGCAAAAACAGCAACTGCGTTTGCGTAAGTTAGTAGGCGAAGCGTATGAGTTAGCGGGTATCCGTAAAGCGGATCCAAGCACTTGGTCAAAACCAGCTCCGACAATCTTACAGGTATGGGACTTGTTTATTGAAACAGACCCAGATGAAGATTCATTATATGCGGCACTTGAGAGCTTATATGAGCTAGAGATTTTTGAAGACGACCACACCAAGTGCATGAGCCTTTATGACTTGGTGGATGGTATCACGGTGGTTGAATTGGCGGGTTACCCATCAGAGATCCAAAACCTTGTCGTTGCACTTACGTTAGATCTGTTCTATTCACAAATGCAGAAGAAAGGTAAGCCAGAAGTGCAAGGCGATTTCCGTCAAATCACTAAGATGATCTTGGTGGATGAAGCCGATAACTTCATGTCTCAGAACTTCCCAAGCTTACGTAAGATCTTGAAGGAAGGCCGCGAGTACGGGGTAGGTGTGATCCTTTCTACACAAGACATTACTCACTTCCAAACTGGTGAGAATGATTACTCAAGCTATGTACTTACTTGGGTAATTCATCGCGTAGCGAAGATTCGCCCGCAAGAGCTAAAAGCCATGTTTGGTGTAAACGAAAAAGCTGAGCAAGAGAAGCTGATGGAAACCATCAATAAGCTAGAGAAGCACTACAGCTTATATATTGATGGAGCTAAGAAGATACTCCCTATGAGAGACAGAGCATTTTGGGAGTTGCATCACTAAATATATGATTTTAAAAGCCCTTTTAGGGCTTTTTTATTAATATTTGGTGCATGTCTATTGGGTTTGTATAGAATGGCCTTATATTTTTTTTCTATTTTGGGTTTTTAAATGACGATAACTGATGCCATAACAAAAGTATTGAGTGAAGCGAAAGAACCACTAAGTCATAAGGAAATTTATAAAAAGATCATTGCTCAATCATACTACTCTTTCGGTGCTAAAGATCCCCAGGCTGTCGTCAGAAGTAAAATAAGAAAGCACTGCTATGGTATAGATTTTCCAAGCGCCAGCCCAAAAAAGCTTTTTATGCAAGTTAATGGACAAGCTAGCTCAAGAAACGCTTTATACCAAGTTTGGGATGGTGAAAAGAAGGAGGCCGTCCCTGAGAATAAGATTAAAAAGGATGAACTTCCAGAAGAAAAAATACATTCAGCCTACAATGCACATACTAAATCTGTCAGTGAGCAGTTGTTAGAATATATTAAGTTATCTGAACCTGAGTTTTTTGAATCTCTAGTAGTAAAGTTGCTATTAAAAATGGGATATGGTTGGGACCAATCCACTTCAGGGAATGTTGTCGGAGGTAAAGGTGACGAAGGTATAGATGGTATCATTAATGAAGATAAACTTGGCTTGGAAAAAATATATATACAGGCTAAACGTTATGCAGATAATAAAGTTAGCCCTTCTGAGATTAGGGATTTTATCGGTGCAATGGCGATAAAAGGAGCTCGAAAAGGAGTGTTCTTTACTTCATCTAAGTTTACCGAGCAAGCGTCTCAGCACGCACATGACGCTCAAAATATGACTATAACTCTAATTGACGGGGAGTCGTTAACTGAGTTATTAGTACAATATGGCCTCGGTGTTGCTATTGCCAAAATCTATCAAATTTTCGAGGTGGATAAGAATTTCTTTACTATTGATTGAGGTTTAAATCTTAATCTCTTTAATTTTTTATATATTAACTTTAAAAGGTTGTCAGATGGCTAATATTAATGATTTTAAATTACTTAAAATTAAATCTACTAATTATTATAAGGAAGCTGAAAGAGTTTTAGATATATCAATCAGCAATCAAGTTGAGCAAGCAAGGTTTGGTTTTTATTTCTTTATTTTAGATATTCTCTATGGTGTAAATGATATTGAAGAAGCTAGGGATTTGATAACGGATACTAACTTTAATAAAATCATCATGGGGAGTAAGGATGATGATGGTGGTATTGATGCCGTATATATTGATGATGAAGAGAAAATAGTAAACCTATTTAATTTTAAGTATAGAGAAAAGTTTAGTGTTGACTCTAGGCAAAAGCTTAACGATGTTACAACATCATTGAAATACATAACGGCTTTAGCTGAAGGTGATATTAGCCACTTTTCAGGGAAACCTCGCGAATATGCAGAGAAGATAAAAGATTTATACAACTCTAATGAGGTTTGGAAAACTAGGATCTACTTTGTAAGTAATGATATGTCTACAGTAGATCTCTCAGACCCGCATATTAAAAACATTTCTAATTCTTTTGACGTTGAAGTTAATGCTATTTGCTTAAAAGATATTTCTGAAATGGTTTCTATCAGGCCTGAGCCAATCAGCGCAACTTTAGTTCTGCCGAATAATGCTTTGATGTCATATAGTGAAAGTGACTTATCGTCTTCAATATCTTATATTGCAAGGCTTAAGAGTAGTGAAATCGTACGAATTACATGTAACGATAAAAACCTGAGGCATAATCATAATTTAGAAAATTATAGAGAGTTAAGTGATGTGAAGCTAGACTTTGGTGTTTTATTTGACAACGTTCGAGGTTTTGTTCAAAAATCTAAATATAATGAGAATATTAAAGAAACACTAAAAGATAACCCTTCAAAATTTTTCATGTATAACAATGGTATTACAATTGTTGCTCAAGGCATTGAAACTGAATCTATAAATGGGAATACTAAGCAAAAAATTATAATTGACAATTTTCAAGTTCTAAATGGCGGGCAAACAGTAAGAACTATTCATAACTTTAACTCTCAACATGAAGACCACATAACGGACTATTTACCATATAGTGAGGTCCTTGTAAGAATATTTATGACTGGGAAGTCAAATACTGGCGAGATCAATAACATTGCTGAGTATACAAATAGTCAAAACTCAATTTCACCAGCTGATCTTAAGTCTTCTGATGAAAGGCAAATTCAAATAGAAAAATACTTAAAAGAAAAAAATATTAACTATGTTAGGAAATCTGGAGACTTAGGTAAAGGTGATGCTAACTATGAGTATAGCATTACAATGATTAAATTCGGTCAGTTGTTGTATGCCAAACAGGGTTTTCCAGAAAAGTCCACAAGTAGTAAGAAGAGTATTTTCACTAAAAATTATACTACAATTTTCGGTGATAAGAAGTTTGATATTGATGAATCTGAAAGGCTTGTAACTGATTTCTATTCTATCAAGGCTGCGTATGAGAGCTCTTCATATGAAAGCTTAGATATTAAGCACTACTACCTGATTTACCTTAACCAAGAGTTTCCGGAAGTTTCACTGACTCGCAAGATGGATATTTTGGAAGATCATATCTGTACCTATACGGTAGACAAAGATACATCGAATGTCCGAAAAATGAGCCAAACTCGATTTAAAGAAGAGCTTTTAGATAAGTTTTAGCGGTACGCCGATAGGGCTTCGTAATTTATATTATAATCTAGCTATTGAATTCAGAGCGAATTCAATAGCTAGAATACGATTGGTTGACTTAAAGTGGGAGGCTAAACTCTTGACAAGATTTATGGTTTCGAATCGAAGCTATCCCATCTTCAACGTGTGCTGCCCAAGCTTGTTGGTACTCTTTTGTATCAAGCTCTGGGTAATACAATTTCAGCATGAGTTCAGTCACTTCACCGGTCTCACCAAGCCATGTGTACTTATCTAACACCAGTGACCCATCTAATTTTGCTTCTTGTCCTTGGTATCGAAAGTCACTTTCGATGGAGCGGAAGAAAGCGATACGTGCCGATACGTTTGGAGTGATTCCTGTATACCCCTTTAGCTTTTTGAGCTGTTCTTCAGTAGAGCGGGTTAAGTTCATACGGTTAGGTAGCATTAAACAGCCTCCTTAATCGATTCTTTCCAGAAGTAACCGTCTTTCAATGTTGAAGCCTTAGTTGTACCGTCGAAACAGATCTCATAAGTACGAGCAATATCGTCTTGGATAAGACTTGTGTAGTTTCTATCGATCTCTGTATCGGTAGATAAAATTACAACTTGGTGGCTTGCGGTTGGGAAATAGTTCTCTACCAGCTTATCACGGTGATGCGAATCTAATCGGCCTAATGGTGTATCAATGATGATTGGCAGCTTACGACCAGACGTGCGACCAAGTGCCTCTAGAATTGATATAGCGTAGATCTGCTTTTCACCAGCAGACATCGCCTTACGGTTGATTTTAATACCGTGTTCATCAACTAACTCAACATCGAATGTTGTTGGGTTGATTGAAGCTGTGAGTTGTAAATCTTCTTTACGAGCAAGCTTTTTGTATGATTGAACGAACTCATTTTCTAACTGGTTCACACGCGCTTTAGTTAGCTGTTCACCAAACTTATCTAGCAATAAGATTGAGTTTTGAGCGTTGCCAACGCTTTGATCTTTGTTGGACTGATCTTTGTGCTTGTCGTGTAGTTTTTGGATTTGACGAGCTGTTTCCAGTGCTAGTCGAAGCTCACGCTTAGCTTTTTCAAGTAAATCATGATATTCGATAATTAGCTTTTCTTTCTTCTTATCTAATGCTCGAACATCCGTAAACAACTCTTGTACCTGCTCTTGTTCGGGAGCTCGCGCGATATTGTTTGAAGCATGGTCGATCTCGTCTTCAACTTTTTTAAGACGTATTCGTGCCTTATCAAAGCGAGAAAAAGAATCTTGCGAAAGGTTTGATAACTGGTAATCGATGGTGTTCGACTGACGATCGGAGATATCCAAAAGAAGCTCAGTTGAATCGAATTCACCGACGTGTGCTTTAAAGCTGTCTGCGATTGCATTTTGCGCCATTTCGGTATCAAAGCTTGGATATTTTGAGCATAGAGTTTCTAGGAAGGAATCTAGCTCATTACCAAAGTTTTGTTTCTTCTTAACCTGCTGCTCTTGCTTGATTTGAGTTTGCAGTCTTTGCATTGCCTTTGGAGCAAGTGAAAATGGAAGGTTGGTTTCCATCTCCATACGGATCTGTTTCTCAAGCTCCACTTTTTCTTTCAGCAAGCTTTCAACTTTTAGTTGTTCATCTTCTCTGGTTTTTGCCCATGCGCCACCATTTTGAGAAAGCTTATTCTCCAGACTAAGGATGTCGCGTGACACGAGTTCGATTTGAGCATCAACGATGTCTGCTTCACCACGCAGCTTTTCAGCGTTACGCTCGTGAATAATGCGTTGCTCGTCTAGTGAATTCATTTCTTCTTTTAGGGATTGACTTAAAGCGCCTGCTCCCTGCTTTTTTAAGAAGATGTTCAGATCGCTTTTAAGCTTAGCTATAACATCTAATCCCAATAAACGACGAACGGCGGTTTTGAGTACGCTACCAGACTCATCTTCAGCTAATTCGGCAATCTTCTCACCGTCAAAGAAGAATAAGTCAGCGATGCCTGTGGGAATCAGTTCATTAAGAAAACCTTGGCACTGTTCGTAATTTAGCTCTGGAATTTGGATACCATCTTTCTCAAGGCAAAGGTTGTCTTTTTTGCCTCGTTTCCAGCCGCGAATCACTTTATAAGTGTTTTCTTCGCCGTTTTGACTGTACTTAAACTCAAGCTCGATCGATGCATTATCTTGAACTCCACCGTGGCCGACACCTTTATGGATGAGTTCGGAGAGAGTATCAACATACTCGCCGTTTGACAGAACTTGGCTAAATGATTGACGCCCGAAAAGCGCTAAGCGAACTGCTGTCAGTATTGATGTTTTACCGGCACCATTTAAGCCGCCAAACAAAATAATCGGTCGTTCGGTTCCTTCAATAGGGCCACTTTTACTTAAACGAGCTGGGGCTGGGCGCAAGTCAATTTCATGCACACCGCGAAACACGCGAAAGTTGTTTAAAGTTAGTTTTGTAATCAACATTTCAGTATTTAAAACTCTTTTTGAAGCTGTTTATCTAGGTCAGCAAGCTGTTCGTTATAGCGCTCAATTTCTTGTTGGTGAATATCAAACTCGGCTTTGCTTTGCAGTGAAGCATGCTTTTGTTTGATTTCTTCCAAGCTTCCCCAGTCTCGTTTCAATAGCGATGCTATCTTGTTCGAGATACCACTACGACGGCTCAAACCTTCCATAGAGACCTCTAGCTCGATCAGCTTCATGATCATTTCAGGTTCGACATCGAAATTATTGCAAAGCTCATGAATCAGCTGTGCGTCATCTTTACCAAAACTTGCGTTATCGTCATATACCCAATCAAGGTCGTAGCCATAAACGTCTTTAAAAATAGTTGGTAGAGAGTCATCCCAATCCGGCTCGTTTGGATCATGGATCCATTCTTGGCGAATAGCATGCAGCTCTGGCACAGTGATTAACTCAATCTCTCGCCCTTCAGCTTTAAATTTATTATCTAGCTCTAGCAATTCACGGAGCCATTGGCGGCGGTATTTAAGCCAGTAAGGACCCGGAACGTGTTTACGTTCGCTAGCAATATCTTCGCCTTCTTTTGCGTATTGGTAACTTACGCGACCAGTACGACGTTTATGGTTTCTGAACTCTGCTTTGTTAGCTGGATCTGTCGTCATTGCTAACTTATTGCGGAACTCAAGAAGAGGTGCCATCCACTCTTCGCCGTTTTGGATAAGGCTTTCCATCGCTCGGTCTTTGGTTACTACGGTGCATGTCCAGCAACCAAAACGAGAGTTACCACAAGAGGGGGTAGTTTCGTCAATCACCATTGGACATTCACCTTGGCCTGAAGAGTCTTTATATAGATTCCAAAGTACTAGGTTTTTACCGCCCCATGGGTTTTCCCATTCTAGGTCATAGTCATCTTTCCAGATGTTTCTAGTACCTAGTGGCGTTTCTTTTGTCTCTAGGTGACATAAACGCAAGATCTTCCAAACATCATCAACAGCCCATGTATCAATAGGGGTGTAAATGAATGCATTGGCTAGCGTTGTATGGCGAGCTAGACGAGAGCCATCAATTTTGTGTTTAGCGATAACCTGAGCACGCGAGGCACTTTCTTGGCTACGTGAGCCCAATACAACAATCACCTCATCAAATTGAGATACTTTGCTTTTAATGAAGTCACTAACCGGGTCGATCTTCATTCGCTCTGTACACCAGCGAAATGAACGTGTCGGTGCTGGGTAGCCTTTACCAAGAAGACTTGACCAAAACGTTTGGTCTGACTCAGGTACCACTTTGTGACAGCTGATTGGCAAGTCGTCGCGCTTGGCTCCTTTTTGTATCGCAGCTAAGGAGTCTTTAATGTGGTTAACAACAACAGGTGTCTCAACCAGTGTGTCTGATGAAACGACAAATACGGGTTTGTGGCGTTGTTCTTTTTCTAGGCCAAGTAGTGCCATATAGATTAAAGACATGATAGCGGAGGAGTCTTTACCACCACTGTAGCCAATTACCCATGGGCGGTTGTCTGCACAATAGACGCGTTGAACGTCAGCAACATAGTAGCTGAGTTTATTATTTGCGAACTCTTCAGCGTTGATGAATTCTTGGTATTCTTCGGCGAGATCTTCTGCCAATTTTAGCTCGTGTATCATGATAACTGCTTCTCTAGAGCTTTTTCTTCTGGGGTTAGTGGTAACCCAAGTTCAATTTTAAGTGCGTTTGCCGTGAGCTGAATGTTGATGTTTGATTTACTCAACTTGCCGTGATTCATGCTACGCTTTATCCATTCAGGATTGGTTTTCAACCAATTAACTTTCCCTAGTAACTGGAGCTTTTCTTTCCATTGTTTTGGTTCTTGGCACAACAGGTGTTTACCCAAGACGCCAATCGCATGCAGCCCGACACCATGTGCGTGGATGTATTCTTGGCGAAGCTGTGCAGGGGATACTTGTTTGTCGATCACCATTTGCCAATCTTTAATATGGCGGGTGACCTCTTCCCAAAACTCAGACGCTAACAGCTTCTCTTCTTCAGTGAAACCATCTTTAGGGCCTTTACTTAAAAGTGCTCGTGTTGATTGTTTAATACTGCTTAAAGTAAAGAGTTTGTTCGACTTTGGACTGATGTTGGATTTTTCCATTTCAGTCATTCCGATAAATGGCTTCACTTTAGCTGCTAATTCACGCGCTAATTCAGAGCTTTCGTCTCGGTGATCGTAGAGAGTGCCAAGAGATGGACTGGGTTTTACTGCGTATTTGTTTAAGTCAGCAAACATTTGTTGGCTTCTACCTAAACCTTCATCGATGAAAAACAATACTGGAATGTTGTCTTGCCCAAGGTCTGGATTCTCTCTTAGTGCTTCTTCTATCGCTTTACGGCGGTGTTGCCCATCGTTAATTAGAATCTGCGCATCCATTGGGATTTGAAGTGTACCTAAATTAGGCGCACCTTCATGATCGTGGAAAGATATATCAACTCCAACCGATGCTGTTAATGCTGAGAATACGTACTCTTTAGGGTTGTCGAGTAGGTATCTGACCATTTCAGGTATGCGAGTCTTGTTTAATGTTCTTTGAGCTCTAAGCTCTGGTGGAACATCATCTTCGTTATAACTGAAAATCTTTGGGATGATTCGAAGAGGGCATGTCGCAATGTAAAATGGACGTCCTGCTTGAATACCTCTGACAGCTGGAAATGAATAGCAATAGCCTGAATCTTGATTTTGCATAGTGAACTCTAAGTTATGTTATTTGCCTATGACATAAACCATAGTTGGTATGTCATATTTTGACAAACTAAGCTTTTAGTTTGTTATGCATTAGTCTTATCTATGCGAATTATTACATAGGTATGCCAAAATAGGCTGAATATCTTACAGGTATGTAGGTCAGAATTCTATGGCAACCATAGGTTTTTATATTATTAAAAAAACGCTATTTTGAACTTAGCGTAAACCCTTTGATTTTTTTGTGTTCCTTCCCTAAAAGCACCTCAAATTCTGCTCTTATCATCTGTGTTTCTTCGGTTGGTTCAAGCTCCATGAGCTTCGCCAATCGTTTGTCGAAGCTCTGTTGTTTCTTATAGTTCTCGTGTTCGGTTGGCATGTAAAGGTGCTTATTCAGCAATGGTGGCCTGCGATCTTCATTAACATAATCGAAGAAGTCGATGTCTTGCTCGGCCATCTTGATTTTTATGCGCTCGACTAAGAAAGGAACCGATTTTTCAAAGTCGTCATATGCGGTTAGGGTGAGCTTACCGGATGCGATATGAATTTTGATAAGGTCTATCTCTTCATCTAGCTCACCATACATTTGTAGCCCCGCGCCTACGTAGACTCGCAGCAGTAATGGCAAATCATCAATAAAGTCTCGATGCAAAATCAATGAGTGCCCTTCATTTAGAAGGCTGGCTGGTAACTGGTTATGTGCTTTCTCACACTGCTTCTGGATTAAGTCGGTGTCGGCAATCGCGAACAGCAGCTCGGCAGCCAAGTTAGTGGCAGTTTTGTAGTCATCAAACAAGGCTTTGATATCGCGCTTTAGGGGCTCAGGCTGCTGAGTGTAAGGCTTTCTTTTCTCAAACAGCCCCATTGCAAAGTACAGTAACAAGTCTTCCTTTCTGCTCTTTTCTGCTTGCTCAAACTCTTGGGTATCGAACATTTCTTGCAGCAGGTTGAACACTTTTTTGTGTGAACCGATTAACTCTCGGATTTTTTCGGATTGTACAAATTCATCATTGGCAGGAATACGGCCTAGCTCTAAGCAGGTATTCCAAAAGCTGTTGAACAAGTCTTGATGCTGAGTGATAAGTAGCTTGGCTTTATCTTTTGCCTCGATAGGTTCTGGCGAGGTCAGTTGCTGCCATTTATGGTGTCGTTTGTATTTACTTTGTAGGTATTGCTGTTCTTCAAGTTTGTCTTTGAATATATAGAAAATACCGGGCGCGACGGTAATGGCGTCTTCTTGAAGGCTTCTTTCTATGTATGCTTTTATTTCAGATTGCGCGTAGTACTTTTGAAAGGTATTACGTGAGGTGATCACCCCATCTTTATAAGGTTTGAACTGTGCAATGTAGTTCTCGTTCGCCAGCATCACAGACACCACCAAGAACTTGTCTGCTAATTCCCATGCTCCTAATAGAGCCTCTAACCGTTCATCTTGATCTTCAATAACGTTAAGTACAAAGCCTAAGTTAACGATGCTGGAATTAACCTTGTCGTTGTCCGGTTGAAAGTTAGGGTCCCAACCAAGCACATCTAAACCGTGCGCTTCAAGCTCTCTTAAGTCGTCACCTCGGCCGCAACCGTAGTCGAAAATAGAATAGGAGCCTTCCAAATAACCATGCTTTACCAATGTTTTCATCGGTGCAGACAACTCATGTCGTACTAATGCAGTTTTGTGCCTGTCTATGCCTGCGTCTTCCACATGCGAGATTGCAGAGCTACGAAATAGGCGGCCATCGACAAGCTCGTAGCCATGGCGTGCAATCAAGTTCTCCCAGGAGCGCTTAAATCCAATGACGCGGCTGTTCTCATAAAGCCCTGCATTTTCACCTTCTTGTGTAAGAGAGGTGAAGTGTTCGAAGTGGTCGCTGTCGGGCTGAATCATGGTCTCTTTGCGGTGCAAAATCGGAGGGTTATCAGAGCCTTCGTAGCTCATGATTTTATGGCTGAGTTTAGAGAGGTCGACGTTTAAGCTCTGTTTTAAAGCCGGATAAGAATCGGTGTAAAAGTCAGGGTAGTGAAGTAGGGATAAGCGGAACTCTTTCTTGAATAGCTTAACTAGGTTCCAGTTGTCGTCTTCTAAGCTAACGGCTTTTGCAACGGCAGGAATGAATTGTGTAAGAACATTTGGAAGGGCATTGAAGGCATCTCTATGAAGGTAAACGGCATCCGGCAATTGTTTCCCCACTTTGATTTGTGCTACCAACTCAGCAAACAGTTCTTCGTTCATTCCTTGTCCTCTCCGGTGTTTTCTCGATTATAAGTCATCGAATAAGGTCTGTGTGGCGCTGCCGTTTGCACTTTTCATATTTACGCGAAGCCCATCACTTCGTGCTTGCCGAATCAGCGCATATCGGTTGTTTTCTGGGCCAATACTGATGTGAATCGGTTTGTTCTTTCCATAAAAGTAGAGGCGGTCGAACGCTAGGTGAGTGCAAATGTATTTTGCGACTTCATCCATTCGGGTTTCATAGCCTTCAATATAGAAATCGCAGGCTGCTCCATCGCGTTTACAAATACGCTTGCCTTTGCTGTTGAGTTCCATGGAAGCGTGTTGGTCAATGTCTGAAGCCATGTCACCAGGGCTATTCTTTAATATCCAACGAAGTAAAGAGTGGCTGGTGTAGCCGTAGGTAACCGTTAGTTTTCCAAATTCTCGTTCTATAGGCTGCAGAATTTGAGCCGCTAGACGCTGTAATTCCGCGGCAGAAAGTTCGTTAGTTGTGTTGATACCCAAGTACTCAGGGTGCTTGCACTTATACCAGTTAACCAGCATGTGGTTCATATTCTTACCTTGGAATTTTACGTTCTTACTATATTTAACGAACGACGACAGCAAAATCAATGCAATCTGGAGGCTATGTATGTTGTTTATTCTCGCTTTGCTCTGCATTTTCTTATTGGGATATCTCGCCCAAACCACAGGCCTTTGTATGGTGAGAGGAGTAAAAGAGGCGATAAAAGGATCACCAATGTTCATCGTTGCGATTGTTTTTAGTGGATCGCTGGCTTGGGTATCAATGGGGTTAGGTTCAGTGATTGAGGGGCGCCAGTTGTCCATAGCTTTTTGGCCGAGTTTGTTCTCACTGCTTGGTGGCTTTCTATTTGGTATTGGCGCGGCAATCAACAGTGGCTGTGGGGTTTCTACAGTGAGCAGGTTAGCGCGCGGCGAAGTGGTTATGTTGGCTACTGTATTCGGTTGGTTTGTTGCTTGGCTGGTGTTTGCTCCGGTTTTGCCTTTGGAGTTGAAAGGCTCTAGGTTGGTACTGTCCGACTTTTCCAGATACGTATTCCTTGGAAGTATCTCGCTCACAATTGTGGTGAGTTGTTACTTTATGAACTCGGTCAATCGTAAGCTGTGGTTTTCAATGCTGGGTATTGGGTTGATGGCCGGCTTCGTATTCTTGTATGAACCGCATTGGACGCCAAGTGGTTTGCTGAAATCTATGGGTACTTCAATTTGGCATGGGAAGACAGAAGACTGGCCGAGTAGTGAGCGTTTTATATTGATGACCTCACTATTGGTTGGAATGATCAGTGCTGCACTATTTACAGGATCTTTTTCATTGAGGTTTAGCCCGATACGTCGGTTTGGTAAACATTTAATTGCTGGTGTACTTATGGGGTTTGGGGCCGTGATGGCAGGAGGAGGGAATGACACTCAACTTCTTGTGGCTATGCCTGTGCTCTCTCTAGCGGGTGTTTTTTCTGTGCTGAGTATCATTGTTGGTATATATTCCGGAGTTAAGTTGATCCAGAGCCGATAGTTAGCGACAGTACGTAGATTACATGTATACGTAACTTGAGATAACAATGAAATACATCGGAATTGATGGCTGTAAGGCGGGTTGGATCGCTTGGATTGTCTCTGATGATCAGGCGCCAGTTTTCAAAGTAGTAAAGGCACTTGATGAGCTAGCGAGTGATCTTATCGGTTCAACGGCGCTTATCGATATGCCGATTGGTTTTAGTGACGCACAAACTCCAGATCGCTTGTGCGACAAAGCTGCAAGGCGTTTTCTAACCAGCAAACGTGGTTCTTCAGTGTTTCCTGTTCCGTGTCGTGAGGCGGTTTACCAAACCGATTACATTACGGCGTGTAATGCCAATGTGCAGCAGCTTGGTAAGAAGTTCTCTAAGCAAACTTGGGGGATTGTTCCTAAAATCCGAGAGCTAGATAAACTCATCGATGATCACCCAAGTTTGTCGATCAGAGAATCTCACCCTGAGGTGGTATTCGCTGCCTTAAAAGGAGAACCGCTGACCTTTTCTAAGCGAACTCAAGAGGGCAAAGAGGAAAGGCTTTCGATTATTCAGCAACTCGCCCCACAATGGTGTGAGGGTGTGGCGTTAGCAATCTCAAACACCAAGCGTAAAGATGTCGCGATAGATGATATTTATGACGCATTCATATTGATGCTGATTGCTTATCACGTTCCAACATTGTCGTGCTTGCCTGAACTTTCTGAGATTGGCGGAAAGGCGGATAAGGATCAGAATGGTCGAGTTCGCGAAATCGTTTATTGGAACAAAACGCACTAGCAAAGTATGCGCTCTGTTAGGTTGAGTGTGTTATTTTCCACTTCCTGTCTTTTTACTCTTACTGTTTTTGAGCCTTGATATGAAACGTTTAATTGTTGGCTTGCTGGTAACCTTGATCAGTGCGACGAGTTACGGCCAAGTTGCCCCTGTCTCTCAGTGGCAATGCGACATGATGAAAAAGAACAAGGTATTGAATAGTGGATCTCCTGTTGGCTGTGATCGCCTATCCAAAGTGGACTTTGATTTCGTTAACTTTAAGGGCGAAACGCAGCAGGGAAATATGATTGTGCTTGATGTTATCGCCCCTTCTGTTGAACAAATCTTTTTAGTGCTCAAACAGCGTAACTTCCCACTGCATTCTGCGCGCTTAATGCGTGAGTTTAACGGTGATGATAATGCCTCGATGGAAGCCAATAACAGTAGCGCGTTTAATGCTCGGCCTATCACTGGCGGAGGAGGTTGGTCGAAGCATGCTTACGGTGTGGCAATCGATATCAATCCAGTTCAAAACCCCTTCTTAGCGTTCGATAGCAACGGAACCATCACGGTAAAGCCATCGCAATCGGCAACCAGCTACGTGAATAGAACTCGCTTTCGTGCTCGTAACGACATTGAACGCCGAGGCATGGCGGAAGATGTGGTGGAGCTGTTTGCCCATCACGGATTTATGATCTGGGGAGGGGATTGGAATTCCCCAATTGATACTCAGCATTTTGAGGTCGGCTCAAGAAAGTTCGTTAACCAACTGCTCTCTAAACCACAACCTGAAGCCAAGGTGTTATTTGAGCGCTATGTCGAATCTTATCGCCAATGTTTTAATCAGAATAAAAGCGGGGACGCAGAAAAAGCTCGGGCTATCTGCGCAAAGAAAACCGTAGGCACTTTTTAGTGCTATGTTTATCTAGAATCGTTTTTGTTTTAGCAAGTTAAGCTCGTTTAAGGTGTATTCTGAATCGCTAAGACCAACCTATGTCGTTGGCTGATTTTATAGTCGTTTCTCCAAAAGAACACTGAGTACTCAAAAGGTGATTGGGTGCACCTTAGTCAAAAATTGATGACGTATTGCTCTGTAAAGTCATCGGTTTGTCATTGAAAAACTCATAGCGTTAACGTTATGTGAGAACCTGTGCTGGTAGGGGAACTCTTCGCCAAAACACCAGTATTATTAGTGAATTGATCACAATGGACCAACTAATGAAAAAGATACCTTTGGCTCTAACTCTTCTAAGTACGCTACTTTTTTCACAATGTGCTTTGGCAACAGACACTTCGCACACGACTCAAAACCCTACTTACGAACTTGATGGCAAGGCGGTATTAGGCCGTACTGAGAATGTGTACCTCTCTAGCGTTCAAGGGCTTAAAGATGTTCCTTTCATTGGCAAAATCGACACCGGTGCCGAAACCACCTCCATGCATGCAGAAGACATCCATGTAAAAAGCACACATGCCGACTATAAGAACCTCAAAGACAAAGAGTTGATGTCTGCATTGACTGAAGATGTGCTGAACAATAGCGACGTTGAATATGACGATTGGGATGGCAGCACTTTTGCGAAATACCAAGCTGTGGTCTCTTTTAAAGTTCAAAACCCACGTACTGGTGAGATGGTATTGGTTGAGGCGCCACTAGAGCGTGTCAGCATGATCCGCAGCCGCACTAGCAGCACACCTCTGCTTCGCCCGACGATTAAAATGTCGCTGACCATTGCAGACCAAGAGCTAAAAACTGATGTTAACCTGACAGACAGAAGTCACTTCTCCGCGCCTGTATTGATTGGCAAAACCTTCCTTGCAGATAACGCATTAGTCTTTGCTGGCTACGATTATTTGCAAGAGCAAGAGAACGCGACGGTGGTAGGCCGTAAAGAGGTAGTGTCTATCTCGGGCATGGCGATGAACGCGACCTTCTCGTTAAAGAACCGCTACAGTATTTTGCATGCAAAAAATATCGACGTAGACAAAAAGAACAAACAAGTGACGTTTGATATGTTCGATAACGATGGCAAACAGAAAGAGATGACATTGCCACTGGTTCGTATGTTAAGTGTGAGCGGTAACAAGAGACCATTAGTGTATGTACCAGTTCAACTTGATGAGAACACGACTAAAGATGTTCTCGTATACTTACGTGACCGTTCAAGCAGCAGCTCACAGCTAAGATTGGGAACCAACACAGCTAGCGAACTCTTCATGATAGATACCAGCGCTGAAAACATTTTATCAGAAGGTTCAGAGAGCTTTAGTGATGTGGCGGAGTCTGGTGAGCCTATGATTATCTCACCGGAAGAGGACATCACACTTGATGATTTTCCGCTTAAGGCTGTGGCTTCTTTCACGGTAAACACGCCTCTGTTGAAGGTCGACAGCTTTGAGATTGTCGGCAAGGGTAAAGATGAATCCGTTGAGCTTTACCTAACTGACGCGAATGGCGAACAGCAGAAGGTCACAAAACCAATCATTAAAAAGCTTAAAGTCGGAGATGATAGTCGCCCAGTTGTAAGTGGTGAGTTCTCGGCATCTGGCAAGGTTCGCACACAAGAGTTTGCTATCGATGTGCTAAACAGCAATGAAAAAGAAGCCTACTTCATTCTAGGTAAGAAGATGGCGAAAGAGGGCGTTTACGTAAACACGCGTTCTGACTATCTATTGAAAGCTGAGCCTCTGTTTAAAGTAGGACACATTGAAGTCGTTGAAGTGAACGGCATGACATTCCCTGCCAAGCTAGACACAGGCGCTGATGTAAGCTCAATGAATGCGGTGAACATCAAGAGATTTAAGAAAGATGGCCAAGACATGGTGACCTTTACTTATCAAAACAACCAAGGCGATAAGCAAGAGTTCACTAAGCCAGTGATTGATGTAATGCGCATTAAAGCCAAGAAAGGCGAGAAGGTGAACATTCGCCCTGTGGTAGAGATGAACGTTAAGCTAGGCGACCTAGAGAAGAAGGTGAGAGTAAACCTTCAAGATCGTTCACGCTTCGAGTACAGCATGATTTTAGGTAAGAACTTCCTAAAGCACGGCGCGGTAGTCAGCAGTGATGAAGATTACGTACTAGGTGAGATGGAGTAACGCCTCAACTTATTAAAATCGAAATAGAACAGTTCTAAACGGCCACACGTTTCAGCAATGGAATGTGTGGCTTTTGTTGAGTGTTTGTTTTTGGATATTGACGCTAGTGATGCTAAGTGTTTGTTGCTTATTGAATTATCTACTAATAAATAACCCTTAGACAAACAAAAAGGGCCAACTCTTTCGAGTTGGCCCTTTCCAAACGTTTGGGCTGGCGGGAGTTGAACCAATGTGTCAATATTTTAAAATTCAGGTAATTAGCTTGGTGTTACCAATTTGGTGTAGCATCAAATGTTACATCAATTTCCTACTGCAAAAGGAACTGAACCCCCGTCCAAATATAACTTTTTGCTATTAAAGCCAGTGTTAATCATAGCAAAATAATCTTAAAACTACATGTAATGGTTATTCATCAACAGGTGATTTATTACTGTCGAGCAATGAGTTTAGCATACTAGATGAGGACAGTATCAGACCAACTCTTAGACCCAAAGGTTTGAACACTTTGTTTAAATGATATGAGCCAAATATTGCCCATATCATGGATTCTTCGGTATTAATGAGTATGCTCTTACTCACTTAGCTTTTATCTAGATCTCTTAGGTGATCAAGTAAGTATTCAGTGTAGTAAAGTGGCATCACTATGTGTTCTTTTTCTGTTGCTGAAGAGCCTTGAGTGCCTGTAAGTTTGATCGTCTTGTGGGGCTTGCACTTTTCGATGTAAGACTGCAATGATTTTGCTCGGGTTCGCTTACCGCTCTTTACTTCTACAGGCACAATACGGCCTAGGTCATCAGCGATGATGAACTCTATCTCAGCCCTTGCGTCTCCCCAAGAGAAACTTGGTTCAATACCTAGTGCGGCGATTTCCTGTTGAACATAGTTTTCTGCGACATATCCCTTGTATTCATAGCCTTGCTGTTTGATTTCACGGTAACCCGTGCCGAGCATATGGTTCAACAGACCTACATCAAATAGAAATAATTTAACTGCATTTTCCTTCTGATAAGCAGCTAAAGGAGAACGAGGTTGTCCTTCAATAGGATGATTCTTTAGCGCAAGTCGACACTTGTGAAGCCATGTGATCGCACTTTCATATTCAGCATATCGAGATTTGCGTTCGTGAACGCCTTTGAATTTGAACCGTTTAACGGAGTCATCGAATACCGAAGATAACTGGGCTGGGATGCTTCTAAATACAGATTCGATGAGTTGCGCATCCACTTTTCCAGAGTATTTTCCGAAATCACGCATGTAGCCTTCAATTAAGTTTCGATGGACTTCAGAGACGGCTTCAATTCGGTCAATGATACTGAGTTGAGAGTTTTCGAACCACGAGTTTACGGCTTCAGGCATGCCGCCAACGAAGTAATAATCGGTTAGCAGCTCGATTAGCTTGGAATGAGCCGCAGAAGAACTCAGCTTTTGGTCAAACGCTTTTTGAAGAGCTTTCTCTCCAGATGCCCACAAAAACTCCCTGAAAGTCAGTGGTCTTAAGTTGTGCTGTTCAACTTTTCCAACAGGGAAAGAGGTGAGCAATCCAATATTGGAACCACTTGCAGCAACATAAGCTTTGGGAGCCTTTTCTGCAAAGTATTTAAGTGCGGTAACCGCTCTAGGGCATTCACCAATTTCATCTAAAATAAGTAGATCTGTAGATGGTTCGAAGGTTTGCCCTGTTAAGAGTTCAATATTGGTGATGATGTCATCAGGATTTAGAGAGCCAGAAAAAGCTTCCATTAACTCAGGGCTTTCTAAGAAATCGATCCTTAGGACATTTTCGAATGTACTTCCTAACAGTTCCTGCAATAAGAATGTTTTGCCAGTTTGTCTAGCACCGTCAATCAGTAAAGGCTTCCTGGTTGGCTTGCCTTTCCAGGTGAGTAGGTTTTCAAGCAGTGTTCGTTTCATCTAGCCACCTCAGTGATAGCGATTTCATGTTCGATATTCATTACATAAAAATGCGCGATAAAATGCAAGGATAAACATTTTAACGCGCATTAAAATGCTTTGTTTGACATTTTTATGCGCGTAAAAGTGTGTATGTTGGTGTGCGCATGATTATGTGTGGTGGGGGGGTAGTCGCGGTGATGAGTATATGGTGAGTGATTCATACTCAGTATAACCAACGACGTTATCAAGTGTTTATTTTGATAGTAAGGCTTAAGTGATTGTTATTGTTGATTTTATTGTTTATCTGAAATTGAATAATCAAAACAACAAGGTAAAAAGCTGCGTCATGTTATGGCAGAATTGGTGAGGTCTCGATTTTTAAACATCCTAAGGAATATTATGAATATCCAGCAAGTTTTTGAAGAGCTAGAAAAAGCGAGTGACTTTGAACTATTTCGGATCAAATCAGCCATAGAGAAAGTTTTAGAAGATCCAGATAGAGCAAAGGCTTTAAAAGCCAAAATGACGGTAGGTATGGAGGTGGAATATTTTTGTACTGAACGAAATCATTCTGTGCTTTGTAGCATATTGAAAGTCGGCAGGACTCGGGTGGAGATCCGTGAGAAAGAAACAGGTAAAGGTTGGTCATTGCCCTTTTACTTTTTGAACCTTGATCACATTGATACTGAGTTAATATCAAATAAAGCTGTAGGGCTGTCGAAGGCTGAGCTGTCTATCGGTCAAACGGTGGGCTTTATCAGTAGTCGAGACAACCAAGAGTATATTGGACAAGTTTCCAAACTAAACCCCAAGAGAGCTGTTGTATTAGTTGCTAATACGGCTTGGACAGTACCGTATTCAATGCTATTCCCAGTGCTAGATTCAGAAGCGGGTCTGGTGAAACAAACATTGATACTTGGAGGTAATGTCGTGAAATAGTGTTTAGCGGTGTTCAATTTTTTTGTTTGTTCATAAAAAATGAACAGAAGAATAAAATGAACAATTGATGTGGTGCTTATCTTGAAGAGACCTCGCTAGCGTATAGGTGGCTATGGCATTGAGGGCAGATTGGTGTACTAGGTAGCGTAACTTGCCACTGGCATTGACACATGATGCACTCAAATTGAGCTGAACGTTTTGGTATAGGTGTAGGCGGGATAGCTTTCGTTGTTGATTGCCATGAGTCGGAGCTGTGAAGGTTGACATTCCTCTGGTTGCGATGACGATATTGGTCATTACGAAAGCTCGGAGTAGGTGGTGGTGTGTACTGAGATGCCTTTAAGGATAATCGCTCAGTCGCTTCTTGTTCCAACTGAGCGTAGCGCGGATGAAATACCCACACTTTAGATTCGACATCGTTTTGAAGGTAACCTTTTAGTCTGTCCAGTTGCCGAGTCCCTGACACTTTATCGCGTGTAAATAGATGATGTGTATCATCCAACTTGATTTCGAGCACACCGCATTGCCTGTTATGTGGTGTGAGCAACTCACTTGGAAGTGGACGGTTTGGGTGGGTGAAATAAATAACAAAGATGAACTCACCGACTCTGCCCATTACATCCACAATACATTTCTCAAATAACGCTTCTTTATCGACGCTATCAAGTAAGATGGTGGATGACTTAGCAACCAAAAAATCTTCTGTGAAACACTTTCCTTTCGCTTGTTTTGTAAGAGAACTTCTGTACTCAGGAAGAACAATAGATATACCCGTTTCTATCACTTGTCTCGCCATCATGCGCACAGAAACAAAAAAAGAAAAATCACATTCTTTGTCAGTTCCTTCAACCTTACGGCTCGCATGAGCAAAGTGCCATTGCTTTTCTTCACCTTGTCTCGCAATCAGTGGTGTGTGGCAAGAAGGGCATATACAGCCGCAATTCTTCCCTCGCACAACATCAGCGACATCAACGAATGTCTGATCTTGGATTCTTAAGCCGAAAGGCACATGTTGAAGCTGCATCAAAACGTGAATAACTCTCAATTTAGCGACGGTATGTACTGATTTTAGGCAAGAATGCTTTATAAATATGTTAGATAGGTTGTGAATTGTGCCTTTGTTTTCGTATTGTCTTTTATACAATCGGTTATTAACTGCATGAAAGTGATGTAATTGTCGGGGCTAGATATGGATGAGCTTGAGCTAATTGAACAAAAGATTCATGAGCTGAAAAAGGATCTGGCTCAACTTGAACAGCAGAAGCAGCGTCTATTGACGCAAGGAGCGATTGAAAAGGAAGCTGCATGTGAAATGTCACCTCAGCAAAAACTGTCTATCTATCAGAGTTATTTTAAAGGCAATACTCAATGCTATGCGCATAGGTGGCAGAACCAACAAGGCAGAAGTGGTTATGCGATTGCTTGCGAAAACGAGTGGCATCAAGGTGTATGCGGTAAACCTAAAGTAAAGTGTTTGGAGTGCCCCAACCAAGCATTCAAGCCGTTAGGTGACGATACTATGTATGCCCACCTTACTGGCAAAGAGGTGGTTGGTTTGTATCCTATGCTGGCGAATAACACCTGTTGGTTACTAGCGGTTGATTTCGATAAAAGTGATTGGCAAGAAGCCTCTCTTGCGTATGTCGAAGTGTGCAAACTAAAAGGCATCGATTGTTTATTAGAACGATCTCGCTCAGGTCAGGGGGCACATGTATGGATTTTCTTTACACAGGCGACTGATGCAAAAGTAGCTCGGCAGTTAGGGTTCTATTTACTTGATGAAGCCATGAAAATTCATGGTGCTTTGTCATTTGATTCCTATGACCGCCTATTCCCCAATCAAGACGTGCTACCTATCGGGGGAATTGGGAATCTGATTGCTTTGCCGTTACAAAAACAAGCTCGTTTAAATGGAAACTCAGTGTTTGTCGATCACTCTTTTACACCATACCCTGATCAATGGGAGGTGTTAGCGTCGACGGGACGATTATCTATTGAGAAAATAGAATTACTTCTCGAAAGCAGAGTGGACCATCGAAATAATAGTGAAGATGGCGCATCAATCAAGCCATGGGAACGAACTGTGAACACAAGCGCTGCCATCCCAGACAAACCTAAGGCGTTAGACATCGTTCTCGCCAATCGATTGTACTTACCGATAAACCAAGTTCCGAATCCTCTAATTGCTCAGTTCAAAAAATTGGCATCTTTTTCAAATCCAAAGTTCTTCAAAGCTCAGGGATTACGCTTATCGACAAATGGTATTGCTCGGTTTATTTGTCTAGCGGAGATAGACAGTGGCTATTTGAGTTTGCCTAGAGGGTGTTTGGATGATTTAGAGGATATCTGTTCTTCTTATGGTATCTCATTACAGCTAGAAGATAAGAGGGTCAAAGGAAAGCAACTAGCAGCCATTACATTTGTAGGTTCTCTGCGTCCTGCACAACGTAAAGCTGTCGATAAACTTCTTCAATATGATAATGGTGTACTTCATGCACCGACAGCGTTCGGAAAAACTATTACTGCGATTGGTCTGATATGCCAAAGGAAGATTAATACTTTAGTGCTGGTTCACAATAAACAACTCGTCGAGCAGTGGGAAGAGAGGTTGAAGGTCTTTGCTCAGGGTGTTGAGGTTGGTGTGTGGACTGGGAGCAAGAAGAAGCCCACGAGGCAAATCGATATTGCGACGTATCAAAGTTTGGTCAATAGAAGTGACAACAGCGTTAATGAACTGGTTCAGGATTATGGACAAGTAATCGTCGATGAGTGTCATCATTTATCTGCGCCTCAATTTGAACGAGTTTTATCTGAATCCCCTGCCAAGTTTATTGTTGGTATAAGTGCTACCTTAGAGCGGAGAGACGGACATCAACCGATTATCTTCATGCAAGCGGGTAAGGTCAGGCATAGTATCAAGTCAGATCAAGGAGCTCGGTTATTTCAGCGATTGGAAAAGAAAGTCTTATCATTTGAAGTCCCGCTAAACTTGGTTTCTGCTGAGCCTAAGCCGCATATCTCTGATGTATATCGCTGGTTGATGCTGCACTCTGAACGTAACAAGATAATAGTTGATGACATCAAAAATGAAGTTGCTAAAGGAAAAGTTCCCATTGTATTAACAGAGCGAAGAGAGCACGCCAATATCATTTCTAGGATGTTAGAGGATACTGGACTTAACCACCAAATGCTTGTTGGAGCTATGAAAAAAAAGCAGCAAGCGGAAGTTATGGCAAAACTAGCAACCACCGAAGTACTTGTTGCTACTGGGCGCTTTATTGGAGAAGGCTTCGACTTACCTAGATTAGATACGCTGATATTGGCACTGCCAGTATCCTGGAAAGGTTCGCTTATTCAGTATGTTGGTCGAATCCAGCGTGAGTTTGAAGGGAAAGATGAAGTTAAAGTTATCGACTACGTCGATTCGAGAATCCCCATGCTGTCGAGGATGTTTAAGAAAAGGGAGAAAGGCTATCGCGCGTTGGGCTTTGAGGTGGATCCAAATGAGAGGCTGTTAATATAGCTTATGCCCAAACCTTGTCGGTTTGAATAGGTCGAGTTAGTTTTATTACCGCGATCCGCAGCAAACAAAAAGGAAGTTTTTATTGCTTAAGCTTCAGTGACGCTCGTAAGTGGCAACCTCTAGAAAATACGCTAGCACACACTGATATCTCGAGCCTTCACACTCAGGTGTTTAGGTAAGTATTCCGTGTATGCAGTACAAAGGAATATCAATGTGTTCTGTTTCTGTTTCTGATGCTGGAGATCCTTGAGCTTCCGTCAGCTTAATGGTTTTGTGAGGGCTGCACTTCTCGATATAGGATTGCAGTGATTTTGCCCGAGTGCGTTTTCCGCTTTTTACTTCAACAGGAATGATACGATCTAGCTCGTCCGCGATAATGAACTCTATCTCTGCTCGTGCATCTCTCCAAGAGTAACAGGGTGTTTGAAGTCGTGGTTTAAGTAAATGGAAGAGCTGAACAGTTTTCTAAGGTCTTCATTAGAGTAAGCATGCTTTGATTGGCTTATCTTCTTATCACTACGAAACTTAAAACCTTTAAACGGATTTTCGTCTGTTAGCTCCATTTGAACACACCATTCAAAAAATGAAGATGCTTTCTGGATATAGTCTTTTACACTGTTTTGAGAAATAGTTGGAAGCTGAAGCTTCTCATTAAGGGTAATGGCTTGAGAAGGTGAAAGTCCAGTAAATTGGCGGTGTTTTTTAATATTAGATGGAAGTTTTGTTAGCAGCTGTCTAACTCGTTCAGCACCGGCTCTGCGTATTGTCGATATGTGGTCTTGTCCTGAAAGTATAAGAACCAACTTACATTTGGCTACAGCACCCATGATGGACTTATTAGATATGTATGAGGATTTGTATGCCTTATAGTCCTCTAGGCATTTAAATGGACTATGTTTAGTCTTTGGTGGTGGCCTTGAGGTGCTTTTTCACCTCATATCTATTTTCGAAATGATGACGCTTTGATTTTGGGAGCTGAAATCTAAATATCCAGATTCCAGTTTTGCTCAGTTTGACATAGCGCATGTTTAGTACCTACTTTTAGTACCAAACTGCAAAAACTCATAGCTTAGAAACAAAAAGGGCGATAACTCAGTGAGTTACCGCCCTTTCCAAACGTTTGGTGGAGCTGGCGGGAGTTGAACCCGCGTCCAAAAATCATTCATCATTGGTACTACATGCTTAGTCGATCTTTAATTTCACCAGCAACCTGCGAACCGACACGCTAGTTAAAGGCTAACCTGAATTATAATT
Organism: Vibrio sp. Isolate34; assembly: GCF_022397915.1. Taxonomy (GTDB): domain Bacteria; phylum Pseudomonadota; class Gammaproteobacteria; order Enterobacterales; family Vibrionaceae; genus Vibrio. The sequence goes on along the minus strand of NZ_JAKEUO010000001.1, from coordinate 467,157 downwards.
CGCGCTTTTCCTCTCAGGTGGGAGAAGCCACGCTAGCTAGTTTGGGTTTGATCTCTTATTGGTCCCCGTCTTACGAGCGGAAGCTAGGGTAAGAGAGCTCTGAGCAGGTTATTAAGCTGCTAGTGCGTAGTTTTCGTCGTTTGCGACTATTTTTTTGCGGCTTTTTACGTGGCCAACCGCCCCACGGCATGCACCTCAGACTTCAAAATTCCTGTCGAATCCTAAATCAGCCCCAAGTGTTATTTGCATAGTACCAGAAAAGCTTAACCTGTCTAGCACTGTGCGTTTAAGTGCTTAAAATTAACGCAAATTACTCTTCATAATTCGTGCTTTATCTCTCGCCCAATCTTTTTCTTTCATATCAGTACGTTTATCGTGCAGTTTTTTACCCTTCGCTACGCCAACTTTAATCTTCGCCCAAGAGCGAGACCAGTAAAGTGCGGTTGCGACAAGTGTCATGCCTTCACGGTTAATACGACCGATAAGGTTGTCGAGTTCTTTTCTCGACATAAGGAGTTTACGGATACGTGTTGGGTTCGCCACGATATGAGTACTCGCTTGAGTAAGCGGAGTGATCGTCATACCACTGATGAATGCTTCGCCATCTCGGATGTAAACGTAGCTTTCTGCGATATTGGTTTTGCCTTCACGTAGGGATTTTACTTCCCAGCCTTGTAGCTCAAGCCCCGCTTCTATCTCATCGTCGATGAAATATTCGTGGCGAGCTTTCTTATTAAGCGCAATGGTATTACTACCGGCTTTTGATTTTGATTTATTCTTTGCCATAATGGCCTCATTATACGGAATGCGCCCTAGATGGGGAATCCTTTTTATTTGCGCTCTGGCCCAATACAATTAAAATTGCAGTTTGTGTTAATGTAACGCTGTCTTTAACAGGAGTCTATATGCCAAAGGTTACTCGTTCAGCATTAGTATCTTTTAGTGCCGACCAGATGTTCAGCTTGGTCAATGATGTTGCTCGTTATCCTGAGTTTTTGCCAGGATGTTCTGGTTCACGTGTGATCGAATCTTCAGATTCAATTATGGTGGCTTCGGTTGATGTCTCTAAAGCCGGTATAAGCAAAACATTTACAACGTCGAATCGCTTAGCGGATGGTGCTGAGATCTTGATGGAGCTGGTGGACGGCCCATTCAAGAAACTGAAGGGTGGTTGGTACTTTACTCCTCTTGACGACCAAGCGTGTAAGGTTGAGCTTAAGTTGGAGTTTGAATTTTCTAGCCGTATGATTGAAATGGCTTTTGGTAAGATTTTCAATGAGCTGACGAGCAATATGGTCAGTGCTTTTACTCAACGAGCGAAACAGGTTTACTAAGCCATGACTATTGAATCAGATATGATCCACGTAGAAGTTGTGTTTGCGCTTCCACACGAGCAGCGTGTGTTTACCTTAGTTGTGAACAAGAACGCGACCGTTGAAGAGATCATCGCGCAGTCTGGTGTTTTGGAACTGTACCCAGAGATCGACTTGGCTAAGAACAAGGTTGGTGTATTCAGCCGTAACGTGAAGTTAGATGCAACGGTTCGTGATAAAGACCGTATCGAAATCTATCGTGCTCTGTTAGCTGATCCAAAAGAGATTCGCCGCAAGCGTGCAGAACAAGCAAAAGCGGCCGCAGCTAAATCGTAATGCTAGACAAATTTGAATGATAAAGAAGCTCGCATTGGCGAGCTTTTTTTTGCATCTGTTGGTTAGACAATACAGTCTACAGTCTAATTTGTTAGCAGATATTAAAAAAACCTGCTCATGTGAGCAGGCTTTTGTGATCTATTTTTGTCTACTAGTAGCTTTGTTAGCTGAGAGCTTTGTTGACTGGAAAGCTAGCGAAGGCTTTCGAAGAACTCATCACTGGCTTCAAAATCACCATTGATCGTTACTAGAGTGCCTGTAGCATCAAAGTTCACGACAAGGTTTTTCTGAATAGGGTCGTTGTGACCTTTTTGATGGTGGTAAATGTAGTACCACGTATCTGGGTAGCCATTTTCGATAAGCATAGGTGAGCCCATAACGTAACGAACTTGTGTTTTTGTCATGCCAAACTTGAGCTGGTCGACAGCTTCTTGTTCAACATAGTTACCCTGATTGATGTCAATTCGATAAACCAACTTCTCTAGTAGAGAGCAACCGGTCAACATTGTTAGTGCAAGTGGAACTGCAACTAACCACTTTTTAATTCGCATAGTTTGAGATCTTTCTTCGCTAAAATACTGCCTGATAATAAACAAGCTCCAGCAAGAAGTAAAAAGCTCCTTGCGCTTTGAGCTTGTTATGACTGGCAATTTTGAATTTAGTTGCAAAATTGCCAAGAATTTTCGGTAAATTATCAGAGATTTGCTGAATATTTGACCTAAGCTGCGATTAATAACTCTTTTGCGTTGGCAAGGGTCGATTCTGTAATTTGGCTGCCACCAAGCAGGCGAGCAAGCTCAGAAATACGTTGTTGCTCATCAAGCGTGTGCATTTGCGTCTCTGTTTTACCTGACTTGGTATTCTTGGCAACGAACAGTTGTTGGTGACCACAACCTGCTACTTGAGGTAAGTGAGTCACACACATCACCTGAGTTGATTCACCTAATGTACGTAGCATTTTTCCGACAACCGCAGCAGTTGGTCCACTGATACCCACATCGACTTCATCGAAAATCAGACTTGGTGTGTCGACTTTCTGTGCCGTGATTACCTGAATCGCGAGTGAGATACGCGATAGCTCACCACCAGAGGCTACTTTAGCAATTGGCTGCATCGGTTGGCCTGGGTTGGTGGACACAATGAAGGTCACGTTATCCATACCCAGTGGCGATGGGTGTGTATTGGTGTTGTTCACTTCAATAGCAAACTGCGCCTTTTCCATGCTGAGTTCGTGCATGCTTTGCGTGATCAGTTTGTTCAGCTCTTTTGCGTAACGAGTACGTGATTTATGCAGCTTTTCGGATTTCGCCACGAACGACTGGTATTGGCTCTCAACTTCGTTAGCTAATTCATCCAGCTTTTCATCAGAGCAATCCAGCGCTTCGACTTGTTGTAGCAAGTCTTGATGGTGCTTATAAAGTTCTTCTGGCAACACGTGGTGTTTACGCGACATCGACATCACTTTTGAGAAGCGTTCTTCTACGTAAGCCATGCGAGCAGGGTCGACATCAATGCTGTCTAGGTAACTTCTTAACTCGCTATTGGTTTCTTCAATCTGAATGATGGCTTCAGAGAGTAGATTTGGTAGCTCAGCTAGTCTTTCATCTAAATCGGCAAGTTGAATTAGGGAGTGATTGGCCGATTGCAGAATACCAAGCGCATTAACTTCTTCACCTTCATAAATAAGTTCGATAGCTTGTTGGCAGGTTGAGGCCAATTCTCCGCTATTGGAGAGGCGCTTATGCTCTTGTTCGAGCTCTTCATATTCATCCTCTCCAATAGATAACTCGTTTAGCTCTTTGATTTGATATTCAAGAAGCTGTTTTTGAGCTTGGTTTTGTTGGCTGTTTTCACGCAACTCTTTTAGATGGTTATCTGCTTGTCGCCATGCTTGGTAAGCGTTACGTGTCGACTTCAATAGGTTCAAGTGGCCTGCGTATTGATCAAGCATGGCCATTTGGTAGTCGCTCTTCATTAACTGGTGATGAGCATGTTGACCATGAATGTTGATCAGCAGCTGGCCAAGTGATTTCAATTGTGAAAGAGGAACCGGGCTACCATTGATGAATGCACGAGAGCGACCTTCTTTAGAGATAGTTCTGCGTAGGATGCATTCACCGCCATCAAGCAATTCGTTGTCTTCTAACCAGCGAGTTGCATGCAGATTGTTCTCAAGTAAAAAAGCGGCACTGACTTCGGTTTTCTCTTCACCTTGTCTAACCATTCCTGCATCTGATCTTCCTCCAAGACATAAGCCTAAAGCATCGATAGCGATAGATTTACCCGCACCAGTTTCCCCGGTGATTGTTGTCATGCCTTTAGAGAGTTCTAGCTGTAAAGACTTAACAATAGCGAAATTATTAACACTTAAATGAGCCAGCATTTTTATTTACCTGTATAACTGAACAATACTGTATATAAGTTCAGTATATACTGTTTCTTTATACAGTAAAGTCGACAGTTGAAAATTTTTTGCGATAGCTCTCAGAATTGAACTTGTGTGTAGATCACTGAAAGCACTATAGATTCCCAACTCAGTCGTTCCTCCCTCTTGGGAATGACGGTATAAGCAAATTGACGAGAAGTGAGAGCCGACGGGCGTTCAGTGGGAAATAAAAAAGGCTGACGAATGTCGTCAGCCTTTAAAATTTTCGGTTATTGCTAGAGTCGTTTAGTTAAAACAACTTACTCGACCAGCCCAGTTTGTTACGTAGGACATGGTAGTAGTTGTAGTCTTTCGGGTGGATCAGCTTGAGCACATTTGGGCTTTGGTAAATGTGGATCTCGTCGCCCGGAGACACAGGTAGCGAGATTTGACCATCGCAGCTGACTTCTTGAGTGCCGCGGTTATCAGGCGATACGATCAGCTTGATGCGGCGCTTGCCATCGACTACCAGTGGGCGGCTTGAAAGCGTGTGTGGGAACATTGGCACCAATGAAATTGCATTCAAACTTGATGACAAAATAGGACCGCCACCAGAAAGCGAGTAGGCGGTAGAGCCTGTTGGCGTGGACACGATCAAACCATCAGAACGCTGAGAGAAAGCAAAGCTGTCATCGATGTACACTTCAAACTCGATCATGTGGGCAACTTGACCGGGGTGAAGTACTGCTTCGTTGAGTGCGGCGTTGTGGCTTTTTATTTGGCCGTGGCGATGAATTTCAGTTTCAAGTAAGAAGCGCTCTTCTTCCATGAACTCGCCTTTAAGCACATCCGTCAGCGCGCTCTGGAAGTTTTCAGGGTTAAGATCGGTTAGGAAACCAAGGTTGCCTCGGTTAACACCGATCACTGAAATATCGAAGCGTGACAAAATTCGAGCAGCACCTAGCATATTTCCGTCACCACCGACCACAATCGCGAGATCGGCGCGTTTACCTAATTCAATCAGGCTAGAAAAATGTTCTTTTGGGATATCGTCTAAAATTGTGGCGAGTCTGTCATCAACAAACACTTGATAACCCTCAGCACTTAACCACTGATAGAGCTCTCTATGAGTCTGAATTGCTTGCTGATCTCGAGGTTTACCGATAATGGCGATGACTTCAAATGGCTTTTTCATAACGTTTCCAAACGAATTAGGCTTGAATCAAAATTCTTCATCCCCATAATAAAGGCAAGTTGAACGTCTATGCGAGTGTTTTATATCAATTTGGGGTGCAAACACGCCTGTCACTTGCATTGAAAACGAATTCTGGAGATATCATGAGCAACGAAGAAAACAAAGTAACCGAAGAAGAGCTAGATCAGATCATTGCTGAAGCAGAAAAAGTGGAAGCTGCTGAGCTGAACGAAGACGCTGCTGATGAGCAGGAAGCAAAAATCGCTCAACTAGAAGCTGCACTGCTATCTAGCGAATCTAAAGTGAAAGAGCAGCAAGATTCTGTTCTTCGCGCGAAAGCTGAAGTTGAAAACATGCGTCGCCGCAGCGAGCAAGAAATTGATAAAGCGCGTAAATTCGCTTTGAACAAGTTTGCTGAAGGTCTACTTCCTGTAATCGACAACCTAGAGCGTGCAATGCAAGCTGCAGATGCTGAAAACGAAGTGGTTAAGCCTTTGTTTGAAGGTGTTGAGCTAACGCACAAAACGTTTGTAGACACAGTGGCTAAGTTTGGTCTTAAAGAGATCAACCCTGAAGGTGAAGTGTTCAACCCTGAATTCCACCAAGCAATGTCTATCCAAGAAAGCCCAGATCACGAATCAAACACGGTTATGTTCGTAATGCAAAAAGGCTACGAACTAAACGGTCGTGTAGTTCGTCCTGCAATGGTTATGGTTGCTAAGTAATTAAGTCGCCAAGTGATTGACTGGCGCACTTACTGAATAAGTAGGGGCTGCAACATTATTCACTGGTTACCGTAAAATGAAAAGAGAGGCATATGTCTCTCTTTTTTTGTGCCCGTCACTTGAGAATCCACGTAAATAGTCATCAAAACCGCATTAAGAATGTCGTTCTTTTTATTTTATCCATATCAACGGTTTAGAGTTTTATATTATGAAACTGGTTGTTAATTAAGAAATGTTTTGATGTCACATTTGTAATGTTTTTGTAAATAAATACTTTTAATTGTTATCTTTGTATGTAAAATCCACTGCCATATAGCGATTTTAGTCGCATATATAACTATAAAAGTACAAATTTTAAACACAACAGACTGGAGAAGAACGATGGATAAATCGCTCTCAAGTAAGATTTTTGTAGGCTTGTTTGCCGGCCTACTTATTGGTACTGCTATTCAGTACCTATTCAGCGGAATCGCTATTTTTGACACTTACCTACTTGGTGCTGCGGAAGGCGCTGGTGGTATGTTCGTATCACTTATCAAGTTGCTGGTAGTGCCTCTTGTATATGTATCTATTGTTTGCGGTATCGTTGAACTAAAAGATATCCGTTCATTTGGTCGCCTTGGTGGTAAAACCTTTGGTCTTTACATTATTAACACCATCATTGCGATTTCAGCTGCTCTAACGATTGGTCTTATTTTCCAACCAGGTGCAGGTGCGAATCTAGCGGGTACGGTTTCTGAGACTATTGCGCTTACAACAACTGAAACACCAGACATCTTCTCTCTTGTTGTTAACATCGTTCCTAGCAACCCTGTAGAAGCGTTCGCAAGCGGCGATATGCTACAAATCATCTTCATGGCAATTTTGACAGGTCTTGCTATTCAAGCGCTTGATTCTCGTGGTGGTCCAGCTATCAAGACATTCAAGATGGCTAACGAAATCATGATGAAGCTTATCGGTCTAGTAATGAGCTTGGCGCCTTACGGTGTATTTGCTCTGATGATTCAGCTGGGCGCAACACTGGATGCAGACACGCTAATGTCAGTTGCTGGCTATGTGGCGCTTGTGGTTGCAATGCTTGTGTTCTGGATTTTCTTCTTCTACCCGATGATGGTTGGTTCATTCACTGGCATTTCTCCAAAGCAGTTCCTACGTGCAACTCGTGAGCAAGTTCTATTCTCACTATCTACAGCAAGTTCGAATGCAACAATCCCAGTAACAATGCGTACTCTAACTGACAAACTAAACGTATCTAAGTCAGTAGCAGGTTTTGGTGTACCACTAGGTGCAACAATGAACATGTCTGGTGTATCTATCTACATCGCATTAGCGACAATGTTCGTTGCGAACGCATTCGGTCAACCAATCAATACAGCTGATATCTTCACTCTAGGTCTAACTATCCTGCTACTGTCTATCGGTGCTGGTGGTGTTCCAGGTGGCGGTGTTGTAATGGTCGGTGTTCTATTACACCAATTAGGTTTGCCACCAGAAGGTCTAGCGATTGTTGCTGCTGTTGACCGTATCTGTGACATGTTCTGTACTTCATCTAACGTAGTGGGTGACACAGCGGTTAATACTATCGTTGCTAAATCTGAAGGCGAAATCGGCGTTGAAACAAACGAAGAAGCTGAACTACAGAAAGCAGAAGCTTAATTCCTAATTAAGACTTGATAACTTAAAGCCCCGCTCAATGAGAGCGGGGCTTTTTTTGTTGTTTCTAATGGGTGCTCGGGGTTGCTTGTGTCGTTGGTTAAAGAGGACCTCTGGTTAGTGCTAAGTCTCATTCTTTATTTTTATAGACACCTTATCGGTCATCAGTTTTCAATATTTAACGTAGATCACATATAATAATACAATATTATTTTATTGTTCTGGCAACCTACATTCTGACGACATAAAGGAAACCAAATAATGAAGTTGTCCTATTTTAGCCTACTGACTGCTGGCCTTTTAGCGGCGCCTGCTCTTGCTTCTAATCACGATGTTGGTCAACAGTTTGACCTTGATCCGGCAAAAGCACCGGCACAGAACTTCGATTTATCGAAATGGAAAATTAACTTACCAGAGCTGACAACTGAGGGAGACCGTAAAGGTAAAACTCTAGAGATTGGTAAGAAGGAACTGTCGAATGTAGAAACGCCTTATGTTCACCCGAAATGGTTCTACACCGATGCAGAATCTGGCGCGATGGTGTTTGTGGCTCCAAATACCGCACCAACTACACCAAACAGTAAGAATACACGTAGTGAGCTTAGAGCAATGCTGGCAGACAGCTACTCGGCTCCAAATAATAACTTCACGATTTCAAGCCATGACAATGCGCAAGAGTTTGGTTCTATCGGCGGTCAAAWGACGGCAACGCTTTCTGTCGACCAAGTCAGTACTAGCGGTAACTATAACAAGACAGGTGCATTTTCTGTGGTTATCGGGCAAATCCATGGTTCGGATAACGAGCCTCTGAAAATTGTTTACCGCAAGTTGCCAGAGCATGAGCACGGTTCATTAACGTGGAACTATGAATTAAACCCATCTCCAGAGCTGCAAGATGCGAAGGACAAAAACGGTAAGAAACTTCGTAAAGACATTCGTCATGATGTGTTTGGTCAATACAATTTGAAGAAGGGCAGTTCTGACCCAGTTGATGGTATTAAGCTAGGTGAAGTGTTCTCATACGATGTGAATATCAAAGATAACATCATGCACTTAACCTTTACTAAGAATCCAAATTCATCTGACCCAGTCGTGAAGACGTATGATGTTGATTTGGCAAAGGGTAAATATCAGGGGCACGACATCGACCTTGGCTACGGTCAAGATTGGATGTACTTCAAAGCGGGTGCTTACAACCAGTGCAACACGAAAAAGTCGAGCTCTGCTTGTGAATGGCGAGGTATGGAAGCGGGTGACTACACTCAAGCAAGCTTCTACCAATTAGTGCTCAATCAATAATTATTCGAGTGATATCGATGTTGGCTGATACCTATGTCGATTAACATCTATTTTAAAAAGACCTTCCAAGTGAAGGTCTTTTTTTATGTGAAAGAGAATAAGGCGGGTATTTCCTTTGCATAGCAAATACGTGAATATCTCTACTTTCGAGCTATAAGGGGGAAGGGAGAGGCCACTTTTTATATTTATGTAAAAAGATGCGCGAAAAAATAGATTTTTTTCACTTATTCCCTTGAAAACCAGTTTGCAGCCCTTATCTATGGTGCATACGAAAGCAAATTACATTTGCACTTTAATTTTGTGTATTAGGGTTGATTCCCTGATTACCACCCCCACATATGTGGGTATAGCAAAAACTTAATAGAAAATATTTCGGAGATGGCCTGATGGGTAAAATCATTGGTATTGATTTAGGTACTACTAACTCTTGTGTTGCTGTTCTTGACGGCGACAAACCACGCGTAATTGAAAATGCTGAAGGCGAACGCACAACTGCATCAGTAATCGCATACACAGAAGGCGAAACGCTAGTTGGTCAACCTGCGAAACGTCAAGCTGTTACTAACCCTCAAAACACACTATTCGCTATCAAGCGTCTAATCGGTCGTCGTTTTGAAGATGAAGAAGTTCAACGCGATATCGAAATCATGCCTTTCAACATCATTAAGGCTGACAACGGTGATGCATGGGTTGAAGCGCAAGGCCAAAAAATGGCTGCTCCTCAAGTATCTGCTGAAGTTCTTAAAAAGATGAAGAAAACAGCTGAAGACTTCCTAGGCGAAGAAGTAACTGGCGCAGTAGTAACTGTTCCTGCTTACTTTAACGATGCTCAACGTCAAGCAACTAAAGATGCTGGCCGTATCGCTGGTCTAGATGTTAAACGTATCATCAACGAACCAACTGCTGCTGCTCTAGCTTACGGTCTAGACAAGCAAGGTGGTGATCGCACTATCGCTGTATACGACCTTGGTGGTGGTACATTCGATATCTCTATCATCGAAATCGATGAAGTAGAAGGCGAGAAAACTTTCGAAGTTCTTTCAACTAACGGTGACACTCACCTTGGTGGTGAAGATTTCGATAACCGCATGATCAACTACCTAGTAGATGAGTTCAAGAAAGAGCAAGGTATCGACCTTAAAACTGATCCACTAGCAATGCAGCGTGTGAAAGAAGCAGCAGAAAAAGCGAAAATCGAGCTTTCTTCTACTACTCAAACTGACGTAAACCTACCTTACGTTACGGCTGATGCGACGGGTCCTAAGCACATGAACATCAAAGTGACTCGTGCGAAGCTTGAGTCTCTAGTTGAAGACCTAGTTCAACGTTCTCTTGAGCCACTAAAAGTAGCTCTAGCAGATGCTGACCTATCTGTAGGTGAAATCACTGACGTTATCCTAGTTGGTGGTCAGACTCGTATGCCTATGGTTCAAGCTAAAGTAACTGAATTCTTCGGTAAAGAGCCACGTAAAGACGTGAACCCTGACGAAGCTGTTGCAATGGGTGCTGCTGTTCAAGGTGGTGTACTAGCTGGTGACGTTAAAGACGTTCTACTACTAGATGTTACTCCTCTATCTTTCGGTATCGAAACGATGGGCGGCGTGATGACTAAGCTTATCGAGAAAAACACAACTATCCCTACTAAAGCGGATCAAGTGTTCTCTACAGCTGAAGACAACCAAAACGCAGTAACTATCCACGTTCTTCAAGGTGAGCGTAAGCAAGCGACTTACAACAAGTCTCTTGGTCAGTTCAACCTAGAAGGTATCCAACCAGCACCACGTGGCATGCCACAAATCGAAGTAACATTCGACCTAGATGCTGATGGTATCCTGAACGTATCTGCGAAAGATAAAGCGACGGGTAAAGAGCAGAAGATCACTATCCAAGCATCAGGCGGCCTGTCTGAGGAAGAGATCGAAGCAATGGTACAAGAAGCAGAAGCTAACAAAGAAGCGGACAAAAAGTTCGAAGAGCTAGTAACTGCACGTAACCAAGCTGACCAAATGATTCACGGTACTCGTAAGCAAGTAGAAGAAGCTGGTGAAGCTCTACCTGCAGAAGAGAAAGAGAAGATCGAAGCGGCTATCACGGCACTAGAAGAAGTTAAGTCTGGTAACGACAAAGAAGCTATCGACGCTAAAGTTCAAGAACTTATGCAAGCAGCTCAGAAGCTAATGGAAATTGCTCAACAACAAGCTCAAGCACAGCAAGCTGGCGCTGAAGCGGGTGAGCAACCTAAGCAAGACGACGACGTTGTTGACGCTGAGTTTGAAGAAGTTAAAGACGACAAAAAATAATTTTTCGTCGCTATAACACGTGATTTCTGCGTCGAAGGTACTCACTTACACTTGCCTTTTGGTTGGTTAAGAAAGTCCGTGCCTTCTCCTTGAACTAACGTGTTTTAGCTTAGAAAAAGTCGTTTTTCGATTTCTAAATATACGGGCGTCAGAGGTAACTCTCACGCCCGTAAATTTGTATTTAGACTTGTCGATCTAGATAATAGCTTTATTCGGTGTTTCAGCCGTCAGAACTTTTATCTAGATTGATACACAGACTACTGAAGTGATCATTCGGTAGTAGCAATTATTTTGGTGACCTAGAACATGTCAAAACGTGATTTTTACGAAGTATTAGGCGTAAGCCGCGATGCATCAGAGCGCGATATTAAAAAAGCGTACAAACGCTTAGCGATGAAATTCCACCCGGACCGTAACCAAGGTGACGCTGACGCTCCCGAAAAGTTTAAAGAAGTAAAAGTAGCGTACGAGATCCTAACCGATCCTCAAAAGAAAGCAGCTTATGACCAATACGGCCACGCAGCTTTTGAACAAGGCGGCATGGGTGGTGGCGGCGGCTTCGGCGGCGGTGGCCAAGGTGACTTTGGCGATATCTTCGGTGACGTATTTGGCGACATCTTCGGCGGCGGTCGTCGTGGTGGCGGTCAAGCGCGTGCACAACGTGGTTCTGATTTACGTTACAACATGGAGCTTTCTCTAGAAGAAGCGGTTCGTGGTGTTTCTAAAGAAATAGAAGTTCCAACACTTGTTGAGTGTGATACCTGTGACGGTAGCGGCGCGAAAGCGGGTTCTTCTGCACAGACATGTGGCACTTGTCATGGACATGGCCAAGTACAAATGCGTCAAGGTTTCTTCGCGGTTCAACAGACTTGTCCTACTTGTAATGGTAAAGGCAAGATCATCAAAGACCCATGTAACTCTTGTCACGGCCAAGGCCGTAAACAGAAGACAAAAACGCTTAACGTTAAGATCCCTGCTGGTGTTGATACTGGCGATCGTATTCGTTTATCTGGCGAAGGTGAAGCGGGAGAGCAAGGCGCTCCAGCTGGCGACCTTTACGTACAAGTACACGTAAAAGAGCACAACATCTTTGAGCGTGACGGCAACAACCTATACTGCGAAGTTCCAGTAAGCTTCTCTATGGCTGCTCTAGGCGGTGAAGTTGAAGTTCCTACACTGGATGGTCGTGTAAACCTTAAAGTGCCAGAAGAAACACAAACGGGCCGTATGTTCCGTATGCGTGGCAAAGGCGTGAAAGGTGTTCGTGGTGGCGGTGTGGGTGACCTAATCGTTAAGTTAGTGGTAGAAACACCAGTTAAGCTAAGCTCTCGTCAGAAAGAACTACTGCGTGAATTTGAAGAGACATGTGGTGGCGAAGCGGCAAGCAAGCATAAGCCAAAGTCTGAAGGTTTCTTCAGCGGCGTTAAAAATTTCTTTGATGACCTAACTAAGTAATCCCTTACTTAGCAACTTAGGTTGTTGATACCTTAAGTTATTGATGCTTTAAATTATTGATACTTAAAGTTTTTGATAACAGTAGAAAAGCCTGCACGTGTAGCAGGCTTTTTTGTGTCTGTAGGTTAGAGGAAATAAGCTCAGAGAAGAAAGAGTCGAGACTCCTCAGATAAATTCTAGAGCACTTTATTGGTTGCCTTGTTACTTCCAACACGCTTCTGGTTTTGAGATACCTGAGTGGTGCAACTCCAAAATATCGGTCGTCGAATCTAAGCAATCATCTTTTGTTTGTGTTGAAAGTGGTTCAGCCTGAATTGAATAGGCGGTGGCGCTGGCCGAAACTGCTAACGTGTAGCGACTGGTATCCGTATCGCAAAACAAACATGTCCCTCCAGAAATAACACTCTCCGCTGCCGACGCGTAGTTTCCCGTGTACAGCGTTTCTATCTCCAATTGTATCTTTGTCATGTCAGCCATCGCCGTGACCCGATGCGCCTTGATTACATGGTTTGTATAACTTGGATAGGCAATAGCGCTGAGTATCCCCACGATGGCGACAGCGATCAATAATTCGATCAATGTCATCCCTTTAATGCTTAAGTTGTTGTTGTTGCATATATTTCTTCGAATCATCGCGAGTAGTTTCCTTTCATAACTCTGTCTATTTTTCTCTGGTGGTAGCATCGGCGCAAGATTAAATACGGTTACGCATCAGATTACATAGGAATTTGGGAAATGACTCGCGGGTTTACTTTATTAGAGCTGTTAATAACGGTATCGGTTTTGTCGATACTGATAGCGACGGCTGCCCCGAGTTTTAGTTCGGTGACTCAAACCGTCAAGATGCAGCGACTCGCTGGTGAGTTGAATGGTTTTTTAATTCAAGCTAAGTCTGAATCGGTGAAAAGGAATCAAGATCTTTGGGTTCATTTCTCCATGGATAAAAATGAAGAGCAATCTACAGGGGAGTGGAGTTTGTTACTGAAACCGACCGAAGATCTCTCTGGCGAAACGCTGGTGATGCTATCGGGTCAACCGTTTCGAGATGTCTCGTTTTCTCATAACTATACAGGCGCAAGAATTAGCTTTGAGAGTGTGAGAGGACGGCCAGCCAGAGGGACGATTTATATTTCTCCAAACACAGCGTCCACAGACCGGCTGTTGGTTAAATTATCCAGCCCCCCAGGGCGAATTAAGGTGTGCGGTGAGTCGAGTGCGCAGTATGGCTATGATGCGTGTTAAACGGATTGTGGTAGCGCCTAGTAAACAACAAGGCACATCATTAATTGAGTTAATGGTGGCGTCTGTAATTGGCGTATTCGCGATTTCGATTATCGGCAGTGTGTTTATTACGGGGCAGAGAATTGCCAAAGACAAAGGCATTGAATTATTGCTGTTACAAAACCTAACAAGCACTATGCAGGTGATGAAAGAGGATATCCAACGAGCGGGTTACGATGGCTCAAACGGTTACTCAATCAAGTTATCTGGCGCGAGTAACACCATTCAAGTAAGTGGCGGTGTTGCGGTGGGTTTTGTTTATTTCCGAGAAGGGTCGGATAGCGATAAAGATCATCGACATATCGTTTACCGTAAGAATGGGACTCGGCTACAAATATGTGAAAAAGGCATGCTTGTTTCAGATGATCTTCTTTCATTCAATGAAGTCACATCGTGTTATTCATTGTTCGATGACAGCCTTATCGAAGTGGACGAATTCAACATTAATTATCAGGCATTAGAGCAAAATTCTATCAAGACCACGCTCACTGATATCAGCATTACAGCGTCAATTCCAACCGCAGGTGTTTCCAAATCGCTTTCGGTCTCCGTTAAGCAAAGGAACTGGCAATGATGATATATAGAAACCAGCGTGGTGTGGTGACCTTGTTGATTACGTCGGTGCTTTTAATTGGTGCTTTAGTGGTGACATTAGGTTCATACCGCAGTGTTTTTCATCAGATCAAAGTGGCTCAAAACGAGGTCGAAGGTCGCAAAGCCCACTGGCGATCGGAAGGTGGCTTAGAGTGTGGATTCACTTACATCGCCGAAAATGACCTGACTGCTATTCCCAATGATTTAATGGATCATTGTCAGCAATCGAAAGTCGTTACGTTGGAATCAGAAGCCCTCACACCGAATATATTGGTGTCGAGTTCAGAGTCTTTATCGCTGAACAAAGAGATTAGCTTTGAAGATGCTTCGGGGCTAGGAGTAATGCAAACCAATTCGAGCTTAGAATTTATTTCAGATCACAACATCGATATTAATCCCGATATCGCTCTTACCGCTGTTGATGGTATTAACGAGTGTGTCTCAGTTCGATTTCTAGATAGTGTCATCTATAAGAAAAAGGGAGGGGGACGTTTAAAGACCATTACTCCAGAGTCACCACCTTTTCCTACCTTTGAGTCTTGTCAACCAACCACTGATATTAGCAGTGACGCAACGATCGATTCTGTTGGGGCATTGCCTTCAAACTCTTTTCAGTCAGACTTCAAGTTCGATCCTGATATCGATACGTTCTCTAATTACTTTGGAGTCCCTAAAACATCAGAGAATATTGACCAAATTAAGCTTGATTACCATGTTGTCGACCTGATTGATCGGACTGTATCTCCGCCCAAGCATATAGATTTAGTTAAGGGTGAGTACGAAGGAAATAAGTGTAGCAAAGCTATTAATGATGCCTTTTCAAGTGGAGAGAATAAGGTATGGGTTATCGGTGATTGCGTCGTTTATTCACCTGCGATTAATGTTGTTGAGCCTATCCCTGGCGTTGTTACACCTCGCTCACTGGTGATTCAAGACGGCATTGTTGCGAACGGTAACGCAAGCGTATTTGATGGATCTTTTTATCATCTAAATGATATGAGTATATTCGATACCCCTAACTCTCCCGATGTTGATACCGACTTGTTGAGTGACTTGTGGGCTAAAGTCCCAGATACAATTCCTATCACTGGTTTAGTACAAAGCAATTCGGTTTATATTGGATTTGCCTCTTTTTTCCCGAAAGGCGGGATGTTTTTTGATTCCACTGGAGGGCTATCGACAATTCAGGGTTCAATCAATTTAGATTATACCGGTGAATACAATCCTCATAGTGCTCCTTTGAAAGCGAAGTGGAAGCGAGGCTCATGGAATGACTTTTAAACAACAAGGTTTCAGCCTGATTGAGGTGCTTATCTCTTTTATGCTCATTGGTGTTGCTTCATTAGGGCTGGTTAAATTGCAAGTGTATGCGGAACAAAAATCAGACTTTGCACTCCACAGTGTTGAGGCGCTGCATTTTGCTGAAAGGCAGATGGAATATTATCGAACTCGCGTGTCGGATGTGAGTGGGGCGGTTGGGCTTATTCCTTTCTCGGAACTAAGTGAGGCGAAGCATTGTCTCAACATAGCAAATTCATATCCCTTATCCGGTTTATCGGGCTCTGCGTATGCGATGGCATGTGATGTAACCGATGCCAACGGGGCTTTGTCTGGTGCATTGAAAAACATTACTGTCACAATTGCATGGCAAGATCGTATGAACCGCGCACAAAGCATTTATCTAGAAACTATGCTCTCCAAATACAGTGAGTTTGATTGACCCTCAAGCAAACGTTTACTGTATGCCAAGGCTTACGCTACTCCTTTTACTGATAATTTCCACTTTCCGGACATTGTTTACGTACAGGTTAAATGACTGTATATGGAATGGTGTTTTTTGTGTTTTTATATTGTTGCTGTTGTATGGTATTTTTGCAAAATATGTCTCCATTTATGGAAAATTAGGTGGAATCTTGTGCTTTTTAATGGCGATTTAAATAGAATATGTGCTGTACCAATAGGCCGTGGTCAAAACTTATATTAGGCCTAAACAAAACAATATCACATATGGAGTTACAATGACTAACCAAGCCGTAAAAAAAGCACCATCTACTGAGAAAGTCAGTGGAATGGACCGCTTTCTAAACTTCATTGAACGCGCCGGCAACAAAATTCCAGACCCAGCAATCCTGTTCTTCTGGGCTCTAGTTATCGTATGGGTAGCATCTGCACTTTTGTCGAACCTTTCATTCGACCTAATCAACCCTCAAACGGGTGCTGCTCTAGAAGTTAATAACCTACTTACTGGTGAAGCACTTGCTAGCTTCCTAGCGAATATGGTGACCACATTCACAGGCTTCGCACCGTTAGGCATCGTACTTGTTGCTATGTTAGGTGTTGGCGTTGCTGACTCCTCAGGCTTCATTACGACTGGCCTTAAGAAGATGCTTAACTTCACGCCAGCTAGGCTACTAACGCCAATGCTAATCTTGGTTGCTATCGTGTCTCACACAGCAGCTGATGCAGGTTACGTTCTAGTAATTCCTCTTGGCGGTATCATCTTCCACGCTGCGGGTCGTCACCCTCTAGCGGGTATTGCAGCAGCGTTTGCTGGTGTATCAGGTGGTTTCTCAGCGAACTTCATTCCTTCAGGTATTGATCCGCTACTAGCAGGCTTCACTCAAACAGCGGCAAACGTTCTTGATCCTGCATACGTGGTTAACCCTCTAGCGAACATCTTCTTTACTGGCCTATCTTCAGTTCTAATCGTTGGTATCGGTTGGTACGTAACAGAGAAGGTTATCGAGCCTCGTCTTGCTAACACTCCTGTTGATGAAGATGCAGAGCAAGCTCCTGATTTAGGTACGTTCACGGCGATTGAATCTAAAGCATTCAAATTTGCTGGTTGGGCAATGGTTGCGGGGATTGGTCTGCTTATCGCAGCTTTGGTTCCTGAAAACTCAGCACTTCGTTCGCCTGAAGGTGAGCTAACAGCGTTCTCAGCACCAGTGATGAAGTCTATCGTTCCTTTGATCTTCATCCTGTTTATTATTCCGGGTATCGTCTACGGCCGTGTAGCGGGTACTTTCAAGAATAGTAATGATGTTATCAAAGCAATGTCTGAGACGATGGCAACGATGGGCGCATACATTGTAATGTCGTTCTTCTGTGCTCAGTTCCTATCTGCATTCGCTCAATCAAACATCGGTACTATGCTGGCACTTTACGGTGCTGAAGGCTTGAAAGCGATGGACCTTCCCGGTGAAGCAACGGTTGTTGGTATGATTCTACTAACAGCTGCAGTTAACCTTCTTGTTGGTTCTGCTTCTGCTAAGTGGGCACTGATTGGTCCAATCCTAGTTCCAATGCTAATGGTTGTGGGTATCTCTCCTGAGCTATCTCAAGCGGCTTACCGTGTAGGTGACTCAGTGTCTAACATCATCTCTCCACTAATGGTGTTCTTCCCACTGGTTGTTGTTTACTGTCAACGCTACGTTAAGTCGACAGGTATCGGTACTCTAGCTTCTCTAATGATGCCATTCTCGATTGCTATGCTGATCGGTTGGTCTATCTTCTTGCTAGCTTACTGGGCTCTTGGTATCCCACTAGGTATCCAAGCTCCTTACACTTACACAATGTAAGATTGAACTAAGCAAAATTAAGCTTTATTCATTGCTAAGCCCGCACCGAAATGTGCGGGCTTTTTTTCGCTATTTTTTCCTGTTTTTTCATCTCCAAAACTTTTTATATTCAAAACTTTTTATATCCCAACTAAACGCACTCAGCTTATATTCCGGATTACGGCTAATTGTTGGCCGGTAAATTTAGGAAATCCAAGCCACATGAAGATTCTGCTTTTAGTAGGGTTAATTGTTTTAAATGGTCTGTTTGCCATGTCAGAGATTGCACTGGTAGCAGCAAAGAATAGTCGGTTGAAACGCTTAGCCGAAAAACACCGTTCCGCTCAGGTTGCACTTGAGCTCAAAGAAAACCCAACCCGCTTCCTCTCAACTATTCAAATCGGTATCACAGTAATCGGCCTGCTCAGCGGTATTGTGGGTGAGGCGACGCTATCTGCGCCACTGGCCGTTTAACTTGAACTCTGGGAATTCGACCCTGCACAAGCAAATATCCTGTCTACTGCGATCGTCGTTGTTGGTATTACTTATTTCGCGATTGTTGTGGGTGAGTTGGTGCCAAAGCTTTGCTGAATCAGGCGAGCAATTTAAGTATTCAAGTTATTATGGGGCTCTCTAAATCCCCAATCTATGTTCCAGAGTCGATGAAGGCGTTGCGCTTACTGAGCTACTTTAAAGGTTCAGGTGCTGAGATGGTCTTTATTGTTGATGAATATGGCGATGTGCAAGGCTTGGTGACTCACTACGATATTCTTGAGGCGATTGCCGGAGAGCTATCGAACAACCCGAAAGACCTTTGGACAGAGCAAGTCGAAGACGGACTGTTAGTAGATGGGTTAATCCCCTCAGTGAGCTGAAGAACCGCTTAGAGCTTTCGGAACTAGAAGGTGAAAACGAGGGTTTCCAAACACTGAATGGCCTCATCACATGGTTATTGGGCCGCTTACCGGAAACAGGCGAATTCGTTGAGTGCCAGCAGTGGCAGTTTGAAATCACCTCGGTCGAGAACAACCGTATTGTGAGTGTTAAAGCGACGCAAATCGTTAATGATGTCGTTGAAGCGGCAAGCTAAATAAATAGTTAATCATCTAGATGGAGGCTATTGTTCATTATCTCTTTGTTGTTCATAGCCACCAAGATTAGGTATGCTTCACCGCATACCTTTTTTGTTCCTATTGTTTTTCTGGAGTCCCCTTTGTCAGACCATCAATTCACCCCTCAAGATGAAATCTTCATGCGACGCGCCATTGAGGTAGCCAAGCAAGCTGAGAGTGAGGGAGAGGTTCCTGTGGGTGCCGTGTTGGTAAAAGATGGTGAGATTATTTCTGAAGGGTGGAACCGTTCGATTGGTAGCCACGATGCCACGGCACATGCAGAAATCGAAACCTTGCGTAAAGGAGGGCAAGCTCTGGAAAATTACCGATTGCTCGATACCACTTTATACGTCACGCTAGAGCCGTGCCCTATGTGTGCAGGAGCCTTGTTACATAGCCGAGTAAAGCGCATTGTCTTTGGTGCACCTGACTTAAAAGCTGGAGCGGCGGGCACGGTCTTGAACTTGTTTGAAAGCCAAGCCTCGTACCACTATGCCGATGTTGAACACGGCCTATTAGAAGAAGAGTGTCGTGAGCAGTTGCAGGCGTTTTTCAAGCGCCGTAGAAAAGAGATCAAAGAGAAGCGAAAGCAAGAGCGTCTGTTGGAGCAACAGAGTCTAGAAGCTGACAAGGTAAGTAGCGACAAAAAGGTCAGTCATAAGAAATAGCAGCGAGCTTTAGGCACTCTCAATCTCAAGAGTGCCAGTGACAAATGACTTGGTTATTGAATTTACTCAGCAATCATCTGCATGAAAGCACGGTTGCGCCAAATGATCTTCTTCTTGTTATTTGAAAGCATACGCTTACGACGGTTTGCAGCAACGGTCTTATCAAGGCGCTTCGATTTCAGTTTCTTCATCATTTCAATGATTTCCTATTTGTCGTCTGACTTGGTAGTTTGGACTAACGATTTAATTATAGTGTTGTTCGTCTGTTTGGCTTGTCGCGCGCTTGGCTTACCCAGAAGAGCAGTTCTAGCGAAAACCCAGCACTGAAGTGCAACAGAGCGTAATTTTGATTATGGTGTGCCGTTATAAAGTTCGATTGTTACTGCAATATGACACATCGAGTTTTATGCCTTTTTGTCGAGCTTATTCTTTTGCGCGCAGTTATAAAAAGCACAATAAAAAAGAGCAATGCTTAATGGCATTGCTCTTTTAGTATCTACAGCGAAGGTTCCGAACTGCTTACTGTCGATTCAGCAGCGCTAATGCTTGATTCAGCACCAGAAGTCTCTAAAGGTGGGATGACAATCAACCCTTCAAGACTCTCTTCTTGTTCTTTATTACGCTTATTTACATGGCCGATGATGCTTTGGTAATAACGGCGAATGTTCTCAACGTAATTTCTAGCTTCATCACCACGGGCATAGCCGTAACGAGTTTGGCTGTAGTACTTCTTCTGTCGTAACAGAGGCAATCTGTCTTTCACATCGCCCCAAGCATCAGGATCTCCGCCTTGTGCCTTCGTGAGGCGACGCGCATCCATCATGTGCCCGTAACCGACATTGTATGAAGCAAGTGCAAACCAGATCTTTTCATGTTGAGTGATTGAATCTGGCACTCGGTTAACGATACGACGCAGGTACTCAACCCCGCCTTGTACCGACTGCTTCGGGTCGAGACGGTTTGTTACCCCGACACTCTTCGCGGTGGGTAGTGTCAACATCATCATGCCACGAACCCCCGTTGGTGAGCGTGCGACAGGGTTCCAGTGTGACTCTTGGTATGCCAATGCAGCAATCAAGCGCCAGTCGAACTCTTGCGAGTACTTCTGAAACAACGGTAACCATTTTGGCAACTTGCTGTCCAATGCACGGATAAAGGCACGAGTATCAACGTAGTCAAAGGTGCCGATATGGCCAATGTATTTCTCTTCCAGTGAAGCCAGTTCACCAGATTGTTTTAGGTTACCGAAGAACTCAATCAGCAAAGCGTACAGGCTTTCATCTTCAGACCTATTTAGGTACCAAGAGATAGGTTGGTCTTCTGTTAGCTCAAATGCCAAGGCAACATCTGGATACAAACGTTGCGCCAATGAAAGCTCAATTGAATCTGCAACGGTAAACAGTAGCTCTCCTGTCGAGACTTCTTTTAGTAGATCGTTGACGTCAGCATTACCGACCGCATCGTAGGTAAAGTCATCGTGTGTTTTCTGCAGCAGTTTAAGTGTTGGTTCAAAGTGCGAGTCTTTCACCACAACCAAAGATGGCGATAGTGTGTCACTTGATACCGCAGCTTCTGATTCAGCTTGTGCTTTTACAAACTCAGCCTGACGCTCATTCTCAAAATTGATCAATTGCTCAAGGTTTCTTGGGCGCCATTGTCCCTTTTTGTACACGACCTGTTGGCTTACATAGTAATAAGCTGGCGCGGCGCGATAAGCGCGTGTCAGTTTGTTATTTTGCGTTAAGCCTGTTGCAATAAGGTCGATCTCGCCTTTCTTCAACGCAGGGAATAAGCCAGATAGACGGTAAGCGGGTTTAACCTCAAGCTTTACACCAAGCTCCTGCGCAAACTCACGAGCTAACTCGTAATCCAAGCCAGCTGGGCCATCAGGACCAATGTAATAAGAGAGTTGGTTATTGAGGGTGCCGACACGAAGAACGCCGCGATCTCGAATCTGCTCAAGGACACTTTTAGGTTCAGATTCAATCTGGCATCCCGCTAGCCCAACCAGAGCGATAACGAGCAGAATGAATTTAGACGAAAAGATGAGCGTAAATTTAGGCATCAA
The DNA here is from genome assembly GCF_022397915.1 of Vibrio sp. Isolate34. Taxonomy (GTDB): domain Bacteria; phylum Pseudomonadota; class Gammaproteobacteria; order Enterobacterales; family Vibrionaceae; genus Vibrio. The sequence continues at coordinate 445,233 of NZ_JAKEUO010000001.1, read as the reverse complement.
AATGAAATCTCGAAAAGTGGAAGCCCCTTTATACCAAACCCCGCAAGGCTGGCAAAGCAGGTTTAATTAAACAGATGTAAAAGTGGTGATAAATGCAGCAAAAATACCATTTACGCAGAAAGATAAAAAAAATAACGCAAACGGTTGCTTTTGGTGTTACGTCACAAAAAGAAATGCTTTATAATGCGCTCGCATTGAAGAGGTGGAATCGGCATAGGTTTGGCAACCTTCGGGAATAGCTTCGAAGAAAACAGTTAGGTTGTTCCTATAACCCACTGAATTTATTCCAATACTACCTTAATCAACTGCATAAGAGACCTAAGCACATGAGAATTTTGCGTGGCTCCCCAGCTCTATCTGAGTTTCGTGTTAACAAGCTTTTAGAGCTTTGTCGTGAATTAAGCTTACCTGTAACAGGTATTTACGCTGAGTTTGCCCACTTTGCTGATTTAACGGCAGACCTAGACGAGTCTGAGGTTGAGAAGCTAGAAAAGCTACTGACTTACGGTCCAATGCTTCCTTGTACAGAGAATGGTGAAGAGCATGAACCTGAAGGTTTATTGCTGCTTGCAACGCCACGCCCGGGCACTATCTCGCCTTGGTCTTCAAAATCAACAGATATCGCACACAACTGCGGACTGGCTAAAGTGTCACGTCTAGAGCGCGGTACTGCTTTCTACATTGAAACTTCTTCTGAACTTTCTGAACTTCAACTAGTTGAGCTGAAAGCGATTCTACACGATCGTATGATGGAAGTGGTTTTCACTGACTTCGAATCGGCAGCAGCACTGTTCAAAGTTGCTGAGCCTGCTCCTTATGCGGAAGTTGACCTATTAACAGGCGGACGTAAAGCGCTTGAAGAAGCAAACGTTACCCTAGGTCTGGCACTTGCAGAAGATGAGATTGATTACCTTCTTGAAAGCTTCACTGAAAAGCTAGGTCGTAACCCGACTGACATCGAGCTAATGATGTTTGCACAAGCGAACTCAGAGCACTGTCGTCACAAGATCTTTAACGCTGATTGGACTATCGATGGCGTTAAGCAAGAAAAATCATTGTTCAAGATGATTAAGAACACCTTTGAAACGACACCAGAACACGTTCTGTCTGCTTATAAAGATAACGCAGCGGTAATGACAGGTTCTGAAGTAGGTCGTTTCTTCCCAGATCCAAAAACTCGTCAGTACAATTACCACCAAGAGAAAACACACATCTTGATGAAAGTTGAGACGCACAACCACCCAACGGCAATCTCTCCATGGCCGGGCGCATCAACAGGTTCAGGCGGTGAAATCCGTGATGAAGGCGCGACTGGTATTGGTGGTAAGCCAAAAGCTGGTTTGGTTGCGTTCTCTGTATCTAACCTTAAGATCCCGAACTTTGTTCAACCTTGGGAAACTGATTTTGGTAAGCCAAGCCGTATCGTTACTGCTCTGGATATCATGCTTGAAGGTCCTCTTGGTGGCGCGGCATTCAACAACGAATTTGGTCGTCCAAACCTACTAGGTTACTTCCGTACTTACGAAGAGAAAGTCAACTCTCACGCAGGTGAAGAAGTGCGTGGTTACCACAAACCAATCATGCTAGCTGGTGGTCTTGGTAACATCCGTGATGAGCACGTTCAGAAGAAAGAGATCCCAGTAGGTGCAAGCCTAATCGTTCTTGGTGGTCCTGCGATGAACATCGGCCTTGGTGGCGGTGCAGCTTCTTCTATGGATTCGGGTTCTTCTTCTGAAGATCTAGATTTCGCTTCTGTACAACGTGAAAACCCAGAAATGGAGCGTCGTTGTCAGGAAGTGATCGACCGTTGTTGGCAGCTTGGTGATGCGAACCCAATCGCATTCATCCACGATGTGGGCGCGGGCGGTATCTCTAATGCTCTTCCTGAGCTAGTAGACGATGGCGAGCGCGGCGGTATCTTCAACCTGCGTGACGTGCCAAACGATGAGCCGGGCATGAGCCCACTTGAGATCTGGTGTAACGAATCTCAAGAACGTTACGTAATGGCGGTTGCTGACGAAGACATGGCAACGTTCGACGCAATTTGTAAGCGTGAACGCGCACCATACGCAGTGGTTGGTAAAGCAACGGAAGAGCGTGAACTTAAACTTGAAGATTCACACTTTGACAACACGCCAATCGACATGCCAATGGACATCCTATTAGGTAAAACACCTAAGATGCACCGTGACGCGAAAACGCTAAAAGCAAATAACCCAGCGATTGACCGTTCTGGTATCGAAATGAACGAAGCGGTTGACCGTGTTCTTCGCCTACCAACAGTCGCAGAGAAAACATTCCTTATCACTATCGGTGACCGCTCGGTAACTGGCCTTGTTGCTCGTGACCAAATGGTTGGCCCATGGCAGGTTCCTGTTGCTAACTGTGCTGTAACTGCAGCAAGTTACGACTCTTACCACGGTGAGGCTATGTCTCTTGGTGAGCGTACGCCAGTGGCACTACTAGACTTCGGCGCATCGGCTCGTCTAGCGGTTGGTGAAGCAATCACAAACATCGCTGCGACTAACATCGGCGATATCAAACACATTAAACTGTCGGCTAACTGGATGTCTCCAGCGGGTCACCCTGGTGAAGATGCCGGTCTTTACGAAGCGGTGAAAGCAGTTGGTGAAGAACTATGTCCAGCACTGGGTCTAACTATCCCAGTGGGTAAAGACTCAATGTCTATGAAGACTAAGTGGGAAGAGAACGGCGAGCAGAAAGAAGTCACTTCTCCGCTATCTCTTGTTATCACTGCATTTGCTCGTGTTGAAGATGTTCGTAAGACGATTACGCCTCAGCTTCGCACCCCTGATAACCTTGAAGGGCTAGGTGACACATCACTAGTTCTTATCGACCTAGGTAACGGAAAAAACCGTCTAGGTGCTACGGCACTAGCGCAAGTTTACAAGCAGCTTGGTGACAAGCCAGCAGACGTAGACAACGCAGCACAGCTAAAAGGTTTCTACGAAGGCGTTCAAGCACTTGTGGCTAACGACCAAGTTGTGGCTTACCACGATAAAGGTGACGGTGGTCTATTTGTTACTCTAGCTGAAATGGCGTTCGCAGGTCACTGTGGTGTTAATGCAAATATTGAAGCGCTAGGTGAAGACACACTAGCTGCACTATTCAACGAAGAGCTAGGTGCGGTAATCCAGGTTCGTAATGACGACCTAGACGCTGTTCTTTCTACTCTTGCTGCAAACGGTCTAGAAGCGTGTTCACACGTAATTGGTTCTGTTGAAGCATCTGATGAGCTAGTGATTAAGTCTGGTGAGTCAGTAGTGATTGAACGTAACCGTACTGAGCTACGTACAATCTGGGCTGAGACAACGCACAAGATGCAAGGTCTACGTGATAACCCAGCATGTGCTGACCAAGAGCACGAAGCGAAGAAAGACAACTCAGACCCAGGTCTGAACGTGAAACTAAGCTTCGACGTAAATGAAGATATCGCTGCACCGTTCATCAACACAGGTGCTAAACCTAAGATGGCAATTCTACGTGAGCAGGGTGTTAACTCTCACGTTGAAATGGCAGCAGCATTCGACCGCGCAGGCTTCGAAGCAACTGATATTCACATGAGCGATATCCTAACAGGTCAAGCGGTACTAGAAGAGTACAACGGCCTTGTGGCATGTGGTGGCTTCTCTTACGGTGATGTATTAGGCGCGGGTGAAGGTTGGGCTAAGTCAGTTCTGTTTAACGACTCTACTCGTGACCAGTTTGAAAACTTCTTCAAGCGTGAAGATACCTTCTCTCTAGGTGTGTGTAACGGTTGTCAGATGCTGTCTAACCTGCGTGACCTAATCCCAGGTGCTGAGTACTGGCCACGTTTCGTTCGCAACGAATCTGAGCGTTTTGAAGCGCGTTTCAGCCTAGTAGAAGTTCAGAAATCTGATTCTGTATTCTTCAACGGCATGGAAGGTTCTCGTATGCCAATCGCTGTTTCTCACGGTGAAGGCCGCGTAGAAGTGCGTGATAACGACCACCTAAACGCGATTGAAAACTCAGGTACGGTTGCTCTACGTTACGTTGATAACAACGGTAACCAAACGCAGCAATACCCGAACAACCCGAACGGTTCGCCAAATGCTATCACAGGTTTAACAACGACTGACGGCCGCGTGACTATCATGATGCCTCACCCAGAGCGTGTGTTCCGCACAGTTGCTAACTCTTGGTCTCCAGAAGGCTGGGGCGAGAACGGTGCTTGGATGCGTATGTTCCAAAACGCACGTAAGAACTTGGGTTAATCATGCCGCGCTAATCTGATTAGATTAAGCAGAAGTCAAAAGCGCAGATCGAAAGGTCTGCGCTTTTTAAATTCATTTGGCCAGTATGTTTGAAGGTTGTTCAATAATTAATTGTTATTATGAACGAGGAAATTGTTTTTTATCATTAGATCTATTTAATCTCAGATTTGATGACATCACTTTGGTTCAAATAATTGAATCGCTTGCTTCGTTTGGTAAGGCAATTTTTGATAAAGACTCAGTCAGATCATCCTCCAATTTATCAAGTAGAGCGTACCTTTTTGAGTAAAGATTACGCTTACTTCTTTTTAAATGAGCCAGGTCTTTGCGTTCTAATTCAACTGGAATTTGATAAAAGAATTTACTTACTCTTTGTCCGCCCATTTCTTCCCACAAAGAGTCATAATCACTGCTAATAGCACCTCTTTTTGAACCCAAGTATCGCAAAGCCTGATATATATGGCCTTTATTTGATACTGCGATCACTTTGTTCACTTCAAAATACCTAGCAAACATTAAGCTCAAATTGAGCATTAGAGCTTTAGGACGGAGGCCGTGAAGTGTTCGAGTTATTTCTTTAATCTTAATCTGACTATCAATGACATGGCGGTTGGTTCCTTGTAAGCAACCTATGTGTAAAACTCTGTCACTTCCTTGTCTAGAGAGGTTACACGTAATTGAATATATGGTCTGGCCAGAATGCAATTCTACAAGCTTAATACCGATAGACCCCTCTCTTGACTCACCTGGATAAAGCTCAATCGTGTAAGATTGACCATTCCGATCTTTGAAGGTTGTTATCTCGAATGGCTTTTCGTAAAGGTTGATAACTTTGCTATTAAACTTATCAGTTAAAATTTGAAAATGTGATCGTATGAGCTCTAGCCTCTGTGTGGATGAGAAACAAGGAGAGATGAATGGTTTCAATGGCTTTTCAAAGAGCTTGTAGTTGTTTTCAAAGATTGCTGTTAGTTTTTTATCTTTCTGTAAATCGTACATTCCTTGAGTAACTTGACGATTGAGCAATCCCCACATAACAAATCGAATGTTTTTACGAAGGTAATCTACTCCATAACAATGCGGGTGAACTTTCTTTGATAGATGGTGTAGTTTTTTTAAACTGTGCATGAGAATTTTGTTCGAAATGAGTGGTTCAATTAAGGTGATTATATACAACAATAAAACACCGTTCAAAATTTCATGACCATTTAGTTAGTTGTTAGTAGGGAATTTGGTCCTCTGAGCTGTTTCTGCCACGTGTCACTGGATAAGATGAGTTTGTTAGAAAATGTGTATGTTAACAGGTATGTTGGTGGATTAAGGGGCGACATACTTTTGGACACTAGCAAAAGAATGAAGAAAGCCGCTGGATTTCACCCCAGCGGCTTCGTATTTTCTAGCATCGAGTACTTAGATTAGTTGTTGCTGTGTAGCTCGCTGTTCAGTTCAACAGCTGACTTGTTCGCAAGACACTCAATTTGACCAGTGATCGAGTTACGACGGAACAGCAGGTCAGAAACGCCAGCTAGATCGCGAGCTTTGATAATTTCTACTTCGTTGCCTTCTTTATCTAGCATGCGAACTTTCGTACCAGCCGTTACATATAGACCAGACTCAACAGTACAACGGTCGCCCATTGGGAAGCCAAGACCTGCGTTTGCGCCTAGTAGGCAGTTTTCGCCGATAGAGATAACCATAGTACCGCCACCAGATAGCGTACCCATGATAGAAGCGCCGCCGCCGATGTCTGAACCGTTACCTACAACAACACCAGCAGAGATACGACCTTCAACCATGCTTACGCCAGTTGTACCTGCGTTGAAGTTGATGAAACCTTCGTGCATAACCGTTGTGCCTTCACCCACATGTGCACCAAGACGAACACGAGAAGTGTCAGCAATACGAATACCTGTTGGTACCACGTAATCCACCATTTTAGGGAACTTGTCTACGCAATCTACAGATAGAGCACGACCTGCAAGGCGAGCTTCGATTTGACGCTCAGCTAGCTCAGGAAGATCGATTGGACCTTCGTTAGTCCATGCGATGTTGTGCAGTAGACCGAAGATACCGTCTAGTACTGTACCGTGTGGTTGAACTAGGCGGTTAGAGATTAGTTGTAGCTTAAGGAAGCCTTCAGCAACTGATGCTGGCTTCTCGTCAGTCGCAAGAACAACAAGAACAAGTGGCTGCTCAGATGCTGCTGCTTTTTCTGCGAAAGATGCGTTTGCTGCATCGTCGTTTGCTGCGAATGCTTTCGCTAGTTCTGCGCTTTGTGCTGCAGAGATTTCGATAGCTTGGTTGCCTTCAGTGTAACCTGCAACTTCACCAACAACCGCTACTAGAGCATCGCTTGGGTTTAGAAGTGGGTTAGGGAAGAACGCTTCAATGATCTTATTGTCGCGGTTTTTGGTTGCCGTACCGAAGGCTAGTGAAAAGTAAGCCATGTTGAATCTCCATGTGTTGAGTCTTGATTTTGCTATTTCATAACAGCGGCTCGAATAACAAGCGCTGCCGTTAGCAAAGTTAATTTAATTGCGTTCATCATAAAGAGAGCGCCCTCGTTATGAAAGGGCGCATCGGGATAAAGTCTGTAAAATGATATTGCTTGTCTTTTTAGCGATAGTTTTCATTATCCGGATATTACTCCCTGAGCTTAACTTATTGAACATTACTTAAGCTGCTTTGCACCGCTCCACTCTTATCCCAAATCTGCCTTTAGAGAGAAACTTCTTGTTAGCCATATCAATAGAGCCAGTCACAAATTTTTTATAAATATCTGTTTGATATCGGAATTGTTCGAGTTCTGTTGATTAATCGCTTGTGCCTACAGTCCGAGTAATTACTCAATTTTTCAGCTGTGTAATTAAGATAGCGATCACTAAAACCCTTCAAGATGTAAGTATATTTCCTGCCATAACGACATTAAAACGATGAATAAAGGATCTTCTATGAATTTTACTAAGTCTTTACTGGTGCTCTCTATCGGCGTGGCGATGGTTGGCTGTGGCTCGGATAATGACGATATCACAGTGACATGTGATACCGCGGAATCTTGTACCAAATTTACTGTTTTACATACCAACGATCACCATGGTCGCTTCTGGGAAAACAGCAATGGTGAGTATGGGATGGCAGCTCGTAAGACACTGATTGATAGCATTCGTGCCGAAGTTACACAAAATGGTGGTGAGACGATCCTATTGTCCGGTGGTGATATTAATACTGGTGTGCCTGAGTCTGATATGCAGAATGCAGTTCCCGACTTTGTTGGTATGAACCTGCTTGGTTACGACGCGATGGCATTAGGTAACCATGAATTCGACAACACCTTGGATGTGCTTGAGATGCAATCTGAGCTGGCTGATTTCCCGATGCTTGCGGCGAATATTTATATCAAAGATGGAGACACAGTTACTGATGAACGCCTTTTCTCTCCATATAAAGTATTCACCATTAATGGCTTAAAAGTTGCTGTTATTGGCCTGACAACCAAAGATACGGCGAAATTAGTTAACCCTGACAATGTCGCGACGATTCACTTTGCCGACCCACAAGTTGAAATTAAGAAAGCGATACAAGAAATCGAGGCAAATGAAACAGTTGACCTGATTTTTGCTACGACTCATATGGGGCACTACGCCGATGGTCAGCATGGTAGCGAAGCGCCTGGCGATGTGTTGCTTGCTCGTTCTCTAGAGGAAGGCCAACTGGACGCCATCATCGGTGGACACTCTCAAAATCCAGTTTGTATGGAAGGCAATGAATACGCTGATTTTAATCCGGGAGATGATTGTAAACCGGATCAGCAAAACGGTACCTACATCATGCAAGCTCACGAATGGGGTAAGTATGTAGGTCGAGCTGACTTTGAATTCTATGACGGAAAATTACATTTAGCGAAATACGATCTGGTTCCGGTGAACTTAAAAGAGAAGGATGAAAATGGTGATTATCAGTTTATCCAAGCTGAGATTAAACCTGATGCAGCCGTAAAAGCTACTCTCTACCCGTATCAACAACAAGGGCAAGATCTGCTAGATGTCATTATCTCAAAAACAGATGCGAAACTAGAAGGGGATCGTAATGTGGTTCGATCTGAGCAAACGAATCTCGGTCACTTATTAGGGGAAGCATACCGCACTTATGATTTAGTTAATGCTGACTTTGGTGTGATGAATTCCGGTGGTGTTCGCGACTCAATTCAAGCAGGTGATATTGCTTATCGTGATGTACTGACGGTGCAACCTTTCGGAAACTTCGTGACCAAAGCAACGATGACAGGGTCTGAGGTGAAAGCGTATTTAGATGTAGTGGCGACGATGACGGCGGGTTCAGGCGCTTATGCTCAACTCGACAACATAAGCTTAACCGTCGACTGTGATTTGAGTGATGTGACCATTCGAGATATCAATGGCAAAGGTTTTGACTTGGCAGATACTTACACCTTCTCTGTGATCAGTTTCAGCGCGGCTGGTGGTGATGACTATCCTGTAATTGATGTTGAATCAACTCAAATGACAGACGCATCCGTATTACGAGAGTTTTTTGTCAAGAACCCGGATGTAACTGCCGCAAATTACGCTCCCGTGGATGGTGACCTAATTTATATGAGCAAAGGCTTGGAAGTGAAGGGCTGTCCTGCGAACTGATTTTCAATTAAGCAGTAAAGAAAATAGCCAGCGAATCGCTGGCTATTTTTGTATGAAATTTAGTGGAATTAAACGCTAGATAAACAGTGCCTTATAAGCTTGTTCAATCCCTTCAATCAACATCTGCATACCGATTACCGCCAGTATCAAACCCATCATTCGCGTAATCACGTTCAGCGCGCTTGGCCCTACAGCTTTCACGAAGCGTTCGCCGAATACAAATAATACGTAGGTTAAGGTACACAGTAGACCAAAGGCTACGATGGTAATGATGGTCTCGTAAATCCCCTCGGTACTAGCGAAGTTCATTGCGGTGGCTATGGTGCCCGGGCCTGCCAGTATCGGCATGGCTAAAGGTGATACTGCGATGCTTAGCGCCGCGTCTCGTTGGGCGTCTGAATTTACTTTCTCTTTCGCCTTAGTGTGTGTTGAATCACCTTGCAGCATGTGAAAGCCAATCAAAAAGACCAGAATGCCGCCCGTGATGCGCAGTGCGTACAGTGTGATACCAAATAGGTCAAAGATCAGTTTGCCAGAGAGCGCAAAAGTACTGACGATGACGAATGCGATAAACACTGAGCGGAAGGCGATGGACTTGACTGTTTCCCTGTCATTGTCGCCGGTTAACCCAAGAAAGATCGGGGTATTGGCGATTGGGTTCATGATGGCAAAAAAGCCCATGAACACGGTAATGGTATGAATGATGAGCTCTTTCATATTATTCCTTTGAAAATATGCAGTTAAATACTAATGGCTGGTGTATTTAATCTTAGATACAAATAATTATTAGAAATAGATAGTAGAGCAAGTGTGAATAAAAAACAGCCAGCATAAAGCTGACTGTTTGGTTTTAGTGATAGGTGTAGAGTTTTGGTCGTGCGTTATTGCGCGTTTCTCAATTAAAAAGCTCTACAAAAGGCTCTATATGACAGGCCGACTATAGAGCTCGTTTTGTCGCTATGCGTTTTGAGATTCACTCACTGCGACAGCCAAAGCAACCGTAGCACCGACCATTGGGTTATTACCCATACCGATGAAGCCCATCATTGCTACGTGAGCAGGAACAGAAGAGCTACCTGCAAATTGAGCGTCAGCGTGCATTCTGCCCATGGTATCTGTCATGCCGTAAGACGCAGGGCCAGCGGCTACGTTGTCTGGGTGTAATGTACGGCCTGTACCGCCGCCTGAAGCGACTGAGAAGTAAGGCAAGCCTTGGCGAGTGCGTTCTGCTTTGTAGATACCCGCAACAGGGTGTTGGAAGCGTGTTGGGTTGGTTGAGTTACCCGTGATACTCACATCCACTTCTTCTCTGTGCATGATCGCTACGCCTTCACGTACATCATCAGCGCCGTAACACAAGATCTCTCCACGAGGCCCTTGTGAGAAACGGCGACGTTCTGTTTCAACGAGCTCACCCGTTTGGTAATCAAATTGAGTGCGAACATAAGTAAAGCCATTGATACGAGAGATTAAGTATGCGGCATCTTTACCTAGACCGTTTAAGATAACTTTCAATGGTGTTTTGCGTGATTTGTTCACGTTCAGCGCAATCTTGATCGCGCCTTCTGCTGCTGCAAAAGACTCATGACCTGCAAGGAAAGTAAAGCAGTGACTCTCTTCATTCAGAAGGCGAGCAGCCAGTGCGCCATGGCCGATACCGACTTGGCGTTGCTCCGCAACACTGCCGGGTTTTGTGAATGCTTGAAGGCCTTCACCAATGATATTCGCCGCTTGTTCTGCGTTGTTCGCTTTACGGAACAGAGCCAATGCTGCACCAAGGGTGTAGGCGTCAGCTGCGCTTTCAAATGCGATAGGTTGAGTGTCCATCACTAATGCTTTTGGGTCGACATTGTGTGATAAACAGTATTGGTTTGCTTGCTCTAAAGAGTCGAAGTTCATTTCTGCCAATACGCGAGTTACTGATTCATTAAATTGAGTGTTCATCATATCTTTCCTCTTAATTGGCAAAAATTATTGTTGGCGTGGGTTAATCGTGGTCACGGCTTCGTCGAAGCGACCATAAGTCCCTGTCGCAAGGTCGGCCGCCTCATTGGCTGGCACACCTTGATTAATCGCCTTCATCATTTTGCCGAGGTTGAGATATTCGTAGCCAATCACTTCGCTGTGATCATCAAGCGCAAGCTTGGTCACGTAACCTTCTGCAAGCTCTAGGTAACGAACGCCTTTCGCTGAGGTTGAATAGCTGGTGCCGACTTGGCTGCGTTGTGTTTGACCTAAGTCTTCCAATGCTGCACCGATTTCTAGGCCACCTTCAGAGAAAGCAGATTGAGTTCGACCGTAAACAAACTGCAGGAAGATTTCACGCATCGCTACGTTGATAGCGTCACATACTAAGTCAGTATTGAGCGCTTCAAGGATGGTTTTTCCTGTAAGGATTTCAGCGGCCATCGCGGCAGATTGAGTCATGCCAGAGCAGCCGATGGTTTCGATTAATGCTTCTTCGATGATGCCGTTTTTTACGTTAAGCGTTAGTTTTGCAGCACCTTGTTGTGGTGCACAAGTGCCTACGCCATGGCTTAAGCCAGAAATAGCGATGACATCTTTTGGGCTAACCATTGCGCCTTCAACTGGAATTGGAGCTGAATTGTGAAGGTCACCCCTTTGAATAGGGCACATTGATTGAATTTCTGAAGAGTAGTGCATAATGTTTTCTCACTTATAGAGCCATTTAAGACCTAGGGCGTTGAGAAAACAGGACGTGTTGGAAGAGGTGCGGCTAATTCACTACAGATCTTGAGTATCGATAATCCAAAGGTGTCATGAATCTTGGTCTTAATAGACTAAGTCCATTTCAAAATGGAGGAATAGCGATACGTCCAACAGTATTACCTGTTTTCGATTCTGTAGGAGTCATTAGCACTGTTCGGAAAGAACGGGCGGTTGAAGCAAAAGCTTAGGTGGAACCCCATCACCTGATGGCTATAGATTAGATCTTTATCACACTTTTGTGCAAGCGAATGTTTAGAGCGATTTCGACTATAAACAAGCTTCATTATATTTCGATAAGTATAAAAAAACGCCAATAACGAACTCTGATTAGAGGCGTCATTGACGTTTTTTAGAAAGGTATCAGCTAGTTATGCTGCATCTTCTTCTGCGTCTTCAACAGCTTCAAGCTTCTTAGCTTTTTTCGGAGCTGGCTTACGCTTAGCACCTAATGCGTAAAGAACTTCTTCTTTGTTCTTCGCTAGGTACATTGCAAGTTCTTCTTGCTTGCCTTCATCTTCAACTAAATCGCTTTTGCCTAACAGTTCAAAAAGCTCATCAGCCATATCCAGCATTTTGTCGTATGCGTCAGCTTCGGCTTTAGAGGTAAAAGTCATTTTCTCTTCTCCGTTGCGTTCCACCACGTACTTGACGATAACAGCCATGGTTAATCCTCTAAGTTTGATAAATTTTACTGGCTTTTTATACAGTTTCTGATGCGAAAAGTCCAGTTGGAGCCCGAACTATGCGGCCTCAATCTTGATGTGCAGCCCAGTCTTCACAATAACCCATGAAAGATTTCAGCAGTGGGCTTTGATATTTGTCTTTATGGACCAGCATCCAGAATCGGCGTTTCATGTCGAGTGGTACATCAAGCGCTTTCACTCGGCCAGAATCAATCGCGCGTTGTGCCGCTAAACGCGATAAACAGGCAAAGCCCAGACCTGCAGAAACAGAGTTGATGATCGCTTCCGTGGTGTTGAGCTCAAATGATTCGTACCAGTGCTCGATACGTGGTGCGACGGCACGCAAGAAAAACTCACGTGTACCTGAGCCTGACTCTCGCAGTATCCAATGGCTGTCTTCTAAATCATGCAGAGCAACTTTGTCTTGTGAAACGAGAGGGTGTTGATTACTAACGATAATACACATCTCATCGCTACTGAACTGGCTAGATATCAATTCAGGGTGGAGTGTTTTTCCTTCAATTAGCGCGATATCCAGTTCATAATCCACCAACTTTTGGCAGATCAGCGCACTGTTCGAAATGAACAAGCTCTGGTCTTGATGCTGAGTTCGTTCGCGAAAGCCAGACAGAATAAAGGGTGCTACCTGATTACCAATCGTGTCACTCGCGCCAACTTTGAGATTGCCACTTAATGGTTGGTCATCGCGGAACAAAACATCAATGCCCGCAGCTCGGTGAAGAATCTCGTCAGCCAAAGGAAGTAACTTTTGTCCCTCCTGATTGAGAATTAATCGGTTGTTAACCCGGTCAAATAGAGAGTGACCTAACTGTTTCTCCATTTCGCCTAATGCCATGCTGACCGCGGCTTTAGACAAAAACAGCGCTTCTGATGCGGCGGTAAGCGTCGAATGCTGGGTAATGGTGACAAACACTTTGAGTTGTTTGATTGAGATATTAGCCATCAGGTTCCTAGTTTTACGCTGCTGGTGGAAAGGGTTGTTCAGTATTGATGAACACTTGTTATATATAATTGGATATTGTTTAACGAAGCGCAAGCGTATTATGGCTTCAACAAGCTGATGAGTTCACAAGTTTAGTGAATTAAGTTTAAGAGAGGCTGACATGATTCAACGTATTAAATATAGATTAACAGGAGCTCCAACACCCATGGCAGGGTTAGCACTAGCAATCGCAAGCTTAGGCTGGTGCTGGGATGGCGTTTTAGTCGCACAAGGTATTTTGCACACTCCAGGCTTAGTGCAGTGGATCAGTGCGGGTATTACAGCGGTATTGCTTCTTGTTTTGGCTGTGAAATTTTTGATTCATGGCCACCTATTGCGTGAAGATCTTGCTCACCCTGTTGTCGGCAGTGTGGTACCAACATTTGCTATGGGGTGCATGGTGGTATCTGCGTCTTTGGCGCCAATCTCTCAATTTTTACAAGAAGCGATGTGGTTGGCATCTGTGGCTTTGCACGTTGTATTTCTAGTGAGCTTTTTGTACCACAGAGCTAAAAACTTTGAGATTCACCACATGGTGCCAAGTTGGTTTGTGCCACCGATCGGTATTATCGTAGCTGACGTTTCTTTCTCTGGTAATCCAGTTTTAGAGCCAGTAGCGAACGCGACTTTGGTATTCGGTTTATTGGTTTACGCTGTGATGCTACCACTGATGGTTTACCGTTTGATCTTCTCTCACGAAGTGCCAGATGCTGCAAAACCAACGATTGCGATTATGGCAGCACCAGCGAGCCTATCTTTGGCGGGTTACTTAACCGTTACTGCCAGCCCGTCACCAGTGATCATTGGTTTATTATTTGGTATTGCAGTGTTGATGACGTTTATTATCTACATCGCGTTTTTCAAACTACTTCGTCTGCCATTCAGCCCAGGCTATGCAGCGTTTACTTTCCCAATCGTGATTGGTGCAACAGCGTTATTTAAATTGGCGGCTTGGATGCAAGTACAAGGTGTTGAAGCGCACTACATCAGCCAAGTGTTTAATCTAGCGTACCTAGAACTGATTGTGGCCACCTTCGTCGTTGGTTATGTCGCCGTTCGTTACTACATGAACTACAAACCTCATCGTGTTTTAAGTGCGGTAGCGGGTAGATTGTAAAGGGCAATAGTTCAAAAGATAAACGGACCTTAAGCTTTCGGTATTTCATAAGCTTATATTCCTCATCCAAACTCAGCACTTATGCTAATCTGGCAGTATATTGTGGCAAGATTAGCGTGAGTGCACTTTGTTTACTGTTTACCATTCCAATAAAGTTGATACTTTAAAAATTCTTCTCGTTCACTTGATCAAAAGTGACCCTTTAGCCAATCCTTTCGAAAAAGAGCAAATTCTGGTTCAGAGCCCAGGTATGTCTCAATGGCTTAAGATGGAACTCGCCAAAGAATTTGGTGTAGCAGCAAATATCGATTTTCCTCTTCCAGCAACCTTCATTTGGGATATGTTTACCCAAGTGCTTCCTGATGTACCTAAACGCAGTGCTTTTAACAAAGAAGCGATGACGTGGAAGCTGATGAGTTTGCTACCCGCGAAACTTGACCACCCTGACTTCTTACCCCTGCAGCGCTATCTTGAAAACGACGAAGATGACTCAAAGCTGTATCAATTAGCCGAGAAAATTGCCGATATCTTCGATGGCTACTTGGTATACCGACCTGAGTGGATGGCGATGTGGGAAGCGGGAGAACCCGTTACAGAGTTGATTGATAGTGAAGGGCAGCAAGAACACCCTTGGCAGCCTATTTTGTGGAAGGCTCTCTATGATCAGACACTGTCTCAAGGCCAATCGAAGTACCACCGTGGTAACTTGTATCACGACTTTATTGAAGCGCTAGTCAACCAACAAGGGCAATTACAACACCTGCCGAAACGTCTGTTTGTGTTTGGTATTTCGTCGTTGCCTCCTCGCTACATGGATGCCTTGAAAGCGCTTGGCGAACAGATTGATGTTCACCTGATGTTTACTAACCCTTGTCAACATTACTGGGGCGATATTCGTGACCGTAAGTACTTGGCGAGAGTGGAAGCGCAGCGTCGTAAGCAGTTTGCATTGGTTGATGGTTTACCTCAGCTTGAAGGCGAAGTATCGCCATTGAAAGATGGTATTGAAGCCAACGTTGAAGATGAACTACACACCAGCCAAGCGGTTGGTAATAGCTTGCTTGCGTCTATGGGGAAGCTGGGTAGAGATAACCTGTTTTTGCTGTCTCAATCAGACAGTGAAGAGCATGAGTTCTTTATTGATGTCGAGAGAGACAGTCTGCTGCATCAACTGCAAGCCGATATTCTCCAGTTAAAAGAGCACCAAGATGATCACATCTTAGATTCCAGCAACCACAAGCAAGTGGTTGAACAGGGTGATCGCTCGTTGACTGTGCACGCTTGTCACAGCCCAATGCGCGAGGTGGAGGTTCTCCATGATCAGCTATTGGCGATGTTCGATGCTGATCCAAGCCTAAAACCACGCGATATCATTGTGATGGTGGCAGATATCAATGCTTACAGCCCTGCGATTCAGGCGGTATTTGGTAATGCTCCGGGTGAGCGTTACATCCCTTACTCGATCTCGGATAGAACCGCAGATCAAGAGAGTCCAATTTTGACCGCGTTCATGCAGCTGGTCGCTCTACCGAACACGCGCTGTTTAGCATCTGAACTTCTGGAATTATTAGAAATCCCAGCGATGATGGCACGCTTTGGCATTGATGAATTTCAATTTGAGCAAGCTAAGCAGTGGGTTGAAGAAGCGGGTATTCGTTGGGGCGTCGACTCGTCTACCGCAACGGAGTTTGATTTGCCTGCTACTGAGCAAAATACCTGGCTATTTGGTATTCAGCGGATGCTGCTGGGTTATGCGATGTCAGACTCAGCAGGTTTGTTTGAAACTGAACACTCTCCAATTGCGGCTTATAACGAAGTTCAGGGTATTAACGCCGAACTTGCAGGTAAGTTAGCGCACTTTATTGACCGTATCGCTCACTACCGTCAACGCCTTACTGAGACGCAATCCATCGATATGTGGCGTGAAACCTTGCTGCAAATGATTGATGACTTCTTTGCCGTTGAGCTAGAAGGCGAGGTAGTGCTTAAGTCGATTCGCGATGCACTTTCTCAATTGAATGAACAGCTTGATGATGCCTTGTACGAACAAGAGCTATCGCCAAGCATCATCTATCAGTACTTGAATAATAAACTGTCGGGCGCGCGCATTAGTCAGCGTTTCTTAGCGGGGCAAGTTAACTTCTGTACTCTGATGCCGATGCGTTCTATCCCGTTCAAAACCGTTTGTCTATTGGGCATGAATGATGGTGTTTATCCTCGCTCAATGCCGCCAGAAGGTTTTGATTTGATGAATGGGCGCACGCGTCCCGGTGACCGTTCTCGTCGTGATGATGACCGTTACCTGTTCTTAGAAGCAATGTTGTCAGCACAAGAGTGTTTGTACATCAGTTATGTTGGACGCTCGATTCAAGATAATACTGAGCGAGTGCCGTCGGTATTGGTTTCAGAGTTGATTGAGTACTGCCAGCAAAACTACTGCTTAGGTGAAGACCAAGCACTACCAAGTGATGATTCTGGTATCAAACTGACTCAAGCGATCAGCTTTGAACACACCATGACGCCATTTAGCCCGGCAGCCTTTACACAAGGTGACGAAAACCATGTATTGAGCTACGCCAAAGAATGGCTTCCTGCGGCTAACCGTTCTGGTCAACGCAGTGGTGAATTCAATCGTGCGTTGGATGACTATTTGCTTGGTGCGACCTATCCACTGGAATTGGATTTGGTCGAGCTGCAGCGTTTCTGGCGCTTGCCAGTGCAATACTTCTTTAATCGTCGCCTAAAAGTGGTATTTGAACCTCCGCTTCCGGTTATGGAAGACGACGAGCCGTTCGTGCTTAATGGCCTAGAAAGCTTCCAACTTAAGGATGCTTTGCTGCAAGTGCTGCTAGACCACCCTGAAGGCGCAGACGAAGCGGTTCGATTGTTTGTCTCTGAGCAAAAAGCACAGGGCAGATTACCGGTTGGCGCCTTTGGTGATATCGAATTTGAAACCAACCGTGTGCAAGCGGAAGACTTAGCCAAAGATATTCGATTTGTGAGCGGCTCACCGCAGCAAGATCTCGAAGTGAATATCGAATTTGATGTGTTAGGCGAAGGTAAACCTGTTCGCTTGATGGGTTGGTTAACTCAAAACTATCAATCAGGTCTAGTGCGTTTCCGTAGTGGCAAAATACGCTCTCAAGATTACTTGGCCGCGTGGATTGATCATCTGTCCTGCGCTGTGATGGGGCACGGAAAAACGACCCATATTATTGGCTACGACAGAAAAGAGGGCGTGGTTCACCAAACGCTACAACCTATCGGCGATGCGCAGCAAGCGAAAAGTATATTAGCTGAGTTAGTACGACTGTTTTATCAAGGCATGACAGCACCATTGCCTTATTTCCCGAAAACCGCATTGGCTGGTGTTGAAGCGGGCTTTAGCCGTGGTAAGTGGGTCGATGACGAAGAAAAGTCGCTCAAGAAAATGGCCGATACCTTTAATGACAGCTTCGCCTTTACGGGGGAAGGGAGAGATACCTACATCTCACGAATCTGGTCTAAGTGGGACGATGAACTAGCCGCTCAATCACATATGTACTCGACACTTGTGCTGCAGGCGGCAAGGTTGGCTGCTGCCGATCTGGAAGATCAGGAGTAAGTGGCTGTGATCGACAAGATCAATAGCGAGTGCGCTGAATTAATGAAAAACGAACGAGAGTCGCTGGTAAGCGTTTTGGATGCTTACTTTCTAGGTGAAGGGAAGCAAGGTGAAGAGAAGCAAGGTACAGGAAATAAAGTGGCCGCCAGTAAATCATTATTAGTGTAGGGCGTTCGCTGTACGGCCACAGGTCAGAGGGACCATTATTCTGTGGTTCAAAGTAACGCCGTAAAGTACAAAACTCGTACGCGCTCCTGAACTCGTGGGCGCATAGTAGCGAGGCGATCTAAATTGATCCGTGAGAGAGATCGCACTAACTATTAACAAATCAGCGTAGGACGTAAATTGAATGACGTTTTCCACGCTAGGTCACATTTGTAACAACACATTTATCAGAAGGCAGTAAGGCATGACGACCACAAGCAGTGTTCAGGTAATGGCTCCACAGACACTCAATACCATGACGTTTCCACTTCATGGCGCGCGTTTAATTGAAGCATCGGCGGGTACAGGTAAAACATTTACCATCGCCGGCTTGTACTTACGCCTACTGCTCGGGCATGGCACGGCAGCACCACAAGGTGAGCTTACAGAAGCTACCCGACACCATGAGCCACTGACCGTAGACCAAATTCTGGTGGTGACCTTTACCGAAGCGGCAACCGCAGAGCTGCGAGATCGTATCCGTGCCCGAATCCATGATGCTCGGATTGCGTTTGCTCGCGGGCAAAGTGATGACCCAGTGATTGCGCCTCTGTTGCAAGAGATCGAAGACCACGCTAGCGCCGCGAAAACACTGCTCAATGCCGAAAGGCAAATGGATGAAGCTGCGGTCTACACCATTCACGGCTTCTGTCAGCGTATGTTGACTCAAAATGCCTTCGAGTCAGGAAGCCGATTTGATAATGAATTTGTGACCGATGAAAGCCATCTGAAAGCGCAAGTGGTTGCCGACTATTGGCGTAAACAGTTCTACCCATTGCCAATTCAATTAGCAGGTGAGGTTCGTAATATTTGGGGTTCACCGGCTGCGTTATTAGCAGACGTAAATCGTTATCTGACAGGCTCTCCGCTGAAATTGACGGTAGATGCGATGTCGGGTGATTTGCAAACTCTGCACAACCAGAACCTAGACAAAGTGAAGCAGCTTAAAGCGCTGTGGTGTGAATCTGAAGCGGACTTTTTGGCTTTGATCTCAGGTTCAGATGTGAACAAGCGTAGTTACACCAAGAAGTCTCTGCCGACATGGCTAGAGGCGGTGACAGCATGGGCGCAGAGCGACACTCATGATTATCAATATCCAGACAAGTTAGAAAAGTTCTCTCAAGCCACGTTAATTGAAAAAACACCGAAAGGCACTGCACCTCAGCATGCCGTTTTCGAAGCGATTGAAGATTTCTTAAATCACCCTGCTGACTTGAAAGCGCCGTTATTGGCACATGCGATTACCCATTGTCGAACCATGTTAGCCAAGGCGAAACAGCAGAAGCAGTGGTTATCATTTGATGATTTGCTGACTCAGTTATCCGCGTCGATTGATGTCGATGAGCAGTCATTGCTGGTGGAAAGAATTCGCACCTTATACCCGGTGGCAATGATCGATGAATTCCAAGATACCGATCCGCTGCAATACAGTATTTTTAGCCGAATCTATCTCGATAATCCGCAGTGCGGCTTGTTTATGATCGGTGACCCGAAGCAGGCTATCTACGGATTCCGTGGCGCAGATATCTTTACCTATATTAAGGCAAGAAACCAAGTTAGTGCTCACTATACGTTAGGGACTAACTGGCGTTCAAGTGCCGATATGGTGAGTGCAGTAAACCAAGTGTTTATGAATTCGGACAGTCCGTTTATCTATGATCAAGACATTCCATTTTTGCCTGTTGCAGCCAGTCCATCTGCCGATAAGCGCCAATGGGTAATGAATGGTGAGACTCAGCATGCACTCACCTTTTGGCTGCAAGAGGCTGAAGACAAGCCGTTACCAAAGGGTGAGTATCACAAGGCAATGGCTGAGGCGACGGCGAGTCAAATTCAAACCATTCTGACCGCTTCTCAAAACCAACAAGCCTATTTTGATAACGGCAAAAAACAACATGCCGTGAATGCGGGTGATATTGCTGTCTTGGTTAGAACCGGCAGTGAAGGTCGTCTGATCAAGAACGCGCTGTCTGAGCAAGGTATCGCGAGTGTGTACTTGTCGAACCGAGACAGTGTGTTCACCGGCTTGGTCGCGCAAGATATTCAACGCCTGCTACAAGCTGTGCTGACACCTGAAAACGATCGTGCGTTGCGCGCCAGTTTAGCCTCAGAGTTGTTTGCTCTTGATGCAGCATCATTGGACGAACTCAACAACGATGAAGTGGTTTGGGAAAACGTCGTTAACGAATTTCGAGAATATCGTAAGTTATGGTTACAGCGCGGCGTGTTACCAATGTTGCGCAGTGTGATCAGTAAAAGACATCTCGCGGAACGCTTACTGGAAGAAGAAAATGGTGAGCGTTCACTAACCGATTTGATGCATATTGGCGAATTGTTGCAACAAGCAAGACAAGAACTCGACAGTGACTATGGCTTGTTGCGTTGGTTGGCAGAAGCGATATCAGATGCACAAAATGGTTTAGGCGGCAGTGAAGACGACATTCAACGCCTTGAATCAGAAAGAAACTTGGTTCAAATCGTTACCATTCATAAGTCGAAAGGTTTGGAATATGACTTGGTATTTCTACCATTTGTTGCGAGCTATCGAGAAGCGAGTGAAGGCAAATTCTACGACCATGATTCAGATACCACAGTGCTTGATATTACGGGCAGTGATAGTGCTTTAGCTCAAGCGGATAAAGAGCGACTGGCGGAAGACTTACGCTTAATTTATGTAGCGCTGACTCGTGCGGTTTATGGCTGTTTTATTGGTATGGCGCCACTGCGTAAAGGGCGTTCAACCAAAGAGCCGACAGGCGTGCATTTGAGTGCGATGGGCTACTTGGTTCAAAACGGACAAGAGCAGGGTATTGCCGAATTGCATCAAGCTCTAGCAGCAATTGAAGGCAAAAATTCAAGTGTGCTGTTAGCCGAAACACCAACCGCTCATGAGCAAGTGTTCGCACAAACAGAGCAAGTGAGTGAGGACTTACATGCTAATGAACTCAAGGCTTCAATCGACAGGGCTTGGCGAATCACCAGTTACTCAGGGCTTGTAAAGCAAGGCAGTCACGGCGCGAGCCATGACGCGACCATAGAGGTCTCTGGTTTTGATATTGACTCGGCTGATGAGCAAGATGAGTCTGAGTTGATTGAACCTGAACGCTCGATCTTTACGTTCCCTCGTGGTGCTCGCCCAGGTACTTTCTTGCACACCTTGTTTGAGGATGTTGAATTTACTGAGCCAGCAACCAGTGAACATAACACGCAAGTAATCACTCACTTATTAGAGTCTGAACAATACGAACTAGAGTGGCTACCTGTACTTCAGCAACTGGTCGATACCGTTCTTAACACAACGCTGGATGGTAAAAGCCTAAAGCTAAGCGAGAAAGATTCGACGCAACGCTTAGTTGAGATGGAATTCTTACTACCGATCGAAGTGTTAGCCGCATCGGAATTGAATCAAACCATCCAATATCATGATCCGCTATCCGCTAAAGCGGGTGACCTAGGTTTCCAAACAGTGCAAGGTATGTTGAAAGGCTTCATCGATTTAGTGTTTGAGCATCAAGGTAAATACTATGTACTTGACTGGAAATCGAACCACTTAGGAGATGATGTTGCCGTTTACCATGGTGAGGCATTGAAATCGGCGATGGCCGACCACCGCTACGATCTGCAATATCAAATCTACGCGTTAGCGCTGCATCGCTTCTTACGCAGCCGCGTTGCGGATTACAGTTATGAACAACATTTCGGTGGAGTTTATTACTTGTTCTTAAGAGGAATGGATGGCCAATCTCAACAAGGTATATTCTCGGCGAAACCAACACTGGCTTTGCTCGATGAAATGGATCAATTGATTGACGGTAAAGTGATAGACAGACGTTCAGCACAATTGAATGACAATGAAACTGGACAGATGGGGCTTTTATAATGACAACAACGACCACTAATACCAGCATAGAGGCAGCGAACACGCTAAAGCCAGTTTCACTTATTCCTGAGCAACTTATGGATGTACTCAAGTTTCTCGCGGATAAGGGTTCGATTCGTCAGTTGGATTATCAATTTGCCCGTTTTATTGCTCAGCAAGCCACGAGTCACTCTCACGAAGTCGGCTTTCTTGCTGGGGTAGTGAGCCATGAATTAGGTAAAGGACACATTTGTACTCAGCTTATACAAGCTCAAACGGCAGGCCCTGAACTAACGACAGATCTAGCCCAGTTACTCGGTTTGTACGGTGAAACGGCACTGCAATTGAACCAGAAATTGTTAGGCATTGACTGGGTGACGGTACTTCAATCGTCAAACTTAGTAGGTACAACCAATGACTGTGTTAAGCCGTTGATGTTTGATGGGCAGCGTGTCTACTTACAACGCTATTGGAACTATGAAGTCGTGTTGGCTGAAACGTTAAACCGTTTAAGTAAGCCAGTCGAGTTCAATATTGAACAGAAAAAGGCGCTGACCGAAACGTTGAATCAGTTATTCGCACGCAGTTACCATTTTCTGTTTAATGCCTTAGCCAAGGCTGAAGCAAGCCAACAAACGTCTCAGGTATTACGTCAACAATTGGTGTGTGACCATCTTGATATTGTGAATGAGCAGGCTCTAGATTGGGGCGCAATCGACCAAGCGATTGTACAAGCTAAGCAAGTGACAGATTTAGATGTATTAGACGACTTGGTGCCGTTATCGGCATGTTTGAACTGGCAAAAAGTGGCGGCAGCGGTGGCGCTGAGTCGTCGCTTTGCAGTGATTTCTGGTGGACCGGGTACCGGTAAAACGACCACGGTAACCAAATTACTGTCGGCGATGGTCGAGCAATCATTAAGCCAAGGCAAAACACCAGCGATTAAGCTGGTGGCACCGACAGGTAAAGCGGCGGCGCGTTTAACCGAGTCGATTGGTAAAGCAATTGAGCAACTGCCTTTAGCGCCTGAAGTAAAAGCCAACATACCCACTGAATCGAGTACTTTGCACCGATTGCTTGGCGCGATTCCTAACCGAGCGGAATTTAGACACAACCGACGCAACCCACTTCACCTTGATATCTTGGTGGTGGATGAAGCATCGATGGTCGACTTATCCATGATGTATAAGCTGGTGGATGCACTCCCTGAGCACGCAAGGCTTATCTTATTGGGTGATAAAGACCAACTCGCTTCAGTAGAGGCCGGTGCGGTGTTGGGGGATATCTGCTCTTTTAATTCAACAGGCTACAGCACAGCGCAAGGTAATTTGATTGCGGAAATGACAGGCTTTAATGCAATAGCGAATACACAACAAGCAAAAGCGGCAGTCGTTAATCCTCCGGCGATTGCTGATAGCTTGTGTATGCTGCAGAAGAGTTACCGTTTTGATGCGCGTTCAGGTATCGGGCAGTTGGCAAAAGCGATCAATAACGGCTCTGCGAATCAGGTCGATCAAGTGTTTGCGAAAGGGTTTGAGGATATCGAAAATCATCCTCTATCCAGTGACTGCTATAACTTGATGCTGCGTACGTTAGTCAATGAGTATGGTGCGTATCTGAATCGAATGAATGTACCGTTGGAAGAATTAGAAACTCAAGAAGCGAGAGCCAAATCGGTGCTCGATTTGTTTAGCCAATGTCGATTGCTGTGTTCTATTCGTGAAGGTGACTTTGGTGTTAAAGGCCTCAACCACAGAATAGAAAGGGCGCTTGCCGCAAGACGCTTGGTGAATCCGCACAACGATGAATTGTGGTATCACGGGCGACCAGTCATGGTAACGCGTAACGATCATGGCTTGGGCTTATACAATGGTGATATTGGTATCTGTATGCTTGAAGCTGATGCAAGTAGCTCTTCTTCAAATGACGATAACTCAGTCCCTCGATTGAAGGTGTACTTTGAATTGCCCGATGGCAGTGTAAAAGCCGTACTACCAAGTCGAGTGCCCGATCATGAAACGGCTTATGCGATGACGATTCACAAATCGCAGGGCAGTGAATTTGATCTGACCTTAATGATCCTGCCGCCAGATTTCAGCCCAATTTTGACGCGAGAGCTTATCTACACAGGTATTACGCGTGCGAAGAAACGACTGATGATGTTCAGTGATACTAACGTATTAAAGCGTGGGATTAAGGTGAAAACAGAGCGAGTGAGTGGTTTAGGAAGCCGCTTAACTAGCTAAAGGTGATAGAGGTACATGTACAAAGCAACCATCCCTGGTTGCTTTGAGCGTGCTAGGAATCAGTGCCTAAAAACGCTCGAGTAAACGATATGTGGTTTATCTTGTATTTTGCTTGGCAATTCAAAATAAACTCTTTTAGATTCTCGCTCACAGGGAACACGCAGTGTACGTCTAACCCTTCTAAGAATTGGTTATCAGCCATATCCCAAAAACTTTGTAGCGAGTTACAAACAATGGTTCTCATATCAATGTTGCTCTTTTTGCTGTTTATACTAACGGCAGAGCTACTGCTAGCGTGCTGACCGTTAACGGGTATAGCAATCCGTGCAGTTACCATCTCAATAAGTTCAATGTGACTATCGAGATGGCAATTCCTATAAAAACATTTGTTAATATTATTAAAGCGCTTAAATTCTATACAATAAATCGTGTGAGTGAAAGTGCATACTTGATAAATCTCATATAGAAAACGATTACATTTACAATTATTTTTCTTTTGAACTGAGATTTTAGTCAAAAACTTTATTTACACATTTAATGCTAAGATTTTTGAGTTGCGTTGATAGTTGTATAACCCCTGTTTTTCCATCGGTAACTCATCCACACCGATCTCGTAAAATCCTTGTTCACGGAACCAATGCAGACTATGTGTCGTTAGGACAAAAATCTGGTCGATATCGCGAGACTTGGATTGATGGCGCATGTAATCCAGCAATAACTGCCCACGATTTCCATCACGGTAATCAGGGTGGATAGCCACACACGCCATCTCTGCCATGTGATCTTCCGGATACGCGTAGAGTGCTGCACAGCCGATAATCAGCCCGTCCTTCTCAATAATGGTAAAGCGGTGGATCTCTTGTTCTAACTGCTCTCTTGAGCGACGAACGAGAATGCCTTGTTCTTCAAGCGGGCGAATAAGGTCAAAGATGCCACCGATATCATCAATCTGAGCTTGTCTTACTTGCTCGGCACTCGCCATAACCACTTGGGTTCCAATACCATCGAAAGAGAACAGCTCTTGGATCAATGCGCCATCCACTTTGTAGCTGATTAAGTGACAACGAGGTACGCCGGCACGACACGCGGAGATAGCACCTTTCAGGAATCGCAGTGTGCCAGTGCTCATGTCTTCGGCAGGGTTTTGAGATTGAGTTAAGCGTTCTAGAATGAGTTTGGCGTCTTTTGGAAAAAGCTCGGCGAGTACATTGCCGTTTTGATCGGTGACCCCTTGCTCCGAGCAAAAGCCAATGAGTTTGTCGGCTTTTAAACGAATGGCTACTTGGGTCGCGACCTCTTCAGAAAGTAGGTTAAAGCTTTCGCCTGTTACGGAACTGGCGATTGGACCAAGCAATACAATAGAGCCTTGGTCGAGTGTGCGATTAATCCCTTCGATATCGATCCGACGTATACGTCCGCTATGGCAGTAATCCGTACCATCATCGACACCTAGCGGTTGAGCTGTAATAAAGTTGCCACTCATCACGTTGAGTTGAGTGCCCGCCATAGGTGTGTTGTTTAAGCTCATTGAGAGTCGAGCGGTGATGGCGAGCTGTAATTGGCCAGCAGCCTGCATCACAACACCCAGTGAATACTCATCGGTGACTCTAATATTCTTGTGATAAGGCGTATGACAATCTTGTTTTGCTAACAGTTGGTTGATCTGCGGTCTTGCGCCATGAACAAGCACAATCTTGACTCCAAGGCTGTGGAGTAAGGCAATATCACTAATAATGTTGCCAAAGTTTCTATCGGCAACGGCTTCGCCTCCCAGCATAATTACCATGGTTTTACCACGGTGAGCATTTACGTAAGGGGTTGATTGTCTGAAACCTTTTACTAGCGCTGTACTTCTTAATTTCACAGAATAAGTCCATTAGTGTTTATTTATTCGTTAATTTAGCATTTAAATTCAAGGGTAAACAACACATTTTTGGAATAAAGCGCAAACTATGCTCATCTAGGGTTCATTATATAAACGGTCTCAGTGTAGAATGCGCATAGCATCTTTATGAGTAGTCACCGAATGCAACAAGCTCCAGCAACAAAGAACAAGATCGACGAGATAACCACAGGTCTCTACAGTGAGGCAGAACAACGCAACCAATCTAAGTTTAAGCGTAAGATCATCGAGCGTTGTCTCATGGTTTTGGCTCTGGTCGGTTCGTTCGCGGTGGTGTCACTTTTTGGTGATGTGATCACTCGATTGCAAGATGCAGCAACACCAAATCATTTGTTGTATGGCACCTGGATTGAACAAGATGTTGCGCATTACGCGACGGATGAGTTTGTGTTGAATGCGAATGGTGTATCAGTGGCGGGTTCTATTGTTGCGACTAACTTTGAGTTTGATGGTAACTACTTAGAGTATAAGACGGGCGATCAAACGTATCGTTTCCGCATGACCAATTCCGACAACACCGAAATGGTGCTTGATTCGGACAGTCACTACAATCCTGTCTTTCGCCTTAAAGGCCATATCGACCACTCAGTCCGATAGGTTATCTTATTGTAAACTCTTACAATCTAAGATTGTGTTATCTGACTGTTTTTGTCATCCTCGATGCATAGAATTATTAGGATGACTCTTGTGATTAAAAAATGGCTTCCCCTTGTTGCCGCCTCAGTTTTATTTGGCTGTGCTCAACCCACCGATCTCGCTCAACAACACCTTGATGATGAATTTCCTCGCACCTTAAATAAGGTTGATGTAGTGGAGTCTAATAAACCAAGAGATTACACCGCATTTGCTGAGCAGGCTGAGATGGTTGTGTCTCGATCACCATCGATGGCGAAAATCTACGAGCCGCTATACAAGCAACTTAATGAGTGGGCGATGCTAAGTGGTGACCCAAGTGAACTCGCAAACTTTGGTGTTCAAACGGCTCAACTTGGTGGCGGAGATAAGCAAGGTAATGTGCTTTTCACAGGCTATTTCTCTCCAGTAATGGAACTGCGCCACGAAGCGAATGAAGAGTATCGTTACCCGGTTTATGGCCTTCCTGAATGCGATAAAGAGTGTCCAACCCGTGAAGAGATCTACAATGGCGCCTTAGAAGGTCAAGGTCTTGAACTTGGCTACGCTGCCAACCGTATCGACCCGTTCATGATGGAAGTACAAGGCAGCGGTTTCGTCCACTTTGGTGATGACGATACCTTGCAGTACTTCGCTTACGCGGGTAAGAACAATAAGGCTTACGTGAGTATTGGCCGTGTGCTGATCGAACGAGGCTTAGTTCCACGCGAAGAAATGTCGCTGAAAGCAATCAAAGAGTGGGTATTGGCAAACGATCCTGAAGTGGTGAAAGAGCTGCTTGAGCAAAATCCATCTTTCGTATTCTTTAGTGCGAGAGATGACTTGTCGGTAATGGGTAGCGCTGGCATTCCACTGTTACCTATGGCCGCAGTTGCGGGTGATCGCTCTATCTTACCGATGGGTACACCGATTCTGGCTGAAGTACCACTATTAAATGCAGACGGTACTTGGAGCGGCGCACACCAACTAAGACTGTTACTGGTTTTGGATACAGGCGGTGCGGTTAAGCAGAATCACCTAGACCTTTACCATGGCATTGGCCCACGCGCAGGCACTGAAGCAGGTCACTACAAGCATTTTGGTCGAGTGTGGAAACTTGGCTTAGATGGCAGTGCGACGGAAGCACCTTGGGCTTTACCACCTGAAAAGGTCGAGTAAGCGGCAATAAAATAGGGCATTGAAAGCGAATCGCTAATCCCCTAGACTTTTTATTCAAGAGTGCGTATAAAACGCACTCTTTTCTTTTTCTCAGAAATAAATTGGCGGCAACAATGCGTGAATTGACCACTCCAGCTTCAGAAAACTATGACCAACGATTCGGTGGCACTCGTCGCCTATATGGTAATAGTGAAGTCGACATACTTAGAGCGGCACATGTGTGTGTGATCGGTATTGGTGGTGTAGGTTCATGGGCGGTTGAAGCGCTTGCTCGCACGGGTTTAGGTGAGCTAACGTTGATCGATATGGATGATGTGTGTGTGACTAACATCAACCGTCAGATCCACGCAATGTCGGGCACGGTT
Organism: Vibrio sp. Isolate34; assembly: GCF_022397915.1. Taxonomy (GTDB): domain Bacteria; phylum Pseudomonadota; class Gammaproteobacteria; order Enterobacterales; family Vibrionaceae; genus Vibrio. Next base: position 416,820 of record NZ_JAKEUO010000001.1, on the reverse strand, counting down.
GGTAAGAGCAAAATCGAAGTGATGGCCGAGCGTGTTAAGCTGATTAACCCTGAGTGTAAAGTTAACCTGATTGACGATTTTATCGGCCCAGACAATCAGGCTGAATACCTGTCGAAAGAGTTTGATTTTGTTCTCGATGCGATTGATAGCATGAAAGCTAAGGCTTCGCTGTTGGCGTATTGCCGCAGTAACAAAATCAAAGTGATCACCACTGGTGGCGCGGGTGGTCAAGTAGACCCAACTCAAATCAAAGTGGCTGATCTGACTAAGACGATTCAAGATCCGCTAGCGAAGAAACTGAAAGACACGTTGCGTCGTCACCACAACTTCCCTACTAATCCTGCACGTAAGTTCGGTATCGACTGTGTGTTCTCAACTGAACAGTTGAAATACCCGCAAGCTGACGGCAGTGTATGTGCGGCAAAAGCGACAGCCGAAGGTCCAAAACGAATGGATTGTGCGACAGGTTTTGGCGCAGCAACGGTAGTAACCGCGACTTTTGGTTTTGTTGCTGTTTCACGTATCGTCGAAAAGATCATTCAAAAGCACACTAAGTAACACTGACTTTACGCTTACTAAGAATTTACTGGACATAAAAATGACGTCATTCCCGAGCTCTCCATTCGGCCAAGAAATTACCAGTGACGATATTGTCGCGAAGATGCAGACATTCAGCGGCTGGGAAGACCGTTATCGTCAAGTGATTCAATGGGGAAAGAAACTGCCAGTGATGCCTGATGAACTGAAAAGTGAGCAGGTTGTGGTATCTGGTTGTGAAAGCCAAGTGTGGCTAGTTTCCCAGAACATCGACGGTGTTTGGTATTTTTGCGCCGATTCAGATGCTCGTATTGTGCGCGGGCTTATTGCGTTAGTGATGGCGGCATATGATGGAAAAACATCAGAGCAGATTCAAGCGTTTGATATTGATGGCTACTTTGAACAAATTGGTCTAATTACCCATCTAAGCCCATCTCGCGGGAACGGATTAAAAGCGATTGTTACTCAAATCCAAGAGCTAAGTGCTTAATATGTCTTAGATACACAGAAACAAAAAGGGTTGACGCTAAACGCCAACCCTACATAATTTCGCTACTCGCTACTCGCTACTCGCTACTCGCTACTCGCTACTCGCTACTCGCTACTCGCTACTCGCTACTCGCTACTCGCTACTCGCTACTCGCTACTCCCTAAAGCATATCAACGGCTTTTTCTATCGCCGCTACGAGCTTTTCAACGTCATCCATATTGTTGTAAATACCAAATGAAATTCGAACCGTTCCTTTCACATTAAGCGCATCCATCAATGGGTGAGCACAATGGTGACCAGCACGAACGGCGATACCTTGTTGATCCAATAGCGTCGTAATATCTTGATGGTGAACGCCATCCATCACAAAAGTAATCACACTTGCGTTGGGTTGATACCCTAAAACCTGAATGTCATCCAGTTTACTGAGTGCATGGTAGGTTTCGTGCTGTAGCTGGTGGATATGATTTTCGACATCTTGTTGTACAAAGCCACTTAACCATTCTATTGCAGTGCTCAAAGCAATAGCCCCAGCGACATTGGGTGTGCCCGCTTCAAATTTGCCTGGAAGTTCAGAAAACGTCGTGCCAGAAAAAGAGACACGCTCAACCATTTTGCCACCACCATGCCAAGGTGGCATCGCCTCGAGCAATTCAAGTTTGCCGTAAAGCACGCCAATACCTGCAGGGGCATAGAGTTTGTGCCCAGAGAATACGTAGAAATCAGCGCCTAAAGCTGCAACATCAATTGATTCATGAACGATACCTTGTGCGCCATCAACCACCACAACCGCATTCATTTTGTGAGCTTTTTCGATGACTTGTTCAATTGGCTGACGAGAACCTGTGACATTGGTGATCTGAGCTAAGGCAACAATCTTGGTCTTATCATTAAGAAGATGATCAAAAGCTTGTAGATCAAATTCGCAATCAGATGTCATTGGCACTTTAACTACTTTAGCGCTGGTTTGTTCAGCCACAATTTGCCAAGGCACTATGTTGGCGTGGTGTTCCATTTCACTCACTAAGATCTCATCGCCAGGTTGAAGGGTACTTCTTGCGTACGTTTGAGCAATGAGGTTAAGTGCTTCGGTGGCACCACGAGTCCAGATGATTTCCTTTGAAGACGTAGCGCCAATAAACTGGGCGACTTTGTCTCTTGCTGTTTCAAATTGACTGGTGGCTTGCGCGGTTAAGCTATGGCTACCACGGTGCACATTGGCATTCTGCTTAGAGTAATATTGGCTAATGGCATCAATAACTACCTGAGGTTTTTGTGTTGTTGCCGCGCTGTCTAAGTAAATCAATGGTTGTTGATTGATGGTTTGTGATAGCGCAGGAAACTGCTCTCGGATGTGATTGATATCAAACATCTATTCTTACCTAAATCTTGGAAATTGGTGCCAGCGTCATGCTGATCAGTATTGTTATTTTATCGCGACTTGTTAACCGTTGCTGACTAATCTTGATGATTCCAGCTATTTTCTTGCTTTTTGACCTGATCGAACAGCTTTTGGTTAACGGGAACTTTTATCTGATGCTTAAGTGCTGTTTTTATTAGGTGACCAGTGATGAAGTCGATCTCTGTCTTGCGTTGGTAAAATATATCCTGCTTCATGGATGAGTTGTTCTGCGCTGTGGCTTGGATGACCTGTTTGACGCTGGCTTCTAATTCGCCGAATGAACAAGCGATCTCTTCGGCTTGCATAACTTTTGTGAGCTCTTCAACGATAGAGCTTAAAGTATCCCCAAACCTTTTATCTGCAAGTTCGCCATTCTTGATCTGTTCAAGGCCCGTGAGTGGGTTGATCGCACAATTGATGGCGAGCTTAGTCCAAAGCGCAGTTTTTATCTCAGGGTTCCAATTCACGGTCGGTAGGGCGTGTTCCAACACATCAACCAAAAAAGTGCATTGCTGACCTTGGAGGTTAAAAGCCCCCAGTTGAGTTTGGCCTAACCCTGTGTGAGAGACACTATTACGATCAGGTTTGAATGCAGCTTGGGTGGTGGTCGCCAATACTACCGGGTGAGCATCAATTTGAGCGGCTATCTCGTCTACCGCTCCCATTCCGTTGTGCATGAACATAAGAATGGTGTCAGGGTCGAGATATTGAAGTAACGGAGTGGTGGCTTCTTTTACTTGCCAAGCCTTGAGCGTGACGATCACCAAGTCACTCGCAGATAGCTTTTCGATATTGTTGTTACTGAAGGAGAGTGAAGTTTGCTCATCAAGTGATAGGTCTGTAGAGGTGTCAGAAGAACGACTCCACAAAGAGACATTATGACCAGCTTGAAGTAGCTTTATGGCCCACAAAGAACCAATCGCTCCGGGTCCAACAATCGTGATGTTCACAGCAGTACCGAGATAAGAAAGTGATGCTGCAAGGATAGCGAGGCATTAAATGAAAGCAATAAAAAATGGCACCCGAGGGTGCCATTTAGGAAACTTTTCTTAGAAGTTCGATTAGAACTTGTAAGTTACTGCTAGGTAGTGGCTCACACCTGAAGTTTTACCTGCGAATCCACCGTCTTCTAGACCGTAAATAGTTTCGTAAGCTTTAAGACCGTAACCTACAGCATAACGGTCTGAGTGCCAGTAGATACCGTTAAACATTGCGCCACCACTGCTTTCTGCGCTGTACTCGTCTTCCATCGCAAATTGCCAGTCAATGTAACCTTGGTAAGAAATGAATGAACCGTTTTCGAAGAAGTAGAATGGTTTGAACCAGTTAGTCGAGATTTGGAAACCATTCCAGTCTTTAACGTTTGAATCGTAGTTACCGTAAAGGTTTAAGCCAATTTTGCCTAACCAAGGAACCATTACGTCAGAACCTAGACCGATTTTTTGTTGGTTAACACCAAAAGTAGTGTCAGTTGTGTTAACGCCATCCCAAGTGATTTCAGAAGCTACGTAAAGTTCTTGAACTGGACCGAAAGATAGATCTTTACCAGTTAGGCCGTCAAGAGACATACGAGGAGCAAACTTCATGAACATTTTTGCTTGGCTGTCTGCTTTATCGCTACCTGGATCCGAAAGTAGGTTAAATACATCAACATAGCCATATAGGTCGAAGATTCCTGAACGACCGCCAAATTCCATCTCTAGGTAATCATGTGATGATTCACCTGGAAGCTCATCAAATGCACCCATAAGGTTGAACTGCATCCACTTGTAATCGTTTTTGTGGATGTCGCCGTCAGAATAATCTGCTGCCATTACTGGAGCAGAAGTTGCTGCAAGTAGGCCAAGAGTTAAAAGTGATTTACGCATAATGGAACTCTCTATGTTTGAAATAAGTAACCCGCTAATCCGTGCGTGTTTATATGTCCGAATGCCGAGCATCATAGCGATTTTGTTCTCAAATAAAAGTGAGACAGAGTGAAAATTGCAATTATTATAGTGAGGTTGATCACACTAACGATCTAAATGATGGAACTTTAAGGTGGCAATGCATCTTGATGCACCTTGAGTTCTATTGATTTTGTGAAATTCGATTATTTTGTGGATAAATAGGTGAAATAGTGCGCTAAGCAAACGATTCTACTAATTAGAGTGACATGCGTATCAAAATCAACAGTATTCCTTTCTAATCATTTTCTCTTAAAAAATGACTCATCCAAACCACCTTTTAATCCAGTCTTAGATCTATTTTTAACAGAAAACGTGGGTATTGCTGGTAGCACTCCTGCGTTAAGTGATGTGAAATTCAAAGACTACGCGAATGGTATTTATGTTGCAGCCGGGTCTTACTTTGTGACCATTACTGTAGCGGGCCAACCGTCAGTTGTGGCGATTGATTCTGCGCCTGCTACGCTAGCTAGTGGTGTGGTGTATCAAGTCGTGGCAATTGATGACGGAGCGGGTTTTAATCTTATTGTGAGTGATACAACAGACTAGCGCTTACCAAATCATTAGCGACAAAGTAAAAGAGGGTAGCGTGAAGCTACCCTCTTTCTATTCTGTCTTCTTTTTCTCTTATTCGTGGTTGGTTTTCGCTTTTTCTAGTAAATCTGTGAAAAAGTGGCGTAACGAATAGAGCATGATCAAACTTGGTATCACCATAAGCGCAGTAAGTATAAAGAAGGTTGACCAGTCATTTAGGTAATCAACCAACTCACCACTGAAGGAAGCCAGTGTGGTGCGACCGAAGTTACCTAAGGATGCGAGTAAGGCGTATTGTGTTGCTGAAAACGCTTGGCCTGTTAATAGCGTTAGGAAAGAGACAAACGCAACGGTAGAAAAGGCAGTTGTGAAGTTGTCTACAATGATGGTTGCCAAGAACAAGGTTTTACTCGGGCCAGTCTGAGCGATCCACGCAAACATTAGATTACTTGCTGCCATTGCCACACCGCCGATCATCAGCCCGCGTACAATACCGAATTTCACATTGAAGACACTGCCTACCAAAGTGAAGAATATGGTTGCTCCCCAGCCAATTAACTTGGAGTAGTGACCTATCTGTTCGTTACTGAAACCTATCTCTTTATAGAAGGTGATCGACATGCGACCTAGGAAGGCTTCACCTATCTTAAATAGGAACACAAACAACAATAGAGTAATGGCAACTTGAACACCGTTTCTTTTGAAGAAATCATAAAACGGTTCAATTACCGTTACACTGAACCAAGCGACAAGCTTTGAGCCGACTACTTTATTGTGTCGCTGTTGTGCTTGCTCTTGTAGGGCTTCGCGTTGTGTATTTGGCTCTCCGACAAAAAGAGTAAACAGCATTAATACGACAACGACACCTGCCATTCCGTAATACACGCCATTCCAACCGATTGAGTCTGCATTAATAAAGGCAAGGTAACCTGGTAGAGAATACCCTGTCCACCAACCAATTACGGCCATTGCAGAAGCTTGCGGCAGTTTTGATGCTTCGGATTTTGGGAAGGTATCAATACGAAATGCATCAATCGCGATATCTTGCGTAGCTGAGGCAATGGCAATAGCGAGCGCCAACATTGAGGTAAACGCCAAATTCTCTGCGGGATTGACACCTGCGATGAATAAGGTGCAGATTAAAACAATGGTTTGGCAGAAAAAGATCCAACTGCGGCGTTGGCCGAGTATTGCGTGAAGCAGCGGCAGTTTTACTCGGTCTACCAATGGTGCCCATAAAAAGTTAATCGCATAGACGGCAAACACACTACCAAAGTAGCCAATGGCTGCTCGTGTTAAACCTGCATCTTTTAGCCAACCAGACATGTTGGATCCAATAAGAACCCATGGGAAGCCGCTCGAACAACCGAGCATAAACACCCAAAGTAGGCGTTTATCAAGGTAGCTACGGAAAGTCTGCATCCAAGAAAGAGAGGGAGTGCCTGATGACATAGGGCGTCCTTGTATAGAAAAACGCCCTTAAGAAATAAGGGCGTTACATTGGATTACTTAAGAAGGGTCACTTTAGTGATGACGATTGGGTCGACAGGGATGTCTGACATGCGGCCCATTCGTTTGGTTGGAATCGTTGCCATCTTTTGAACAACATCAAAACCTTCAGTTACTTTGCCGAATACTGCGTAGCCTGGGTTACCACCTTTTGCGTTCAAGAAATCATTATCAGAGAAGTTAATGAAGAACTGGCGAGTTGCAGAATCTGGCGCATTAGTACGAGCCATAGCGATTGTTGCTGTATCGTTTTTCAAGCCATTGCTGCCTTCATTCTTGATAGGAGCATAAGTTGCTTGTTGATTCATGTCTTGATCGAAGCCGCCACCTTGCGCCATGAAACCAGGAATAACACGGTGGAAGATAGTACCTTCGTAGCTGCCGTCAGCTACGTACTTTAGAAAGTTCTCAGCACTCACTGGTGCTTGCTCTTGGTTAAGCTCGATAGTGAAGTCGCCTAATGTTGTTTCTACGTTCACTTTAGGACCAGCCCAAACGCTCACGCTCACCAGCATTAATGCAATAGAAGATAGAATGCGACCCATTAGAAACGTTCCTTCATGTAAGTTTGTAGCTCTTGGTCATTGGCAATCTCTTTCAATACCAAGTTGATTACATCGTTAAGCACCATCGCGATATCATCGTTTGAAGCGCTTAATGCACCTGTGCGAGTAGCAGTACCGTTGAATGTTTTAACGAGCTTACCTTCCGGAGTTTCAGCCGTTACTTCAAGTGTTACCTTACCGTCCATTTGGTTTTCCATAATGGTGTGTTCTACGGTAACAAGCGCCTCTTGAATCTCTAAAACAATCGAGTTTTCGCTGTTGACGCTTGCGCGGTAACCTTGAGACTCTAACTGTTGTGCTACAGCGTTCTCTAGAGAAATGCGCATGTTCTGCTTAGCGTGAATTGGCTGAATATTTGATCGGCCACTATCAACCAGTGCAACGTATTGAGCGGCACGAACATCTTTACTGGTTAGTGTGTATGTTTTGCCTTGTACAAGGTTGCTTGAGCTTAGTGAAGCTTCTGGCATTACATTGATTTGTTCTTGCTGAGGGGCTGAACATGCTGTCAAAGCCATAATAGAAGCAGCCAAAATCAGTTTTTTCATTCCTTTATCCTTTCTAAATTCACACCAGAAGCTCGGTATCTTAAATTCTTGTGAAGTCGTTTCTGCTTATTTATTAAAATTCGCAGGTTCTCTTGTTGCTTGTAATATCTCAAATTTTTGGTTTAGTTCAAGCGTTTCAACGTTAGCTTCACCAAATAGTCTTGCTAGTTTGACATCGTATCCGAGGTGTCGGTTGCCAATAACAATTAATTTGCCTCCATTGCTTAGAACATGCTTTGCATCACAGAACATTTGCCACGCAATGTGATCCGTAATCGCTTGTTGCTGATGGAATGGAGGATTACACATCACTAAGTAGGTGCTGTTTTTCTTGAAGCCATCTAAACAGTTGTTGGCGATGAACTGGAAGTTGCCTTCTTCACCAAGGTTATCTTTGACGTTTTGGCGCGCCGATTCCACCGCCATAAAGCTTTCATCCACACAGGTGATACGGGCTTGTGGGTTCAATTGCCCTGCTTTTACACTCAATACACCGTTGCCACAACCAAGATCGATGATATGACGTAGCTCAGGATCTTGAGGGATGTGCTCTAGCATATAGCGAGCGCCTTGATCGAGTGCTTCCCCTGAGTAAACATTTGGTAAATTTTTCAGGCGGATATCTTCACCGTCTACATCCCATTCAACAAAAGGCTCTACCGTTTGAATTGGCTGGCAGTTTGGAGATGAGAATACTAAGCGGTGTTTTTTCTTCGCTAGTGATGTTTTGGTTTCACCAAGGTATTTTTCGAACAGGTTAAGCGTAGAGGTGTGAATCTCTTTTACCTTGTTGACGCCGATCACTTGGCAGCCTTCAGGCAATGCTTGGCGTAGCTGGCTCAATTGCCAGATTAGGTGACGATTTGTTTTTGGCAGCTGCATGATCACAAGGTCGATACCGTGTGGGATATCATCCATCGTGTTCAAAAAGTTCACTCGGTTACTTTGATTGCGTTGCAAGTTTTTCAGGGCACCACGGTGAGAGATAAATGAGTCGCTCATCATGGTGACATCATGATCTTTCGAGAACCAAGCGGATAGGGCACCAAAGCTGTCGTTCATGATCAGGATGTGTTTGCCAGGTTCAAGGTTCATCTCTTCAACATGACTGATCAGGTATTCGTCGCCCGCATCCCAAGCTTGAAGGGTTTCATTTGAACGTTTAGGGAAACGATGTAAGGTCAAAGTTCTATCGTGAAGGGTAAGTTCGGTTTTCATTGCTTGAGATACTTATGTAAGGAATAACAAGGATATTGTCTCAAATGCAGGCTGAACAAGATAGAAAAAACTCAAGCAAACCTACGCCATTCGCTATCAAATACTCAGACAGTCGACCGCTTAGGGTTTATACTCATCCCACGGATAATGCCAATACGTTATTAAGGAATCACAATGATCCAAGAAGTTATCGAAACAAAATTGCACAATGAGTTTTCACCAAGTCATTTAAACGTGGTCAATGAGAGCTATATGCATAATGTTCCGGCCGGTTCTGAGAGTCATTTTAAAGTGATTGTTGTCAGTGATGTGTTTGAAGGTTTACGTCTTATTGCTCGTCATCGAGCGGTAAATAAAGCACTTTCAGAAGAGTTAGCGAATAATATTCACGCACTGTCCATTCACACTTATACAAAAGATGAATGGATGAAGCAGCTCGATAACGTGCCAGACAGCCCTATGTGTATGGGTGGTGGCAAGTAACACAACGAGCATATTGAGAAAGGGCGGCGATGCCGCCTTTTTTGTCGCCAAACCTATGTGTTTTTCGTTGTTATATCACTCAAACTGATGGCAATTTGAATGGCTGGAAATACCTACAATGAGTAATGTTTTTATTAACAGTGTTTCAACATAACTCGTAAAATATTAGTTTGTGACAGAGTATTAATCTCTTGTTTAAAACACGATTCAAAAGCCATTTTATCTGTGCGGCTCGTCAAATTTATACATATTTGAGAGTCCATATGCTTCAAATCTCACCAAATAAAGGCGGTATTCAAGTTATTGGTCATGGCATCAAGTTGTCAAAAAATGCTAGAATATGGCACCTGATAAATCTCACATGTTTTGTGTGATGAGTTTATTAAGATAATGTTGCGATTTTGGTATCTCAAATTTACCAAAACCGGACACTGTAATGTCGTGTCTAAGGGCGATTTTAAAACGTCCTGAATTTACGCAATTAAAAGAATCTTTTTCCCGATAAAGTAGTGCAAGTGCGTATGATTACAATAAAGAAGGGTTTGGATCTTCCTATCGCAGGAACTCCATCCCAGGTGATTAATGATGGTAAGTCCATCACTAAAGTCGCCTTGCTTGGCGAAGAGTACGTTGGTATGCGTCCTACGATGCATGCTCGCGTTGGTGATGAAGTGAAGAAAGGCCAAGTTCTTTTTGCAGATAAAAAGAACCCAGGTGTTGTATTTACTTCTCCAGCAAGCGGTAAAGTTATTGAAGTGAACCGTGGTGCTAAGCGTGTTCTTCAATCAGTAGTGATTGAAGTAGCAGGCAATGAGCAAATCACGTTCAATAGCTATGAAGCTAACCAACTAGCAGGTCTTGACCGTGAAACGGTTAAAACTCAGTTAGTTGAGTCTGGCGCATGGACCGCTTTGCGAACTCGTCCGTTCAGCAAGGTTCCAGCAGTTGATTCTGAAACTCAGGCTATTTTCGTTACTGCTATGGATACTAATCCGCTAGCAGCTGAGCCAGAATTAATCATTAACGAGCAGTCTGATGCTTTCGTTGCTGGTTTAGATCTTCTTTCAACTCTGACTAACGGTAAAGTGTACGTTTGTAAAAAAGGTACTAGCTTACCTCGTTCAGCTCAGTCTAACGTTGAAGAACATGTTTTTGATGGCCCACACCCTGCAGGTCTTGCAGGCACGCATATGCATTACCTATACCCGGTAAATGCAGAAAACGTAGCGTGGAGTATTAACTACCAAGATGTTATCGCATTCGGTAAGCTTTTCCTTACTGGTGAGCTTTATACCGATCGTGTTGTTTCTCTGGCTGGTCCAGTGGTAAACAACCCGCGTCTAGTTCGTACTCAAATTGGTGCTAGCCTTGAAGAGTTGACAGACAGCGAGCTAATGCCAGGCGAAGTTCGTGTGATTTCTGGTTCTGTACTTACGGGTACTGAAGCAACAGGTCCACATGCTTTCCTTGGTCGTTACCATCAGCAAGTTTCTGTTCTACGTGAAGGTCGTGATAAAGAGCTATTCGGCTGGGCTATGCCTGGTAAGAACAAGTTCTCTGTTACTCGTTCATTCCTTGGTCACCTGTTTAAAGGTCAGTTGTTCAACATGACAACGACGACAAACGGTAGTGACCGCTCAATGGTTCCAATCGGTAACTACGAGCGCGTAATGCCTCTAGATATGGAACCTACATTGCTGCTTCGTGATCTATGTGCAGGCGACGTTGATAGTGCTCAAGCACTAGGTGCGCTAGAGCTAGACGAAGAAGATGTAGCATTGTGTACCTTTGTATGTCCAGGTAAGTACGAGTACGGTCAACTACTTCGTGAATGCCTAGATACGATTGAGAAGGAAGGGTAATTTTCATGGGCCTTAAAAAGTTTCTTGAAGACATCGAGCATCATTTTGAGCCAGGTGGTAAACACGAGAAGTGGTTTGCGCTTTACGAAGCAGCAGCGACTGTGTTCTACACACCAGGTCTTATTACAAAGAAAAGCTCGCACGTTCGTGATAGCGTTGATTTAAAACGTATCATGATCATGGTTTGGTTCGCGGTATTCCCAGCAATGTTCTGGGGTATGTACAACGCGGGCGGCCAAGCTATCGCAGCACTTAACCATATGTACGCAGGCGCTGAACTAGCATCTGTTATCGATGGTAACTGGCACTACTGGCTAACTGAAATGCTTGGCGCCTCCTTAGGAGCCGATGCTGGTGTTGGCAGTAAGATGCTACTTGGTGCGACTTACTTCCTACCTATCTACGCAACGGTATTCATCGTTGGTGGTTTCTGGGAAGTTCTGTTCTGTATGGTGCGTAAGCACGAAGTAAACGAAGGTTTCTTTGTTACTTCTATCTTATTCGCGCTTATCGTTCCGCCAACGCTTCCTCTATGGCAAGCAGCACTAGGTATTACCTTCGGTGTTGTTGTAGCGAAAGAGATCTTCGGTGGTACGGGTCGTAACTTCCTGAACCCTGCACTTGCTGGCCGTGCGTTCCTATTCTTTGCATACCCTGCACAGATTTCAGGTGACGTAGTGTGGACTGCTGCAGACGGTTTCTCTGGTGCAACTGCTCTTAGCCAATGGGCTCAAGGTGGCGGTAGCGCACTAATGAACGTTACATCTGGTGAAGCTATCACTTGGATGGACGCATTCATTGGTAACATCCCAGGTTCTATCGGTGAAGTATCGACTCTAGCACTTATGATTGGTGCTGCGATGATCGTTTACATGCGTATCGCTTCATGGCGCATCATTGCTGGTGTAATGATCGGTATGATTGCTGTGTCTACGCTGTTTAACGTGATCGGTTCTGATACTAACGCAATGTTCAGCATGCCTTGGCACTGGCACCTAGTTCTAGGTGGCTTCGCATTCGGTATGTTCTTCATGGCGACAGACCCAGTATCAGCTTCATTTACCAACAAAGGTAAGTGGTGGTACGGCATCCTAATCGGCGCAATGTGTGTAATGATCCGTGTAGTTAACCCTGCATACCCAGAAGGCATGATGCTTGCGATTCTATTCGCAAACCTATTTGCTCCTCTGTTTGACCACGTTGTAATCGAGAAGAACATTAAGCGGAGACTAGCGCGCTATGGCAAGTAATAACGATAGCATTAAAAAGACGCTGTTTGTTGTTATCGCATTGAGCCTAGTGTGCTCAATCATCGTTTCAACAGCTGCAGTTGTTCTTAAACCTAAGCAACAAGCTAACGCAGTTCTGGATCAGCAAACTAAGATCCTTGAAGTTGCGGGCATTGACCTTGAAGGTGATATTCCAGCGTTGTACGCAGAGAACATCGAACCTCGTCTAGTTGATTTCGCTACTGGCGATTTCGTTGACGGCGATGCTGCTGCATACGACCAACGTAAAGCGGCAAAAGATCCAGCTCAGTCAATCAAGCTTTCAGCTGAAGAAGACATTGCTAAGATCCTTCGTCGTGCTAACACAGGTACTGTATACCTTGTGAAAGATGGCGCTGAAACTTCTAAAGTTATCATCCCTGTTCACGGTAACGGCCTATGGTCAATGATGTACGCATTCGTTGCGGTAGAAACTGATGGCAACACAGTTTCTGGTATCACTTACTACGAGCAAGGTGAAACTCCTGGACTTGGTGGTGAGGTTGAGAACCCAACTTGGCGCGCTCAATTCGTTGGTAAGAAATTATTCGACGAAAACCACAATCCTGCTATCCAGGTTGTTAAAGGTGGCGCTCCTCAAGGTTCTGAGCACGGTGTAGATGGCCTTTCTGGTGCAACGCTGACTAGCGTTGGTGTTCAACATACATTTGACTTCTGGTTAGGTGATATGGGCTTTGGTCCGTTCCTAGCAAAAGTTCGTGACGGAGGTCTGAACTAATGTCTAGTGCAAAAGAAATTAAAAAGAGCATCTTAGCGCCGGTGTTGGACAACAACCCAATCGCGCTACAGGTTCTTGGTGTGTGTTCTGCTCTTGCGGTAACCACTAAGCTAGAAACAGCATTTGTTATGACTATCGCGGTAATGTTCGTTACTGCTCTGTCTAACTTCTTCGTTTCTTTGATCCGTAACCACATTCCTAACAGTGTGCGTATCATCGTTCAGATGGCAATTATCGCATCGCTAGTAATCGTGGTAGACCAAGTGCTAAAAGCATACCTATACGATATCTCTAAGCAGCTATCTGTATTCGTAGGCCTAATCATTACTAACTGTATTGTAATGGGTCGTGCTGAAGCATTCGCAATGAAGTCTGCGCCAATTCCATCTCTAATCGATGGTCTTGGTAACGGTCTTGGTTACGGTTTCGTTCTTATCACTGTTGGTTTCTTCCGTGAGCTTCTAGGCTCTGGCAAACTATTTGGTATGGAAGTACTACCTCTAGTGAGCAACGGTGGTTGGTATCAGCCAAACGGCTTGATGCTTCTAGCACCTTCTGCATTCTTCCTAATTGGTTTCTTGATTTGGGCAATTCGTGTGTTCAAACCAGAACAAGTAGAAGCGAAGGGGTAAGGTAGTCATGGAACATTATATTAGTCTGCTAGTTAAATCGATTTTTATCGAAAACATGGCGCTTTCTTTCTTCCTAGGTATGTGTACATTCCTAGCGGTATCTAAGAAAGTTAAAACTTCTTTTGGTCTTGGTGTTGCGGTAGTTGTAGTACTTACAATCGCTGTTCCTGTAAACAACCTTGTTTACACACACATCCTAAAAGAAAACGCGCTTGTTGAAGGTGTCGATTTAAGTTTCCTTAACTTCATCGCATTCATCGGTGTTATCGCGGCACTTGTACAAATCCTAGAGATGGTCCTAGACCGTTTCTTCCCACCTTTGTACAACGCACTAGGTATCTTCCTTCCTCTGATCACAGTTAACTGTGCAATCTTTGGTGGTGTATCTTTCATGGTAACTCGTGACTACAACTTTGCTGAATCTGTTGTTTACGGCTTCGGTTCTGGTGTGGGTTGGATGTTAGCTATCGTTGCTCTTGCGGGTATCCGTGAGAAGATGAAGTACTCTGACGTACCTCCAGGTCTACGTGGCCTTGGTATCACGTTCATTACTGTTGGTCTGATGGCGTTAGGCTTTATGTCTTTCTCTGGTGTTCAACTGTAGGGTAAGCACCCAGTAATAAGGAATAACAAATGTTTAGTATTATTCTTGGCGTAGCGATGTTTACCATTATTGTACTGGCTCTAGTACTAGTGATTCTTTTCGCTAAGTCTAAGTTAGTACCATCAGGTGACATCACTATTTCAGTAAATGGCGACCCTGAAAAGGCGATCGTTACTCAACCTGGTAGCAAGCTACTTGGTGCCCTAGCTGGCGCTGGTATCTTCGTATCTTCTGCTTGTGGTGGCGGTGGCTCTTGTGGTCAGTGTCGTGTAAAAGTTAAGTCTGGTGGTGGCGACATCCTACCAACTGAACTTGATCACATCACAAAAGGCGAAGCTCGTGAAGGTGAACGTCTTGCATGTCAAGTTGCTATGAAAACTGACATGGAGATTGAACTAGACGAGGATATCTTTGGTGTTAAAAAGTGGGAATGTACTGTTATCTCGAATAACAACGAAGCTACTTTCATTAAAGAACTTGCACTAGCAATCCCTGAAGGTGAAGAAGTTCCGTTCCGCGCGGGTGGTTACATTCAGATTGAAGCTGAACCACATCACGTGAAATACGCAGATTACGATATTCCTGAGGAATACCGTGGTGACTGGGATAAGTTCAATCTATTCCGTTACGAGTCTATCGTTAAAGAACATTCAATCCGTGCTTACTCAATGGCTTCATACCCAGAAGAGAAAGGCATCATTAAGTTGAACGTTCGTATCGCGACTCCGCCGCCAAACAACCCAGACGTAGCTCCAGGTGTGATGTCTTCATACATCTGGTCTCTTAAGCCTGGTGACAAGTGTACTATTTCTGGTCCATTTGGTGAGTTCTTTGCTAAAGACACAGACAATGAAATGGTATTCATCGGTGGTGGTGCAGGTATGGCGCCTATGCGTTCTCATATCTTCGACCAACTTAAGCGTCTTAAGTCTACTCGTAAGATGTCTTACTGGTATGGCGCACGTTCTAAGCGTGAGATGTTCTACATTGAAGATTTCGATGGCCTAGCGGCTGCAAACGAAAACTTCGTGTGGCATTGTGCACTGTCTGATCCTCAACCAGAGGACAACTGGGACGGTTATACTGGTTTCATCCACAACGTACTGTACGAAAACTACCTGAAGGATCACGAAGCTCCTGAAGATTGTGAGTACTACATGTGTGGTCCACCGATGATGAACGCTGCTGTTATCGGCATGCTGAAAGATCTTGGTGTAGAAGATGAAAACATCCTACTAGATGACTTCGGTGGTTAATCCACTTAAGTGATTGATATTATGGCTGACTCCTACGAGTCAGCCATTTGTTTTTCTAAGACAGCTTTTGACAACATACTGGCTTATATAAGAAAGAGTAAGGCATTCAAAATACCTATTTTTTACTCTTATTTTTCCTTATATAAATCCTCAACATTAGACAGGAGTAAGCAAGTGAGAATTTGGCTTGTTGCATTAACTTCTTTGATTTTTCTTGCGGGCTGTGAGCAGTCAAGAGAGCAAGTGCATTTGAGTGGCCCAACGATGGGCACGAGTTACAATATTAAATACATCAATGGTGATGAATTTCCTGAGTCTAATGAAGTTCATACAGAGATCGATCGCCTGCTTGAAGAAGTAAACGACCAGATGTCGACTTACCGTGAAGATTCCGAATTAAGCCGTTTCAACCAGCATAAAGGTGCAGATGCGTTCGAAGTATCTGAGCAAACAGCGACGGTTGTGAAAGAAGCGATTCGTTTGAACGGTCTTACTGAAGGAGCACTGGATGTAACGGTTGGTCCATTAGTTAATTTATGGGGCTTTGGTCCTGAAGCCCGTCCTGAAATTGTGCCATCAGATGAAGAGCTGGCGGCTCGCAAGGCTAAGATTGGTATCCATCACCTTAGCGTTGAAGGCAACATGTTGAAAAAAGACCTACCTAACCTGTATGTCGATCTATCCACGATTGCAAAAGGTTGGGGCGTTGACGTCGTCGCTGACTACCTTGATTCTATTGGTATTCACAACTACATGGTTGAAGTCGGTGGCGAAATTCGTCTGAAAGGTTTAAACCGTGAGAACGTGGGCTGGCGTATCGCGATTGAGAAACCAAGCGTCGACGAGCGTAATATCCAAGAGATCATCGAGCCGGGTGATATGGCTATCGCAACCTCTGGTGATTACCGTAACTATTTTGAACGTGATGGTGTTCGTTACTCACACATCATCAACCCTGAAACAGGAAAGCCTCTTCACCATAAAGTGGTTTCTGTGACTGTTTTAAACCCGTCTTCAATGACTGCAGACGGCTTATCTACAGGCCTTATGGTCTTAGGTGAAGAGAAAGGAATGGAAGTCGCAAACCAACATAACATCCCTGTGTTCATGGTGGTAAAAACAGCAGATGGCTTTAAAGAAGTTGCTTCTGAAGCATTTAAGCCATACTTAGGTAAATAAGGTAAGCGAGATAATTATGAATACATTTCTGATTACATTTGGTGTTTTTCTAGCTGTGATTACAGCAATGTCTATTGGTTACATCATTCAAAAGAAAGTAGTTAAAGGTAGCTGTGGCGGCTTAGGTGCAGTTGGTATTGATAAAGTATGTAACTGCCCAGAACCTTGTGATGCGCGTAAAAAGCGTGAAGCTCGTGAAGCTTACCGCGAAGAGAAACTGGCCGAGCGTCAGCAAAAAGAAGCTGCTTGGAATAAAGATCGTATTGCTTAATCAGCGATATTGATTGGGAGCGAATTAAGCCTTCCAAGAACAGAAGCCCAAGGTATGTGCCTTGGGCTTTTTTGTTTTTAGCAAATTGGATTCATGCTTAGAAAGGTTCAGCTACTCGTTAACTAACTGAAGATTATTGCGAGCGCACACTAGCTGGTTTCGACCTTGTTCTTTAGCGGTATAAAGCAGTTCGTCGGCGGCTTTAATCTGTTCATCTAAAGAGCCCACTTGATCGGTTACCCCAATGCTCATGGTCACTTCAATGATTTGTGAATCATGCTCCACTTGGTGACTTTCAATTGCGTCTCTCATGGATTCCAACGCTTCCACAAACTGTTCAAATGGACCACATGATTGAATGCAAAACTCTTCACCACCGAAACGAACCGCAACATCATCTTTAAAGTAATCTTTGATTATCTTGCCGACTTCCACCAGTACTGCATCACCACCATCGTGACCGTAGGTGTCGTTCACTTTCTTGAAGAAGTCGATATCCATCATAGCAATACTGCGCTGCTCACAAACTTTACATGTTTGATTGAACAGGTAACGACGGTTCCATAATCCGGTAAGGGCATCCTCATTGGCATGACGAAACAGTTCATTGGTGGCTTCCTTCATATCCAATAATTGGTGGATGCGGCAGAAAAACTCTTCTTGGTTGAAAGGTTTATATAGGAAGTCGTTGGCTCCGGCTTTGAGGAAGCGTGCCGTCATGGTGCGATCATCACTACCAGAGAGCCCAAGAATTGCGAGTTGATTACGGTCGTGATTGACTCTAATGTCGCGGGTCATCGAAATGCCATCTTTATTCGGCATATCATGGTCGGTCACAACAAAAGTGATATCAGGATCGTTCTGAAGAAGCGTGAGTGCTTGCTCACCGTCTTCGGCTTGAACGGTTTGAATATATTGATGTTCGAGGAGCTGAACGACATATCGGCGAACCACAGCAGAATCATCAACGACCAGCGCTTTATGGTGGCGATTATTGGAGATTCGATTAACCAGAGGAAGCAAGTAGCTGACTGATGACATGCTGTCTTTGAGGATGTAATCAAGCACACCTTTGGCAAGAACTTGCTCTCGAAGTGTGTTGTTGAACATGCCGGTTAGCACGATGATCTTTTGCTGGTAACCAAGTACCAGGTCAATGATCTCGCCGTCTTGGCCGTCAGGTAGACAATAGTCGAGGACTGCACATAAGAAATCCGTTTCTTTCTCTAAGATCGCTTTGGCTTGTTCTACAGATTCCGCCAGCGAAACTTGATAGCCATCGTTCTTAAATTGCTGGTAAAGATAGTTTCTGAATGCGCGACTATCCTCTACCACTAGTATTTTTTCACTCAAAAGCGATCCCTACTTATAGACTCAATACTCCTAACAATACTATCAGAATAGTGGGCGGCGAATGAAGTGAAACCTGTTGGGCTGGACTCCAGATCATTTTAAATCTGAGAATAATTGATTATACTGTTCATAGATACAGTTGTAAGGTTGAGTTATTTCTAAATGTGTAGTGCGGACCAAGAGAGAGTCAGAAAAATAATCCATGTTGATATGGATTGTTTTTACGCAGCTGTAGAAATGCGAGACAACCCATCTTACCGAAATCGACCGCTTGCCGTGGGTGGGCATGAAAAACAACGCGGTGTGCTGAGCACGTGTAACTACGAAGCGCGTAAGTTTGGTGTTCGTTCTGCTATGCCTACTGGTAAAGCGCTGCAGCTTTGCCCTAATTTGCTGGTCGTGCCGGGAAGAATGTCAGTCTATGTCGAGATATCGAAGAAGATCCGCGAAATCTTTTTTCGATATACCTCAGTGATTGAGCCGCTTTCTTTGGATGAAGCGTTTCTAGATGTGACCGATTCAAAACAGTGTCATGGTTCGGCGACACTCATTGCAGAGTCGATCCGTCGTGATATCTGGAACGAACTCAATCTGACGGCTTCCGCAGGCATTGCTCCGATCAAGTTCTTGGCGAAAGTCGCATCGGATATGAATAAACCCAATGGGCAATTTGTTATCCCTCCCCAAAACGTCCAAGCGGTGATCGACGAACTACCACTCGAAAAAATCCCCGGTGTCGGCAAGGTGAGCCTGGAAAAGCTGCATCAAGCGGGCTTCTTTACTTGTAAGGACATTAAGCAGTCTGACTATCGCGACCTACTGCTTAAATTTGGCCGCCAAGGTGCGTCACTGTGGAAGCGCAGCCACGGCATTGATGACCGAGAAGTTATCATAGAACGTGAAAGAAAGTCGGTAGGCGTAGAGCGAACCTTTACTCAAAACATATCGACTTACGCTGAATGTTGGCAGGTGATAGAAGATAAGCTGTTTCCTGAACTCGAAACTCGCTTAGAAAAGGCTAGCCCAAGTAAAGCGATCATCAAGCAGGGAATCAAACTCAAGTTCGCCGACTTTCAGCAAACCACTATCGAACACATACATGCTTCACTCGATCGCGAACATTTCAAAGAGCTGTTGAGTGAAATACTGAAAAGGCAACAAGGACGAGAGATACGCTTACTAGGCCTAAGTGTGATGCTACAACCCAAAGAGCAGATGCGTCAGCTGAGCTTCTTTTAAAGATAATGAGTTAGATGAATACCGACTAAGCCTCAAAGCCTAGTCGGTTTTTTATAGGTAAGAGTTACCTAGGAAGTTGCTTTACTCGCGCTAAGGTATCACTGAATGGTTGTTGCTCTAACTTTCCGTAGCCGACCATTTTGCTGGCTTTAAGCTTGGTTGAAAGTGGGGTGGCGATCCCACAGAGAAAACGAGTAATCGCTTCGTCGGTAATCAACTGTTGGCTCGCTGAAATGAACTCATGAATCCATGTCATTACCGTTTCATCATCAACAGGCTCAACATCAACGGTTGGTAAGGTTGCTACTTGACCGCGACATACAGAGCAGTGACCACACTTGGTTGGCGCTTTATCATCGGCAAAGTAACTTGCAAGGCGCGAGCTTAGACAGGTGTCCGCTTCAAAGAAGCTCAGCATCTGATTAAGACGATTGATTTCACTGTTCTCTTTTGCCTTAAACAACTCAGTTAATCGCTCAGATAACTGCATCATATCTTCAGAGGTATTGTGAATCGCGTAGACATCCGTGATCTGTTTGCTTTCTAGTTCAATCCAACCCTGTTCATTAAAGTAATCAATTGCCGCAATCACACGTTGGCGATCCGCTTGGAAATGAGTCCAAAGCGCCTCGAAGTCGACTTGGCACCAGACTCTCGCTTGCGGTGAGCATTGAAAAATCGCTTCAACAAAGTTAAGACGTTCGCCTTGGAACTGCTCGCAGATCTGCTGCTTAGGGCGAATGAACTTAAATTTGTAATCGGCGAAGTAGCTGTACTTCGGCTCAATTACTCCTTCAATTTCGAGGTAAACCAGCAGTGTTTTAAGCGGCAGCTGACGAATGTTGGATTCACGCGATAGCTGATTAAGCATGATCTCCCATTGACTTGAACCTGAAGCATTAATGTTTTGGTTTTCGTAGATTTCTTTTAATACTGCCTGGATTGATATGTTGTCTGGCGTATCGCCAAATACAAAGTTCTCTAGTGTGCTCAAGCCGTGTTTGTTCGCGAGCAAAATACACTCAGAAGCTTGTCCATCACGGCCAGCTCTTCCTATCTCTTGGGAGTAGTTCTCTATCGATTTTGGTAAGTCAAAGTGAATCACTCGGCGAATATTTGACTTGTCGACACCCATACCAAATGCAATGGTTGCCACGATACAGTTGACGTCATCACTCATGAATTGATGTTGGATGGCGTCTCTGTTTTCTGGCTTAAGGCCGGCATGATAAGCCACGGCATTTACGCCAGCATTACGAAGTTGCTGAGCGACCATCTCTGCTGTTTGTTGAAGCGTGACATACACAATAGTCGGAGCGAGAGAAGCTCGGTTGACGACATTGCACAAGGTTTCTAGTTTGCTGGCTTGTTCGCAAGGTTGAATTGAAAGGTCTAGGTTTTGACGATAGAAGCCAGTAACCACTACACGCTCCTCATCGATATCAAACTTAGACTTCATATCTTGGATAACAGAGGTCGTCGCGGTTGCTGTGAGCAGTAGCACTTGAGGAATATTCAGTTGTTTTTGGTATTGAGGAAGTTTTAGGTAGTCTGGTCTGAAGTTGTGACCCCACTCCGAGATACAGTGCGCCTCATCGACCACAAGTAACGAGATAGGCACTTGGGAGATAAACTGACGAAAGCGTTCGTTCTTCAGGCGCTCAACCGAGATCATTAGGATTTTTGTGTCACCGTTACGCACGGATTGCATCACCTGTTGTGTGGTTTGTCTGTCTTGGCTTGATTCGATTGCAGCCGCGCTAATGCCTTTACTGTGTAAGAAACTGAGCTGGTCTTTCATTAACGCTAATAGCGGTGATATCACCAAGGTTAAATGAGGAAGCTCTAACGCGGGCAATTGGTAGCAAAGTGACTTGCCTGATCCCGTTGGGAATATTGCAGCGGTCGAATGACCAGATAGAACATTATCAATGACTTGCTTTTGCCCGTTTCGTAGTGAATCGAATCCGAATACTTGTTTTAGCTTCTGCTCAATCATTTATGTTCTACCTGATTTAATAAGTGTCGTATTGATGCTAAAGCGCGCATCTATTCATGATAGCGTCGCTCGTTGAATCAAATGTCTTGCACCTGATTGTACCTAATTCTATTCTGTAGCCCCTATAGAAAAGCACTCCAATAGTATGAATAAGTCTGAGCTTCGACAAATAATCATTGAGCAACTCGAAACCCGATTAAGTATCGCGCAGTCCGCTACCCAGCGTGCCATTGACGCCGCGACCGATGAAGAGACAGTGCCAGAACACAAGTATGACACTTTAGCTCTAGAAGCCTCGTATCTTGCCCACGGACAAGCGGTGAGAGTGCAAGAGTGTGAAGATGATATTCAGTGCTATCGAAACCTTGTATTGCGTGACAGTGAAAAGATTACGGTGAGCAGTTATGTGGTGGTGATTGACGAGCATGACCAATATAAACACTTTTTTATGGGGCCGAGAGTTGGTGGACTCTCTGTTATGTGGAATGATAATGAAGTTGCTATCGTGACCGCGAACGCGCCGTTTGGTCAGGCTCTAATGGGTAAAGAAGTTGGCGATGAAATCGAGTTTAAGGTCGCTGATAAACAGTTTTGCTACGAAGTTCTATCTATCGACTAACTAACGGGCTAATAGATATAAACGTTTCTCTGACAAAGAAGCATAAACCCAAGGTATAGTAATTTGTCAGATTGATGAGAGGGTGTTATGAAAAGCAATGTATTTATGAAAAACAGTGTATTAATTGCATCACTAACAGCGGTTA
Organism: Vibrio sp. Isolate34; assembly: GCF_022397915.1. Lineage (GTDB taxonomy): Bacteria > Pseudomonadota > Gammaproteobacteria > Enterobacterales > Vibrionaceae > Vibrio. The sequence goes on along the minus strand of NZ_JAKEUO010000001.1, from coordinate 394,421 downwards.
TTGCTGTTGTGAGTCTGCCAACGTTTGCAGCGCAGTGTCGAGTTGATTTGAAGAATGAATTACGAATCGATGACCAAAAAGTCGAAATCCATCAGGTGAATGGCGATACAGCGGTCTTCGATGAAAACAATGACCTCTATATCCATGGCGAGAAAGTCGAGCTCGATGCTGACCAACAAGCCGCGATAGATAAGTATCGTGACAGCATGAGTGAGTATTTACCTCGCGCAAAGCAAATGGCTAACGAGAGCTTAGCATTAGCCAATGACGTTATTGATGATATTGCCGCTAGCCTAGATTCGCCTGAGTCGTTTGATAACGTAAAAGAGTCAATGAAGACGTATTTTGCTGAACTTGAGGCGCGTTACTACAAAGATGGTGAGCTAGTGCTACCTGCAGACAGTTTTGATTCGATGGCAAATGGCTGGTCTGAAGATTTCGAGAAAGCGAAGGAGATCTTTAACCAAGAGTTTATCTCGAGTGCTTTCAATGCGATGTCGGAAAAGATGAAGCAAGAGGGAGGGCTAAACCTGACTGAACTGGCTGACAGCATGGCGGACCTCAAGCTTAAAGTTGAAGAGCGAATGAAAGAACATGCTCAGCAAATGCAAGAAGAAGGCACCGAGTTCTGTGATTCACTTGATGAGATGGCAGAACAAGAGCAAGAACTGCATGAAATCATTCCGAACCTGAAAGATTACCAAGTATTCACGATTTAATTCGAGTCTAGTGATAAATAGTAAGAGCACCGGTTGGTGCTCTTTTTGTTTGTATTGTTCACTCAATGATAAGTATCAATTTTGTGGCTGGATTCTGTTGATAATCCTTTGGTGTATATGGATGGAAAACTATCGAACTGGGTTGTTGTTAATTTTGTGGTTCTAAATAGCGTATTGATTGTAAAAATTAGAGAATTGTTCATTTATTGGTTGTGTCTATCATTGCTTTTGATTACTGTACTTCTCAACTAGTTCACTGATTTTTATGCGGGCAATATGGACCAACAATCTTCCTCTTCAAGAGAGCTATTTAGTTCTCGTTTAGGTTTTATTTTAGCAGCGGCTGGTGCAGCGGTTGGCTTGGGTAATATTTGGGGTTTCCCAACTCAAGTTGCGAGCAATGGCGGTGGTGCTTTTCTGCTTGTTTACCTAATCATGATCTTCGTGGTTGCTTTCCCTATGCTGGTGGTTGAGATGGCGATTGGTCGTCATGGTCAAGCGAACCCGGTCGATAGTATGCGTTCACTAACGGCTAACCCACTAGGCAAGAAAGTCGGTGAATTTGTTGGTTGGATTGGTCTCAGTGTTCCAAGCGCAGTATTAGCGTTTTATAGCATTGTCGGCGGTTGGTTGATCTGCTTCCTAATCGGCGCTGTTGCAGATCTGATTGGCATAGAGGCGATTGCGGATTGGTTTAAAGGCTTCAGCGTTGAGCGTAATGTCTTCGGTACCGTTGCGTTCTACGTACTGACGATTTTGATTGTGCAGGGCGGTGTTAAGCAAGGTATCGAGAAGTGGTCGACGCGTTTAATGCCGGCATTGTTTGTGTTGTTCGGCCTATTGTTCGTTTACATCATGACGCAATCTGGTGCGATGGAAGGCCTGAAACACTACCTAGTTCCGGACTTTGAGAAAGTGTGGGATAGAAAGCTGATCCTAGCGGCGATGGGACAAGGCTTCTTCTCACTCACCATTGGTGGCTGTTCAATGTTGGTTTATGGCTCTTACTTAAGTAAGAAAGAGAACCTGCCAAAAATGGCGATGAACGTAACCTTGGTTGATACTGCTGTTGCCTTTATTGCGGGCTTAGTGGTTATGCCTGCGATGTTTGTTGCGATGCAAAAAGGCGTTCAAATCTACGCGGAAGATGGCTCGTTGTTAAGCTCTGACACGCTAGTGTTCACGGTTCTGCCTTTGATGTTTGATAGCTTAGGTGTGCTTGGCCAGATCTTTGCGATTGTTTTCTTCTTGTTGCTAACGATTGCTGCCCTTACTTCTTCAATTTCGATGCTGGAAGGCCCGGTAGCACTAGTGAGTGAGCGTTTCAATACCAGAAGAACGCCAACAAGTTGGGTGATTGGTGGTGCTATCGCACTATTCAGTGTGGTAATTGTTTACAACTTTGCTGCAATGTTTGGCATGGTGGCGATGATAGCGACTCAATACCTTCAACCGATTGCTGCATTGATGTTCTGCCTATTTGGTGGCTGGGTATGGAGCCGAGCGTCAAAAGTGAAAGAGCTTGAGCAAGGTTGCCCTGATTTTCAGCTTGGTTGGTTTGGTAAAGTGTGGCCAATGTATGTGAAGTTCGTGTGCCCAATCTTAGTGGCGACGGTTATCTGGGCTTCATTCGGTTAATTGACCATAATTGTTCACTCGTCTTAATTTAACAAAGCCGCTCTCTTAGAGCGACTTTGTTGTATAGGAATTATGGTGATGTAACGTGACGGTCTGTCGATACTAAAAAGGCGCATCCCCTCGGGTATGCGCCTTTAAAATAGAGGAGAGTTAAGTAACCGCTTACTTAATTTCCATACCTTGAGCTTGTAGATCTGCATGGTAAGAAGAACGTACAAACGGACCACAAGCAGCGTGTGTGAAGCCAAGTTCAAGAGCAATCTCTTTCAGCTCGTCGAACTCTGAAGGCGGCACGTAGCGCTCTACTGGTAAGTGGTGACGGCTTGGTGCTAGGTATTGACCTAGTGTCAGCATAGTTACACCGTGTTCGCGAAGATCTTTCAGTACTTGAACGATCTCTTCTTTCGTCTCACCAAGGCCCATCATCACGCCTGACTTTGTTGGGATATCTGGGTGTTGTTCTTTGAACTTCTTCAGTAGATCTAGAGACCATTTGTAGTTCGCACCCGGTCGCGCTTTACGGTATAGGCGTGGTGCTGTCTCTAGGTTGTGGTTGAAAACATCTGGCGGGTTGTCTTTCATTAGGCCAAGCGCAACGTCCATACGACCACGGAAGTCTGGAACCAGTGTTTCGATACGAATATTTGGGTTTAGCTCGCGAATCTCACGGTTACAGTCAGCAAAGTGCTGAGCACCGCCGTCACGCAAGTCATCGCGGTCAACTGAAGTGATTACAACGTACTTCAGTTTCATGTCTTTAATTGTTTTAGCTAGCTTCTTCGGCTCTTCTGCTTCAGGAGCAACTGGACGACCATGGGCAACATCACAGAACGGGCAGCGACGTGTACAGATAGCGCCAAGAATCATAAACGTTGCCGTACCGTGGTTGAAACACTCGGCTAGGTTAGGGCAAGACGCTTCTTCACAAACTGAGTGCAGGTTGTTTTTGCGCATTGCTGATTTGATTTCTTGGATACGATGGCTGTCTGAAGGAAGTTTAATCTTCATCCATTCTGGCTTACGTAGCACTTCTTTCTGTTCAGCAGGCATATTCTTTACGGGAATTAATGCCATTTTGTCAGCGTCACGATATTTAACGCCTTTTTCCATTTGGATTGGTTTGCTCATGATTTTATGCTTCTGCTGTAATGTAACTGGTGGCTTGAATGTCTACTTGGTCATAGCCGAGTAGCTCTACGAGCTCTTGTATTAACTGTTGCTCAACGTTTTCTAGTTCACTTGGTCCGCCAAGTTGGCTGACCTGTGCCATTTCCATTCCTTGATAACCACATGGGTTAATACGTAGGAATGGAGACAGGTCCATATCAACGTTCAGTGCTAGCCCGTGGAACGAGCAGCCACGTCGAATACGTAATCCGAGTGAACAGATTTTCTTGCCATCGACATAAACACCTGGAGCGTCAGGTCGGGCAGCTGAATCTATATTGTAAGCTTTCAGAGTATTGATTACGAGGTTCTCGATATGAGTAACCAAATCACGCACTCCGAATTTCTTGCGGCGGATGTTAATCAGAAAGTAAGCAACTAACTGACCTGGGCCGTGATAAGTCACTTGGCCACCGCGATCGCTTTGTATCACAGGGATACCACCGGCATTTAAAACATGCTCAGCTTTGCCTGCTTGTCCTTGAGTGAAGACAGGGTTGTGTTCAACCAACCAAACTTGGTCTACGTCTTCTTCCGTGCGTTCGTCTGTGAACTTATGCATGGCTTTCCATACAGGCTCATAATCCTGACGGCCTAATTTTTTTACGATTAGCTTATTTTGCATAGCGGCACTCCCTCAAGGATTAATAAAGTGAACGCATTATAAACGCGAAACATGATTCTAACTACAGACGGACTGCAAGGTTTTTCAACTTTCTTTGTGTTTATTTAAAATTAAGTTGAATGAATTTGGTGTCGATACTGTACTTTAAACAAAAACAGCGGCAATAAGCCGCTGTTTTCATGTGTAATTGAAGGTTACAGAACCATACGAACGATTTCGATCTCGCCCAGTTCTTTATATAGCGCTTCTACTTGCTCAATTGATGTCGCTGTAATGTTGATAGAAACAGAGTGGTAGTTACCTTTTGCACTCGGTTTTAGCGTTGGGCTGTAGTCACCAGGAGCATGACGCTGAATCACTTCTAGCACTAGCTCAGTCAGTTCTGGCTTCGCGTGGCCCATAACTTTATAAGTGAATGAACAAGGGAACTCTAAGAGATCTTTTAGTTTTGCATCAGAATTGATGTTCATGATTAGCTCCAAAAGGCTAGAATCTCGCAAATAGGCGAAATGTCGATAAAAAACGTTTTCGGTCAACAGACACGAGTAATAAGGCGGAATATTACGTGTAAATATCACCGAACTCAAGATCAACAAAAGCCGCACATGGCGGCTTTTGTTTCGTTAATGAGTAAATCATGAACTTACTCATTAGGTTAGCTTTCCAATAAGCTTAGGTTTTGTTTAGAAAAACCTTTTACCTACTTAGAATAAGCCTTTGAACAGCAGTACTAGGTAATCCCACAGGCGGCTAAATAGGCTGCCTTGGTCTACATCTTCAAGTGCTAGTAGCGGGTATTCAGCAACATCTTCACCATCAACTTGGTAGAATAGTTTACCAACCACATCGCCTTTACTGATTGGCGCTTCAAGCTCTTTCTCAAGTACAAAGCTTGCTTTTAGGTTTTTAGCTTGGCCACGAGGTAGAGTCACGAAAGTATCTTCGTCGACGCCTAGCGCAACTGTGTCCTTGCTACCCATCCAGATTTTCTCTTCTACGAAGGTTTCACCAGCAGTGTGCGGTGCCACTGTTTCGAAGAAACGGAAACCGTAGCTAAGAAGCTTTTTGCTTTCTGTTTTACGAGCGTTCGCATTCTTAGTACCCATTACAACAGCGACTAGGCGCATTTTGCCTTCTGTTGCTGAGCTTACTAGGCTGTAACCTGCGTTGCTTGTGTGGCCAGTTTTGATCCCGTCAACGTTCATGCTCTTATCCCATAACAGACCGTTACGGTTGTACTGGGTGATGCCGTTGTAAGTGAATTTTTTCTGTGAGTAGATACGGTATTCATCAGGAACGTCGCGAATTAGCGCCTGACCAAGTAGCGCCATATCGTAAGGCGTTGAGTATAGGTTCGGGTTGTCTAGACCGTGCACGTTAGCAAAGTGCGTGTCTTTCATACCGATAGAGCTTGCCCAAGCGTTCATTAGGTCAACGAATGCATCTTCAGAGCCAGCGATGTGTTCAGCCATAGCAACACATGCATCGTTACCTGATTGAATGATGATCCCGCGGTTCAATTCTTCAACTTTAACCGTAGTACCAACTTCAACGAACATCTTAGATGAATCTGGGAAGTTTTTAGCCCAAGCATTTTCACTGATTACAACATCGTCGTTTAGGTTGATGTTGCCACGATCAAGCTCTTGGCCGATCACGTAGCTCGTCATCATCTTGGTTAAACTTGCTGGAGAAAGTTGAGTATTCATCTCTTTCTCTGCTAGTACTTTGCCTGAATGGTAATCCATCAGAACAAAACCTTTAGCGGCGATTTGAGGTGCATCAGGAACAACAATTGGAGCGGCGAATGACGATGTAGCTATCGTTGCAGAAAGCGCAACAGAAGTAGCAAAAATCGATTTAACAAGTTTATTAGATTTAATCATTTTGAATGCAATTATTTGGTGAACTATTCATATATTAACAGAATCACTCTGTCACACCAGAGCGCTGATTACCAGAAGTAACTGTTAGATTAATTAGCGAGTTAGGGTGTGTTTTTTATATAAGCTGACGGGTAACCCATTAGCTTAACTTGTTCTAATTTCTCTTGAGTCAGAGCATAGTCATGAAATGGCCCAAGCATCAGACGGTAGTTGTCATCATTTGGCTGCAAGAACGTTGCTACTTCTAGCTTTTCGCTTAGATCTTTGGCCAACTTCTCTGTTCTATCCTCATGCGGAGATGTGGCAACTTGAATAATAAATTGCGGCAAAGCGGCCTTTTTCTTAGCGTCGGTTGGCATAGCTACAGTAATGACTTCTATCTCAACATTTGCAGTGCCAGTTCTTAATACATCGAGCTTGTAAGCGGCCGCATAACTAAGGTCAATGATTCGGCCTTCGTGGAATGGGCCGCGGTCATTGATGCGAACAATCGTGGTTTTGTTGTTGTCGGTATTGGTCACTTTTACATAGCTTGGAATCGGCAATGTTTTGTGCGCTGCAGACATCGAATACATGTCGTAAATCTCGCCATTTGAGGTTAAATGGCCATGAAATTTCTTACCGTACCAAGACGCTTTACCTTTCTCGGTAAATCCTTCCGTCTCTTTGACGATTTTGTAGTCTTCACCGCGCAGTGTGTAGTTATTGTTACCACCTAAACTGTAGGGTTCATATTGAGGATGAGCATCCTCTAAATGCTCTACCGAGATCGGCGCATCTGGCGCAATATCTGAATCAATATCGTAGCGACCTGTTGGTTTCTGTGAAGAACAGCCATTGATTAAAATTGCTAGCCCAACAATAGAGAGGATTTTTTTAATTGGCAGCTCATCAACCAAGGATGTTTTTTTTGAAAACGTTGTAATAGACATCGATTAGGTCGCCTTTGAGAATGCTTTTCTGTGTGTGTGGATCGACATTAAAATACCAAAACCAGCCATAAGGGTAACCATTGAAGTGCCGCCATAACTGACCAGAGGAAGAGGGACACCTACAACCGGTAGGATGCCGCTTACCATGCCAATGTTTACAAAAATATAGACGAAGAAGCTCAGTACGATACTGCCGCCCATCATTCGACCAAAAGCCGTTTGAGCTTGGCTAGCCAGTACTAAACCGCGTCCAATAATAAACAGGTAGATAGCAAGCAAGAACAAAATACCGATCATGCCCCATTCTTCGGCAATAACCGCAAAAATGAAGTCGGTGTGACGCTCTGGGATGAATTCTAGTTGAGATTGAGTACCTTGCAGCCAGCCTTTTCCTGATATGCCACCAGAACCTATCGCAATCTTACTCTGAATGATGTGGTAGCCCGCACCTAATGGATCTGATTCAGGATCAAAAAGGGTTCTTACACGTACTTTTTGATATTCACGCATCAAGAAGAACCACAGAATTGGTATGAACGCCCCAAGTGCTATCGCAGCACTGGCGATGATCTTCCAGCTAATACCCGATAGGAATATTACGAAGATACCGGACGCTGCGATAAGGATAGAAGTACCTAAATCGGGTTGCTTCGCGATTAAAATCGTCGGTACAAATACCATCACTAGCGAGATCGCGAGCGTTTGGAAAGTTGGTGGTAGTGAGCGCTTACCGATAAATCGTGCCAGCATCAAAGGTACTGCCAGCTTCAATAACTCTGAGGGTTGGAATCGGATAAAGCCGAAGTTCAACCAACGTTGGGCACCTTTAGAGGCTTCACCAAAGAACAATACGCCTAATAGTAAGATAACACCGCCAGAAAACAGCAGCGGAGCTAAGGTTTCGTAGGTACGCGGTGAGATTTGCGCTAGGAAGATCATCACACCTAAAGACAGAGCCATACGCATCGCTTGGCGATCCATCATCGCAAGGCTTTGTCCGCTTGCGCTGTACATGATCAATAAGGCAAAGCCCATTAAAACCAGAATGCCGAGCAATAATGGCAGATCGATATGTAGCCTTTCGAATAAGGCTCTATTTCGTCCAGTTGAGGGATCAAGTTTCATTATTTAATTGGCTCACTTTGATAATCTTCTGCAAGGATAATATGGTCTAAAATCCTTCTTACTACTGGGCCGCCGTTAGAAGAACCGCCACCTGCATTCTCTAGAACGATGGTCACGACGGCTTCTGGATCTTCAAAAGGCGCATAGCCAGTAAAGAGGGCATGATCACGCAAGTGCTCTGCGATTTCGTCCGCGTTGTACTCTTCATCTTCTTTAAGGCCGAATACCTGCGCAGTACCCGATTTACCAGCGGTTTGGTAAGACATCTTTTGGAATGAACGTCTTGCCGTACCTTTCTTACCGTGGTTAGCCAGCCTCATACCTTCCTGAGCGATATCCCAGTACTTCTTCTTAACCCCAGTTAGCGGTGGGTAAGTTTCAATGTCTGACATGATTTGTTCATCGAATGGACGGCCATTATCAATGGTTGAACGAAGTAGGTGAGGCGCTGTCACTTCACCTTCATTGACTAATACAGAGGTTGCTTTCGCAATCTGCATTGGTGTTGCAGTCCAGTAGCCTTGGCCAATGCCAACAGGGATGGTGTCACCTTGATACCAAGGCACACGGTGTCTAGCCATCTTCCAATCACGAGTTGGCATATTGGCTTTGCTTTCTTCGTAGATATCGATGCCAGTATAATCACCGAAGCCGAACATCATCATCCATTTAGATATGCGATCAATGCCGAGATCATAAGCAATTTGGTAAAAGAAGGTATCCACCGACTCTTCAATCGCTTTCTCTATATCCACGACACCGTGTCCCCAACGTAACCAGTCACGGAATGGTCTCGTTTTTGAATTTGGTATCTTCCAATAGCCTGGGTCATTGCGCGTAGTGTTTGGTGTAATCACGCCTTCTTGCAGAGCAGCAACAGCAATGAATGGCTTGATCGTCGACGCTGGTGGATAAATACCAAGCGTTGCACGGTTAACTAAAGGGCGGTTTTTGTCTTGAAGTAGCGCGTTATAGCCTTTAGACGAGATACCATGCACGAATGCGTTTGGGTCGTAGCTTGGGCTCGATACCATGGCTAACACGCCATTGTCTTTCGGGTCGAGAACGATAGCTGAACCACGGCGGCCATCAAGTAACTTATGTACGTATAGCTGTAGCTTGATATCTAAGTTAAGTACGATATCTTTGCCCGGAACCGAAGGTACAAATTTGAGAGTACGAATCACTCGCCCTCGGCTGTTTACTTCGACTTCTTGATAGCCTGCAGTACCGTGCAACATGTCTTCATAATAACGCTCAATACCCAACTTACCGATATCACGAGTTGCTTGGTAATTGGCGTCTTTTTCTTCTCGTACTAAGCGCTGCATATCACGGTCATTGATGCGCGATACGTAGCCAATTACGTGAGTGAGTACATCACCGTAAGGGTAGAAACGCTTCAAAGTTCCAGTAACCTCAACACCTGGGAATTTGTGTTGGTTTACAGAGAAGACGGCAACTTGTTCTTCAGAGAGTTGATTCAGAATCGGTACTGATTTAAAGCGTCGTGAATTACGACGATCACGATTAAAGCGCTCGATACGTTCTGGTGGGATCTCGATTAATGCTTGCAGACGGGCAAGCGTGTCATCCATATCTTTGATTCTTTCGGGTATGATTTCTAGGTTGAAAACAGGACGGTTTTCGGCAAGAAGTACACCGTTGCGATCGTAAATCAAACCGCGGTTAGGGGCGATTGGAACGACCTTGATACGGTTGTCATTAGAACGAGTTTTATAGTCTTGGTATTGATTGACCTGAATGTTGTACAGGTTAACAACCAACATCGACATCATGACTATGATCCCCGCAAACGCAACAAAAGCACGGCTAGTAAATAGTCGTGCTTCTGCTTTGTAATCACGGATTTGGCTACGTTTACGTAACATTAACGCTTATTCTCGATGATAAGGGTGGTTAGCAGTGATGCTCCAAGCTCGATACAAGCTTTCAGCCATGATAACGCGTACTAATGGGTGAGGGAGAGTCAGCGCAGACAGAGACCAACTTTGGTCTGCAGCCGCTTTACATGCAGGTGCTAATCCTTCAGGCCCGCCAATTAGGATAGATACGTCACGTCCATCCAGCTTCCAACTTTCTAACTGCTCAGCAAGTTGAGGTGTATCCCACTTTCTACCCGGGATATCGAGCGTGACAATGCGGTTGCCTTTTGGAACTGCAGCCAGCATTGCTTCGCCTTCTTTTTGAAGAATGCGTGCAATGTCAGCATTTTTACCGCGCTTTCCTGCAGTAATTTCAATGAGCTCTAATGGCATATCGTGAGGGAAGCGGCGTTTGTATTCTTGAAACCCTTCTTCAACCCACTTTGGCATTTTTGTGCCAACTGCGATTAACTGGATCTTCAAAGCTTAGCCCCAAAGTTTTTCTAGTTGGTACAGCTCACGATGCTCTTCTTGCATAACGTGAAGCATGCTTGTGCCCATATCTAGAACAACCCATTCACCTTCTTGCTGACCGTCCATACCTAGAGGTTGCATACCCGCTTTACGCACTTCATCAGCAACATGCTGTGCAATAGAAGCAACATGGCGTTTAGAGGTACCAGTACAAACAATCATGTAATCCGTCACACTTGATTTGCCTTCTACATCGATAGTCACAATCGATTCTGCTTTCATGTCGTCGGCTTTGTCTGCAAGAAAATCTTTTAGTTCTTCACGTAACACTGGGTGTTCCTTTAATCTGAATTTAGCTTTGTTTAGGGCTTGTTGACCCTAGAATATAACACGCTTTTATGCGTGGAATGGTATTGAAGCTGAAGGGATACAAAACTCTACGCTTAACTGATGAATTAGTGGCCATGGCGACTGTTCATATTGAGTTTTTGTCATCAATTCAGCTTGAGTGAGCAGCGCGAACAAAGAGTGTAATCGAGAAATCGAAACTCTTGTTAGCGCGGCGTTATAAAGCGGCTTTTTCGATTGCCAGATGCGGTGTTTTTCGAAAACCTGACCAATCGGCATCTGTTTCATTTGTTGCTGCATCTGCAATAGCAGTGCAAGCTCACGTTGTATGCTACGCAGCAGAATAACAGGTTCAACGCCTTCCGCTTCTAGCTGTCGTAGAATCCGCTGTGCTCGATTGCCTTTACCTGCGAGTAATGCATCACTCCAATGGAACGGAGTAAAATGGTTGTGGCGACTCAGCGATTCTTCTAAGCGGACTAAAGTGAGCTTTCCATCAGGGTATTGCAGCGCCAGTTTCTCTAGGCTCTGAGTCAATGCAAAAAGGTTGCCTTCGTGCCATTGCGCCAGCATTTGAACGGCTTCAGAGTCTGGAGATAAACCGATTTGGCGACAGCGTGCTTGGACAAATTGAGGTAATCGGCTGACATCTGGAGTTAAACAACTGACCCAATGTCCTTGATTAGAGAGCGCTTTAAACCATTTTGCACTCTCTTGAGCTTTGGTTAGCTTAGTGCCAACCAAGATCAATAAGATATCGCTATGGATATGCTCGGAGATCGCGAGTAGCTCTTTTGCTATCGCCGCATTGACACCCGACTCCGGAAGCTCAAGTTCGATGACCTGACGGCTAGAGAATAGGCTGAGTGCTTGAGTGCAATCGTAAACCTCATTCCAATCGAGACTGTTTTCGATCACAAAGCGGTGACGTTCTTCGAAGCCTTGTTGCTTAGCTGTTTTCAAGATCGCTTCTCGGCTTTCTTGTAACAGCAGAGGTTCGTTACCAAAAATCAGGTAAACGTTGCTCAGCTGTTTAGCAAGTTGTTCAGGTAAGCGGTCAGCAAAAATACGCATCAAATAAACCTATTATTGAGCAGGTTCGCTGAGTTCCGGCTGCTCCTCAGAATTTGGAGCAACTTCAACGTCTTCAACTTCAATATTTTTGATGTTGTACTGCTTTTCAAGCTCTTTAACCTGATTGTGTTCTAGTGATTCTAGATCCATGCTGTCAGCGGCAATATTCGCTTTAAGACGAGCCATTTGACGAAGGATTTGGCTAGTCGCTAGTTTACGCATCTCATCTTCGATCATGTCGCGCTCAACCGATTTCGCGAGAGCTGTTAACGGGTTGTCTAGGTAGCTACGGGTTACGTTGGTTGAAAATGTCTTTGAGCCTAGCTCTGGGATCGTTACACGGTACCTAGCGCGGAATGTAAGCTCTTTCTCAGCAGCGCGAGTGTTTTGGTAAAGAGACAATGTTCGCTCTCCAACACTTTCGCTAATGATATGAAGGTTAGGAGTGTTCTCCGCAGGCGGCACAATTTCTACATCGTTCATGCGCAGTTGACCCTTCATCATACGCGTGAACGTACTGTATTGGTCGTAACTGGTCACAGAGATCTTGTTAAGTTCTTCTGGCACAGAGTAGTCACCACGTAGGTGAAAACCACAGGCACTCAATAGGCTAACGGTTAGAACAACAATCGTAACTTTCAATGAAGATAGTGAAATCAGGCGCATTATTTGATGGTTCTCATGAAGGTAGAATACTTATTTAAAGGCTTTAGTTTGTTGGCGTGGGGTTAGTCACTGAAAGTAAAGCGTTTAAATAAGTAGACAGGGCAATTTAATTACCCTGTCTAGAGACTGCTAAAAACGAAATAAGTTCGTTACAACAGCTATATATGCAGACTAAAACCAGTTAGCTAGTTTTGGTCTGCACTTTAGTTAGCCAATGTTAGTTAACTATTATTAATTAGCTACGATGTTTAGAAGCTTACCAGGTACGAAGATAACCTTACGGATCGTTAGGCCATCTAGGAACTTCTTAGCGTTCTCATCGTTTAGACCAAGCTCACGAACTTGCTCTTCGGTTGCATCAGCAGCAACGGTCAGTTTCGCACGTAGCTTACCGTTGATCATTACAACGATAGTCTTCTCGTCTTCAATTAGCGCTTTCTCATCGAAAGTTGGCCATGTTGCTGAATCTACGTTTGATTCACCCAGTGCAATCCACATTTCGTAAGAGATGTGAGGAGTCATTGGGTAAAGCATGCGAACGACAGCTTTTAGCGCTTCATCAAGGATTGCACGATCTTGTACAGACTCTTGAGGTGCTTTCGCTAGCTTGTTCATCAGTTCCATGATTGCAGCGATCGCTGTGTTGAACGTTTGGCGACGGCCGATATCGTCCGTTACTTTCGCGATAGTCTTGTGGATATCACGACGCAGTGCTTTTTGGTCACCAGACAGAGCAGAAGCATCAACAGATTCAGCAACACCCTTAGAAGAGTGAGCGTGAACCAGCTTCCAAACACGCTTAAGGAAGCGGTTTGCGCCTTCAACGCCAGACTCTTGCCACTCAAGTGTCATGTCTGCAGGAGATGCAAACATCATGAATAGACGTACTGTGTCAGCACCGTACTTGTCTACCATCTCTTGTGGGTCGATACCGTTGTTTTTCGACTTAGACATCTTGATCATGCCTGAGTGTTCAACTTCGCGGCCTTGGTTGTCGACAGCTTTTTCGATACGGCCTTTACCGTCACGATCGATAGTCACGTCAGTAGGAGCAATCCACTCTTTCGTGCCTTTTTCATTCGTGTGGAAGAATGCGTCAGCTAGAACCATACCTTGACATAGAAGCTGCTTAAACGGTTCGTCAGACGTTACGTAACCTGCATCACGTAGCAACTTATGGAAGAAACGAGAGTACAATAGGTGCATACAAGCGTGCTCGATACCACCGATGTACTGGTCTACTGGTAGCCAGTAGTTCGCTTTTTCTGGGTCTAGGATGTCGTCAGCTTGTGGTGAACAGTAACGAGCGTAGTACCAAGAAGATTCCATGAACGTATCGAACGTGTCTGTCTCACGTAGAGCCGGCTCGCCGTTGAATGTTGTCTCAGCCCAAGACTTGTCAGCCTTGATTGGGCTAGTTACGCCATCCATTACTACGTCTTCTGGAAGAATAACTGGCAGCTGGTCTGCTGGTACTGGGTGAACTTCACCATCTTCAGTGGTTACCATTGGGATTGGCGCACCCCAGTAACGCTGACGAGATACACCCCAGTCACGTAGACGGAAGTTTACTGTCTTCTTACCTTTACCTTCAGCTTCAAGCTTCGCAGCGATTGCATCAAATGCTTCTTGGAAAGCAAGACCATCGAATTCACCAGAATCGAACAGTACGCCTTTCTCTGTGTAAGCGGCTTCAGAAACATCTAGTTCAGAACCATCTTCAGGTTTGATTACTGGGATGATATCGATGCCGTACTTAGTTGCGAATTCGTAGTCACGTTGATCGTGAGCAGGAACCGCCATTACCGCACCTGTGCCGTAATCCATAAGAACGAAGTTTGCTACGTAAACAGGAACAACACGACCGTTAAGAGGGTGGATAGCCGTTAAGCCAGTATCCATGCCTTTCTTTTCCATCGTTGCTAGTTCTGCTTCAGCAACTTTAGTGTTACGACACTCTTCAACGAATGCTGCAAGCTCAGGGTTGTTTTGAGACGCTTTCTCTGCAAGCGGGTGACCTGCAGCGATGCCAACGTAAGAAACGCCCATTAGTGTATCAGGACGAGTTGTGTACACTTCTAGTGGCGCTTCTTCACCGTTAACAGCGAAAGATAGCTCAACACCTTCAGAGCGACCGATCCAGTTACGCTGCATGGTCTTAACCATTTCAGGCCAACCTTCAAGGTTGTCTAGGTCGTCTAGTAGCTCTTGAGCGTACTCAGTGATTTTAATGAACCACTGTGGAATCTTCTTTTGTTCTACTGGAGTGTCACAACGCCAGCAGCAACCGTCTTCTACTTGCTCGTTTGCAAGTACCGTTTGGTCGTTCGGACACCAGTTAACAGAAGAAGTCTTCTTGTAAACTAGGCCTTTTTCGTAAAGCTTAGTGAAGAACTCTTGCTCCCAACGGTAGTACTCAGGCGTACACGTTGCGAATTCACGGTTCCAGTCGTAACCAAAGCCTAAAAGCTTAAGCTGGTTTTTCATGTACTCGATGTTTTCGTAAGTCCATGGTGCAGGCGCTGTGTTGTTCTTAACAGCTGCGTTTTCTGCAGGTAGGCCGAATGCATCCCAACCGATTGGCTGCATTACGTTTTTGCCTTGTAGACGTTGGAAACGAGATACCACATCACCGATGGTGTAGTTACGCACGTGACCCATGTGCAGTCGGCCACTTGGGTACGGGAACATAGAAAGACAGTAGAATTTTTCTTTGTTTGGGTCTTCACTTACAACGAAAGTCTCGCTGTCATCCCAGTGTTGTTGAACCTTTTGTTCAATCTCTTGCGGGTTATATTGTTCTTGCATCGATGGTATCCGGTTATCTTGGAATTTGTGAGTTCGGTTAGAACAGAATCTTACAGATCGTCATAGAATACCTAAAGGAGCCTAGTACAACAATAGTTATACCCTTCATACTTGCAGTTGCTGCCTAGTAGATGCCGTAATTTTCACTGAATTTCGCAGGGCAACTATACTTAAGAGTATGAATTGCATTTGTTTGTGAGCGGGAGTGCATTGCGACACATCCGTTTGCAGGCGTAAAAGTTGGTTATCTTAAGGAGGTTGTTATGCCGAAGAAAAAAGCACTCTATGAAGAAGTGGTTGAAGAGGTCATCGAAACGCTGAAGCATAGTCCTGAAGAGCTCAACAACAAAATTGAAACGTCAAGTAAGTTTGCGAAAGCAGCCAATGACATGACTAAAGATGAACTATCGCTGATTTCAGCCTATGTGAAGTCGGACTTGAAAGAATTCTCTGAAAGTTATGAAGAGAGTAAAAGCGGCCCGTTCTACTTGATGATTGCTGACTCTATTTGGCAAGGTCTATTGGATATTACCGATCGCACTAAGGTGGAATGGGTTGAGCTGTTCCAAGATTTAGAGCATCAGGGTTTGTATCAAGCTGATGAGGTTATTGGGTTAGGTACGCTGGTCTGTGATGAGTGTGGTCATCAAACCGAATATAACCACCCAACGACGATCATTCCGTGTATCAAATGTGGTTCGAAAGGGTTTAGCCGCAAAGCGCTTAAGCCATAAAATATCGAGCGATAGCGTCACTAGTTCAAATCAGCGTCACCAGTTCAAAATCGTAGTAATAAAAAAGGGTTGACCGAAATTGGTCAACCCTCAAATAATTTTCGTTGAATTTAGTCTTTTCTTCTAACAAGCCAGCCAATCATTAAGCTCAACAAAGCCCAGATATACAGCGGCCAAGTACCGACCACGTGATAAGGGGTTTGACCATCTGTTGAAACAAGCTCAGCTTTTAATACTGCTGTTTCAAATTGCGGGATTTGCTTGATGATATTACCTTTGTGATCCGTTACTGCCGTTACACCATTGTTGGTCGAGCGAATAAGCGGCTTACCAAGCTCTAGAGCACGCATTTGTGCGATTTCCATATGTTGCAACGGGCCAATTGAACGGCCGAACCATGCATCGTTAGAGAGCGTTAGAATAAAGTCGGTTTCATCCGTCACGTTCTGTCGAACTTGATCATTAAATATGATCTCATAGCAAAGCGCTGGTGCAAGGTGACGACCATTAGCAACGATGTTTGGTTGAACGTAATCGCCACGGCTAAACGATGACATTGGCAAATTAAAGAACGGCGCTAACGGGCGTAGGATGTCTTCAAACGGCACAAACTCACCAAATGGTAATAGGTGATGCTTGTGGTAGCGTTCGTTTGGATCATAGCTGTACTCGCCGTATGGGTTCACTCCAAGCGATAAAATGCTGTTGTAGTACTTCTTATCTTCAGACTGATTCAATACACCCGTGATGATAGAGCTGTTGTTCATCTTGGCTGCACTGTCTAAGTTACGTAGGAAAGATGGAATCTCAACTTCGAATGCTGGAATTGCGGCTTCAGGCCAAATGATGATATCGGCGTCCCAGTTTTCTCTACTCAAATCGGTGTACTTCATCATGGTTGGCCAGCGATGGCTAGGTAGCCATTTGCTGTCTTGGTCGACGTTGCCTTGAATCAATACTACTGACGTTGTTTTGTCAGGGTTCGGCGTCACCCAGTCGATATTGCGAAGACCAAAACCGGTGCTAAATACAACAGCAGGGATGACAGCGACACTCCATGCTTTGTTGATGATCGTATAAGCGAGCGCAGAAGCTGAGACGATAATTGCAAGAGTCACTAGCTCTACACCACCAATCGGTGCGAAAGAGCCAAGCGGAGAATCAATTTGGCTGTAGCCTAGCCACAACCACGGGAAGCCCGTCATTACCCAGCCACGCAACCAATCACTGATGAGCCACAATGCAGGTGCTGCTAGGAAAAAGCGACTTAGGTTATTAGCAGGGAAGAACTTGTTTAAACTCCAGGTAAAAAGCCCTGAGTAAACGGCTAGATAACCCACAAGCAGTGCCATCAAGAATAAGTTGGCTGCCAGTGGCATTCCACCAAAGCCATCAATACTGACGTATACCCAGCTGATACCCGTTGTGAATTGGCCTAAACCCCATGCGTAACCAATCCAAAGTGCGCTTTTAGGAGAGCGGTTGTGGATCAATAACAGCAACAAAGCTGGGCTGAGAATAGCAAGAGGCCATATTGAGTATGGAGCGAATGAAAGGGTTGTAATAGCGCCAACAAAAACGGCCGCAAGCGGCCGTAATAGGCGATGAATAAAAGTCTTAGTCATCTAATTTCTGTCATCTCTTTAGAGAGAAGTTGTTATTCTTCGATAGTCGGAAGAGGCTGTTCGTCAGGAATGGTTACCTGTAGCTGAATCACACGACGGTTATCTGCAGATGTAATTTTGAAATGGTAGTTTTCGATTTCTACAATTTCGCCACGAACTGGCAGGTGACCGAGTGCTGTCATCACCATACCGCCCACTGTATCTACTTCATCATCACTAAAGGTAGTGTTAAACGTGTCGTTGAACTCTTCAATAGTGGTTAAAGCTTTAACAGAGAAAGTATGCTTACTCAGCTTACGAATATCTAACTCTTCTTCATCGTCGAACTCGTCTTCAATTTCACCAACGATTTCTTCGAGGATATCTTCAATGGTTACTAGGCCAGAGACACCGCCAAACTCATCGACAACGATAGACATGTGGTAACGCTCTTCTTGGAATTCCTTGAGTAGGCGATCAACACGCTTACTTTCAGGAACAACAACTACAGGGCGAATCACTTGTTCGATGTCAAATGGAGCACTGTCTGAACCCAAGTACTTAAGTAGGTCCTTCGCTAATAGAATGCCTTCAACATGGTCTTTATCTTCACTGATCACTGGGTAGCGAGAGTGTTGAGCATCAGTAATAAGCGCAATCAATGTATCTAAATCATCGGTGCGTTCAACTGTAACCATTTGAGAGCGAGGCAGCATGATATCGCGTACTCGCATCTCTGAAATTTCCATAACACCTTCGAGCATGTCGCGTGTGTCGTGGTCAATTAGGTCATTAATTTCTGAGTCGCGGATTACATCTACGAGCTCTTGGCGGTCTTTTACCTCGCCTTGAAATAGTTGGCCTAGGCGTTCAAAGAAGGACTTTCTACTCGGACCTTCAGATTTTTTACTTCCCTCAGAAGTGGGGGGGTTACCTTCGTTCATGATTTCTCAAAAAATAACGCTATCAGAAGTGTGATAGCACACATCACAACTCAGATTCCTGATAATAACAGGTTCGATGAGTCGTTGTTTCTCTGCAAACTACTTACCTAGAACCAATTTACTTTTCTAGAATATAAGGGTCTTCAAACCCCATAGCTTGCATGATTTCTGTCTCGAGTGACTCCATCTCTTCAGCTTCATCATCTTCGATATGATCATAACCTAGCAGATGCAGACTGCCATGTACAACCATATGAGCCCAGTGTGCTAGCAGAGGCTTATTTTGCTCTTCTGCTTCTTTTTCGACAACTTGGCGGCAAATAATGAGGTCGCCCAGAAGATCTAATTCGATCCCTGGAGGAGCTTCGAATGGGAAAGACAGCACGTTGGTTGGCTTATCTTTACCACGGTATTCATGATTGAGCTGGTGGCTTTCTTCCGTATCAACGATACGAACCGTCAACTCGGCGTTCTCTTGAAACTGAGGAATAGTCTTGTCTAACCAAAGCTGAATATCTTGCTCGGTTGGAAGACCTTGCTCATTTTCGACCGCAATTTGCAGGTCCAGTTCAATGGACATCTATTTATCACCTTGTTCTGTAATCTCAGAACTATTTTGTGTTGCTAATTGTGTCGTAACTGTTTGCTGAGCCTCAAGAAGTTTGGCTTCGCGTTCTTCACGTTTACGCTTCTCAAACTCTTTACGCTCTTTCTGGTCTTTTGCTTCCCATTTCTCGTAGGCGTTAACGATACGAGCAACAACAGGGTGACGAACAACATCCTCAGACATAAAGAAGTTAAAGCTGATGTCATCGACTTCACTCAACACTTCAGTTGCATGACGTAGACCAGACTTCGCGCCACGAGGTAAATCGATTTGCGTAATGTCACCTGTGATCACTGCACGTGAATTAAAACCAATACGGGTTAAGAACATTTTCATCTGCTCTACCGTGGTGTTTTGGCTCTCATCAAGAATGATAAATGCATCATTCAGAGTACGGCCACGCATGTAAGCCAGTGGAGCGACTTCAATCACGTTACGTTCAATCAGCTTTTCAACACGCTCAAAACCGAGCATCTCAAAAAGTGCATCGTAAAGTGGACGTAAATATGGGTCGACTTTCTGGCTTAAATCACCAGGAAGGAAACCTAACTTCTCACCCGCTTCAACAGCAGGGCGAGTCAGTAGAATACGGCGAACCTCTTGGCGTTCGAGTGCATCGACAGCCGCTGCAACTGCTAGGTATGTTTTACCTGTACCTGCAGGGCCAATACCAAAAGTGATGTCATGGGTGACCATGTTCATGAGGTACTGTGCCTGGTTCGGAGTACGTGGCTTAATCACGCCTTTTTTAGTCTTGATCGTGACTTCTTTGCCGTAATCAATTTCAGACTCGACGTGTTGCTCCAAAATGCCAGACTCAGTGACCGCTAAGTGCACTTGCTCTGGTTCAATATCGATGATGTTGCCTTTAACTGGAGCCGTTTCAACATAGAGGTGTTTGATGATGTCTAAAGCAGCGGCTGTTGTGTGAGGCTTACCAACGATGGTGAAGAAGTTGCTTCGGTAATTTATCTCAACGCCAAGACGACGCTCAAGGTGCTTGATGTTGTCGTCGAATGGTCCGCATAAGCTAGCCAAGCGATTGTTGTCGGCTGGCTCTAGATTTATCTCTAAGGTAACGATTTTATTGCTCAAATTAGCCTCTCATTTTGTGCCACTCGCTCTTAAATAAAACAAAGAGCAAAAAGCCCGATTTAGACCGGGCTTCTGATGGTGATATCCCTATTTCTAAGATGGTCACTTAGTTAGGTAATTTCAAGCTTTGTGTTTGCGCTTTGTGCTCAAACAGTTGTATTGCCTATGGCGTAAATGTCGCTACACCTAGCTCGTCTTCGCGTTTTGTGTTCGCCATCATTTGAGTCGGCGAGATCACGCTGCGAAGATCCATGTCTTTCTCAGTACGAACTACTTCACCACGGAGTGAGTTAGCAAATACTTCTGTGATTTTCACATCTACGAACTGGCCGATCAGGTCAGCAGAACCTTCAAAGTTCACTACGCGGCTGTTTTCAGTACGAGCACGCAGTTCCATCAGGTTCTTCTTCGATGGACCTTCAACCAATACGCGTTGTTCTGTACCTAGCATTAGACGAGAGTAGCGCATTGCTTGTGTGTTCACAGTTTGCTGTAGTTCGTATAGACGATCTTTCTTCTCTTGCTCTGGCACGTCACATGGGTAATCTGCAGCAGGTGTGCCTGGACGAGGAGAGAAGATAAAGCTGAAGCTCATATCGAAATCAACGTCTTTGATCAGTTTCATCGTGTCTTGGAAATCTTGGTTAGATTCACCAGGGAAACCAACGATAAAGTCAGAGCTGATTTGAATGTCTGGGCGCGCTTTACGTAGCTTACGAATAATCGACTTGTACTCAATCGCTGTGTGAGGACGCTTCATCATAGTAAGAATACGGTCACTACCACTTTGTACCGGCAAGTGAAGGAAGCTCACTAGCTCTGGAGTGTCTTCGTAAACTGCGATGATGTCATCACCAAACTCAAGCGGGTGGCTTGTTGTGAAACGAATACGGTCGATGCCATCGATAGAAGCCACAAGACGAAGCAGGTCTGCGAATGAACAGATATCGCCTTCGTGTGTTGGACCGCGGTATGCGTTTACGTTTTGACCGAGTAGGTTTACTTCACGTACACCTTGCTCTGCAAGTTGAGCCACTTCGAACAGTACATCGTCCATTGGGCGGCTAACTTCTTCACCACGCGTGTAAGGCACAACGCAGTAAGTACAGTATTTAGAACAACCTTCCATGATAGAAACGAACGCCGTTGCACCTTCAGCACGTGGTTCAGGCAGGCTATCGAATTTTTCGATCTCAGGGAAAGAGATGTCCATCACTGGCGCGTCATTAGATAGAGAAGATTTAATCATCTCAGGAAGACGGTGCAGTGTTTGTGGGCCAAAGATAACGTCTACGTATGGTGCACGTTGACGAATGTGATCGCCTTCTTGAGTCGCTACACAGCCACCCACACCGATCACCACGCCTTCTTTCTTATCTTTTAGCGTTTTCCAACGACCAAGCTGGTGGAATACTTTCTCTTGCGCTTTTTCGCGGATAGAACAAGTATTCAGTAGTAGTACATCTGCTTCCTCAGGTACTTCAGTTAGCTCATAGCCATTAGCAGCGTTAAGCAGGTCGGCCATTTTTGATGAATCGTATTCGTTCATCTGACAGCCCCAAGTTTTAATTAGCAGTTTCTTACTCATTTTTTGTTCGCTCGATCGTTAGTTTAATTTAAGGGAGCAAATCGCCCAGTATTCATCTGCGAAGACCATTTGTCATAATTAGTTATTCATTTTATGACTGGCTCTAGCAGCAAGCGGCGTATTGTACTGGTTTCAAAACCGACTGACTAGTAGTCTGATAAAATCTCTTATGTAGTGGTTTTTATTATCGTTAACGCTAGACACAGCAAGGGATAACCCTTTTTTTAAATAAGGTTTTTGGTTACAAGTTAGTTATGAAAAAGTACAATCAAAAACAGTCAAAGAATCAAACTGATAAGTACAAAATATGAACAGTTACGATATTGTGGTCGTCGGCGGCGGCATGGTTGGTGCAGCAACAGCGATTGGTTTTGCAAAGCAAGGGTTGAGTGTTGCTGTGATCGAAGGTTTTGCGCCTCAAGCTTTTGACAAGTCGCAAGCGATGGATATTCGTGTTTCCGCAATTTCTCAAGCATCGGTCGATTTGCTTGAAGATCTTGGCGCATGGCAACACATAGAAGCGATGCGAGTATGTTCTTATAAGCGTTTAGAGACGTGGGAACACCCAGAATGTCGTACTCGGTTTGATGCTGCGTCACTAGATTTGCCTCGTTTGGGCTACATTGTTGAAAACCGACTGATTCAATTGGGCTTATGGTCCCAGTTTGATGATTATGACAATTTAGAACTGTTGTGCCCTGAAAAGTTGGATTCTATTGAGTTTGGCGAAAACAATATCGTTAAGCTTCAATCTGGTGCTGAGTTATCGGCTAAATGGGTGATTGGTGCTGATGGCGCTAATTCAGCTGTTCGTCAGCAAGCTGGCATTGGTATTACGGCTTGGGATTACCGCCAACATTGTATGCTTATCAATGTGGAAACTGAACTCCCTCAGCAAGACATTACTTGGCAACAGTTTCTACCAAGTGGTCCTCGTTCGTTTCTTCCTCTGTGTTCTGTCGTTTCTGAAGGGAAAGAAGTCGGGCAGGGTTCCTTAGTTTGGTATGATTCGCCATCTCGTATCAAGCAACTCTCGGCAATGAGCCCAGACAAGCTACGCAATGAAGTACTTGCTAACTTCCCTACAGAACTGGGAGACATCAAAGTCCTCAGTTCTGGTTCGTTCCCTCTCACTCGACGTCATGCGCAATCTTACGCTAAGAACAACTGCATTCTTGTTGGCGACTCGGCACACACGATCAACCCATTAGCAGGGCAGGGCGTGAACTTAGGCTTTAAAGATGTTGCCGCTCTATTGGATGTGACCAAAGAGAAAGGCGAGCTGAATCATTCTGTAGCAAGGCGTTATGAGGTGATAAGAAGAGGCGATAACTTGATGATGCAAAGTGGTATGGATTTCTTCTATAAAACTTTCAGTAATGACATTGGCCCACTGAAATTTGTGCGTAATGCTGCTCTAAAACTAGCTGAAAATTCAGGCCCGATTAAAGCTCAAGTATTGAAATACGCCTTGGGTCTTTAATTGAGCGTTTCAGACTGCTTATAAAGAGAAGGAGAGCAAATGCTCTCCTTTTTTGTATCCGATAATTACTAGCGCTGTTGCGTCACACAAACAGGCGCATCTAGCTCCAACGAGTAGCCTGTATAAACCAGAGAGCCATCCTCAATATTTCGTTTGAATGACGTGATGTTATTGGAGTGCTGGTTTGTGGCGATAAGCCATTGCCCGCAGTCGGTAATATGAAAATCACGAGGGAAATCACCTTCAGTGATATAGCTATCAATAAAAATAGGCATTTTGGTGGTCGGTTCGATTTTGAAGCTACTGATCCTTGATTGGTGTCGACAAGACACATAAAGGAATTGTTCATCTGGTGATAGTTTTATTGCAGCTGTTGCTTCGCCTTTCTCCATATTGGGAAGAGCATTTATTTCCTCCACAATGCTCCATACACCTAAAACCTTTTCCAACATAAGTATCGTTTCAGATAGCTCACAGATCACATAGGCCTTATCTTCAGCCTTATTGAAGATTAAATGACGAGGTCCATTACCAGCAGGAGCTTTTATGGATTGCATTGGTTCGTCTAGAAACTCTTCCTGTTCTTCATCAAAGCAGTAAAAGTTGATTCTATCGGCGCCAAGATCGACGGTGACAAATTGTGGTGAGTTTTGTAAGAACAGACACTGGTGGGCATGTGGTCCTGTTTGTCGTTCTTTGTTTGGACCAGAACCGACCATTTTGATTGTTTTGAGTCGTTTATCGATATTACCGTTGATACTTAAACTAAAGATATCGAATGTGCCTGATGAGTATTGCGACGTAATAGCAAACTTATGGCTAGGATCAATGGTGATATGACAAGGATGATCACCAGAGACAGACCCTGAGTTATTAGCGGTCTTTGAGCTAGCTTTAGCTATATGAACCAACTGTGGCTGTTTGGGTTGGTCAACTTCAGAAGCCATGTAGATCCCGAGTTGTGTCGCTACGATAAAAGATGGATTGGTACATTCAGCAATGAGTTCTAACGGTGATAGCTTTCCGTTATCTAAATCTAATTGAGTCTGATACACGCCTTGGCTTTTACTGGGAATATCTGTGTAGCAACCAATCGTTAAAGGTAGGGTTTTCATAGGGCAGTCATACTCAATTAGAAAATGGAGCCGACATTGTCTTATAAAAAAGTCATGAAGTGATTAGGTAGGAGAAAATACTTGGTGACCTGGATAGCAGATCTACATATTCCAGATAAAACAAAACCCAGCTAAAAAGCTGGGTTTCATTCAATGATGGTGCGGTCGGAGAGACTTGAACTCTCACACCTCTCGGCGCCAGAACCTAAATCTGGTGCGTCTACCAATTCCGCCACGACCGCAGCAAAGCTTTTACTCTAGCGAAGAGTATAGTTAAAAAGACTTATGGTTTGTCTAAGTAACGTTGTATGTGGCTGGGCTACCTGGATTCGAACCAGGGAATGCCGGCATCAAAAGCCGGTGCCTTACCGCTTGGCGATAGCCCAACAATGAATGGTCATCTACTAAAAGAAACGCATTCTAAATAATGGTGCGGTCGGAGAGACTTGAACTCTCACACCTCTCGGCGCCAGAACCTAAATCTGGTGCGTCTACCAATTCCGCCACGACCGCAGCAAATCTTTATAGTCATACTGAATATTGGTGATNTAACGTTGTATGTGGCTGGGCTACCTGGATTCGAACCAGGGAATGCCGGCATCAAAAGCCGGTGCCTTACCGCTTGGCGATAGCCCAACAATGAATGGTCATCTACTAAAAGAAACGCATTCTAAATAATGGTGCGGTCGGAGAGACTTGAACTCTCACACCTCTCGGCGCCAGAACCTAAATCTGGTGCGTCTACCAATTCCGCCACGACCGCAGCAAATCTTTATAGTCATACTGAATATTGGTGATTCAATAAGACGTTGTGCTCTTTGCTTTTGCAAGGAGTTATAAATAGTGGCTGGGCTACCTGGATTCGAACCAGGGAATGCCGGCATCAAAAGCCGGTGCCTTACCGCTTGGCGATAGCCCAACAATGAATGGTCATCTATTAAAAGAAACACATTCTAAATAATGGTGCGGTCGGAGAGACTTGAACTCTCACACCTCTCGGCGCCAGAACCTAAATCTGGTGCGTCTACCAATTCCGCCACGACCGCAGCAAAGCTTTTACTCTAGCGAAGAGTATAGTTAAGAAGACTTATGGTTTGTCTAAATAACGTTGTATGTGGCTGGGCTACCTGGATTCGAACCAGGGAATGCCGGCATCAAAAGCCGGTGCCTTACCGCTTGGCGATAGCCCAACAATGAATGGTCATCTACTAAAAGAAACGCATTCTAAATAATGGTGCGGTCGGAGAGACTTGAACTCTCACACCTCTCGGCGCCAGAACCTAAATCTGGTGCGTCTACCAATTCCGCCACGACCGCAGCAAATCTTTATAGTCATACTGAATATTGGTGATNTCTAAGTAACGTTGTATGTGGCTGGGCTACCTGGATTCGAACCAGGGAATGCCGGCATCAAAAGCCGGTGCCTTACCGCTTGGCGATAGCCCAACAATGAATGGTCATCTACTAAAAGAAACGCATTCTAAATAATGGTGCGGTCGGAGAGACTTGAACTCTCACACCTCTCGGCGCCAGAACCTAAATCTGGTGCGTCTACCAATTCCGCCACGACCGCAGCAAATCTTTATAGTCATATCGAATATTGGTGATTCAATAAGACGTTGTATAAGTGGTGGCTACTGCGGGATTTGAACCTGCGACCCCATCATTATGAGTGATGTGCTCTAACCAACTGAGCTAAGTAGCCAATAATAAATCTAATAGATTTACTATTTGTTCTCTAATGAAAGAGAAATAATGGTGCGGTCGGAGAGACTTGAACTCTCACACCTCTCGGCGCCAGAACCTAAATCTGGTGCGTCTACCAATTCCGCCACGACCGCAGCAAAGCTTTTACTCTAGCGAAGAGTATAGTTAAGAAGACTTATGGTTTGTCTAAGTAACGTTGTATGTGGCTGGGCTACCTGGATTCGAACCAGGGAATGCCGGCATCAAAAGCCGGTGCCTTACCGCTTGGCGATAGCCCAACAATGAATGGTCATCTACTAAAAGARACACATTCTAAATAATGGTGCGGTCGGAGAGACTTGAACTCTCACACCTCTCGGCGCCAGAACCTAAATCTGGTGCGTCTACCAATTCCGCCACGACCGCAGCAAATCTTTTAGTCATACTGAATATTGGTGATTCAATACAACGTTGTCTTTTCTTTCTCGAAGAAAGAATGGTGGCTACTGCGGGATTTGAACCTGCGACCCCATCATTATGAGTGATGTGCTCTAACCAACTGAGCTAAGTAGCCATCTGAGAGCGAGACAATATAATATAATCTTGCTTTCAATGCCATTATCTTTTTAAAGATAATTACACTTTAAATTGTGGCTGGGCTACCTGGATTCGAACCAGGGAATGCCGGCATCAAAAGCCGGTGCCTTACCGCTTGGCGATAGCCCAACAATGATGTCTTGAAGACATCTCAATATGGTGCGGTCGGAGAGACTTGAACTCTCACACCTCTCGGCGCCAGAACCTAAATCTGGTGCGTCTACCAATTCCGCCACGACCGCGTTATTTCCTAAAAACTCTTTGTTACTAAAGACAAACTTTAATATCAAATAGAGTGCTTAGGAAATGGTGGCTACTGCGGGATTTGAACCTGCGACCCCATCATTATGAGTGATGTGCTCTAACCAACTGAGCTAAGTAGCCATTTCCATATTGTTGTTCATTTTGAAACGTTGCCGCTTCGCTGTGAACGGGGCGCATTATGCGGAGTTGAGTGAAACCCGTCAACTTTTTTTTTGAATAAATCGCGAATAAACATCTGTTCGGTTTCTTTTTAGGCAAAGAGGCGTATTTGTCGGCAAAAAACAGGTCAAAAAGGCGATATATATAGGAAGTTAACTTTCTGATGCAGGACTATTTCGAAAGGGTAAAAACAAAAAGGCCAGTGAATTCACTGGCCTTTTATTTGATGTTAAATCAACAATTATACGTTGAAACGGAAGTGAACAACGTCGCCATCTTTTACGATGTATTCTTTGCCTTCAAGACGCCATTTACCTGCATCTTTTGCACCGCTCTCACCGTTAAATTCGATGAAGTGATCAAAACCGACAACTTCAGCTCGGATGAAGCCTTTTTCGAAGTCAGTGTGGATCTTACCAGCAGCTTGTGGCGCTGTTGCACCTACAGGAATTGTCCATGCGCGAACTTCTTTAACGCCAGCTGTGAAGTAAGTTTGAAGAGTCAGTAGTTCGTAACCAGAGCGGATCACTCGGTTAAGGCCTGGTTCTTCGATACCCATGTCTGCTAGGAACTCTTCGCGATCTTCGTCATCAAGCTCAGAAAGCTCAGATTCGATAGCCGCACAAACAGCAACAACAACGTTGTTTTCTTTTTCTGCGTATTCACGAACAGCGTCTAGGTAAGGGTTGTTTTCAAAACCATCTTCAGCAACGTTTGCGATGTACATTGTTGGTTTCAGCGTTAGGAAGTTTAGGTAGCCGATTGCTGCCGCTTCTTCTTTGCCTAGTTCAACAGTACGCGCCATACCACCTTCAGTCAGAACTGGTAGTAGCTTTTCTAGTACAGTGATTTCGAACTTAGCGTCTTTGTCGCCGCCTTTTGCTTTCTTAGCGTTACGTTGAATTGCACGCTCACAGCTGTCTAAGTCAGCCAGTGCAAGTTCAAGGTTGATCACTTCGATATCTTCGATTGGAGATACTTTGCCAGAAACGTGAACGATGTTTTCATTTTCAAAGCAGCGTACAACGTGACCGATAGCGTCAGTTTCACGGATGTTAGCTAGGAATTTGTTACCAAGACCTTCACCTTTAGATGCGCCAGCCACTAGGCCTGCGATATCTACGAATTCCATTGTTGTTGGAAGGATCTTCTGTGGATTAACAATTTTTGCTAATGCATCTAAGCGTAGATCTGGAACCGGAACGATACCTGTGTTTGGTTCGATCGTACAAAATGGAAAGTTTGCTGCTTCGATGCCTGCTTTAGTCAGTGCGTTAAACAGAGTTGACTTACCAACGTTTGGTAGACCAACGATGCCACATTTAAAACCCATGATATAAACCTTATTCTGCTTTGAACGTATGTAAGCGATTTTGTGCTTTTGGTAGGCCATCTTTTAATAAGATGTCTAGGCTGCGAACCGATTCGTCAACGACGGCCTCGATACACTCTTGCTCTTTTTGTGGAGCTTTGCCTAATACATAACCTGCAACTTTATCTTTGTGTCCTGGATGGCCAATGCCTAATCTAAGACGATAGAATTCTTTATTGTTACCCTGTTTGCTGATGATGTCTTTCAGACCGTTGTGTCCGCCGTGACCACCACCTTTTTTAAACTTTCCAATACCAGGAGGAAGGTCTAACTCATCATGAGCAACCATGATCTCTTCTGGTTTAATTTGGTAGAACTTTGCCAGAGCTGCAACTGCTTTGCCTGATAAGTTCATAAAAGTTGTTGGGATCAGCAATCGAAGATCTTCACCATGAACCATGATACGACCCGTAAGGCCAAAGAACTTTGGTTCGTTCTTTAGTGTCACGTTGTGTACACGTGCTAATTCTTCAACTACCCAAGCACCCGCATTGTGGCGAGTTTTGGCGTATTCTGGACCTGGATTAGCCAGTCCAACGAGAAGTTTTATTTGTTGGCTCAAGGTATGGATCTCTCTTGGGATTTCAAAAAGCGCCGTATGATATCACAGTTTATGAAAAAGGTGCGAGCTAGCTGATAGCAACACGATTATTCCTGATTGTGATAATTAGCTGTGCGATATCACTCAGACATAAAAAAAGCACTTCATTGAATGAAGTGCTTAATGTCTTTCTCTAACGTGTTTCTAAAACAAAGCTAAATAACTTTGATTAGTTGAACATCGCTGAGATTGATTCTTCGTTGCTGATACGACGAATCGCTTCAGCAAGCATGCGAGAAAGGCTAAGTGTTGTTACTTTACCTGTCGCAGCCATCTCTGGAGATAGAGAGATAGAATCCGTTACGATAACTTGGTCTAGAACTGAGTTCTTGATGTTGTTCGCAGCAGTACCAGAGAAAACAGCGTGAGTTGCGTAAGCGAATACACGCTTAGCACCGCGCTCTTTTAGCGCTTCAGCTGCTTTACATAGTGTGCCACCCGTATCGATCATGTCATCAACGATAACACAGTCACGGCCTTCAACATCACCGATTAGGTTCATTACTTCAGAAACGTTAGCACGTGGACGACGCTTATCAACGATAGCGATGTCAACATCACCTAGCGCTTTAGCAGTAGCACGAGCACGTACAACACCACCAAGGTCTGGAGAAACCACAACTGGGTTATCTAGGCCACGGTTCGCCATGTCTTCTAGAAGAACTGGAGTACCGAAAATGTTATCAACAGGTACATCGAAGAAGCCTTGGATTTGCTCTGCGTGTAGGTCGATAGTCAAAACGCGGTCAACGCCAACGTTAGAAAGGAAATCTGCAACAACTTTTGCAGTAATTGGCACACGAGCAGAACGTACACGACGATCTTGACGGGCATAACCGAAGTAAGGGATTACAGCAGTAATACGGCCAGCAGAAGCACGGCGCATTGCGTCAATCATTACCACCAATTCCATTAGGTTGTCATTGGTTGGTGCACAAGTTGATTGAATCAGGAATACATCGCTACCACGAACGTTTTCATTGATTTGAACAGCGACTTCGCCATCAGAAAAACGGTCTACAGTAGCATCGCCAAGAGAGATGTATAGACGATCAGCAATACGTTGGGCTAGTTCAGGTGTTGCGTTACCAGCAAATAGCTTCATATCAGGCACGGTGGAAACCTCGGGTTGCGTCCAGTTTTAAATAGATTGTGGGTGGGCTGAGTGGTATTCAGCAAAAGTTTCTTTTAAAGGAGAAATGTTTCGTCCTTTCGCTACAAAAGCGGAAACTGTGTCAGGCAGTTGTTCCAACACCAATTCGGCTTCTTTTTTGCTGCTAAATTCAGCAAAAACGCATGAACCAGTGCCAGTCAATCTCGACGGCGCGTATTGTAGCAGCCATGAAAGTTGCTTATCAACCTCTGGGTACAGCATTCGCACAATTTTTTCGCAATCGTTTACGTATTCTTGCTCTAGAAGCGTTGATAGCGCTCGCTTCGGCGTATTTCGAGTTAATTCTGGATGTGTGAATATGTCTACAGTTGCTATGCTCACTTGAGGCTTAACAACAAGATACCATTTTTCATCCGGATTAGCTGGCTGAAGCTGTTCTCCAACTCCTTCCGCAAAGGCTGCATGGCCTCGAACGAACACAGGAACGTCAGCGCCAAGTTTCAATCCGATCTCTGCGAGTTGATCATCAGACAGGTTGAGTTGCCATAGATAGTTTAGTGCGACCAATACGGTTGCGGCATTTGAAGAGCCTCCACCAATGCCACCTCCCATCGGAAGTACTTTCTTTAGTTCAATATCGGCACCGAAAGAAGTCGATGTATATTGTTGAAGGGCGGTTGCGGCTTTCCAAATCAGGTTGTCTTCGGTCGTAATGCCTGGGATTTCCGGTGTGATGGTAACTGAGTTCGTTTCTTTATGTGCCGTGATCGTCAGTTCATCGCCAAAATCGACAAACTGAAACAAGGTTTGAAGCTCGTGATAGCCGTTGTCACGTCGACCTGTGATGTAAAGAAATAGATTCAGTTTAGCCGGAGAAGGCCAATGCGTTGGCGTTGTTATCATTTTTTCAGTATCCACTTCGAAACTACAATGTTGATTTTGTTATCGTCTTGCTTGAATGACAATCGAGTAGGGAGGGGGATGCTTTCTACATTCGTGTTGCCTTCATCTGATAGCTGCTTACTCGGCATCTCAGTATTTCGATAATTAGCGAAGTTCAGTGTCCATAGCTGGCTGCTGACTTGTTTGGTTAGAGACTCAAGCGTGTTGGATGTATTTAATTGGTAGCTGTCAGCTTGGTCTGGAATGCCAAGGAACCATTGGGGCAGGTGATCAATAGGGATCTGCAAACCTGTCAGTTGCTCAACCAATGCAGAGGCACTTGCGTGAGTAAATACTTGGTCGTCATAGGTCACTACTTTGGCCCCCGACGGATCTATAGTCAGGTTCAATGCGGTTTGACCGAGGAATGTCGTGAGCCTCAATTGACTTTGGTTTGGTGAATGCTTCCAAATGAAGTTTAGGCTTTGGCGCTGCTCGGGAGAAATGTAGGCGAGCTTGCCCGAGGCTTGGTAGTTTTCTATCTGTAGAAGTCGGTTTTGGTGACTTTGCCACTCAACACTGGTCGGTTGTTCAGGTATAGACGAGCAACCCACCATAATTATGGTCATAAAAATAAGAGACGTGATTCTACGAAGTTTGCTCATATTTGCTCACAACTTGTTCAAATTTATCTAAAAAACGCTTCAACTATAGCATTGAATTCACGAACTCAGGAAAACAAATCCCGCTTGCTCTTTAAATAGAGCCATGCATCAAGTAAAATTCGCCCCTTGTTTCCATTCCCTGATCGAGAACTTCTGATACATGTCTTTGCTTGCCGTAGGTATCAATCACAATACAGCGTCGGTTGAATTGCGAGAAAAAGTCGCTTTTGGTCCAGATAAATTATCTGAGGCACTCAAGCAACTTAACGCAAATGCACACGTGAATGGAAGTGTCATACTTTCTACCTGTAATCGAACTGAAGTGTATTGCGACGTTAAAGGCGTGGCTAAAAACAAACTCATCGATTGGTTGTCGGTTTTCCATCAAGTTAGCCCTGAAGAGCTAAAGCCAAGCCTTTATATCCATGAAGAGCAAGCTGCGATAAAACACTTAATGCGCGTTGCTTGTGGTTTGGATTCTTTAGTCTTGGGTGAACCGCAGATCTTAGGTCAGGTGAAGCAAGCGTATACGGACTCGAGAGAGAACAAATCCGTTGATGCTTCAATGGAAAAGTTATTCCAGAAATCATTTTCTGTTGCGAAGCGTGTTCGAACTGAAACTGAAATCGGCGGAAGCGCGGTTTCTGTTGCTTACGCAGCCTGTACCTTAGCCAAGCATATTTTTGAATCCATCGCCGATTCAACCGTGTTACTGGTTGGTGCGGGTGAAACCATTGAACTGGT
The DNA here is from genome assembly GCF_022397915.1 of Vibrio sp. Isolate34. Taxonomy (GTDB): domain Bacteria; phylum Pseudomonadota; class Gammaproteobacteria; order Enterobacterales; family Vibrionaceae; genus Vibrio. Next base: position 361,819 of record NZ_JAKEUO010000001.1, on the reverse strand, counting down.
GGCTAAGCACCTTTCGGCGAATGGCTGTACAAAAATGATAGTGGCGAACCGAACTAGAGAGCGTGCTTTAGGGCTAGCAGAAGAGTTTGGTGCTGAAGTGATCAGTTTGAATGAGATCCCTGATCATCTGCACCGAGCGGACATCGTGATCAGCTCAACCGCAAGTCCGTTACCTATTATCGGTAAGGGTATGGTTGAGAGTGCGCTCAAAAGAAGAAAGCATCAGCCGATGCTATTGGTTGATATTGCCGTTCCTCGTGATGTTGAATCGCAGGTTGGCGATCTGAACGATGCCTACCTTTATTCAGTGGATGATTTGCAGTCGATTGTTGATGGCAATATAGAGCAACGTAAAGTGGAAGCGATTCAAGCTGAAGCGATCGTCAGTGAAGAAAGTGCCGCGTTCATGAGTTGGATGCGCTCACTGCAAGCGGTAGACAGTATTCGAGATTACCGTAAATCGGCTAACGAAATCCGCGAAGAATTATTAAGTAAAAGTTTACAATCACTTGCCGCTGGCGGTGACCCTGAAAAAGTTTTACTCGAGCTCAGCAATAAGCTCACAAACAAATTGATCCATGCTCCAACGCGCGCACTTCAAAGTGCAGCTGAGCAAGGAGAACCTGCAAAATTAATGGTCATTAGACAGAGTTTGGGCCTAGAAAACCCTCAATAATATTAGACCTCCAACAAGATAAGACATTATGAAAGCCTCGATTCTAGTAAAGCTTGAAACACTTGTTGAACGCTATGAAGAAGTTCAACATCTACTTGGTGATCCAGATGTAATCGGGAATCAAGACAAATTCCGTGCACTTTCAAAAGAGTACTCTCAACTTGAAGAAGTGACAGCTTGCTTCCAGTCATATCAGCAAGCTAAAGAAGATCTAGAAGCTGCTGAAGAGATGGCAAACGAAGACGACGCAGAAATGCGTGAAATGGCTCAAGATGAAATCAAAGACGCAAAAGCAGCGATTGAGCGTCTGACTGATGAGCTACAGATTCTTCTTATTCCAAAAGATCCAAATGATGAGCGTAACTGTTTCCTAGAAATCCGTGCAGGTGCGGGGGGTGATGAAGCAGGTATCTTTGCTGGTAACCTTTTCCGTATGTACTCTAAGTTTGCAGAGAAGAAAGGCTGGCGCGTTGAAGTAATGAGCAGCAATGACTCAGAACAAGGCGGTTACAAAGAGATGATCGCTAAGATCAGTGGCGACAGTGTTTACGGCACAATGAAGTTTGAATCAGGTGGTCACCGTGTACAACGTGTGCCTGAAACAGAGTCTCAAGGCCGTGTTCACACATCTGCATGTACTGTTGCTGTTATGCCTGAGATTCCAGAAGCGGATCTTCCAGAAATCAAAGCAGGCGATCTTAAGATTGATACCTTCCGTGCATCAGGCGCGGGTGGTCAGCACGTTAACACCACGGATTCAGCAATCCGTATTACTCACTTACCAACAGGTACGGTAGTAGAGTGTCAAGACGAGCGTTCTCAGCATAAAAACAAAGCGAAAGCGATGGCGGTTCTTGCGGCTCGTATCGTTCAAGCGGAAGAAGAGCGCCGTGCGGCAGCAATCTCTGACACGCGTCGTAACCTACTCGGTTCTGGTGACCGTAGTGACCGTATCCGTACGTACAACTACCCTCAAGGCCGTGTTTCTGACCACCGCATTAACTTAACTATCTACCGTCTGAACGAAGTTCTAGAAGGTGATATGCAAAGTCTGCTTGATCCTGTTCTACAAGAACACCAAGCTGACCAACTTGCAGCATTGGCAGAAAATAACTAACGATATGCAGTCTGCTTATACGGTTGAAAGTGCATTAAAAGCAGCAATCGTGCAGCTACAAGAGGGCGATAACACATCGCCCTCGATTGATGCTGCGGTACTGCTATGTCACGCCTTAGACAAACCAAGATCTTACCTACTTACTTGGCCTGAGAAGCACCTCACCTCAGAACAAGAATCTGAATTCAATATCCTGCTAAAACGTCGTTTAACCGGTGAGCCAGTGGCTTACATTGTTGGTGAACGTGAGTTTTGGTCATTGCCGTTAAAAGTTTCTCGTTCTACTTTAATCCCTCGTCCAGACACTGAACGTTTGGTTGAAGTGGCTTTGGATAAAACCTATGGCAAACAAGGTGCGATTCTAGATTTGGGGACGGGTACAGGTGCGATCGCATTGGCGCTGGCGTCTGAAATGCCAAATCGCCCTGTGACGGGTATTGATCTGCGTCCTGAAGCTCAAGAGCTTGCGGCAGAAAATGCGAAGCGCTTAAACATCACCAACGCTACGTTTTTACATGGCAGTTGGTTTGAGCCTTTAAGTGAGCTGGCTTCTGATAGCAACGGTACCAAGTTCTCTTTAATCGTCTCTAACCCACCTTATATTGAGAAAGATGACCCTCATTTATCTCAAGGGGATGTGCGGTTTGAGCCAATTACCGCATTGGTTGCTGAAGAGAAAGGACTGGCTGACATTCGATACATCTCTGAAAATGCACGTGGCTTTTTGGAAAATGAAGGCTGGTTGGCGTTTGAACATGGCTACAACCAAGGTTTGGCGGTACGTGAGATAATGCAGGCGCTCGGTTATCTCGACGTTGTCACAGAGAAAGATTACGGTGGTAATGACCGAGTGACATTGGGTCGTTACTGTTCATAGGTCGTGACTGCTCATAGATAGTGACTGTCCATCGGCTGCGGTTAATCGTCTTGTGAGCAATAGATGATGAACTTGCTGAATTTATACCTTTAACTCGACAATACATTTCACTCGATAATGCAATTAACGTAGAAATACAGAGAATTAACGCAGAAATACAGAGCATTAACGGGTATTGTGTGGCTCGTGTTAACGAAAGCACATATAAAAATATAAAGGAATACCATGTACGAAGGTTTGAAACATTTTCACTTACTAACGATTGCGATAAGCGCACTGCTGCTTTCGATTCGTTTCGCTCTTATGATGGCTAACTCTCCGAAGCTTAAGCATCCTTTCTTGCAGCGTTTTCCTCATATCAATGACTCGTTGCTACTGCTATCGGGTATTGGTTTGATTTTTATCACTGGCTTTATTCCATTTACACCTGCAGCACCATGGTTAACCGAAAAACTAACCTGTGTTATGGCTTACATCGCATTGGGCTTCTTTGCGCTTAAGCTAGGTAAGAACAAGCTATTGAGAGTTTTCTCTTTCTTCGGTGCTCTTGGCTGGTTAGCAATGGCTGGCAAAATCGCAATGACGAAGACACCAACATTTTTCGGTTAATTATCTCCTTATTTTCGGTTAACTATCTATGTACGAATTTTTTGATGAAGACTTTGACCAGCTAGAATTAGCTGAAGGTGCATTGATCTTAAATAAAGCGATTAACCCAGAAACTCAAGACAGTTGGGCTGAGCAAGAGCTGGCAAGATTGTTTAAAGAAGCTGAGTTTGCTTTGGTTCATGAAACCGACGAACAGCAGAAGTTTGAGTCTTTTATTCGACTATTCTTCTACGAGTGGGGCTTCGCTGGCGATAAAGAGGCGTACTTCTCTTCAGAAAACGCATTCATTGATAAAGTGCTAGAGAGAAAGAAAGGTATTCCAGTAAGCCTTGGCTCGATCTTTCTTTTTCTAGGTCGCAAGCTAGGCTTTCCTGTAGAAGGTGTCTCTTTCCCAACTCAGTTCTTACTTAAAGTGAGCTGGTACGGGCAAGCTGCTGTCTATATTAACCCTTACAACGGTGAGTATGTTGGCGAGCAAACCTTGCGTGCATGGCTGATTGGACATGATGGTCCATTAGCTAAGCTTAAAGCGGAGCATTTAGAAGTGGCCGACCACCCAACTATTATTGGTAAGTGGCTAGCATTGCTTAAGAGCGCACTGCTAAGGGAAGAGCGCTATACGCTTGCATTGAAATGTACTGACCTTGCATTAACGTTTGTACCGGATGACCCGTATGAAATCCGCGATCGTGGCTTTATCTATCAACAGCTAGACTGCCACCAAGTAGCAGCAACGGATTATCAATATTTTATCGACCAATGCCCAGATGACCCTGCATCTGAGTTACTGAAATCTCAAGTGAACGTCATGAACGAAAAGACCGTGGTCGTTCACTAATTAATAATTATTTAGAGAGAATATGATGGAACAGAAAACAGTTCACATTGGCGACATGCCAATTGCTAACGACAAGCCATTTACGCTATTTGCAGGCATGAACGTTCTTGAATCTCGCGATCTAGCAATGCAGATCTGTGAGCACTATGTGAAAGTAACAGAGAAGCTGGGTATCCCTTATGTATTTAAGGCGTCTTTCGATAAAGCGAACCGCAGCTCTGTTCACTCGTACCGTGGTCCAGGTATGGAAGAAGGTCTTAAAATCTTCCAAGAGCTAAAAGACACATTCGGCGTGAAGATCATCACTGATGTTCACACTGAAGCACAAGCTCAGCCCGTGGCAGATGTGGTTGATGTTATTCAGCTTCCAGCGTTCCTAGCTCGTCAAACTGACCTAGTTGAAGCGATGGCGAAGACTGGCGCTGTAATCAACGTGAAGAAGCCTCAGTTCATGAGCCCGAATCAAGTTGGCAACATCGTTGATAAGTTTGCTGAGTGTGGCAACGACAAGATCATCCTATGTGAGCGTGGCGCTTGTATGGGTTACGACAACCTTGTTGTGGATATGCTTGGTTTTGGCGTTATGAAGAAGTCTTCAAACGGCAGCCCAATCATCTTCGACGTGACGCACTCTCTACAAATGCGCGACCCTTCAGGTGCTGCATCTGGCGGTCGTCGTGAGCAAACGGTTGAACTTGCGAAAGCGGGTCTTGCGACAGGTATTGCGGGTCTGTTTATCGAAGCTCACCCTAATCCAGATCAAGCTCGTTGTGACGGCCCATCTGCACTGCCTCTAGATAAACTAGAGCCGTTCTTGAAGCAGATGAAAGCACTTGATGATCTTATCAAAGGCTTCGAGCACATCGATATTAAATAGCATTAGCTAGTAGCACATTATCGGCATAATCAATGCTGGGTCGTTAAGAACGCTACTAACAGCCATTGATATGTAAACGCCTAGCTCTTTTGAGTTGGGCGTTTTTGTTTTCACGAAACACTAATGTGTCGATAGTTGATTAAAGGGTTGTTAACAAAGCCCCTAGTTATCTAAGAAGCAGGTATAAGTGTGTGAGGTCTGTCCTGTTTGCAGTAAATTACTGATGTTTATCACACTTTATAGGTAAACGATTGCCTGTGATGCAGGGGAAGTTTGAGTGCAATCTCATAATTTTGTTACACTTGACAGCGGAACTATGCGTGACCAATTCGACATAAATATGAAATCGTCGTGTTACATCTGGGATGTTAATTTAAGATAAGTCATGTTGAAGTCTTATTGTTCGAACTCCAGATAAGGGGTCGCAATAGGCATAAAAAAGCAGTGGATTCCCCTAAAAAGCTCAAAGGTATGACAATGAAGCAACGCCTTATTCTAAAGACAGCACTAAGTGCTGCAATCCTAGCTACTCTAGCTGGGTGTGCGTCTCAATCAGCTCATGATTGGAACCAAGACGAAACTTACAAGCTAACGATTCTTCACACAAACGATAACCATGGTCGTTTCTGGCAGAATAAATACGGCGAATACGGCATGTCTGCGCGTAAAACGCTAGTTGACCAACTTCGTTCAGAAGTTGAAGCAGAAGGCGGTAGCGTGTTGCTTCTATCTGGTGGTGACATCAACACAGGTGTGCCAGAGTCAGATCTTCAGGATGCTGAACCTGATTTTAAAGGTATGAACAAGATTGGTTACGATGCAATGGCATTGGGTAACCACGAGTTTGATAACTCACTAGACGTACTACAAAAGCAGATCGATTGGGCTAACTTCCCAATGCTGTCTGCAAACATCTATGATAAAGCGACAGGTGAGCGCAAGTTCCAAGCTTACGAGATGTTCGAAAAGCAAGGTATTAAGATTGCGGTTATTGGTTTAACAACTGAAGATACCCAAAAGATTGGTAACCCTGAGTTCATTGCTGGTATCGACTTCCGTGACCCTAAAGAAGAAGCGAAGCAACTGATCGCCGAACTTCAAGAAACAGAAAAACCAGATCTTATCTTCGCAGTGACTCACATGGGCCACTACGAAAATGGTCAGCGTGGCGTTAACGCACCGGGTGATGTGGCATTAGCTCGTTACCTAGATGAAGGTGACCTAGACATGATCGTTGGTGGTCACTCTCAAGAGCCTGTTTGTATGGAAGGCCCTAACGTTGCGAAGAAAAACTTCACACCGGGTGATGAGTGTAAGCCTGACCTTCAAAACGGTACTTACATCGTTCAAGCTCACGAGTGGGGCAAATACGTAGGCCGTGCTGACTACGAATTCCGCAATGGCGAGCTAGAAATGGTGAGCTACAATCTTATTCCAGTTAACCTTAAGAAAAAAGTTAAGATTGACGGTAAGAAACAGCGTGTCTTTATTCAAGATGAAATCGCACAAGACCCAGAACTACTTGAGTTCCTACGTCCTTTCCAAGAGCAAGGCCAAGCACAGCTAGAAGTTCAAATTGCTGAAACTAATGGCAAGCTTGAAGGTGACCGTAACGTTGTTCGTTTCCAACAGACTAACCTAGGTCGTTTAATTGCGACTTCTCACATGGAGCGCGCAAAAGCAGACTTCGCTGTGATGAACTCGGGTGGTGTACGTGATTCAATTGAAGCCGGTGATGTAACTTACAAAGATGTACTGAAGGTTCAACCTTTTGCAAATATCCTGACTTACACCGACATGACGGGTAAAGAAGTTCTAGATTACCTAAATGTCGTTGCGACCAAACCAATCGATTCTGGTGCTTATGCACAATTTGCTGGCATCTCAATGACAGTAGCAAACGGTGAAGTATCGAATGTATTCATCGGTGGCAAGCAACTTCGTTTAGACGAAACATACCGCTTCACAGTACCAAGCTTTAACGCTGCTGGTGGTGACGGTTACCCTAAACTGTCTGACCACCCTGGTTACGTAAACACTGGTTTTGTTGATGCAGAAGTACTGAAAGAGTACCTAGAAGCAAACAGCCCAGTAGACGTGAACAAGTACGCACCGTCTGGTCAAATGGTTTACAAGTAATTGAACCCAATAAATTTAATCACTAGGTGCTGAATTAGATTGACTCTAGCACCATGATAAATTTAACTAAAGCGACGCCTCGGCGTCGCTTTTTGTTTATCTATCGTTTGGATTTGTTATGACCCCAGCAATCAATCTCGCCAAGAAAAAGAAAATCGCTCATAGCGTTCATCAGTATCATCACGATGCCAACAATACGAACTATGGTTTGGAAGCCGTTGAAGCGCTTGGTCAGGATCCTAAGCGTGTGTTCAAAACTCTTTTGTTCTGTTTGAACGGTGTGGCTAAAGATTTGGCTGTGGCGGTTATTCCTGTGGACCAAAAGCTAAACCTAAAACTTGCAGCAAAAGCAGCGAAAGGTAAAAAAGCAGAGATGGCGAATCCTGAAATTGCACAGAAAACCACGGGTTATGTGGTGGGTGGCATCAGTCCGCTTGGTCAAAAGAAAGCATTGCCTACTTTTGTACACTCCACTGCGACGGATTTTGAAACGATATGTGTGAGCGCAGGAAAAAGGGGCTTGGAAATCGAGCTAGACCCAAAGGACTTAGCCATGCTTACACGAGCTCAATTTACTGATTTGTGTTTGTAGCAGGCGGGCGATAATGAAAGCCGTTAATCTGCCGAGCAAAATACCGTCTTCGTACCTAGTTTTGACTTAGCCAACAACAAAAAACGCCCACTAAGACAACTTAGTGGGCGTTTCTGTATTAAAGAGTAAATATTACTTCTTAAGACCTAATGTACCACCAACGCGCTTAGGTGCCGGTTTGTTTGGTCTGTTTGAGTCTTGGCTACGGTTTGTTGGCTTGCCGCTTCTACGATCGTTGTTATTGCGGTCTGTACGATTACGATCCGAACTGTTTCTATCTGAATTAGAACGCTCTGAACGAGAGTTCGATTTCCAGTTCTCAGTATTGCCACCGCTTCCACTATTCGATGAGTTACGACCACGCTTTGAATTAGGCGCATGACGGAATTCATCGGCATTGTTACCGCGGTAGGTGCGAGTACGGTTCTCTTTTTGGTTACGGCGCGCTGTTGAAGTTTGATTCTCTTCACGGCTATCAAAAAGTTTAGCGTCCGTCGCTTTGCGAATACGTTGGCCTTTCGCGTTCATCTTTGACGCATCTTCAGTACTTACTGAACCTTCACACATCGCTAAGATTTCAGTGATTTCTTCATCGCTCAGGTAGCGCCATTTGCCATTTGGAATGCCATCTAAAGAGATGTTCATAATACGTACACGGCGCAGTTTGAAAACTTCATAACCAAGCGCTTCACACATACGACGGATTTGGCGGTTAAGGCCTTGCGTTAGTGTGATTCGGAAAGAGAACTTAGTCTCTTTCTCTACTTTACATGGCAAAGTCACCGTATCTAGAATAGGAACACCCGCTGCCATTTTCTGTAAGAACTCACCCGTAATCGGCTTGTCGACACGAACCACGTACTCTTTTTCGTGGTTGTTACCCGCACGAAGAATCTTGTTTACGATGTCGCCATCATTGGTCAGGAAGATAAGACCGTCAGACGGTTTATCAAGGCGACCAATTGGGAAAATACGCTTGTGGTGACCAATAAAGTCAACGATGTTGCCAGGAATATCTCGCTCAGTGGTACAAGTAATACCGGTCGGCTTATTCAGGGCAATGTAGATAGGCTTTTCTTTCGAACGAACGGGCTTGTTGTCGATCTCAACGTCATCACCTGGCATTACTTTCGTACCCATCTCTGGGATCTTACCATTGATAGTAACTCGGCCAGCATCAATGAGTTTGTCGGCTTCGCGGCGTGAGCAAAAACCAGTTTCACTGATGTACTTATTAAGGCGTTTAGCTTGGGATTCTTGTGACATGATATTCTCTTAGCGTTTCACAACGGAAATTTAGATAAACAAAAAGCAACTACAGGGCAGTTGCTTTTACGTTTGAATTCGTTAACCGACGACAATTTTAGCACCTAGTGTCTACTTCGGCACTAAATATCTATTGTCTAGCGAATTGGCGTGGCAATGAGCGTATCGTCGAGGCTATCAATACAACCTGTACTAACTTGATCGCTTCTGGTGTCGTTCTCTGTTTTCGAGTTTTTTGTCATTGCTCTTTCTCAACATGACGTAGACCGCGCCTGTTCCACCATGAAATTGTTGAGCCGAATGCACACACTGGACATCGTTAATTTGAGTTAACCAGTTGGCGACATAGCTTTTCATCATTGCTGGTGGATTCGAACGTTCACCTTTGCCATGAACAATGATGACGGTACGAACATCCATCCTTAAACATTGACGTAAAAATGAAAGCACTTCATTACGTGCGTCTTTGAGTGTTTTTCTATGCAGATCAAGCTTGGCTTGAATAGGGTACTTACCTAGACGTAGCTTTTTGTATACGCCTTCCTGAACGCCATCTTTCTTATAGGCGATAACAGCATCTGGCTTCACCATCGGAGAGTAATCGAGCGAGAGGTAATCTTTCTCGTCATCAGACAGCCACATTGCCGCTTCACGCTTTGCTAGGTGAGATTCCGTTACACGGTGTACTTTCTGGTGTTCAGCGGTGTCGTGGTCGATACGTTTCACATCGCCCATCATTTCTTGGAATAGGTCTAAATCGTCATCATGAGACATAGTGTGCATCTCAAGTTAGAGAAGGATAGGTTAAGTATACCTAAGTTGGGGCTGGGTTTAAAAATGAAAAAACCGGAGGAGACAAGAGAAGTCAGCTCCGGTGCAAAGCGTTTTAACGTTTACTTATCAAGTAAATGATACTTAACAGCAAATGATTTAGGCTGAGCGACTCTAGTGAGGAGATTTGTCAGTCATAACTTTGTAGATGAAGAAGCCTCCATAAAACATCATGAGACCCAGAGCCCCGAAGATTACTATCATTGAAGATAGTCCCACCGCATTACCAAATAGGAGATCTAGCCAAAAGTCCATGTGTATACCTCAAAGTTATATGACATGGGTTAGTGTATTAACAAGCATTATCAATTCACTGATCTGGATCAATCCTGTTTCATAAGTTAAATACTTGTTGGTAAGTGTGTGTTTTTCGTCACATCATGCTCGTTGTTGTATGTCTTTTGTTCGAACGATTCAAAATCGCAATAAATATGAGAAAAAGCCCTTGCGGATAAATTCAGAACCCGTATTATACGCTCCATCGACAGGCAATGAGCCAGTTAGATATCTCGGTGAATAGCGCAGCTTGGTAGCGCATCTGGTTTGGGACCAGAGGGTCGGGGGTTCGAATCCCTCTTCACCGACCACATTAAAGAAAGCCGTAGCAGAAGTGCTACGGCTTTTTTGCATTTGAACCTTTGGTTTCGATTTAGTTTGAAAACCAAGCGGGGTTCGCCTGATGTTCGAAATAAGCTCTTCAACGACCACTTTTAGAAAGCCTGCTCAATGAGCAGGCTTTCGTCGTTTGAGCGATTGTAAACAGGGTTTGAACTAGAATGGGGTTCGCCTGATATTAAAAATAAGCTCTTCTCCGGCCGCATTAAAGAAAGCCGTAGCACTCTTTGCAATAGAAGGGGTTACGGATTTTTTTGCATTTGAAGGTTTCGATTTAGTTTGAAAACCAAGCGGGGTTCGCCTGATGTTCGAAATAAGCTCTTCAACGACCACATTTAGAAAGCCTGCTCAATGAGTTGGCTTGTGTCGTTTTGAGCTATTGTAAATAGGATTCGGACTAGAATGGGGTTCGCCTGATGTTAAAAATAAGCTCTTCATCGGCCGCATTAAAGAAAGCTATAGCACTCTTTGCAAGAGAAGGGGCTACGGCTTTTTATATTCTGTAATTGTGTCGATCGCCTATCGATCGTTTGTTGAGTCTAAGCCTACTCTTATTGAACGAACTCACTGGTAGCGACATTGTTCTTCACCCAAATCAGAGCCTGTAAGCGGTTCTTCACCTTGATTTTTTTAAACGTATTGTGAAGGTGTGCTTTGACCGTATTCTCACTGACGTAGAGTGTGTCGGCGATCTGGGTGTTGGACGCGCCCTCACCAAGTAGCTTGATGATTTGTTGCTCACGTTTAGTGAGTTTTAAATAGTACGGGCTCGTTTTTGCGCATTGTCTTTCACGATAAAAGCGAATGTACTTATAAATGAGTTTCCTGCTCATCCACATTTCGTCTTCTAAGATGCAGTTGAAGCCAGTGACAAGCTTATCAAGCGTGTCTGAAACATAGAAAATACCAACGAGATATTGCCACTTGAGCATCTCAGTATGTGGGAAGTCGTTTGGAGTGTTTAACAATACCTCATGGGTGTCACATATTACATCGTCTCTAAGTTCTTGGTATTTAAGGATAAAGTCTTTGGTCATTATTGGGTAGTCAATAATAATGATATCCAAATTGTCAGCTTGCAATGAGTTGAAACTCAGTTTTTCAGGGGATATAAGCCTAATACTAAGGTCCACCTTTTGCTCTAATGACTCTTTAAGCAGCGTAGACTGTAAATTATTTTCGGCTATTAAAATGGCTTGATGAACTTTCGACTTAGCCATGTGTACACTCCTTTATTAACCCACTGCCCTTGTATCAGACTTGATAGTCTATAGCACACATAGTTATTCTACCAATAAGTTGGCTAGTTATTTTATAAATATGGTGAATATAATTAATAGTACAGGTGAAGGTATATAACAGTATTAAGTGGAAGCATCTGTTTCCTTTAGTTTTATTAATTAACTTCTAGTTCTTTCATCGTACAATCCCGAAATATTTTCCAACTCTTATTTTCTGGTTTAATCTCTAAAGTAAGAGGAAATTGTTTGGCATTAAGAATAAATTTTGTTTTACCACCACTTATATGTTGGTTGAGTTGAGAGTGTGTTCTTGTTTTTAGAGTGAGTGAAGATGCTGTACTGCTATCTAACACAAGCACGTTATGTTTGTTGTTAATAAAACACTGTACTGAATTTGAAATTTTTTCAGATGCATTTAAACGTAAAGGGAAAAATAAAACGGCGATCAACGCCGTTTTAATATATGCACATCTTATCATATTAATTTTGATAAATTATACCGACATTACCACTTGCGCCATTACCTGAAACTAGCGCAGTATCATAAGAGGTTTGCTCAATCATAAATTGGTTTGAATTGCTGTTTGTTAAGCTAACAATGGCATCTGAATGAGAGCCTGTTTGTAACGTGAATACTCGGTTATCGCTACTGTTCACGAGATCGATATCGACATAGTTATCATCGCCACCACCAACATCGGTATTTACTATCGTTTGAACATAGTTATTATCGCCGCTGATATCGATGTCTACATCATTATTGTCAACACTCGCGTTACTAAACTCGGTATAGGTTGTATTGGAGTTACCAGAGACATTCACATCAGCTTCATTGTAGTCAGCACCACCTAGGGCATTAACGACAGAGATGTTCTCATTACCCACTTGTGTAACACGTAAATCATTGCTTCGACCATAAGGTTGAACTGTGATTTGGGCTTGGTTACTCACACCATCTTGATCAACCCAAGCGTTGTTGTTTACATAGCGTAGCTTAACGTGAGCTTCATTGAGATTGCCATCTTGTTGAACCACAACGTCAGAGTTATAGCTAGCATGTGTGTCTACTAGTGCAACATGTCCATCAGTAACACCAGACGTGTTTTGGTTAATAGTGACATTGGCATTATCGCCATTGCCCATTTGCCAAACGGCAGTATTATCCATCGCTAAAGGTTGAATACCAGCGACTGTCGATGATATCCCAAGATCGGTTGTTCCTTCTATTACCCCCAACGCAGGTTCAGAGGCTGGAAAAGGAGCAGGTAAATTATCTGCGTATGCTGCATTAAAGCCCAGAATAGCACCGACTATAATTCCAATTTGTGTAACTTTCATAAGTTGTATCCTTATACATTTCCATGTCGACTATGTTGTTACTTCATCGAGAAGCAACGGTGAATCAAGCTTTCCATACTTCGCGCTAATTGGCTTGATTGATGTGAATTCTCATTGAGCTAGACGCGTTGATTACTGCAAAGTCATTGCCGTTTTGAGAAATTCCTAAATTGTCTCCTCCAGACCCAACCATATAAGCCGTATTGCCATGACCTTTTTGAGCAATACTTAATTGGCTGTTTTGTCCTGAGTAATTCGCTTGTCCTATCACCGCCAAGTTGTTATCTCCATCTTGGGAGATCAGAGCGTCGGAATTGGCTCCGAGCTGACCAATAGCGGCTTTGTTGTTTGATCCATCCTGCTCAATCAGAGCAGTATTATTCTTGCCTATTTGTCCTATATAAGCTGAATTAGAGCTTCCGTTTTGTTTGATCTTGGCTTTATTATTTGCGCTGGCTCCTAGACTATTTTGTTGAATAATCGCAATGGAACCTGAAGAGTCGGATATATCTATTTCTGAGTAGTTATCCAAATCCCGTGACGAAATAAGATCTAAGTCATTAAACTCGTTTACGACGTCATGGTTTACGTTGTGTAGAAAGCTTCCCTCCAAATCAGAAGCGATAGCACTATTAAAACTACCTATTGATAAATATAAACAAGTTAAGCCGATAAGTGACGCGTCCCTAGTTATCATTACCTTTACCTTAAAGTGTTTGTGGTTTTTACCTCAATCAAGAACCGAAACATAAATTCCCGCACTGAGAGCTGTGTAAGCCAATGTAATGAGGAGATTCTAGGTATCCAAATGACGAACAGCTATAAACTAAAATCTAAAAATAACGTAATTGCATATATTAAAAATACTTAGTTTTTTGAATTTTTATTAACCTTAGTTAGTGAATTGAGACTGGAATTTAATTACAAAGTTTATATGTGACAAAGTGCATTGCACCTACTCTTTATCTTGTTCAAAGAATCACCTCCTCATTTTGTAAATGGACTTCGAATGGGAACCAATATGAAACTCAAGCTGCTTACAATTACTTTTCTCTCTTTTGTTGTTCATGCCGGAGATGAAAGTCATGGTCTTGAAAATGGTGCCCCGTTAGAAAATGGAAAGAAACTTGAGGGGTCGACGAACAGTCTTAAGGAAAAATTTAATGATTTTAGTGAAGTTGATGGAATCATCGTGGACAGAACCATTACGCGGTTGGGAGAGGATTTCTATTTTTTCTTCTCGCAATCGCTCAATGATAGTTATCCCGACCTTAAGGAAAATTTGACGGTAAAAGAAAGGCCAACAGCGTTATCTGGAAGCATCATAGAGGTTCAACACTCTAGGAAACCGATCTTCCGTACGGCGTTGTCTCCAGGCCGTAGACAAGCAAAAGAACGCGCTGCCGATGCAACAGGAGTGGTTGGAAATTACATCATCCGATGGCAAGCAGAGCGACTGTTTCAAGATACCTACGATCTAGACCATGATGAATTTTGAGGAGGCAGGGATGTCTATATCATTAAAAAAATTGGCACTTATAGTGTTGTTCGTGTCGCCTTCGATTTGTTCGAGCGAACTGGTTTATACGCCCATAAATCCTAGTTTTGGAGGAAACGCACTAAACAGTTCCCACCTTTTTAATCATGCTAATGCCATTAACGATTATGACGACCCTAGTGCAAGGGATATTTTTGGTGAGCAAGAGTCCGCTCTAGATAGGTTGGCTTCAAGTTTGGAATCACGTTTGATTAGCCAGCTACTTGCTGATGTGGGGAGTGGTAATACTGGGCAACTTGAGACCGACGATTTCTTTCTGAACATTGTGGACGATTCTGGGACATTGTTGGTTCAAATTGTCGATAAAAAGACAGGGGAATCGACAGAAATCAGCGTTGCTGGGCTAAACCCAGACCTCTAATCACAAGGATTGTGTTATGAAATCGATGTTCACCATCTTCTTGATATTGGTGTTAGGGGGGTGCAGCTATTCTATGCAGATCCCAGAAACATCTGAGATCCCTAAACTGATGCCTAGAGGCGCGACTTATACTGATCTCATCTCATTACCAAGGCCTCGAGGGAAGATACTTGTTTCGGTTTACGATTTTAGAGATCAAACGGGACAGTATAAACCTCAGCCAAACAGTAATTTTTCAACCGCTGTACCACAAGGGGGCACGTCGTTATTGACGACATCGTTGATCGATTCGCAATGGTTTGTGCCTTTAGAGCGTGAAGGCCTGCAAAACTTATTGACGGAACGTAAGATCATTCGTGCTGCCCAGAAGAAAGATAAGGTAGTGAACAATCACGGAGCCGACTTAACATCGTTGAGCTCTGCGAATATCGTTATTGAAGGCGGTATTGTTGCTTATGACTCTAATATTGTTACCGGAGGAGCTGGTGCGAAGTATCTTGGAATTGGTGGTTCAGGCCAATATAGGACCGATCAAGTCACTGTTAACTTGAGAGCGGTGGATGTAAGAACTGGGCAAGTGTTGTTAAGCGTGACGACGACAAAAACGATTTCTTCGCATGAAATTGGTGTTGGAGCATTCAGGTTTGTTGATTACAAAGAGCTATTAGAAGTTGAGATGGGTTATAGCCAGAATGAACCGGTTAATATTGCCGTCATGTCGGCGATTGACGCTGCCGTTATCCATTTGATTGTTCAAGGAATGAAGCGTGGAATGTGGTCTCCAGGCGATCCAAATGCCTTGAGTAACCCAATTATCGCGCGCTAC
The DNA here is from genome assembly GCF_022397915.1 of Vibrio sp. Isolate34. Lineage (GTDB taxonomy): Bacteria > Pseudomonadota > Gammaproteobacteria > Enterobacterales > Vibrionaceae > Vibrio. The sequence goes on along the minus strand of NZ_JAKEUO010000001.1, from coordinate 346,058 downwards.
TCAGACGCGAGTACAGACATCCTTTAGTCAACTGAGTAAGCAGCAAAATAGGGCTATGCGGAAAACGGATTTTTCCCTTAGCCCTGTTTTTTCGACTCATAAACCGTTCAGTTCAAGAGCGAAAGGGAAGAAAAAGTACGGGTTCTGTTATTTAGGTAATGGTTATATTCCGTCAAGACTATGATATCGAATTGAGCTAGCTGTCGACACTAACCTCAAATTGACACTGGGCCTGTTGGCTTTGTGATTGTTGAGTGACATTGAACCCTTTCTCTTCTAACAACTGCAAAAGGTTGCCTTCGCCAATCAGGTGTAACGTACCGACGACCAGCACGTAGTGTCCTTTCGAATCGAGTTTCCAATCTTTGACAGATAGTTTGTTTGCCCAATCAACGTTGCGATCCGTTAGAAATGCTTTTTCAAGTTCAGATGGCATTTCAGACAGCTTTGCAAATTCCTCAAGTTTGGTGACATCACCTGCTTTCCAGCTCTCAATTAAGCAATGAACCACACGGTCTGTTTGATCAAATTCTTCAATGCTTGTCACTAGCCACTCTTTACCAGAATCTTTTTGTCCTGCGATGAGGTCTATTTGAAATTGTAGTGGCTCTAAGCTGATCACTGGAACGTCTTGTATCGTCGCTTTATAGGCAAGTGTTGCGTCTACACCGCCCGCTGAGCCGTAACCAAGGTTTTTTAACTGCTGCATTTGTATCGACAGAGATGTCGCCCAAGGCGGGGAGCTCAGTAGTTGTTGTGTCGACATACCCAAAGACTTAGAAATGCTCGTTAATAACTGTTGTTGATCTTCGCTTAATACATCGGCTGTAGTGATTGTGGTGGTAGGGTACACCACGCCTTCTGTCTTTCTTATATCCGTCTCGACAATTAATCCGTCGCTCTCTTTTAACGCGTCTGTAATCTGTGCAGGAAGCGGGTACATGCTCTCGTCTCCAACATGCACAGAACCTAAAATGGTGAGGGTCAGATCATCCTTTTTAGCTTGCCAATAAAGAGGTTCGGCGACAGCTTGCTTTGCTGAAAAGGCAAGTGTGAGTAGCGTAAGGTACAAGAATGTGCGCAAAGAAAGCTCCTTTAGAAAGACATAAGCTCGTTAAAAAAGATTTTGACGGAGTTTTTTAACGGTTTTTTTTGAGAACAATGTCACGTTGTTTGTACGAAAAGTATAACAACACGAGCAAACTCTAAAACTTTTCTCTCTACCAATGACACGATTTTATGAAATCGGTAAAAAAGATTGTGATTCATTTCTCAAATTTTACGTCAAAATTAAAATGACGGAAGTGCCGTTGCTTGTAACTTGATGATTTTATTTAAATTAAATTTATCAATATTTTTGAGATTTGAAGCCGATCACTTTATTAGCTCGATTTAATTCACGGTAAAAAATAAGCCCATATAGTTTATCTAACTTTCGAAGCGCTCCATTTTGCTTCTTACTCAATTTTTAATTTATGGGTGAATACGATGTTGAAGAGAAACTTACTATCTGTAGCGGTATTGGCTGGCCTAACGGGTTGTGCAGTAACGCAAGCACCAGAACAAAAAGTAGTGAATGCACTGGCTGATAACCTTGATGTGCAATATGAAATCTTGACGAACCACGGTGCAAACGAAGGCATGGCTTGTCAGGACTTAGGCGCAGAGTGGGCATCATGTAATAAAGTGAACATGACGTTAACTAACGATGGTGAAGCGATTGATTCAAAAGATTGGACCATCTACTTCCACAGTATTCGCCTTATCTTAGATGTTGATAATGAGCAGTTTAAAATCACTCGCGTAACCGGCGACTTACACAAGCTAGAACCAACAGAAAAGTTCGATGGTTTTGCGGCGGGTGAAGAAGTGATTCTTCCGCTAACAAGTGAATACTGGCAACTGTTTGAAACTGACTTTATGCCGGGTGCATTCGTAACGGCGCCAAACGCAGAACCAAAGATGATTGCTTCATTGAATACGGAAGATGTCGCGTCATTCGTAACGGGTCTAGAGGGTAACAACCTTAAACGTACACCTGATGACAATAACGTAATGGCGACAGCGGTGACGCGTTTTGAAAAGAATGCTGATCTCGCAACTCAAGATGTATCAACAACGCTACTACCAACGCCAATGTCGGTAGAAGCGGGTGAAGGATCTGTGAGCATTGCTGGTGGTATTGCCCTACCAAAAGACGCATTCGATGCTGATCAGTTCGCTGCAATCGAAGAACGTGCAGATGTGGTAAACGTAGATGTGAGTGGTGACCTTCCAGTAAGTGTTACCGTTGTTCCTACTCAGTTTACGGGTGATTTGGCGAAACCTGGCGCTTATGAACTAAGCATCTCGGAAGAGGGGATTGCGATTAAAGCGTTTGATAAAACAGGTGCTTTCTACGCAGTTCAGTCTATTTTTGGCCTAATAGACAGTCAGAACGCTGAATCATTACCACAACTGTCGATCAAAGATGCACCGCGCTTTGATTACCGTGGTGTGATGGTGGATGTAGCTCGAAACTTCCACTCAAAAGATGCCATCTTAGCAACGCTAGACCAAATGGCGGCATACAAGATGAATAAACTGCACCTTCACCTAACAGATGATGAAGGCTGGCGTTTAGAAATTCCAGGTTTACCAGAGCTAACGGATGTAGGGTCTAATCGTTGTTTTGATTTGGAAGAGCAAAGCTGTTTACTGCCTCAGCTAGGGTCAGGTCCAACAACAGACAACTTTGGCTCTGGTTTCTTTAGTAAAGCGGATTACGTCGAGATCTTAAGCTACGCAAAAGCGCGCAGCATCGAAGTAATTCCAGAAATTGATATGCCAGCACACGCTCGTTCTGCTGTGGTGTCGATGGAAGCGCGTTACACTCGTCTCATGGCGGAAGGTAAAGAAGCGGAAGCAAATGAATACCGCTTGATGGATCCACAAGATACATCGAACGTAACCACGGTTCAGTTCTACGATAAGCAAAGCTTCATTAACCCATGTATGGAGTCTTCAACTCACTTTGTCGATAAAGTGATCTCTGAAGTGGCGGCAATGCACCAAGAAGCGGGTGTTCCACTAACGACTTGGCACTTCGGCGGCGATGAAGCGAAAAACATCAAGTTAGGCGCTGGCTTACAAGATATTAATGCAGAAGATAAAGTGACTTGGAAAGGCAACATCGATTTGTCTAAGCAAGATAAGCCATTCCAGCAGTCTCCTCAGTGTCAGTCTTTGATCGCTGATGGAACGGTAAGCGACTTCGGTCATTTGCCAAGTCACTTTGCGGAGCAAGTATCTAAGATTGTTGCTGACAAAGGCATTCCTCACTTCCAAGCATGGCAAGATGGCCTGAAATACAGCGAAGGCGAGAAAGCATTTGCAACTGAAAGCACTCGCGTAAACTTCTGGGACGTTCTTTACTGGGGCGGCACTTCATCAGTATACGATTGGTCAGCAAAAGGGTATGACGTAATCGTCTCTAACCCAGACTACGTATACATGGATATGCCATACGAAGTTGATGCAGCAGAGCGCGGTTACTACTGGGCAACGCGTGCAACCGATACTCGCAAGATGTTTGGCTTCGCACCAGAAAACATGCCACAAAACGCAGAAACGTCATTAGACCGTGACGGTAATGGCTTCTCTGGTAAAGGTGAAATTGAAGCGAAACCTTTCTACGGTCTGTCAGCTCAACTTTGGTCAGAAACAGTACGTACTGACGAGCAATATGAATACATGGTGTTCCCTCGCGTATTGGCAGCAGCAGAGCGCGCATGGCACCGAGCTGAGTGGGAAAACGACTACAAGGTTGGTGTTGAATACTCTCAAGAAACTAACTTAGTGAATAAGCAAGCGTTGAACAGCGACTTTAATCGCTTCGCGAATATTCTTGGTCAACGTGAGCTAGCTAAGCTAGAAAAAGCGGGCATTGACTACCGACTACCAGTTCCAGGTGCGAAGGTTGTTGACGGTAAGCTAGCGATGAACGTTCAATTCCCAGGCGTAGAGCTGCAATACTCTGCTGATGGTGAAAACTGGCTAACGTATGATGAGCAGCAACGTCCATCGGTTTCTGGTGAAACGTACATCCGCTCTATCTCTGAAAGTGGCGAGAAAGTAAGTCGAGTAACGTCAGTTAAATAATCGATAAGCAACATTAATAGAAGAGCTCCTTAGCGATTACCTTACTTAAGGTTAAAAGTGGGAGCTCTTTTTGTTTGTTGCGAATTAGGTCCTCATCTAAAACGGGAACATATAGAAACCGTCTTGGTTTATAACGTCAACAATGCACATAAGGTGAGCTTCATTGCAAAAGTGACGCGCCTCTCATTATTCTCTTCAAAAAATAAGTCCCTCATAAAAAACTCTAAATCAGGTGTGATTCAATTAACCGAATCTAATTTTGCACCGTAAAATAATGTGATCCCGATCTGTACATTTTTCCATCTTGAGTTTTTTATCAATTTTTATATTTTTAAGTGTTTGATTTTAATGCTTTAAATAACTTGTTCTTTTTTGATAGTGAGAGAGATCACTCTGTCTGTTCTTTTATTTTGAAACGAAAATTAATTCGAGCAACATAGATTTCATGCCAGGGAGGCGACCAATTATTCAAGCGGTGAAGGTGAATGATGTACCGAAGATATGCCGCTGAAAAAATCAAACTAAGGCAGTTTACTATGAAAAAAATTATCGCTCTAAGTGCTCTTTCTCTTGCTTTCGCTTCTAGTGCTTTTGCTGGTTCTTCTTACGTAACAGGTAACATCCAAATTCACGACGATGGCCGTATCCACGGTTCTGACATGACTTCTACGCTAGAAGCTGGTCACACGTTTGACAACTCTCTAGGCGGCTTCACGGTTTACTCTGAGTTTGATGGTATCCAACTGGGTAAACTTGAGTCTGAAAACGGCGGTGCAGGTAATACTACTCCTGGTATCACTGTAGGTGGTGAGCAATCTTTCAATATCACTGACAACCTATGGGTTGCTGCTGGTTACCAACACCTATTCTCTGCGGGTGAAAGCATTCAGTTCCGTCCATTAGTTAAGATCGGCTACAACTTCGATAACGGTATCTCTATCAGCAACCGTACTCGTGCACACATCGATGATACTTCTAACGATGACAAAACTGACTACCGCATGGATAACCGCATTGCATACACAGTGAACGAAGATCTAGCACTTAGCTACAACAACGTTTACATGATCGAAGCTGAAGCGATGGACCACGAGTTACGTGCAACATGGACTCGTCAAGGCGTACAGCCTTACTTCGAGTTCCGTAGCCAAGCTAACGGCGTAGACTTCGCAAACGGCAATTCTAAGCAGAACAACGCATTCGTATTCGGTGCTTCTTACGGCTTCTAAGCTGATTTATTTGGCGGTTTAGTCAATGAGACTATTCGCGAAATAGCTTTTTTGCCAAAGCACTTCCTTCGTGAATGAGCGAGGGGATCAAGCGACACTAACAGCCCGGTTAGTGTCGCGACAAGATTTGCTTTACTGTCCAAAAGCAAAGAGCCTAGTAAGTAAACCACAGTCTTGGGTTTGCTTAATACTAGGCTCTATTTTTATGCTTTCAATTCTACTTTAGGTGAATTGGTACTCTAGTTACCTTTGTAGTGACGGTACTCAAACACCTGACCTTTATCATTAAACGCGTACACAGAGTACTCGTCTTTCTTATCGCCATATTCCATACCCGGTGAGCCCATTGGCATACCCGGAACCGCCAAACCAATCGCATTACGTGGTGGGTTTTCTAAAAAGGCTTTTACGTCTTCTGCGGGAATGTGACCTTCGAATACATAGCCGTCGATCTCTGCGGTGTGGCAAGAAGCCAGCTCTTGCGTTACGCCTAACTTTTGCTTGATAGGGTTCATATCATCGTGGAGCTTCTCTGTTACATCGAACCCGGCATCACGCATATGCTCTGTCCATTCTGTGCAGCAGCCGCAGTATGGAGATTTGTGGTTTAGAACATCAGTAGCCAAAGCCTGTCCTGAAATTGCAGCGAGTGCAGTAAGAGTCATAACTTTACGAATCATGGTTAACCTCATGAATATGGTTTTTATTGATATTAGAATGAGTTGGTTTGAACAATCTCAGCCTGTTGGCATTGCTTACGACAGTAATTGACGACATCGCCATAGCTGCTCCTGCAACTACTGGGCTAAGCAGAAATCCAAAAAACGGGTAGAGCACACCGGCCGCAATAGGGATGCCAAGCGAGTTATAGATGAAGGCTCCAAATAGGTTTTGCTTCATGTTTCTCACGGTCGCTTGGGACAGTTCTATCGCGTTACTTACAGACAGTGGCGACGAGTTGAGGAGTGTCATTTGTGCACTTTCAATCGCAACATCACTGCCACTGCCCATTGCGATACCTATATCTGCTTGCGCAAGTGCTGGTGCATCGTTAATGCCATCTCCGACCATGGCAACGCTCTTGTATTGCTGTTGCAGTTGAACAATGTGTTGAGCTTTCTGTTCTGGAAGCACTTCTGAAATCACTTCGTCGATACCGACGTTTTTACCAATCGCTTGAGCAACTGAATCGTTGTCGCCCGTTAATAGCACGGTGTGAATTCCGGCAGATTTCAGTTGAGCTATAGCCTGTTTGCTATCCATTTTTAATGCGTCTGAAATGCCTAAGATGCCTTCCAGTTTTTGATCAATGACTACGAAGATTGGCGTCCACGCTTGTGTACGACAAAGCTCGATAAAGTCTGCGCCAATTTCAGTATCAACATTGAGTTGGGTTAGGTATTTAAGCGAGCCGACTTGAACGTGTTTGCCGTTAATGTTGGCTTGTACTCCAAGGCCGCGGCGGTTCTCAAATTCGCTGTGTGGGAGTGCTGAAACTTCTAGGTTTTCGGCATACTGGCAAACGGCTTTCGCAAGTGGGTGTTCTGAACCGACTTCAACCGAATAGGCGTAAGCCAGCAGCTCTTGTTCTGATAGGTTGTGATAAAACGCCTGCTGAACGCTTGGTTTGCCTTGAGTTAACGTACCTGTTTTATCAAACACGACAGCATCGATTTTGCTTGCTGATTGCAACACATCAGCGTCTTTGATCAGAACGCCAAATTCAGCGGCTTTACCTACACCGACAGTAATAGAGAGCGGAGTCGCTAGGCCTAAGGCACACGGACAAGCGATGATAAGCACAGTCGTTGATACGACAAGCATGTAGCTTGCACTTGGTTGCGGACCAACAAAAAACCAAACTAGGGCGGCAACAGCTGCGATCGCAACCACAGCTGGAACGAAAACAGCAGAGATAGAGTCGGCTAGTTTCGCAATCGCAGGTTTGCTGCTTTGTGCTTGGCGTACCATTTGAATGATTCGAGCCAACATGGTGCTTGAGCCAATCCCAGTTGCTTCAATGATCAAGCTGCCATCACCATTAATGGTGCCTGCAGAAACGCCATCACTCAACGATTTAACGTTGGGAAGCGGTTCGCCAGTCAACATCGATTCATCGATGTAAGACTCGCCCGATACCACAACACCATCAACTGGCACTTTCTCACCCGGTTTGACGCGTACTTGCATGCCTAGCTGAATGGCCTCGACAGCGATGGTTTGTTCTTTGCTATCGACGATAATTACCGCTTTTTGTGGCTGTAAGTTAATCAGTGCTTGTAAAGATTTGGTGGTGCGCGCTTTGGCTTTGGCTTCAATGTAATGCCCCAAAGAAATTAAACCTACAATCATCGCACTCGCCTCAAAGTAGACATGGCGAGAGGCTTCAGGGAACCATGATGGAATCAGTACAACCAGCATTGAGTAGAACCACGCTGCGCCTGTACCCAAAGCAACTAACGTATCCATGGTCGCGCGCTTGTGTATCAGTGATTGCCAAGCATTGGTGAAGAAGCTACGACCTGAAGTGGCCAACAGCACTAAACAGATCACACCGACTAATCCCCAAGCCAGTTGATCGTTAAAAGTGGCAATGGTCATGCTGCCACCAAACAGACCCCACGCCATCAGTGGAGCACCGATAACTAGCGCGCTGACTGAGTTTCTAAGGAAGGCTCGTTGAGTGCGAAGTTGTTGCTCTTGCTGTTTTTGTTGTTGTGTTGCCGCATCATCTACAAACTCGGCGCCATAACCTGCGGCTTTAACGGACGCTATTAGATCATTTTCGATGATGTCACGTGTCTTAGAGGTGAAAACTAAAGCTGTCTGTTCAGCGAGGTTGATCTGAGCTTGGTCGACGAATTCGTTATTTTTCAGTGCTTGTTCGATTGAAGAGACACAACTCGCACACGTCATTCCCTCAAGAACAAGGTGATAAGTATATTGACTCGCAACGGGGTCAGTTGGCGTCGATTCTGTAGGCGCCGGTTTTTTATCTTCTTCTAAATCTGAACTCGGTGAGAGGTCATTAGATTCAGCGTACGGGGCTGCGTGATAACCCACACTTTCGACTAACTCAATCACCTCGGATTTAGAAAGTAGAGTGACCAGTGCTAATTCTTGTTTGCTGACTTCTAGGTTTGATGCTTGCTCGGTTTGTTCAAGCGCTTGAGTCAGTTTACTCACACACTTACCGCAGTTGAGGCCGTATAGCGAAAGGTGCAGCCTGTTACCCATGCTGTAGCCAAGTGTCGCTAACTGTTCGTTGAGTTGAACATAACTAAATGGAGTCGAAATATCGATGTAGGTCGGCGATATATCATTGATCGTCGTGTTGTCGAGATCAGCAAACAGTGTGCGGACTTTCTTCGCACAACCCATGCAATTTAAGCCGTTGAGCGCGGTTGTGTAGTGGTTCATATCGATACTCCAATTCTCATCTACGCCTAACATAAACCTTCCCGTAAGGGTAAGGTCAAACATAAATTCAAGAATTTGATCTTAGTGGTGCATTAGCTGGTGGATTCAATTTGGGAATGAAAGAGGGGAATAAAGGATCCGCGGCTATAATCTATTGGTTAAGGTAATAGTTTTGCTACTTTGAAGGCGGAATTCAGCTTTCTATAATCGCTTTCGTACAACAACAGCACATTAATCATTCACTACTGATTGTAGATTTAAGCGGGGGTGATAAAATAGCGCCCAAAATTTAGTGATATTTGGTCATTACAGGTTTTGTAATCGGCGCCACTAAAAGAATCACCTACATAATCAAGGTATTTAAATGACGGTTAAAACTCGTTTTGCTCCTAGCCCAACTGGCTATCTTCACGTTGGTGGTGCACGTACTGCACTTTACTCTTGGCTATTCGCTAAAAACCAAGGCGGTGAATTCGTTCTACGTATCGAAGACACAGACCTTGAGCGTAACTCTCAAGAAGCGGTTGATGCAATTCTAGAAGGCATGCAATGGATGGGTATGGAATGGGATGAAGGTCCTTACTACCAATCTAAGCGTTTTGACCGTTACAACGAAATGGTTGATAAGCTACTTGCTGAAGACAAAGCATTCAAATGCTACGCGTCTAAAGAACTGCTTGATGAAATTCGTGCAGAGCAAGAAGAAAACAAAGAAATGGCTCGTTACGATGCTAACCACCCTAAAATTGTTGCAGCAAATGAAGCAGCAAAAGAAGGTGATGCGTGCGTTATCCGTTTCCGTAACCCTAAAGAAGGCAGTGTAGTATTTGATGACCAAATCCGTGGTCGCATCGAAATCGCTAACAGCCAACTTGATGACCTAATCATTCGTCGTACAGACGGCGCTCCTACTTACAACTTCGTAGTAGTAGTGGATGATTGGGACATGGGTATTACACACGTTGTTCGTGGTGAAGACCACATCAACAACACACCTCGTCAAATCAACATCTATGAAGCACTAGGCGCGCCAGTTCCAACGTTCGCTCACTGTGCAATGATTCTTGGTGATGACGGTGCGAAACTTTCTAAGCGTCACGGTGCTGTTTCTGTAATGCAATACCGCGACGAAGGTTACCTACCAAATGCACTAAACAACTACCTTGTTCGTTTAGGTTGGTCTCACGGTGACCAAGAGATCTTCTCTCAAGAAGAGATGATTGAATTCTTCAGCCTGAACGCAATCAGCAAGTCTGCATCAGCATTCAACACTGAAAAGCTACTTTGGTTGAACAACCACTACATCAAGACTTCTGAGCCTGAGTACGTTGCAAAGTACCTACAATGGCACCTAGACGCACAGAAGATCGATACAACAAATGGTCCAGCGATCACTGAAGTGATCAAGCTAGTTGGCGAGCGTTGTAACACGCTTATCGAACTTGCTGAGCAGTCTCGTTACTTCTACGAAGATTTCTCTGAGTTTGAAGCGGGCGCAGCGAAGAAGCACCTACGTGGTGTAGCTAAAGGTCCACTAGAGCTTGCTCTTGCTAAGGTTGAAGCTCTTGAAGAGTTCACGACAGCAAACATCAAAGATGGTGTGATTGCTGCAGTATGTGAAGAGTTAGAGATCGGCATGGGTAAAATCGGTATGCCACTTCGCGTAGCAGTAACAGGTGGCGGTCAGTCTCCTTCTGTTGATGCAGTTATGGAGCTTGTTGGTAAAGAGCGCGTAATCGCTCGCATCAAGATGGCTCTTGAGTTCATCGCAGAGCGTGAAGCTAACGCTTAATTGAGCAGTTGTTAGATTCAAAAAAGGGTCAGTAACTTGGTTACTGACCCTTTTTATTTGTCTCAAAATTTATTGTCTAAACGATTTCGTTTATTGTCTAAATAACTTTGCTATAGCTGGTCGTCGGCAATCATTTGGGTTGCTTGCGCGGCTGATTTCTTATCGAACAAGATATCCATCATCGCTTTGATGCGTTCCATATCGTCACCAAACTTGGAAAAGTTGCCGCTATTCGGCGCCTTAAACTCTACGTTACCAACGCGCTGTTGATCTTGATAAGCTGAGATCTTTGCGTCTGCCACAAAGGTTCTCAAATCCCAGCTCCAACGAGATACGTAATCTAGCGTGACTTCTTCAGGCTTGTGTTCAGAGCCGTCTGCGACAACTTTACATTTAACTTGATTGTTCAAACACCAATCGAGCATCGAATCAAGAAACACAGTGCGCGTCTTGGTGTCTTCTACGATGGTGATGTTTTTAATGTTGTTCGCTTCTGGCAGTGCGTTTCCTGAATATTTAGGAGCACTACAACCTGCGAGTAAAGTGACAGCAGCAACGGCTAACCAGTTTTTCATTACGTATCCTAGATTTTCTTGAAGATGATTGAAGTGTTGATGCCGCCAAAGGCAAAGTTGTTGCTCATCAGATATTCAACATCCAATTCGCGACCTGAGCCAGTGATGTAATCGAGCTTGCCGCATTGCTCATCGACATTCTCAAGGTTTAGGGTTGGGCTGAACCAACCGCTGTGCATCATCTCTAGGCTGAGCCAAGCTTCAATTGCACCACACGCGCCAAGCGTATGACCAAAGTAGCTTTTCAATGAGCTGATTGGCACTTCACCAAAGATATTCGCTGTTGCGTTACTCTCTGCAATATCGCCTTTTTCGGTCGCAGTGCCGTGCGCAGAAACATAGCCAATCTTCTCGGCTGGAAGTTGTGCATCTCTCAGTGCTTTTTCCATACAGATTTGCATGGTTTCCATCTGAGGTTGGGTCACATGAGCCGCATCGCAGTTGCTAGCGAAACCAATGATCTCTGCGTAGATCTTCGCGCCGCGAGCAACGGCATGTTCATACTCTTCGAGAATAAGCGTGCCGGCACCTTCACCGATAACCAAGCCATCACGCTCGCTGTCATATGGGCTGGGGGATTTCTTGGGAGTGTCGTTTTTTAAACTGGTAGCAAAAAGGGTATCGAAAACGGCAGACTCAGTAGGGCACAGCTCTTCACCGCCACCGGCAACCATGACGGTTTGGTAGCCATGTTTGATCGCCTCATAGGCGTAACCAATCGCTTGGCTTCCAGAAGTACAAGCGCTGCTAGTAGGGATCACACGGCCTCGTAGACCAAAAAACAGACCTACGTTTACCGCGGCTGTGTGCGGCATCATTTGAACGTAAGTGGTTGCTGTGATTGCTCGTGTCGACTTTTCATTCAGCATCACACCGAACGCGCCAACGGCATCAGTACTGCCAGTAGAAGAACCGTAAGCGATACCCGTCTCACCATTGGTCAAAATGTCGTGGCCAATTAAGCCGGCTTGCTCCAATGCATTCTCGGTAGCAACGGTTGCTAGGCGTGACACTCGGCCCATGCCACGCACTTGTTTACGCTTGTAGTGTTTAGGCAGTTGGAAGTCATCAATAGGCGCGGCAAGTTTCGTGTTGAGGCCATCATATTGCTCAAAGCTTGGCATGTATTGGGTCGCATTTTCACAGGCTTTTAGCTTTGGCTCTATCTGTTGCCAGTCGTTACCAAACGCAGTAACGCCAGACATACCAGTTACAACAACGCGGCGGGTCATACTAAGCCTCCATTAACTGAAATCACTTGGCGAGTTACGTAGCCTGCAATATCAGACATTAGGTAACTCACTAATCCTGCTACTTCTTCTGGCTCACCCATACGTCGCAATGGCACTTGAGGGAGAGCATGCTCTTTCACGTGCTCATCAACCATGCCAGTATCGATTAAACCCGGAGCGACACAGTTTACCGTGATTTTACGTTTCGCTAGCTCTAAAGCCAGAGACTTGGTCGCGCCAATCACGCCCGCTTTTGCTGCGGCATAGTTGGTTTGACCGCGGTTACCCATGATACCGGATACCGACGCCAGAGTAACGATTCGACCGCCTTTGCGTTTTTGAACCATTGGCATCACGCACGGGTGAAGTACGTTGTAGAAGCTGTCGAGGTTGGTATGGATCACGCCATCCCACTCTTCTTCCGTCATAGCAGGGAATGCTGTGTCACGAGTAATACCCGCGTTGTTTACCACACCGTAGTAAGCACCATGCTCTGCAATATCAGACTCTAGCTTTTCGCGACATTCGCTGCGGTTGCTGATATCAAATTGGATAAGATGTCCTACGCCACCCAGTTCGGTGATCGACTGTAGAGTCTCTTCAGCTCCCTGTTTGTCTCCCATGTAATGAACGGCGATTTCAAAACCGTCTTTCGCGAGTTGAATAGCGATCGCTTTACCAATGCCTTTGCTGGCACCAGTGACTAAAACCTGACGGGTCATGATGAGCTCCTAGTTTTCATTTCTTGTAATTTTTGTTCGGTCGGCACGTAGACGTTTAGTTGGCATTGAGCCACCAACTCGCCTTGGTCTTCGACTCTTGCGGTAAACACGGCCATACCGCTGTCTTCCATCAGTTGTTCAGCATGGATATCAAGGGTCTGACCTTGAGTAAACTCATCACACAGTGATTTATAGCGACGAGAACCGAGTAAGAATCCGATTGGGGGCGTGGTGCCGTTTTTAAGTGCGTGATATCCAGACCATGCCGCTACAGACTGCGCCATAAACTCGATGCCAACATATGCTGGTACTGTTTGAGATTCGTCATTAAAGAACAGGTTATGGTCACCGATATCGACCTGACAGTGGATCGACAACGCCTCTACGCTGATAGCACGATCGATTAGTATCATCGGATCATCGTGAGGGAGAAGTTGGTCTACAGAAGGGATATCAGTCATTTACTACACCAAAAATCAGGCTAATGTTGTTGCCACCAAAAGCAAACGAGTTGCTTAAGATGTTCTTTACTTTAAGTTTCTGCGAACAGTTTACCAAATCAATCTCAATATCTTCAGCTTTATCCTGACATTTTTGTAAGGGAAGCGGTAAGTCATATTTCAAAATATGCCACGCAATTGCAGCCTCAATCGCACTTGCTGCGCCTAGAGTATGCCCGGTCAATGGCTTGGTAGAACTAACGGGAACCTTGTTTGCAAAAATGCGGTGAATGGCTTTGCTTTCCATTGAATCATTGAGTGGTGTTGCAGTTCCGTGAGCATTGATATAACCAATGTCTCCTGCTTGTAACTGTGCAGAATATAAAGCTTTTCTCATCGCTTGCTCGGCGCCATTTCCCTCAGGGTGGGGAGCTGAAATATGGTGTGCATCAGAGCTATCCCCACAGCCTAATAAGGCAATGTTTGGTGTGTTCGGGTTTGTATTGGTAGCATTCAGTTTTGCTTTGCTGAGCAACATAAACGCCGCTGCTTCACCTATGTTGATGCCATCTCTAGTGGCACTGAATGGTTTACAATGTTTAGTTGAAAGGGCTTCAAGACCATGAAAACCATTGAGTGTCAGTTTACATAAGGTATCCACACCACCGACTAACACAGCATCAGCCATGTCTGAATCTAGCAAACGTTGGGCAGTGAGAAATACACGGCCACTTGATGAGCAGGCGGTTGAGATTACGTAGTTCGGCCCGGTTAATGAGCAGTATTGGCTAACGAACTCGGAAGTGTTCCCTAGCTCTTGTTTTGAGTAGTGATAATGTTCGGGAAAAGAACCTTGGTCGAGTTTGTGCTTAAAAGCGGCCTCACCGTCCGAAATTCCCGAAGTACTGGTGCCGATAACCACTGCAATTCTATCTGCGCCAAATTGAGATTTTGCCTGCTCGATAGAGTCTTCAATTTGATTAAGAGCCGACAGTGCCAGCTGATTGTTGCGAGTGGTATATTGCGCTTGAGCTAGTGGTATGTCTGGTAGCTCACTTGCGATTTTGCCAACGACAGTGTGCTTGCCGTCGTTCAGCATATCGCTCACTTCAACCATGTTTGATTCACGTTCGTCTTTGAGGCAGCCATGAATGTCAGCAATACTTGAGCCTAACGCTGAGTGGAAACCACAGTCTTGGATATAAATAGGCATAGTGTTTAGCTCTTACTTGGGTTATCGACAATCGTTGAGTTCAACGTTTGTATAGTGATGGTGTAGCCTTGGGTCAAATGTTTGAAAACAATATTGCCTGCCGTTTTGTGTGCACCGGGGGCGGCTTGATAATCAATTCGAATGATTGCCTGCTGGTTGTCATCAAACACGGTGCGGCTGTTGTCTGTGTCGACCAAGTGCCAGCCGATATTTTGCAGAGACTGAGCCCACGCTTCTGTTGGCCATAAGGTGAGCATTAAATTAAATAGCACCTGTTCGGGCTGCGGCAGTGAAGCCCCAAGACCAGATAGAACTTGTGTTTCAATGGCTTGGTTTTGGTATTGCAGCGATAGGATGCGCGTTCCCCAAGAGGAAAAACCCGCTAAAACGACCTTCTCGGGGGTGACTTCAACTTGAACAGGCAGCTGCTGGGTAGCGTCTTGCCATGTTGCGCTGATCAACTGGCTCGCTGTCAATGAGTATCCAAGATCCGCAGGAAGAGGTAAGGCTAATTCTGTCTCTTGATCGATTGCGACACTTGCACCTGTCGGTTGTTGAGAAACCATTGAACAGGCGTTGAGTAGTAAGCTTAGCACGACGGTGAGTGCTATCTTGATTGTGTTGTTCATCTAAAGGCCTCGCGAGGTTTGGTTTTTTCTGTGGCCTGTTCGCTGTTGATTGCGAGTGGGGAAAGCAGCCACGCCACAAAAATACCGGTTAACACGGTAATACCGAAGCTATGAATGGCGTGAGTCTGGCTTAACGATAGCAAGCCGAATGAAAGCAATGTCGTGAGGCCTGACAAAGTAATCGCTAATAAGGTGCTTAGTGACTTCTTCTGCTCAGCAAAGAACAAGGTATAGTCGATACCAATCCCTAAAATCAGAATCAAGCCTAGCAGATTAAACAGGTTTAACGTTGAGCCTAAAATGCCCGTGATCGCCAAACCTGCCACTCCGGCAATCAATGACGGCAACAGCATCAACAGACTTTGCTTCACACCGTAACGCCAACCTAACACCATGCCAATAGCCGCTAATGCTATCAATAACAACTCGGTAATCTTAACGCGGTACTCAGCGAACAGAGATGAGATTTCATCTGCTTTATTGAGGTATTTCACACCTTGTTGTTGAGCAAAGCTTGAATCTAACCACTTCGAGAATAGCTCAGAATTAGTAACCTCTTTGATCATGATAACCGACGCCGCTTGGTTATTGATTGGTTGCAACCAAAGTGGGCGAATCGGCTCAGATACCGGAGATGCCAAAAACTCTTCCAGTGTGATGGGGTGGTATTTTGGTAGCTCTGGGAAGCTCGACCAACCGAGTGTGGTTTGCAAGGTCGTGCTTTGGTTAGCGTAGAGCTGCTTAACCAACTGATAGTTGTTGTGTTGCTCTTGCTCACTTGGCAGATGCTGATTGACGCTGCGATAGCCTGAGATAACTTGCTGATCGACCAACAAATCTAATTCCGAGCTGATCAAGGCTAATTTGTTCAGTAACGCCTGATTGTTGTTCGCCGTCACCAATAGCATATTCTGAGCGCTACCTAGGCCAGATATTTCTGAGATGGCTTGCTCTTGTTGTTTGAGTTGTTCGGGCATTGCTTGTAGTTGGCGGATATCGTCGTCGTAACTAACTTGAGTGATTGACGCCAAACTCACCACAGTCACTACCAATGGTAAGCTGATTCTAAATTTGGGTTTACTCCACAAGTTTAGCCATGTGTGCCAAAGGCTAGCCAACGGAAGCGCTCGCTCTTGGCTTGGTTTGAATGCCAATACTGGGTACCAACACACCACACCGGCATACGCTGCAATAAGCCCAATAGATGAGAACAAAGCGAGTTGCTGTAGACCTGGGAATGGCGCAACCAGTAGTCCCAGATAGCCGATCAAGCTGGTGATTAAACCTAGAGTTATCGCAATGAAGATATGCTTTAGACCTTTATCACTATGCCACTGGCTTCCCGCTGACAAACGATCAGTGAGGTAGTGAAAAGAGTAATCGATGGATACGCCAATTAAGCTTGCGCCAAACACCAAGCTAAATAAATGGACCTTACCGAAGATGGCGACGGTACTCGCCAGTGCGACCAATAATCCTGTGCTGATAGAAAGTAAGGACAAAGCAAGCGGCAGCGCGCTACGAAACGTCAGCCACACTAATAGAATCACGCCCGCCAAGGAACCTAAGCCAATGGTGCTGATTTCAGACTTCGCACTTTGGGTTCCGTAATTTGCGTAGAAAACCACACCAGTATGCTGAACTTTGACGTCAAATTGCTTCTCAACTTCTCGTTCTAAAGTATCTAATGCTGGAAGTTGTTCTTGAATCGCTAAGCTATAAGGAGAGCCAGCTAACGTCGCGGTAACAAGAATGTGTGATTTATCTTGTGATTGTGCGGTTAGATAACCCTCTTTAATCCCAAAATTACTCGAGCGGATGCCAACCTCGCTTATATAGTCACGAAATAACAAGAACGGGTCTAAGGTTAACTCGGTCGCTGTCACGCCTGAAAAAGGGTTGTACAAGGATTGAATCACATATTGAGCACGTGATTCTGGTGCATGAGTCAGTGCTTCTTTCTGTTGTTCGGTCAGTAGTTGAGCGCGGTGACGAAAATAGAAGTCACTCCATTGGCTTTGTGTGCTGGCGTTGATCTTGCCTTGAACATGTTTGAAGAGTACTGAACTGTCAGAAAAGGCGTTTTGATTGAGTGATTTCTCAAAGGCTTGGGTTGCAGTCATGGTGCTCTTAATATCAGAGCCACTCAAGATGAACACCACTTGCTCACTCATCGAGTTGGAAATTTGCTGAAAGGCTTGTTCGACCATGGGATCTTGTTGGTTTTCTGGCAGCAATTTCATGATGTTGCTTTCAATCGGTACCGACGAAGAAAAAGCGAACTGTTTGATCAACAGTCCGCTAAACAGCACCACGACAATTAGCCAGACAAGGGCAAGCTTAGAGTTGAAATTGTTGCGCTTCGGCATCTGATAATACTTCCGGTTGATGGCTTAGCTGGTTGAATTCGATCACCGTGCTGTCTCCACGAATTTCTCTCAGCTCAATACGTTCAATATCATTGTTGCCTTGCAGTGTGATGGATTCAAATACCGCGTTCATTGGCGCATTTTTAGGCTTTAGAGTCAGTGTCCATACTTCTGTATTTTCATCTGGGCTCTGCATTTTTGCAGCCTCGAACGACAGAGAGAATTGTTCTTGAAGTTTTTGTGTATCACCGTGGAACACTGATAGGAAAATATGGCTGAAATAAAACGCCATTGGGTTTTCTTTATCGGTGATGATTTTAGCGGGTTGGTCGGCAAACTTTTGGCTCAACTTGTTATCGGTGAGCACCAAGTTCACCGGAAACGGTGTGGTTTGCGTCCAAAGTAGGCCACTTGATTTGTCTAACAGGAATGTACCGTGCGACGTCAGAGGTTGGGCAAACATCTCCATATTGCGCGTTTGAGTAAACTCACCACGAACAATACTGTTTTCGCTGAGTACCGTCTGCAACTCTGAAATAGAGCTGACAGCAGCAGAGTTTTCTTTGGCGCTTACCAGGCCGCTTGTCATCATCACAGTAAGTCCAAGTAGCGCGATATTGATGTGTTTACGGCTGCGTTTAAACAGATTCATGGTTCACCTGTTGTGGGTTAGAGGCCAGAGATTGATGATCAGCTGCGAGAGGTAAGCAGCCAAACTGGTGCCAGTGTTCTACCTTGTCGGTAAACACTTTCGGTGAAGCAAAGCACATCTCTTGCTCTTCAATGGTTACCGCAACCTGCATTGTGTGAGCACGTGTCATGCGAGCGCCTGTTAGAGCATCATGAATTTCATAATCGACGCGCAGGCGGTTTTCCCACTCGGTGAGCTTCGCCGTGACCTTAATCTTGTGATTAAACGGTATCGCCTTAATGTATTTTACGCGGGTATCGATGATAGGCCACATGTAACCTGAATCCTTCATCTCATGGTAGTTGTACTCAATCTTATCCATCATGATGCGTCTTACTTCTTCAAAAAATCGGAAGTAGTTGCCGTGATAGATCACGCCCATTGGATCGGCATCTTGGAATGAGGTGATAAGTGTCACCTCAGATTGTAATGGATGAAGGATTTCAGACATAAATCGCTCTCAACAATATTGCGTAAAGGGTTGGTTACTATATGAACTTAGCTACTTTATGAGGTTAACTACTCTATGAGTAAAGTTCTTTTAGTAAAGTGACCAGTGCTGATTTTGAATACGAGAAATAAAGTGGCGTAGATCGCCTTCAAGCGGGCGGTCCTCGACTATAAACTCAAACTCTTTCAGTACTTCGTCGCGAATGTACTTGAGGTTCTCACTCATGTGGTGCTCATCAAGTTCATTGTGGCGTTTACGAAGTTCAAGCGCTTGCGTACCAGCCAGAAGTGACGCTGCCGCGACTTGTTCTGTCAGTTCAAGAACGCGTAAACAGTCACGAGCAGCAATGGTGCCCATGCTTACTTTGTCTTGGTTGTGACACTCAGTTGAGCGAGAGAACACACTTGCAGGCATCGTGTGTTTCAATGCTTCTGCTGTCCAAGCTGACACGCCGATCTGTACTGCTTTAAAGCCGTGGTTGATTGGCTTACGTTCGCCTTCAGCACCCGTTAGGTTGAATGGTAAGCCGTTGTTGAACTTGTAATCCATCAGCTGGGCTATTTGGCGATCAAGCAGGTCAGCAAGGTTGGCTACGGCAGTTTTTAGTGTATCCATTGCCATTGCGATATGACCACCGTAGAAGTGTCCACCGTGCAGTACTCGCTCATTGTCGCCATCGATAATTGGGTTATCGTTGGCGCTGTTTAGCTCGTTCTCGATCATCTGGCGAAGCCAAGGTAGAGAGTCTTGAACCACACCGATAACATGTGGAGCACAGCGTAGCGAGTAACGATCTTGCAGGCGATCACTGTTACGTGGCGGGCGATCCGCTTGTAAGTCATCACGTAGCCATGCCGCAACTTGCTGTTGACCCGGATGAGGCTTCACTGCAAACAAAGCTTCATCGAAATGGAAATCGTTGCCTTGCATACCCACAGACACCATTGCCGTGATTTTAGTCGATAACTGAGCTAGGTATTCCGCACGTTTGTAGGCAATACAAGCCAGCGCTGTCATTACTGATGTGCCATTCATTAATGCCAAGCCTTCTTTTGGCTTAAGCTTGATAGGGCTAATGCCTAGCTCTTTGTAGACGTCACTGGTTGGGCGCACTTCGCCTTTGTAGATGACATCACGCTCACCAATTAGCGCGGCTGCTAGGTAAGACAGAGGTGTTAAATCGCCACTGGCACCCACCGATCCTTCTTGAGGAATACGCGGTGAGATGTCTTGGTTGATCAGGGTTACGATCTGGTTAAGTAGATCGTGAGTCACACCAGAGACGCCTTGTGATAGCGAACAAAGACGAGTTGCAAGAACTGCTCGAGCTTGCTCGTGAGACAGTATTTCACCTAAGCCACAACCGTGGAAGCGTGTTAGGTGAAGAGGAAGTTCATCAACAAGGCTTGGCGGAATCGCAACCGTACAAGAGTCTCCGTAACCCGTTGTGACGCCGTAAATCACGCCTTCTTCTTTCAGTAGGCGTTCTAAGAAAGCGACACCACGGTCGATCTTAGATGTGAATGCTTCACTTGAGTTCATCGAGGCTTTAGCGCCTTGTGAGATAGCGACAACATCCTCGATAGTGAGGCGTTCGGCACCAAAGGTGATGCTATTTGGATTCTTTTTCGTCATGGTGCTTGCTCAATGTCCAAAAATTAAAAAAGTTGTACCACTGAAGCGGTGCTTGCAGTGTGTAGTGCTGAAGTCGATCTGCGTATTTCTGCACGACTTGCTTTAAAGATTGTTCGCGTGTCTTTCTAGGTAGTTCGATTCTGTCGCTAAAATGCTCGAAATGGACATTAAAGTGCGGCTTTGCTTGTGAGTTGTCACGTAAGCCAAACAGCAAAAATACGGGTGCTTTGAGAACCGAGGCTAACATAAATGGTCCTTGAGGGAACGGCGCTTCCTTACCCAAGAACTCTGCCCATACCGAGCGGCTCTCTTTGCTGGTGGAAGTTCTATCCCCGACAATCACGATCCACTCACCTTGCTCCAACTTTTGCTGCAATAAGATAGCCGTATCAGGCCCCATCGAGGTCACTTGAATCAAGTTTAAGTCAGACTGCGGGTTCACGGCTTTCATAACCGAGTTAAAACGCTCAGCGTGCTCAGTGAACACCAGTGCATTGATTTTGATGTTCGAGTGTCTGCGGCCTAAAGCCCGACACAATTCAATGTTACCTAGGTGTGAGCCTAAAATCAGCACACCTTGCTTATTTGCCACCATGCTCTCGAACTGGTCTTGGCCATGGATGGTGAGGTTCTCTACTGAGAAATCGCCTTTCCATGCCGCAAGCTTGTCGAGCATGGTATGCCCAAACGAAAGCAGATGGTTGTAGCTGGTTAGTTCGCCGGGTAACTCAATATTTTGCTGTTCCGCATAGGCCTTCAACTGAAACAAGTATTGCTCAGAAGCGTTTCGCGCGCGCTTGCCCGTTAAGTGGTAGTAACGCATGACGGCACGCAGAATAAGGTTGAACACACCGCGACCTAACAAGGTATAAATGGCTAATAACAGTTTTATACCTAACACGGTGCCGCGTTCTTGGGTGCGAGACCAGTGCGGTTGCTCTGAAGTTTGCAGTTCTGAATCCGTCGATGAAGCTTGGTAACTTTCAGCAGAATCGGATTTGAAATGGCGAGCAATCAGCTTTGGTGCTCTTGGCAACATGCCGAAGAACAGGCGCGTATGCATCCAACTGATTTTGATGTTATCCCACAATGCATCGAAATGAGAGATGCCGTTTTCAGGATAGATGACTCGAGTTTCAACGAAGTCTATGTCGCAGCCTTCCCAATACAGGCGAACTAGAATTTCGATATCGAAGTCCATTCTAGAGCCAACATCGTATTTGCTAAGTACCGCTTGTGTTTGGTTGATAGGGTACGCTCGAAAGCCACACATGCTGTCTTTAATTGATAAAGAAAGGGTTTCTATCCATACCCAAATGTGTGTCGCGTAGCGCCCGTACAGTCTCGCCTTGGGCACACTCTCGTCGTAGACAGGCTGGCCTGATATCAGACGTTGTGGCTTAGCTTGTGAGGCCTCAATTAATGTTGGTAAGGCTTCAAGGTCGTGTTGTCCGTCAGCATCAATTTGAATGGCGTGGCTAAAGCCGAGTTCGTGTGCTTTTTTGATACCGGCCTTTACTGCACCGCCTTTGCCTTGGTTCTGCTCAAGTGTCACCAAGGTTACGTGTGAGTGCTCTGCAAGAGGCGCCAGAAACTGTTTTGTGGTCAGTTCACTGCCATCGTCGACGATGATGATCGGCAACTCAAAGTGATGGAGCGACGAGATCACAGCAGGCATGGTTGCGCCATGGTTAAAGCACGGGATAAGGAAGCAAGCCTTGTAGCTGCTTTCTTCTGTTGGGTGTTGAGAAGTCGCCTCGACGGGAGCGCTATTCACTTTTTTCTCCCAGCTTCATTTTGCCTGAAGAGTGGGTCTGTTCACCGTTGTTCGAGGTGTAACTAAAGCTCAGCTTGTCTTTGTCAGCATCCCATTTGAGTGATAGCTGGATTGTAGCGTCAGGCAGGATAGGCTCTTGGAACTTAATGACTTCCATACCTTTAAAGAAACCAGGAATGCCTAACTCTTGGACTGCGTAGTGAAGTGCCCAATCAATTTGCGTGACGCCCGGTAGAATAGGGAAGCTCTTGAAGTGCCCCTTAAAATCGGTGATATCTCCGCTAACATGAAGTGTCAGGGTCGATTCATTTTCTACCGTGTCTACAGCAATGATGTTTGGTTTTCTTTTATCCATAGGGCGTGCTTAGAATCCTTGGGCAAATATTGGTTCTTTGACAAAAATATAAAAAGATAATCTCAGTGTAAAATACGATCAGCGGTTTCTATGATTTTATTAGCTGTTCTATGTGAGATGTTAATCGCTTACCTTGGCTGTTGAGGGGGATCTCATCGACAACGCGGTATTTTCTCGGGATTGCGATTGGTTCTAACCACTTTCTGAGTTCTGTGCGCAGCATCAACCAGAATTTACCTTTACTCATGGTCGACAACGTCGCTTGGCCCTCATCTGATAATACCAAAACCGAGGCTAAGATTAATCGCTCAGGCTCCTCAAATGGAATCACCACACATTCGCCTATCCAAGGCAGTTGCTCCAGTCGCTTCTCCACTTCAACCAGTGATACTCGTTTTTCTTCTATCTTGATCACTCGGTCAGTTCGGCCCTTCAATATGAATTGATTCTCCGAGACCATTTCACATTCATCAGCGGTTTGGTACCAGTTATTCTTATCGATGTAGGGCGACAATAACTTAATGCAATTCTCACTGTTGAGACTTGCCTCAATACAGTCAAAAAGCTGCCAAGGGGTTTGAGCGATTTCTTGCTGTCGAAAGGCGATGCCTCCGGTCTCTGTGCTGCCAAACACCTCGATAGGTAAATGACCAAGTAGCTCTCGTGACTGGTGAGCCGACTCGGTAGGCAATGGGCCACCCGAAGAGAAGATTCCTACAAGTTGTACCTTGTTGGTCTCATGCTTTAATCGCTTCAGTAGCGCTGGGCTGCTGATGAGCACACAGTTTTTATTGGCATGAGACAGAATTTGTTCAGGGTATTCTAGGTTGTTTCGAGCAAATGGCACACCAGAGCATAGCGGCCATAAGATTCTAAACAGTAAACCATAGATATGTTGGTGCGAGACCGTACTTTGGACTCGGTTATTCTTGAGTAATTCGCCCCAGTTTTTGTTTAACTGAGCAGTCTCAATATCTAGGTGTTCTAACGTTTTATCTATCGCTTTTGGCGTACCGCTTGAACCTGAAGTAAACAGAGTTAATGGGACTGTTGCCAAATCAATGGTCGTAAGAGCATCGGTTAGAGGCTTTTGTAGTTCGGTGCTTGAGTCCAATAAGGTTTGGATATTGCGAACGTCACTCACCTCAACTTCGCCAATTGAGTCATCAACTAGCAGGCAATCAAACTGTTCATTTAACTCCGCAAGTGCACAAGGTTGGTAGTTACCCGGTAAAATGATGTGTTTGTTAGCTGCTGCACACGCCAAAAATGCTATCGAAAATAGGTAGCTATCTTGGGTGCAAATCGCAACTCGTTGAAAAGGGGATGAAGATAAAAGGTGCACGAGTTGAGATAAGTCGTCGTTAAAGGCTTGCCACGTAATCTCACTATTGTCGTCAAAGCAGACAATAGATTCAGGGGCTCTGTTCTGGCTGAGAAGTTCAGACAACGAGGTGTAAGATACGGTTTGGGTCATAACAATTTAACTCTGACGAATGCGTTGTCTCACTATCCATTCCCCGGCAAAGAGCACCCCTGCAAACAGATAGCTGAGTAAGCCATTGTAGAGGGTCCATACTTCTAGCGGTTGGAAGCAGGTGTAAAAAGCAATAGAGCCGTTGATAACGAAGAACAAGCACCAGACTTTGGTGACTTTTCTGGTGTAATCAATGCCACTTTGTGGAAGATCAGGCTCTTGAAGGCGAGCAAGACGTTCGATAATCGTTTGTGGTTGCCATAGGCTTGAAGCAAATACAGCCAGCATACAAACATTAACGATAACGGGATAATAGGTTAGCCAGCCATGCTGCTTAAAGGCTAAACCTAATGTCAGCAGAACAATACCAGCACTTCCACTGATCCAAGCTAGGTGTTTTAGCTCTTTGATTTTTGCCTGGCCGCCGGTAAAAATGCGAACAGCAAAGATAACGGCCAACACGATACCCACGGTTTGCAGGCCAAACTTGTTGAGTCCAAAGTAAACCGCTATTGGATATGTGAAAAGTATGATTGCCGACAGCAAAGTCAGCAGAGGACGCATTATGCGTCCTTCAATAGTTCAACCACAGACTCTACAACGTCATTAACGGTGCGTACTGCTTTGAACTCTTCAGGCTTGATCTTCTTACCTGTTACGTTCTGTAGATGAACGACCAAATCAACCGCGTCAATGCTGTCTAGGTCTAGATCAAGATAAAGATGAGCTTCCGGCGTGATATCTTCAGCATCAAGCTCGAACAGCTCAATCAGCGCATCTTTAACTTGGTTGTATACTTCTTGTTGGTTCGCTTGTGTCATAAAGATCTGTCTAGTTGTTCGTTTGAGATGAGATGTAATACGCTAGGTTTGCAACCGATGCAAAATGCTCGCGAGTGTTTGAATCATCAGCATCAATTACGATGTTGTACTTCTTCTTGATAGCAAGGCCAAGTTCTAGTGCATCAATAGAATCTAGTCCTAGTCCATCACCAAACAGTGGAGCTTCCGTTTCAATCTCATCAATGCTCATGTCTTCAAGATTTAATGCGTCGATGATCAGTTGTTTCAGTTCGTTGTGTAATGTTTCCACTTTGGCCTACTTAATGCTTTGTCTACATGCTGCTTTAAGGGGGCGATTCTACATTATATGAGGTATTTTCGAAATGCCGATATCGCCTGTTATGTTATTGATACGCTAAATGTTTTCTTCGGAAGGGAAAATTGTTTGTGCAAGATGACGATTAAGGCGTCTTGCTGCCGAAGTTAAATTATTTGAGCCTTCAATAAATGGTGCGACTTCTATTTTACCTTTCACCGCGACATGAAAAAAGGGTTTCGTAGCAGGAACTTGATACCATTTTTTTTCTTTCGTTAAAAATGTCGGAGAAACTGTAATATGAATCACGCGTAAATCGGTTTGTGTTCGAGTCGCGATTTGCGCTGCACCACGTTGTAAGGATGGTTCAATTCCGGGTGTTGTGCGAGTTCCTTCGGGAAAAACAAGCAGTACGTTTCCACGAGAAAAACGTTCTTCACAGCGTTCTAAAAGATCGTCAGGTGCTTGGTTGGGAATATATCCAGCGGCTTTGACGATCCTCTTCATAAACGGGTTTTCCCAAATGGCCGCTTTAACGAGGCAATCACATTGGGGAAGTTGCGAGGCGATCAGTACATAGTCAATCAAACTTGGGTGATTGGCGACGATGATGCAGTTGCGATCTTCTCGCAGTAGTTCCGCGCCATCAATTCGGTAATCAATCGCGCCTGTGAATTTCATGATCTGGCAGAAGGCATTGAATGAGAAGCGAATCAATCGTTGAGCTCTGAGCTCTCGCTGAATGGTGTTAGGAGTGATGAGCGCGATAGATGGCAAGATCAAGAAGCTGAGAACTAGGCCTCCCAAGCCGAAGATGGTAAAGCAGAGGCCTGTCGCGAATACTCGCCAATATTGGTCGACCTTGCTCATTATAGTTCTCCGGCTTTCGCGTTGTTTATCCAAGTCCAATCTTGATGCTTACCTGCTATGGTCCAGCTCTGTGAACCTAGAAGGATATTTTGTAGCGCCTGCAAGCCTTGTGGTAAAGGAGTGGCTGAGCTTTCGTTAGCTACAGATCTTGATATTGAGTAATCACTTCCGGAGGTGAGCACTAACCCTAGCGCATAGTCGGCATAATTTTGAGCTTCGAACTCTTGATAGAGCTCAGGTAAAGGCTGGTCGAAATCGATAACTAACACACGATGCGATGGATATTGATTCAGGTAAAGATAGGCTTCAATCAAAGCGTTGTGGAAAGTATCTTGGCCGGCCGCGATAGAGGTCAGAGGGATTGGTGCTTTCGCTGCGATGGTAGTTAACCCTGCGGCTGTATTATGCACGGACTGTGAAAACGCCATTGGTGAGGCATCGTCACCTTCTAATATCGACTGAATCAAAGTGGCGGTTCGATGCAACTCACCATGTCGGCTAGCAAAGACCAGATAATCAATCGAGGTGTCTTTTAATAGGGTTAACGCGGTTTGGACAGCAAGTTTGCTTTGCACACTCATTCGGCGGCGCATCATTGGAGGAATAGCTTTAAATTCAGTTGAGCCATCTTGTGGCCAATCTAAATTAGTGCTCCACGCTTGCCATTCAGCAATAGAATTGAGCCCCGCTGAATTTGCAGACCATTTCTCAATATTAAACGACATTAATTTGGATTGATTTGACATAGAGTATTGATTTGCTTTGGGTCTAACTAAATACTATGCGTGCTTATAAATAAACACAGATAAGGAATTTAAATGAAATTACTAAAAATAGCCGTTTCAATGTTATTCATATTCGTTCTTGCAGGGTGTGGACGTGTCCAACCTGTAATGAATGTTGAGGATACTCCAGTTGCACTTAATCTTCAAAGTAAACAGGTGAAATCAGCTATTTATGAGTCGGCTGAGAATCGAGGCTGGTTGGTTTCAGAAATAAAACCGGGCTTGATCCGTGCAGAGCTGTATGTTCGCTCACACCATGCTGTGGTTGAAATTCCTTATAGCGACAAGTTTTACTCTATTCTTTACGTTGAATCAGAGAATTTGAAGTATGACGATGGTGAAATACACCGTAATTACAACCGCTGGGTTAATAACTTAAACGTTGATATTAAACGTAAGCTTGCACAAATGGCTGCAGAGTAACCCTCTATTATTTTAAAGTTAGGTTTTTCGTGTCGGAATATAAATTAGATCCATTCAATGCATTAGAAGCAAAAACAGAAGCTCAAAAATTGTCTTTCGCTCCGATTGTTTTTCATACTGCTCGTACACTTCGTGATTTAGGTATTTTAAAAGCCTTAGATGATGCGGGCAGTGATGGTTTACCAGCAGAGACTATCTCTGAATCGACCGGTGTCTCTGAGTACGGCGTGAAAGTCCTGCTCGATATGGCGTTAAGTGCTCATATTGTGACTTGGGAAAAGCCTAACTACAAAATGGCTAACCTTGGTTTCTACCTTCTGCACGATGGTATGACGAACGCAAACATGGATTTCACAGCCGATGTTTGTTATGCCGCGATGATGCATCTAACAGAAGCGATTGAAGAAGGCACACCTGCAGGCTTGAAAGAGTTGGGTGATTGGGAAACCATTTACCAAGGCTTGTCTCAATTGCCAGAAAAAGCAAAAGAGAGTTGGTTCAAGTTTGATCACTTCTATTCGGATCGCTCGTTCCCTGTATTGCTCGAGAAGGTCTTCAGCAAGAAACCTAAGTCGCTGGTGGATATCGGCGGCAACACGGGTAAGTGGGCGATGCAATGCTGCAACCACGATGCGGACGTTGAAGTCACCATTGTCGATCTTCCGCTGCAGCTAGAAATGGCAATGGCAAACGCTAAACAACATGGTCATCAAAACAGAGTGACGCCATTCCCTGCCAACATGCTCGACAAACAGCAAGCGTTGCCAACAGGGGCTGATGTGTGGTGGATGAGCCAATTCCTTGATTGCTTCTCGCCAATGGAGATTCTGAGCATATTAAAGCGTGTTCGCTCTCATATGTCAGAAGAAGCGACTGTCTATATCCTTGAACTGTTTTGGGATGCACAGAAATACGATGCGGCTTCCTATAGCTTAAACGCGACGTCTCTCTACTTTACCTGCTTGGCCAATGGCAACAGCCGTTTTTACCGCAGTGAAGACTTCCTAGAGATCGTTGAAGAAGCTGGCTTTGAAGTGGTGACACGTACCGACGATATCGGTCTTGGTCATACACTGCTTGAATTGAAAGCTGGCGCGCAATAAAAAATAACAAACATGGCTTAAATTAATGAAAAAACTGTCAACTCAAGTTGTGATCATCGGCGCTGGACCATCAGGGTCTATTGCTGCGTCTTTGCTTCATATAAAAGGCATCGATGTTCGAATGATTGAAAAGAGCGTTTTCCCGCGCTTTTCTATTGGTGAAAGCCTATTACCCGCTTGTATGGAAGTGATTGAACAGGCTGGGATGACTGACGCAGTAATCAACGCTAACTTCCAATACAAAGATGGCGCTGCCTTTCGCAAAAATGGCGTGTACACCGCGTTTAATTTTGAAGATAAGTTCTCTACTGGGCCAGGAACCACGTTTCAGGTTCAGCGCGGCGACTTTGATAAGGTGTTAGCAGACACTGCCGAGGCACAAGGTGTTGCCATTGATTATCAACATGAGTTGATGGGCATTAACTTCACTGAAGACAGCACCATTTTAGACGTACAAGTGCTTGATGGAGAACGCTATCAGCTAGAGGCTCAGTATGTGCTGGACGGCAGTGGTTTTGGTCGCGTGCTGCCTAAGATGCTTGATTTGGAAGAGCCATCATCGCTTCCTCCACGCAAAGCTATTTTTACGCACATTAACGACCATATTTCTGCGACGGAGAGCGACCTTGAATATGATCGAAACAAAATTCTGATCTCGGTGCACCCGACCAATCCTGACGTTTGGTATTGGTTGATCCCGTTTAGTAACGGAGTGTCTTCGTTTGGTGTAGTCGGGGAGCCTAAGTTCTTTGAATCTTACCCACAAGACAAGATTGCCGCGATTAAGCAATTGGCAATGGAAGAGCCGGGTTTGGCTGAAATACTGGCCAACGCTGAGTACCCAAATCCTGCAGGTGAAATCGGTGGTTATTCAGCTAACGTGAAGCATCTTGCGACAGACAAATACGCATTGCTTGGTAATGCGGGTGAGTTCCTTGATCCTGTGTTCTCATCGGGCGTGACGATTGCGATGAAGTCGGCTCAATTTGCGGTTGAGTGTGTGGAAAAGCAGCTTAACGGTGAGAAGGTTGATTGGGAGCGCGATTATGCCGATCCGTTGATGGTTGGCGTAAACACCTTTAGAACGTATGTTGAAGGATGGTACTCAGGTACCTTGCAAGATGTGATTTTCTATCAAGATCCAAACCCGAAGATTAAGCAGATGGTGTGCTCAATTCTGGCGGGTTACGCATGGGATCAAGCCAACCCTTATGTGAAAGAGTCTAAGCGCCGATTGGCGACACTGGCTGAGATATGCCGAAGCTAGGTAGTCGATTTAGCGTATGGACAACATGCTAAAGCGCTAAGTTAACTAGCCTAAAAGTAAAAACAGCCGCAATTGCGGCTGTTTTTGTATCTGAAAGTATGGGAATTCAATTCAATCGAGTGAAAGCTACTTTAGGTCGATGCTGTTCAATCGTCCCATAAAAACGAGCAAATCAATCACATCTTTGTGAGCATCAAGCAGTGCGCGTTTGGTTTGGCTATACGCGGCAAGTCGACCGTGCTTTCTGATTGAGCACACCTTAGTTTTGTATTTGTAATCACCATTCTCAGAGAAGACGCGCCACTTAGCGATGTAGCACTCGTCGCGGTGCTCAGGATCACTCTGAGTTGGATTTGGCTTGAATACAATTTTGGGTTCTAAACTATGAGGCAGGCGCGTCATTAGGTAGGGCTCTTTGAGGACTTTGGGCCAAAATTTACCCCAAAGCTGTCTGCCCAGTTCATCTCTTAATTTAATGGTTTTCTTTAGTGCTTTGCCTTCACCCATACGAACAAAACCGACCGACCGATGCAGCACCGTATCTTCGGGAGTATGGATGTGGATCTTAAAAGCGGTTTTACCTTTCGAGATAAAGCGGTAACCGGTAGCACCAATTAGATTATTCTGACTCATAGTTTGCTAAGTGATGATTATGTTATTAATAAGGTTACGACAAATACGTTAAAACCGAAACTAATCACCATGAAAAAAATAAAGCCTTAACAAAAGTGCTAAGGCTTTATTAGAAACTCTGAGACGAGCGTGTCTCTAACTACATGATTTTCTGCATCACATCACCAATTTGAATGCTTCCCGCAAGGCTTGGCTGATCAATCGTGAGTTCCGCTTCGTTTTCGTAAACGCGAGAAACCGTTAGGGTGATATCACTTTGAGAAACCTTGTTGCGTGGCAAACCGCGTTGGTCGATAAACGAACCTGTGTGCCACAACTGCAGCTTGTCACCTTGCTGAACCCCATGCATTCGGCCTAAATCAATGGTCACTGTATTGCCGTAGACCGCCGCAACCTCTGGAAGGGTGATCTTACATGACACTTCCGATTCTAAGTCCAACATAATATTACGGCTAACACGCAGCATCATGCTGCCGTAGGTTGATGCCCAGAAACGGGCACTGCGGGTGTCGACTTCACTGGTCTTAGCAAATGGCCACTTTGCCACTTCACGATAGCTACGGTTGTAAACCTGATGTCCTGTTTTACCATCGAAGACTTGCATCTCTAACGCAAACTGGCGATTGATGATGTCGTCTTTCAACAGTTTGGACTCGATGGTCGCGGTTAAATCGGTAATGTCGCCACCAATGATGTATTGTGCGCCAGTGTCTTGGGCGATCATCTTGATCACTTCAGGTCGACGTTTGTCGATGTCGTAATTGGTCGTGCCAACGGAAACAAAGCTGCGAGACTCTTGCGCCAGCTGTCGATCTACGACATGACCAAAATCATCACCGATGTTATAGATTCTGCCCATTACAGCTTGTTGAGGCGATGCCACATCGATGTTGCCGACCAAAAATGTCTTCTTATATTGGCTCTCATGGCAAGCATTTGCCGAAGGATAGATATCGATCCTTGCGGTGATCATTATATTGCCACTGCGTTTTTTCTCTTTTTCTACCAAGATGTAGCGCACTTCATGATTGGTAAATTGAAACTCTTTTTTGTTTGCGTCGAGGTAGGGCGTGAGGTTGGCAATGCTACCAATGTCGGCTCCTGAAAACTGGATCGCTTTATATACCGCGTCTTCCAGAGCATGGACCCTTGCCGTTTCCTCTGACGATACGATGGCTGCTGTACCGGTAACCTCATACCAAGAGGCATGAGCACTGAAGCTTATGGTTATCAGTGAACTTATTGAAAATAAGTAAGAAATTATTTTTTTCATCTATTCGTTACCAGTTGGGTATAAATATTGCTTAACAAATAACTATAAGCTTGAAGCTGACTTAAGTGCGTTTTTCTTAATCTGAACCATTAATGAAAAGCAAAGACTGTTCCAACATTGTAATCCATTGAAAAGAATAATGGTGAGAACATATTGGAACAGGTGGCACTAAAACTATCTGGAGATTAGAGAATGAAAAAATGGCTCGTAGTAATGAGTGTCATGTTACTGACATCATGCGCTTATTCGCCGATCTATAACGGCAAGTCTGAATATTCAGGCAGTCAGTTTATGTTGATGGACAGCCCTCGTCATACCATGGATTTTTTTGTGGAAAGTATGA
Source organism: Vibrio sp. Isolate34 (assembly GCF_022397915.1). Classification (GTDB taxonomy): domain Bacteria; phylum Pseudomonadota; class Gammaproteobacteria; order Enterobacterales; family Vibrionaceae; genus Vibrio. The sequence continues at coordinate 314,116 of NZ_JAKEUO010000001.1, read as the reverse complement.
CTGAAGATTTGATCATTTCGAATACAAGTATTTCAGCGAGAACGCCAATAGCAATTACTTCGTTTGTGGACCTGCAGCACATGGACACAACGAACTGGCTAGGCAACTCGGTATCAGAAGGCTTCATTCATCAGTTTCAGCGTCGTGGCTTCAAGGTGGTTGATTTTAAAACTACTGGCTCTATCCAAGTGACTCACCAAGGTGACTTTGCGTTGAGCCGCGATTGGAAAGACTTAGCTCAAGAGCAAGACGTACAGTATGTACTGACAGGCACCATGCTTCGCCAAGAAGGCGGTGTACTAGTAAATGCTCGCGTTGTTGGCATGCAAACTCGAATTGTAGTGGCGACGGCACAAGGCTTCTTACCTGCAGACCGTATTGGCCGTGACCTAGATACTCTCAACAGTATTCGAACTCAAGATGGCGTGATCATTCGTTCCGATCCAACGATCAGTCAGCCTTATACTGTTATTCTTCGCCCTTAGGAGTTCGAGATGAAGAAGTTAATGTTTGTTGTTGCCGCTTTATTGCTTGTTGGCTGTCAGCCATTGCAGAGCATGAGACCTGATGATTTCTTAGTGGCTGTTGGCTATGCGAGTATCAGTGAGCAGAAAGGTCGTAACGACGAAGAGAGACGTATCCGCGCGATGAGAGCCTCTAAGATCGATGCTTATCGTGAGCTTGCTGAACAGGTTTACGGCATGCGAGTAAGCGGTCGAGCAGAACTTGAAGATCAACGGCTTGGTACAGAGCGTACGTCAGGTGCGGTTGATGGTGTTATCCGTGGCGCAGAAGTGGTGCGCAGTTACCCTGTGGGTGATAGCTACGTGACCGAGCTTCAGTTAGACATCCGTAAGATGGATCAGCTCCGTAACTACGGTGAAGTTCAGGCTGTACCTGAGAAGAGACAACAAACACTGTTCTAGTTTCGGTGTTTGAATTGAATATTCAGTGATATTGGCTGTCACTCGCTTTCCAGATGGCGTATCGGCAACTAATAACTCATATCAATGAGAAAGCGGCAAGTATGAAAATACTTGCCGCTTTTTTGTTTATCGATTTTGTCAGGGCGTTCAAAGGCTGATCAGGAGTTTTGATAGATACATAGCGACAGGAATAGTCTGAGATACAGATGCAGGTAAACGGCTAACAAGGGGTATTACTGAAGAGGAAGAGTTAACTTAACTAGGCTTTTACGTTGGTTCCCAGCGTGGAAATAGTATGCGTTTGACCACCGGCATTGTAGGTCATGCCAATTTTACCGTGGCTTTGCTGCATCATATTGCTGAGTTTTTTGAAGCTAAGGTGTGCTCGATTCAAGGCTTCGCCATTAACAAGGTTCGCTTGTTGGCAATCGTGCACTATCGACTGGATCTTTGTGACTAACTGAGCAAGTTCAGGATTCTCGGTCAGTTCTGAGATATTGGTATGGGTCGCGATGCGTTGATCGGTTGATCTTAGCTGTTCGACAAGAACCACTTTTTCTTTGGCGATTCGCTCAATATCATTGGATTGTCGGCTCGTGATCGCGGTTTTCTCTGAACTTAATAATTCAGATAAGGCTTTGGCATTTTGAAGTTGAAAATTAACTAAATCTGCTAGTGCCGCCATAACGTAAACCTATTCATAACCTCGTATGCTTTAAGACAATCACTTCAATCAAAAGTGAGTGTTGGCTTAAAGACCTTTTAATTCGTTTTCGAACTTGATCATGTTGTCAGCCAGTTTTTCTGGATCAACCGTGTATGAACCGTTCGCAATTGCTTCTTTGATCGCTGCTACTTTCACAGAATCAAAGCTTGGCTGTGCTGCCATGTCTTGATGGAGTTGACCAATCGCTTTGCCTTGTTGGCTTAGAGAAACCGCATCTTTGCTTGCTGGTGATTTAGTTGATACATCAGAACGAGATGCCTCAGAGCTAGAATCAGAGCGTACTGCTGATCGGTTGGTGGTCGTTAGGGTTTGCCCTGAACGAATATTATCAATGCCTGCCATAGTTAAGCCTTTTTCTTCAAAAATGGGAACCTGTACAGTCAATATCGACCAAGGGTTCGAATACTTTAGCAATTTTTAGCTCAATAGTCGAAAAGGGACCAAACACTGCTGCTGTGATTTTCAGCGCTAGAGTTGAGAGTAAAATTACTAACGATACCGTCAATTTAGAAGTAAAGAGTTAAAAGTAAACCGTGACTTCAGACATGCTGGTAACAATTCCTTCAATTATACGCTGTGATTTATCATTTTTCACTCTTACTTGATCGCCCATCGAGCCATCGGTAAGTGCAGTGCCTTTGGTGGTAATGGTCATGCCACCTTTTACCGCCTGTATGATAACCTTCTCGTTTCGACATACGACACAAATATCACCTCTTTCGACAACGTCACCCGGTCTTAGGTTCTTTTTAACCTTGGCACCGACGACTTGCTCTGGAGCGGTGAAACCTTGACGACGAAACTTGTTAAGAGAAATCATCGCGGTGGTCACATCGTATTGACCAACAATTTCGCCTCTCGCGAGTGCTCTGGTTGTCGTCACAAGCGGCACCGACATCGAAAGGCGTACCGGCACATAAACTCGCCACTCATCAGGAACACATTGCACTAAAACCGTAATACTGCTGCGGGTATTTGTGGTGGTTGAGGCACTTGTCTCGAGAGGGATTGGGCAGTCTGTCGCTTTGATTCTTGAGTCAACATTTGCTGAATTAACAAAGAGTTCGCCGCCTCGTGGCTGTTCTACCGTATCAAGGATGTGTTGCTCCGCCGCAGACTGAATCATCTCAATTTGTTCTGGGGTCGCAGCTTGCACAAAAAAACTAAACAATATTGATAAAATGCCGATAAACTTAGCGACAGTTTTAAAAGTAGCTCTACACATTGCTATGGAAAGAGGTGGCAAATTTGTTTTATAATACGTCATTCCGTTTCTCTGGTGGTTCGTAGCCTGCAGTAGACTAACACTTTTTATACAAAAAAGTTTGATATGGAGATGAGCTCATGACGGGTATTCTTGATTCGGTGAATCAGCGTACGCAACTCGTCGGTCAAAACCGATTAGAATTACTAACCTTTCGCCTAATGGGGCGTCAGCGTTACGGCATTAATGTTTTTAAAGTAAAAGAAGTGCTTCAATGCCCTAAGCTGACGAAGATGCCAAACTTGAACCCACTGGTTAAAGGTGTCGCACACATTCGTGGCCAAACGATCTCTGTGATTGATTTGAGCTTAGCGATTGGTGGCCGTCCTACAACGGATGTTGAAAAGTGTTTTGTGGTTATCTCTGAGTTTAACCGAACCATTCAAGGTTTCTTGGTAAGTTCAGTTGAGCGCATTATTAACATGCACTGGGAATCGATTCTTCCGCCGCCAGATGGCGCAGGTAAAGCCAACTACCTGACAGCGGTAACCAACATTGATAATGAATTAGTCGAAATTCTGGATGTTGAAAAGATTCTTGCTGAGATTTCACCTGTTGATGAAACAATGGACAGCAAAATTGCTGAAGAAATCGCAGAAGTAGAACAAGAGAAAGAATTGGTTCGCCGTATCTTGATTGCTGATGATTCGACGGTTGCTCGTAAGCAGGTTCAACGTGCTATCGAGTCGATTGGTTTTGAAGTTATCTCAGTGAAAGATGGTAAAGAAGCCTACGAGAAGCTGATGCAGATGTCAGCCGAGGGCAGTATTTACGATCAGATTTCATTGGTGATTTCAGATATCGAAATGCCAGAAATGGATGGATACACGCTGACTGCTGAGATTCGTCGTCACGCAGAATTGAAAGATTTATACGTAATTTTACACTCATCATTGAGTGGTGTATTTAACCAAGCCATGGTTGAGCGCGTAGGGGCTAACTCCTTCATCGCGAAATTCAACCCTGATGAGCTTGGTGCAGCGGTTAAAGCTGCGTTAACTAACTAAAAGAGACATTAATGACTGCTATAACAATAAGTGATCAAGAGTATCGCGATTTCAGCCGTTTCTTAGAATCTCAATGTGGCATTGTATTAGGTGACAGCAAACAGTACTTAGTGCGCAGCCGTCTAAGCCCATTAGTAACGAAGTTCAATGTAGCGTCGTTATCTGATTTGCTGAGAGATGTAGTGACAGGTCGAAACCGTGAGTTGAGAGTGGCAGCAGTGGATGCTATGACGACGAACGAGACACTTTGGTTCCGAGATACTTACCCGTTTGCTGTGCTTGCGGATAAACTTCTACCGGAAATAGCGGCAAATAAACGTCCTATTAAGATTTGGTCTGCGGCAAGCTCTTCAGGCCAAGAACCGTACTCAATGGCAATGACGGTGCTTGAGACTCAAGCTCGTAAGCCGGGTATGCTGCCAAATGTATCGATTACCGCAACTGACATCTCAGCAAGTATGTTGGATATGTGCCGCACGGGCGCGTACGACAACCTTGCATTGGGACGCGGACTTTCTCCAGAGCGTCGTCGTACCTTCTTTGAAGATGCGGGCGATGGTCGTATGAAAGTGAAAGACAACGTGAAGCGCATGGTGAACTTCCGTCCTCAAAACTTGATGGACAGCTATGCACTGTTAGGCAAGTTCGACATCATTTTTTGTCGTAACGTGCTGATTTACTTCTCACCTGATATGAAGTCAAAGGTACTTAACCAGATGGCCAACAGCCTCAACCCTGGTGGTTACCTGTTATTGGGTGCGTCGGAATCACTAACAGGCTTAACGGATCGTTTTGAAATGGTTCGCTGTAATCCAGGCATCATCTACAAATTAAAGTAATGGTTAGCACCAGAATCAGGTGCGGCGTTACTGTCTAACTTCAAAACCCAGCCAAGTGCTGGGTTTTCTTTTTCCTGCTTAACCTATATCTTTAAGTCAGAGTGACATTCCAATTTACTCTATTTTTTGGCTTGTATATTGCAAGTTTACCCACGAGTAACCTGTAAAAGTATTGATAGCCCGCTTTATTTTAAAAGTTGGTATATATATTGCTTTGGTTATTTCATAACAGTCAGTTCTTGAGTTGAGGTTTACATGGCTATTTCTTTTGACAATGCTTTAGGCATTCACCAACACACAGTTGGTGTACGTGAGCGTAACGCTGAGGTGCTTTCCACCAATATCGCGCAAGCAAACACGCCTGGGTATAAGGCAAAGGGATTAGACTTTAAGAAATCGCTGCAAGCGGCAAGTTCTGGGGCAAGCATTGGTCTTAGCCGCACAGATGGTCGGCACATTTCTGCCTCAACAACGGTGAACGGGGAAACGAAGTATCGAATTCCTACACAACCTGATACAGGAGATGGCAACACGGTTGATTTGGATTTGGAAAGAAACCTTTTCATGCAAAACCAAATCAGGCATCAAGCCTCTCTCGACTTCCTAGGAAGCAAGTTCAAGAATTTAACTAAAGCGATTAAAGGGGAATAATTAGATGAGCTTATTTAATGTATTCAATGTGACTGGTTCTGCGATGAGTGCTGAATCTGTTCGTCTAAATACGACCTCGAGCAACCTTGCGAACGCGGACAGTGTAAGTAGTTCTGCTGAAGAAACTTACAAAGCTCGCCACGCAGTGTTCGGCGCTGAGTTAAATCGAGCACGCAACAGTGACCACACTGTGCCTGTGAAAGTATTAGGTATTGTTGAAAGCGATAAGCCGCTAAGCGCGGAGTACAACCCGGATCACCCATTAGCGAACAACGAAGGCTACATCTACAAGCCGAACGTAAACGTTATGGAAGAGATGGCAAACATGATTTCGGCATCACGTGCGTACCAAACGAACGTACAGGTTGCTGACTCGAGTAAACAAATGCTGCTGCGTACGCTGCAGATGGGTCAATAAGGATAAGGAGGTAGCACATGGCTGGAATCAACAACAATGTTGGTCAAAGCGGCTTGTCCTATGTTGACCAGCTGAAGAGTCTTCAAGATGGCGCTAAGAAGCCCGACGAAACAACAGGTAAGCAGGATCTTAAACAAGAAGATTTCTTATCTTTGTTGACTAAGCAATTAGCACAACAAGACCCTTTCAAGCCGGTTAGCAACGACCAGATGATTGCGCAAATGGCTTCATTTGCGACCGTAGATGGCATTGGCAAAATGAATACACAGTTTGAAAGCTTGAATTCATCAATGACCTCTAACCAAGCACTGCAGGCCTCTTCTTTGGTTGGCCGTGATGTATTGGTTCCTGGTGCGGCAGGTGTGAAACCCGGTGATGGAGGTATGGCGGCAATGGTTAAGCTTCCTCAGGCAATGGACAATGTAATGGTCCGTGTTGAGAACGAAGTTGGCCAATTAGTTCGCACATTTGATATCGGTTCTAAACCTTCTGGTGACACACGTGTTGAATGGGACGGAAAAGACGAAGACGGTAACCCATTGCCGGCCGGTAAATACAACGTGAAAGCGTCGGGTTTACTGGATGGCGAGAACACAGAGTTCCAAGTTTCCAGTTATGCGAACGTGAACAGTGTGCTTCTTGGTAAGGGTGATGGCAACGTACTACTCAATCTGGCTGGTTTCACATCGCCAGTACGACTTGCTGAAGTACTAGAAGTTGGTAAAGCGTAGCTCTTTATTGAGTGACTATGCTAGCTAGATAGATTAGGAGAATATTGGAATGTCATATGTAGCTTTAAGCGGCCTATCCGCTGCACAATTAGACCTGAATACAACCAGTAACAACATTGCGAACGCAAACACATTTGGCTTTAAAGAGTCTCGTGCTGAGTTCGGTGATGTTTACTCAAGCTCGTTGTTCACTAACGCAAAAACGACTGCTGGTGGCGGTGCGCAAGCTAGCCAAGTAGCGCAGCAGTTCCACGAAGGTTCGAGTATTTATACAAACAACCCAATGGACTTACGTGTCAGTGGTACAGGTTTCTTTGCGGTATCGAAAGATCGCATGGTGCCAGAGATTAATGAACTAACGCGTAATGGTGCATTTCACCTAAACAAAGATAACTACATGGTTACCGCTAACGATGAGTTTCTTTTAGGTTACGATGTTGATCCTAACTCGGGTGAAGTTCTTTCTTACGCGCCAAAGCCTCTCGACATTCCTGCTGAGTTTGGTAAGCCAAAACAGACAGAAAACATTGAAGTAGGGGTTAACCTGCCTGCAAACGGTGATCTTAAAGACCCGGCTGCATTTAACTACCAAGATGCTGATACTTATAACCGTGCAACGTCTTCGACGGTATACGATTCTATGGGTCAGTCTTACAAGTTAACGACTTACTACCTCAAAGATCAGACTCAACCAAACACTTGGCAAACGTACTACACCATGTCAGATGAGAATGGCGAAAAGCCAATCAACATCACTGGTGGTGATGCGACGAATGCACAAGGTCATGTTGGTCACACAATGAAGTTCAACAATGACGGTACGTTAGCGAGCCTGAACAATGGTCAGCCGATTAACTCGGAACCACTAGGTGCTGGCGCGAACCCAATTGATTTGAACGGTGCAGATCCAACACAAGTGCTTAAGTTTGGTCTAGATTCTTCAACTCAGTTTGCTGCTCCGTTTGAATTGACTAAGTTTGATGAAGATGGCGCGACAACAGGTTTCTTAACCAAAATCGATTTCGATGAGTACGGCAGTGTTCTAGGTACTTACTCAAATGGTGAAAACGTGATGCTTGGCCGTGTAGGCTTGGTTCGTGTACCAAATGAGCAAGGTCTAGATAAGAAAGGCGGCACTCAATGGGATTCTACTAACGACTCTGGTGACAAAATCTGGGGTGAATCGAACAAAGGTTCATTTGGTAGCATCAACAACGGCTCTCTAGAGCAGTCGAACATCGATATGACTCAAGAACTGGTTGATTTGATTTCTGCTCAACGTAACTTCCAAGCGAACTCGCGTTCTCTAGAAGTACACAACCAGCTACAACAGAATATTCTTCAGATTCGTTAATCGTTTAAAGCGTTTGAATCATCTGCGAATACCCAATTCAATGTTATTGAATTGGGTATTGTTGTTTGTCTTCTTATTTGCCGCCCCTATTGCCGCACGGTAATGCCACTGGCAACAATTCTTCCTGAATGATCCTTTGATGATCCCCTTTCTTGTTCGTTTTCTATTTAAATTATTGATAAATAACAGTTAAAAATATTGGCACAGTGTTTGCTTTATTAGCCCCAGAAGATGATTTTTGGAGCAAAATTATGGATCGCGCACTGTTTCTTGCCATGAGTGGCGCTAAGCAAAATATGCAAGCTTTGCAGCTACGTGCAAACAACCTTGCCAACGTAAGTACAACGGGTTTCCGTGCTGATTTAGCACAGGCACGTTCAATGCAAGCGTATGGCGAAGGCATGCCTACTCGTGTTTTCAGCATGACAGAGCGTCCGGGTCATAATTTCGCTCAGGGTAGTGTGGTTACTACTGGCCGAGATCTAGATGTCACCATTCAAGGTGATGGTTGGATTTCAGTGATGGACAATACTGGCCGTGAAGGTTTAACACGTAACGGTAACCTAAGGGTTGACCAAAACGGTTTACTAACCAACGCAAGTGGTCACTTAGTGCTCGGTGAAAACGACGCACCAATCACACTGCCAATCCCAATCAGTAAAGTAGAAATTGGTACAGACGGTACGATCTCAGTTATTCCTCAAGGCGCTCCAGCTGAAGAATTGGCCGTGGTTGATCGTATTAAGCTTGTACGTCCAGACAACCAAAGTTTGTTTAAAGATACGAATGGTCTATTCCGTTCGAAAAACCCAGATCAGGCATACGAAGCAGATGCAGCGGTAACGTTGCTAAAAGGTGCTATCGAAGGCAGTAACGTAAATGCCGTAGGTGAAATGACCAGCCTAATTGACTTACAACGTCAGTTTGAAATGCAGGTCAAGATGATGAGCACAGCAGAGGAAATGGACAAGTCGTCTGATTCACTGCTTCGTATGAGCTAATAGAATTTAAAGGAAATTGCTATGCATCCAGCATTATGGGTAAGTAAAACAGGTTTAGACGCCCAACAAACCAATATCTCAACGATTTCGAACAACCTTGCCAATGCCTCGACCATTGGTTTTAAAAAGAGCCGCGCGGTATTTGAAGACCTGTTCTATCAGAATATCAACCAGCCGGGGGGACAATCGTCTCAGAACACTGAGCTGCCAAGTGGTTTGATGTTGGGTGCCGGTTCTAAAGTAGTGGCTACTCAAAAGGTTCACACGCACGGTAACGCACAAACAACGTCGAACAGCCTAGATATGATGATTGAAGGCGACGGCTTCTTCCAAGTTGAGATGCCAGACGGTGAAACAGGTTACAGCCGTAATGGTCAGTTCACACTGAACGGTGATGGCGCAATCGTAACATCGGGTCAAGGTTACCCTTTGCAACCTGAAATCGTTATCCCAGAAGATGCGATCTCGGTAACGGTTGGTAACGACGGTGAAGTGTCGGTTCGTCTTCGTGGTGAGCAAAACAACGTAGTCGTAGGTCAAATCACAATTACAGACTTCGTAAACCCAGGCGGTTTAGAGCCAGTCGGTCAAAACCTTTACTTGCCGACAGGTGCAAGTGGTGACCCACAAGAAGGTGTTCCGGGTTTTGATGGCCTAGGTAACATCCGCCAGTCGATGCTAGAAACATCGAACGTAAACGTAACCGAAGAGCTAGTGAATATGATCGAAGCTCAACGTGTTTATGAAATGAACTCGAAAGTTATCTCGTCGGTAGACAAGATGATGAGCTTTGTTAACCAGCAGCTGTAATTGGTTATTTGCCGCTTACTTGTTTCGCATTAATCGACGTGTTTGCCACTGTCTACTATTTACAACGACTTGTTGAGAGTATATCGCCATGAAACGTATTTTTTGTTTAGCCCTGTTTTTGTCTATGACTGGCTGTTCTGTATTGGAGCCAATTGAGACACCAGCGCAAGAGAACGCGACCACAGTGGTTGATGCGGTAGAAGGCGATAAGTCGGCAGAAGAAAGCTCTGGCATTATCGACACGCTTCGTGGTAGAACCGATCCTATTGCTGGTGACCCAGCATGGGCGCCAATCAATCCAAAAGAAAAACCAGAGCATTACGCAGCGGCAACAGGCTCACTGTTTAATATTAACCATATTGGCAGCATGTACGATGACTCAAAACCGCGTGGTATCGGTGACATTATTACCGTAGCGCTGGATGAGAACACTCGAGCGACCAAAAAAGCTAATGCTGACATGTCTAAGTCGAACGATGCATCGATGGAGCCTCTAGCTGTTGGCGGCCAAGAGCTGACGATCGACAAGTACAACTTCTCTTATGACCTGAGCAACACCAATACCTTTGCGGGTGATGCGTCAGCCAACCAAAGTAACAGCATCAGCGGCTACATTACCGTTGAAGTTATCGAAGTCTTAGCCAATGGTAACCTAGTGGTTCGTGGCGAAAAGTGGATGACACTGAACACGGGTGATGAGTATATCCGCCTAAGCGGCACCATCCGTCCTGATGATATTGACTTCGAAAACACCATCGCTTCAAACCGTGTTTCTAACGCACGAATTCAATACTCTGGTACTGGCGTGCAAAAAGATATGCAAGAGCCTGGATTCTTGGCACGATTCTTTAATGTATCTCTGTAGAGCTTGAGAGAGTGTCGGCTTACTGACTTTCTCGTAATTATCTAATTTCAAGCTAACTCATTATAAATTAAAGCAATACAGACAGGTTACTCAATGAAAAAACTGACACTCGTACTATTCGGCATGCTATTTCTTGCCACCAGTGCTCATGCTGCGCGTATTAAAGACGTGGCAAAAGTGGCGGGTGTTCGTAGTAACCAACTTGTCGGTTATGGTTTGGTCACAGGCTTGCCGGGTACTGGTGAGACAACTCCCTTTACCGATCAAACATTTAACGCAATGCTGCAAAATTTTGGCATCCAATTGCCGCCCGGCACTAAACCAAAAACCAAAAACGTCGCGGCTGTTATTGTGACTGCTGAACTGCCAGCCTTCTCCAAGCAAGGTCAGGAAGTTGACGTAACCGTATCTTCTATCGGTTCGGCAAAAAGCTTACGTGGTGGTACGCTGCTACAAACCTTCCTAAAAGGTCTTGATGGCCAAGTGTATGCGGTAGCGCAAGGTAACTTGGTGGTAAGTGGTTTTAGTGCACAAGGTAACGACGGTTCTAAGATTGTCGGTAACAACCCCAACGTTGGCATCATCTCTAGCGGTGCAACGGTTGAACAAGAGATCCCAACGCCATTCGGTCGTGGTGACTACATCACCTTCAACCTAATCCAATCAGATTTCACAACGGCTCAGCGTATGGCTGATGCGGTTAATAATTTCCTAGGTCCACAAATGGCTTCAGCGGTCGACGCAACTTCAGTAAAAGTTCGTGCACCGCGTGAAATCAGCCAGCGTGTGGCATTCTTGTCGGCTATCGAAAACATCGAGTTCGACCCTGCTGAAGGCTCTGCAAAAATCATCGTCAACTCTCGTACAGGTACGATTGTGGTTGGCAAGCACGTTCGCCTAAAAGCGGCAGCGGTAACGCACGGTGGTATGACGGTTGCTATCAAAGAAAACCTCAATGTAAGCCAGCCGAATGCATTTTCAGGTGGTCAAACGGTAGTCGTTCCTGATTCAGATATCGAAGTAACGGAAGCTGATGGCAAGATGTTCAAGTTTGAACCGGGCTTAACGCTGGATGATTTGGTTCGCGCAGTCAACGAAGTAGGCGCAGCGCCTTCTGATTTAATGGCAATCCTTCAAGCACTGAAACAAGCGGGTGCGATTGAAGGCCAATTGATCATTATCTAAGGAATAAAGCATGATTAAGAATAACAATGACATCGGCTTTATTCACGATATCGGCAGCCTTGACCGTCTTCGTCAACAGGCGGTAAATGGTGAAGAGGGCAGCGAAAAAGAAGCATTGACCGCTGCGGCAAAACAGTTTGAATCGATTTTTACTTCGATGTTGTTTAAGTCGATGCGTGATGCGAACTCAAGCTTCAAGTCAGACATGTTGAACAGCCAGAACGAACAGTTCTATCGTCAGATGCAAGATGACCAAATGGCGAGTGAGCTGAGTGCTTCAGGTTCGTTAGGTCTTGCGGATATGATTGTCGCGCAGTTAAGCGCGGGCCAAGCAAGCGACGCGACAGAGGATAAGGTTCGTAATGAAGGCTTTGATACTTCACTGCAAAGACCTCAATACTCAGGTCGCTCAGAAGATAGAGCATCTGAAGTACAATCTGTGTCAGCGGTAAAACAACCCATCTCTTTCGATTCTCCAGAGTCGTTTGTTACCTCAATGAAGCCTTATGCTGAAAAAGCAGCAAGCGCGCTTGGTGTGGATTCATCTCTACTATTGGCGCAAGCGGCACTTGAGACAGGTTGGGGTTCTAAAATGGTTAAGAACTCACTAGGTAACAGTAATAACCTATTCAACATCAAAGCGGACAGAAGCTGGAAGGGCGATAAGGTCGCGACTCAAACTCTTGAGTTCCATGGTAAAACAGCTGTTAAAGAGTCGGCGTCTTTCCGTTCTTACTCAAACTTTGAAGACAGCTTTAATGACTATGTGAAGTTCTTGAACGAAAACCCAAGATACGAAACGGCATTGCAGCACCAGGGTAACTCAGAGAATTTCATCAAAGGTATTCACCAAGCGGGTTACGCAACTGACCCTAACTATGCTGATAAGGTATTGCGCGTTAAAGCCAAGATTGATGAGATGAACTAATCACCTTTAATGAACATTGAGAGCTTGCCATTGGCAGGCTCTTTTCTTATCCATCACCTCAAACTCTGCCGCGTTACCCAAAGTTATCTCCTTACACTTCAATAAATTATTGTCCTTTAGTTCTTATCTATCCCTATTGGCACATATATTGCTTTTTAAACTGGTAGTTAATCAGTTCATCCTGATTTTGTTAAGTTTTTTGGGGGCATTATGGCGTCGGATCTTCTGAATGTAGGGGCACAAAGTGTTCTTACCGCTCAGAGACAGCTAAACACCACAGGTCATAACATTTCTAACGCCAACACAGAGGGCTATAGCCGCCAATCTGTGATTCAAGGTGTAAATGACCCGCGCCAGTACGGTGGTCAAACCTACGGCATGGGTGTGCATGTGGAAAATGTTCGCCGCTCTTGGGATCAATTTGCCGTCAATGAACTTAACCTATCGACAACCAATGCCGCCAACAAAGGTGATACCGAAGCGAACCTAGATATGCTGTCGAGCATGTTGTCATCGGTGGCTTCGAAGAAGATCCCTGAAAACCTCAACGAGTGGTTTGATTCGGTTAAAACACTGGCCGATACACCGAATGATGTTGGTGCGCGAAAGGTTGTATTAGAAAAGGCTGGGCTATTAAGTAAAACGTTGAATGAGTTTCATGAAACGGTTCGCCAACAGTCTGATTCTACGAACAAAAAATTAGACATGGGTATCGAGCGAGTTAACCAACTGGCTTACGAGATCCGTGACGTACAACGCTTAATGATGCGAACTCCTGGGCCACATAACGACCTGCGAGATCAGCACGAAAAGCTGATTAATGAGCTTTCTGGTTACACCAAAGTAACGGTAACGCCGCGCTCAAATGCCGAAGGATTTAACGTCCATATCGGCAATGGCCACACCTTGGTTTCAGGTAGTGAAGCAAGCCAACTGAAAATGGTTGATGGCTTGCCCGATGCGCATCAGCGTCGCTTGGCGATTGTTGAAGGAAAGTCTTTAAAACCGATCACCAGCAGTGATATCGACGGAAAAATCGGTGCCATGTTAGACATGCGAGACGAGCATATTCCAGCAATTATGGATGAGCTTGGTCGTTTGGCGACGGCGTTTTCGTACAAGGTAAATAGTCTTCAAGAGCAAGGTTTGGATCTCAACGGCAACGTGGGTAAGGACCTGTTTACCGATGTGAACTCAGAACTGGTGGCAAAATCTCGTGTTACGGCTAGTGGGCAGTCAAAAGCCGATGTTGCGGTATATATCGATGACACCTCTGCCTTAAAAGGTGGCGAATACGGCCTTAAGTATGACGGCAGTGATTATGTCGTGACTAAGCCGAATGGCGAAACCGTTAAGGTGACGACCGATTCGAGTGGCAACGCGTTTTATCTTGATGGTATGCGCGTCGAAATTCGTAATCCGCCTGAACTTGGTGAAAAGCTGTTACTGCGTCCGACGCGTAATTTTGCCGCGCAGATTCACATGGAAACCACAGATCCGAAAGACATTGCTGCACAAAGCTATGAAGCATCCACAACGTTTGCCAAAGGTACCGCTGGCTTCAAAATCCTAGAGGCAGGCCAACTGCGTGAGTTTGAAGTGATTGTGTCACCAAAGGGCGAGCAGTTTGCTGTGACGGATCCAAAAGGCAATATCTTAATGCAGCCTCAACCGTATCCGCCACAAGGGCCGGTGACGATTAACGGCACGACCTTCGAGTTAACGGCAGGCGCGTTGGCAAACGACAAATTTACGGCAAACCTTGTCCCATCAGAAGGTGACAATGGCAACTTACGTAAGCTGCAAGATCTTCAAACGGGCAAGATCTTGAACGATGGTGAGTCTACGATTCTAGACCTTTACCATAACTTGAATACCAATATGGGCTTGAAGTCTTCAACGGCAAATCGCTTGAGTGATATCGCAACGCTAGAAAAGCAGTCAGCTCAAGAACGTATTGCTTCGATCTCGGGGGTTAACCTCGATGAAGAAGCGGCAAATATGATGAAATTTCAGCAAGCGTACATGGCTTCTTCACGCATCATGCAAGCAGCCAATGACACCTTTAATACTATTTTGGCTCTGAGGTAGGAAGTATAAATGTTGAATCGTATTTCTAGCTTCCACAACTATCAGTCAGTACAAAATGACTTGCGCCGCCAAGAGAACAAGGTGCATCACAACCAAGCGCAACTCGCTTCTGGTAAGAAGCTGCAGTCGCCGAGTGATGACCCGTTAGCGACGCACTATTTGCAAAACATCGGTCAACAATCAGAGCAGCTTAAGCAATATGTTGATGCGATTACTTTGGTCAGAAACCGTCTTGAGCATCATGAGGTATTAGTCTCAAACACTGAAGGCTTTGCTGATGAAGCAAAGCGAACCGTGATGGAAATGATCAACGGTGCGCTTTCCCCTGAAGACCGTTTAGCGAAAAAGCGTGAGATCCAAGAGCTAGCGAATAACTTCCTACACTTGGCCAATTCTCAAGATGAGTCGGGCAACTATACATTCGCGGGCACTAAGCCGAAGAATCAGCCTTTCTTTCGAGATAACGAAGGGAATGTGACCTATCAAGGTGATGACTACCAACGCAAGATGCGTGTGGCAAGCAGCTTTGAAATGGCGATGAATGATCCTGGCAGCAAGATGTTTATGGAAATAGACAACCCGTTCGGTGATTACGAACCTCAATATGAGCTTGAACCTGCGTCTGAGTTATTGCTCGGGCGTGCGACCAACAGCGATGAAGATGGGTCTACTTATAAAGTGACTTTTGTCGACATGCAGACGGGTAAGTTTGCTTATCAGCTTGAAAAAGACGGCGCAGTGGTTGCGGCAGAAGATTTTGATCCATCGACAGGCATTGTCTACGAAGGGCTGAATATTCAAATCAAAGGCCAGATCACTAAGGGTGATTCCATCACCTTAGAGCCGAGAGAGACATTCTCTATCTTTGATACGTTCAAAGAGGCGGCAGAACAGGCAGAAAACCCTGTGTCGGATGCATCGGCAACGGCGAAATTGCACCAAGTAACAGAAGAGTTTCATGCTGCGTTTATCCATTTAACCAAGGCGAGAACCGATGTCGGTGCCCGCTTGAGTACCTTGGATATTCAAGAACAACAACATGAAGATTTTAAGTTGTCTTTGGCGAAAGCGAAAAGCAACTTTGAAGACTTGGATTATTCGAAAGCCATCATTGAGTTCAATGAAAACTCTCGAGCGCTCCAAGCTTCACAACAAGCGTTTGGCAAAACTAAAGACCTGACCTTGTTTAACTATATTTAATGATCAATCGGTATTTAATGGTGAACTGCTGTTCATCACGGAGTCGATTCTTTGCCTTATGTGCTATGCCATACGTGCGAATGACTCCAATGTTTGCCGCTTTTTTGTACGAAACATTTTGTTTTTCAAGATAGCGGCAAAAAACGGCAATCAGGAGGGTATACGTTGTTTCACCCTCAAAGAACAAATAATCATAATCGCGTTTAATTTTGTGTAAGTTTTTGATTTTTTATTTAATTAAAAAATTATTTATACAAAATTAAACTTGGCATACAACTTGTATCTGTATTGGTTATAAATGATTAATACAGATCTTAAATCCTGAATAGGGTTTATCGAGTAATACACGGTCAGTGCTTATCCATATGAGAGTAAAGCTGGCCGCTTCGCAGAGAGCTTGCGAACTCATAAGGAGAGCAAAATGGCAGTTAATGTAAGTACTAACGTTTCCGCAATGACAGCGCAGCGTTACCTGAATAAAGCGTCTAATGACTTAGCGACTTCTATGGAGCGTTTGTCATCTGGCCATAAGATCAACAGCGCGAAAGACGATGCAGCGGGTCTGCAAATCTCTAACCGCTTAACAGCGCAATCGCGTGGTCTTGATGTCGCAATGCGTAATGCTAACGACGGTATTTCGATTGCTCAAACCGCTGAAGGCGCGATGAACGAATCAACCAACGTCCTACAACGTATGCGTGATCTAGCGATTCAATCGTCAAACGGCACTAACTCTCCAGCAGAGCGTACTGCACTGAACGAAGAGTCAATGGCACTTCAAGATGAGCTTAACCGTATCGCGGAAACCACATCGTTTGGTGGTCGTCGTCTATTAAACGGTTCGTTTGGTGAAGCTTCATTCCAGATTGGTTCTAACTCTGGTGAAGCGATGATCATGGCTCTGACAAGTATCCGTGCAGATGATTACCGTATGGGTGGTACTACGTTCGATTCAGAAAACGCGAAAGATAAA
Source organism: Vibrio sp. Isolate34 (assembly GCF_022397915.1). Classification (GTDB taxonomy): domain Bacteria; phylum Pseudomonadota; class Gammaproteobacteria; order Enterobacterales; family Vibrionaceae; genus Vibrio. The sequence goes on along the minus strand of NZ_JAKEUO010000001.1, from coordinate 297,146 downwards.
GATTGGCAAGTGCCGCCAACAGCGAGCGATCTTAAGTTTGAATTCAAAACCAAAGCGGGTGAAGACATCGTTCTAGATATCAACACTAAAGCGGGTGACGATATTGAAGAGCTAGCGACTTACATTAATGGTCAATCTGATTTAGTAAACGCATCGGTTACCGATGATGGCCGTTTACAGCTATTCGTAGCGGAACCTGATCTAGATGGTGCGATGTCTATCTCTGGTGGTCTAGCATCTGAGCTAGGTATTAAGAGTGAAGGCCGTGCTACATCAGTTCAAGATATCAGCCTAACAAGCGTTGCAGGCTCACAGAACGCAATCAGTGTGATTGATTCTGCAATGAAGTACGTAGATTCACAGCGTGCTGATTTGGGTGCGAAACAGAACCGTCTAAGCCACAGTATTAATAACTTGGCAAACGTACAAGAGAACGTAGACGCTTCAAACAGCCGAATCAAAGATACGGACTTTGCGAAAGAGACGACGCAAATGACTAAATCACAAATTCTGCAACAAGCGGGTACTTCAATACTTGCTCAAGCAAAACAATTGCCTAACTCTGCAATGTCACTATTGCAATAGTTATTGGTTGAACTTGCTGCTCGTGTTCAGACGTGAGCCATGCAGCAAGGGAAACTGGCAAGCATACTTACTATTGGGTGTTTAGCTCTCTCATCTCTCACCTGCTATCCATTTTTACGGTAAGAATGCAACGGCGAGTCGGAAATGTGTTCATTTCTCGATGATCTCCACACAGGCTCTGACGCGCCAACTAGCCCCGGTTCTCTCAAAGGAAAAGGGGCTTTTTCCTTTCTGACGTTTACCTTTCTGTTTCTTCGCTATCTACTTAGTTCGTCTGGCCGCTTCTCAACTCCAGTTCTCAACCTTGAATTAACTTTATCTGCTACCGCGGAAAATAGCCGACCTCAATGTACTAAATCTGTCCGCATAGAAGATCTTTGCTGATCGATCATTTTTATACGTTGACCTATTTCTACTGTGATCAGTCTGTTTTTTGAACAGTTCGAGATCTTTTATCAATTGAGGTCTGTAGTTGTTATAGAAAACTGTAACTATTAAGTGTCTGAAAAATATTAATTTAGTAATTTTTTTTTTGGTTTTTTGAAAGTTTTTCTAAAGCTTCTGAATTTCGCGCCGTTATTAAAAGTAACTTTGAGAGAACTACTTTGGTTTTCCGAGACGTCGGAAACCGCTATACCGGAAAATCAATTGGAGAAATCACCATGGCAGTGAATGTAAATACAAACGTTTCAGCGATGACAGCGCAACGTTACCTAAACAACGCAAACAGCGCACAACAAACATCAATGGAGCGTCTAGCTTCAGGTTCTAAAATCAACAGCGCAAAAGATGACGCTGCAGGCCTACAAATCTCGAACCGNTTACCTAAACAACGCAAACAGCGCACAACAAACATCAATGGAGCGTCTAGCTTCAGGTTCTAAAATCAACAGCGCAAAAGATGACGCTGCAGGCCTACAAATCTCGAACCGTTTGAACGTTCAGAGTCGTGGTCTTGATGTTGCTGTACGTAACGCGAACGACGGTATCTCGATTGCACAAACGGCTGAAGGTGCAATGAACGAGACAACAAACATCCTGCAACGTATGCGTGACTTGTCTCTACAATCTTCAAACGGCTCAAACTCAAAATCTGAGCGTGTAGCGATTCAAGAAGAAGTAACAGCACTGAACGACGAGCTAAACCGTATCGCGGAAACGACGTCTTTTGGTGGCAACAAACTACTTAACGGTACTCACGGTACTAAGTCATTCCAAATCGGTGCGGATAACGGTGAAGCGGTAATGCTTCAACTGAAAGACATGCGCTCTGATAACGCTCAGATGGGTGGTAAGAGCTACCAAACTGAGAACGCGAAAGACAAAGATTGGAACGTTCAAGCGGGCTCTAACGACCTAAAATTGTCATTCACTGACAACTTTGGTCAAGCACAAGAAATCGACATCAACGCAAAAGCGGGTGACGACATCGAAGAGCTAGCGACTTACATCAACGGTCAACAAGATTCTGTTAAAGCGTCTGTTACTGAAGACGGCAAGCTACAAATGTTCACAGGCAACAACAAAGTGAGCGGCGATGTGTCTTTCTCTGGTGGTCTTGCGGGTGAGCTAGGCATTCAAGCGGGTAAAGAAGTTACGGTTGATACTATCGACGTAACGTCTGTTGGCGGCGCACAAGAGTCTGTAGCAATCATCGATGCGGCACTTAAGTACGTAGATAGCCACCGTGCAGAGCTGGGTGCTTTCCAAAACCGTTTCGACCACGCAATCAGCAACTTAGACAACATTAACGAGAACGTTAACGCATCTAAGAGCCGTATTAAAGATACCGACTTCGCGAAAGAAACGACTCAGATGACTAAGTCTCAGATCCTTTCTCAAGCTTCAAGCTCGATTCTTGCTCAAGCGAAGCAAGCACCGAACTCGGCACTTAGCCTACTAGGTTAATCGATTGAAAGGCCACGTTGACTATAAGCGTTGTTGAAACAAAGCGTCAACGTTAGGCTTCCACAAATTAGCTCGTGGTGAGAGATGAGCGCTAAACAAACCCAGCTTCGGCTGGGTTTTTTATTGCCTGTAATTTGGCGAAGTGGAAAATTTGGAACAGTGGTAAAGGCAAAAAGCGAGATTCACTATCACGTTCGTTCCTCACTGTAGGGAATGACGGGAATTGGGAAATGATGATTTCCTCGCTCACTACATCGAAGCAGTCTTTCGTCATCCAAGAATCGAGTAGAACGAGATATCAGGGATCTTTTGGGGTTTTATATTCAACACCACGCTCATTAACTTAAATAATGGGGCAACTTTAGCGAATGTCGCTCTATTAATTGAAGCCCGATCACACTTTCCTTTGTTGTTGAAAAGAATATGAAAAAAAGCGCATTTTTTATTAAAGCTTCTAATTAAGGGGCCGTTAAAGGGATTGAGAGAAATGATATGTACCAATGTAAGGTGAGAGAGACACTGGTGCATAAACAAAATTGACATGTATTTGTGTGAGGTGAGAGTCACATAAGTACATTAAAAAATGCCTAAAGGAGATCAACTATGGCGATTAATGTAAGCACAAATGTGTCTGCAATGACGGCTCAGCGCTACCTAAATAGCGCGGCTGAAGGTACTCAAAAATCAATGGAGCGTTTGTCTTCTGGCTATAAAATCAATAGCGCAAAAGATGATGCTGCAGGCCTACAAATCTCTAACCGCTTAACGTCGCAAAGCCGTGGCCTAGATATGGCTGTGAAAAACGCGAATGACGGTATCTCTATTGCACAGACAGCTGAAGGTGCAATGAATGAGTCAACCAACATTCTGCAACGTATGCGTGACCTTTCTCTTCAATCTTCAAACGGTTCGAACAGCAAATCTGAACGTGTTGCGATCCAAGAAGAAGTCTCTGCTCTAAACACAGAACTTAACCGTATTGCTGAAACGACCTCTTTTGGTGGTAACAAGCTTCTTAACGGTACTTACGGCAGCCAATCTTTCCAAATCGGTGCTGACTCTGGTGAAGCAGTAATGCTCTCTATGGGGAACATGCGCACTGACACTAAAGACATGGGCGGCAAAAGCTATGGCGTAGAAGAAGGCAAAGATGCTTCTTGGCGTGTAGGTGCTGGTGCTGATCTAACAATCAAATACAACGATAAGTTTGGCGAAGCGCAAGAGTTGTCTATTTCTGCGAAGGAAGGTAACGACATCGAAGAGCTAGCAACTTACATCAACGGTCAAAGCCAAGACGTTAAAGCGTCTGTAGGCGAAGGCGGTAAACTGCAACTTTTCGCATCAAGCCAAAAAGTTGAAGGTGACGTTGAGTTCGGTGGCAGCCTTGCTGGTGAACTAGGTATCGGTGCTGGTAAAGACGTTACTGTTAACGACATCGACGTAACATCGGTTGCAGGTGCAAATGAAGCAGTATCTATCATTGATGGTGCTCTAAAATCTGTAGATAGCCAACGTGCATCTCTTGGTGCTTTCCAAAATCGTTTTGACCACGCAATCAGCAACTTAGACAACATCAACGAAAACGTTAATGCATCTAAGAGCCGTATCAAAGATACCGATTACGCGAAAGAAACAACGGCAATGACGAAGTCTCAAATCCTACAACAGGCGAGTACTTCTATCCTAGCTCAAGCAAAACAGTCACCATCAGCAGCTCTAAGCTTATTGGGCTAAACTTACTTCGGTAAGTAGCGGTAAACTCTACTCTGGGTAGAGTTTTACTGTATGGCTCATAAAGGAGGGAGGGAGAGTGTTATGGAAATATCATCCAACGCATCGAACATCCAGCCTTATGGCTCACCTAATGGCATTAAACTTGCAAGCGATGAAGGTAGTAGTGCGTCGAGCACTTCACGACTGAAAGAAGCAACACCTTATGACAAGGTAGAGAAATCGAAAGAGGAAGCTACCGAAGCGGCGATTCAATTAGCTCAACATAGACAAGAGCTTAATGATGAAGAGCGAGTCAAAATGGTGGAGAAGGTAAACGAATTTATCTCCTCTCTCAATAAGGGTGTTGCCTTTAAGGTTGATGAAGAGTCAGGTAGGGATGTGGTGACCATTTATGAGACCACAACCGGTGATATTATTCGCCAAATACCCGATGAAGAAATGCTTGAAATTCTAAGACGCCTAGCAGCCCAAAACTCGAATAGTCGGATATTTGAGGTGAAGGTTTAAGTCGTATTATTGAGGTGGTTTAATGAGTTTTGGCCCAATGGGGATTTCGTCTGGCATGGATATCAATTCCATGGTCAGCAAAATTGTTGATTCGGAGCGTGTACCTAAACAGCAACGAATCGACAATGAACGAACGCGAATCGATACCAGCATTAGTGCCTATGGAAGACTCAGAGAATCCCTTGATTCGATGAAAAACCTGATGACAAACTTTCGTCAGGAAAAAGCTTTTGCTGTGCGAACAGTGGAAAGTACCGATGAAGCGCTTGTCTCTGCAACCGCGACTACCGAAGCGATCGCTGGCAAATATGCCATCGATGTGTTGCAGCTTGCCCAAAGCCATAAAGTGGCTTCTGATGTGCTATCAGAAGACATGAAATTTGGCCCAGGTAAGCTGCAGGTTTCGCTTGGTGATGACAGCTTTGATGTGCAAGTTGGCGATAGATCGAAACTGATCGATATCGTTCGCAGCATAAATGGCGCAGATAGCAACCCAGGCGTTCGCGCATCTGTTATTAATGATGTTGAAGGCCCGCGACTTATTGTTGCCTCGAACCAGTCCGGTTCCGATCAGCAGATCAGCATTAATGTCGAATCTGATGCTGCCAACCCTCTCAAAAAACTCGAATACAAAACCCTAGAAGAGCGTGTTAAAGCGCTAGAGAAAGCTCGCCTTGCCGCTCAAGACGTTCTTGCTCTGACTCCTGCAGGAAAAGCAGCACAACTCGTTGATGACGCGATTTCGAATGATGATCCTAATGCGAGTGAAACACTCGATGAAGACGGCAATGTCATCCCTGCATCCCAAACCGATTCTACCTCCGTTGCTGACGAAGACTCTCAAAGTCTTAGCTACGGCGAACAAGCCGCCGCCGACGGCCAAGCCGCCCTTGACGCAGCTAAAGCGGCAAAATCTGTCATGCCTGAAGACAATATTCCAGGTTGGACAGAAACTGCCTCAGGTACGCTTCTTGATTCTTACTACACACCAGAACTTGAGCTTGATGAAAAAGCGATAGAGAAAGCCCCCGATGTTCCGGGGTGGTCAAATGCTGCCTCAGGTACATTGACAGATTCCTACGTGACGCCAAAAGAAGCCCAGCAGAAGCTTGAGGCTGAACAAACTCGTATCGAAGAAAAGATCTCACAAGAAAAAGCAGAGCTGGCAGAGAAAGTTCAAAAAGGCGAATTGACCGCTGAACAAGCCAAAAAGATTGAGCGTGCCAAACTCGATCCGGAAGAGCGTGAGCTTTTAGAAAAGGTCGATAAAGCACAAGCTGACCTAGCTCAGGCTCAAGAGTCTTTTGATACTTACAGTGGTATGACGGAAGTTCAAGCCGGACAAGATTCAATGGTTGTCTTGGATGGCGTAGCTCAGCTCTCAAGTAACAACAATGTAATTGAAGATGCCGTGGAAGGCATCGATATTACGGTAAAAGGAAAAACCCCCAAAGATAAGCCGCCGGCAGAGATTGGTGTGGAGTACGACCGTAATAGTGTTCGCCAAGACATTGAAGCTTTTGTTAATTCTTACAATCAGTTTTACCAAGTGTCTAAAAACTTGGCGGGCGTTGACCCAACGACTGGCCAAAAAGGGCCGTTGTCTGGTGACAGTACCGTGCGTAACGCTGACTCACGATTAAAAGGTGTGTTCTCATCAAGCATTGAAGGCGCGCCGGACAACCTAAAGTCTTTGACCGAGTTTGGTATCACGACCACAAGACAAGGTTCGTTAGAGATCAACTACGACATGCTCGACCGCCAACTGAACAACAACTTCGATAAGCTGGGAGAGTTCTTCGGTGGCAACAACGGTTTTGCTAAAAAAGTCGAAGACGCGATTCAAGGTATCACAGGTATCACAGGCTCGATTCGTACAAGAGAAAAGAGCTTAGTCGAGCAAAACTACCGCTTAGCGGATGACCAAAGCGCGCTCGATCGCCGCATGGATAGCTTGGAGAGTCGTACCCACTCTAAGTTTACAGCTATGCAAGACGCGACCAGTAAGATGCAATCTCAGCTGGGTAGTATGATGAATGCGTTGGGCTAATCGATGAATAGCCAGCTTCAAGAGCTTTGTGAACTAGATCAACTAATTATCTCTAAGCTCGAATTTAGTGAAATTAATGCTGAAGAAATAACGCAGCTTGTCGATAACAGAGAACAGTTATTGCAAAACGTGCTTCAATTAATCGACTCACACCCCGACGTTAAGCAAAGTTCTGAATGGTTTGAAGCCATTACCAGAACCAGAAAATTGGTCGAATTGATGCAGTCTGAGACGAGTCGAGTAGGTAAAACCCTACACAAATACCGTCACGGCGCTAAATCAGTTCAACAATACAAAAAGTTTTTATAGAAGAGGTTTACTATGCGCGGTTCTTTACAGGCATATAAAAAGGTATCAGTGGATAGTCAGCTAACAGCTGCCTCACCGCATAAAATTGTACAAATGCTAATGGCAGGCGCTATCGAGCGTCTGATTCAAGGCAAAGCGGCAATGCAAGCTGGTAACATCCCAGTGAAAGGTGAGCGACTTGGTAAGGCTCTAGATATCATTATTAGCCTACGTAGTTGCCTATCTATGGACGATGGTGGCGATATTGCAAAAAACCTAGATCAACTTTATGAGTTCATGATCACGCAAATTTCTGCGGCAAATCACAAAAATGACCCACAGCCTATTGATGATGTTATCGATATTATTCGTGAAATTAAGAGCGCTTGGGACCAAATTCCGAACGAATATCACAACTTGACGTCCGCTGACGTAGGTATTTAAAGAAAAATTGCAGTTTTAACCAATCTCATATCCCTTAATTGGTTGGTTGCCTTATTTTTTTAATCAAATAAAATAGAAGCCATTAGATAGCCTAATGGCTTTTTTCGTTGCTGATTTCCTAAATTTGTCCACGTAGACCATAATCATTGATACTTCTCACTGTTTTACGGACTATGTCGCTCACTGTTTTTCCGCATCGCACCAAAATAAAGGCAATAATTCCTACTTATGCAAGGTTTGGCAAAACTGCTTGTCGTCGACGATAACGCTCAAGATCGTCACAATTTAAGCACAATATTAGAGTTTGTAGGAGAGAGCTGCGAAGTAATCAGCTCTGAACAAGCGCGCAAGGTTGACTGGTCACAACAGTGGGCCGGCTGCATCATTGGCTCAATTAAAAATAAAGGCTTCAACGCATTACTGAATGAAAAGCTTGTTCACGCCAATCACATCCCACTATTAGTGATTGGCAAAAATAATCACCCGGTTGACGAGCTCACTAACTTTGTTGGTGAACTTGAACTTCCTCTTAACTACCCGCAACTAAGTGATGCATTAAGACACTGTAAAGACTTCTTAGGCCGTAAGGGGGTTCAAGTTGTCTCTTCGGCACGTAAGAACACACTGTTTCGCAGCCTAGTCGGTCAAAGTGCTGGCATTCAAGAAGTACGTCACTTAATTGAACAAGTCTCTTCGACAGAAGCGAATGTGCTGATTCTTGGTGAATCAGGCACGGGTAAAGAAGTCGTAGCGCGTAACATTCACTATCACTCTAAACGTCGTTCAGGGCCTTTCGTGCCAGTGAACTGTGGCGCAATTCCGCCAGACTTATTAGAAAGCGAACTGTTCGGCCATGAGAAGGGCGCATTTACGGGTGCGATTACTGCACGTAAAGGCCGCTTTGAATTGGCTGAAGGTGGCACACTGTTTCTTGATGAAATTGGCGATATGCCAATGGCGATGCAGGTTAAGCTGCTACGCGTCTTACAAGAACGATGCTTTGAGCGTGTAGGTGGCAACAGCACGATTCAAGCTGATGTTCGCGTGATTGCGGCAACACACCGCAACCTTGAAGATATGATCGAAGATGACTCGTTCCGTGAAGATCTTTATTACCGTTTGAATGTATTCCCGATTGAAATGCCGGCGCTGCAAGATCGCAAAGAAGACATTCCGCTGTTGCTTCAAGAGCTAATGACACGAATGGAAGCGGAAGGCAGCATGCCTATTTGCTTTACACCTCGCGCGATTAACTCTTTGATGGAGCATTATTGGCCAGGTAACGTTCGTGAATTAGCGAACCTAGTTGAGCGTATGGTTATCCTCTATCCAAATAGCTTGGTTGATGTAAACCATCTGCCAACTAAGTATCGATACAGCGATATTCCTGAGTTCCAGCCTGAGTTTAATAGCTTTGTGTCCGAAGAAGAACAAGAGCGTGATGCACTGGCTGACTTGTTCTCAGAAGATTTCAGCTTTGATCAGCAAGATGATATCGCTGACAACGCAAATGCACCTCAAGAGCTACCACCAGAAGGGGTAAACCTGAAAGAGCTGCTCGCGGATATGGAAGTGAATATGATCAACCAAGCATTGGAAGCGCAGGGCGGTATTGTTGCTCGTGCGGCTGACATGCTTGGAATGCGCAGAACCACTTTGGTTGAAAAAATGCGTAAATATAACTTGCAGCGTTAGTGCTCAGTTTTTAGATGAAAACGAAAACTCGCACGCACATTTTAGCTGTTTCGTAACGCTAGCTAAGTGAACTGATAAACCATAGTCGAGTTGTTGCTTGCTTAACTATGTGATAAATATAGCAAATAGCCTGATTCGTGTTTTACGTGTCAGGCTGTTTTAGTATTTGAGGCAAATTTTTGACATGCACGTATCTAACGAACCAGAAAATCAATCACATCTAGATTCTGTTGAGCAGCAGGTAGAGCGCTATAAGCAAGTGCTCGATGTGATGCCAGCAGGGGTCATCTTGTTAGATACACATGGCGAAGTGAGAGAAGCCAACCCAGAAGCGCACCGCATTCTTGGGGTAGAGCTCGTAGGCGAGAAGTGGTTTTCGGTCATTCAAAGTGCGTTCGACCCTAAAGACGATGATGGTCATGAGATCTCATTGAAAAACGGACGAAAAGTACGTTTGGCGATTTCAGCTTCTACCACGGGTCAACTTATCTTGATTACCGACCTGACAGAAACTCGTCTTTTACAGTCTCGCGTTAGTGATCTTCAACGCTTGTCGTCATTAGGCAGAATGGTGGCCTCGCTTGCCCATCAGGTTCGTACGCCGCTTTCTAGTGCGATGTTGTATGCATCCAACCTTGCCGCGCCAAATCTGCCACCGGCAACAAAGACACGTTTTCAATCTAAGCTTATGGATAGATTGCATGACTTAGAGAAGCAAGTGAATGACATGCTGTTGTTTGCCAAAGGTGGCGACAACAAGGTGGTTAAGCCATTTACTGTCGCTGAATTGATTACCGAATTTCATCCTATGGTGGAAGCGGCACTGAAATCCAACCAGATTGATTACTGCCAAGAAGTTGAAGGCGAAGAGACTCAAATGTTTGGTAACGCCAACGCCATCGCATCAGCATTAAGTAATCTGGTTTTGAATGCGGTCCAAATTGCTGGCAAGGAATCGCAGATTGATGTGTTTTTTAGACCAGTAAACGGCGAGCTTAAGATATCAGTACAAGACAGTGGCCCCGGTGTACCGAAAGAGCTTCAAGGTAAAATTATGGAACCATTCTTTACCACTCGTTCTCAAGGGACAGGTTTAGGTTTAGCGGTTGTACAAATGGTATGTCGAGCGCATGAAGGCCGACTGGAATTGATCTCAGAAGAAGGTGATGGCGCATGTTTTACTATGTGCTTGCCGCTAGAAAGAAGCGCTTCTACTGAAGACTAATAAGTTTTAACTGAATTTACACTGGAGAATCCTATGGCTCAAAGCAAAGTGTTAATCGTCGAAGATGATGAAGGTCTACGCGAAGCCCTTGTCGACACTCTCGCGCTGGCTGGCTATGAATGGCTGGAAGCGGATAGTGCGGAAGATGCTCTGGTCAAATTAAAATCCAACTCCGTTGATATTGTTGTGTCTGACGTTCAAATGGCAGGTATGGGCGGCTTGGCGCTACTGAGAAACATCAAGCAGCATTGGCCAAACTTACCAGTGTTGTTGATGACAGCTTACGCTAACATCGAAGACGCCGTTGCAGCAATGAAAGAGGGCGCGATCGATTACATGGCGAAGCCATTTGCGCCGGAAGTATTGTTAAATATGGTGAGCCGCTACGCTCCCGTAAAATCGGACGACAATGGTGATGCCATCGTTGCCGATGAGAAAAGCATTAAGCTAATGATGCTAGCCGATAAAGTTGCGAAAACAGACGCTAATGTCATGGTGCTTGGACCTAGTGGTTCAGGTAAAGAAGTGATGTCTCGTTATATTCACAATGCCTCTAGTCGCAAAGATGGTCCGTTTGTCGCAATAAACTGTGCGGCAATTCCTGACAATATGTTGGAAGCGACTCTATTTGGATATGAAAAAGGCGCATTTACTGGCGCTATTCAAGCGTGTCCGGGTAAGTTCGAACAAGCGCAAGGCGGCACGATTTTGTTGGATGAGATCAGTGAAATGGATCTTAGCCTTCAAGCCAAACTACTGCGTGTCTTGCAAGAGCGCGAGGTTGAGCGCTTAGGTAGCCGTAAGAGCATCAAGTTAGATGTTCGTGTGTTAGCGACCAGTAACCGAGATCTTAAACAGTATGTTTCTGAAGGGAATTTCCGTGAAGATTTATACTACCGACTGAATGTGTTCCCAATTTCTTGGCCACCACTGTGTGAGCGCAAAGGCGATATTGAGCCTTTAGCCAAGCACTTAGTTGAGCGCCACTGCACCAAACTTGGCATGCCAGTGCCAGTGATGTCGGCGCAAGCGATCAGCAAACTCGTCAATTATCCGTGGCCGGGCAATGTTCGTGAATTAGATAACGTGGTACAGCGTGCGTTAATCTTAAGCGAGCAAGAGAATATCTCTGGTGAGCACATTCTGCTTGAAGGTGTCGATTGGCAAGATGCAAGCAGCCTACAACAAATCGTTGAAGGTAATGACGTTGCGGCGCCAGACATTAAGCCGATTGCTGAAGCCAATCCAATCAGTAAAGTGGCTGCTAGTAGCGAAGGACTCGGTAATGAGCTTAGAGATCAAGAGTATGCGATCATTCTTGAAACCTTGATCGCGTGCAATGGCCGACGCAAAGATATGGCGGAAAAGCTCGGTATTAGCCCTCGTACATTGCGTTATAAGTTGGCGAAAATGCGCGATGCTGGAATAGATATCCCAAACTGAGGATAGATTAGTAGTGTCAGCTTTCTGACTAGTGTAATACGATATCTAGTCAATTTAATGTGTGGCACGCTAATTGCTATGTCAATAATACAGCTAAATAGATGGTCATAATTTTGACTCCTGAGGTAGTAGATGAGAATAGATGGTTTACAAGGCGAAATGCAGGCAATGATGGTCGAAGCTGCCAGCGCGCGTCCCGCAGCAACGGGGCAAGCGGTCGGTGCAGATTTTGGCAACATGCTGACTAATGCCATCAATAATGTGAACTCATTACAGAAGACCTCAGGTGATCTTCAAGCTCGTTTTGATAGTGGTGACCAAAGCGTGTCTCTATCAGACGTGATGATTGCTCGTAATAAATCTAGTGTGGCTTTTGAGGCGACGATCCAAATTAGAAATAAATTGGTCGAATCGTACAAAGAGCTGATGAACATGCCGGTATAAGTTAGGTAGTTAAGTAGTGGCAGATAATAGTCAAACAACAGATTTAACCGTAAACGATAGCAACGACCACGCACTTATTGCAGGCTCTGAGCTAGACGGCGAAGGGCAAAATCCCGATCTAGGTGAGCGCAGTTCATCGAAGTTCGATATGGCCGTAGGTGACCTTGATTTACTTCGTCAGGTCGTCTTAGTCCTTTCTATCTCTATCTGTGTAGCGCTGATTGTGATGCTGTTTTTCTGGGTTAAAGAGCCAGAAATGCGTCCATTAGGGGCCTACGAAACAGAAGAGTTAATCCCGGTTCTTGATTACTTAGATCTACAAAAGATTGAGTACTCTCTTGAAGGCAATACCATCTCTGTTCCTGCTAGCGAGTACAACTCGTTGAAGCTGAATATGGTACGAGCGGGTTTGAACCAAGAGCGAAACGCGGGTGATGACATCCTCATGCAAGACATGGGTTTCGGTGTATCACAACGTTTAGAACAAGAGCGCCTTAAGTTAAGCCGAGAAAGGCAGCTTGCGAAAGCCATTGAGCAGATGAAGCAAGTGCGTAAAGCGCAGGTTTTATTAGCCTTGCCGAAGCAAAGCGTGTTCGTGCGCCATAACCAAGAAGCCTCTGCTTCTGTATTCCTAACGTTAAAAACAGGAACTAACCTCAAGCAGCAAGAGGTCGATTCTGTTGTGGATATGGTGGCGAGTGCCGTTCCGGGAATGAAAACTTCACGCATTACCGTAACCGATCAACACGGTCGACTGCTAAGTTCAGGTTCTCAGGATCCAATGTCAGCGGCGCGTCGTAAAGAACATGAGTTAGAGCGCAACCAAGAGCAAGCGCTGCGTGAGAAAATTGACTCTATCCTGATTCCGATTCTTGGGTTTGGTAACTATACCGCTCAGGTTGATATTCAGCTCGATTTCAGTGCTGTGGAGCAAACGAGAAAGCGTTTTGACCCGAACACTCCGGCAACACGAAGCGAATACACGTTAGAAGATTATAATAACGGTAATACTGTGGCGGGCATTCCTGGCGCGTTGAGTAATCAGCCTCCTGCTGATGCCTCAATCCCGCAAGACGTTGCCCAGATGAAAGATGGTTCTTTGACGGGCCAAGGTTCAGTTCACAAAGAAGCGACCCGAAATTTCGAGCTTGATACAACCATCAGTCACGAGCGTAAACAGACAGGTACGGTGAACCGTCAGACGGTTTCTGTTGCGATTAAAGACCGTCAATCATTGAACCCAGATACAGGTGAAGTGGTTCATACGCCAATTCCAGCGAGCGAGATCAATGCGATTCGCCAAGTTCTGATTGGTACGGTCGGTTTTGATGAAACTCGTGGTGATTTGCTCAACGTATTAAGCATGCAGTTTGCACCTCAAGTCACTGATGTTGTCGCTGATGTGCCAATTTGGGAACATCCAAACTTCAATGATTGGGTGCGTTGGTTTGCGAGTGCGCTCGTTATTATTGTGGTGGTATTAGTCCTTGTTCGCCCTGCAATGAAGAAACTGCTTAACCCAGCAGCTGACAACGATGAACAAATGTATGGCCCTGACGGTATGCCAATTGGTGCCGACGGCGAGACCAGCCTAATTGGTGGTGATATTGAAGGTGGCGAGTTGTTCGAATTTGGTTCAAGTATCGACTTGCCAAATCTTCATAAAGACGAGGACGTGCTCAAAGCAGTACGTGCACTAGTAGCGAATGAACCAGAGCTAGCAGCTCAAGTAGTTAAAAATTGGATGGTAGATGGCTAACGAAATAGTTCCACAACAAACTGAAGGCGGTGAAGTGCTTGATGTCTCTAGCGTGGATATCGGCTCTATCTCAGGCGATGAGCGCGCTGCGATCTTGTTGCTTAGTTTAAATGAAGAAGATGCTGCTGGTATTATTCGTCACCTAGAACCTAAACAGGTTCAGCGTGTGGGTAGTGCGATGGCTCGTGCAACGGATTTATCACAAGAGAAGGTAGGCGCAGTGCACCGTGCTTTCTTGGATGATATTCAGAAGTACACCAACATTGGTATGGGCAGCGAAGACTTCATGCGTAATGCGCTGGTGGCTGCTCTGGGTGAAGACAAGGCGAATAACCTTGTTGACCAAATTCTTCTGGGAACTGGCTCTAAAGGCTTGGATTCTCTTAAGTGGATGGATCCTCGTCAGGTGGCGAGCATCATTATCAACGAGCACCCGCAGATTCAAACGATTGTATTGTCTTATCTCGATGCTGATCAGTCGGCAGAGATATTGTCTCAGTTCCCAGAGCGTGTTCGTCTGGATCTGATGATGCGTATTGCTAACCTTGAAGAAGTTCAACCGTCAGCACTTGCTGAACTGAACGAAATCATGGAGAAACAGTTTGCGGGTCAAGCTGGTGCGCAAGCAGCCAAAATTGGTGGCCTGAAAGCGGCGGCTGAGATCATGAACTACATGGACAACAACGTCGAAGGTGTCTTGATGGATCAAATCCGCGATCAAGACGAAGACATGGCAACTCAGATTCAAGATCTTATGTTTGTCTTTGAAAACCTTATTGAAGTTGATGACCAAGGTGTTCAACGACTGCTGCGTGATGTTCCACAAGACATTCTACAGAAAGCGCTTAAAGGTGCTGATGAAGGTCTGCGTGAGAAGATCTTCAAGAACATGTCTAAACGTGCTGCCGATATGATGAGAGACGATATTGAGGCGATGCCGCCAGTGAAAGTCTCTGATGTAGAAGCGGCGCAGAAAGAGATTTTGGGTATCGCGAGGAAGATGGCCGACAGTGGCGAGATTATGCTGTCTGGTGGCGCCGACGAGTTCCTTTAATACAGAAACCTCAAAAGCCCCACACCGTTGGGGCTTTTCTTTATCCAATCTCGAACCACAGATTAATTAAGTTTAACTGCTTGAATTTACGATGCAGTTTGACTCACTCATAGATAGGTACTGATATGTCAGGTGATAGAAAACGCGGCTTCCTTCGCCCTGAAGAAGATAATACGGTTGCCCAACCTCAGAAATGGGGGCTGCCTGACTACACCTCTGATGTGAGTAAACAAGCCAAAGAAACGGCGTTTAACTACGATCCGGGTTGGATGCCTACGGTAGAAGAAGCCATTGAAGATGAAGAGCTTGTTCTGACCGAAGAGCAAATCGAACTGATTAAGCAGGGCGCTTATCAAGAAGGCCTGCATCAAGGCCAAGAAGCGGGCTTCAAGCAGGGCTACGAAAAGGGCAAAGAAGAAGGTTTTGCCGCTGGCCATGCCGAAGGTAATGAAGCTGGTAAGCTTGAAGGCGTGACTGCTGGTCAAGAGTATATCCAACAGCAAGTCGCCATCTTTATGGGACTTGCGAACCAGTTTGCTCAACCTTTGGAGCTAATGAATGCTCAGGTTGAGAAGCAACTTGTCGACATGGTGTTAACCATGGTTAAAGAAGTGGTTCATGTTGAAGTTCAAACCAACCCACAAATTATCTTAGATACCGTGAAAGAATCGGTCGAGTCACTGCCAATCTCTGGTCACGCTATCACCTTGAAGCTTAACCCTGAAGACGTTGCGATTATTCGGTCTGCGTATGGTGAAACCGAATTGGATTGCCGCAATTGGACGTTAGTTGCCGAGCCTGCACTCAACCGTGGCGATGTACAAATCGAAGCGGGTGAATCGAGCGTCAACTATCGAATGGAAGAGCGCGTGAAGAATGTGATTCAAAGCTTCTGCGGCGCCAATCGTCATCAAGGCCATGTGTAATGCTTGAGTTAGCAAATCGTCTCAGTCAATACAAAATCGAAGGGCTAAAGTCACGCCCCGTTGCTTCCGGTAAGCTAGTACGCGTTGTTGGCTTAACCCTTGAAGCAACCGGCTGTAAAGCGCCTATTGGTAGCTTGTGCTTGGTTGAAACTATGTCTGGTCAGATGGAAGCTGAAGTGGTTGGCTTCTCTGGCGATAACCTATTTTTGATGCCGAGTGAACAAATCACAGGGATCTTACCCGGTGCTCGCGTCACACCAATGACCTCTGAAAGTGGCATTCCTGTCGGGATGGAATTGCTTGGTCGTGTCATTGACGGTGTCGGTAATCCTCTAGATGGACTTGGCCCAATCTATACCGAGCAACGCGCTTCGTTTAATGCAGAGCCTATTAACCCTCTAGCACGTAAACCAATCTCTGAGCCGCTTGATGTTGGCTTAAAGGCGATTAACGGTTTGCTGACGGTAGGTAAAGGGCAACGTATTGGTCTGTTTGCGGGTTCTGGTGTCGGTAAATCCGTAACATTAGGCATGATGACCCGAGGTACAACTGCGCAAGTGGTTGTAGTTGGTCTAATCGGTGAACGTGGACGTGAAGTAAAAGAATTTATCGAAGAGATTCTCGGTGAAGACGGTCGTAAACGGTCGGTAGTGGTTGCTGCGCCTGCCGATTCATCACCATTGATGCGATTGAAGGGCTGTCAAACGGCGCTAACGGTGGCGGAATACTTCCGTGACCAAGGTTTAGATGTTCTGCTCTTTATGGACTCACTGACCCGTTTTGCACAAGCTCAGCGTGAAATCGCACTATCTGTTGGCGAGCCGCCAGCAACTAAAGGTTATCCGCCTTCAGTATTTGCTAAGCTTCCTGCGCTGGTAGAACGTGCGGGTAACGGCAACGATGAACAAGGCTCGATCACCGCTTTCTTTACCGTGTTAACCGAAGGAGATGACTTACAAGATCCAATTGCCGATGCATCGCGAGCGATTCTTGATGGTCACGTTGTGTTGTCGCGTGAGATGGCAGATGCGGGTCATTACCCTGCGATTGATGTTGAGAAATCCGTCAGCCGTGTGATGCCTCAAATCACCACCGAAGAACATGTCTTGATGTCGAAAGCGGTCAGACAAGTGCTGTCTATTTGTCGCAAAAACCAAGACTTGGTATCGATTGGTGCTTACAAACCGGGTACTGACCCTGCGATTGATAGCGCCTTCACCTTGAAGCCGAAACTGGACGAGTACTTACAGCAGAAGATGAAAGAAACGGTTCCTTACGACATGTGTGTCAACATGTTGAAGCATGTGTTAGGTGGCTAACGAATGAGAAAGGTTAGTCATGGATAACGCATTAGAGTTTCTTCTCGATCAAGCCAAAGACCAAGAAAACCAAGCCGTATTAGCGCTGAATAAAGCCAATGCAGAGCTACAAGGTTATTACGAGCAGGTCGCGCAGATTGAAAAGTATCGACTGGATTACTGTCAGCAATTGGTCGATCGTGGCAAGGCTGGGCTAACCGCCAGTCAATATGGTCACTTGAATCGCTTCTTAACCCAATTGGATGAAACGCTTTCTAAACAGAGGGAAGCAGAGCATCACTTTAAAAATCAGGTCGATAACTGCCAGAACTACTGGATGGAACTGCGTAAAAAACGCAAATCTTACGAGTGGTTGATGGAGAAAAAGCAGAAAGAGAAAGCCAGACTGCAAGATCAAAGAGAACAAAAACAGATGGATGAGTTCTCAACGCTGTTGTATAGCCGAAAGAAGATGTGATCCTAAGCCACGAATGACATCGGTGATATTCGCTAGATTGTAGTATCGAAACTTATAGGCATGTTTCTTGCTCCGTTTTATATAAAATTGCGCCTTTTTTGCCTGCCAAAGGTATGAAAAGCGCCCGACTTTCTTTTTGTTGCCGAGTTTGTGGCAGCAAAGCTAGTAGATAGAGCTTGTATATATGAATGTTAGTCCTTCCTCAAATTCAGCGACCAACAAAACGTCATCGTTGTTGGACACCGGTTCTGCCGCTTCAAAGGTAGAAGAAACCGGCGATTCAAAAGGTTTTTTTGAGTCGTTTAAAGAAGCGCTCGGCTTTGAAGAAAGTGACAGCAAGGCTGCAGTAAAAGACGCAGAAAGTGCTTCAAAATCTGAAGGCAAACAAACCTCGGCTGAAGGTGGCGTGTCTTCTGAAAAGGCTAACCGTGAGTCGGCGGGGAAAACGCAAGGTGATTCAGCTGAATCAAAGAGCACAGATGCGACTAGCGAGGCTCAAGCCAAACAAGCTGGTACAACAGTAAGCGCTGAAAAGGCGTCTGTTGAAGATGCAACGACCAATAAGTCAGGTGTTGAACAAACGCCTGAATCTGAGTCACAGTCGAAAGACAAAACCTCATCGAACATGGCGGGTGATGACACCTCTGCTGAGAAAACTCAATCTCAAGGTGAACAGCTTCAATCGGCTTCTGCTGCTCAATATTCAAAAGATCAAACTGCAGAGTTACAAGCCAAAGATGCTTCTCAAGCCAACGCAGCAATGAGCGAAGGCAATAAATTGCTTGGTCAGTTGGATGAGGCAAACAAAACGCTTAATAAGACACCGAACGGCAAAGGCTTGCCTCAGCAAGCTCAGATAGACCAAGCTCAAGGCAATATCGCGGCAGCTCCTATTGCAGGTGCCTCCGTTGCGGGTCAGGCGACACAACAAAATAATACGGCAAACACAGACAGCGCTCTTGAAGTGGACTCTGAAATTGCGGTGCTTACTGGCGGTAAGGGTGTTTCTCAGCTGACTGATGATGAAATCCGACAGCTAATGGACAAGGGTGTGACCCCTGAGCAGATCGAAGCAAGCATGAGCCGAGAGCTGAACCAGAAAAATGCGGCCAGCACGGTTACTACCGATCAAAGCCAAGTACTCTCACCAGCTGAACTCGAGCTAGCGAAACAGGTTGATGCTCATACTAAAGCGCTGAACCAATTGAATGCTCAAATTGAGTCAGAGCAGTCTGTTGTGGACGGTTTGCTACAAAAGCAACAAAGCGGCGCTAAGTTGTCGGTTGACGAGCAAGCTGCCTTAGCTAAAGCCACCTCTAACATAGAAGTGCTGAATCAACAGCTCGCCAACGTTCAACAGCAAGCTACTGCTGTACTAAGCCAAGCCCCGAACGCAACTGGCACCTCAGGTAACCCAACCGCGATTGATTGGGATAACGCAGATTCGGATGAAGCTAAGGCCTTAGCGGCAGTAGCATCGACAGCAGCTGTCGCGACCGCTGCTCAGCAAGCGACATCACAGGCCTCGTCTCAAACTGCCGCCAATGCTGTTTCAGACAAGGCGACAATGTTGCACGCCAATAATGCGCACGCGGCCCAACAGGCTGCGGCTCAACAAGCTAACCTTGCTTCACCTCAACAACAAGCTGCGTTAGACCCTGCTTTAACTGCGCAAGGGGTGGTGATGAATGCAGCACCTGCCGCGACCAAAGCCGGCTCAACGGACATGTTACTTAAAGCGGGAGCGGGAGCAGCGGCACTGTCTGGTCTTGGAAAAGCGGGTGCTAAAGAAGACTCTAAAGATTCGACATTTGCTCAACAGATTGCTTCTGCAGCGGGTGTTCAAGGCGCTGCAACGGCGGGTTCTGCGCCAACCCGAGCTGAGATTCAAGCTGCTCAACAAGCACCTTTACAGCTGACTAAAGAACTCGCGAATGAGCAGGTGGCGGAAAAAGTGCAAATGATGATGTCTAAGAACCTTAAGAACTTAGATATCCGCCTCGACCCACCAGAGTTGGGGCAAATGAAGATTCGAATGACCATGAATAATGATGTGGCAAGCGTTCATTTCACAGTGAACAGCCAACAGGCGAGGGATGTGATAGAGCAAACCTTACCTCGTTTAAGAGAAATGCTTGCTCAACAAGGTATGCAGCTCGCTGATTCGTCTGTTCAGCAACAGAATTCAGGTCAAGGGCAAGATAGATACAACAATGGTGAGCAACAATCCGGCTCTAGCCGCCCAAATGATGCTCAAGGTGATGAAAACCTTGATAGCGGCAGCAATCTTGAATTGAATGTCGCATCAAAGCGTGATGGAATTAGTTATTATGCCTAATATCAGGCCTATAGCAGCTCGTTAGTGGAAGTTACAGGAAGTTAAAGAACAGTATGAACGCAGAACTAGATCCAGCTAAAAAGAAAAGTAAGCTCCTAATCATCATAATTGCCGTAGTCGTTTTACTGCTTGGCGTTGGTGGTGCACTGTTCTTTTTCCTAGGCTCAGATGATGGTGCTTCTGAATCTCAGTCTCAACCTGCTACTGCTGTGGTCGCTGCTGAGCCTGTTATGTATGTTAATATTCCTCAGCCTTTCTTGTTCAATGTGACTGGTGATAAAAAAGATCGCCTAGTCCAGATAAAAGCACAGTTGATGGTGCGCGGAAGTAAGAATGAAGATCTCGCGCGTTACCACTCTCCACTTGTCGAAAGTACACTGCTAGCAACGTTCGCTTCGGCATCGGTTGACCAACTGCGTTCCCCAACAGGGCGAGTTGAACTGCGTGACAAGGCGACTGAAGATATTAAAGCCAGTCTGTCTCAAGCTGTTGGCCAGCCTGTGATTGAAAAAGTGCTATTCACTGACTTCGTAATTCAATAGGTAATTTGTGACCGATTTATTAAGCCAAGACGAAATTGATGCGCTATTACACGGTGTTGACGATGTTGAAGAAGTTGAAGACGTCTTAGAAACCGAAAATGACAACGCGGTCAATTTCGACTTCTCATCTCAAGATCGAATCGTCCGTGGTCGAATGCCGACCCTTGAACTTATTAACGAGCGCTTCGCACGTCATATGCGTATCAGCTTGTTTAATATGTTACGTAAAACGGCTGAAGTGTCGATCAACGGCGTACAGATGATGAAGTTTGGCGAATACCAAAACACATTGTATGTACCCACCAGTTTAAACATGGTGCGTTTCCGTCCGTTAAAAGGTACGGCGCTGATCACCATGGAAGCACGTCTTGTTTTCATTCTCGTAGAGAACTTTTTTGGTGGTGATGGTCGCTTCCACGCCAAGATTGAAGGTCGTGAATTTACGCCGACTGAAAGACGTATTATCCAGCTGCTGCTGAAAATTGTTTTTGAAGATTACAAAGAAGCTTGGTCTCCAGTGATGGGGGTTGAATTTGAATACCTGGATTCTGAAGTGAACCCAAGTATGGCGAATATTGTGAGCCCAACAGAAGTGATCGTCGTGAGTTCGTTCCACATCGAGGTAGATGGTGGTGGTGGTGACTTCCACGTTGTAATGCCTTATTCAATGGTAGAACCGATCCGTGAATTACTGGATGCGGGTGTTCAATCAGATAAAATGGAAACCGACGTTCGTTGGAGCACAGCACTGCGTGATGAAATCATGGACGTGCCTGTTAACTTCCGTGTCAACCTTCTAGAGCAAGACATCTCCTTGCGCGACTTAATGGAGTTGCGCCCAGGTGATGTGATTCCAATGAATATGCCTGAACACGCGACCATGTTTGTTGAAGAACTGCCGACGTACCGTGTGAAAATGGGTCGTTCGGGTGAAAAGCTCGCGGTGCAGATTTCTGAAAAAATTCAAAGACCACATGTGGTCAAAACTGATCTCGCCTTTCTAGGCAAAGACTTAATGTCTGAGCTAGAAAATAGCGATGATGACGAATAGCAAAATAGATAAAAGTATAGGAATTGGTAATGGAACCTAGTGAAGATCAAAAGCTAGCAGACGAATGGGCTGCAGCACTTGGTGAAGACCCTTCAGCGCCGTCAATTGATGTTGATGATGTGCTCGCGGCACCACTTGATGAGCTAACCGATTCATCGTCTCCGATTTCTGAAGATGAGCGTCGTAAGCTGGATACCATTATGGATATCCCAGTGACCATTTCGATGGAAGTGGGTCGCTCTCAGATCAGTATTCGTAACCTACTTCAATTGAACCAAGGTTCGGTTGTTGAGCTTGATCGAATTGCCGGTGAGTCACTGGATGTGATGGTAAACGGTACCTTGATTGCTCACGGTGAAGTGGTTGTAGTAAACGACAAGTTTGGTATCCGTTTGACTGACGTAATTAGCCAAACAGAACGAATTAAGAAGCTGCGTTAATGAGCCTTTTGTCTCAAAGACTAGCGGGCTCTTCTCTCGGAATGACAGGGTTGTTACGAGGAACCTTGGGAGTTGGGCTATTAACTGCTCCTTCCATCGCTTTTGCTGCAACGCCGCCTTCTCTTGATTTAGCGACCACCTTTGGGTCGCTAATTTTCGTTATAGCCTTCATCTTATTTATTGCTTGGCTACTGAAACGAATGCAAGTGCCAGCGATGTCCAATCAGCAAGGTTTGGCTATTGTTAGGCAAATCCCAGTGGGCACAAAAGAGCGCATCGCTATCGTGCAAGCGGGTGATGAGCAGTTCTTAGTGGGCATTACCACACAATCTATTCAGCTGATCTCTAAGCTTGATAAACCTCTTACTCAGGAGATGCTGGAAAAAAGTACATTCTCAAGTCAGCTTTCCCAGCTCATGAAAAAAGATGCAAACAAATAACGGACTTTTGAACTCATCTTACTTTTGCCAAGCCGGATTTTTCCGCGCGGTGAAAGTGCTGCTGGTTCAGCTTACTCTTCTCTGTACCCTGGTATTCAGTGTGTCGGTATTCGCACAGGCTGAAGACGGCACTGTAATCCCTGCCAACACCGCGGGTTCAGAGTCGGTCACCATCAGCACGATGGAACAAGACCAAGCCAAATCGACCACCATGACCACTGGCAGCTTGACGGGTAATGGGGGCGGCATTCCTGCTTTCACCATGACAACCAACGCCAATGGCGGCGAAGACTACTCGATCAACCTGCAAATTCTGGCGTTAATGACCATGCTCGGCTTCTTGCCTGCAATGGTGATATTGATGACCTCGTTCACCCGTATTGTGGTGGTGATGTCTATCTTGCGTCAGGCGATGGGTTTGCAACAAACGCCTTCCAACCAAGTGATTATTGGTATCGCGATATTCTTGACCTTTTTCATCATGTCACCCGTGATCAATCAGGTTAACGAGCAAGCGGTTCAACCCTATTTGAATGAACAGATATCGGCGCGACAGGCATTTGATGTTGCCCAAGGCCCGATTAAGTCCTTCATGCTGAAACAGACCCGAATTAAAGATCTAGAGACCTTTGTTGAGATCTCTGGTGCGGAAGTGACCAACCCTGAAGATGTTTCGATGGCCGTTCTGATCCCAGCGTTTATCACATCGGAATTGAAAACGGCTTTCCAGATAGGCTTTATGCTGTTCTTGCCGTTTCTGATCATCGACTTGGTGGTAGCGTCGGTATTGATGGCGATGGGTATGATGATGTTGTCACCGATGATTGTATCCTTGCCGTTTAAGTTGATGCTGTTCGTTCTTGTTGATGGTTGGAACTTGATACTCTCCACACTCGCCGGCAGTTTTGCCTTGTAGCTGGGGGAAATCATGAATCCTGAAATATTCGTAGAGTTGTTCCGAGACGCACTTTGGATGGTATTAATCATGGTCTGCGCCATTATTATTCCTAGCCTGCTGATCGGTTTGGTCGTGGCTATCTTCCAAGCGGCGACCTCTATCAACGAACAAACATTGAGTTTCCTGCCGCGTTTGATCGTGACCTTATTGGCCTTGATGCTGTTTGCACACTGGATGACTCAGATGATGATGGAGTTCTTTTTTGAACTCATCGAACGCTTGCCTCAAGTTCTGTATTAAATCGATATGGAATACCCAACGAGCCTTGTACTAGAGTGGTTAGCCAATTATTTTTGGCCCTACACTCGCATCTCAGCCATGCTGATGGTGATGACGGTCACCGGCGCACGCTTTGTGTCGCCGCGTATTCGTCTGTATTTAGGTTTGGCGATTACCTTCGCAGTGATGCCTGCGATTCCCGCTGTTCCGAAAGAGATTGAGCTGCTCTCTTTCCGAGGTTTCCTAACCGTCTTTGAGCAAATCGTGATTGGCGTGGCGATGGGCTTTGTCACTCAGTTCATGATTCAAACCTTCGTTATGCTCGGCCAGATACTCGGTATGCAATCGAGCTTGGGCTTCGCCTCTATGGTCGACCCTGCAAACGGTCAGAACACGCCAGTACTTGGACAGCTCTTTATGCTACTTGCGACCATGTTCTTCTTGGCGACCGATGGTCACTTGAAGATGTTGCAGCTAGTGGTATTCAGTTTTAAAACTTTACCGATTGGCAGTGGTTCTCTGACCTCTGTTGATTTTAGAGAACTCGCATTGTGGCTCGGCATCATGTTCAAAACGGCATTGGCTATGTCACTGTCGGGAATTATTGCGCTGCTGACGATTAACTTGTCGTTTGGTGTAATGACGCGTGCAGCACCTCAGCTAAACATCTTTTCTTTGGGTTTTGCATTTGCGCTACTCGTGGGTCTGTTACTTTGTTGGTACATCCTTGGTGGCTTGTATAGTCACTATGAGCTGTTCTGGATGCAAGGCGAGCAACAGATATGTCGTCTAATCCGGTTAGATTGCTAGGAGACTGAAATGGCAGAGTCAGACGGTCAAGAACGCACAGAAGACGCCACGCCCAGACGCTTGCAACAGGCCAAAGAGAAAGGGCAGGTTGCAAGGTCAAAAGAGCTAGCGTCAGCGTCGGTACTTATTGTCGGTGCGATTGCATTGATGTGGTTTGGCGAATCAATGGCGAAGGCTTTGTTCGAGGCCATGCAGCGTCTGTTCTCTTTAAGTCGCGACGAAATCTTTGACACCAATAAGCTGCTGGAAATCGCTGGTGGCGCACTGGTGAACTTGTTGTTTCCGCTGTTCTTAATTCTCATCACCTTGTTTGTTGCGGCTGTTATTGGCGCTGCAGGTGTAGGCGGGATTAACTTTTCGATGCAAGCTGCGATGCCCAAGGCGTCTAAGCTCAATCCTCTGAGTGGTATCAAGCGTATGTTTGGCCTACAAAGCTGGGTTGAACTGCTCAAATCTATTTTGAAAGTAGCCCTTGTGTCGGGCATGGCGATTTATCTAATTCAAGCTTCTCAACATGACTTAATGCAGCTGAGTATGGATGTGTATCCGCAGAACATTTTCCATGCCTTGGATATCTTGCTTAACTTCATTCTGTTGATCAGTTGTTCTCTGCTGATTGTGGTGGCTATCGATATCCCATTCCAGATCTGGCAACACGCCGATCAGTTGAAGATGACAAAGCAAGAAGTGAAAGACGAATTTAAAGACACTGAAGGTAAACCTGAGGTGAAAGGTCGAATTCGTATGTTGCAAAGGGAAGCGGCTCAGCGTCGAATGATGGCTGATGTACCTCAAGCGGACGTGATCGTCACTAACCCGGAGCACTTCTCGGTGGCTTTACGCTATAAGCAGAACCAAGATAAGGCGCCAATTGTGGTCGCCAAAGGTGTGGACCACATGGCAATGAAGATTCGTGAAATTGCCCGTGAAAATGACATCTATATCGTTCCAGCACCGCCATTGGCGAGGGCGCTTTATCACACCACTGAGCTCGAACAACAAATTCCTGACGGTCTGTTTACAGCGGTTGCCCAAGTACTCGCCTATGTTTTTCAACTGAAACAGTATCGAAAGCGTGGGGGAGAGAGGCCAAAACTTCAAGATTCTAATATGCCGATCCCACCTGATTTACGTCATTAGATCAATTGCTTGAGCTCAGCGTGATGAACCCTGATAATAGGGGGGCAGCTATTGCTCTTTTCTAAGAGGTGATGGCGATAATTTGACGTAAGATGTTGGTACAGTGTTTGCTATATCAATTCCGAACATAATAACGGGTTCATTATTACTCCTGTGTATTATCAACCTGTGCATTATAAACCTGTTTTTTATTAAACATAGCAACATAGCTTAGATCTGAGCCTCAATAAGCTTGGTGAGATAGCTACAACATAGCGAACCAGTCTAGATTTATGAAATTCTCCCTGCCTTTTGCGGACAAGTTACCGAAAATCCCTAACCGTGCCATGCCTGCGATTGGTGCGCCTGTTATGGTACTTGCAACGCTTGCTATGGTGGTGTTGCCCATTCCTGCGTTCTTGCTGGATATGTTCTTCACCTTCAATATTGCATTGTCTATGGTTGTGTTACTGGTTTCAGTTTATACCCGCAGACCTTTGGATTTCGCCGCGTTCCCGACAGTCCTTCTGATTGCGACATTACTTCGATTAGCCTTGAACGTTGCTTCGACACGTGTGGTTTTACTGCATGGTCACGAAGGTGGCGACGCGGCTGGTAACGTGATTGAAGCCTTTGGTAATGTGGTTATCGGTGGTAACTACGCGGTAGGTCTAGTGGTGTTCTTGATTCTGATGATCATCAACTTCATGGTTGTAACCAAAGGTGCAGGCCGTATCTCGGAAGTCAGTGCGCGTTTCACTTTGGACGCCTTACCGGGTAAACAGATGGCAATCGATGCCGACTTGAACGCAGGTTTGATCGACCAAGATCAGGCGCGTCTGAGACGTTTTGAAGTGACCAAAGAAGCCGACTTCTACGGTTCGATGGACGGTGCGTCTAAGTTTGTTAAAGGCGATGCGATCGCTGGTATCCTAATCTTATTCATCAACATCATTGGTGGCTTGAGCATTGGTATGGCTCAGTTTGACCTTGGTTTTGGCGAAGCAATCGAAATCTATACGCTACTGACTATCGGTGATGGTCTGGTTGCACAAATCCCATCGCTATTACTTTCTATCGCTGCCGCGATGATGGTAACGCGTCAAAATACCGATGAAGACATGGGGCAACAGCTTGTCTTCCAGATGTTCGACAACCCAAAAGCCCTGATGATCACTGCCGCTATCCTTGGCATCATGGGTATTGTTCCGGGCATGCCGCACTTCTCATTCTTAAGCTTAGCTATTGTTGCGGGTGCGAGTGCGTACTACATCGATAAGAAACAGAAGAAGAAGGCTCTGGAGCCAAACCTTCCCGCGGCAGTTGAAGCCAGCGGAGAAACAGGTTCTCAGAAAGAGCTTTCTTGGGATGATGTTCAACCCGTTGATACCATTGGCCTAGAAGTCGGTTACCGCTTGATTCCATTGGTAGACAGAGACCAAGGTGGTGAATTGCTTGAGCGCGTTAAAGGTGTGCGTAAGAAGCTGTCTCAAGACTTTGGTTTCTTGATTCCTGCGGTACATATCCGAGATAACCTAGAGCTGACGCCAAATAGCTATCGAATCACTTTGATGGGGGTTGCGGTAGGTGAGGCTGAGATTAAGCCAGATATGGAGCTCGCGATTAATCCGGGCCAAGTGTACGGAATGATTGATGGTGAACCGACGATCGACCCAGCATTTGGGTTAGAAGCGGTATGGATTCGTGAAGAGCAGCGTGAACATGCACAAGCTCTCGGCTACACGGTTGTAGATTCATCGACCGTGCTGGCAACACACCTCAGCCAATTGCTTACCAACAACGCATCGCAGTTGATTGGTCACGAAGAAGTTCAGAACCTGCTTGAGATGCTTAGCCGTTCAACACCTAAATTGGTGGAAGGCTTTGTACCGGATCAGTTACCACTGGGTGTGGTGGTGAAAGTTCTGCAGAACCTACTCAATGAAGCCATTCCAATTCGTGATATTCGAACAATAGTCCAAACTTTGTCGGAGTATTCAGGTAAGAGTCAAGAACCTGACATACTAACGGCGGCTGTTCGTATCTCATTGAAACGACTAATTGTTCAGGAAATCAATGGTATAGAACCAGAATTGCCAGTTATAACCTTGATCCCTGAGCTGGAACAAATCTTGCATCAAACCATGCAGGCATCCGGCGGAGAATCTGCTGGTATTGAACCTGGTTTAGCCGAACGTTTACAGACCTCCCTCAGTCATGCCACACAAGAGCAAGAGCTGAAAGGTGAGCCAGCGGTGTTACTGACTTCTGGTGTATTGCGTTCCACTCTGGCTAAGTTCGTGAAAAACACGATCCCAAGCTTGAGAGTATTATCTTACCAAGAGATACCGGACGAAAAGCAGATACGCATAGTACAAGCTGTTGGTAATTAAGCCGCCTAATTAGAACGGACGATCGAATTGAAAATTAAACGATTTTTTGCAAAAGATATGCGAACTGCGCTGCTCCAAGTGAAAGAAGAACTTGGTTCGGAAGCGGTGATCATGTCTAACAAAAAGGTCGCAGGTGGCGTGGAAATTGTTGCCGCTATTGATGGCGAATCCAGCCCATCGACAGCGCCTCAGAGACTCAATAAACCTCAGCAGCCTGCACCAAGCCAATACACGCAGATGGCCGCTCCTGCTGCACCATCAGGGCGTCGTCAGCTAGACGATGACAAGGTTAGCCTTCAGTCGAATGCTGAAGGTGGTCGCTCAATGACTAAACGCTTTGCCAACATGCTTAAGCAGTACAGTCATGGTGCAGACGACGAGCCACAACATCGTGCTGAAAACGAAGATTCGTTGTCAGCCCTACTGAATCGCCAATCAGGCAACAGTCACTTGTCACAAAATAATCAGCAATCGAGCGGTAACCTCGATTCTGCATTTGCGCGTGAAACGGGTTTGTCCAAACTGATTGCTGAAGACCGTCGAGTTGAGCGCCCAACTCCTCGTCTGGATCCTACTCGCTATGATCGCGGCCGTGAGAATACTCAGTCCAAAGGTTCAGATACTGAAATGGAAACGATGCGCGAAGAGATGACCTCGATTCGTCGTCTTTTAGAGCATCAAGTGTCTGGATTAATGTGGCAAGAAGTTGAGCGTCGTGAACCCCTCAGAGCCATGCTTATCAAACGCCTTGAACGTATGGGGGTTTCGGCTGAGCTTGCGGATCAAATGGCTTGCTACATTCCGGAAGATACCAAACCAGCTCGAGCTTGGAAGGCGTTGTTGGCTCTGGTTGCTGACCAAATCTCTGTGACACAAAAAGATATTTTAAAACGCGGCGGTATTGTGGCTTTACTTGGCCCTACCGGCGTAGGTAAAACAACGACGGTTGCAAAGCTCGCAGCACGTGCTGCCATGGAATATGGCGCCGACAATGTTGCACTAGTGACAACTGATACATATCGCATAGGTGCACATGAGCAGTTATCGATTTATGGTCGAATTATGGGTTGTCCTGTAAGAGTTGCTAAAGATTCTAGTGAATTGGCCGATGTAATATATCAGTTACGTAATCGCCGCCTAATTCTGGTCGATACTGCAGGCATGGGACAACGAGATGTTCGCCTATCTGAGCAGTTAGACACACTGATGCAAGAGAGTGGTTCCGTTATTAATAGTTACCTTGTGTTGCCTGCAACCGCGCAGCGCAAAGTGCTACAAGAAACAATTGAACACTTTAGAAGAATCCCGTTGTCGGGGTGCATCATGACTAAGCTGGATGAATCCCTAAGTCTAGGTGAATTCATCAGTGTCGTAATACAAAATGCATTACCAGTTGCTTACATAGCAAATGGTCAACGAGTTCCTGAAGATATCGTTATAGCTCAGCCAAAGTACATGATTGCTAAGGCCAATGAGTTGTTAGAAAAATCTACAGAGAATGAACCTCATTACTGGAACAGCGATTCTGAAGGGCTCTAGGCGGCGGATAAATATGAACGAAAATATGATACATGATCAAGCTAGCGGCCTCCGTCGCTTAACCAAGCCTTCACTCACAAAAGTTATTGCTGTAACGGGTGGTAAAGGCGGCGTTGGTAAATCTAACGTGACCTTAGGCATGGCTATTTGTATGGCTCGCCAAGGTAAAAAAGTCATGGTACTGGATGCCGATTTAGGCCTTGCGAACGTCGACATCATGCTGGGAATTCGTTCTAAACGAAACCTTGGACATGTGTTGGCAGGTGAATGTGAACTTAAGGATGCGATTGTCGAAGGTCCGCACGGAATTAAAATTATTCCAGCGACTTCAGGCACACAGAGCATGACGGAATTATCACACGCACAACACGCGGGCTTGATTCGAGCATTTGGTTCGCTTGAAGACGAGATGGATATCTTGTTAGTTGATACCGCTGCGGGTATCTCGGACATGGTGATTAGCTTCTCAAGAGCAGCGCAAGATGTCGTGGTTGTGGTTTGTGATGAACCCACCTCAATCACTGATGCATATGCGTTGATTAAGCTTTTGAGCAGAGAACATCAGGTTCAGCGATTCAAAGTTGTTGCAAATATGGTCAGAAGCTACCGCGAAGGCCGAGAATTATTTGCAAAGTTGACTTTGGTCACAGAGCGCTTCTTGAATGTGAGCCTCGAACTCGTAGCATGTATTCCTTTAGATGATAAAGTACGTCAATCAGTCAAGAGACAGAAGATCGTAGTCGATGCGTTCCCTCGCTCTCCAGCTGCATTGGCAATCAGCTCTTTGGCTAACAAAGCATTGACCTGGCCAATACCAAAAACACCAAGCGGACACTTGGAGTTCTTTGTTGAAAGGCTGCTGAATCGTACTGAATTTGTAGAGGAACCATTTGGTGAATAAAGCGCTTACTTACGACCAACACGCTAATCACAATAGCCAACAGGCTTTTTTTGAGAAGTACTCTGTGTTGGTTAAACGTATCGCTCATCACTTGTTGGGGCGATTACCGCCTAATGTATTGGTTGATGACTTGATTCAAGCTGGCATGATCGGCTTGATTGAAGCGCAACAAAACTATGATGGTACCAAAGGCGCAAGCTTTGAGACGTATGCTGGTATTCGAATTCGCGGAGCAATGTTAGATGACATTCGCCGAGGAGATTGGGTGCCGAGATCGGTTCATAAAAACAATCGAGAAATCAGTAGTGCAATCGCGGAATTAGAGGGCACACTCAACCGCGACCCAAGCGATGCCGAAGTGGCAAAGCACATGGGACTCAGTTTAGAGCAGTACCACAGTGCTTTAACTGACATTAATTGCTCAAGACTGGTTGGGATCGAAGATTTAGGCGTTTCAGATGATGTAATATCTCCGAACGAAGACTCTCAAGATAACGCGCCTTTTCAAGGGGTTGCTGATGAGTCATTCCGCCAAGCTTTGATCGATTCAATAAAACAACTTCCAGAAAGAGAGGGCCTAGTCCTATCTCTTTACTATGACGAAGAACTCAATTTAAAAGAGATTGGGGAAGTATTAGGTGTCAGCGAATCTCGTGTCAGCCAGATATTGAGCCAATCTATGCAGCGTCTGCGCACTAAATTAAGTGCTTGGACACAGAACGACTAACAACACTGATTTTTATTCAGTGGAGGCTAATTTGAACAAAAACATGAAAATTCTCATTGTTGATGATTTTTCAACGATGCGCCGAATTGTTAAAAACCTACTTCGCGACTTAGGTTTCAACAACACTCAAGAAGCAGATGATGGCTTGACCGCGTTACCTATGCTGAAAAAAGGCGAATTTGATTTCGTGGTAACTGACTGGAACATGCCGGGCATGCAAGGTATTGACCTGCTTAAACACATTCGCGCAGACGCAGAACTTAAGCACCTTCCAGTGCTTATGATCACAGCTGAAGCGAAGCGTGAGCAGATCATCGAAGCAGCGCAAGCGGGCGTTAATGGTTACATTGTGAAGCCTTTCACTGCCGCAACTCTGAAAGAGAAACTAGATAAGATTTTTGAGCGCTTATAAGCACTCATAATAACCTGTTTTAGGCGCTTCTAGAGGGACATTAACTTTTCAGTTTCCCGTTTATCTCTATAGCTGAAGCGTCACAAAATATGCGGAGTAAGGCCGAACTCAGGATGATTTCATTAGAACAAGCAAAAAAATTAGTAGAGCTGCTTGAGAACGATGAGCAGCAAGATGCTGATTCTCTTGTAAGAAGCATTTATGAAGATAACTTTCGTCTTCAAGACAATCCAATGCTTCAAGAAATAGGAAGTCTGACACGCGACCTCCATGACTCTTTGACTCAATTTAATTTCGATGAGCGCATCAGCGTTATCGCAAATGACGAAATCCCTGACGCAAGGGATCGCCTTCAGTATGTCATTGATAAAACGGAAGTTGCGGCAAACAAGACGATGGACGCAGTTGATCGCTGTATGCCAATTGCAGACAACCTACACGAGTGTTTACTTCAAGTAAGGCCTCAATGGAATGAACTGATGCATGGCCGCATTGAGCTGGCAAAATTTAAAGCTTTATGTCACCGCATTGATGGATTGCTTGTCCAAGTAGAAGGCGATAGTACTGAACTACGTGGACAACTGACTGAAATCTTGATGGCTCAGGATTTCCAAGATTTAACTGGGCAGATAATTAGCAAAGTTATCACCTTGGTGAATGAGGTAGAAGGACGTTTGGTCGAGATTCTCACGGTATTCGGTGCGAATCAAACAGAGCCAACTCCAGAGTCAGAGAAGAAAGCATCTATTGCGCCTGAAGGTCCAATAATGAACCCAGAAGAGCGCGAAGACGCTGTTGCATCTCAAGATGAAGTCGACGATTTGTTATCCAGTCTTGGATTTTAAAGGTAACGTATGAGCTACGATTTAGACGAAGATATTCTTCAGGACTTTTTAGTCGAAGCAGGAGAGATCCTTGAACTTCTATCAGAGCAACTGGTAGAGCTTGAGAATAACCCTGACGACAAAGACCTATTAAATGCTATTTTCCGTGGTTTCCATACAGTAAAAGGTGGTGCTGGTTTCCTAGCATTGACTGAGCTGGTGGATACTTGTCATGGTGCTGAGAATGTATTCGACATTCTAAGAAACGGCCAACGCAGCGTAACATCAGGTTTGATGGATACCATGCTGCAGGCGCTAGATACAGTTAATGTACAGTTTCGAGCCGTGCAAGATCAGGAACCTCTAGTACCAGCTGACCAATCTCTATTGGATGAGCTTCATCGTCTCTGCAAACCAGAGTCTGCTGATGAAGTTACACCAGTAGAAGCACCAGCACCTGTTATCCCTGAACCTATTGTTGCAGCGCCTGAGCCTGTTACAGCTCCGGAACCTACTGTTGAAAGCGCAAGCATCAGCGCGTCTTCTGTTGATGATATCTCTGAAGACGAGTTTGAACGCCTACTTGATGAACTTCATGGTAAAGGTGGTTCACCAACATCGGCTTCTGCACCCACACCGCCGCCAGCTCCAGCTGCACCTCAGCCTGTCGCAGACAGCGGTGATATTACTGACGACGAATTTGAAAAGTTATTAGATGAATTGCACGGTGCAGGTAAGAGCCCGACTGCGGCAAGTTCAACGCCTCCTCCACCGCCAGCTCCTCCTGCAGCACCTGTTTCGGCGATGTCTGAAGGCGATGATCTGATGACGGACGAAGAGTTCGAGAAGTTACTAGACCAACTGCATGGTTCAGGTAACGGGCCTTCAATTGAAGAGCTTGATGCCGCGACTAAGCCTGCAGAAGTTAAGCCTGCGCCAGTTGCACCACAAGCTGCGCCTGCAGCCCCGATTGCGGTTAAAGCTGAACCGAAGCCGAGCGCTCCAGCAAAAGCTGAAGTGAAAGCGCCAGCGAAGAAGCAACAAGCTGAAGCAACCGTTCGTGTCGATACATCAACACTCGATACCATCATGAACATGGTAGGAGAATTGGTATTGGTTCGTAACCGACTTGTCAGCCTTGGCTTAAACAGCAACGACGAAGAAATGTCGAAAGCTGTTTCTAACTTAGATGTTGTTACTGCAGACCTACAAGGTGCGGTAATGAAGACTCGTATGCAGCCGATCAAGAAAGTATTTGGTCGCTTCCCACGAGTTGTCCGTGACCTTGCTCGTAGCTTGAAGAAAGACATTGTTCTTGAGATGCGCGGTGAAGAGACGGACCTTGATAAAAACTTAGTTGAAGCACTTGCAGATCCCCTGATTCACTTGGTGAGAAACTCTGTCGACCACGGTATTGAAATGCCGGAAGATCGTGTTGCTGCCGGTAAATCGAGAACGGGTAAAGTGATTCTGTCTGCCTCTCAAGAAGGCGATCACATTGAGCTGGCTATCGTTGATGACGGTGGCGGTATGGACCCAGATAAGCTTCGCTCTATCGCGGTTAAACGTGGTCTGATGGATGAAGACGCCGCGTCTCGCTTATCAAACAAAGAGTGTTTCAACCTAATCTTCGCTCCTGGCTTCTCAAGCAAAGAGCAGATCTCTGATATCTCTGGCCGTGGTGTAGGCATGGATGTTGTGAAAACAGCGATCAACACACTGAATGGCTCAATTGATATCGATTCAGAGATGGGACAGGGCACTAAGATCACGATCAAGGTTCCACTGACGCTAGCGATTCTACCTACCTTGATGGTCGGTGTTGCGGGTCACCCATTTGCATTGCCACTGGCATCTGTAAACGAGATCTTCCACCTAGATTTAAGCCGCACTAACGTGGTTGATGGTCAACTGACTATCATCGTTCGTGACAAGTCTATTCCGTTGTTCTACTTGCAAAACTGGCTTGCGCCTAAAGCGGGTATTGTTGAACTACGCAAAGGACACGGCCATGTTGTTATCGTACAACTGGGTAGTCAACGTGTTGGTTTTGTTGTCGATACGCTTATCGGTCAAGAAGAAGTAGTCATCAAGCCACTTGATAAACTATTGCAAGGCACGCCAGGAATGGCAGGCGCGACAATCACAAGTGACGGACACATTGCATTGATTCTAGATGTGCCGGACTTGTTGAAGCAGTACGCAGCTGCGTCAAGAATTTAATTTAAGGATAAATATGGCGATTAAAGTATTAGTCGTTGATGATTCGAGCTTTTTTCGTCGTCGCGTTAGCGAGATCATCAACTCAGAGGCTCGCCTAGAAGTCATCGATGTAGCAGTAAACGGCAAAGAAGCGGTCGAGAAAGCAAAGAAGCTAAGACCTGACGTGATTACGATGGACATCGAAATGCCCGTCATGGACGGCATCACAGCCGTTCGTGAAATTATGGCTGCGTCTCCAACGCCTATTTTGATGTTTTCATCGTTAACGCATGACGGTGCGAAAGCAACGTTAGATGCGTTAGACGCCGGTGCTCTGGATTTCTTACCTAAGAAGTTTGAAGACATCGCTCGTAACCGTGATGACGCAGTCGCATTGCTTCAACAGCGTGTGATTCAGATTGCCGCTAAGCGTGCATTCATGCGTCGTACACCTGTTGCACCGCGAGCTACTGCAACGACTTCAACATCAGCGCCATTACGCCAACCGATGTCAGCAGCGACTTCGGCTGCTACTTCATCTGCGAAGCCTGCGGTTGCATCAGCAGCTAAGTTTAGAGCTTCGGGTAAGAAGTATCAGCTAACGGCAATTGGTACATCGACTGGTGGTCCGGTTGCACTGCAGAAGATTTTGACCCGTATCCCTGCCAACTATCCACATCCGATTGTGTTAGTTCAGCATATGCCTGCAACCTTCACTGCTGCTTTTGCTAGCCGATTGAATACCTTGTGTAAGATTGAAGTGCGTGAAGCTCAAGATGGTGATGTGTTGAAGCCTGGTGTGGCTTATCTTGCGCCGGGTGGCAAACAGATGATGGTTGATGGGCGCCCTGGTTCTGCTCGCTTAAGAATTATCGATGGCGGCGACCGCATGAACTACAAACCATGTGTGGATGTAACATTCGGCTCTGCTGCGAAGATCTACGGCGATAAAGTCTTGTCTATGATCCTGACCGGTATGGGCGCAGATGGTCGAGAAGGTTCGCGTATGTTGAAGACTGCGGGCTCGACAATTTGGGCACAAGACGAAGATAGCTGTGTTGTATATGGTATGCCTCAAGCTGTAGCAAAAGCTGGCATTTCTACTGAAGACCTACCTCTAGACCGCATCGCGGAAAGGATCTTGGTTGAAGTTGGGTTAGCTTAGGTAAATCGAGATGATTGTTTGGAGTGTTGCAAACCAAAAAGGTGGTGTTGGTAAAACAACCACGACAGTGACCTTAGCAGGCTTACTTGCCTTAAAAGGGCATCGTGTTCTGTTGGTTGATACTGACCCACATGCATCACTGACCACCTATCTGGGTTACGACTCAGATACGGTGGAATCGAGCCTGTTTGATCTGTTCCAGTTGCGTGAGTTTTCTGCGCAGACAGTAAGACCACTAACGTTGCAAACCGAAGTTGAAGGCATCGATATCATTCCTGCACACATGTCGTTGGCAACACTTGACCGTGTGATGGGGAATCGAAGCGGCATGGGGTTAATCTTGAAGCGTGCATTAGCGGCGTTGAAAGATGATTACGACTACGTGCTGATCGACTGTCCGCCAATTCTTGGTGTGATGATGGTGAACGCATTGGCGGCGAGTGACCGTATTTTGATTCCGGTACAGACGGAGTTTCTGGCAATGAAAGGTTTGGAGCGCATGATTCGCACGCTAACCATTATGCAGAAGTCTCGCAAAACACCGTTTAAGGTGACGATTGTCCCGACGATGTACGACAAGCGAACCAAGGCTTCACTGCAAACATTAACGCAGCTCAAAGAGGATTATCCGAACCAAGTTTGGACGTCTGCTGTGCCGATTGATACCAAGTTTAGAGACGCAAGCCTGAAGCGCTTGCCAGCCTCTCATTTTGCATCGGGTAGTCGTGGTGTATTTGCTTACAAACAACTGCTTATTTATCTCGAAAGGTTGGCGATAAATGAGCGCGAATAAAGAATCAACAATGGCTCGACCAAGTCTATCGAGTGAACAAGCGCTGGATGACTATTTTGGATGATGAATCTAAAGATGAATCGCAAGCGGAAGAGCAAGAGGCAGAGGCAGAGCCAGAGCCAGAGCCAGAGCCAGAGCCAGAGCCAGAGCCAGAGCCAGAGCCAGAGCCAGAGCCAGAGCCAGAGCCAGAGCCAGAGCCAGAGCCAGAGCGCCAATTGGCGAGTCATCATTCAAGTTACGCGGAAATTCGTGCAGCTGAGTTTGAAGTGCCTAATCTTGAGGATGTTCAAAAGCTACTAAGCCGATTAGAGGCAACCAATGTTGTCGACGAACTGAATCTCGATGAGTTGATGGATCAAAACACTCAGAAAATCGCTCAGCAAACAGACATGCAAATGTTTGATGCCGCGGTTGAATCTGTTCAAGTGTTTGAAGAACCAGAAATTCAAGATTGGAATCTTCCAGAAACCGATTTATCAATTGCTGTGGAGCCTTTGGCTGAATCACCGTCAATTGAAGAGCAACAAATTGAAGTTGAGTTCGCCGGTCAAGCTGAGTTAGTCAAAACTGAACAAGCTGAAGTGATAGAACCTGAGCTTGAAGCTCTTTCAATCGAGCCAGTTGTTGAACTTGAAACTCAAGCTGGAGGCGCTGATCAATTTACTTCTTGGGAGAGCCAAACTCGAACAGAAGATTTTCAAGTACTGTATTTTGATGTGAATGGTGTGACCTTTGCGGTGCCGCTTGATGAACTCGGTGGTATCCACCGCCTTGAAGAGGTCAATCACATTATTGGTAAACCGACTTGGTATTTGGGGTTGCAAACTAACCGTGATAGTCAGCTAGATGTGGTCGATACCGCAAAATGGGTGATGTCTGAGAAACTATCAGGTGACGAATACAAAGAAAACTATCAATATATAGTGATGCTTGGAGAAAGCTTGTGGGGCCTTGCGGGAACTGAGCTCAAAGGCACCGAGTTGCTGAATACAGATAAAGTACGCTGGCGAGAAACGGCGGGTAAACGCCCTTGGCTCGCTGGTATGGTAAAAGAAAAAATGTGTGCTTTGATCCATGTCGAAGCATTAATCGCCATGCTAAATGCAGGGCTAGATGTAAAAGCATTGAGCTAGTACTACGATTGGTACAACAAAAGCATCAAGTTAATAATAGTGGTCGGTAACGACGGCAAGAGGATTATCTATGTCTCAAATGAGTGAAGTTGAAGTAAGAAAAGATCAAACTAATGACGAAGTACTTCAATGGGTAACATTCCAGCTAGAAGAAGAAACTTACGGCATCAATGTAATGCAAGTACGTGAAGTACTGCGTTACAGCGAAATTGCTCCGGTACCGGGTGCTCCAGACTACGTGCTAGGTATTATTAACCTGCGTGGCAATGTTGTTACTGTTATCGACACTCGTTCACGCTTTGGCTTGATGCAAGGTGAAATTACAGACAATACTCGTATCATCGTTATTGAATCTGAGCGCCAAGTCATTGGTATCCTAGTAGATAGCGTTGCTGAAGTGGTTTACCTACGTTCTTCTGAAATCGACACAACACCAAGTGTTGGTACTGATGAAAGCGCGAAGTTCATCCAAGGTGTAAGCAACCGTGATGGCAAGCTGCTTATCTTAGTAGATCTAAACAAACTACTAAGCGAAGACGAATGGGATGAGATGGCTCACCTGTAATGTTTGAAGCGCTTCCTTTAACCCCAGTTGCTCTGATTGTCGGAGTCGGGGTTTTTACGTTATTCATCCTGATTTTGATTAGCAAAGTAAAACGTGCGATTCAAAAGCAGCTTGATCAGTCACGCCTTCAAGTTCGTAACTTGGACAAAGAGCTTCAAAAATCGAGTAAGCAGTTACTTGAGGTTCGCTCTGTTGTGGTTGGTCTTGGTCAGAAAGTGACTGAGCAGCAAGATCTGATCAAACACTTGAATGAACGTATTGTTGAGTTGGAACATGCGGATACCGATGGACGCTTGTACACGCGTGCAACGAAAATGGTTCAGCTTGGTGCTGGGATTAACGAACTGATCGAAGAATGCGAATTGCCAAAAGCGGAAGCTGAGCTAATGATGTCTCTGCAAAATAAGCTTGCTGGTAAAGAGAAAATTCCTTCGCTAAGAAGCAATCCTTCATCATTTGATGAACAACCTGCGTCTTCTCGTGATCGCAGAGACCCACCTCGACGTCGATAAATTGAGCGCTTATTGCGTATCGAGCACTTGATGTTTATCACGCATTCCTCTTAAAAGAAGCTCCGGCTTCTTTTTTTATGTCTGTCTGTTGTATATAGAACGATGTTTATAAGTGCTTGTATCTACGACAATATCTTGTTTGTTGATTAAAATGTGTAAATTGTGATGCGGTGGTAACAGTTTCTTACGGAGTTTGTTCTATCGAAAACGCCTAGTCCTGTTTTGTCACCATGTTGGTGTGCTACTATAGCCCTCTCATTACTCGACTAAATTTTCCTATGCTAGAAGTCTCAAATTTAACTGCTATTCGTGACGACAGGGTTCTGTTTGAATCGTTGTCTTTTCAATTGAAACCAGGTGAACTGGTTCAGGTTGAAGGTCGTAACGGTACCGGGAAAACGACACTCCTTAGGATTATTACTGGTCTAGGTGATCGCGATGACGGCACTATCTCTTGGGATGGTGAGTCCATCGAATCGAGTCGAGATGTTTATCATCAAAATTTGCTTTTTCTTGGTCACCAAACGGGCGTGAAGCGCGAGCTGAGTGCCTATGAGAACCTAAGTTTCTATCAATCTATTCACAGTGGTGGTTCGAGCAAAGAAGACCTTTACCATGCTCTGGCTCAAGTCGGACTTGCGGGTAGAGAAGATGTCCCTGCTGGGCAACTTTCTGCAGGTCAACAGCGCCGAGTGGCGTTGGCTCGTCTTTGGTTGAGCAAACAAATGTTGTGGATTCTCGATGAACCGCTGACTGCGATTGATAAGCAGGGCGTGAAGGTTCTCGAATCTCTTTTTTCTCAGCATGCAGACAACGGTGGCATCGTATTATTAACCACGCACCAAGATATGTTTGCTGATAGCCCGAAACTAAGAAAAATAAAGTTGGGTGAGTAATATGATCTCTTCTATGACCACGATTATCCGACGTGAACTGCTTATCGCATTCCGACGTCAAGCGGATATCTTTAACCCTCTGTGGTTTTTCATCATTGTTATTACGCTTTTCCCTTTAAGTATCGGCCCTGAGCCCAACCTACTTGCGCGCATTGCTGCAGGCATTGTTTGGGTAGCCGCTTTACTCTCTGCATTGCTCTCTTTAGAGCGCCTTTTCCGCGATGATTTTCAAGATGGTGCCCTCGAACAGATGATGCTCATGCCCATCCCGTTGCAGTTGGTAGTATTGTCCAAGGTCATAGCACACTGGTTGTTGACCGGGTTACCATTAATTCTAATCAGCCCATTGTTGGCTGTTTTGTTGTCTTTAGATTTTGATACATGGCTCTCAGTTGTGTTGACCTTGCTGGTAGGTACACCCGCATTGAGCTTCATTGGTGCGATTGGTGTTGCGTTGACCGTTGGGTTACAGAAGGGCGGAGTCCTGTTAAGCCTGTTAATTCTGCCGCTTTACATCCCCATTTTGATTTTCGCGACGTCAGCTATTGACGCTGCGGCATTGGGCGTTGCGTACAACGGCCAGTTGGCGGTACTTGGTGCGATGTTAATGGGTGCGATGACTCTGACACCTTTTGCGATCAGTGCCGCACTTAGAGTGAGTGTGAACTGATAAGGGTTCCGTTATCGTATAGCTAATGTGAACCAAATGTGTCGATTGGACTCATAGAGTCAGCAAAACTGAAAGCAAGATAAAATAAATTATTATAATTATAGCTTTAATAGCTGTAAGCAATATGAAGTAAGAGTGAGATTACAACATGTGGAAATGGCTCCATCCCTATGCCAAAGCAGAAACCTCATATCAGCTTGCTGGTAAACTTCTGCCATGGTTTTCGATCCTAGCGCTATTGTGTCTATCCGTCGGTACCGTGTGGGGGCTTGCATTTGCGCCTTCAGATTACCAACAAGGTGATAGTTTCCGAATCATCTACATCCATGTTCCGTCTGCAATCTGGTCTATGGGCGTTTACATGTCGATGGCGATTGCTGCCTTTATCGGCTTGGTATGGCAGGTAAGGCTATCAGACATGGCGGCACTGGCTATGGCACCGATTGGTGCTGTATTTACCTTCATTGCACTGCTAACAGGTGCGGTTTGGGGTAAACCAATGTGGGGTGCTTGGTGGGTTTGGGATGCACGTTTAACCTCAGAGCTGATTCTTCTATTCTTGTACTTGGGTGTGATTGCACTTCACCACGCGTTTGACGACCAAAAAACAGCCGCTAAAGCAGCAGGCATTTTGGCAATTGTTGGTGTTATCAACCTACCTATCATTCACTTTTCAGTAGAGTGGTGGAACACACTTCACCAAGGCGCGACGATCACTAAGTTCGACAAGCCTTCTATTTCAAGTGACATGCTATGGCCGCTTCTTCTTAACATCTTCGGCTTCGCCTTTTTCTTTGGCGCTGTGACTATGGTTCGTTTCCGTAACGAAATCATCAGTAAAGAGAGTCACCGTCCATGGGTCCGCAAGCTTGCGGCCGAAAAAGCGTAGTAGGGTAGGTAATTATGTATTTTGAATCTTTGAGTGATTTCTTTGCCATGGGGGGCTACGCCTCATATGTATGGAGTGCATTTGGAATCACATTCCTCGCGATGATCATCTTACTGGTGGTAAGCGTTCGTCGTGGTAAGCAATTACTAAATGAAGTACAAGCTAAGATTGATCGTCAAGCTCGTATCGATGCAGCAAAAAATATGGAGAACACTCTATGAACCCAAGACGCAAAAAGAGGCTGGGCATTGTCTTAGCGATCTTTTTTGGTATCAGTGCGACTGTTGGATTGATGGTTTACGCACTTAACCAGAACATGGATCTGTTCTACACGCCAACTGAGCTGGTAAACGGCAAAGACGGTAAAAAACCTGAAGTTGGTCAACGCCTACGTATTGGTGGCATGGTCGTAGTCGGCTCTGTAAGCCGTGACAATGAATCACTACGTGTAAGCTTCGATTTGGCGGATGTAGGCCCTAAAGTAACAATTCTATACGATGGTATCCTTCCTGATCTTTTCCGTGAAGGCCAAGGTATTGTTGCTCAGGGTGTCCTTAAAAATGCAACGACAATCGAAGCATTTGAGGTGTTGGCAAAGCACGATGAAGAGTACATGCCTTCTGAAGTTGCGGAAGCAATGAAGAAAACCCATGAGCCTTTGCAATACACGACTGAACAAAAAGAAGGAAATGCTCAATGATAGCCGAGATCGGCCATTTTGCGATGATCCTATCCTTGGGATTAGCATTGCTGCTCAGCGTGCTCCCATTGTATGGAGCCGCTCGAAATAACACATTATTGATGAACAGCGCACGACCATTGTCGTGGGGTATGTTCGGATTCTTAGCGATTTCGTTCTTTATCTTGTGTTACGCGTTTTACACAAATGATTTTACGATTCAATACGTAGCAAGTAACTCGAATAGCCAACTGCCTTGGTACTACCGAATTACTGCGGTTTGGGGCGCTCACGAAGGTTCATTGCTGCTTTGGGTTCTAATCCAAGCGGGTTGGACGGTTGCTGTTGCGACGTTTAGCCGCGGTATGCCTCAAGAGTCTGTGGCTCGCGTATTGGCTATCATGGGTTTGATTACTGTCGGCTTCTTGCTGTTCATTATCGTGACGTCTAACCCGTTCTTACGTACATTGCCTTTCTTCCCTGTTGATGGCCGTGACCTGAACCCACTACTGCAAGACCCGGGCTTGATCATTCACCCGCCAATGCTTTACATGGGTTATGTAGGTTTCTCGGTAGCATTCTCTTTTGCCATCGCCTCTCTAATGAGCGGTCGTTTAGATACGGCATGGGCTCGTTGGTCTCGTCCTTGGACAATTGCTGCTTGGTTATTCCTAACTGTAGGTATCGCACTAGGTTCTTGGTGGGCTTACTA
This sequence comes from Vibrio sp. Isolate34, assembly GCF_022397915.1. GTDB lineage: Bacteria > Pseudomonadota > Gammaproteobacteria > Enterobacterales > Vibrionaceae > Vibrio. The sequence goes on along the minus strand of NZ_JAKEUO010000001.1, from coordinate 254,379 downwards.
CGAACTTGGTTGGGGTGGCTGGTGGTTCTGGGATCCAGTAGAAAACGCTTCATTCATGCCTTGGTTGGCAGGTACTGCATTAATGCACTCGCTTGCGGTAACCGAAAAGCGTGGCACATTTAAAGCTTGGACAGTACTGCTAGCTATCTCTGCATTCTCGCTAAGCTTACTAGGTACATTCTTAGTTCGTTCGGGCATCTTGGTATCGGTTCACGCGTTTGCGTCGGATCCTGCTCGCGGTATGTTTATCCTTGGCTTCCTAGTCTTCGTTATTGGTGGTTCACTGCTGTTGTTTGCTGTTAAAGGCGCTTCGGTGCGTGTTCGTGGTAATTTCGATCTGGTTTCTCGTGAAAACGCGCTGCTTGGCAACAACATCTTATTGATTGCAGCTCTAGTGGTTGTGTTAGTAGGTACGCTGTTACCTCTAGTTCACAAACAGTTAGGCTTGGGCTCGGTATCTATCGGTGCTCCATTCTTTGACATGTTGTTCTTCTGGTTAATGATTCCGTTCTCGTTCCTGCTTGGTATCGGTCCTCTGATCCGCTGGAAACGCGACAACCTGTCTAAGCTTGTTAAGCCAATGCTGATTTCAGGTGTATTCTCACTTGGCTTGAGCGCGCTAATGGTTGCTCTATTGGCTGATCGCTTCAGTGGTACTGCGTTTGCTGGTTGGGTAATGGCATTCTGGATCATCTTCATGCACGGTTTTGAACTGCATGAGCGTGCGACTCACCGTCATACGTTTATGAAAGGTTTGACTAAGCTACCTCGTAGCCACTGGGCGATGATGTGTGGTCACATTGGTCTAGCCGTGACAGTGATTGGTATCGCGATGGTGCAAAACTACAGCATCGAACGCGATGTACGCTTAGCACCAGGCGAAAGCTACCAACTTGAAGAGTACAGTTTCCTGTTCACAGGCGTTCGTGACAAAGATGGTCCAAACTACGATGGTTACATTGCTGACTTTGAAATTACCAAAGAAGGCAAATACATAAACACGCTTCACGCAGAAAAACGTTTCTACACCACAGCTAAGTCTATGATGACTGAAGCTGCGATTGACCGTGGCGTAACACGCGACCTTTATATTGCAATGGGTGAGCGTTTGGACGACAACAAGTCTTGGGCTGTTCGTATCTACTACAAACCGTTTGTACGTTGGATCTGGGCCGGTTCTTTGATTATGTCGATTGGTGGTGCTATCGCTATCAGTGACCGTCGTTACCGTTTCCGTAAGCCAACCAAAAAGTCGGCTAAAGAGCAGGAGGCTTAATTCGAATGAACAAGAAGATTTTATTCATTCCTTTGATTGCGTTCATGGTTCTAGCTGGAATCTTTGCAACGCAATTAATGCGCAACCAGTCGGGCGATGACCCGACTAAGCTTGAATCCGTATTGATTGGTAAGCCTGTTCCTGAGTTTGACCTAGAAGATCTAGAGCAACCAGGTAAGTTACATGACCAAGCGATCTTTAAAGGTGAGCCGCTGCTTCTTAACGTGTGGGCGACTTGGTGCCCGACTTGTTATGCAGAGCACTCTTACCTGAACAAGCTCGCTGATCAAGGCGTTAAGATTATTGGTCTTAACTATAAAGATGATCGCAACAAAGCGGTTGGTTGGTTAAACGAGCTAGGCAACCCGTATCTAATCAGCCTTTTTGATGGTAACGGTATGCTAGGCCTAGACCTTGGCGTGTATGGCGCTCCTGAGACCTTCCTAATTGACGCTAACGGCGTAGTTCGTTACCGCCATGTGGGTGACGTGAATCCAACCAACTGGGCATCGACGCTAGAGCCGATGTATCAAGACTTGTTGGAGGAAGCGAAATGATCAAGAAGGCACTGATTACTCTATTCGCAGCGCTTGCGATTTCAGCGACAGTTTCTGCTGCACCTATCGAATTTCATGAATTTGATAACGTCGACCAAGAGCAGCAGTTCAAAGAGTTGAGCAACACGCTTCGTTGTCCTAAATGTCAGAACAACACCATTGGTGATTCGAATGCTGAACTGGCGGTCGATCTACGCCAAAAAGTGTACGAGATGACAAAGGACGGTAAGTCGAAGCAAGACATCATTGATTACATGATCGCTCGCTACGGTAACTTTGTTACTTACAATCCACCGCTGACACTAGCAACTTCAATCCTTTGGATTGGTCCGTTTGCTGTGGTTGTGTTTGGATTTGGTTTGATCATCTTACGCAGCAGAAAGTCAAAATCGAAAGCGGCAGTAGAGTCAGATAAAGACTGGGATGCTGACAAAGAAGCACGTTTAAAAGCGTTACTCGATGAAGAGAACGACGGAGACAAACAGTAATGACTCTATTTTGGATTTCTACCATTATCCTTTCTCTAGCGGCAATTTTCTTAATTGTTCTGCCTTTCATTAAAAAGAAGGCGAACAACGACGAAATGCTGCGCGACGAGTTGAACAAAGCATTCTATAAAGATCGTCTAGTTGAGCTAGAAGTAGAAGCAGAAGAAGGCCTTGTTGATAACCAGCAAGAGCTGATCGCTGATTTGAAACAATCTCTGCTTGATGATGTACCAGCGCAAGAAGAGATGAAGAAAACTCACATCTCAACGGTTGGTGTGGTTGTACCGTCGATCATTCTCGTCGTTGTTGTGACTTATGGTATGTACTTTAAGTTCGGTGCATTAGACAAAGTTCAACACTGGCAAGAAGTGAGCTCGAACCTTCCTGAATTGTCTAAAAAGCTAATGTCATCGGAAGGTGGTGCGCTAACGGATGACGAACTAGAAGATTTGACGCTAGCACTGCGTACTCGCTTGCACTACCAACCTGAAGATTCGACGGGTTGGTTACTATTAGGTCGTATTGCTTTGGCTAACCGCGACGCTGAAACAGCAAAAGATTCTATGGAACGAGCGTACAAGCTTGAGCCTAAGAATGAAGATGTTCAGTTAGGTTTCGCACAAGCGCTGATGCTTTCTCCTGACGAAGCAGACCAAAACCAAGCTCGTCTGCTTCTGAGCCGTTTGATTCAAAACGATTACGTTGACCTTCGTGTGTTCTCATTGCTAGCGTTCGACGCATTTGAACGTCAAGATTACCCAGGTGCTGTGAAGTACTGGAGCATCATGCAACAGATGATTGGTCCACAAGACAGTCGTTACGAAATGTTGTCACGCAGTATTGAAAGTGCTCAGCAAAAAATGGGCAATGCCATGGGCGTTGACCAAGGTAAGACTGTTGCAGTAACGCTTGAGTTATCTGGTGATGTGAACGCGGATCCAAAATCAGTGTTGGTTGTTTCAGTACATAGAGCTGATGGCTCACCAATGCCTGTTGCAGCTGCTCGCTACCCATTGGGTACTTTCCCTCGTACCGTTGTGCTTGATGATGGCAACAGCATGATGGAAGGTCAGAAGCTGTCTAGCCTTGAAACTCTGATGGTTAGAGCTAGGCTTGATACAGATAGTAACGTTTCAACTCGCGATGGTGATTGGTACGGTGAGAGTGAAGTGGTTGAATTGGGTGAACCTGTGACCATTAATATCAATAAGCAATATTAATCATCATCTTGCATAGGTGTTAGCTATTTCGATTTATAAACAAACGGTATAGACTTACGCAAACAATTGAGGCCAGCGATTGCTGGCCTTTTAATTATTCCTTATGGAAAAGGTGATATGTCTATCAGTGTTTTAAGACTCTCAAGTTTACTCTTTATCGCAAGCTTAACGGTGGGCTGTTCTAGCGCGCCAGATGATAGCAATAATGATAATCTTGAAACCTCTGAATACGTCGAAGAACCCCACCCGAATGATCCTTTTGAAGGTTTCAACCGAGCGATGTGGAATATTAACTACGAGTATTTAGACCCTTATTTGGTTCGCCCTGTTTCTCTCGCTTATGTTGACTACACCCCTGTGCCGGTGCGTTCTGGTATCTCCAACTTTTTAGCCAACTTAGACGAACCATCAAGCATGGTGAATAACCTCATCATGGGTAATGGTGAGAAAGCACTCGACCACTTTAACCGGTTTTGGATTAACTCGACATTTGGCCTGCTAGGCTTAATCGATATCGCCAGCGAAGCTGGGATTACCAAATACGATGACAAGTCGTTCTCTGATGCGATTGGTCATTATGGAGTAGGGAACGGACCGTACTTCATGGTGCCGGGTTATGGCCCATTAACAACACGTGAAGTGACTGAAACCGTCGATGGTTTGTATGTACCTTTGTCCTTCTTGAATTTCTGGGCGAGCCTAGGCAAGTGGGCATTTGAGGGGATGGAAACCCGAGCTCAGTTAGTATCGCAAGAAGCCTTGTTAGATGATTCTCCGGATCCATACGCTTTAACGCGTGATGTTTATATTCAACGTCGTGACTTTAAAGCGGAGATTGAACCTGAAGAGGTTGATCTTGATGAAGAAGATTTCATTGATGGCTATTTAGAAGATTACTAAATAGAAGACCTTGAATAACAGGTAAAAGAAAGGCTCGATGTTGAAAACAACATCGAGCCTTTTTAATTCGTATGACTTTAAATTAAGTCAAACAGATTAGAAGCGGTAGTTAGCTTGTACACCAACTAACCAAACATTACCTGTTGTTGTACCAACAAATTGACCACCAACTGCTTCTGCAGCGTCGTCAGATGCATAACCGCGTGATTCAGTGATTGGCGCGTCTTTAGCAATGATGTAGGTAAAGCCAGCATCTAGCGAAAGTTGCTCAGACCATTGGTAACCAGCACCAATACTTAACCAAGTACGGTCTGTCTCTGGAATCGTGATAGTACGGTTTTTGTCACTTACTGCAGAAGTATCGTAAGCTACACCTGTACGCAGTGCTAGTTTAGGGTCAACTTGGTAAGTCGCACCTAGAGCTAGACGGTAGTTATCTTCCCAATTTTCAACTTTAACTGTTTGGCTGCCGTATGTGTTTAATTCTGCTTGTAGTTTTTCGAAAGAACTCCAATCAGTCCAGTTGAAGCTAGCATGGACTGCCAATGCTTCTGTTAGTTGATGGAAACTAGCAAGCTCTGCTGTAGCAGGAAGCGCTAGCATCATATGACCGTTGTCACGTTGACCTGGTGTCATCATGCCAAAGCCCATACCTTCAGCATGGCCTTCTAATTTGAGTTCAACCTCAGATTTGTAGGCAAAACCGATACGGTTGTTCTCATTGATCTGCCATGCAGTACCTACTTGCCAGCCCCATGCAGTGTCATCACCTTCCATGTATTTCAGTGTTGTTCCAGCAGGGACAGAGATTGGTGCACCAGTACTTGGATTTACTCCAACAGCATTCTTTGCAGGAGCAGTCGCGCCAAAGCTACCTTCGCCCATTATATATCGAATACCACCACCAACACTTACTTGTTCAACAATTTGATAAGCAAAGTTTAGGTTAGCTTCTTTAGTGATAACGCTTGCTTCGTTACCGAAGTGAGAAGCATTGAAATCATCACCTAGGTTGGTTTCCATGCCATAGTTCGTGCCAAATGCAAAACCGATAGCAAACTTCTCGTTGTAGCGGTGAGAAATGTAAAGGTTCGGGATAATAGCGTCATCTGCGAAATCGTTTGAAGATGCTTGGCTTGTACCTATTGCAGGGTGAGCGTGGTTGACTTCACCTTTAACATCAATGTTAGGGTTAACATAGATACCACCAACAGACACCTGAGTGCCTTCTAGGTAAGTCAACATTGCAGGGTTACGCCATTGTGCGTCCGCACCGTCAGCCATTGCTGCTTCACCAGCATATGCACGGCCAAGACCTGTTGCTGAGTATTCTGCTAGTTGAAAACCTGCCGCTTGAGTTACGGTAGAAGTCGAAAGTAGTCCAACTGCCACTGCAGCAGATAGAAGAGTCTTATTCATTTTCATTATTATGTTCGCTGAATCATAAGTATTTAGTGGCGTGATTCTACTTTTAGAGTCATTACTTTAAAAACGAAATTCGAATAAAACAGTGTTTTAGGGATTAAATGATCAAATGTGACTGATTATTAGGTAAATAGTCTGAATGTTTCGACTGTGTTGCGAAGTTTGAGCGTACACTTGTAGCTATATATGTGCCGTGCAGGCTACAGTTGTAAGCTTAAATTGAAGTAGGTCAGTGGTTTAGGCAATAAAAAAGGGTCGCGTAATGCGACCCTTTGGGATTAACAACTTAGCTTATATTAGAAGCTAGAAGCTAGAAGCTAGAAGCTAGAAGCTGCGGCTATATTGCAGGCCTAGTAGGATTGCATCAGCATGCGTTGTTGCGCTAACAGAAGTTGCGCCTAAGCTTTCTTCAACTTTAGTATCATCACCTAGTAGGTAAGTGAAACCAAAGTCTACGTTAGAATCGGTATTAATGTGGTATGTGAAACCAGCAGAGAACCACTGACGATCTGAATCTGGTACAGAGATAGAAGTTAGAGAATCTTGTGCACTTGTGTCGTACATGTAACCAGCACGAAGCGTCCAATCAGTGTTCAAGTAGTATGTACCACCAATAGCGTAGTGCCAACCATCTTGCCATTTGTAATCTTTCTGGTACGCACCTGTGCCGCCGCTCAATGCGTAAGCCAGTGTCGATTGAGTAGGATCTAGCTTCTCAAAATCAATTGAGTCAAATGCACTCCAACCAATCCATTGAACAGAGTAGTGAACAGCGAATTTAGTGTCTTCAATTTTGTGGAAACCAGAGAACTCTGCCATATCTGGTAGAGGCAGTGTGATTTCTTGACCGTTGTCATCTTCCGCGGTGAACTCAGGGCTGTAACGGTAAGATAGACCAAAACGGTTGTTTTCATCTAGCTCGTAAACTGTACCTACGTTAAAGCCAACAGCCCAACCAGTTGCACCATCTACGTCAAGTAGTTTTTGTCCTGCGGCTGGGCCAAAGCCGACACCAGCAGTACGCTTCATTGTGCCTTCACCGTAGATCAGGTCAAGACCAGCACCAAAGCTCCATTGATCGTTTAGACGGTAAGAGCCTGCAAGACCGAAGTTGATGCTCATTACATCTGTTAAACCGCCATATTCACTAGCTAGGTAATCATCTGAAAACTCAGTTTTAGTACCGAAGTTAGAGTAAGCGTTCACACCCCAAGCAAACTTTTCATTAACAGGAATAATGAGGTGAATGTTTGGAGCTACAGAAGTATCACCAACATCATCAACGCTATCGACTGGCATTGCGCCACCAAGCGTATTGTAGCTAGTATCTTTCACTTCAATCATTGAAGTGATTGTTTCAAAACCAAGAGAAAGCTCAGTTTTGTCAAACAGTGCCATTGCTGCAGGGTTACGTGCCATTACTGACGCGTTATCTGCGATTACTGCATCACCAGCGAAAGCACGGCCGATGCCGGTAGCTGATTGTGCGTTAATTTGGAAACCTGCTGCCATCGCTTGCGAAGACGCCAGTGTAATTGTTACTGCTAAAAGAGACTTTTTAAACAGACGCGTGTTGTTGGTAGTCATTCATTTATTCCTTTATATATCCGCCTCTACAGGGCGATTAATTTGAGCAATTGCTCAATGGTGGCTGATCCTATTCGCAAGTATACGATATACAAATCCGACCATTGGGGAATTTGAGTGGAAAATTATGGAAATGACGCCTATCTGGCACGAAAATGGTGCGAAATGCTGATTTTTAGAGTTTTAACTCTAGAGTTATTGGTTTTGTGAATGGTTTCTGTGTTTATTTATAAATAAAGCCCAGCAATATCAAGAGTATAATTGCTGGGCCTTTTATGACGGGGTTTTGAGAGCGAATCAGCCCATTGGTTTGATCATTTTGGTGAGTTTTTCGGCGATGTTAGAAACGTCCTCGCCATCTTCACCGACAAGGATCAGACTACTGTCATCGATTGGAGTTACCGAACCAGACATGCCTTTCTCATCAAAGTCGACTGGTTTGTCTGTTGGAATCCCAGTTAAAAACAGCGTGACTTTACCTTTTTCCCCCTGGAAGACCATGTGCATGGCATTCGACTTACCAAAACCACAATGGTTCAAGTAGTAAACGTGATAGGGAAAAGCTTCATCAAACTGAAAAGCAAACGGGTTCATCTTGGCATTGATCTGTTGTGATGTGACTTGCTCATCAAGTCCACTAATAAAGCTCTTTTCATCAACAACGTGCTTCATTGCTGTATCCGCTAAGCTTGCTTGTGCTGGAGAGACGAATGCATTTCCCCAATTCACTTGGCCAACTAATAAGCCTGCAACGAATGCTACAGAGGCAGCCATCGCCATTGCTCGTCGAGCAAAAGTCGGCCTTACCACTTTGCTTTCTTCGCTTGAGGTCTGATTGAACAGAATGCGATCAGCAAGATCGTCTGGCACATCCACGTTCATCGCAGAGTGGATCTGTTTATCAAGCGATAGTACATCGTCTAAGAAGTTACTATTGGCTTCGCTGTTTGTTGCCGCATCAATAATATCTTGTGTACGCTGTTTAGGTTCCGACAATACACGACGACGAAATTCCAAATCATCCATTATGTTGCCCCCTCTCTGCCTCTTCTGTATCCAGCATCTCTTTCAACTGATTCCGAGCTCTGAATAAACGTGTCATCACCGTGTTTTTGTTGAGTTCGAGAATATCTGCGATCTCATCACCACTAAAACCACCAATCACTTGTAAGAAGAGAGGCTCACGGTAATCAATTTCAAGTTTCATAATCTGAGCTTGCAACCACAGGTGTTGATGGTGCGGGTCATCACTGACACTAGCATTGTTACCATGATCGTCGATATCAACCAGATCAAACTGTTTGCGTTCAAAACGTCGAGCATTCTCGCGGCGCAAAATGGTGATCAGCCAAGATTTTGCGGCTTTTTCATCTTGTAGACTATCGAGTGACTTCCATGCACGAAGGCAAGTCTCTTGCACTAAATCTTCGGCAATGCTTTTGTCTTTACATAACCAATAGGCGTAGCGAAAGAGGTCACGATGATAGGCACGCACGAGTGCTTCGTATTTTCTTTGTTTGTCCATATCAGAGTTGACCGGACGCTTGGCTTTTTTCTTTCCAAACATTTTTATTATTGACACACGAGCCTCCATAATTGCTCTGCGTATAGTTGTCCTCTATACGTTGTGCTTCGTTTATAGTCTTTTTCGTCTTTAGAGCGAACGGCGGCTGGAATTCGTAAAATCACATTAAAATTGATCTACTTCAAAATCTAAGACCCTGAAAAAGTTATAGTACACCTTGTCGTCTAGTTAGTCATTCGTGGCTAGCATGTTGAGCAAGACGACACTTCCTTTTGAAGGCTGACTTTACTTTCTCCTAATCAGGAAACTGATTATTTCAATTGGCGTCAAGTTAATTGCTTTATACACATTCCGACCACACAGCTTTGTGTGGTTTTTTTTTGCTTCAAGAAAACCAATCCCTACAAAGCGATAACAGTATTTACTTACAATAGTTTAGTCTCTTACGACAACCTTACCCCCAAAAAGGTTCGCCTGAATGTGCAGTTATATTTTCAAACAGTGAGATACTCGTATCACGTTTATTTAAACGCTCGTTTGATTTAATTAACAACTTCTTTACAATGCTTCAGGTCAGACCTCTTAACTTTAAGGAGAAACCATGGGCAAACAGGAAGTCAAAACGCGTTCTGGAGAACGTGTTGCCGTTGTCGCTGGATTACGAACCCCATTCGCTCGTCAGAGCACAGAATTTAGTCAAGTGCCTGCGGTCGACTTAGGCAAAATGGTTGTGAGCGAAATGCTTGCAAGAACTGATGTCGATCCTGCGCTTATTGAACAAGTCGTTTTTGGCCAAGTTGTTCAGATGCCAGAAGCACCAAACATCGCGCGTGAAATCGTGTTGGGCACAGGCATGGACATCAATACCGATGCCTACAGTGTGACACGAGCGTGTGCGACCAGTTTCCAAGCGGCAGTCAACGTGACCGAGAGCATTATGGCGGGCACGATTGATGTCGGCATTGCGGGTGGTGCGGATTCGTCTTCTGTATTGCCAATCGGTGTTTCGAAAAAGTTAGCGGCAAACTTATTAGCGCTGAGCAAAACCAAAACCATGGGTCAAAAGCTGAAGATTCTTAAAACCCTTTCAGTGAAAGACCTTATGCCAGTACCGCCAGCCGTTGCTGAATACTCGACTGGTTTATCTATGGGACAAACTGCTGAGCAGATGGCGAAGACTCACGGGATTACTCGCGAAGCTCAAGATGCACTTGCTCACCGTTCTCACTCTTTGGCTTCTCAAGCATGGAAAAAAGGCAAGATTAAAGACGAAGTAATGACGGCATTCCCGGCGCCTTACAAAAAGTATCTGGCGGAAGACAACAACATTCGTCACGACTCAACCGTTGAAGGTTACGCGAAGCTGCGCCCTGCATTCGATAGAAAGTACGGCAGTGTAACGGCAGCCAATGCGACGCCTCTTACAGATGGCGGCGCAGCAGTCATGTTGATGCGTGAAGGCAAAGCGAAAGAGCTAGGGTTAGAAGTACTGGGTTATATTCGTGGCTATGCGTTCTCAGCGATTGGTGTTGAAACGGATATGCTGATGGGACCAACGTACGCGACCTCGCAAGTATTGAAGAATACTGGCTTAGAGCTATCGGACCTTACGCTTATCGAGATGCATGAAGCATTTGCAGCTCAAGTTCTAGCGAATGTGAAAATGTTTGCAAGTGACGAGTTTGCTCAGAAAAATCTTGGCCGCGACAAAGCGATCGGTGAGATTGATATGGAGAAGTTCAACGTACTGGGTAGCTCAATTGCTTACGGACACCCGTTTGCTGCGACTGGTGCGCGCATGATGACTCAAACATTACGTGAACTGAAACGTCGCGGTGGCGGCTTGGCACTGAACACAGCTTGTGCGGCTGGCGGTTTAGGTGCAGCAATGATCTTGGAGGTAGAATAATGTCTACGACTCTTGATGCAACAACAGAAAAAGAAACAGTCGCTCAACCAGATGCAACGTCTGCGACTGAATCAACCAAAAAGAAAGCGACAGCATTCTCTCTTAACATCGATGACCAAGATATCGCTTGGCTAGCGATCGATGTACCGGGCGAGAAAATGAACACGCTCCAAGCGGCTTTTGCTGAAGAGATGAAAGCGATCTTTGAGCAGTTAAAAGAGAAGCAAAGCCGCGTTAAAGGGCTAATTGTTCATTCTCTTAAGCCTGATAACTTTATTGCTGGCGCTGATGTTCGAATGCTTGACGCGTGTAAAACCGCTGATGAAGCACAGTCTCTAGCACGTCAAGGTCAAGATATGTTCCAAGCGTTATCTGATCTTCCTTACCCAGTTGTTGCCGCAATTCATGGCCCATGTCTTGGTGGCGGTTTAGAGCTCGCACTAGCGTGTGACTACCGTGTATGTACCGATTCCGATAAGACGCGTCTTGGTCTGCCAGAAGTACAGTTAGGCTTACTACCAGGTTCTGGTGGTACGCAGCGTCTTCCTCGTTTGATTGGTTTGCTACCGTCGCTCGATCTTATTCTTACCGGTAAACAGCTTCGTGCTAAGAAAGCGAAATCGCTTGGTGTTGTGGACGCTTGTGTGCCAGATACTATTTTGCTTGAAGTAGCGAAAAGCTTTGTTGAAAAGAATACGGGCAGCAAAAAAGGTAAACGTCTGGCATCTAAAAGCCAAGCTTCGACTAAAGAGAAACTGATCTCACGCAATGGCCTTGGCCGTAAAGTGATTTTCGAACAAGCTGCAAAGAAGACCAATCAGAAAACACGTGGTAATTACCCAGCAGCTGACGCGATTCTCGATGTGATTCGTTATGGTCTAGAAAACGGCTTTGAAAAAGGTCTTCAGTACGAAGCGAAGCGTTTCTCTGAGTTAGTAATGACCTCTGAATCAAAAGCCCTTCGTTCAATCTTCTTTGCAACCACTGAAATGAAGAAAGAACACGGTGCAGATGCAGAACCGAAAGCGGTTAAGCGTGTTGGTGTGTTGGGGGGCGGTCTTATGGGCGCAGGTATCAGCCATGTCAGCGTGGCGAAAGCGAAAGTGCCGGTGCGTATTAAAGATGTATCAAACGATGGTGTCTTGAATGCCCTTAACTACAACTACAAGTTGTTCGATAAGCAACGTAAGCGTCGTATTCTGAGCCGTGCTGGCCTAGAAAGTAAGATGCTTCAGCTGTCTGGTGGTATCGACTTTACGAGTTTTAACCACACTGATGTTGTGATTGAAGCGGTGTTTGAAGACCTCGATCTTAAGCAGTCGATGGTTGCAGACATTGAAGAAAATGCTAAGCCAGACACTATCTTCGCGACCAACACATCTTCGCTACCAATCCATAAGATTGCAGAGAAAGCACAACGACCGGAAAACGTGGTCGGTCTTCACTACTTCAGCCCTGCTGAGAAAATGCCGCTGGTTGAAGTTATTCCTCATGAAACAACCTCAGAAGAGACTATCTCGACTGTAGTGGCATTAGCGAAGAAGCAAGGTAAAACGCCGATTGTAGTTAAAGACACTGCAGGTTTTTATGTGAACCGTATTCTTGCTCCGTACATGAATGAAGCGGCACATCTGCTATTGGCAAATGAGCCGATTGAAAAGCTCGACAGCACATTATTGGACTTCGGTTTCCCGGTTGGCCCAATTACCTTGCTAGATGAGGTTGGCGTGGATATCGGCGCTAAGATTATTCCTATTCTAGTCAATGAGTTAGGCGACCGTTTCCAAGGCCCAGATGTGTTCGATATTCTTCTGAATGACAACCGTAAAGGCCGCAAGAGTGGTAAAGGTTTCTATACCTACAAAGGTAAGAAGAAGGAAGTCGATAAGTCAGTTTACAAGCTGCTTAAGCTGCAACCTGAATCTAAGTTAAGTGATAACGACATCGCAATGCGTTGTGTGTTACCAATGCTTAATGAAGCGGTGCGTTGTCTAGACGACGGGATTATCCGTAGCCCTCGTGATGGCGATATTGGTGCTATTTTCGGTATCGGTTTCCCTCCATTCCTGGGTGGTCCATTCCGTTACATGGATCAAATTGGTATCAAGTCACTGGTTGAGATGATGAACGACTTCGCTAAGAAGTACGGTGATCGTTTTGCACCATGTGATGGCCTACTGACACGTGCTGGTTTGGATGAGTCTTTTTACAAGTAACTTTCTAGTTCGCTAATTATCAAGCCCGTATCAAGCAATTGATGCGGGCTTTTCTGTTTAATGGGAGTATCCAAAGGAATGAGATTCCCTACTCAGTCATTCTTTCTTCTCGGGAATGACGGGGGGAGATGTGCTTCAGCCAATAAAAAAGGTTGATGCTCTCACATCAACCTTTTGATTCTTATAAATTATTATTAACCGAGCTCAGTATCTTTCGGGCGCAGTTGAAACTCATCTATCGAGCCAATCTCCACACCCGCCGACAGCTTCTCTTCATCCTGATGAGCATTACCGTGAGCGTGCATAATCAGACGATTGGCCGTGCGTGGCTTCAGTTGGCTAACCACAAAACGCATCATGTCAGAGCGAGTTAGCCCCTTGAGTTCTTCAAGCACACGCTCTCTCTGATTGAATGCCATATCCTTATTGCCAATCGCAACCCATAAGCGTTGAGCTCGACCTCGCAATGTCGTGTCAGGAGTTGAAATCTGATTCCAGAGACCACGTTTACTGCTGTGCCATTGGTAGTCATTAAGCTCCAATAACACCATATAAAAGGCATTAAGGAACTCATCTATTGAGGCCAATAAGTCGGCTGGAGCCGCATTGGGGGATTGCACATAAAGCACAATACCTGGGTGTCGGTTGAGCGGCATGTTGCCTGTGCCGACCATGTAACCTAGCTGCTGCTTGGTTCGTATCTCATGGAAGAAAGTGGCTGACATTAAGTGGTTTGCCAGTGAATACAGCGCAATGTTTTTAGGCGAGATATCCGGGCACTGGTAATAAACAACGATTGCCGAATCATCTTGGTTGCACACCACCTCACGTTGGAAGCTGCCGTTTTCACCCAGCATGATTAGCGGACGCAGCGACTCTTCGTAAGCCTGATCTTGAACGCGTAGGGCATCTTTTAGCGTTTCTGCCATTTTGTGTGCATCGGCTTTCTTCCAGTCGCCATACACAAACATTTCAACATGCAGCTCCGCTAAGATTGCTTGAACGAAAGAAGAGAGCTCATCGACTTCTATCGTTTCCAGAGCTTCAATTAACACCGCATAAGGAGGATTATTTGGCTGAAGTATCCCAGTCATCGCATTAAACAGCTGTGAAATCGGACGATCTTGCGAGGCGTTATTCCAGTTTCTGAGTAATTGATGCTTAATTGTTTCGAAGCGTGTTGGACTAAAGTCGCGTGCTTGGAAGCGTTCAAGGATCATATTGAGCAGTTGTGGCTGCTTTTCGCTAAATCCAGACAGGGTCAGTGTGACACCACCTTGATGGGTATACATGTTGTAACCCATGCCAGCAATTTCAGCCAGATAGGTATCTTTTTCGAGTGAATCTAAGAACATCTCTACACATAAGCGTGTTTTGACGATGTTCCTAGGGCTAGCGACCGAGTGCGGGCTATCAATAGCGATATACACCACACCTTTCGGTACTCGAAATTGGTGGTCTTGCAGGTGCCATAGCTTAAAGCCATCCAATTCTTCTAACAGTTGTGGGTGTTTAGCGTCGCCTTCGAGTTCTGCTGGATCTAAGTCATAGCAAATAAACGGGTTTTTGCTTGGAAGCTCAAACTGCCAGCCGGGGTTGATGCACATAAAGCATTGGGTTTGCTCTGAGCTAAAAGGTGTCACAGAGTAGGGCGTAAAGTACCATTTCGCTTCTCTGTCATACTCGAAACCTTGGGCAACAATGGTCGCGCGCATGTTGTCGACGGTTAAGTAGGGAAGCAAAGAACGCTGTAATTCGTCATCGAAATGCGACATCTTATAGTCGCCATACACTACGTCTTGTTCTTGGTAGTTCTGCATGTTGATCACCAAATGGCTCACGACATCAAGTGGTCTTGCGGGTTCTTGAAAGCGGAAAGCTGACTCTAAAACGGCACGCTTTTCTAGATAACGCCACTCTTCAATACCCTGTTGTTCAATCAACTTGATGTACTGGAATACCGCTTGGATGATGTTATCGGTTTTGGTTAAACCTTCGATGGTCAATGAACAACTGACTGTGAAATCACGATAGTTGCTGCCGCTTGCGCCGCCACCAGCTGAGAGAGAAGTAATCCAACCTTTCTCTTTCAACTGCATCATCAAACTGCCTTCGCCTTCATAACCTAAAAGGTGTGCAAAGAACGACAGTGGTTTAACGCCATAGTGCTCGTCCATGCTTGGCATAGGGAAGGTTAAGATGAGTTTACGCACTTCTTTAATTGGTTCGACGTACACTTGAACGCCAGTGCTTAATTCGCCAACAATCGGTACCTCCACCTTCTTGCCTTGCAAGTTGTGATTGGTAATCGAGCTAAAGCGATCCTCAACCCAGCCTTGCATCTCATCTAAGGATTGATTGCCAGACAGCGTCAGCGTCATCAGGTCTGCAGAATATTGTTGCTGGTGGAATGATAAGATCTCTTGTCGAATCGTCTCGCCGTTTCTGTCGCCCAACGTATCGATATTACCGACAGAAAACTTCGAGAATGGGTGATTGTGGTTCACCAGTTCTTTGGTAACTTGATACAAGCGTCGCGAATCGTCGTTGAGTTTCATCTTATATTCTGAATCAACGGCTTGGCGTTCTTTATCTAATGCTTCTTCGTTGAACAGGGGAGCAGTGAAAAACTGGCTGAAGCGATCGAGTGCGGTTTCAAATGCATTTAACTCGACGTCAAAAAAGAAGCAGGTGTGTTCAGTTCCGGTCCAAGCATTGTTACTACCACCATGTTGGCTGATAAAACTTTGAAACTCTCCGACCTTTGGATACTTTTCAGTACCCAAAAATAGCATATGCTCTAAGTAGTGTGCTAAACCCTCTCTGTCAGAAGGGTCATCGAAATGGCCAACATTGACGGCTAACGCAGCTGCTGCTTTTTGAGCATTTTGGTCCTGAACTAACAGTACGCGTAACCCGTTATTTAAGGTTATGTAACGGTATTGATGTTCATCGTTTGGGCTTAAGTGCAAAGGAGCATCTCCAGAGAAGGTGGTTTTTAAATTATGTACCCGATGATTCGGGGTGCAAACCTTGAGATCATATTTTGGGATATGAATAGCTATTTGGCGATTTCTAAATTACTTTTATCGATTTTTATCAGTGATTTATTTTCTTTTAATAAGATTGTTAAGAAAGTCGAACTCTTTGGCAAGTGACTTGATATAATTAGTTATATTGACTGAGGTTTCTCTGGGTTGAGAGCCAAACCTAAGTAGCGTATCGCTGATATATGGGATATATCGACATTCGGCATGTTACATAGACAGGATTGAACATGAAAATATTCATTATGCGCCATGGTGAAGCAGAACATTTTGCGAACTCGGATGCAGACCGAGCGTTAACTAAGCGCGGTAAAATGGCTTCTCTTGCGGTGGCTCAAGCTGCAAATGAGCAAGGGGTCAGCCAGTTTGATAAAGTGCTAGTTAGCCCATATTTAAGGGCACAAGAAACATGGTTGGAAATCTCTCAGGCGTTTTCTGGAAAGAAAGTTGAAACTTGCGATGACATTACGCCTTATGGAATGTCTGACGATGTGTTTGATTTGACCTTAGCGATGGCTGAAGTAGAAAAACTAGAGACCATTTTATTTGTTTCTCATTTACCTTTAGTTGGCTATTTAACAGCGGAATTTGCAACGGGCATGGCACCGCCTATGTTCCCAACGTCAGGTTTAGCCTGTATCGACTTTAACCTTGAAACACAGAAAGGTGAGTTACTTTGGAATATCAATCCATAGTGAAGGTGAAGACAACCTTTTAATTGGAAGAGTAAAGTGAAAAGGGCATCTCAATGATTTGAGATGCCCTTTTTGTTTTTGATGATGAAGCGATTTGCAAACCAGCATTACTTCTCAGGAATAGAGAGCAGTACCAACAGTGCACCGTTACCGCCAAATTCTAATGGCGCTTGGTGAAAAGCCATCACGTCTGGGTGCTGTGCTAACCACAAAGGCACCTTCTGCTTAAGGATGTGTTTGCCAATGCCGTGTTGAACGCAGGCACACGCCACGCTCTCTTTTACACAGTGCGCAATCATCGCGCCAAGCTCACGTTTGGCTTCTTGCTGAGTCATACCATGCATATCGAGATACACGTCTGGCACGTAGACACCACGACGTAGGCGCTTCACCTCATATTTAGAGACATCATCACGCGCATAACGTGTTGGGCCGTCTTCGCTAAGGTGCGGAATGAACTCATCCGAGAAATAAAACTCGCTATCACTCGCTTGTCTTGCCGTTCGAGTAATTTCTTTTTGCTTGGCATTTCTTTTTGGCTGCTGGACTATGGTATCCTGTTGCAACTTTTTAACGCCCTTTACTGCATCGTTGAATAGGGCGAAATCGTCATCGAAGTCGGTGTCTTTTTTGCTCATCAGGTTATGAATTCTAATTAGAAACGTAATTAGCAGTATTGTAGCGCTTTTCGGAGACAATTTTGGATAAGATTTTTGTAGAAGAAGCGGTATCAGAACTACACACGCTTCAAGATGTGATTCGTTGGACTGTTAGCCGCTTTAACGCAGCTGGCCTATTTTATGGTCACGGCACTGATAACGCGTGGGATGAGGCAGTACAACTTATCTTACCTACTCTTTATCTGCCGATTGATGTTCCTTCGCATGTAATGAACTCTCGTCTAACGAGCAGCGAACGTCTGCGTATCGTTGAGCGTGTGATCAAGCGTATTAATGATCGTACACCAACGGCTTACCTGACGAACAAAGCTTGGTTCTGTGGCCTTGAGTTCTTCGTTGATGAGCGCGTTCTTGTGCCTCGTTCTCCAATTGGTGAGCTGATCGAAGCTCAATTCCAACCTTGGTTAACTGAAGAGCCAGTTCGCATCATGGATATGTGTACGGGCAGTGGTTGTATTGCTATCGCTTGTGCGCACGCATTCCCAGATGCTGAAGTAGACGCGATTGATATCTCTACTGACGCACTTCAAGTTGCTGAGCAGAACGTTCAAGATCACGGCATGGAGCAACAAGTGTTCCCAATCCGTTCAGATCTTTTCCGTGATCTGCCGAAAGAGAAATACAACCTGATCGTATCTAACCCGCCTTACGTGGACGAAGAAGATATGAACAGTCTGCCAGATGAGTTTACTCATGAGCCAGAACTTGGCCTAGCAGCAGGTACTGACGGTCTGAAATTGGTTCGCCGTATCCTAGCTAACGCACCAGACTACCTAACTGATGACGGTATTCTGATCTGTGAAGTAGGTAACTCAATGGTTCATATGATGGATCAGTACCCTGAGATTCCATTCACTTGGATTGAATTCTCAAACGGTGGTCACGGTGTATTCATGATCACTCGCGAGCAGCTAGTGGCTTGCGCTGACGAGTTCTCTATATACAAAGACTAGGTAATGACGGCTAGTTTTTAGCTTAGTACTTGGTAAGACGTTCTATTTGAAACGTTTTAATTTAAACGCCATGCAGCAATGCATGGCGTTTTTTATTGCCGTCATTTGTGTCTAAGTAATCAACGCAGAATAAATAATGTTAAATATTTAGTTGCCTAATATGAATAGCTATTACATATTAGTGGCTAATGTTTAGCCGTTTTAGTGAGTTAAGGAGAATTCGCGATGAGCTTCGATACATGGATTTATTATTTGTTGGCAGTACTGATTTTAACGGCATCGCCGGGCCCAAGTTCTTTATTGTGTATGACCAAAGGTGTGCAATCGGGCTTTAAATTATCAATATTTACTGCGCTAGGCAGCTTAACGGCGATCACCGGAATCTTAACGTTATCGTTCACAGGCTTAGGGGTGATCATAGCTTCATCGGAAGTGGTATTTAATGTCATAAAATGGACTGGCGCTGCGTATCTTATCTATCTTGGCTGGAAGTCTTTACGTTCTAACCAGCAAGATTACGATAATCTATCCGATCAACAAACCGATTCTCAACCTATTAAAGAAAGCGCGGTGCAACACTACTTAAGTGGTTTTATTGTTGGCGCGAGTAACCCGAAAGCGATCTTGTTTTTTACCGCACTTTTCCCTCAGTTTATCGACCCGTCACTCGCTCTGCTTCCCCAGTTTGCAGTGTTTGCTTTAACCTTTGCTGTGATGGAGTTGTCTTGGCTATTGGTGTACGCGTATTTAGGTGCGAAGTCGTCAAACTGGCTGTTTGCTAAAGGCAGAGCTAAGGTTTTCAATCGTGTTACAGGGGGCGTGTTTATTGGCGCAGGCGCGCTGCTTTCGACGACAAGCCGAGCATAACTTTTTGATTTATCAGAGGGCTGAATAGTTACAGAAAATTCTTAATGCTGTCATAAAAGGTTAATATTAATATGCTTGCTGCTTTTAGCGAAAAGCCGATATATTGTAGTTACACCATCACGTTCTCAAGGAGAGACATATGCAGCATCAAGAAATGATTCAACACAGTAACTTTGGCGTTATCAGCCGCACTTGGATTTTCTCTACCCTTTCTCTAGTGGGTATTCTTGCTCTAATGTAGTCAGCTTAATGGCTCTATATTTTCAGTTTTTATTATGAAATCACTTGTTAAAAAGTCTTCAAAGTCAGAACTCTTTATCTCATAAACGTGGCTTTTCTCATCAGGCTAGCCACTTAACCTTTTCTTCGCTGTGCTTTTCTTTGAACACCTTCTTTCTCTGAACATTTTCTTTTCCATAATAGTATCTTTGTCTGATTCCCCATTTGTTTAATAGACTCGTTGTTTAACCTGATCTGAAGTTGTTATCAAACTGTGATAATCTTATGTTATCTTTTATCTACAGTGTATCTCTCATGTCTGTCTGGGATTCTATTTCATTTAACAATCGATTTACGACGTTACCTCGACTGTTCTATACCCCAATTCAACCTACACCTTTAAATAATGTTCAATGGCTTGCATGGAACCAAAACCTTGCGAGTGAACTCGGCTTTCCGTCATTTGAGGACGTCTCTGAGGAGTTACTTGAGACTTTATCGGGCAACGTTGAACCAGAGCAATTTTTACCTGTAGCAATGAAATACGCAGGCCATCAATTTGGTTCTTATAACCCCGATTTAGGTGACGGCAGAGGTTTGCTATTAGCACAAGTTGTCGCTAAAAGTGGTGAAACGTTCGACTTACACCTAAAAGGTGCGGGTAAAACACCATATTCACGCATGGGAGATGGGCGCGCCGTGATTCGCTCAACTGTTCGTGAGTATTTATGTAGTGAAGCGATGGCTGGGCTTAATATCCCAACCACACGTGCGTTGGCTATGATGACCAGTGACACGCCGGTTTATCGAGAGAAGCAAGAGTGGGGCGCATTGTTGGTGCGTGCTGCTGAATCACACATTCGTTTCGGTCACTTTGAACATCTGTTTTATACCAATCAGTTGGCCGAGCATAAATTACTGGCTGATAAAGTCATCGAGTGGCACTTCCCTGAATGCCTTGATGAGGACAAGCCCTACGCTGCTATGTTTAATCAGATTGTTGACCGTACCGCAGAGATGATTGCGTTGTGGCAAGCGAATGGCTTTGCCCACGGGGTGATGAATACAGATAACATGTCGATTATTGGACAGACGTTTGACTATGGGCCGTTTGCATTCCTCGATGAGTATGACCCGAGGTTGATCTGTAATCACTCCGACTACCAAGGTCGTTATGCCTTTAATCAACAACCTAGAATTGGATTGTGGAACCTGTCAGCTCTGGCTCACTCTCTGTCACCGCTGGTGGAGAAAGCTGATTTACAGGCAGCGTTAGAGCAGTATGAGCCACAAATGAACGGTTATTTCAGCCAGTTGATGCGTAGAAAGCTTGGGCTACTTTCTAAACATGAAGGTGACAGCCGCTTGTTTGAATCTATGTTCGAGTTGATGTCGCAAAACAAAGTCGATTATCCAAGGTTCTTTAGAACGCTGTCGAACCTAGACACTTTGCCTGCGCAGGAAGTCATTGATTTATTTATCGATCGCGAGGCCGCAAAGCTGTGGCTGGATAACTATTTGCAACGTTGTGAACTTGAAGGTAGCTCAGTAGTCGAGCGCTGCGAAAAGATGAGACAGGTAAACCCTAAATACATCCTCAGAAATTACCTCGCACAGCTGGCGATAGATAAAGCCGAGCGCGGTGATAGCAGTGATATTGACGCATTAATGGTGGTGTTGGCCGATCCTTATGCGGAACACCCTGAATACGAACATCTTGCCGCGTTACCACCAGAGTGGGGCAAAGCGATGGAGATCAGCTGCTCGTCGTAAAGTAGTACGTCAAATCAAACGAGTAGACAGAGGTCACTTAGTTGTGATCTCTGTCTGTTTGTTCTTCTAATTTTACAAACATATCAATAATCAAATGCTCAACCTGCCTATAGACTATGTGAATAAGTTGTAAATTTAATAGGTTTGGGCGATGCCAACAAATACTCGAATTCTCGTGGTGGATGATGATCAAGAAATCCGCGAGCTGCTGGAAGAGTACCTCACAAAATCGGGTTTCGATGTCTCCTCAGTTGGAGACGGTGTTGAACTCGAAACTCACCTGCAAAGCCAAGGTTACCCAGACCTGATTCTTCTTGATGTGATGCTACCCGGTGACGACGGTTTTACCTTGTGCCAACGCGTCCGCAAACAATCGAATGTGCCTATCATCATGCTGACTGCGGTATCGGATGAAACCGACCAGATCATCGGCTTAGAAATAGGTGCGGATGACTATATCGCTAAGCCGTTTAGCCCTCGCCAGTTAATGGCGCGTATCAAAGCTTTATTACGTCGCGTTCAAGTCGTCGATGACAAACCCAATGATGCACTGCCAAAGCAAATCATTTTTGGTGATTGGACGCTCGACACACTCGCACATCGAATTTCCCACAATGATTGCTCAGAAGAGATGGACTTGTCGGGCAGTGATTTCTCATTGTTAATGTTGTTCCTTACTCGCCCTAATGAAGTGTTAGACCGAGATACTATCTCTTTCGCAACCAGAGGCCGCGAAGCGCTGCCTTTTGAACGTGGTATTGATGTGCAGCTAAGTCGCCTGAGAAGCCGATTGGGCGACAGTGGTAAGTATCCTCACTACATCAAAACCATGCGCGGCAACGGCTACATTCTGGCTGTGCCTGTGCATTATGAGCACTGAGTAAGAAGTCCTTATGAAGTGGTTGAGAAGTTTAAAGCCAAATTCCTTGGTTGCTCGAACCTTGTTATTAACCTTGTTGGCAGTGGTCATTGCTCAAGGCATCGCAACCTCTATTTGGTACAGCGAATCTAAACATAAGGAATTGGAAGGGATTCGTTCGGCCTCATCGAGCATGGCGAACATGTTTGCTTCAACGGTGACCTTCTTTCAATCTTTGCCCGTCAAATATCGCCATATCGTGTTAGACCAAATTCGAAATATGGGCGGTACGCGCTTCTTTGTCTCTTTCAACAAAGAGGCTTTGATTGTTGAGCCTATACCCGATACCCGCTTAAAAACTGCCTCGATAGAAGCCATAGAAAGTGTGTTGAGTAACAAGCTCAATAAAGTGGAGTCGGTACGCGTCGATTTTTCTCGTCCAGAGCATCTTCGATTACTTAAAAATGACATCTACTTGAGCGATCTCCCTCGATCGTGGGCGCATCACACATTAACCTTAGAACCTCTCAACCCTCCAATACTGGTTGTGCAGATTGAATTAGCCAGTCATGAATGGGTCTACATTGCCGCACTGTTGCCTGCACCTTACGTAAAACTGGATGACACTATTCTTGGTCGTGAACAGGTGATCTTCTTGCTCTCTTCAACACTCATTCTATTGGTGTTGACCTACTTAATGATTCGTCGCCAAGTGCGCCCGCTAAAAAAATTAGCAAGGGCAGCCAATGAGATGAGTATGGATATTCAGCAGCCACCACTTAACGAAGAGGGGGCAACTGAATTGGTCACCGCAACTCGGGCTTTTAATCGCATGCAACAGCGGATTCGTCGCTACGTTGCCGATCGAGAACACCTTTTCTCTGCTATTTCTCATGATTTAAAGACACCCATAACTCGGCTTAGGCTGAGAGCTGAGCTGTTGGAAAGCGAAGTTAAGAAAGAGAAGTTCAACAAGGATTTAGATGAGCTAGAGATGATGGTCAAAGGTGCTCTGCAAGCAGTAAGAGACACAGACCTTCACGAAAACAACGCCATTATCGATCTTAATGACATGGTTGCTTCGGTTATAGAATTACATAACCAGCATCAAACTTTAGTGGAGTTTGAACCCATCGTGGTTGAGCCTTTAGTCGCCAAACCATTAGCGATCAAACGTGTGCTGACCAACCTTATCGACAATGCGGTGAAATACGGCACATCCGCTAAGGTCGATATCAACAGCGATTCTGTATGGGTCATCGTGACGATTCAGGACCGAGGCAAAGGAATCCCAGAAGATAAACTTGAGTTGGTGTTTGAACCATACTTTAGGCTGGCGACCGACGACCAAGGACACGGCTTAGGGCTAGGAATTTGTCGAAATATCCTGCACGGACACGGCGGAGATCTCATTATTCGCAACTCCCCTCAAGGCGGTTTAGAGGCCAAAGTCTATATCCCTAGAGGCTTAGAAGTGTAATGTAACAATTGTGTTACATTGGGCTTACCTTTTGTTTCAATCCTAAAAATCAAAATAAGTAGACTCTTTATTGAACCGGACGTCGAGTCCGCTAAACATGGAAGATAATAATGAAAATCAATAAAACCCTACTTACTCTATCTCTTCTTGCTGCCTCAACATTTTCTCAAGCTGGTGAAGTGGAAGTGCTTCACTGGTGGACTGCCGGTGGCGAAGCAAAATCTGCCGCAGTACTGAAAGAGATGATTGAAGAACAAGGCCATACATGGAAAGACTTTGCAGTGGCTGGTGGCGGCGGTGAAAGTGCGATGACCGTTTTGAAAACGCGAGCAGTATCAGGTAACCCGCCATCTGCTGCGCAGATCAAAGGTCATGATATTCAGGAGTGGGGTGGTTTAGGTTTTCTAACGTCTCTCGATGCAACCGCGAAACAAGAAAAGTGGGATGATTTACTGCCTGCTGTTGTCACCAAAGTAATGAAGTGGGACGGCGAGTACGTAGCAGTTCCTGTGAACGTTCACCGTGTTAACTGGCTTTGGGCAAACCCAGAAGTGCTCGAAAAGTCAGGTGTGACGGTTCCAACTACCTTAGATGAGTTCTTTGTTGCTGCAGATAAGATCAAAGCAGCAGGTTTCATCCCTCTGGCGCACGGCGGTCAACCTTGGCAAGACGCAACAGTCTTCGAGGCTGTGGCACTTGATGTACTTGGTAGTGAAGACTACAACAAAGCGTTCGTTGATCTAGATATGGACGTGTTATCTGGCGATAAAATGGTGGAAGTATTCACTAAGTTTAAAAAGATGCGCGACTACATCGACAGCAACTCGCCAGGTCGTGATTGGAACGTCGCAACCTCTATGGTTATTAATGGCGAAGCGGCGATGCAAATCATGGGTGACTGGGCGAAAGGTGAGTTTACCGCAGCAGGCAAAGTGCCGGGTAAAGACTACATCTGCGCACCAGCTCCGGGTACTGACGGTCAATTTACCTTCAACATCGATAGTTTTGCGTTCTTTGAGTTAAGCGATAAAGAGAACCAAAAAGCGCAGCAAGATCTAGCGAAAACCATTCTTACCAAAGATTTCCAAGAAGTCTTCAACTTGAACAAAGGCTCAATCCCTGTACGTCTCGATATGGACATGTCTAAGTTCGACCAATGTGCGTTGGATTCAATGGCAACCTTCAAAGCGAGTGCGGAATCTGGCGATCTTGTTCCGAGTATGGCTCACGGCCTAGCGACGACAAGCTACGCTCAAGGTGCTATCTATGACGTAGTGACCAACTTCTTCAATGAGAAAGATGCCGATCCAAAAGAAGCGGCAGCTAAGTTAGCGAAAGCAGTGAAAGCGGCTATCTAATCTCACTTGGTTTAACACCAAACCCCCAGGGTGGGTAGGCTCGTAGGGAGCCTATCTGCTCTTCATTCCCAATTCTAATATGCGTGATGCTGATGTGGTGCCGAGAGGCAAGCCATTGGCTCGATTGTGCAACAAGGATAAGTTATGGAGCATGTTTTGACTGAGTCGACTCCAAAACCGACAAGGAGCCAGCCTGTGCCCAAGCCTAGCTTTGCTGACAGGTTGCAACATTGGTTACCCAAGATTGTACTGGCGCCTACCGCGTTAGTGACCGTGGTGTGTATCTACGGCTATATATTCTGGACGGCGGCGCTGTCGTTTACGAATTCTCGATTTTTACCGAGCTTCAACTTTGTTGGTTTAGCTCAATATGAAAAGCTGATGGACAACGATCGCTGGATCACCTCAATCACCAACCTCGGTGTGTTTGGTTTTCTGTTCATGGCGATTGCTATCTTGTTGGGCGTGGGTTTGGCGGTATTGCTTGACCAGAACATCCGCCAAGAAGGCGCGATTCGTACCATCTATTTATACCCAATGGCCTTGTCATTCATCGTGACGGGTACCGCTTGGAAATGGATTCTCAATCCGGGTCTTGGCATTGAAAAACTGATGCAAGATTGGGGCTTTACCGACTTTAAATTCGATTGGTTGGTCGACTCTGAAATGTCGGTCTACACCTTAGTGATTGCGGCGCTTTGGCAGTCTTCAGGCTTTGTGATGGCGATGTTCTTAGCCGGCCTTCGTGGCATTGATTCTTCAATCATCAAAGCCGCTCAAATTGATGGGGCAAGCTTACCCACTATTTATCTCAAAATCATTCTGCCTTGCTTGCGTCCTGTGGTTTTCAGCGCGGTGATCATCACCTCACACATTGCGATTAAGAGTTTCGACCTTGTGACTGCGATGACAGCGGGTGGCCCAGGTTATTCATCGGATCTTCCTGCGCTATTCATGTACGCACACTCCTTTACGCGTGGACAAATCGGCCTTGGTGCTGCCAGTGCCATGATGATGCTTGCGGGTATTTTAGCGATTCTCGTGCCTTATCTTTACTCTGAACTTAGGGAGAAAAAGTCATGATGAATAACATCAACTTTGCTCGAATGTTTATCTATTCAGCACTGCTTTTCTTCTGCTTAGTTTATTTAATGCCATTGTTCGTCATGGTACTGACCTCATTCAAAACTCTGCCAGACATTAAGGCGGGTAACTTGATGAGTTTGCCGAAAGAGTGGGTGTTTGATGCTTGGTATAAAGCGTGGGATACCGCGTGTACGGGCGTTAAATGTGAAGGCATCAAAGGCTACTTTTGGAACTCATTCCAAATGGTGATACCTGCGGTTGCGATTTCGACATTGCTCGGTGCATTCAATGGCTATGTGGTCACTAAGTGGCAGTTCCGAGGCTCCAATCTGTTCTTTAGTTTGTTGTTGTTTGGTTGCTTCATCCCATTCCAAGTGGTGCTTCTGCCAATGGCGACCATGCTTGGCAAGATGGGCTTGGCTAACACAACCATCGGCTTGGTGATTGTGCATGTTATCTACGGCATGGCATTTACGACTCTGTTTTTCCGTAACTTCTACATTTCGATTCCTGATGAATTGATAAAAGCGGCAAAACTGGATGGTGCAGGCTTCTTTACCATCTTCTTTAAGATCTTATTACCGATCTCTACACCCATCATCATGGTGACGGTGATCTGGCAGTTCACTGCAATCTGGAACGATTTCCTGTTCGGGGTGGTGTATTCAGGCTCAGAGACTCAACCAATCACCGTAGCATTAAATAACTTAGTTAATACCAGCACGGGCGTTAAAGAATACAACGTCGATATGGCTGCCGCGATCATCGCCGCACTGCCAACGCTGTTGGTGTATGTCTTCGCAGGAAAATATTTTGTTCGTGGCCTAACGGCAGGATCAGTAAAAGGATAATTACTCATGGCAACATTAGATTTAAAACAGATCCGTAAAACCTATCGCAACGCGGACAACGAAACGTTAAAGGGCATCGACATCAGTATCGATTCGGGGGAGTTTTTGATACTTGTCGGCCCTTCGGGGTGTGGAAAATCCACCCTAATGAACACCATTGCTGGGCTAGAGAATATTAGCTCGGGTGAAATCGTGATTGATGGTGTTGACGTGGCTCAGGTTGAACCTAAAGACCGCGACATCGCGATGGTATTCCAATCATACGCACTTTACCCAAACATGACGGTACGCGGCAATATCGCCTTTGGCTTGAAGATCCGCAAGATGCCACAAGACGAAATCGATGCAGAAGTGAATCGAGTTGCTGAAATGCTACAAATTGAACAACTGCTTGATCGTAAACCATCACAGCTATCTGGTGGTCAGCGTCAACGTGTCGCGATGGGGCGTGCTTTGGCGCGTCGTCCTAAGCTGTACTTGTTTGATGAACCGCTTTCTAACTTGGATGCCAAGCTACGTGTTGAAATGCGTCATCAGATTAAACGTCTGCACCAAAAGCTGAACACCACCATTGTTTACGTGACTCATGATCAGATCGAGGCGATGACTCTGGCTGATCGCATCGCAGTAATGAAAGATGGAGAACTGCAGCAACTCGGTACACCGCAAGAGATCTACACCAAGCCAAACAATATGTTTGTTGCGGGCTTTATGGGTTCACCATCTATGAACTTCATTAAGACCATGGTGGACTTGGATGACGAGCAGAATCCGATCATCAAAGTAACGGGTACGGCTGAGCAAGAACACCACATTCGCTTGCCACAAAGCATGCGTGAGCAAGATGGCAAAGAAGTGGTGATTGGCCTACGCCCTGAACACATCACCGAGCAGGAAAGTGAAGATGTGTCGGCAACGACCAAGCTGGACTTGCAGTTAGAAGTGCTAGAACCAACAGGACCAGATACGATTGCGATGGTGAAAGTGAACGACCAAGAAGTAGCGTGTCGCTTGTCGCCAGAATTTGAGGTGTCAGTTGGGCAAATGGCGCCGCTGCATTTTGACTTA
The DNA here is from genome assembly GCF_022397915.1 of Vibrio sp. Isolate34. Taxonomy (GTDB): domain Bacteria; phylum Pseudomonadota; class Gammaproteobacteria; order Enterobacterales; family Vibrionaceae; genus Vibrio. The sequence goes on along the minus strand of NZ_JAKEUO010000001.1, from coordinate 226,340 downwards.
TCAAAGGCGGTATTCTTTGATGCTCAGACTGAAGCAAGAATTGATTTTTAGTTTTTGAGACAGTAGCTCACTGAGAGACTAAGCTTAAGCAAAGGCAGTATCACTAATTACTAATAAGTAACGTGATGCTGTCTTTTTTGTTGTTTTAGCCTGTTTTATTTCCTCACGAAAACAGAGGGATAAACGAGATAAATGGATTAACTGCAATATTATCGCTAATTAGCCTCCGTTAGCTCTATAAAGCAGACCGATAACAGCGTAGGATCGCGCTACTTTAGACCAAATACTAGGTTGCACATTAGTGCATAAACAGAAGAATACATGAAACTAACAGCAAAACCCTCAGCTAGTAACGCTTTACTTATTTCTATTACGACACCGGACTTCAAAGGTGACGAAGCAAAAGAGTCTCTTGCCGAACTTGCTCGCTTAGTAACAACCCTAGGGTTTAAAGTGGTCGGTACACAATCACAGCACCACAGTTCAACACAACGACAAAACGTGTTGGGCGCAGGTAAGCTTGCAGAAATTGCACACTTAACCGGTTACCAAGGTTCGATTGAAGAAGCCGAAGATGAAGATTTTATCGATGAGTCTTTTGATTTTCGTGCTGGTATCGATGAGTTAGATTTTGATGATCTTCCATCTGAAGACGTGGAATTTGGTACTGCTGACGTAGTGGTATTCGACTGTGATTTGAGCCCATCTCAACTGCGTAATGTAGAAGCTCACTTGGGTGTCGAGGTGTTTGACCGTACTGGCATCATCATCGAGATCTTCAGCCGCCATGCTCGTACTCGCACTGCACGTCTGCAAGTTGAAATCGCTCGCCTAAACTACCTTGTGCCTCGACTACGTGAAACGGCCGATGGTGATAAAGAACGTCAAATGGGTCAGGGTGCTGGTGAAACTTCACTAGAACTAGACCGTCGTAAAGTACGTGATCAAATTGCTGCGCTTAAACGTGAACTGGTTAGCGTACAAGACGAAATGAAGAACCGACGCACTCAGCGTTCGGAGCTTTTCACTGTTGCTCTGGTTGGTTACACCAACGCGGGTAAATCTTCGATGATGCGCGCGATGACTGCAACCGAAGTGAGCGGTGAAGATAAGCTTTTCGCCACTCTAGATACCACGGTTCGTGCTCTTCAGCCGATCACTCAGCCGCGTATCCTAGTGTCAGATACAGTGGGTTTCATCAAGAAACTACCACACGATCTGGTTGCTTCATTCCACTCAACACTTGCAGAAGCGCACGATGCTTCGTTACTGCTTTATGTGGTTGATGCTTCTGATGTTTCATTCCGTGCACAGCTTGACGTGGTACACGAAGTATTAGCGCAAGTGGGCGTTGAAGGCAGCGAAAAACTATTGGTACTGAACAAGTGCGATAGATTGAGCGAAGAAGAGCAGTTAGAGCTGATTGAAGAATTCCCAGATGCGATGCTAACGTCAACGCGTGACCCGTTAGATATCACTAAACTGCACAAGTACATTGTGGGTGTGGCTGAACAAGGCATGATCGAAGAAGAGATCACGATTCCTTATTCTGGACAAGGCATCATCGGTGAGATCCGATCAAACATGAGTGTGGTGAAGGAAGAGTACGACTACGAGTGCATTAAGCTGACAGTACGTTCAAGTGCTATTGATTTAGCAAGACTTAAAAAGCGTATGCAGAACTCGTAATCATCTGTTTCAGATAATATTTCAATATCCTATTAAGATAACCAGCTCTAAAGAATCTCTATATAAGGCTGCCATTTTGTTTACCGAAGTGGTGGCCTTTATTTTTCCTCCTAACCTTTATTTCATCACTGATGCTTTGGTCAACTCTCACCCATTTATAAATATTCTATGTGTCATTTTCCACCCATTAAATTTTGCAAAGCGCTGGCGACTCATGTTGGCAACTATGATGAAGCCTTGTAGTTAAAGGCTTGTTAATGTTTTGTATCAATATGGCGCGCTAATTGCCTTAGTGAAAGCACGCAGTTCCCATTGAAGGGCTGCTTTGTTTACTAAGGAGAATAATAATGTTTAAGCCTCTTACCCTGCTGTCTGTATCTGCTCTTGCGCTCACAAGTTTTAATGCTGCTGCAAACTGTGACCCTGGTGAAATCGTGATTAAATTCAGTCACGTAACCAATACCGATAAGCACCCGAAAGGCATTGCCGCTTCTCTACTAGAAGAGCGAGTAAACACTGAAATGAATGGTAAAGCTTGTATGCAAGTTTTCCCTAACTCGACGCTTTACGATGATAATAAGGTACTGGAAGCCCTGTTAAATGGTGATGTTCAAATGGCGGCACCTTCGCTGTCTAAATTTGAGAAGTTCACTAAGAAATACCGCATTTTTGACCTTCCGTTCCTATTTGAAGATGTAGACGCTGTTGACCGTTTCCAAAACTCAGAATCTGGTGAAAAACTGAAGAATGCAATGAAACGTCGTGGCCTACAGGGTCTAGCGTTTTGGCACAATGGCATGAAACAGATGTCGGCGAACAAACCTCTTATCAACCCTGAAGATGCGGAAGGTTTGAAATTCCGTGTTCAAGCATCAGATGTATTGGTTGCTCAGTTTGAACAGCTAGGCGCTAACCCACAGAAGATGTCTTTCAAAGAAGTGTACGGTGGCCTACAAACTAAGGTTATCGATGGCCAAGAAAATACATGGTCAAACATCTACGGTAAGAAGTTCTTCGAAGTACAAGACGGTGTGACTGAAACCAATCACGGCATCTTGGATTACCTAGTTGTAACCTCAAACGACTTCTGGAAAGACCTACCTGAAGATGTACGCACGCAGCTTGGCACTATCGTTCAAGAAGTGTCTGAGACGCGTAACGCGGAATCTTCAAAAGTTAACCTAGCGAACAAAAACAACATCATCGAAGCTGGTGGTGAGGTTCGTACGTTGACGCCTGAGCAGCGTCAAGCATGGGTAACGGCACTTCAACCAGTATGGAAGAAGTTTGAAAAAGACATCGGTTCAGATCTTATCGATGCAGCATTAGCTTCAAACCAATAACACCGCTATGGGGTGGCGGCTCCCTACCGCTGCCCTTTATTAAAACAATTATAAGCGGAGTCAATTATGGAACAGTCTCAAATGGAACAGTCTTTATTTTCCAAAGTCGGAAGAGTCACCGATTTAATTGAAGAGTCTTTAATAGCCTTCTTTCTTGGCGCAATGACGCTACTTACTTTTGCCAATGTGGTATTTCGATACGCATTCAATGACAACATCTTATGGGCATTGGAACTGACGGTATTCATGTTTGCATGGATGGTGTTGGTCGGCGCATCTTACGGTGTTAAAAAACACTTCCACATTGGTGTTGATGTCATTATCAACCTTGCCCCTGAAAAGCTACGCAAAGTGTATGCGTTAATCGCGGTGACCAGCTGTCTAGCATTTTCAATCTTACTGCTTATCGGCTCTTGGAACTATTGGTACCCATTCGCGACCGATCGCGCATGGTACGAGACCGACGATATTCCAATGCCAGAGATGCTTCAGTTTCTTGCTGATTGGCTGAATGAAGGTGAGCGATACGAGAAATTGCCACGCTTTATTCCTTACATGGCGCTGCCGATTGGTATGGCAATGCTTACGTTCCGTTTTGCTCAAGTTGCTTACCAAGTAGTAACAGGCAAACTCGACCGCATGATTGCTGGGCACGAAGCCGAAGAAGAATTGGATGCGTTGAAAGCGGACGTGCTAGCGGGTTCTGATGAAGACGCGACAGCGGTATTGGATTCGACGAAGCCAAACAAGGCGAGTGAGTCGGATACAAAATCTAACGGTAAGGAAGACTAATCATGGCAATGTTATTTCTATTTTTAATGGTAATTGCTTTCATGTTGGTCGGTGTACCAATTGCGATTTCCCTAGGTTTATCGAGCGTAATATTCTTATTGATGCATTCAGATGCGTCATTAGCTTCAGTCGCACAAACGCTGTTTAACGCTTTTGCTGGCCACTACACACTCTTAGCGATTCCTTTCTTTATCTTGGCCTCTAGCTTCATGTCCACAGGTGGCGTAGCAAAACGTATTATCCGTTTTGCTATTGCGATGGTGGGCTGGTTCCGCGGCGGTTTGGCGATGGCATCGGTTGTGGCATGTATGATGTTCGCGGCGCTGTCTGGTTCGTCTCCGGCAACGGTAGTTGCAATCGGTAGTATTGTTATCGCGGGTATGATCAAGAACGGCTACTCAAAAGAGTTCGCTGCAGGGGTTATCTGTAACGCGGGTACTCTGGGCATCTTGATTCCGCCTTCAATCGTGATGGTGGTATACGCAGCGGCGACCGATGTATCTGTAGGTCGTATGTTCTTAGGTGGCGTGATTCCAGGCCTGTTGGCGGGCGTGATGTTGATGATTGCTATCTACATTGCGGCGCGTATTAAGAAGATTCCTGCACAGCCATTTGTGGGCTGGGGCGAGATGTTCTCAGCCGCAAAAGACGCGAGCTGGGGATTGTTACTGATTGTCATCATTTTGGGTGGTATCTACGGCGGTATCTTTACTCCGACCGAAGCGGCGGCTGTTGCAGCGGTGTACGCGTTCTTTATTGCCAACTTCATCTATAAAGATATGGGCCCATTTGCGGATAAGAACAACACAAAACCAGCGCTGGTTAAGGTATTCCAAACCTTCTTCCATAAAGACACCAAAGATACACTTTACGATGCAGGCAAGCTAACGATCATGCTGCTGTTTATTATTGCCAATGCTCTGATTCTTAAGCACGTACTGACGGAAGAACGTATTCCTCAAATGATCACAGAATCGATGCTTTCTGCAGGGTTAGGTCCTATCACCTTCTTGATTGTAGTGAACGTTCTACTCTTGATTGGCGGGCAGTTCATGGAGCCATCAGGCTTGTTGATCATTGTTGCGCCTTTAGTATTCCCAATCGCTATTGCACTCGGTATCGACCCAATTCACCTTGGTATCATGATGGTGGTGAACATGGAGATAGGGATGATAACGCCGCCGGTTGGGCTCAACTTATTTGTGACCGCTGGGGTCGCGAAGATGTCGATGATGAACGTGGTCAAAGCGGCACTGCCTTGGGTGGGCGTGATGTTCTTGTTCTTGATTATCGTAACCTACGTGCCTTGGGTTTCTACATGGTTACCAACCACCTTGATGGGGCCGGAAATCATAACCAAGTAGTGGACGGTTTAGTTACACGGCGAGTCTAACGAACGGTTTTATTATCAATGTAAACAACGGCGATAGATGAAGAGTTACACCTTTTCATCTATCGCTTTCTTTTTCCCACGCCTTATTGTGCCGCTTAAACGTCTGTCATAGCCTTTCCAGCGTACTTTTTTCTTTCTTCGCTCGCGCCCAGATCTTCGTTCTACTTCATAATGGTCATCAATCAGCACTGTATCTACAATGACAGGAATGGTCGTTTTTTCGTTCATATGCAACTTATCCTTAAAGTCGACATATGAATTATGGAAGAGGAACTTTATCTCTGCCAGTTTCGATATACATTCAGATTAAGCTGCGTTTTGTTTCGTGGCTGATTCTTTTATTTCATAGTTTAATTTTTCACTTCGAAATCTATTGTTTTACTTAAAATTATCTTTGTCGATTTGATAGCGCTGCATTTTGTCGTAAAGCGTTTTTCTTGGGACATTTAACTGAGACATAGTTAATTTTATACTCCCTTCATTTTCAATCAACGCTCGCTCAATCACCGATTTTTCAAACTCAGCCACTTGGTCCGAAAGGCTAATGCTGGTGTCTGAGTGGATTTCTGGGTTCGCACCATCACCCAGTTGAGCTAATTTTCCGAGTAAGATGAAGCGTTCAGCACTGTTACGTAGTTCACGTACATTTCCCGGCCAATCATGAGCTAAAAGTGCATGAAGTTCTTTTTGAGGAAGTGCCGGGGCGGTCTTGCCATAGCGAGCCGCCGCCACCAATAGGAAGTGGTGGAAAAGGGCGGGGATGTCTTCTTGTCTGCTTCTCAATGGAGGTAAGTCTAGGGTGACGACATTGAGTCGGTAATAAAGGTCTTGGCGGAAGGTGCCTTCTTCAGCCGCTTTCTTTAAGTCGACTTTGGTTGCCGCAATTACGCGAATATCCAGAGGCACCAGTCCGTTTGAGCCAACCCTTTCGATGACACGTTCTTGTAATACACGCAGCAAACGAATTTGTGCCTGCATCGGCATGGATTCGATTTCATCTAAAAATAGGGTTCCGCCCTGAGCAAACTCGAATTTACCGACACGCTTACTTTCAGCACCAGTAAACGCACCTTTCTCGTGGCCATAGAGTTCACTTTCAATCAGGTTTTCAGGCACCGCGCCGCAATTGACCGCGACAAAGTTTTGCTCTCGACGGCTGCTTTGTTCATGCAGAGAACGCGCAACCAGTTCTTTACCTGTACCTGTCTCGCCAAATAACAAGATGTCGGCGTTGGTGTCGGCAACATGGGTGATGATAGAACGTAGTTCGGTCATGGATTGTGTGTCACCAATGATTCTCGGACCGAGTGCTTTGCTGGCTTTGAGCGAACGCTTAAGTTCAAGGTTTTCCAAGGTCAGTTGACGCTTTTCGATGGCACGTTTGGTTGTTTCGATAAGACGCTCATTGGCGAACGGCTTTTCAATGAAATCATAGGCGCCGTCTTGAATCGCTTGCACCGCCATCGAGATATCACCGTGGCCAGTGATCATGATGACGGGAATCTCTTTGTCTTTATGCATGACGGTGTTGAGCAGGTCGTGCCCCGAGATACCCGGCAAGCAGATATCAGTGATGATCACGTGAGGCAATCCATTCTCTTGAATCGCGATCAATGCTGACTCCGCATCGGGGAAGAATTCGGCATCAATATCCGCGAGCTCGAAGCTCTGTTCAATTGCCATTCTTAGGTCAGATTCATCATCAATGAAGTAGACGTGACACATAGTTATTCCTTTACTCTTTTATACTGATTATCGCTGAGTTGGTTTATTAGACCGTATTTGAACGGACTCATCTCAGTCTGTTATTTTTGCTTCGTGTGCTGGGTTTTATTCTTTTTGTCTTGGCTGTTCTTGTTGCTCTTGCTCTTGTCTTACTGTTGCTCAATAACGGGCAACTCTATGCTAAATCGAGCGCCACCTTGTGGACTGGTTCCTGTCGTGAGCTTGCCGTTAATCCCGCTGATTATCTGCTGAGAAATTGATAGCCCTAATCCAAGACCGTTCTTTTTAGTCGTATGGAAGGGTTCGAAAAAGTTTCCGCTCGAAGAGGAAGTAAAACCGGGACCGTTATCATCAACGTGGATCAGTAGCGTGTTGGCTTCATCCGTTTCTCTAACCTCTAATAGGATAGCTAACTGCTTGTCGTCTTGGCTTTCCATTGCCTGAATCGCGTTGGTGAGTAGGTTAATAATGACCTGTTCGAGCTGGATGGCATTGGCGAGCACACATGCGTCAAAGGTTTCAGGCAGTTCATTAGTCTTAACTCGTTCACTCTTGAGTTGTGGCTTCATCAATTCCCGAGATGAATGCAATACAGGGAGGATCTGTAATATGTGCAGCTCTTCCGCGGTCGACTTTTTAGCAAAGGAGCGAAGCTGGTGGCTAATTTTCGCCATGCGATCGGTGAGCGCTGAAATACGCGATAAGTTGTCATCGACACGATCGGTTTTCTCTTTGGCGAGAAATAGTCGGCCATTATCAGCGTAGCTACGAATTGCAGCGAGCGGGTTATTCAGTTCGTGGCTGATGCTCGCTGACATCTGACCTAATACCGCCAATTTTGCCGCTTGGATGAGCTCGTCTTGAGTGTGCCTGAGTACCCGCTCGGTTTCGATACGTTGCTTGATCTCGACGTGTAGCTCAGAGGTTCTTTCGAGCACTTGAAACTCTAATTTCTGGTTAGCTTCTGACTGCAGCCTATCGATCTGAGCGCGTCGGTGTTGACGGTGTAGATTAAGTTGGATGACCAGATAAATAATCGCAAAGACCAAACTCAGTACCACCATATAGGCGACTAAGTCCCACCATACCAAGTGGGTGGGAGAGAAGACCCTGACCGTTAACCCAGGATCAGGTAAAAAGCGTGAAGAGGTGAAAAACTTCTCTTTAACTAACGGGTGCGAGGAGCGAATACTGCTGGTGGCACTTTCTAGATCGCCGGAGAAATGCAGGCTCTCGATTTGAGTATCGAGGTATTGTTGATTCTCCCGAATACGAGTTTGCTGTGCAGCATCAAGAGGTTGAAGACTTTTGAATAGCCACTCTGGATTGCTCGACATAAAAATGATCTGGTCTTTATCATCAGCGACAAAAAAGCTCTGTTTGCCTTGCCAGCTTGCTTCAATCAAAGACAAATCCATTTTTACCACAATTACACCAATGATTTCAGCGGCATAGGAAACAGGGTAAGAATAATAGTAACCACGCTTGCCAGAGGTTGAGCCTAAGGCAAAGTACTGTTTTTCATGCCCTTGAATGGCTTGTTGGTAATAGGGACGAAACGCAAAATTACGCCCAACAAAAGAGTACTTTAGGTTCCAGTTACTGGCCGCGATAGTGGTGCCGATGCTATCCAGTAAATAGGTGTCGGATGCCTGAATCACTGTGTTGACGTGCTCTAGATAGCGGTTGGTCAACTCTATTTGGGCAGAATTGCTTGGCGAATGTAAGGCGTCGATCAGCTCTTTATCTTTTGAAAGCAGTTCTGGGATGTGGGCGAACTTGTCTAACTGGCTGGCAACGTGGACGGAAAAGCGGTCTAAGTTAGATTGATGACCATTTAACAAACTTTGATGGCTTGTGTTCCATACCCAGTGGCCGCCAACGATCATCAGCAAGCTGTAGGTGACCAACAACAGGATACGAATTCTCAAAGCTTGAAACATGGTGGTTCTCCGCTAAATCGGGCTAACAATACTAAGCCTGCTTTCTCTCATTCATCACAGTAATTAGCGGTAGTTTTTACTGAAAATAGAGAGCCAGTAGATAGGTTTAGGTTAAGGCTTTGTAACGGAGATTGTTGAAAAAGTTATCGACTCTGAGGGGTAAAACAAGAGCAAGATCTCTTTTTAAGGTTTTTAGGAAAAAAAGCCCTCGATTCCCTTGAAAAAGTCGCTATTGTCCCCATTTCTGTTGTGCTAAGTGATGTTTTGATCGTTTTTGTATCATTTAGTTGGACGAATTTAGAGCATTCATCATCAAGCAGAGGTGAACGGCTCGACAGAGATTAAACAGATCGCTAGAATGTCGCGTCTAAAATTTCTGTCCTGAGGCTAATCGGAGATACCTTTCTTGTTTCTGAAAACAAGCTTTGTTGCGTTTTAATTGGCGCGTGAAGAACGAAGATATCGCTGATTAGTCTGGTGTTTGGTTGAATAATCAATTCAGACATCAATGCTCGATTTTAAATTAGGTGTTCGGATAGAGCACTACACAAGGATGCAGCCAACAACGTCGGCTTTTGAATTAAAGCTAAGTTACGGCTCATATGCTCAGATTACTGAGCCAGTTTTGAGGTTTATATAATGCAAGTTACTGTTGAAACGCTAGAAGGCCTAGAGCGCCGTCTTAATATTACTGTTCCTGCTGCTAACATCGAAGATGCAGTTACAGCTGAACTACGCAACATCGCGAAAAACCGTCGTTTCGATGGTTTCCGTAAAGGCAAAGTGCCAATGAAGATGGTTGCTAAAATGTACGGCAAAGCAGTACGTCAAGACGTGATGGGCGAAGTAATGCAACGTCACTTCATCGAAGCGATCGTTAAAGAGAAAATCAACCCAGCTGGCGCACCAACTTTCGCACCAGTTGAAAACAACGAAGGCGCTGACCTAGTATTCAACGCAACTTTTGAAGTTTACCCAGAAGTTGAGCTGAAAGGTCTAGAAAACATCACTGTTGAGAAACCAGCAGTAGAAGTTAAAGACGCAGACGTTGAAGAGATGATCGAAACTCTACGTAAGCAACAAGCAACTTGGACTGAAGTTGAAGCTGCAGCTGACGCTGGTTCTCGTGCAACTATCGACTTCGTTGGTTCTATCGACGGTGAAGAGTTCGAAGGTGGTAAAGCTGAGAACTTCCCACTAGAGATGGGTGCTGGTCGCATGATCCCTGGCTTCGAAGACGGTATCGTTGGTAAAACAGCAGGTATGGAATTCGAAATCGACGTAAACTTCCCAGAAGATTACCACGCTGAAAACCTAAAAGGTAAAGCAGCTAAGTTCTCTATCAAGCTGAACAAAGTTGAAGCTCGTGAACTTCCAGAACTAGACGAAGAATTCGTTTCTAAGTTCGGCGCTGCTGACGGTGTTGAAGGTCTTAAAGCTGAAGTTCGTAAGAACATGGAGCGTGAGCTTAAGCAAGCTGTTAAGAACCGCATCAAAGAGCAAGCTATCGACGGTCTAGTTAACGAAAACAACATCGACGTACCTTCTGCTCTTATCGATCAAGAAATCGGTGTTCTACGTCAACAAGCTGCTCAACGTTTCGGTGGCAACACTGAAGCTGCTGACCAACTTCCACGTGAGCTGTTCGAAGAGCAAGCTAAACGTCGCGTAGTTGTAGGTCTTCTTCTTGGTGAAGTAATCAAGACTGAAGAGCTAAAAGCTGACGACGAGAAAGTTAAAGCTATCATCGAAGAGATGGCTACAGCATACGAAGATCCAACAGAAGTTATTGCTTACTACGAGCAAAACGAGCAAATGATGAACAACATGCGCAACGTTGCTCTAGAAGAGCAAGCTATTGATGCAATCATCGCTAAAGCTCAAGTTTCTGATAAAGAAGTTAGCTTCAACGAGCTAATGAATCAGCAACCTGCTTAATATAGTAATATCTGACGTAGAAGGTTGACGTACGGTCAACAATTCTGCTAACAATGGTCCGTATGATTTAATCATTCGGGCCATTTATTTTAGGGACATAAGAATATGAGCTACCAAGAAAAAAATACAATGCCATCGATTATGGACGCACTAGTTCCTATGGTGGTTGAACAGACTTCCCGTGGTGAACGTTCTTACGATATTTATTCTCGTCTATTAAAAGAACGTATCATTTTCTTAACAGGTCAAGTGGAAGACCACATGGCAAATCTTGTCGTGGCTCAACTGCTTTTCTTGGAATCAGAAAACCCAGACAAAGATATCTATCTTTACATCAACTCACCTGGCGGTAGCGTAACAGCAGGCATGTCTATCTACGACACAATGCAGTTCATCAAGCCAAACGTGAGCACAGTATGTATGGGTCAAGCTTGCTCTATGGGTGCATTCTTACTAGCGGGTGGTACCCCAGGTAAGCGTCACGTGCTTCCAAACTCACGTGTAATGATTCACCAGCCACTTGGCGGTTTCCAAGGCCAAGCGTCTGATATTCAAATTCATGCGCAAGAGATCCTAACGATCAAACAAAAGCTAAACAAACTATTGGCAGAGCACACTGGTCAGCCTCTAGAAATTGTTGAGCGTGATACTGATCGTGACAATTTCATGTCTGCTGATCAAGCAGTAGAATACGGCTTAGTGGATTCAGTTCTTAATCACCGCGGTCAATAATTGCAGGGCAATTGTTTAACGCAAAGTGATTCAAATTGATATACACTCAAGCATAGAGAGTAAAGGCTAAGAGGTTAGCGAATGACAGATAAAAGCAAAGAGGGTGGTAGCGGTAAACTGCTTTACTGCTCTTTCTGTGGCAAAAGCCAACACGAAGTTCGCAAGTTAATCGCAGGTCCTTCTGTTTACATTTGTGATGAATGTGTCGATCTATGTAACGACATTATTCGTGAAGAAATTAAAGATGTTCTTCCTAAGAAAGAATCTGAATCGCTGCCAACGCCGCGTGAGATTCGTGAGCATCTTGACGATTATGTAATCGGTCAGGAATACGCGAAAAAAGTGCTAGCAGTTGCGGTATATAACCACTACAAGCGTTTACGTAATGGTGATACAACGGCTGAAGGCGTAGAGTTAGGTAAGAGTAACATTCTTCTTATCGGTCCTACTGGTAGTGGTAAAACACTGCTTGCTGAAACACTGGCTCGTTTCCTAGACGTTCCTTTCACAATGGCAGACGCAACAACACTAACCGAAGCGGGTTACGTGGGCGAAGATGTTGAAAACATCATCCAGAAGTTGCTTCAGAAGTGTGATTACGACGTAGCGAAAGCGGAACGCGGCATTGTTTACATCGATGAAATCGACAAGATTTCTCGTAAAGCTGAAAACCCATCAATCACGCGTGACGTGTCTGGTGAAGGTGTACAGCAAGCTCTACTAAAACTTGTTGAAGGTACAGTTGCTTCAGTTCCACCTCAAGGTGGTCGTAAGCATCCACAGCAAGAATTCTTGCAAGTGGACACGTCTAAGATCCTATTTATCTGTGGTGGTGCATTTGCAGGCCTAGATAAAGTGATTGAGCAACGTGTAGAAACAGGTTCAGGTATCGGCTTCGGCGCAGAAGTGCGTTCAAAAGACGAAACCAAAACTATCGGTGAATTGTTCACTCAAGTAGAACCTGAAGATCTAGTGAAGTATGGTCTAATTCCAGAATTCATCGGTCGTCTACCTGTTACAACAACACTGACAGAGCTTGATGAAGAAGCGCTAATCCAAATCCTTTGTGAGCCAAAGAATGCACTGACAAAACAGTACGCTGCATTATTTGAGCTTGAGGATACAGAGCTAGAATTCCGTGAAGACGCTTTACGTGCCATTGCTAAGAAAGCAATGAACCGTAAAACGGGTGCTCGTGGTCTACGTTCTATCTTGGAGGGTGTTCTACTAGAAACTATGTACGAACTGCCATCTTCAACTGATGTAAGCAAGGTTGTGATTGATGAGTCGGTAATTAATGGTGAGTCAGAACCACTATTAATTTACAGCAACTCAGATAACCAAACAGCGGTTGCAGAGTAGGTCTTTTTTAGACAAGTCACTCAAATTGAAAAAGGAGGTAAGCAATTACCTCCTTTTTTTTATTCTTCCATTGAATCCAGTCGTTTAAGCCCCATATACTGCTTTATAAGTTAAAGCGGAAGAGAGAAATATATGAACTTGGAACGTTCCGAGCGTATCGAAATCCCCGTGCTACCTCTACGTGATGTAGTGGTTTACCCACACATGGTTATTCCATTGTTTGTTGGTCGTGAAAAATCGATTACTTGCCTTGAATCGGCAATGGAAGCTAACAAACAAGTACTACTTGTAGCGCAGAAAGAAGCGGATACTGATGAGCCTTCAATTGACGACCTATTTAAAGTAGGTACTGTCGCTACCATTCTTCAGTTACTAAAGCTCCCTGATGGTACTGTTAAAGTGCTTGTCGAAGGTCAGCAGCGTGCAAAAATTCACCAATTCAAAGAAAGTGAGTTTTTCTTAGCGGACGCAGAATACGTTGTAACCTCAGAACTTGACGAAAAAGAACAAGAAGTGGTTGTTCGCAGCGCGATCAATCAATTCGAAGGCTTTATTAAGCTAAACAAAAAGATTCCACCAGAGGTTCTAACATCTCTGAACGGTATTGATGAGGCAGCTCGCCTTGCTGATACGATTGCTGCGCACATGCCACTTAAACTGGTAGACAAGCAGCACGTTCTAGAAATCTTAGATGTGACTGAACGTCTGGAATTCTTGATGGGCCAAATGGAGTCAGAAATTGACATCCTGCAAGTTGAAAAACGCATCCGCGGCCGCGTTAAGAAGCAAATGGAAAAATCTCAGCGTGAGTACTACCTGAATGAGCAAATGAAAGCGATTCAGAAAGAACTTGGCGAGATGGACGATGCTCCTGATGAATTCGAGACTCTGAAGAAGAAGATCGAAGACTCTAAGATGCCTCAAGAAGCTCGTGAAAAAACCGAGCAAGAACTGCAAAAACTGAAAATGATGTCGCCAATGTCTGCTGAAGCAACAGTAGTACGTAGCTACATTGATTGGATGGTGGGCGTTCCTTGGGCTAAGCGTTCAAAAGTGAAAAAGAATCTAGCGAAAGCGGAAGAGATCTTAAACGAAGATCACTACGGCTTAGAGCGTGTTAAAGAACGTATTCTTGAATACTTGGCAGTACAGAACCGTATCAACAAGCTTAAAGGCCCAATCCTTTGTCTTGTTGGTCCTCCTGGTGTAGGTAAAACCTCTCTAGGTCGTTCGATTGCTGCGGCAACGGGTCGTAAGTACACGCGTATGGCACTTGGTGGCGTTCGTGATGAAGCTGAGATTCGTGGTCACCGTCGTACGTACATCGGTTCACTTCCGGGTAAACTGATTCAGAAGATGTCTAAAGTTGGTGTTAAGAACCCACTGTTCCTATTAGATGAGATCGATAAGATGTCTTCTGATATGCGTGGCGACCCATCTTCAGCGCTTCTAGAAGTACTAGACCCAGAGCAAAACAACGCATTTAACGATCACTACCTAGAAGTAGATTACGATCTGTCAGATGTTATGTTCGTGGCAACATCGAACTCGATGGACATTCCTGGTCCTCTACTGGATCGTATGGAAGTGATTCGTCTATCGGGTTACACAGAAGATGAGAAGCTGAACATTGCTAAGAGCCACTTATTGGACAAGCAGGTTCAACGCAATGGTCTTAAGCCTCATGAGATTGAGATTGAAGACTCTGCAATCATCGGCATCATTCGTTACTACACGCGTGAAGCGGGTGTACGTAGTCTAGAGCGTGAAATTTCTAAGATCTGTCGTAAAGCAGTGAAGAATATCTTGCTAGACAGCGATCTTAAATCTGTAACGGTTAACATTGATAACCTGAAAGAGTACTTAGGCGTTCAACGTCACGACTTCGGTAAGGCGGATGAAAGCAACCGTATTGGTCAAGTAACGGGCTTAGCGTGGACTCAAGTGGGTGGTGATCTACTGACTATCGAGACCGAGGCTATGCCGGGTAAAGGTAAGCTAACGCAAACTGGCTCACTTGGCGACGTGATGAAAGAGTCGATTCAAGCGGCAATGACCGTGGTTCGCTCTCGTGCTGAAAAACTGGGTATCAACTCAGATTTCTACGAAAAACGCGACATTCACGTTCACGTACCAGAAGGTGCTACACCGAAAGATGGCCCGAGTGCGGGTATCGCAATGTGTACTGCACTTGTCTCTAGCTTAACAGGTAACCCGGTTAAAGCAGAGGTCGGTATGACAGGTGAAATTACCCTTCGTGGTGAAGTTTTACCTATCGGTGGCTTGAAAGAAAAACTGCTTGCTGCACACCGTGGCGGCATCAAAACTGTACTGATTCCTAAGGACAATGAGCGTGATTTGGAAGAGATTCCAGACAACGTAATCGCTGACTTGAAGGTGATCCCGGTCCAATGGATTGATGAAGTACTGAAAGTCGCGCTAGAACGAGATCCGTCAGGGGTCGAGTTTGACGTGAAAAAATAGTGATGCATAGCAAAAATAAGTAAAGAATTACGTTGATAGGCCCGAAAAGGCTTGTCAGCGTTTTTTTTGGACGCTAAGTTATTTGACTAAAGCGGCAGCCCTTTTGCAATAAGGCTTGCGGCTAAATTAAAACCAAAATGGAACGCACAGTCATCAAGCAGTAGTCACAGATGACACATAGGGGAAAAACAGTGAATAAAACACAACTAGTAGAATCAATCGCAGAAAACGCAGACATCTCTAAAGCTTCAGCTGGCCGCGCTCTAGACGCATTCATCGAAGCAGTTGGCACAACGCTACAATCAGGCGACCAAGTTGCACTTGTTGGCTTTGGTACTTTCAGTGTTCGTACTCGTGCTGCTCGTACAGGTCGTAACCCAAAAACGGGTGAAGAGATCCAAATCGCAGAAGCTAAAGTACCTGGCTTCAAAGCGGGTAAAGCACTTAAAGACGCATGTAACTAATTTCTACGGCTGAAACCTCGGTTTTGCGAGGGGAAGGCTGTAAAATGCGTTTACTGTTTGAAAAATGATGTTTCATTCTTAAACAGTAAGTGTGCAAAGCACATTGAACTTATTTAAATTATGCGCATCCTACTGATGCGCATTTCTTTTTCTGATAATATCGCGTGAATAGATTTTTATTTTGAAGCCAATGCTTCATATCCGGAGAGCACTTAAATTATGATGGATCGATTACGCGAAGGCGTGAATAGCATCGCGGTAAAAATTATCCTTGGGTTGATTATCCTGTCATTCGTATTCGCAGGTGTAGGCAGCTACATCACCGGTGGCGGTAACAACGCAGCAGCTAAAGTTGGCAACACAGAAATTGCTCGTGGTGAGTTCGAACAGGCTTACCAAAACGAACGTAATCGCATGCAATCTCAACTTGGCGATTACTTCGCTCAAATGCTTGCAGACCCTGCATACGTAGAGTCTTTCCGTAAATCAGTCCTTGATCGTATGATCAACGACGTTCTACTTGAGCAGCAAGCAGAGTCTCTAGGCCTACGAATCAGTGATTCTCAAATCCGCACCATGATTCTAGAAATGCCTCAGTTCCAAACGGCTGGTCAATTCGACCAAGAAGTTTACCAATCAGCACTACGTCGTGCAGGTTTCAGCGCAGAAAGCTTCGCTGAATACATGCGTCGTGACCTAATGCGTAACCAGCTTGTGACTGCACTTCAAGGCAGTGAATTTGTTCTTCAAGGCGAAATCGACACGCAAAGCAAACTGATTGCGCAAACTCGTGATATTCGCACAGTGACACTGTCTGTTGCCGAACTCGCAAAAGACATCGAGCTAACTGACGAACAGATCGAACAGTATTATCAAGAGAACCCAGCAGCTTACACTCGTCCAGAGCAAGCTAAAGTATCTTACATTGAGCTTTCTGCTGAGGCACTTAAGTCTCAGCTTGAAGTCAGCGATGAAGAAGCGCAGAAATACTACCAAGAGCACCTAGACAAATACTCAACTGAAGAGCAACGTAAAGTTAGCCACATCCTAGTTCAAGGCGATGACGAAGCGAAAGCTCAGTCTATCCTAGACGAACTAAATGCAGGCGCTGATTTTGCTACGCTAGCGGAAGAGAAATCTGACGACTTCGGCAGTGCTGACGTTGGCGGTGACCTAGGTTGGATCGAACGTGATGTTATGGACCCAGCATTCGAAGACGCGGCTTTCGCTCTTGAGAATATTGGTGATACGACTGGCCTAGTTAAATCTGATTTCGGCTACCACATCATCAAGCTAGACGAATTAAAAGCGTCTCAAGCTCAGCCTTATGCAGAAGTAGCGGCTGAGATTAAGACAGAGCTTCTAGACCAACATGCCGTTGATCAGTTCTACGAGCAACAAACTGAACTTGAAAAAGTAGCGTTTGAATTCCCAGATTCTCTAGACGATTCTGCTGAAGCGATTAATGCAAAAATTACGACGACTGATTTCATCTCTCAAGCTGATGCTCCAGAAGTTCTGATGACGCCTGCAGTAATGCAAGCAATCTTGAGCCCTGAAGTGAAAGAAGACGGTCTAAACTCTGAAGTTATCGAAGTGGCTCCTGAGCACGTGATTGTTGTTCGTGTAGAAGAGACTCGTGACGAGACTGTTCTTCCTCTAGCTGAAGTGAAAGATCAAGTTGTCGCTGCATTGTCTGCGGTACAAGCAGAGCAACAAGCGGTTGAGCTAGGTGTTTCTCTAGTCAATGATCTTAAAGCTGGTAACGAAGCAGTACTAGCGGACAACAACCTTGAGTTCACTGAGCTTGAAACTATTGACCGTAACTCTCCACTAGCGGCTTCTGTATTTGCTCTAGCGAAGCCAGAAGAAGGCAAAGTGGTATTCGGCCAGTCTAAAGACCAAAACGGCAACATCGTTGTTGTAGAGCTGTCTAAAGTAACGGCTGAAATTAACCCTGCATACAGCACTCAAATTGGTGCTCAGTTAGAGCGTGTTGGTAACCAGCAAGATCTGACTAACGTATTAAACGTACTACGTAAAAACGCAGACGTTGAATACTACGTTGTAGGCCAAGGTCAATAATCATCAACTGTCTGGCTAGTTGAACTCCGAAACAAATTTGTGAGCCAACAAGCAAGCTGATGAAAATAAGATGTATAACGAAGCGGGTCACTTAGGTGATCCGCTTTATTTTTATCTGGTGATTGTGTTATCTAGTGCGATAAATGCATAAGTTACGTTTTTTGAACAAAGGAACGATTTATGCGCACTCTATATTCAACACTACTTCTTTTACTTTTGATGTTTTTAAACCCTGCAGCACTCGCAGACAGCCCGACTAAGGCTGAGCTTTATGATGGCATCGAGGTTACGGTAAACATTAATACTGCGACTGCTGAAGAGCTTTCTGCGCTACTAGTTGGTGTGGGTGATAAGAAAGCCAAAGATATTGTCGACTATAGAACTGAGCACGGCGCGTTTGCTAGTGCTGACGACTTGGTGAGTGTGAAAGGGATTGGTGAAGCTACGGTTGAAAAGAATCGCGAAAGGATACAGCTTTAGTTCGCTTTTTTACCTATTAAAAATGAAATGATAGCCATGGACCCGCCTGTCAGTGCACCTGCTAGGTGGGCTTCAATGGCCACTCTCGCGTTAATTAGTTCACCAGTCGTACTAGAAGGGCCAATAAGCTGCTCCCAAGCGACCTTGGCGACTAATCCTAATACCAATAGCCAACTTGATTTCCTGCCGTTTAACGCCTCTCTGAGCGCGAATAAGCCAAATAGCCCATGTAAAGCTCCCGACAAACCCACATAGATTTGAATGCTCGTCAGCAACAGCGCCAATCCCGTGACTAAACTAATCACAAGCAAAGCAACAACAAGCTGTGTTTTGCTCGGCTGAAACAGATAGCTGATAATCCACAAGCCTGCTAAATTCATCACTAGGTGCGGGTAGTTGGTATGTGAAAAGTTTCCTGTTAGGATCCGCCACCATTGCCCATCGGCGATCGCATTGCTATCCCAAACTACCCAAGCCTGCACAGGCTCTAGTTGGAATAAGACGCATAAAAGTGAAGTGAAAATTAAAACAGGGTACACATTAAATCCATGTCTCGTTATTGCCACCAATGCAGCAAGGCTTTGAAAGCTTGTATTTGTCAGTGGGTTACACCACTAGAGTCGAACGTTGAGCTTATCATTCTTCAGCACCCATCAGAAGAGCATCGTCCGATGGGAACCGCGCGTATTCTCTCGTTATCTCTAAAAAACAGCGTGACGCTTGTCGGGGAGGACTTCTCAGATAATACAAAACTGAACGAGTTGCTGGCCGATGGGGGTTACCAACACGTGATTTTGTACCCAAGTGAGCACTCTGTGTCTGTTGAGTCTGCAACACGCCCAAGCAAAAAAATGCGTGTGATTTTATTGGATGGGACGTGGAAGAAGGCATTCAAGATGTGGCAGGTGTCGAGTAACTTGCACGCGTTGCAAACCGTTCACCTACCCAAAGATCTTAAAGGTAACTATCGAATTCGTAAGGCGCCGAGTGAAAACAGCTTGTCGACGGTAGAAGCCGGATACCATTTGTTGAATTTATTAGAGGGCGACCGAGATTTCAGTCCGCTGCTAACGGCATTTGATCAAATGATTCAATTTCAAATCAATCAAATGCCGCCCGGTGTATTTGAGAAAAACTACCTAGATTAAGCTGCTTTAGTCGAATGAATCAGCAGCTAAAACTCGGTATGTGCTGAGAACAGCTGTTGATGCATTTTCTGCGCAAGATCATCGGTCATCGATGAGATGTAATCGGCGATCACCCGCATCTTTCTCGATTCATCGTCATGCAGTAGCCACTGCTTCTTGATTGGTAGTGGCAACAAACGTTCAGGATCGGCGCTGAATGCCTCAAACATATCCATAATGATCTGCTGACCTTTGTATTCGATCACCTGAACCTGTGGCACTTGAATCACGAACTCGCTGACAAAGTGTTTCAGCTTATCAAGCGTGGCATCCATGCTTGGTTCAAGTACTGCATTGTAGGCAAGAAGTACATTCTCAAAATCTTCATCAACTCGCTTAATCGAGATACTGGTCAGCAGCGCATTAACTATTCCGCCAATGGCGTCTTTACGGCGGTATTGCTCTCCCGAAAACAGCATTTCAGTAATTGAATCTAGGTGCTCGCAAATCCAAGGGTCAGCCATCTCTTTCAATTGAGGATAAGCAGATTCAACCCACTGTGGTTTGGTTACTGAACCAAGCACAATCGCATCTTCTAAGTCATGTACGCCATAGGCGATGTCATCAGCCAACTCCATGATGGAGCAGTCGAGTGACTTGTACTTGGTTTTATTGTGCTCAAGAGGCTCGGTGTGTGCTTTTCTTTTCTGTTTGAGAAGCTTCTGGTCGTTAGCTGAGAGCGGCTCAAGTACCCAATTGAACAGCTCTTCATCATGATCGTAGATACCTTTTGCTGGCATCCAGTCTTTTGCTCTTAACTGACGTTGATGTTTTACAGGTTCAGACTGTAATCTCGCTTGGACTTGGCTGAGTAGTGAAGGGTACTTAATTAATCCCAGTAGCGTGCGTCGAGACAGGTTCATCCCATGATGTTCAGTGTAAGGCTCTAGCTGAGTGACAATACGAAATGTTTGTGCATTGCCCTCAAAGCCGCCGTGGTCGCGCATCATGTAGTTCAGCGCCACTTCGCCACCATGCCCATAGGGCGGGTGACCAATATCGTGCGCCAAACACAAAGAATCAATCAAACTGTCTGAGGGTAACAGGTCTCGAAACTCGGGCTGCTTTTTCTTAAGCTGAGCGACAATACCGGTGCCAAGCTGTGCGGCCTCTAGCGAGTGGGTGAGGCGTGTACGGTGAAAGTCGTTCACCGTAGTGCCATGAATTTGGGTTTTAGCTTGTAGGCGACGAAAAGCAGCAGAGTGAAGCACGCGCGCGCGGTCACGTTGGTACGGGCTGCGGTGATCGTCACGTCTTATTTTATGTTCATCGTCATTTCGATGTTGCCATTCTTGTTCGAGTACAAAGGGTGGATCGAGTTGAGAATTCAAAATAGCACCTATCAAATTGATTTTATTTGGCTAATTAAAAACAACTTATACCCAGCTAGCTTATCTCGTCTAGTGATAATTCAAAGCTTGGCGCAAATGTGGTGAGAAAGTAGTCCATTTCTGGGCTTTTACGCTGTTCGAGTGTCTCTTCCAGTCGGCGCTTGGCTTGCTCATACTCATGGTTACCCGCACTGAGTTCCTCCAAACATTTGAGATAAGCACAGATGGTGTCGGCCTGTTTTACGATGCTTTGTTCTTCTTTACTGGCTGTTCCTGAAATTAAGAAGGGCGCGAAGTCGTCTTGAAACTCTTCTGGCAGCATCGAAAGCAGTCTTTGCTCTGCTGCGGCCTCTATCTTTTTATACTCTTGGGCGATGTCTGGGTTGTAGTATTTGACGGGGGTTGGCAAGTCCCCAGTCAGTACCTCACTGGTGTCATGGTACATACCGAGCAGGGCAATGTGTTCTGGGTTGAGTTTACCATCAAATTTCTTGTTTTTGATAAGTGCCAAGGCGTGCGCGACGAAAGCGACCTGTAGGCTGTGTTCTGAAATGTTTTCGCTTGAGACTGAGCGCATCAAAGGCCAGCGCTGGATAAGCTTCATGCGTGCGAGATGGGCGAAGAAATGGCTCTGTTTCATAAATGTCCTACCTAGAGAGTGCTCCACTCGTACCTTGTGTTTACCACAAACTGCACGAGACAGCGGATACAAAAAAGGCTCCTAAACAGGAGCCTTTTAAGCATAGAAGTGAATGAATACAAGTTAAAGTCTTTTAAAACAGCAAATTGTAGCCACCTTTCGTTGTGTTTATTTAGCGTCGATAAGATCGTCTTGGCTGTAAGTTTGCAAGAAGCGCTCTAGGCGACCAATCGCTACTTCAAGATCTTCAATATGTGGCAAAGTCACAATACGGAAGTGGTCAGGCTTAGGCCAGTTGAAGCCAGTGCCTTGAACCAATAACACTTTCTCTTGTTTCAGGAAGTCGAGTACGAACTTCTGATCGTCTTTGATGTTGTACATCTTGGTGTCGATCTTAGGGAACAGGTACATTGCGCCTTTTGGTTTCACACAAGAAACGCCAGGGATCTTGTTAATCAATTCCCATGCGCGGTCGCGTTGCTCAAGCAGTCGACCACCAGGAAGAATCAACTCATTGATACTTTGATAGCCGCCTAATGCCGTTTGGATAGCGTGCTGCATTGGTACGTTGGCACACAAACGCATCGAGGCAAGCATCTCTAGTCCTTCGACATAACCTTTTGCTAGGTGTTTAGGACCCGTTAAGAACATCCAACCACCACGGAAACCACATACACGATAAGCTTTAGACAGACCGTTGAACGTGACCATTAGTACATCTTCGGCAAGCGTTGCGACAGATGTATGTACTGCACCGTCGTAAAGTACTTTATCGTAGATTTCGTCAGCAAAGATGATTAGGCCGTGCTCACGGGCAATTTCGACAACTTGCAGTAGGAAATCACGGCTGTAAACCGCACCTGTTGGGTTGTTCGGGTTGATAAGAACGATGCCGCGCGTCTTTGGAGAGATCTTCGCGCGCATATCATCAAGGTCTGGGTACCAGTCGGCATCTTCATCACACATATAGTGAACCGGAGTACCGCCAGAAAGTGCCACTGAAGCTGTCCATAGTGGGTAGTCTGGAGCGGGAACTAAGATTTCATCACCATTATCCAGTAGCGCCTGCATAGACATAACGATAAGCTCAGACGCACCGTTACCGATGTAAACGTCTTCTACGTCAAGGTTACGTAGGCCTTTTTTCTGGTAGTGTTGAACAACCGCTTTACGGGCTGAGTAGATGCCTTTTGAGTCGCAGTAACCTTGAGATGTCGGTAGGTTACGTATTACGTCAACAAGGATTTCATCAGGGGCGTCAAAACCAAATGGGGCGGGGTTACCAATATTAAGCTTTAGTATTTTATGCCCTTCTTCTTCCATGCGCTTAGCATGTTTGAGTACAGGCCCCCTGATTTCGTAGCATACGCTGTTGAGTTTTGACGACATCCCGATATTTTGCATTGCCGATTTCCTGAAATTAATTTAAATACTTTATTAAAGTACCGCAAAATGACGTTTGATAGAATAAAAATCTGATGAATGTCGCATTTCAGTGTCACGTTTGGTCGTTTTGTTGTCACTGTTTTCTAAATTTTAATTAATCGCTTTCTTGGTTATTGGCTAAGATGAATAAAGGGGGAGGATCGCTTAAAATCACAGGAATGTTGAAAAGATACAGTACATTCTTGATCTAAGTGGGTGCTCTCCTTAAAGTATCAAACTAATATAATAACAATTTAGATGTGAACGAGGTCGATTTGTCACATTTCCAGCAAACTATCTCCGCCTTGATTGAGCGAGTACAAAATGCCCAAGCAAGCGAAGTTCGTTGTGTTGAAGTTCTAACGCAAAAACCATCGTTTGCATTTATTGAATGGCTTCATGCCCAACCGCTCTTTCCTAAGTTCTACTGGCAGTCACGCGACACTCGTGAAGAGGTTGTTGCGCTCGGGCAGTTACATACATTTTCAGACCCAGCACCCGCGTATGCGATTTTAGGTGAAGACCAACGCATTTGGGGGGGGCGCTCATTTGACGGGCACACTGCAAAGAATCGCCGTTGCATGGAATCGTTTTTCTTCCTTCCTCAGGTTGAATTAATCCGCTTTGACAATACTTGGTCGTTGGCCGTTAACTTGTCTCCTGATCGCGTTGCTTCTATAAATGCCTTAAATAAGCTTTCTGTTGAAGCGGCGATATTGGCGCCGTTATCTGCTCATATCGAAGAGATTAACCACGTTCCAGAAAGAGAACAGTGGGGCGGTTTAGTTGAGAAAGTTCTGAAAGGTATTAGCGACGAAGAGTACAAGAAGGTCGTTTTAGCGCGTAAAACCACGCTTCAGCTAGATGCGCCTATTTGTGCGGCTCAACTCCTCAAGGCTAGCTATCTGCAAAACCACCACAGCTTTCACTTTATGTTGGTGTTGGATTCTAAACACAGCTTTATTGGTTCAACGCCAGAGCGCTTATATAGCCGTCATGGCACTGAGCTCGACACCGAAGCACTTGCTGGAACCATCGGTCGCGGAGAAAACGCTACCGAAGACATGGAGCTAGCGAACTGGCTTTCACAAGACACTAAAAACCTCAATGAGAATCAATATGTGGTTGATGACATCATTGAGCGTCTGACTCCTCATTCCCAATCGGTACACGTAGAGAAAGAAGCGCGTCTAGTGCGTCTGCGTAAGGTGCAGCATCTCAAGCGTAATATTCACGCACAGCTTAATAACGGTGTTAACGGTGTCCAGTTGCTAGCTGCTTTGCAGCCAACCGCAGCTGTTGCTGGGTTACCGCGTAAAGAGGCGATGGACTTCATTCTGGAACACGAACCGTTTGCGAGAGGATGGTATGCAGGTTCAGTAGGCTATATTAGCCATCAACGTGCGGAGTTCTGTGTGGCAATTCGAAGTGCATTAGTTGTAAACGATCAAGTACAACTGTTTGCGGGCGCGGGGATCGTGCCTGGATCGGTAGCTGAACATGAGTGGCAAGAACTGAACAAGAAGATGTCGACCTTGCTTAGCCTGATTTCTGATCACCCACCATTGGGTGTGGCATCATGAATCACGACCAAGCTGTATTAAACAGAGTTTGGTGTAACACATTACTTGAAGAGCTTGCACGCGCCGGTGTTGAACATGTTTGCATCGCACCGGGCTCGCGCTCAACACCATTAACACTCGAAGCTGAAGCTAACTCTAAGCTAACTTTACACACGCACTTTGATGAGCGTGGGCTTGGCTTTCTTGCTTTAGGTTTGGCGAAGGCGAGCAACAAGCCTGTTGCGGTTATTGTGACTTCGGGGACTGCGGTGGCTAACCTTCTGCCAGCGACCGCTGAGTCTGGTTTAACACGAGAGAAGCTGATTTTACTGACCTCTGATCGACCTATCGATTTAGTCGATTGTGGCGCTAACCAAGCGATTCAGCAGCAGGGTATCTTTTCTTCCCATGTTGAAACGGCTCTAAACCTTCCAAGCCCAACAACTCAAGTTTCTTTGAATTGGCTTCTGACATCGGTTGATAACGCACTTGCGAAACAACACAGTGTTGGCGGAGCTATTCACATCAACTGCCCGTTCCCCGAGCCACTTTATTCAGCCAGCAGCGCTGATATGTATGCGGATTACACCAAGAGTGTGGCAGGGTGGAGAGCATCAACAAGCCTTTATTCCAATACATATCTAGCCAATCATTTGAATGTGCAGCCTGTTGCGCCGAGTGATTATGTCGCACGAAAAGGGGCGGTGATTATTGGCTCTATCGATAACGAAGCCGCAACCAAAGCCAAGCAGTTTGCTTCTGCTCTTGGCTGGCCTATCTTCTGTGACCCTCAATCAGGTGTTAACAGTGATTGGCAACACTATGATTTATGGATGCAAAGTGATGCAGTCAAAGCGCAGCTTCGCCAATGTGATTTTATCCTTCAGTTTGGCGAGCGTATCGTTTCTAAGCGCCTTAACCAATGGATAAAGGCGCAAGCGGCTCTGTTTAACTCATTGCAATACGTTGTGGTTTCACCAGATTCGCACCGTATTAATCAAGACCATCTGCCTCAAACTCATATCGTCGCAAACATCGAACAATGGCTATCAGAGCAGCATTTACCAAGCTTGTTGGGTGAACATACTGGTTGGGCGACGCCTTTAGTGGAAGTTGCGAATACGGTTCAGCAGTTAGCGTTAGCGCAAATCTCCAATAACGACCAACTGACAGAGTTGAGCGTTGCCGTTGACTTGTCGTCTAGACTTAAGGGCAGAGAGCTGTTTGTGGGAAATAGCTTGATGGTAAGGCTGGTGGATATGTTGTCATCAATATCTGCGACTCAAGTGTACAGCAACCGAGGTGCATCGGGCATTGATGGCTTGGTGGCAACGGCTGCGGGCGTGATAAAAGCCAACCAGAATCCTTTGATGATGCTGATTGGTGATACCTCTTTGTTGTATGACCTCAATTCACTGGCGCTGCTCACTCATAACACAACGCCAATGGTTATTGTGGTCACCAATAACGATGGCGGGGCAATCTTTGATTTGTTGCCGGTTCCTGAGCAACAAAAACAATCTCTATACCAGATGCCTCACGGTTTCAATTTTGAACATGCTGCTGCGCAATTCCAGCTTGGTTATGCGGCGCCAGAAACCTTGAATTGCTATCAAACGCTCATCGAACAACATTTCGAACAAGGTCAGGGTACCTTGCTCGTAGAAGTTAAGACGCCTCCCGAACAAGCGTCTACTTTGCTGAAGCAATTCAGCTCAATGCTCACCGAGGCATTAGCCTAAGGACTTTACATGCTTTACTCCAATTATTACCCAGCAGTACAAGAATCTTCTGACAAACCTTTGCTTGTTTTTTTACATGGTTTACTCGGAAGCGGGGATGATTGGAGTGCATGTCACCCCTTCCTCGAGGACTTTCCTCGTCTTTGCATAGATCTGCCCGGACACGGACAAAGTCGCTTTATCGATCCTGTAGGTTTTGATCATTGCTGTACCAAGATAGTTCAGTGCATCACATCTCAGCTGGCTCTCAACGATCTTCCTGCCGATTATCCTATCGTGATGATTGGCTATTCGATGGGTGGAAGACTTGCCATGTATGGGGTAACAAGCCCTTGCTTTGAAACACTTAACCTAGTGAAAGTCATCATCGAAGGTGGCAACTTTGGCTTGGAGTGTGATGAAGAAAGAGCACAAAGGTTAGTCCATGATACGCAATGGGCCGTTCGCTTCGCGCAGCAGTCGATTGAAGATGTTTTAGACGATTGGTATCAACAAAGCGTCTTTTCTTCACTAAATCATGAGCAAAGACAAACTTTGGTCATAAAGCGTAGTGGTAACCTTGGAGTATCCGTAGCAAATATGTTGTTATCTACTTCGTTAGCTAAGCAACCGGATTTACGTGCCACATTGAAATCTCATGAGCATCAATTGTATTATGTGTGTGGTGAAAAAGATCGTAAATTCATGGAGCTAGCTGAGAATAGTGGCTTTGAGTATAGTCAGGTCGATTACGCTGGTCATAATGTTCATTTCGAACAACCAGAGTTGTTTTCCAACCTGATCATCCAATGTATCGCCAGTCGTCGTTAATCTGACTGAGCGGTTCTCTCGTATCAAGCACTATCAAAAGCAGAGCAACATCGTCACGACTATTCGTTAGTCGTGGTCTCTAATAGAACAATGGGAATCACCATGGCTAAAACAGTAGGCATCACAGAAGAAGAACTTTACGCAGCCGTTAACTGGCGCGATGAAAGCAGTCAATTTGAAGATATTCAGTACCACAAGTCTGACGACGGTATTGCGAAAATCACGATTGCTCGTCCTCAAGTACACAATGCGTTCCGTCCACAAACCGTAAAAGAGATGATCAATGCACTGGCTGATGCTCGTTATGACGAGAAAGTTGGCGTAATCATTTTGACGGGTCTTGGTGAGAAGGCGTTCTGTTCTGGTGGTGACCAAAGTATCCGTGGTGACTAC
Organism: Vibrio sp. Isolate34; assembly: GCF_022397915.1. Classification (GTDB taxonomy): domain Bacteria; phylum Pseudomonadota; class Gammaproteobacteria; order Enterobacterales; family Vibrionaceae; genus Vibrio. Next base: position 198,820 of record NZ_JAKEUO010000001.1, on the reverse strand, counting down.
GGCGGCTATCAAGATGATTCAGGTACACACCACTTGAACGTACTTGATTTCCAACGTCAAATTCGTACTTGTCCAAAACCAGTTATCGCAGCGGTATCTGGCTGGGCTGTGGGTGGCGGTCATGTTCTTCATATGATGGCAGACCTTACTATTGCTGCTGAAAATGCACAATTCGGCCAGACTGGTCCTAAAGTGGGTTCATTCGATGGTGGCTGGGGCGCTTCTTACATGGCTCGTATCGTTGGCCAAAAGAAAGCGCGTGAAATCTGGTTCTTATGTCGTTTCTACGATGCTCAGGAAGCATTGGACATGGGCCTAGTAAACACAGTCGTACCTGTTGCTGATCTAGAAAAAGAAACGGTTCGTTGGTGTCGTGAAGTGCTTCAACACAGCCCAATGGCGCTGCGTTGCTTGAAAGCGGCACTCAATGCTGACTGTGATGGCCAAGCCGGTCTTCAAGAGTTGGCGGGTAACGCCACCATGATGTTCTACATGACAGAGGAAGGCCAAGAAGGCCGCAATGCGTTTAACGAGAAACGTCGACCTGATTTCGACAAATTCCCGCGTAACCCATAGCTTTATCCTCTTCAAAATGAGTCGCTAAATAGCGGCTCGTTTTTTTTGATGTTCCCGTTTTTTAGGAAATCTTATGAATTCAATGAATTCCCAGCGTCACGCTAAACTCTACCGTTATCAATTACCTATGGATAGCGGTGTGGTGCTGCGCGATAATAAGCTGAACGAGCGTGTTGGCTACATAATCCAACTTGAGTGTGATGGAAAAACTGGTTTTGGTGAAGTTGCACCTCTACCGGGATTTAGCCAAGAAGATGCTGAGCAAGCCGGTATTCAGTTGCAAAACGAGCTAGAGCTTTGGAGTCACAACAAACCTCACACCTCATTCGATGAGTTATATCCCTCAGTGGCGTTTGGCTTTTCAATGGCATTGATGGAGCTGCGAGGCGGACTCAACGCGGAAGGTAACTACCGAGCTGCACCTTTGTGTACCGGTGACCCTGATGAACTTATTCCTGTGCTTAATGAGATGGAAGGTGAGAAAGTCGCTAAAGTAAAAGTTGGCCTTTATGAAGCGATTCGTGATGGCATATTGGTGAGCTTATTCCTTGAATCGATTCCTGATTTAACGCTAAGACTTGATGCTAACCGCGCGTGGAAACCAGAAAAAGCGAAGCAATTCATCAAGTACATCTCGCCGTCACTTCGTCAGCGTATTAGTTTTATTGAAGAGCCTTGCCAAAAACCAGAAGACAGTTTGGCATTTGCCATCGATCACGGCGTTGCGATTGCGTGGGATGAAACCTTGCAAGAAGCAGTAAGAAGCCCTGAGTTTGATCTCAGCGATCTGACTGGTGTTAAAGCGGTTGTGATTAAACCAACCTTGATTGGCTCGGTAGAGCGTTGTGTGGCAATCATTGAACGCGCACAACAACTTGGTATTAAGCCCGTTTTAAGTTCAAGCATCGAGTCGAGCTTTGGTTTAACTCAGATTGCGCGATTTGCACAGCAATACTTACCTAATGAAGTTCCGGGGCTTGATACAATTGGCTTGTATCAACAACAGCTAGAAGTGTCATGGCCAGGCTGCCAACTTCCTGTTGCGACTCTTGAGCAGCAACAACTGATTTGGTCTTCTTAAGCTGACTGTTCGGTTGGCTTAGTCAGTTTTCAATCTATAACTTGGTTATCTTATGATGCGCCCACAATCTAATCATCACCCGCTCTGGGTACAGTGGGCGCAGCAGAACCCACATCAAACAGCGTTAGTCACTCATAATTGCATTTATACTTGGATGCAAGTTTCAGCGTTAGTGAGTGAGTACCAACAACGGCTATCTGCTCAGGGCCTTTCAGAAGGCGATGTGCTGACCATTGTTGGTAAGAACCAAGCTGAAGTTATTCCCGTTTATCTTGCGGCGCTTAATTTGGGTGTGGTTTGTGCGTTTACTATGCCTCAGCCTGCCGCTCGTTTAATGCAAAAGCTTGAATCGCTGTATAGCCCATCAGATAGACGTTATCTATGGTTGTTAGAAAGTGGCGGATTAGATCTGTCTGACGTTGCAGACCTCAATACCCAGCTACTTTCCTTGCCTTGTTTGAATGATCTAGATGGTAATGAAAAGCCTATAGCAACTTTAGATTCTTCTAGTTTCAATCCTCAAAACCTTGCAAGCATCGTATTTACTTCGGGATCTACCGGAAACCCGAAAGCAGTGGCTCATACACTTGATCAACACCTATGTTCTGCCGTTGGATTGTTGGATGAATTTCAATTTAAAGCTACGGATACTTGGCTGCTTAGCTTGCCTATGTACCATGTGTCAGGGTTGGCAATTATTCATCGTTGGCTGGCTGCTGGTGGATGCATCAAAATAGGCTCTGGTAAGCTTGAATCAGACATCGAAGGCTGTAGCCATGCTTCGTTGGTCGCTACGCAACTGCATAGGTTATTAAAGGGTAAGCAAGCACTTACTTTAACTTATGTGCTGTTAGGTGGAAGTCATATTCCAGAAGCGCTTGGTCTTGAAGCTCAGCAAATGGGGATCGAGACTTGGCTTGGCTACGGCATGACAGAAGCGGCCTCAACGGTGACTGCAAAACCGGTTGATGCAAGCAGCACTGCTGGTTTCGTGCTTAATCATCGTCAATTGAAAATTGAAAACCAACGCATCTACATTGGAGGAGATACCCTCGCTTCCGGTTATTACTATCAAGGTCAATTAACGCCATTGGTGGACGAGCACGGTTGGTTTGACAGTAAAGATCTTGGTTTGTGGGATGGCGAGCAAGTGTCGATTATTGGCAGAGCCGACAATCAATTTATTTCTGGCGGTGAGAACATTCACTGTGAAGAAATTGAGCGTGCACTCAATCAGCTGCCCGAGGTTAAGCAAGCCTTTATCGTACCCGTTGAAGACAGCGAATTTGGTTTTAGGCCAGTTGCTATTGTGGACTGTGATGAAGTGCCAACCAGCGAGTGGTTTGCAGAGCTGCTACAAGGAAGCCTAGAGCGATTTAAGTTTCCTATTGAGTACTACCGCATGCCAGAGCAAGACCAACAGGGTATTAAGGTATCTAGAGCGGGATTAGCGCAGTGGTTACAAGAGGTTCGTTCTAAATAAAACGAAGCGCAATACACGGTGACTAGTCGTAATTGCGCTTCAGGGGGTTGTGATGGTGGTGAAGCCATCACAAATTCTTAGTACTTTATCTTGTCATTAAAGGTGTCGTTTTAAGCGAGTGCCTTTTTCATTTGTTCTGCGACCTTATCAACTTTTCCTAAACCGATGATAACCTGTAGCCCACCTTTACCCACCGGAACCACACCTGCTGCCCCTAGTTTCTTCAGTTTGTCACTGTCGGCGATTGATGAGTCTTTTACTGTCAGGCGTAGGCGAGTGATGCAGTTATCAACTTCAAGGATATTGTCCGCACCGCCAATCGCTTCGATGTAGTTGTTAGTTAGGTTAACTAACGCTTCAGGAGATGCAGTCTCGCTTTCTGTTTCCATCTCTTCACCACGACCTGGAGTACGTAGGTTGAACTTGATGATAGCGAAGCGGAAAATACCGTAGTAAAGCGCGAAGAACACCACACCTTGAACCAGTAGCATGTACCAGTTAACCGCTAGTGGGTTTTGGCTAGACAGCATCAGGTCAACAAACCCTGCTGAGAATCCGAAGCCTGCCATCCATTCCATGCTTGCTGCAATGTACAGCGATAGACCTGTTAATACTGCGTGCAGTAGGAACAACACGGGTGCTAGGAACATGAAGCTGAATTCTAGTGGCTCTGTGATACCAGTGAAGAATGAAGCCATAGCTGCCGCAAGCATGATTGCGAATACTTGGTTTTTGTTTTTCGCATCAGAACAGTGATACATCGCCAATGCTGCTGCTGGTAGGCCAAACATCATGATAGGGAAGAAGCCCGCTTGGTACATGCCTGTTTTACCCGGAATGCCCGTACCGTTAGCGATAGATTGCGCGCCGCCTAGGAAATTTGGAATGTCGTTAATACCGACAACGTCGAACCAGAACACAGGGTAAAGAGCGTGGTGCATACCAACTGATAGGAACAAACGGTTGAAGAAACCAAACAGACCGGCACCCACTGCGCCCATGCTCTCTAGCTTGATACCAAGGACGATAAGTGCGTCGTAAACCGCTGGCCAGATATAAAGCAGAGCAAATGAAAGCGCCATACCCGCAACCGAAGTCAGGATAGGAACTAAGCGTTTACCGCTGAAGAATGCGAGAGCTTGAGGCAGCTCAACGGTCGAGAAGCGATTGTAGATTTCAGCCGAAATGATACCAACGATGATACCCACAAACTGGTTACTGATTTTGTCAAAAGCGGCGGGTACTTCACTTAACTCGACACCGATTAGCTGAGCCACAGAGCCCGGTGCAAGTAGTGTGGTAACGACAAGGAACATCACAAAACCAGATAGCGCAGCAGAACCGTTCTTGTCTCGGCTTAAACCAAATGCGACCCCGACTGCAAAGAGAACGGCCATGTTATCGATGATCGCACCGCCAGATTTGATCAAGAATGCGGCCAAAATACTTTCCGAACCCCATCCAACAGGATCCAACCAGTAGCCAATACCCATAAGGATTGCGGCAGCTGGCAGTGTGGCTACGGGAACCATCAATGCCTTACCTACTTTTTGCATATACCCAAGTATATTCATACGTGCCCCTAAATTTTAAAATTAATTTTTTTAATGTTTCTGCTCACCAGTATTTGCAACCAAATATTGATCAATGCAGTATTTTAAGTAACTGCAGCTATTAGAAACTTATTTCTTGATGCAAACAAACGAAACGGGTAGTACTATGAATTAAAATTTTTAATGCATGAGTGCTTATGGCAAACCATCAGTCTTTACTTAGAAATCTTCATACCTTTAATGTCGCAGCAGAGAAAATGAGCTTTACGCTGGCTGCTAAAAAGCTTCATTTAACACAAGGAGCGGTGAGTCATCGCATTAAGGTACTAGAAGGTGAGCTTGGCTTTAACTTGTTTGTACGAGGCACACGCAAGCTTGAGTTGACCGAAGAAGGTCAGCGCTTTCAACGAACTTTGTCTAAGTCGTTAAGCTCGATTTTTGGTGAGATTGAAGATATTACCAACACCGACCTCTACGGGCAGATCAACATTGGTACTAGCCCAGCGTTTGCTAATAGCTGGCTGTTACCTAGGCTTGCTGACTTTAAGAAAAGATACCCTAAATTTAATCTCAATATCTTCTCGCAAGAGGAACAAGACTTTCACCAAAACCACCTTGATATAGCGATCTATTACGGTGCGGAAGATCTTAAAGACATGCACCGACAACGCCTGTTTGGTGAAAAGTACATTCCGGTTTGTACGCCGAGTTATGCCGCAGAACACAAAATCTTTGATGATGGTTTGGATTCGCTTCATAGGATTAACTTTATTCATGCGTTAGGCTCCGACGTGTGGCAGCGCTGGATTAAGCACAATAATTTGGATGTGAACCTGTTCGAGCAGTTTTATTGTGTAAGCCACCGAGATATGGGCGTTAAAAGTGCTCTGTGCAATATCGGTGTTGCGATGGGGCGCTATCACTTTGTTAAGCAATACATAGAAACAGGCGAGCTGATCACGCCTTATCCGAGCATGGAGACTGACAAAGGGTATGACCTTATTTGTCCATTAGGCACTGAAAAGCGACCTAAAGTCAGAACCTTTATTAAGTGGTTAGAAGGGCAGTTGAACTAGGTTAGTTAATTTAGCAATTAGATAGTTCAAAACAGAATTTATTATCTTTATAACCATCCATCATAATAAGCCATATAAGTAACGGATTATAGAATAAGGTCTTATTATGAAAATTGCGCTCATCATTGCGGTATTACTGCAGATAGGCCAAGCGATAACATCGTCAGGGCTGACACGCTCGTTAGCTGAGCTCACCGCGTTTGTGTTAGTTGTGGTATTGGTTTTGATGAAAAGAGAGAGCAAGAAGAGTGATAAGCCCCTGTTTGAATAGTAGTTTGGTCAATATAGATGACAAACGATAAAGGCAAAGCCCATACGAGCTTTGCCTTTTTGTTTTGTTGTTCGCTATTTTTACGAGCGGCTAAGTTTTAGGTAGATTAAGTGAGGGTTAACCAAGCTAACGAACCTGTAGAAATCATCACCCACATCGAGATACCAAACATCAATGGCTTTGGTCCGGCCGCTTTCAGTTTCTCTACAGAGATGCCGCAACCAATCAAGAACAGACACACAACCAACGCACGCTTAGACACATCAAAGATCCCCTGATACACCATCTCAAACTGTGGTAATAAGTCACTCACCGCGATAGCCGCACAGTAGAAGAAAATGAAGTAGGGAACGGTAATCTTCTTTTGATCGCTCTTGAAGATCATTGCGCTAACTAAAGCAATTGGGATGATCCAAAGTGCACGCGCTAGCTTAAGTGTTGTCGCTGTAGTCAGTGCTTCCTCACCATAAGCTGATGCTGCACCCACAACCGAAGAGGTATCGTGAATCGCGATTGCCGCCCAAGTACCGAACGTCTGTTGGCTTAATTCAAGCGCATGGCCAATCATCGGGAATAAGAACAGCGCCACTGAGTTCAATACGAAGACGGTAGCCAACGCCAAACCAATCTGTTCATCTTCTGCTTTGATGGCTGGAGCTACAGCTGCGATGGCGCTACCACCACAAATAGCGGTGCCAGAAGAGATAAGATAACCCGTGGTGCGGTCTAGCCCCATGCGTTTTGCTAAGAACCAGCCAATAACCAGCGTGCCGATGATAGTGGTGATGATCAAACCAATACCGTCACCAGTCACCGCTAGCGCTTTCTCAAACTGAATGCCAAAGCCCAAGCCGACAATTGAGTAGGCCAGAAGCTTTTTAGTCAATTTGCCAACCTCTACGTTCTCAGGCACCAAGCCTAAGCTCGCAAGCAGAAAGCCGATAACCAGTGCAGTAGGGGAGCTTACCCATGGGGTTAAGCAAAATAGAGCAGCAAGATAAAATGGAATGGACTTATTCATTTTCATTATATTGTTTTTGTCATTTCTGGTTATGGCAGCATAGCGAAGACTATACGCTTAACTTAATGATAAGTAAGTCTAAATGAATTGAACAAACGTTAAGAAAAACTGAACGTTTGTTCATGGCTATGAATTTGGCGTAATAAAGCGTGAGTTCATCGAGTTATCGTAGCGATCCACGGAGCTCAGCAACCGATTGACGAAGTGTCTCGCACGTCGCTTCCTTCGGCGGAATGGGCTCACCAGCTTCAATCTCTAGCTTAGTCCAGAAACGGCTCGGCAAACCTTTGCATGCTCGCCCTTTGAAGCGGCTAAAGTAACTGCCCCATAGGCCTTTGAGTGCCATTGGAATCACTGGGACAGGAGAGCGTCTAATAATCAGCTCCATGCCACGCATGAACTCTGCTACTTCACCATCAGAGGTGAGCTTACCTTCAGGGAAGATACACACGATGTGACCTTCATGAAGCGCTTGTTCCACTTCTTTGAAAGCGTTGCGAATAGAACCACGATTGGTCGCGGAGATTGGAATAACCCCAGCTCGTTTCAAGAAGCGTCGAATCGGCGGTAACTTAGCGTAATCCTCTTCCATAACAAAGCGAATCAAACGTGGGCAAACCGCACTCAGCAGCAGTGCATCCATATAACTCACATGATTGCAGACGATTAGTGCGCCGCCTTTCTCAGGCAAGTGATGCAGGTTCTTATGTTTCACGCGATACATGGTGTGAGTCACCACCCAAGTGAAAAAGCGGAACGCATAGATAGGCACCTGATAAAACAGATAGAACATCACCAAAGTGTTACCCGCCGCCAGCAACACAAACAATTGTGGAATGGAAAGCTCAAGCACACTCAGGCAAACGATGCCCAGTACAGCACTTCCCACCATGAACAGTGAGTTGTAGATGTTGAGTCCGGCAATGACTTGCGCTCGCTCATCTGGCTTTGCTCGTAACTGCATCAAGGAGTACAGAGGAACAATAAAGATACCGCCAGACATCCCAAGCAGTAACAAGTAAGCAAACAGTGGCCAAAGTTCTGAGTGGGTGACGAATTGGTGGAATGAGCCGAAATCAGGCAGCGATTCAGGAATTGATATCGCCATTAATAGGCCAAATACTGAAATCCCCAAGCTGCCCATTGGCACGATGCCGATTTCAATTCGGTGATTGGATAACTTGTCACACGCTAAAGAACCGATGGCAATGCCTACCGAGAACAGTGCCAATAAAAAAGCGACCGAACTTTCAGTGCCATTTAAGTGCAGCTTAGTGAAGTTTGGGAATTGAGTGAGGTAAGCTGCGCCAAGGAACCAGAACCAGCTGATAGACATCAGCGCTTGGAAAGTTGGGCGGTCTTTTTTGGCAATCGCAAGTGTTGCTTGGGTCAGCTTTACTGGCTGCCACTTCACTTTCAAATCAGGTGCGTTACTGGGCGCTTCAGGAATAAAGCAGCTGGATACATAACCAAGAACCGCGAATGACACGATGCACACCGCAGCAATAAGCTTAGCGCCTTCTTCTGAAGCAATAATGCCAGCACCAAGAGTACCAATCAGAATCGCTAGGAATGTACCAGTCTCAACCAGAGCATTGCCAGAAACGAGTTCTTTTGTCTCTAGTTGCTGTGGAAGTAGGGCGTACTTCACTGGGCCAAAGAAGGCACTTTGTGTCCCCATCAGAAACAGCAGTAGTAGCAATATTCCGTAGCTTTCATAGATAAACCCGATCGCACCCAGTGACATGATCACCACTTCAAGGAGCTTAACTTTTCGGATAAACCAAGATTTTTCGTATTTATCAGCCAGCACACCGGCCAAAGCTGAAAACAGGAAGAAGGGCAGAATAAACAGGCCAGCGGCGAAGTTTATGAATAAATTACTGGAGATAGGCAGCGTGTCTACGCTTGCGAAAGCAACAAACAGTAACAGAACATTTTTGAATATGTTGTCATTAAAGGCTCCCAGAAATTGGGTAATAAAGTAGGGTAGAAACCTTTTTTGCGTTAACAGCGAAGATTGGCTGCTGTTGTTCATTCTCTTTCCTTGGATGCTTACCAGTTGGTTAGGTAGTTTGAGACTAGGTTATTGATCAGTTCTTTACCATCGATAGGCTCAGAAGCAAAAAACTTATCATCAACGCTAAGTAGAGTAATTCCATGTACTCCAGACCATAATACACGGCTGGCTTTAACGACTTCACTTTCTGTATGTTCAGGAGCGATAGCGACTAGAAGTTGCTCAAGCATACCGGTCATTTTATCGATACGACTCGATTGCCATTCAGGAAGGTTTTCACCATTCATGTTGTGCTCAAAAATAAGCTGCCAACGGTGAGGGTGTTTTTGTGCAAAGTCGTGGTAGCAGTATGCAAGGTTGAATAGAGCTTGCTGAGGATTGCTCGATTGTTCAACTGCGGCCGCTGATTCAGACGCCAGTTCATCTAATGTTTGAGCAACAACGTGCAAAAGCAGTAGGTTGTAGTTACCGAATACATTCACCAACGTACTAGGAACGTAACCAATCATATTCGCAATTTTACGCAGGCTTAACTCGTGATAAGAGTGCTGGTCTAAAAAGTCAGTCACTGTTTTTAAAGTCAGCTGAACTAATTGTTCTCGAGTGTGATCGTTTCTGCGTGCCATGATTAGCTTCTAGTAAATGAACATTGTTCAATATTTTAATGCTGTCCCCGATGGTCGTCAATCCTTCCGCTAATTAAGTAACCAATTAATAGCCGCAATATTATGATACATGTGTAAACACCGTGAATATTTCATTGTTCTTTGTTAACGAGTATGATTAAGGTGTCGAAAGATAAAGAAACCTATAAAGGATAATAATGAAACGATTTTTCTCACTAGTCGCGATCCTGTTGGTAACAGTCGCGGTGACGCCAATCGCGGAAGCGAAAAAGTTTGGTGGTGGTAAGTCATTTGGCAAAAGCTTTAAAACGGCTCCAGCACCAAAACAACAAAATACGAATTCGATCCGACAAGATCAAACGGGCAAGAACACAGCTGCGAACTCTAGCAAGAAAGGCCTTATGGGCGGTCTGCTAGGTGGTCTACTTGCTGGTGGTCTATTAGCGGCGTTCTTTGGTGGCGCATTTGAAGGTATCCAGTTTATGGATATTCTGATTATGGGTCTGATCGCTTTCCTAGCGTTTAAATTCCTACGAGGAATGTTGGGCGCTAAGCAGGGCTCTATGAATCAGCAGAATGCACGTGGTCAACAGCCAGCATTCGGCGGCATGGGTCAGAACAAGTTTGAACAGCCAAAGCAGCAACAGCCAAATGTTCATAACTTTGAGCAAGCACAACCTCAATCACAAGGCACTGCTGGTGGTTTTGGTTTTGGTGCACAAAGCGATGTTCCACATAACTACCCACCGGGCTTTGATCAAGCGGCCTTCATCAACGGCTCTCGTGAGCACTACCGTACACTGCAAGGTGCATGGAACCACAACGAGCTAAACACGATTGAAGAGTACGTGTCTCCAAGCCTATTTGAAGACCTAAAAGCTGAGCGTAACAAGCTAGACGGTGATCAGCACACAGACGTAATGTACGTTGATGCTGAAATCGTTCGTGCTGACCACGATGGTAGCAAAGCACAACTAAGCCTACAGTTTAGTGGTCGTTACCGTGATACAGCGGATGGCATCGAAGAAGATATCACTGATATCTGGCACTTAGAACGCGATCTAACTACTAACAATGCGCCTTGGTTAATTGTTGGTATTCAAGGTTAATTTCAACAATTAACTCAACATCAATATGATGTAGTTATTCGGAATGACGCCAAATAATAGAAAGCCCCTTCTGAGAAATCAGCAGGGGCTTTTTTGTGTCTGGTTGTTTGGAACTGTAAATTTTAAGAAGGGCGGCTGCCTTCAGCTGACAGAATGTGCGGTTCTGTCGATACTCAATCGAGGCTATCTAACTAAGATAGAGGTGTTAATCATGACGAGTGAGTTTTTCGATCCGATACTAGAACCTGAAATGCCACTACAGCAGAAGCAACAAATAGCGGATGAGTGTGAGGAGTATGTATCTACAAACTGCTTAGGTTACGCTGCTTACTTGGTATGTGAACGCCATATGGAAGTCTGGAGAGACTGAGCGCTCGGTGATCTTCAAGAGACCCAATCCTGTTGTGACATCGACGGATAGAAGCTTGAAGTGTTGAACTAAGACAGAAGCGGCTTCAAGTCTAACCTTGATAAGGCAGGGCTTACCTATTAAGCGTCCAGAAACGAAAAAAGCCAACTCAATGAGTTGGCTTTTCGATTTTCCAATTAAGGAGAATATGGTGGAGGGAGACGGATTCGAACCATCGAAGGCAGTGCCGGCAGATTTACAGTCTGCTCCCTTTGGCCACTCGGGAACCCCTCCAGGGTGTGTCTTACTCTTCACAAAGTAAGCCTAAATTGATGTTTTCCCATAAGCCCATCAATCAGGTTGTTCTCTTAACTCTTAAAAGAGGTAAGAAGAAATATGGTGGAGGGAGACGGATTCGAACCATCGAAGGCAGTGCCGGCAGATTTACAGTCTGCTCCCTTTGGCCACTCGGGAACCCCTCCAGGGTGTGTCTTACTTTTCACAAAGTAAGCCTAAATTGATGTTTTCCCATAAGCCCATCAATCAGGTTGTTCTCTTAACTCTTAAAAGAGGTAAGAAGAATATGGTGGAGGGAGACGGATTCGAACCATCGAAGGCAGTGCCGGCAGATTTACAGTCTGCTCCCTTTGGCCACTCGGGAACCCCTCCAGGGTGTGTCTTACTTTTCACAAAGTAAGCCTAAATTGATGTTTTCCCATAAGCCCATCAATCAGGTTGTTCTCTTAACTCTCGAAAGAGGTAAGAAGAATATGGTGGAGGGAGACGGATTCGAACCATCGAAGGCAGTGCCGGCAGATTTACAGTCTGCTCCCTTTGGCCACTCGGGAACCCCTCCAGGGTGTGTCTTACTCTTCACAAAGTAAGCCTAAATTGATGTTTTCCCATAAGCCCATCAATCAGGTTGTTCTCTTAACTCTTAAATAGAGGTAAGAAGAATATGGTGGAGGGAGACGGATTCGAACCATCGAAGGCAGTGCCGGCAGATTTACAGTCTGCTCCCTTTGGCCACTCGGGAACCCCTCCAGGGTGTGTCTTACTTTTCACAAAGTAAGCCTAAATTGATGTTTTCCCATAAGCCCATCAACTAGGTTGTTCTCTTAACTCTTAAAAGAGGTAAGAAGAATATGGTGGAGGGAGACGGATTCGAACCATCGAAGGCAGTGCCGGCAGATTTACAGTCTGCTCCCTTTGGCCACTCGGGAACCCCTCCAGGGTGTTTTTTCCTAACTCATAATGGATAGGCTAAAGAGATGTTTTTCCCAACGCATCTCTCAAGTGCGGAGCGCATCATAGCAAACACGTTAAACCTGTAAAGAGTTTTTCTTATGGTTTTGTGTTGAATGCTGCCTTTTTGGGCAAAGATGGCGAAAAGTACGCATATTGCTCGGGAAGTGAACATTTGTACTAAGGTTTACGTATTAATAGGTAACACCTTGAGGTGATTGGCTTTCTGTATTGTGTTCTATGTGTCCAAAACGTGATGAAACGTAAATGGAATTTAATCTAGATTTACACTTCTTGACGTTACAGCATTCATCAGTTGATAGAATACGGTTAATTTCATTTATAGATAATAAATCTTACTTGCAGACCATTATTATGAAGCATAAATCTGTTTTAACCCTGCTTAGCTTGTCGATTCTTATGGCGTCTCCAGCCGCACTTGCTAAACGTATGGGCCCTAGCACTGTCACTGTTGTTACTGAGCAGGTTGATATTCACCAAGTTAGCCAATCTCTTTCTTTGGTCGGTAAGTTAGAAGCCGAACAATCTGTAATGGTCACTTCTGAAGTGGCTGGCCGAGTCGACTCTATCAACATTAAAGCGAACCAAGATGTCACTAAAGGACAAATGTTGGTTCAGTTAGACGACGATAAAGCGAAAGCTGCCGTTGCAGAAGCTCAAGCGTACTTAAAAGATGAGAAACGTAAGCTAGCGGAATTTCAACGCCTAGTGAAACGTAACGCGATCACTCAAACGGAAATCGATGCACAGAAAACCAATGTTGAGATTGCGAATGCTCGTTTAGCTGCGGCAAATGCCAACTTGAAAGATCTTCACATCAGCGCGCCATTCTCGGGCACTGTTGGTTTTATCGACTTTAGCCGAGGTAAAATGGTGACAGCCGGTACTGAACTCGTGACCTTAGATGACCTATCGGTAATGCAATTAGACCTGCAGATCCCGGAGCGCTACCTTTCTAAACTGTCTAAAGGTATGAAAGTAACCGCTCGCACCAGTGCATGGGGCGACACTCAGTTTACTGGCACAGTGGTAGGTATTGATTCTCGTATTAACGCTGAAACCTTGAACCTTCGAGTTCGAATCCACTTCGACAACAACAATGATTATCTAAAGCCAGGCATGCTAGTGGCAGCGGATATGGACTTCCCACCAGTGGAAGCGCCAATCATCCCTGTACAAGCGTTGGAATACTCAGGCACTAAACGTTTTGTTTACGTGATTGGTGAAGATAATAAAGCAACTCGTACTGAAGTTTTTCTTGGCGCTCGTATCGATAACGAAGTCGTGATCGAAAAGGGCATCGAGATTGGCCAGAAAATCGTTGTGCAAGGCATTGTGAATATGCGTGACGGTGTTTTGGTTCAAGAGCTTGCTGTTAATCGCCCTGCTAAACTTGACGGCGATACAGCTAATCTTGTTGAAAATACAGCAGCACAAGAAGGTGCTAAATAATGTTGTTATCTGATGTTTCTGTAAAGAGACCAGTAGCGGCTGTTGTATTGAGCCTGCTATTGGTTGTGTTTGGTATTGTCTCTTTCAATAAGCTCGCCGTGCGTGAGATGCCAGATATTGAAAGCCCTGTGGTTTCGATCAGTACTCGTTACGAGGGTGCGTCGGCCACCATCATTGAAAGCCAAATAACCTCCAATCTTGAAGACCAGTTATCCGGTATCAGTGGCATCGATGAGATCGAGTCCACGACGCGTAACAGTATGTCGCGTATCACCATTACTTTCGAACTGGGTTACGACCTGAATACGGGTGTCAGTGATGTTCGTGATGCGGTAGCTCGTGCTCAACGTTCTCTGCCAGATGAAGCCGACGACCCGATCGTTTATAAGAACAATGGTAGTGGCGAAGCATCGGTTTATATCAACCTAAGTTCAACCGAGATGGACCGAACGCAGTTAACCGATTACACCGAGCGTGTGTTGATTGACCGCTTTAGTTTGATCTCCGGTGTGAGTTCAGTGGACATCTCGGGTGGCTTGTACAAAGTAATGTACGTGAAGCTGAAACCTGCTCAGATGGCCGGACGTGGTGTAACTGCTTCTGATATTACTCAGGCGCTGAACAACGAAAATATTGAAAGCCCGGGTGGTGAAGTTCGTAACGATGCGATCGTGATGTCGGTTCGTACTGCGCGTTCTTACACTGAAGCTAAAGACTTCGAATACCTCGTTGTAAAACGTGCTTCTGATAACACGCCTATTTACTTAAAAGACGTAGCGGATGTTTACATCGGTGCAGAGAACGAAAACTCGACCTTTAAGAGTGACGGCGTTGTTAACGTTAGTATGGGCATTGTGCCTCAGTCAGACGCGAACCCACTTGAGGTTGCTGACCTAGTCCATAAAGAAGTCGAAGCGATTCAAAAATTCTTGCCTGACGGTACGCGTCTGGCTGTCGATTATGACTCAACAGTCTTTATCGATCGTTCTATCTCAGAGGTATACAGCACACTCTTTATCACGGGTGGCTTGGTTATCCTTGTGCTTTACATCTTTATTGGTCAAGCACGTGCAACGCTGATCCCAGCGGTAACGGTTCCTGTATCTCTGATCTCTTCGTTTATTGCTGCGTATTACTTCGGTTTCTCTATTAACTTGATTACCCTGATGGCACTTATCTTGTCGATTGGTTTGGTGGTAGATGACGCGATTGTGGTAGTAGAGAACATTTTCCACCACATTGAGCGCGGCGAATCACCATTGCTTGCGGCTTATAAAGGTACTCGTGAAGTAGGTTTTGCGGTAATCGCAACGACGCTTGTATTGGTGATGGTATTCCTGCCAATCTCGTTCATGGACGGCATGGTAGGCCTGCTATTTACTGAGTTCTCTGTATTGCTCGCTATGTCGGTGATCTTCTCATCGCTAGTCGCATTGACGCTAACGCCAGTGCTAGGCAGTAAGATCCTTAAAGCGAACGTGAAACCAAATCGCTTTAACCTGTTTGTCGAGCGCGTATTTGGCAAACTTGAATCTGGATACCGCTCGGTATTGCGTCGTGCTCTAAACTGGCGTTGGGCAGCTCCAATCATCATTATTGCGTGTATGGGCGGTAGTTATGGTTTGATGCAACAAGTGCCTTCGCAACTGACTCCGCAAGAAGACCGTGGTGTTATCTTCGCGTTCGTGCGTGGTGCAGATGCAACCAGTTATAACCGTATGTCTGCCAACATGGACATTGTTGAAGAGCGCCTAATGCCGTTGCTTGGTCAAGGTTTCTTGAAATCATTCAGCATTCAATCACCAGCGTTTGGTGGTAATGCGGGTGACCAAACGGGCTTCGTTATCATGATCCTAGAAGATTGGGACGAGCGTGATGTGACGGCACAAGAAGCCTTGAACGAAGTTCGTAAATCGTTGAATGGTATTCCAGATGTACGTGTATTCCCGTTCATGCCAGGCTTCAAAGGTGGTTCAAGTGAGCCCGTTCAATTCGTACTGGGCGGTTCTGATTACACTGAACTTCAGAAGTGGGGCGAACTATTAAAGCAAGCGGCTGAAGACTCGCCAATGATGGAAGGTGCGGACATCGATTACTCTGAGAAAACACCAGAGCTATTGGTTACCGTAGACAAGCAGCGTGCTGCAGAGTTGGGTGTGAGTGTTTCTGATATTTCAGACACGTTAGAGATCATGCTTGGCGGCCGTAGTGAAACGACCTTCGTTGACCGTGGTGAAGAGTACGACGTTTACCTGCGTGGTGATGAAAACAGCTTTAACAATGCTAATGACTTAAGCCAAATCTACATGCGAACTCAGTCTGGTGAGCTAGTCACGCTTGATACACTGACGCACATTGAAGAAGTGGCATCATCGATTCGTTTGTCGCACTATAATAAGCAGAAGTCGGTCACCATCAAAGCTAACCTAATGGAAGGTTACACGCTGGGCGATGCTCTCGACTTCCTTGATGAACAAGCGATTGAGCAGCTACCGGGTGATATCTCAGTGAGCTACTCTGGCGAGTCTAAAGACTTCAAAGAGAACCAATCGAGCATCTTAGTAGTGTTTGCGTTAGCGATGTTGGTGGCGTACTTGGTATTGGCTGCGCAGTTTGAGAGCTTTATTAACCCGCTGGTGGTGATGTTCACCGTACCTATGGGTATCTTTGGTGGCTTCTTAGGCTTGGTGCTGATGAGTCAAGGGCTCAACGTATACAGTCAGATCGGTATGATCATGTTGATCGGTATGGTAACCAAAAATGGTATCTTGATCGTAGAGTTTGCGAACCAACTTCGTGACCGTGGTATCGAGTTTGAAAAGGCGATCATTGATGCTTCGGCTCGACGTTTACGTCCAATCATGATGACGGCATTTACTACGCTAGCAGGTGCAATTCCATTGATTACCTCAACAGGTGCGGGCTATGAAAGCCGAGTGGCCGTAGGTACGGTTATCTTCTTCGGTATGGGCTTTGCGACTTTGGTTACTCTGTTCGTAATCCCTGCGATGTATCGACTGATTTCTGGTACAACACGTTCTCCGGGTCACGTAGAAGCGCTCCTTAACAAAGAGCTGAGCCATGACAACGTGGGCAGAAGCAGTCACGGTTAATGAACATGCACGGCTAATGAGCATAGAATAGTGTAACAATATTGAAAAGCCTGCGTTTGCTCCTAGCGAATTGCAGGCTTTTTTACAGCCAACATATCTAACAAGTTGTTGTGAGGGAGTAATAGTCACTCCCTTTTTAATTGAATTTATTAGATTGTTAGTCTAATTTAAAGTTAGATTGATTTTAAAGAGGCTGTTATGGATCACTATTACCATCTCACTGCAACAAGTAAAGAGATAGAGATTGGGGATGTTGAAGAAGATATCTCAGGAGGTAAGCCTGATTTCTCTATTCACAAACCTATGCGTTTCGATGGTGTGAAATTACTGTTTACCTCAGAGGGTGAGCCTGAGTTTTATGCTAACGCTTATATTCTGAGTCGTCGTATCGTTGAAGGTATAAAGAACACTGAACCTACCTCTTATGCTTTACTTCGTTTCTTTAGGTTTCTAGGGAAGAACAATCTCAACTGGAATGATGAAAATCAAGAGCTTGAACGTTATCCCATTTATCTGTTCCGAGCTTACTTAAATAAGCAAATTGACAGCGGCAATATGAGGCGCAGTGTAGGTTCAACAACCTTGTCCGTAATTCGAAGATTCTATGTGTTTTGTCTGCGACATGGTTATGTTGAAAACCTCCCTTTTGAAGTAACTGGTTACACCAAATATGGTCAGATGCTTACAGACATAACCATTACCAGCCCGAAGCAGGAAACCACGTTAACACCAATGAATGACATGGATATTCAGCATATAAGAGACAACTGGCATCGTGCAGGGGTTTCAGGTGAGTTTAGGTTACTCGTTGCAACTGCTATCAACTCAGGATTAAGAGCAATAGAAGTTGCTGACTTAAAACCTCGCCATGTGAAAGTGCCCAAGGGGTTTAGGGGTAAAACGTTCACCAACATTAAGATTGGTAATTCTCACGGTTGCCGAACTAAGTTTGGTACAAACCGAGTGATTTCAATGCCAGTGTGGTTAATGGAGCAGTTATCTAAATACTGTGAAAGTGAGCGATATAAGGAGCGTGCTAGGTTGTATTTTTACAATACCGGTGATGAAGATGCCCCTATTTTCATCACTAAAGAAGGCAATAGATTCAAAGAAGAAAACGAAAAATCAAACTCAATCGACGCCCTCTGGAGTAAATTGCGAAGTGCGATAAAAGAGAACAGTAATCCGCATTTTGACCATATTTTTCATGATACAAGAGTCACTTTTCTCGCCAATAAGTTTGAGCTTTTGGTTAACATGGATGACATCACAACCTCCCAAGCATTGAAGTTACTCAAAGATGAAGCGGGTCATAAAGATTTAAGTGTCACCATGCACTATTTAACGCATTGGGAAGGCAATCCAACTAAGAATCAAGTGCCTGAATTAATGATGAACTTACTGGATGAGGATGACATTTTATGACCGATAATATAGATGTTAACAAGCCAGAAAATGCTCGCATTTATCGCTCTATCCCAACGGATGAAATGCAATCGGACAACCCGTTAGCAACGATTCATCAATGGAAGTTTGTGTGGAAAAATGGCCTCGGCACTAATTCTAGCTGTAATTTTGAAGAGTTACTGCAATACAGCACCAAGAAGCATGTTCGTTTTCTTATCTCCAAGTTTGACCAGTCTGGATGGGCTGAGCCTGGGAAAGTAGCGTATTTTAGAGATATAAGAGCGATATTGTCACACGCCTTTAATGAGAAGAAAGGAAAGCAAAAGGTTGAGTTATCCGCTGAATCCGCCAGTGCCCACATTCAAGCGCAGTGGCTTTCAATAAGAACAACAGGTGTCGGCTTGCATGGCAAACCTAAAAAGGCCAAAACCCTCGGGTGGGAGGCATCGAAATACAGCTCGATGCTCAAGAAATTCGGTTTGGGCGTGATTCCCAAGGCACTTCGAAACCTTGACACTAACTCTGCTTCTTTTGATTCGAGCAACTACACCAAAAAAGAGTTAAAAAAAATAGGTCGCGCTCTTTTATCTGATAGAAAAGCGCTCAATAAGCGTTATCTGGACGAATCTATTAGCGATTTTCAAAGAAGGTTGGCGTTTGATAGCTTAATATGTAATGCCGTATTTCTATACATCTATTACACGGCGGCAGGTCAGACAGAGGCTCTAAATACCTTCGTGTTAGAAGATGAATGGAAAGTCGATAACATCGGTGGAAACCGCATCTCCGTTAAGGGCTTGAAAACTCGTGGTTACAAAGAAGAAACACGTTCATTTACCCCAAGGGCTGCATCAAAAACCTTTTTTGAAGAACACATTCAATTATCAAAACTTAACGCAGAAGATTTAAAGTTGGATAAACATTACTTGTTTGTTCACAGAAGCGGTGAAAAACCTAGTTCCATGGGCTTGTATCGATACGCTAAAGGATTGATAGAGCGCTCTACAACGTTGAAGCTAGCCGTATCGAACAACCCAAACTTTAAACTGAATTGTGAGCGGTTAAAGTCCTCGATTAAGCAGTATGCAGAGAGTCAATACGGTCGGATGGGAGCAATGGAAAGCTCACGTAACCAATCAGAAAGCACTTGGAATAATTCGAGATATGGCAAGAACTCGAAGGCCATCGCAAGGAGAGAGTTAGCGGTAGGCGGCGCGACATTATACGCTTACGCGCAAAACCCGACAGGTGGCGCTACGGTTGCTATAGCAAAGACAAAGGCTAAGTATTGTGAGGTTTTATCCGTTGAAGAGGCCGATGCACTTCGAACGGCTTCTAAGCACACTGTTGATGATATATCCAATGGTGGTATCTGTAAGGGTGAGGACACACCTCAGAAACGTGAATTCCAAAAGACGAATGTGGATGTAGGGCTGCTAGAAGAAGACGATGTAAAGGATTTGGGATGTGGATATGTCATTAAATGCTTTATGTGTCGTAACTTCGCCGTTGTCGATGAGGTTCATGATATTTGGCGTTTTCTTTCCTTTGAACTGAGGTTCAAAGAGGCGTTAATTGCTCATAAAGATTTAATGCATTTCATTAAAAACTTCAGTGAGGTTCAATCTTCCATCGTAGAAATCAAAAAACGCTTTAAAAAACGCAACCTAAAGGCCGCAGAAGCCTACCTCAAACGTCAAGGGTGTCATCCTCTGTGGGATGAAGATTCCATTTCAGATGTCTTTAAGGGGTAACTATGTTCAGTATTAGCCACGACCACGCTTTATTTGACAAGTATTCGTTACCAACCACTACAAACTACCCTATGCCGACGAACCGTACCGTGGTAAGTGTGAACAAAGATGGTAGCCCAGCCTCTTACTTTGAGGATGATGTGTGGGATTTCAATGATTTATTTAATACCACAAAAGCAGGTCAGTGGAGTTACAAACTAGCGTTTCAAAGTGCCAAGCATAATCCCAAATTACTTATTGAACTTAAACAAAGAATGTATTGGTTAATATGGGGAGGTAAAGGGGCGTTATTGAACGTTGAAGGAGCTGATACTTTTCGTAAAATTGAGAGCTTAAGGCTAGTACAGCATTGTACTGAACACACGTTAAGAATGTTTTTTGACACAAGTATTGACTCTTTTGGCTACTTGAACAATGAAATTGTTTTTTCGCAATTGGTCGAATCACTGAAAGGCCAAGCAGAGAAAACAATTACAAATAAGCTCGATGCCTTGAGTGTCTTTACACAAGTTAATCAGTATTTTCCAGAATCTCATCGCTTTCAAATCCCATATCAAGAGGGGCAAACAGCCAGAAGTCTAGCAAAGAAAATTGCTGGCTCTGGCAAAGGGCACCACCCCACAGTAATTCCAGTGATTTATGAGCAGTATTTATCTCGTATCATTAATGACGTGGAATCAGCGTATACAGAGCTCTTAAATGGCCGTGATTTTGATGGTGATGTTGAGAGTGAATACAACGTATTGGTGGCAAGTATTGATAGTGGCGCTGAAATAAAAGCGCTATATCAGGAGATGACAACTGGCGTTGATATTAAAGAAAAGGCTCAACTCAACAAGCTCTCAGAAAGTGAACTCGTTAATGATTTTATGGAAAAAGCAAAGGATGGGGTTGAAGCGATTTATCGCAATCAAGCGCATCGCTCGGTACTAGAAGCTTATAAGAAAGAGAATCCGTTGTTTGACGTAAAGGAATATGCAAAAAGCAATGGCATTACAGAACGGCAGGCAGTGAATGCGTTTAACGTTATTCGAGGCGCATGTTTTGGGGCGTGTTCAGCATTTACAGGCATGAGAAACAGTGAACTAACACAAATTGACAGTACCTCATACCAAGAGGTCGATATTGATGGCATAACACTGTGTACGATGCGGTCATGGACGAATAAGCTAGAAAAATTGGCGCGTGAGGATACGTGGGCGTGTGCACCAATTTGTGAAAAAGCATTGTTGGTGTTATCTGTACTCAATGACCACTATCGCTCAGAATCGGGGGATATTCACCTCGCGCCTCGGTTTAAATTTGATGGCTTAGGTGGCAGGGGTGACAATATAAAGCGCCAGCACAAAGATATAGTATTGAATACTAATAACCTTAGGAGTCTATGGGCGCTTTATAGCAAATACATTGATATTCGTTATGTTCCAGATGAAATGGATGAGCTGTATAACTTATTAAATCCTGTCGTGCCAAAGAACTATTACCCTATCAAAGATAATGGTAGTGGAGAATTGTATTGGCACTTTTCAACTCACTCATTAAGACGAACATTTGCCCATTTTGTTGTTGGGCATGGTTTGGTATCACTCGCATCATTAAAACACCAGTTCAAGCACATTAATTTATCTATGACTGCCATTTATGCCAGTCATTCAGAAGTTTTGACGCTCATGGGCATACAAAAACCAGCAGAAATCAAGAAGCAGATTGAAGAGCAATATAATGCACAACATCATGATTACATGAAGGATATTATTGAGCACCCTGAGGAGCAGTCAGGTGGATACATACAATCCTTTGAGGGTGATGGAGTGAAAAGTTCTGCTGAGTTTAATGAACTGGTCAGTAAGACAAAAGGCGCAAATAAATCAACAGGTTTTGGTACTTGCTTTGCAGGAGACTCGTGCAGTATGAATCACTTATTTGAGTCTTCTAAGTGTGTAGGTCGAGATTGTGAAAACCTCAATGTCAATAAAAGAGAAGCTGAGAATTGGGTTAGAAGACGTGAGGGCTGTATAGCTAAAATTGAAAAGATGAAAGAAATGAATTTGTTTAATAAAAGCTCTTTAGCCACTCAGCTTAGTGACATTAGGGCGGCTGAAAAGGTGATGTCAGATCACGGCATTGAATTTGATAAATATAGAGTAGAGGTATAAGCATGGCAGCGGTAGCTGTAAAGCTAGAGAACGCTTTTAAAGCACTTTTGAAGGAAGGGAAAAAGATTAGTCCGTTCGCTGTCGAAAAACGTGCGGGTGTGTCTAACGGCTCTTTGAAGAATCATGCTGAGTTGTTGGGGAGGGTGCTTGAAGAAAAAGAAAAGTACCTTTCAGATCCAAAGAAAGTAGGTGTGGTTAAGGCGAAGGAAAATAAGTCAAAAGCTAAGGTTTCAAAGGATAAATATCAGGAAGTGTTGGAGCAAAACGAAAGGCTCAAAACTAAGAATGAGCAGTTAGAGTCGGAGCATGTTGTCATGGCTGATAAGGTGGCCCAAATGACTTGGGAGTTACATCGCTACAAAACCAAAACAAGAAAAAATTCGACGAGCGTGAAGAATTTGAAGGTGTAATCAAAAGCCTGAAATGGCAAATGTCGACGGCCAATAAATTTTGCTCAGTTTTAATAAAGTCTGATCTGTTTTGAGTAATGTCAGGTCTGGAGGAGTGAATTAGCTAACACGCTTCTGCCCCATTCTTCGTTAGAGTAGAAAGTCGTTTATACCTTGTTCATCTGTGTT
The DNA here is from genome assembly GCF_022397915.1 of Vibrio sp. Isolate34. Classification (GTDB taxonomy): domain Bacteria; phylum Pseudomonadota; class Gammaproteobacteria; order Enterobacterales; family Vibrionaceae; genus Vibrio. Next base: position 175,929 of record NZ_JAKEUO010000001.1, on the reverse strand, counting down.
GCCATACCAAAAGTTATCTGAGGGGGGCTTTGGAAGACTAGTGGTGAGGTCTGTTTCTGGGCGAGCGCAGTTTTACGCTTAAAGATAGCCTTAAGTTCTTTAGCTACCAGTCGTACATTCACCCTGACCTATGGGGAAAGATTCAGACCAGCCTTTATCACTGCATGGAGTTTGATGTGGTTTGTGAGTTGAATGAAGCCCAGTCAATCAAGAAACCGCTTAAAAACGAAAACAGCCTGTAAACGATTCTAAGCTCGCATAAGTGTGAAAGCCCTAGCAGTTATCATCTGCTAGGGCTTTTTCTTGAATATAAGGGATTTAACCGGGTTTTAAACACAATTTCGGTTAACAAGCCTTTAATCTGATTGCATATGTGTGAAACAATCATAATCCGTATGCAATTTCCTTAGATATGTGAGATAAAATGTTCGACAGTTCATCAACTAACGAGCTAGCAAAGCTTTTGAAACAAGGAGTTTTAGGTAACTATAATTGCTTGGAAGTTACAGAAGTTTTTGCTATCACTCACAAATGTGCTTCCCCCATAAACCTTTATACAATTCTAGTTGCAGAGGAGCGAAAAGAACCAACCTTTAACACCCCTTCATATATAGGTGATCGAAAGGAACTAAAGCTGCCTACACTACAAGGCTGGTTCATCGGAATAAAGCGTTATTTACTTCCTATTGAGCAAGCTGAAAGTGTAGTTGAGGGAGTGTTAACATCAAGGTGCTGGGATAGCTGTGGGGATTCAGTACCTACCGAAGAGTATAGTTATTCACCAGCAACGTTTGTTACGGCCGATTCATTTGAAGCAATTCCTTTTAACTCAATAATAAAAAATAACTTCAACAGTGGCTCTTACTTGATTGAACTAAAAAATGAATCAAAAGACGCACTAATTCCCTTAGTTAGCAACCCTGTATTAATACAGACGTTATCTGAGAAAATTCAAAAATTTATCCCTATTAAAATTGCAACATTGTCGGACAAATTAGGGAATATCATCATTCAGATACCCGTCACAAGTATTCAAGGCAATGTTCAGGGATTACAAGGCAGCGAAGATATAAAGGTAAGCCTTTTTTGGCATGACAATATTGCGCCTAGAGCTTTGACTATTGTAGCGGAGCAAAAAGGCCGTGATAAAACGATAGATAGCTACTTTATCGATAACAAAAATGAAAAGAGCTCTGAAAGTATCATACCTTTCAAACACGCAACTCCTCACAAAGTAACTGTCTGGGACTCAGAATATAATTTAATTCTACTTGCCACTCATTGGTCATCATTTATTCGCTCAACAATGTTTGATATGAGAATCGCTAGTAACTATCCGAGGGTAATCCCCCAAAAAGACAGTATCAAACCTATCGAAATCCCTGTTCATACAACTAACAAAAACTTGGTTGGTGAGAAAACAAAAAAATCGAAATGGTTAGATCGGAGACTTTATCAAGCGGAGCAAAAAGAATTACTACGAAGAAAAGAATTTGTCCAATATAACCCCAAAGGTATAAACAAGTTACAAGAACAACATCGAGCATTACAAGATATTCGATTCCTGATTAATAGCTATGGTTCAGAAGGTGTCTGGTTGTGGGACCCTTACTTAGATGAATGGGATATTATTAATACTTTATTCTTTAACCAGTGCTCAAATGCCCCTATGAGAGCTATATCATCGGTAAAAGAGTCCTCCGATTCTCCCAAATGCCCAATTTGTAGCACCGATGTGTGTACACAAAAGAAAGAGCAACAAAGCAAGTCTAAAGTCATGCATAAGTTTTTTAATGAACTACCAAAAGAAACTATAAGTGGTATTAATTTGCAAGTACGAACACCGTATGCTGAGTTTGGTTGGCGATTCCATGATAGGTTTATAATTTTTCCAAACCACGAGCATGGCCCTGTAGCTTGGTCCCTAGGCACATCGGTAAATAGCTTAGGCAAAGAACATCATATTCTCCAAAAAGTAAGCGATGGGCAAATGATTGCCGATGCGTTTGAAGAGCTCTGGTTGTCCCTAGAGGCCGAAGAGTGTTTTATTTGGAGCAACACGGATAAATTATGATTGAATACGACAATTATCTAAGTGATGTTTTAATTGCTGAAAGTAACGATACTTACGACTTATACGATAAATTCAATGCAGCAGAGTGTCCCTTAGGTTTAAGAGAGCTATGCAGAGGTCGGCATCAACATAAAGTCAGAACTCAAGCATCTAATGACTTCATTAAGTGGTTGACAGATTCTGTTTTGAGCTATGAAAATCGAGCCAAAAACAAGCTAGAATCATATTTTTTCCTAATTGAAAAAATATCTAGTCCTATGTGTTTTTGGCGAAACATACTATGCACCTCAAAACAGATTGCACCTCTGATTCAAGATTCAGTGAACATCATTCAGTCACTAAAAAGTGATATTCAAGAACCATTTATCTCCGATTACCATAGAGAAAAACTAATTTTGGAGTTCCAGAGTTTAGGTAACTCTGGTGATTGGGCCAAAGTGCATGAAAAGACATTTCACAGTGCCCCTTATTTCAAACATTCCATCAACTACCTTCTTTCTAACGCACTTGCTATTCTTTATGTTCATTCACAGGAAAAGCTTATAGAGTGTTTGGAAGATAAAAAAGATATACCTTTGATTTGGGGGCTTATGTCACATGCAGGTGTTGATGTAACACTTGATATAGCCCATTCAACCAAGTCCCATTCATTACTATTTTGCTGTTACGCATCACTTCTCTCTCAACACAAAGAGCAATCTTTTTCTCAAGATCAAGATTGTAGTTTTACCTCTCTACTAGAGAAAACCGCAAGCTCAGAATTTTTCTCTCATGTTTTGAATATTGTGGCCAGATACCCATCCAGATATCCCAACATTCAAGATTTACTTGGCTCAGCACTAGCAAAGAGCAAGAACTCTGATGCCATCACTCAATACTTAGGTTCTATAGGCTTACGCAGTATTGAATTCAACGACCCATGCAGAAAAATCGTTGCGCAATGCCTCACAGCATTTGCCAACAACGCAAGTATTGAGCATCAGAGGGTTGCGTGGAAAGCTGCATACCACATTTGGTTTGATTGGAAGTTTGACATATCAAAGAAAGACGATGTTTACTTATTTGAAACAAAAGCATCTGCTTTAGATTATGCTATCGTTCGCTACTTTCTAGACTGCTGCTCCACTGAGGATAGAAAGAAGTTCGTTGATGAGAGACTTGAGGGATTAAATATAATTTCAGAAGCATGGTATGAATCCCAAACAGATTTAAAAAGTCACTGGAACTTAGAACTGTCTCTGTTACAACCCGTATTTCAAGCCAATGAAATAATCAGAAGTCCATCTCAGCCTTATTTGATGGTAGATCGGTTCTATTCACTAGAAACAATCCAAAACAATCAATACATACAGGCTTACATTAACTAACCAACGTTAATCCGCTCTAAAGGTCACACTCCATACAATGGCATCCAGCTAGTTAATTGGGTGCCTTTTTATGCCTGCTAAACTCTACCTATCCTACTGTTCTGTAAACGCCCCATGAACCCACGGGGCTGTCGGAGGACAATAAAGTTTGTCATTTTCCTCTGCTTGTTCACTCTGCAAAGGTATGTGAATCGACTATATCAAATACGTTTTTGCCCCGAAGTGTGTTTCGACCGCTATTTGTCACAGAATATGGCTTAAAGTTTGACCTACTTTTTATTATCAAAAGTACATCTAGTGATTTGACCAAATTTTCTGATTTACCAACACCCCCATCCTCTCGACATATAAGAGGATGGGTAGCTTATAAACCCGTGCTAAGCCTGCGTAGCCAATAGATGACAGTATCGAGCGAAATTAGCCTGAAAATACTTCCTTCAAGTGTGCTTTATACCTTTCAAAGTCGCTTTCGATCTGAGGGTTTTTTATGACATCATTACACATAAAGGTACTCAAAGGAGACATTCCCAAAAATTGATGGGCTTTATGTAATGGTAAATACACACCATCAACGCCGACTCCTTCAAAAAACTGAGAAGGATCAGTAAACGCATCTTGTGGAGCGTTCCATGTAACCGAAAGCATATACTTTTTGCCTTGAATCAACCCTCCTGAGCCATAATGTTTGTTTCTATCACTTCTTGTTCTGCCATCGCTTTGATACAAACGACCGTGACCAAGGGTGAAAACATCATCAATATACTTTTTAACAATCCATGGTGTCCCCATCCACCATGCTGGATTTTGATGGATAACAACATCTGACCATAACCATTTTTCGATCTCAGTTTCTATGTCGTAACCATTGTCAATCTCAGTAACTTTGACGTTATGGTTCAACTCGGTCAAATAGCTTTCAGCGACGTCTACTAAGCTATTGTTGAGTGCTCCTGCGGAGTGAGCAAATTTTTTGCCGCCGTTGACGATCAATACATTGCTCATTTTAGTCGTCCCACTTTGGTGCAAGACCATCAGGGTTCACTTGACGCCCATTGCGTTCAAGACCATCGATCAAATCCATGTCTTCAATCGTTAGTCGGAGTTGCTGTGCTTGCAGGTTGCTGATGAGATTTTCGCGTTTGGTTGACGAAGGGATCACGGCAAATTCCTTGGCAAGTGCCCACGCCAACACGACTTGCGCTGGTGTCGCTTTATACTTACCTGCAATATCAATAATCAAAGGTTCCTTTAAAACTTCACCATAGGCTAATGTCATGTAAGAGGTCACTTGTATGCCGTTTTCTTGCATATATGATACTAATTTAGGGTTTTGCAAGTACGGGCTTAGCTCAATTTGGTTTGTAGCAATATTTTCTTTGCCTACCACATCGAAGGCTTTGCGCAACAGCTCAATATTGAAATTTGACACCCCAATTTCTTTGGTTAGCCCAAGGGATATTGCCTCTAGCAGAGCCTGCATATACTCTTCGATATTTTCATTTTCACCAGGCCAGTGAATGAGTGTTAAATCCACATAGTCCGTTTTCAGCTTCTTTAGACTTTCCTTGAGGCTTGGAATAAGTTCAGCGTTAGACATGTTGTCTACCCAGATTTTGGTTGTGATGTACAACTCTTCTCTGGGTATAGTTGACTCCACTAATGCTTCTCCAATGCTAGCTTCATTACCATAGATTTGAGCTGTATCAATTACACGATAGCCAACTTCTAATGAGTTTAATACTGAATTTTTTACCACTTCGCCCTCTAAGCGAAAAGTGCCTACACCAAACGAAGGTACAGTCATAACGTCTCCAAAATATTTATGTTGTTGCTGTTGGTACTAACTTTACTTGGTATGACTAATTCTCTAAAGTTAACATTAATCAATTTTGAATTTACAAAAGGTAATGAATGAAATCGACTTTGGATGAGATGAAAGCACTAGTCGCTGTTGTAGATACAGGAACTGTGCGGGGAGCATCAGAAATTCTTTCTATTACACCAGCTGCAGTGAGCCGAACTATTTCAAGGTTAGAAACAAAACTAGAAACGACCTTGTTGAGTCGTACTACACGTAAGGTAAGTGTTACATCGGAAGGAAGGGGGTACCTAAAAAGAGTTCGAAGAATACTCGAAGAAGTTGATTTAGCTGAGGATAAATTGAGAGTCCAAAAAGATAAGCCTTCAGGTCTTTTACGAATTAATGCAGCAACTCCCTTCGCAATTCATGGACTTGCTCCTTGCATTTACCACTACCAAGCGCTTAATCCTGAAGTTGAAATCGAACTCAATACAAGCGAAGAAAATATAGATTTGGTCGGGAAACAAACGGATATCGCTATCCGTATTGGCCAACTTAAAGATTCAACATTGAGAGCGGTATTTATAGGCAGCAGCAGAATACGTATTGTTGCCAGTCCTGAGTATCTGAAAGAATTTGGCACACCAAGTCGTATCGATGAGCTATCCAACCATAGGCTATTGGGATTTAATAAGCCTGAAATTCTGAAAAATTGGCCTCTCATAGATGAAAACGATAAGATCTTTAAAGCAACGAGCAACTTACGAGCAGATAATGGTGAAGTAATTCGGCATTTAGCCTTAAGTGGAGCAGGTATAGCATGCTTATCTGACTTTATGACATATAGAGATAGGAAAAATGGCAGTTTAGTAGAACTGTTCAAGGGGGCATCTCTCAGAATTGATCAACCTATTCATGCAATTTATTACAAAAACTCAGTAACATCTCTTCGCATTTCATCATTTATTGAGTTTCTCAAAAGGCATCTTAACATTGAGAATAATGAGTTTATATAGCTGTTCTTTAGCAGCTGCACCAAAACTACACATTAGATTACGTGACTTTTCATATCTGTAGTTATTCATGAATTGCTAATTTAGAAAAGTCACTGACACAGAAATGTCCAGAGACGTGTTATGCCGCCATGCTTTGGGACAAAAGCAACTTAGTTTAGTAAGAACTTTGGTGGTTCGACGAGCAGTGGTTCTAAAATATTGTATGCCTTCTGTTTATCCTTCTGGCTTGCATTTTGAGCTGTTGCAGTGAGTATAGTGTCCCTTTCTTCAGCCGTAACAATTACAGTAAAGAAGATAGCTTCAAGGACTCTATACGGGTATTGATTTGGATTTCCTTTGATAACTGAAAATGGAAACATTTTAGTCAAAGACATTAGTTCCTGTGATGCTCGGGTGGCACGAGTGCCTAATATGAACCCTATAGTTTGTGCATAGTCTTTGATCGTAGTAAAAGCAGTATCGTTGATACTTCTCTCAGCAATCTCTCCAAAATCTTGCCAATTGACAAACTTCAGATCTTCAATTTTTTCAAACATTTATAAACGCCCCTCTTAATACAAATATTCAGTACTATATAAGCTGCTAGGCGATATACAGCGACCGTTTAGATTATAGGGGCTGCCCCCAACTTTAGTCGAGCGTTTCATGGCTATGGTACAATAGCCATTTAGATATCTTCTTAAGCGATTCTTTTACTTGCTTTGAATATTTTTGATCTCTGTTGTTTCCTTTATCATTATTGATAAGGTACAGGTCTATCTAGCGATGATCTTGTTTTGATTTCGTACGGATACGTAAGGGTTAAGTAATAATATTGTAATTTATTTTATTCGATGGTTAATCATGGTCACAGCGAGTACAAGTTTGGCGAAACGCCGACACAATGAAAAAAAATCGTCATTTGCATCTTTCAGTTCACAGAGTAAAAAGATGTCGAAGCAGACAATGCGGAATAACCGTATAGCTGAGTTTGTTGTTACTTTGATGAAGGGGGGATGGAACAAGGTAGACGCGTTGAAAGCTACCGAAACTAAATTTGAGTTATCCGCTAACCAAGTCCGTAGTGGGCTACATGAGTATATAAATCGTGTTGGAAGCCTCCATGGGAACGTCACAAATCCAAATGAAGTTGAAGCTTTTTTAGGAAAGATGGCAAAAAGAAAGTGTTGCAAATATAAATAGTTATAATAAATGTTCTGTTGTTCGTTTCAAAGTGGTTCGGGACAAAAGCGCCTTGGCGCTATCGGTCTAGAACACTTTGGTCGAAACCTGAAGATTTGGTTATGTTTATCCCTGCTGGCAAGCGGAAAGACATCACCCGCAAATTGTAAGCTTAAGCTCTAAGATCAGAAATAGCCGCTAAATCTGGCGGCTATCTACTAAACATTAGTCCTTAGACTCCATCTTCTCTAGCGCTTCCATCAGAATCCTCGCGGTCTTCGCGTCGTCGTTATCTAGAGCTTCTTTTATCTGAGTTTTCAGTGCGGCAATCGCAGCATTGTCGTTCTCGATAGTGGTACGAACGGTCTGTCGAATTGCTTCTTCTTTGGCAATCTTACTAACCTTGTTTTTCTCGAGTTTTTCGGCCACTTCTTTGCTTGTTTTACTAACTTTTTTCACACTTGGCTTTAATATGTACTTCCAAATCCCCCAAACACCACAAAAGGCCCCAATAGCTATCAGAATCAGTATTAACGCTCTTTCTTGGTTTTGAGCATCGTATTTAGCATCGAACTCGGCTTTGGCTGCACCTTGAATATCGTTGTACGCATCATTGAAGCCAACCAACTTAACGGACTTTTTAACTCTGTATGTTGGGTACTTATCGTACTCACCGTGGTAAGTAGGTTTAAGCCCCTCAAGCTTAATCAGCTTATCATCAGGTATCTTTCCATAACCACTAACGCTAACTATAGGATCCGACTCACCTAACATGGACCGAATTAAGTCATTCTCTTTCTTGTAATCAATCCTGTTGAAAGCAGTGTTCGTACTCACACCAAGTTTTCCATTAGAAACCGTCACGGAATAGCTATGACCAAAACTAGTTCTCGACTCGTTTGCCATAGTGCTACGAACATAGACGGAGTTGTTACAGTAGCTTTCTTTGTAAGAAATGAAAATGCCCTTTTCCCATTTAGGGTCACAGTATCGAGATAAGGTAAATGTTGTATCCTCATCTATTTTCCAGATGTAGGACGATAGGTAATTTTGTTCTGAGGGTATGTCGATAATATCAGTTTCAGCAATTGCCAAAGCTGGTAGTAACAACAAAAGAGAAGCAAGCTTGGTCTTATGGTTCGTCATTTCCTGTATATCTTTTGGGGCGGTTAGAGTGGCTCATATCATACAAGAAATGCGAAATGGATGTTGTGTTGTTCATGTCAGAGGTTTTTAGCTTTTTGACTCTCTACCTGTATAAGATCTGACTGAACCCCAAGGATGGGAATAGAACCATCCTTGGGATTCAGTGTAATCATGACGATGGCGATATGACTAACATTAATTGATCAAGTCTATTCCTTGTTACGAAAACGGTAACTCTTGTCATCATTCAAGTAGTTTTGGGACAAGAGCGCCTTAGTGCAACTACTCTAAAGCACTTCTGCCCCAAGATGTGTTTAGAGCGCAAGAAACCACCATGAGATTTATTTGTGAAACAAGCTGTTTCCCAATTGTCCAACAGGTTGTTGGACAAATTCTAGTAACCAATTATGCAAGAGGGCCTTGCACAATTTCGGAAACAGGTTGTTTCGTAAATCACCTCTGCTCCAACCCGGTTCTGATCTCGTCGCTTCGGCAATAGAACTAACTAATGTGCAAAATATGCACATTGCTCATCAAGCAACTATCGAGGATTCCTCGGTAGTTGAACTGTTGCAATAATTGCCCGAGCAACGAGAAAGCTCAGTGATTGCAGATTCTGCAACAACTCATATCTGCTCCTTTTCCAGTTAGACGCTCATTTCGCAGTGTGCGAATCGCAACCTGCGGAATGAACTTCTCTTCCCCTTAAAGTATTTATAAACCATACATTTACGTGGTAAATCTAAAGGGATCTAGCTTAGCTTGTCTAAAACACAGACACGACCATAACTACAAAAAGTAGCTCTATTACGCGCGACCAGCGGTCAATAGTAGCTGGTATTGACCGCCTTCAGTTCGGAATGCGTTTTCTAAAAAAAACGACAACTTTTGCACNCCTGCGGAATGAACTTCTCTTCCCCTTAAAGTATTTATAAACCATACATTTACGTGGTAAATCTAAAGGGATCTAGCTTAGCTTGTCTAAAACACAGACACGACCATAACTACAAAAAGTAGCTCTATTACGCGCGACCAGCGGTCAATAGTAGCTGGTATTGACCGCCTTCAGTTCGGAATGCGTTTTCTAAAAAAAACGACAACTTTTGCACCTATGATTAATTATTACAAAACATACACTTAGGTTACTTTTTATTGTCGGATTTCACGGTGAAATTGACAGGTAACCAACAGGGTTGGAAGCTTTACTAAGCGGCTTTCCGACAGCAAACATTATTCTCAATTTTCTATTTTACGTGATAACTGTAGCTTCAAGCTTGTCTGACTCGTTTGTGCCCCAAAGTGAGCCAGAGCAGGATTGAACCTGACTTCGTTACTCACAATTTAACTTACTTTTTCTATGTCTAGAGCTTTAACCATATAGTCAAATTTCCTGAGCCACTACACTGAAGGCGCAAGACAACGACAATTCATTAAGAGAGGTGGTGATACAAGTCTGAACTACCTTGATGTGAAAACGATTAGTGATATTGTATTCGTCAGAGTGGAAACAATCAAAGACCGTCAATTGAATATGCGAAAACAAGTAACAGAGGGCAAATTACTGCTAAGTAGATCAGTAACACTCTCCGCATCACTACGGAGGAACAAATTGTTACCAATGGGTTTTTGTAACAGTTGATTAGGGATTATTACTGTGGTTTTATGCAGGTAATTAAAAGGTGTTAGCTGAAAACGTTAGCTAGATGTATTCTGGATAATTAGGGATAGATAATGATCGCTATTAAAATCATGTTACTTACTGGATTTGCACTAGCCACCACAGGCATAAAATCGAGACATCCACGCACATCGTCAAAACTCGAATATGGCAGCCACCTTATGGTCTTAGCTCTGGCAACATATGTAACATGGAGTTTTGGAAGCCCACTCTACTCTCTTCACAGCGATGCTAGATTCATCCATCAAGAGCAGGTATACGTTATTGCTCATGAGGTACATCCTCTAATTCCTTTTAGAACTGACATTGTTGGAATCAATACCAATTCTGAGAATGAATTCATTAAGCTAAATTTCACAGACCAAGCAAAAGAGCAAATAAATACACAGTATCCTTACACGCCCGATAACCCTTTCCGACAATACTTGTTCTACATCATTATAGGGATCTGGTTCCCCCTATCACTTCTTATATTTAGAGATCGCTTTGAGAAGAAGCTAAAGTCGTCTGATTCCATCATTGGCATTCGACATAAGATAAGCACCCTCCCAAAAAGCTCCGATTCAGAGAAGGCACTACAAACGCTAGTAGCACTACGAAAAAAGGAAGATACGCTTCAAAAACGCATCGCCGAAGCATTTGCTATGCATATGCAGATAACTCATCTGCCCCAATTCAAAGATTGGTATCCAAAGGATATTGCCAACCCAAACAACGAGCATACAGTCTTATCTTGGCTTGGAGAAAGGATGAGAAACGGCGCAAAGGACTGCTCAATCAAAATTTCTACTGTCAACTTGGCTAGATATCCAGAGTACCTCAAGTTTGTAGATACCGACGCGATACCACACCTGTATAGCAAACTCTCAGCAACCGAGATCCACGCCTCGCTGGATCGCGATAACAGAGAAGCCCTAAGTTCTAATAATATTCTCATTGAACGAAGAAGCATATACGAACAGAATTCGGCAATGGCAGATAAAACCAAGAAGATGATACAAAATAGACTCAATCTACTTATTCCCGATAATGCATTAGAATTAGTATCACTCGCAAAAGACTGCCGTATAGGGATTAATCTTGCCCGATTACCTTCTTGGGCGTACTCAGATTCTAACGATGACCTTGCGACGCATAATGGCTACTCGTACTCAATAAAGCGCAAGAAGAAAGAAGACTCTCGACTGGTGATCCATGACCGATACTTTGTCATCATTAAGTGCCTATTTAAAAAGCAAGTAGAACGCGAATTCTTCTATGAACTGGATTCAGTTCCACCCGCTCAGGTTCTAAACCAATTAATGACGAAAGAACTAAAGCGCCGTGGTTCGAAGTCCCCTGATTTTGATAACAAACTAGTTGAATCGGCAACGGATATTGCAGCGACCATGTCTCTTTTAGAGCAATGCTTTGTGCCACCAGCAATTAAACCTTGCTTACAAAGACCGAAAAAACGCCTAACTAACTCAGCCGTCCAATATTGGATACGAGAATCTTATAACGAGCTAACTGATGCAGTAAAAGGCGAGATACAAACTGAGCTTAATTCTTCCACATTCGAAGCTCTCTTGAGCAAGAATCCCGAACTTATTCTGAACTTCCTCAAGTCTAACAATGACCTATTAATGTCGGCTGGCCTAGCAGATGGCTTGTCGAATGAAATCCTCACATTGTTCTTATCTGAGTTCTTCAATGATGGTGTAATCAATGCAATTTGCGAAGGGGCTAAAAATGACTAAGCACATCACCATACTAATTTTAATTAGCTCTTTCAGCTCTGCTAGTCACGCTAAATCATCCACATTACGAGATACTGTCTCTGATTATGTTAGCGAAGTCGTTTCGAAAGTATCCTCATACATACCCGCACCAACTGGGTACTTCGAGAGAACACAAAAGGCTAATACGATTAGGTTTTTACCGAATGAGAAGACCACTAATTTAGTACTGACCGATATAGATAAGCAGTATGAGACATACATCATCCTCAACTACGTTAAACTACCAGCATCACATAAGCCAATGCCCCTTACTCCTGGCAAGTACGGCCTCGCGTTCTACAAAGATGGTAAAGCTGTTTCAGTGAGATACGTTAACGTGCCTGGAGGTGTAGAAAGTATTCATGAAAAAGCTGTACCTCATATCTTCGACGCAAACAGAGTACAAATCGAGATTCTAGCTCAACCACATAGCGCTACAATTGAGATAATGAATATTAAAGATAAGTACGCTCCTCTGATTACGTTAGAGCATGGTGTATACGATATACGTGTTAGCCAAAAGGGGTACCAGACATACAGGTCAAAAACCACGTTTGACAACCTCAACCCTAACCTGCATGTAATCCTAAAACCTAATTGATCTGCACAATGATGGTGGACTCTAGTAAGCGAATTTTGCAATACAATGAGTTATCCATGACTTACTAATTTAGGAAGTCCGCTGACAAGCTTATGTCCAAATTCGTGCTGGCGGGGTAGATCACCTTAACTCAGATCTGCCCCATTATTTGGTAGACCTTTCACTCATTCACATCCTGTTAATGTGCTTTTGCCCTACTAAATGTTATGCGATGGCGTAAATTTTTGCTTGACCTCAAGTTAAGTTGAGGTGTTAGGTTGTTTTGAGTTGATACTTTAGCTCATTGATAAAAAAGATATATTTGAATATGACAAGGATCGAGCATTTAAATATTACAGTTCCAAATATTGACGCTGCATTGGCATTTTTAGTTATTGTAGCTCCAGATTTTAATGTACGAAAAGATGTTAAGCCTCCAGATAGACATCGTTGGGTTCATGTGGGCAACAAGCAAAGCTATTTTGCGCTTCAAGAGCCTCATCTTGACTCACTTGTTCCCCAAAATTTTCAAAAAACGTATAAAAACTACGGGCTAAACCATATTGGCTTGGTTGTGGATGATCTTGAAGCTACAGAGAGCCGCCTAGTTGAACAAGGATATCGTAGAGGTATTTTTGCTCCTGAAGAAACATATCGTAAAAGGGCGTATTTTTTCGACAAAGCTGGCTTCGAGTGGGAATTAATAGAGTTTTTGTCTGACGTAGAAGATGAAATGTACTTGTATGAGTAAGTTGTGAAAAGCGCATACAAAACATTTAGGCTTTCAAGATACTTTTTCTAATCCAATTTGGCACGTTAGAATTCATACTCTAACGTGTTTTTGTCCAGAGGCTTCATATAGCTGAAGCTTTAAATGTGGCACTTTTTAACAAAGTGCCTCCTAGCTCGGTTCTGCCCCATTAAGTGTGTTTCAGCGATTCGACCTAACGGCATCCGGACTGATTTTGCTATACTGCAACTAACCTAAATCCTCAGTAAGGCTGCATGCGATGAGCGAGAAAAAATTGACCGAAGAAGAGCTATTAGAAGGCCTTACAGCTTATACTGCACATGCAGATGAACTGAGTGATATCGATACTGAAGAATGGACGAAAATGCTCAATCAGGCAAAGCATATAGTGTTAAAAGATGCCGATTATGAAAGATTTGTAGCCTTCCTGAATTCAGCCTCAGATCCAACAGCAATAGAAGATTTCAAAAAGCTTTTCAAACGAAAAGCACCTTGGGAATGATCCAACTCATTTCACCCCATAGCCACTGAAACGAAGCTCGAGCCTTTTCTTTTTAGCGGAAGTAACCTACTAGCACATAAATGCCCGTGCGACCTGAAGTCGTATGAAGCGTTGTTCACCACGACAAGAGTGAACCATCTGTATCACCAGATGACCCTAAGATCCTGAATAAAGTAGCGGATCTGACAATGTAACGAAACTTGGCCGTTAGGCTGAGTGGGAACAAAATCGTGAGAGGATGTTCCTCCTGAAAACCACAATTCGGGTAAGTGCTAGGGAGTCAATATGATGAACGTATGTGAATCCATTAAAGGTGCGTCATATGATGAAGCAGCGGAAGTGGTTAATACGCTGTGGCCAAAACGGCAACGAGAGTCGGAAAGGAGTTGGGCATTGGCCTTTCGTGATCAAAGTACTCTCCGCACTAGAGTGGGCATCTAAGTTGACATTTTACGTAACATACGGAACAGGGTAAGCCTGTATCGCTCCCTATGGGAAAGCCTTTGTGGCCGATAGCGATGCGGGTAAAGGAGGTCGGAGAAAGCGAAGGCTGCATTGTAACGATGCAGATACAGACTAGTGTCTGGTCACGAAAGTGAGCCCACTTCCGACTGGTCTTTCGTTGCGAGAGAGTTTGAAGAACTTTATTTAAGGAGAAACGCAAATGATGATTTCTAAAGAGATTAGTGCCTCTCCTGACAGTGCTCAATGGCAGTCTATCGACTGGAAACCTATTGAATCGCATGTATTAAAGCTTCAGATGCGTATCGCAAAGGCAACTAGAGAAGATAAACACGGTAAAGCGAAAGCCTTGCAGTGGATACTAACTCATTCTCGCTCAGCTAAGCTTCTTGCAGTCAGGCGAGTATCTCAAAATAAAGGTAGTAAAACGCCTGGAATAGATGGTGTCATCTGGAACACAGATGCACGCCGCATAAAAGCAGTTAATCAATTGAGTCGAAAGGCGTACAAAGCCCAACCGCTCAAGCGTATCTACATCCCTAAAAAGAACGGCAAGCTCAGACCATTAGGCATTCCATGCATGATTGACAGAGCGCAACAAGCCCTCCATCTTCTTGCATTAGAGCCTATATCGGAAATGCTTGCTGACCCTAATAGTTATGGATTTAGGCCAAATCGCAGTACTGCCGATGCAGTTGGGCAGTGTTTCAAATGTTTGGCATTAAAGAAATCAGCTAAATGGGTACTTGAAGGGGATATTAAAGCTTGTTTCGACAAGATCGGCCATCAATGGCTTCTTGATAACATCGCTATTGATAAGAGAATGTTGGAACAATGGCTAAAATCTGGCTTTATGGACAAAGGTCTGTTTTATCGCACCGATGAGGGGACACCACAAGGTGGGATAATATCACCAACCTTGATGCTAATGACTCTTGCTGGACTTGAGCAGCATATTAAGTCTACGGCCCTCAAAAAGGGTAGTAGGGCCAATTTCATTGGATACGCCGACGATTTCGTCGTCACCTGCGCTTCAAAGGAAGTGTTGGAGAGCGATATCAAACCGTTGATCGCTGACTTTTTAGCGGAAAGAGGATTAACATTATCCGAAGAAAAAACGCACATTACACACATCGATAACGGCTTTAACTTTCTAGGGTTCAATCACAGAAAGTACAAAGGGAAATTGCTCATTAAACCGAGTAAATCTAACACATTGCTGTTCTTGAGTAATCTGCGCGAACTCATCAAAAAGCATGCAACAACCTCTGTAAACGATCTTATCAAACTGATAAATCCGAAATTAAGGGGTTGGGCTAATTATTATCGCCATTGCGTGGCTAAACAGGTATTCGGATATGTTGGTCATAAGCTATTTCTTGCATTATGGCACTGGGCAGTGAGGCGTCATCCGACAAAATCCAAAACTTGGGTGGCCCTTAAATACTTCGTCAACCGAAAAGGCCAATGGCATTTTCATGGTTGGCAGAAGATCATGGATATGGATTGCCAGTTCAATCTCTTCCAAATAGCCAAAGTACCGATCGAGAGACATGTAAAAATCCGAAGTGCAGCGACACCATATGACCCTCAACACCAAGAATACTTGGCTAAGAGAAAGTCAAAAAGGCAAGCTCGCAACTCTTGGAAGGAGCCTACTCTCGCTGCTTTATAAGTTGCTGGGTATCAAACGATGCCTTCGTGAAGGCTTGAGCCTAGTGCAGTGAAAGTTGCACGCTGGGTTCTTAGGGGGACGGCACTTGGTAACAAGTGTCGTCTACCCGACCAAGATGTGTTTAGAGCGCAAGAAACCACCATGAGATTTATTTGTGAAACAAGCTGTTTCCCAATTGTCCAACAGGTTGTTGGACAAATTCTAGTAACCAATTCTGCAAGAGGGTCTTGCACAATTTCGGAAACAGGTTGTTTCGTAAATCACCTCTGCTCCAACCCGGTTCTGATCTCGTCGCTTCGGCAATAGAACTAACTAATGTGCAAAATATGCACATTGCTCATCAAGCAACTATCGAGGATTCCTCGGTAGTTGAACTGTTGCAATAATTGCCCGAGCAACGAGAAAGCTCAGTGATTGCAGATTCTGCAACAACTCATATCTGCTCCTTTTCTAGTTAGACGCTCATTTCGCAGTGTGCGAATCGCAACCTGCGGAATGAACTTCTCTTCCCCTTAAAGTATTTATAAACCATACATTTACGTGGTAAATCTAAAGGGATCTAGCTTAGCTTGTCTAAAACACAGACACGACCATAACTACAAAAAGTAGCTCTATTACGCGCGACCAGCGGTCAATAGTAGCTGGTATTGACCGCCTTCAGTTCGGAATGCGTTTTCTAAAAAAAACGACAACTTTTGCACNCCTGCGGAATGAACTTCTCTTCCCCTTAAAGTATTTATAAACCATACATTTACGTGGTAAATCTAAAGGGATCTAGCTTAGCTTGTCTAAAACACAGACACGACCATAACTACAAAAAGTAGCTCTATTACGCGCGACCAGCGGTCAATAGTAGCTGGTATTGACCGCCTTCAGTTCGGAATGCGTTTTCTAAAAAAAACGACAACTTTTGCACCTATGATTAATTATTACAAAACATACACTTAGGTTGCTTTTTATTGTCGGATTTCACAGTGAAATTGACAGGTAACCAACAGGGGTGGAAGCTTTACTAAGCGGCTTTCCGACAGCAAACATTATTCTCAATTTTCTATTTTACGTGATAACTGTAGCTTCAAGCTTGTCTGACTCGTTTCTGCCCCATTCGAAGTTAGAACTGACTAGCTTCTCAACATCAACATATGACAACATCAACATATGACAACATCAACATATGAAGAAGCCACAGTGTATGGATTGGTTGTGACTCATCAGCAAATTTGTCAGATCGAGTGTTCGACGAAATGACATAGTGTCGATTCTACGAACAAACACTAGTTTGAATCAGCTTTATAGTTTAATTCGCGAAGTGTGCTATCCGATACGAAAAGGCCTGCCCGTAAAACCCGTTGTCCAACTCAACACAGAAGCCAAGCACTTTAAAGCCGTAGCACTCTTGGGGCTTATGAATAATCGAAAACCTATTGCTAAGTTCACTTAACTCCCACAATAATCTTTGTACCTGTTTTAAGGTAAATGGCCCATAATACGCATCTCCAACAACCATGCTAGATAACTCGAAAACCCGAAAGAAGTGATCTGAAGTTCCATAAAAGTGTTCATAGGCCATAATTTGTTCACACTCATCAAATAACTCTGCAGTCTTCATAAAGCATCTCCTCGTAATTTATCTCTAGAATTAAAGCGCATAACTGGTGAATCGCTTAAAAAGTAATGCTTGTGACGATGCTCATAATATACAAAGCGGTAACGACAGGTTCTGTCGTCATCAGGTGGATAATTGGATATATTCCTTATCCATTTGTAATTACTGAATTAAATTTTTATGGAAAGCTTTGAGAACAAGAGAGCGGTGCTCGCAAAAGTGCCTACGAAAGGAAAAGTCACAGCGCAGAACATTCAAGTAAAGTTGGAAGCAGAAGGCAATATGTTGTCACTAAGAAGCGTTCAACGCATTCTTAAAAGCCTTGATAAGTACGGAGTTGTACCAGACTCAGGTAAACCAATTGGATGGTCGCGAGAGCAAGGACTTGATTTAGGATTAACGGGAATGGATTTAAGCACCGCCATTACCCTAAACCTTGCTGAAAAGCATCTAGAGCAGGTTTTTCCTCCATCCTTGTTCAGTAATTTGGAATCGCACTTCAACGGTGCTAGATATTATCTTCGATATGAAAACAAAACGTCTCGAGGGCTATGGCCGCAAAAAGTATATATCCACCCTAAAGGCATGCCTTTGCTACCCTCTAAGCTAGCTGCTGAAACGATAAACGTCATGTATAAAGCCGTGTTTGAAGAGAAGTGTATCAGGCTTGTTTATCGCTCCATGTCTTCTAACAAAGAGCAGCAAGTCATGTTTCACCCATTTGGTATTGTCGTGCGTGGAGAGCGGAATTATTTGGTCGGGAAATTTGATGGCTACAGCGATATTCGTCAATTGTCGTTCAACCGCGTAATCAGTGCAGAGTCCTCTTACTTCCCTGCGATTGTTGATGAAGACTTCTCACTAGAGACATACGTTCAGCAGGGTGAAATGGGAGTCATCCGCCGCTCAAATAAACTTGCGATTAAACTATGGGTAACGCCAGTTTTTGCACAAATCCTAGATGAAACACCATTGTGTGAAGACCAGTTAATAGAACCCAAAGGTGAAGATTTTATCGTCCATGCGAACGTGGATGACACCGATGAATTTCGCCATTGGCTGCTGTCTGTGTGTAACCATGCAACAGTAGTAGAGCCTTTGGCATTACGTGAAGAAATAAAACAAACCCTTAGAGATAGTATCTCGTGGTATGAGGATTGAATATGTGTAATTCGGAAAACAAAGCTGTGCCTATTATTGATGCTTATTGGGAAGGTCCATACTCATCAAATGCACTAGAGGAACTTAAAGGGGTTCAAGGGCATTGTCTCTACCAAGTTTATGGCAGTCATCCTGTCTATGGTACTGATAGTTTGCTTTACATTGGGTTGTCAGATAGAAAAACAATTTTCGAACGACTAAATGAGCATTCTTGGATTCAAAACCAAGCTGACCTATGCAAGATTTTCATTGCTTCTTGTGGCAATTTTACTGGGTGGGAAGCTTGGAGCAAAGATAATAGAGAGCGATATGACCACTACGAAGGAGAGAGTATTAAGTTATCAGCGATTGAATCACTATTAATTTATGCGCACCAACCGAGCTATAATAGTGCCAGCCTAAAATCGACGTCTTTTGCGGAAAAACCATTTCGCCTGTTCAATTCAGGCAGAAGAGCATTGTTGCTACCTGAAGTAAGCACGCAGTTCTATTCTGATAGTAAGCAAGCATTACCTTTGCCCCCGAAAAAACTGACTAGCATTTAAAGCGTCAACTCTTGTCGCATCCCTGCTGCAAACTCTCTCTAACTTACAGGAGAGAGTTTTATGTCTAATTGCCCCTTTCGCTTAGCAGAACACTACAGTTCAATTCAGCATCAGATCGTCCATGATCACAATTGCATCATTTCGCTTTATGAAAAACTAGGTGACTGTGTTATTGAGTGTTTATTTCTATCTCATTTGGTCAAAAAACTAGAATCAGTCACATGCAAAGAGAATTTGCTGGCGCTTATGAGCCACCTTATGGAGTTTGAATTAGCGCAGTTTCAGCCACTAGGTCTCATCCCAATACATAAAGAAGGGCCTAGGTGTTTTAATGGTGAGGCAGTCTACCTGTCTAATGAGTGCTTGGTGATCAAAGTGTCTTCTTACCAATTTCCCACATGGCAGGTTTTGTTAACTGTTGTCGGACGAACGATTTACTCAGATTTTCCAAATACGCAGATGCAAACACACTTTGAGTTCTCAGGAATAACTTTATGAAAGTTTATCTTGATGGTTGTCGAGCCATACTAAATGGTTGGATGAGGGCGCATACGCAACATCAAACGATTGAAGTACTAAAAGAGTACAAAGCAAGTGAACTAAATTTTTCACTATATTCAAATATATCAATGGTTTATTGTTTTTTGTTGCGCTATGCGTCAAAACCTGTCGCATATCTTATTTACTATTAGTCTCAACAGTTTAATCACGAGAGAAGATGATGGTAAATAACACAGAAAAGAGAAAGATTGTTGTGTTTACAGGCGCAGGTATAAGTGCCGAAAGTGGTTTGCGCACTTTTCGAGATGGTGATGGTTTGTGGGAAAGTTATCCTATTCATGAACTAGCAACGAAAGATGCCTTTGAGCGTAACCCTAAGCTAGTGCTGAGCTTTTACAATCAACGTAAGGTTGCCGCCAAAAATGCACAACCTAACAAAGCTCACATAGCACTAGCTGAGTTAGAGGATGTTTATGACGTGGTCATCATTACTCAGAATGTCGATGACTTGCATGAAAGAGCGGGCAGTTCGAAAGTTATTCACCTACATGGGCAGTTAAATCGCGCCCAAAGTACCATTAATTCTTCAATTACTTATGACTGGGATAAGCAGATTGAGATTGGTCAACATTGTGAATTAAATAGCCAATTGAGGCCTAATATTGTTTGGTTTGGCGAACCAGTGATGTATTTAGAGGAGGCAAGGAAACATATTAAGTCTGCTTACAAAGTACTTGGAGTTGGAAGCTCTCTATCAGTTCAGCCTGCCGCCAGCTTACTCAATAAAGCGCCATTCAGGGCTGAGAAAATTCTTATTTCCCTTGAAATTAAGGGGAAAGTTCCTTTTGGTTACAAGTTCATGAGAGGCAAGGCGGCAAGTATCGTTCCAGTTATATGCAAGAACTGGCGAGAATTAGGAGTCAGTGGTAGATGCAAATGAAGGTCTATTTAGATGATGAGAGACAGGCCCCGAAGGTTGGTATAGAGTTTATTGGTCAGAAGAGGCGATCGCGCTTTTGAATAAAGGTGATGTCACTGAAGCCAGTCTTGATCATGATTTAGGCGATGATGAGCACGGTACTGGTTATGATGTAGTGTTGTGGATCGAAGAAGCTGTTGCTTTGCGAGGTTTCAAACCACCAATTATTCACGTTCATAGCGCCAACTCATCAGCGAGGCATAAGATGTCACTAGGTATAGTCAACATAGAGTTACTTTCATCTGCTCACAGCCAGTTGAATGAATTTCAAGCACAAACCTAATGTATGGTTAGTATTAAATATACGAGAAGCATTATGCGCGGAAGTGAACTGTACCAAGCCATTCGTAAGTTACAACTTTCAGGCCTTACCAGAGAGCAAGCGGCTGCTTGTGCCCATGAGCTTTATATAGCGAAGTGCTTCCCAAAAGCGTATGACACAAGGCGAGCTTTCAAACGATTTCTTAGTGTCGGCTTTTCTGACTCTGTAGCCGATTGTTTGGTTGAAATGCTATGGGAACTGAGATGCTACAGTATCGGTGATTAGAACGAGGGTTGAACGGTTGGAATATAGCTACGATTAATGTTGATGAATCCGCAAACTTTGTTCTGCACCATAAAAACTAGACAATTAGTTAAGCAACTTTCCATACCTGTAGTTATTCATGAATTGCTAATTTAGCAATATCACTGACTCATAATTGTCCAAAACCTTCACAGATTGAATTTTTACCTTTGGCACGTTCTATCTCGAAGGTGCTTAGCGACGCGCAAGGTCAATTGAACGGCTACGAGGTGATGCTGACAAAGCAGTGTCTGAGTGAATGAGCGGTTAGCCGACCAACCATATGAGAAAAGGCATTAATGGTCGCGGGACGTTTACGTTGCAGTTTTAGGTTGGTAAGGTGTTAGTGTTACAAGAGTATGGTTTTCGCTCTTTTTCTTGAGTTAAAAATAATTTAATCAATAACTTAAAAATCTCTACCTATTTAAATCATAAAGGCTTAACTAATGGAATCAATCAAAGGGAACGTGGAAAATTTACGATTTTCAACAGAAGCTTCAGGCGAAAATTCTTCAAATCAGATAGCTGTATTTTCAATCAATGGACAATACATTGAGTGTAAATCGTCAGAAAGCATTTTTATTGAAGAGGGTGATACCTTTGCAGCTGTTGGAAAAATCAAAAACAATGTATTTAAGGTGATAACTTATAAAAATATCACTAAGAATATTGTGATGAGTGATCCCAGTAAAAACTACATGGCTTGGGGTGTCATGCTTTTTGTCGTTGGAACAATATTCCTTTATATGTATATAGGTGCGATATTCATGTTTTTTGGTGGCTTAATTATTAAAGGTTCTAGAGATTTAGTTGCGGCAAACAAATTGCTAGAGGAAATCGAGTAATACTGCTGTTGGTTAAAGTGCGAGCAAGGGGATCAGTTAATCCCCTTTAATAAACGGACTCATAAAGCTTCTGAGTGTATCGCCCACAGTTACAGAAAAAGGTTCGAACGCTAGAATGAACAATTCAAAGTATCAAGGTAACCTACACTATCAATTTTCTCTACTTGCACTGGACGGTCGGTTAAGCGAATTTTGCCATACTTCATCTAATTTATGCTTTGTTAAATTAGTAAATACGCAACTCGGAACTGTCTAAAAATGAGTTTAGTGGTTAGTGTATGATTGTGTGAACAGGTGAAATCGAACCACGATTTTGTCAGACTGAGTATGAACCAGTACATATAAAGTTAGATAAAAATATAGTACAGACCACCAATTTTTGGTGATCTAATTTTTTCATTTATCACCTGAACTCTTACAGAAAAATTAGATCTACACGTAAAAGTTAGATAAATGGCTTCTAGCCCTCATTATGTAAGGGGTTTCTAACTTTTAAGTCTAACTTTAAGTTAAGTGTGTTTTTTTTGTATAACAAACAGAGCTCAACTAATTAATACAATAAATCGAATAAAGGAAAGTAAAGTGGCTGAATTTAAATACAAAGATCTTTCTCAAGAAGAACAAGATAAGCTGGATGCAGCAACCTTTCGTCGCCTGTTAGCACACCTAGATAACAACAAAGATGTGCAGAACATCGACCTGATGATCTTGGCTGGCTTCTGCCGTAACTGTTTCAGCAAATGGTACAAAGCGGAAGCTGAGCAACAAGGCTTAGATTTGGATATCGATGACGCTCGTGAGCGCGTATATGGCATGACTTACGATGAGTGGAAACAACACCATCAGCCAAAAGCGACGCCTGAACAACTGGCAGCATTTGAAGCGAAGCAAAAACCAGAATAATCTTGTTTCATTGGTTACGAATGACATATAAAAAGAGCCCATCAAGGGCTCTTTTTTAATTTGGAACGGGTGCTTGTTCTGTATTTAAGCCAACTCACCTGTTTGTGAGAAAGCTTCTAGCTTCGCTACATAAGGTTGTAGATCACCGATATTCAGGTTTACCCACTCGTCATTGAAGTAAGTATCTAGGTAACGCTCACCGCTGTCACACAGTAAAGTCACGATAGAACCTTTCTCGCCACGCGCTTTCATCTCACTGGCTAGCTGAAGTACACCGTACATGTTGGTACCGGTTGATGCGCCAACCTTGCGGCCAAGAATATCAGATAACCAATGTGTGGTTGCAATACTTGCTGCATCTGGGATTTTACGCATTTCGTCAACCACGGCAGGAATGAAGCTTGGCTCTGCTCGTGGGCGACCAATACCTTCAATCTTGCTGAATGTATTGCCTTTCACATTCGCATTGCCTGTTTGGAAGTATTCATGAAACACAGAGTTCTCAGGGTCGACGACACAAAGCTTAGTTTCATGTTGTTGGTAGCGAATGAAACGGCCAATCGTCGCCGAAGTACCGCCAGTACCTGGGCTCATTACTACCCAAGCAGGAACGGGGTGATCTTCCATCTGCATTTGATTGAAAATCGAGTTCGCAATGTTGTTGTTACCACGCCAGTCAGTTGCGCGTTCAGCGTAGGTAAATTGATCCATGTAGTGACCATTTAGCTCTTCGGCTAAGCGGCGAGACTCATCGTAAATTTCATCTGAGCGGTTAACAAGGTGTGCTTGGCCGCCGTAGAATTCAATCTGTTCAATTTTTTTCTTCGCTGTGCATTTTGGCATTACCGCAATAAACGGAAGACCAAGTAGGCGAGCAAAGTAAGCTTCAGAAACCGCTGTGCTACCAGATGAAGATTCAATGATCGTTGTTTCTGGGCCAACCCAACCGTTACAGATAGCGTATAAGAACAGA
Organism: Vibrio sp. Isolate34; assembly: GCF_022397915.1. Classification (GTDB taxonomy): domain Bacteria; phylum Pseudomonadota; class Gammaproteobacteria; order Enterobacterales; family Vibrionaceae; genus Vibrio. The sequence continues at coordinate 151,878 of NZ_JAKEUO010000001.1, read as the reverse complement.
GAACGCGCTAAACGGTGCTTTAAAGAGCCGGTAGGGTGTGTGCTTTCATCTTTAAGGTAAACATCAATGCCTTCGATACTTGGAAGGTCTAGCTTGATAAGGTGCGTATCCGCTGAGCGTTGGTAGTCGGCTTCAATTTTACGAATCGCGTTGTTAATCCATTGATGGTCAGTGCACATAAGCGTTCTCCTGATCTTGTGTAGGAATTCTTTGTAATTGGTATGGTTATAATTTAGCTAGAACTGGAGAGAAAAACTTTGCCATATTTGCTTTATTTTGACTAAAATGTAGAAAATTATTCTATTTAAATGCGATTTGGTGAAAGTGTGATAGATGCCGTAGATAAAAAAATATTAGGGTTGTTACAGGAAGACAGCACGCTGTCACTGAACGATATTTCTGAAGCCGTTAACCTCACGACAACGCCTTGCTGGAAGCGTCTCAAGCGTCTTGAAGAGAACGGCATCATCGAAAAGAGAGTGGCGTTGCTCAATCCTGAGAAGTTAGATCTTTCCTTTACCGCGTTCGTATTGGTGAAAACTAGCGACCATTCTCATGAGTGGTATGGGCGCTTTGTGAATACTGTGTCGGACTTTCCAGAAGTGATGGAGTTCTATCGCATGGCTGGCGAATATGATTATATGATGAAGGTTCAGGTTAAAGACATGAAGTGCTTTGATGATTTCTATAAGCGCTTGGTGAATAGCATTGATGGTATTTCAAATGTGACCTCGACGTTTGCGATGGAACCATTAAAGTACACAACAGCATTGCCACTATAGTTAGCATTACGCTACATCTTGTCTCAGTTTAGACATCGCCTCTGCGATAAAGAAAAGGGTTATTCATGTTTGCAAAAGTCTCTACCGCTATCCAATTGGTGTTAGCTGTCTCCATTTTTTATTTGGGCTACACCATCTATTCATTCACTAATAAAGTCGGTGAAATCGTCGACACCTACCCACAAGTTATCGAAGATTTATCGGGCCTCACCAAAGGGTTAAAAGTCGAAGAGATGTTAGCGTTTGCTGAGCATGTGAGTGAGTTGGCTCCTCAGGTGTTAGACACGGTTGATGAAGTGAGAAAGACCATCGATCAAGTTAACCAAACAGTTTCGTCTGTTGATGGCAAAATTCCCGCGATTTTGGATGAAGTGAAAAACGTTCGCACCGAAGTCGAGCAGGTAAGAACCGAGGTTATCCCACCAACACTGACTGAATTGAAACGCTATCGTGTCGATGTGATGCCACCAATGCTTGCGGAGAGTAAGTCTTACCGTGAACAAACTATCCCTGTTGTTGTGGCTGAATCTGAAATGCTGAGAGCTGAAGTGCCGGGTATCTTGGATCAAGCAAATCTACTGGCCGACAAGAGTAAAGCACTCGCTCAGGGCGCAGCCGAAGGTGCTGTGAAAGGGGTAGTGCTGTCACCATTCAACCTGCTTAGAGACGCAGGAGACGGCATTAAAACGCGAGTACAAAGTGAATTCGAGCCAACGCTAGAAACAGAATAGACTTTATTGACGTTTGAACAGCGGTTCTCCGCTGATGTCATTAAAAGAAAGGGGCTAGATATTATATCTAGCCCCTTATTATTTGGTGTGGGTGTGTTGTGTCTCTAAAAAACGCCTACTCATTACTTAGTAAAGCGCATCACACCTTCTTGAACGGCTGTCGCTACTAGCTCACCTTTCTGGTTATAGATCTCGCCGCGCACTAGGCCGCGAGTGTTGGCTGCTGTCGGGCTTTCAATCGCGTAAAGCAACCACTCATCCATCTTGAATGGGCGGTGGAACCAGATTGAGTGGTCAATCGTCGCGACTTGGAAGTTTGGCGTCATGATAGAAACTTCATGTGGGTGAAGCGCCGTCACCAAGAATCCCCAATCCGATGCGTAAGCCAGCAGGTATTGGTGAATAAGTTGGTTATCTGGCAGCGCACCATTCGCTCTCACCCAAAGGTACTGTTTTGCTTCGGTCTTTTTAGGCTTCAGTGGGTTAACAACCGTTACTGGGCGCATCTCAATCGGCTTTTCGCCACAGAAAGTCTTACGTAGTTTCTCTGGTAAGAATTCCGCAATGTGGCTCGCGAGCTCAGTTTCAGAGGCAAAGTTCTCTGGCCCAGGGATGTTTGGCATTTCATTTTGGTGTTCAAAACCTGGTGCATCACCATGGTAAGAAGCCGTGAGATAGAAAATAGGGCGGCCATTTTGAATCGCTTTAACACGGCGTGTGCTGAAGCTGCGTCCATCTCTGAGATTTTCCACATCGTAAATAATTGGCTTTTCAGGATCGCCGGGAAACAGAAAATAACTGTGGAACGAGTGAACACTACGGTCATCTTGAACAGTGTAACGAGCAGCCGAAAGCGCTTGTCCCAATACCTGACCGCCGTAAACTTGTGGCAGACCAAGGTTCTCACTTTGCCCACGGAATAAACCTTCTTCCAGTTTCTCTAGCTGAAGTAAACTTAGTAATTCTTGTAAAGGTTGACTCATCGCCAGCATTCCTCTTCGTAAATGGATGTCAGATTATGGTGTTAATCATTAAGATTAGTCAGATATCTGTCAATAAATCATAGGGTTTCAAGACAGAATATGAAAGCTCTCTTATAATTGGTGGGTAGATTTGCCGAGTCCGGCAAACATGTTGAGAGAAATTGAATATGAAAAAGGCTCTAATTCTTATTACGTCTTTAGCATCGTTTGGCCTACTTTTTGGCTGCCAAGCAACATCAGAAACGAACGCTTCTCAAGAAGTGGCTGCAGAGAACACTCAAGTGATTTCAGGAACAGTAAGCTACCGTGAAAGAATTGCATTGCCAGAGAATGCAGTGGTTACCGTAACGCTAGAAGATATTTCACTGGCTGACGCACCATCGACAGTTATCGCAACTCAAGAATTCACCACTGACGGTAAGCAAGTACCGTTCGCATTCGAGCTGAGCTACGACAACAACAAAATTCAACTTAACCACCGTTACAACATGCGTGCATCGATTCATGTTGATGGTAAACTGCGTTTCACAACGGACACGATTAAGTCAGTAATTACTGATGTAGAAAATACACAACAAGCAGACCTACGCTTGGTTGGTGTTCGTTAATTAGAAATGGATGCCACTGTTAAGGCATCTTAATTAACGTCTTTCGATAGATGGCAGCTCTAGGGCTGCCATTTGTATATTCTGAGCTTGACCTTTCCTGCGTCACTCACTTCAATCCCTTCTTCAACCAGATGTTTCTTTTGACGATCGAACGAATCACCCTTCAAAGAGATCTCGCCTTTACTGTTGATCACACGATACCAAGGCAGTTTGCTCCCTTCTGGTAAATTCCCCAGCGCTTTTCCTACATGCCGTGCATAGCCCGGAAATCCTGAAAAACGTGCTATGTCTCCATAAGTTGTTACTTTCCCATATGGAATTTGGTGAATCACAGCAAAGATTTGGCTCAAAAATTGGTCCATACTAAATGTTCCTAGTTCATTAATACCACGGATCGGTAGAAGGAGAGAGCTATGGTTTTTTCGACATTTCAATTTCTAATTACAACATTATTAGCCGTTGTTTGCGCTAGAGCAATCAGTTTAAGTGAAGGGGACATCCCAGTGCTTGCTATGGTCATTCCTGCATTATGGATTCTGCCGCAGGGTGGTATTGCAGGTTTAGCTTTGCTCGCTGCCATGACGACTTACGGTTTAACCCTTCCTTTACAGCCAATCACGCTTTCAGTCAGTGCATGGGTGCTATTCCCACTGCTTATGGTTGTTTTCTCAAGACGCAGCAGTTTGTCCGTCGTGATTATTTCAGGTTTGATTGTCACCACCTTACAGGTTGGGATTATGGTCACGCAATCGGCAGGAAAGCTTGATGGCGCACCTTGGATCACCACACTTCAGACGTTGTCTATCGTCGTGATTTGGTGGGCAGCGAATCACCTGAAACCCGCGAGTCGACATAGCTGGTGGTCATTGGGTTTGATATTGCCATTATGGATAGCTGACTTACCTTATGCGGCTTTGGTGGCCTTGTGTGTCACGGGTATCATGGCATCGATGGAAACGCTCAATCGATTGAAAACTTTCCGCTGGAACAAGCTCTTGTGTTGGACTTTGCCCACGGTTGGCTTTGCTGCTCTGGTGATAACGCCAAGCATTGAAGTGCCAAGCCCTGTGTTTGTGGTGTGGTTGTGTTTGTTGGGCACCGCATGGATGACAGACTACATCATCCGCACGGAAGAGAACGAAGACGCCGATCTCTAGTTGTGATTCGGTAATGGTTAGTTTTTCCTGAGAAGAGCTAAGCACTAGCAGCTTGAATGAATGAATGTGTTGTGAAACAAAGACAAAGGTGATGCTTTATCCGACAGTTTTGCTGTGTGTTGGGTAAAGGGTAATCACTTAAACCACATTTGTTTAAAAAGAGTCGCTTTGTGCTTGCAATGGTTGCTGCGATGCTTAATAATCCAATCACTCTTTGAGGCAAGCCTCTTAGAAAAAGAATCTATGGAGGCTCTGGTCCTCCCGCAACACTAACTTGTGAACTCGGTCAGGCCTGGAAGGGAGCAGCCGCAGCAGGCGATGTGTGTGCCGGGATGTGGCTGGGGCTTCCACCCATATGAAGCCTGCAATATATGTTCGCATAAATTGCAGGCTTTCTTCATTTCTGCATAATAAGTCTTCATATTTGCACCATAAGTCTTCATAGTCTATTTTTTGTTGTAGGTTTACAACAAAAGTGATTTGCTATGTTCGACCAAACCAAGAAATCATCTCACGTACACAACATCTGTAAGTTCATGAGCTTGAAGAATGATGCTGTTGTTCGCACTCTCTCCATTTTGGAGTTCGATTTCTGCTTTCACCTCGAATATAACGCAAACATTAAAAGTTTTACCTCTCAACCTTTTGGCTTCCACTATCAATTCAATAGTCGTAAGTGCCGATATACCCCAGATTTTTTAGTAACAGATCACAACGAGCAGTCAACCCTCTTCGAAGTAAAACACTCTAGTCAGATTCTCAAACCTGATTTCAGGAATAGATTTGAAGAGAAACAAAGAGTTGCGTTGAATGAGTTCAACAGACGCTTAGTTTTGGTTACTGAGAAACAAATTAGAATGGGACCGACGTTAGATAACTTTAAGTTACTGCATCGTTATTCCGGATTGCGAACTGTTACTGAGTTTCAAAAGTTAGTGTTAGCGTTTATTCAACGTAAACAAATGGTGCAGCTACAAGAGGTGTCTTTGTATTTCGGATTATCGGAACAGGACACACTTATCTCTACTCTTCCTTGGATCTCTTCGGGGCAAGTTCAAACAGACGTCAACAATATTGGCTTTGGCCTCGAAACTTACGTTTGGTGCTAACTATGCCATCGGACTCTAATAACATATTTGGGTTCTTTGATGAGTTTGAAGCTTCAGAAGGTGAGTCTCAGCCGCTTCCAATAGAGCTAATTCATGAACCTATTGAAATCTCCTCAACTATTGATTCTCAATCACCGAAGGTACAGCAAGAAGTTATCCGTCGTATCAAAATCATCGCGTTCGTAGAGAAGCGTTTAAAAGGCGGATGGACCGAGAAAAACTTGAACCCTCTCTTAACTCTTGTGGAATCGGAATTACAACTCATTCCCCCGAGTTGGCGAACTTTAGCAACTTGGAAAAAATCTTACTTTGAAGCGGGTAAAGACCCATGTGCGCTTATTCCTAAGCATACGTTTAAAGGCAATCGACAAAAAGAGTTCGATTCTCAATCTTTAGTTGATGAAGCAATTAACAGCATATACCTGACTCGTGAACGCTTAAGTGCTGCTGAAGCATATCGATACTATAAGAGTCGAGTGATTCAATTAAATCGTGGGATTGTCGAGGGGAAAATAAAACCAATTGCCGAACGTTCTTTTTACAATCGAATACACGACTTACCTCCTTATGAGGTAGCGAGTGCAAGGTTTGGTAAACGATACGCAGACCGAGAATTTCGCTCGGTTGGTCAGCAAGTAGTTTCGACCAAACCAATGGAGTATGTCGAAATTGACCATACACCAGTCCCAGTAATTTTGATTGATGACGAGCTAGATATTCCTTTGGGACGACCCTATCTGACGATGCTATATGACCGCTTCAGTAAATGTATCGTTGGGTGCAGTATCAACTTTAGAGAGCCTAGTTTTGATTCTGTCAGGAAGGCGCTATTGAACTCGCTACTAGATAAGAGTTGGGTAAAGCAAAGGTATCCATCTATTGATAATGAATGGCCTTGCCACGGTAAGATTGACTGTTTAGTTGTCGACAATGGTGCCGAGTTTTGGAGCCAAAGCTTGGAAGATTCGTTACGGCCTCTAGTGTCTGATATCCAATACAGCCAAGCCGCTAAACCTTGGCGAAAGTCTGGGATAGAAAAACTGTTTGATCAGATGAACAAAGGGTTAGTGAATTCACTACCTGGAAAAACATTCACCAACCCTACTCAACTACAAGATTACAACCCAAAGAAGGATGCGGTGGTTAGAGTTTCTGTATTTCTTGAATTACTTCATAAATGGATTGTCGATTATTACCACATGGCACCAGATTCAAGAGAACGTGATATTCCATACCACAAGTGGAACCAATCGGAATGGACTCCCTCCTACTACGTTGGTGCTGAGAAGGAGCAGTTGAGAGTTGAGCTAGGTTTGCTTAGACACCGAACTATTGGAGTGGCAGGGATCAGGCTTCATAACCTACGCTATCAGTCCTCCGAACTTATTGAATACCGTAAATATTGGGCGTCCAACAATGGCAAAAAGCTGTTTGTTAAGACCAAAACAGACCCTTCAGATATCAGCTACATCCATGTTTATCTAGAATCGGAAAAAAGGTACATAAAAGTTCCAGTGGTAGACAACAGTGGATATACAAAAGGACTGTCCCTTTTTGAACATGAGCGCATACAAAAAGTACGCAGGCTTAACACTAAGCAGCTTGCTGATGATGAGGCGCTTGCGGATACATTTCTGTATATGAAGAAACGTATTCAGGAAGAAACCGATAGATTCCGCGGTGCAAAAAGCAATAAGGCTAGCTTGCCTAAAACGGGCAATACTTCGAAATTAGCAAAGTTTAATGATGTGGGCTCAGACGGACCAGGCTCAATCAATACGACTCCAGTAAAACAAGAAACCACGGTAGTGTTCGATGTCTCAGAGCAATTATCTGATGATGATTTTGAAGATATTGAGGGGTATTAATTTGAACTTAACGTCTAGCCAGTTTGAGCAGCTAAGATCTTTTGAAACCAGCTTTATCGAGTACCCTGCAATAACTGAAATCTACTCTATCTTCGATCAGCTTCGTTTTAATCACTCCCTTGGCGGTGAACCGGAGTCTTTGTTGTTAACTGGTGAGGCCGGAAGTGGAAAGACGGCTTTGATTAACAATTATCTATCACGCTTCCCGCCTAGTTCAACTTGGAGTAAACAACCTGTTCTTAGCACCAGAGTGCCAAGCCGCATAAATGAACAGAACACGCTTACGCAGTTTTTAGTCGATTTAGATGGAAAGTCAGGTGGAAGAGGTACCCGACGACGTAATGAAATTGCTCTTGGTGAGGCTGTTGTAAAGCAACTTAAACGTAAATCTGTTGAGCTAATTATCGTCAATGAAATTCAAGAGCTTGTGGAGTTTTCTACAGCAGAAGAAAGGCAAGCTATTGCTAATACGTTCAAATATATAAGTGAAGAAGCAAAAGTCTCGTTTGTGCTGGTTGGTATGCCATATGCTGATGTAATAGCGACAGAGGCACAATGGAATTCGCGATTAAGTTGGAGACGGAAGATTAACTATTTCAAGCTGTTGAAAGCTAACAGCCATTCGAGTGGAACGACATCTTATAATTTTGACTTGGAGCAAAAAAAGCACTTTGCTAAATTTATTGCTGGTTTGAGTGCGAGAATGGGCTTTGATGAACCGCCAGTGCTTACAACAAATGAAGTGTTATATCCTTTGTTTATTATGTGTAGAGGGGAGTGCCGAGCGTTAAAGCACTTCTTGAAAGACGCACTACTTATGAGTTTCAATGAGAACGTCGATACGATAGACAAAGAGATATTGTCGCGCACGTTTTCATTTAAGTTTCCCTACTTGGATAATCCCTTTAATTGTCCTGCAGAGGAGCTTCGTCTTCATCAAATTGACTCTGGATCGTCTTACAACCTAAATGCCATTACTTCAGAAGATAAGATACTAGCCCCACGATTTACGGATGCAATTCCGTTGAGCATGTTATTGAGCAAAAATGGACTTAAAGCTTAAGCATTACTTCTCGCTCTTTAGGTTCTCCAGCAACACCGCCTTCTCTTCATCACTCATCTTATCAATGGCGCACGCTAACTCAGCGCTCAATTCGCTCCTACAGAAAAAGTAGTTTAGCGGCACATCTAACTCTTCAGCCATACGTTCAAGCGTACCAATATCGGGTACATGTCTGCCTTTCTCGTAATGATTCATACGACCGCTAGCAGAACTTTGCTCCATACCAATTTTCACCCCTAAATCTTTTTGGGTGATCTTGGCTTTTTTACGCGCAGCTTTGAGCCTCGCTGGGATGGGGTTGTCTTTTTGCACTTACACATTTCTTTTCAACCTTTAGATAACTTAGATTGTCTAAGTTTTACTGATTTTTGTATACTTAGCAATCCTAAGTTTTATTGCCTGTAAGAGTCACATGAAGAAAGTAACCAGAATTAACCCTCACATGTTTAACCTATTGATTGAGAAAGGGATGGATAACTTCTCCGTCACAGAAGCTAGGGATGCTTTGCTAAACAGTGCTTCAACCTTCCCGAGCAAGGTCGAGGCTCGAAAGTATGTTTATAAGCAACTTCTATCACTTGAGGAGAAAGGTTGGCTTTCTGTCATCGGGGCTCGTAGAGACAAACGCTACCATCAAACTAACGAATTCAAAGCGCTCACAATTGAGCCTAGAGTGGCTAGAAATAGGAAAGCTAAAGTCGATTCAATAGCTGCTCAAACTCCAGAGTGCTCTCTAAATGCACTAGAGCAAGAGAAGAAGCAACATGAAGGCGAGTTGGCGATTACTTTAGGCGAGATTGAGGAATACCAATCGTTGTTAACGCGTTTCCCAAACAACAAGCAAGATATGCAGCCGCTATTTAATGCGGCAAGAGAACGCTCAGCCAAGCTATTAGGCAGAATTAATGCACTAACCAACTGGATGCAAGTCGCGCAAAGCAAGGCTCCTCAATGTTAAGAGCATGGCAAGCCGAGTGTGCAGCTCAAGTTATCGAGAAATTCACTTTAAACAAGCATTCACACTTCTTCTGTCAAGCAACCCCTGGAGCGGGTAAAACCGTTATGGCCGCCGAGGTGGCGAGTCGGTTATTTGAAATAGGCATGATTGACTTAGTGCTGTGCTTCTCGCCCTCTCTGACTGTTGCTGAAGGGATGCAAAAGACCTTTTCATGGAAGCTCGAATGTTCCTTTAATGGAGGTTTGGGTTCTCTTGGGGGCTCTTACACCTACCAATCAATCCGTTTTTTGGATGAAAACTTTTGGAGCACCGTCAGTAAGTATCGAGTACTAGTGGTATTTGATGAGATCCACCATTGTTCGTTTGATGATGAGGGGCGGTCAAACTCATGGGGGCTAGAAATTGTCTCGAAGATCCAAGGCTTTGCTCGTTACACTCTGGCGCTATCGGGCACGCCTTGGCGTTCTGATCGACTACCGATTGTCATGGCTGAATATTCCGACCCTGAGGGTAAGGTTGTTTGCGATTACCAATACGGTTTGCAACAAGCTGTTGAAGACGAAGTATGCCGCCGCCCTAAAATCGTTTTGATAGATAATGAACACCTGAGCATTAAAGCTGGTAGTGACAATCAACACTTCGTTTCGATTCTTGATTGCCTGAAACAATCCGATGTCTCTTATCAAAGCGTCATTCATAACGAAGACGCTATGAATTACATATTGAATAGTGGTTGCCAAAAGCTAGCGCAGATAAGGCAAGACTCCCCAAGTGCTGGAGGCTTGGTGGTCGCATCTTCTATTAAGCACGCTAAAGACATTCAAAAGCGACTGGTTGAGCACTTTAATCAATCAGCATGCTTAGTGACCTATCACCATGATGATCCGTTAAATGAAATTGAGTCGTTTCGTCACTCAAAGGTTCAGTGGATAGTCAGTGTTGGGATGATAAGTGAAGGTACGGATATTCCAAGGCTTCAGGTTTGCTGCCATATGAGTTCGGTAAAAACGGAACTCTACTTCAGGCAAGTACTCGGGCGAATTTTAAGAATCAATGATTCACCCAACCAAGAAGCGTGGTTGTATACCTTTGCTGAAGAAAGTCTGATTGGGTTTGCTGAAAGAATTGAGCAGGATATTCCTGATAGCTGCATGTACATTAAACAAGAGAATAATGTGCCGAGTGCTATTGATGAAAAACGCCTACCATCAAGCCCTGTATCGGAAAGCGTTCAATCTAATCGACCCCAACCAAGCTTACTCAGTTGGGGAGAAACTTCAGATATGATGAATTCAAACAATGCAGGGTTCACTTTAGCATTTGATGAACTGAGGTTAGGCCAATTTAAACAGCGAGTTATCGCCGCATTTATCTAAATAGATTCCGCTTCAATTTCTTTCAGTGTTTTACCCGTAGTACTTCTCCAATAGTCGGGTCCGCTGCAAGGGTAACCAAGCAGCACTGCGGCGGCTTGAGAGGCGCTAGTAAATAGAATGTCTTCGGTTGCCACTAGGCGGTCTCCTGATGACGCTAGAATCCCTTTATCTTCTAGGTTACTACGTAGCTTCGTATAGCCTTTAGATAAACTAGGCTGAGCTATTGTTAGTGCCTGAGACCCTTTCAAAACGACAATGCCTTCATCCGTAAGCATTGCCTTAGCATTGACTTTTTTTACCTTGAGCTGCAGCACCATACTCTCTGGTTCGCTTGATAAGGGAGCATTCGTTTGAGACACCTTCGATTCCAACAGCTTGTGCCCTAAAGAACCGATAACAGTGCGAATGTTGTCAATAAAGGTCTCCATGGCATCTCTTTCACCTCTGGGTAATGAAGATGTCGGTGGCTGCTTTTCATTATCGAGGTCATATCGTTTTGACTCTAAGATAATTTCGATCAAACGAGCTTCAAGATACTTAACGTGTGCTTTCGTTAAGTTTTCATCTTTATTGGTAAAGCAAATGGCTTCATTCCAGAACTCTTTTCCTGCTAAATGTTGTGATAAGCGTTTTTGAATATGTTCTGCTTCTCCAACGTAAACAAGGCTATTGCCACTCTCTGCGTTGTAACCAAATAAAAAGTAAACTCCGGGCCGCTGAGTTTCCTCCCACTCAGAGAGTTCTTTGATGTGTACTCTAGGAACCGCAATAGCCTGACCCGTCCAGTTCACAATTTCAGCATGTCGAATACCTGTCACAGAGCCGTTCGCCAAGTATATTTTGAGTTGCGTTCCTCTAGTCATCATCATTCACTTTTAACAACAATCGATGCGCTAGATACTATCTAACTGAATAAAAAATAGCACTTTTATTTATGATCAATTCAATGTGATGCACATTAACGTATAGCTGGCTATGTATGATAAAATCGCGCGATAGACCTACACATCACTAAGTTGTTTTCTTCTTGTTAAGAAGGTAACAATTTACCAAAGAGAATCACCATGCTAACAGGCAAAATTCGTAATCAGATCGACCAAGTTTGGGAAATGTTTTGGACAGGCGGCGTCGCTAACCCAATCTCAGTTATCGAGCAGATCTCCTACCTGCTATTTATTCGTCGTTTAGATGAATTGCAAAAGACGGCTGAACGTCGTAGCCAAGCGACAGGTCTACCGCTGAACAACCCAACTTTCTTGCCTGAAGAGCAAGCCCTTCGCTGGAGCAGCTTCAAAGATAAAGATCCAGACGTGATGATGGAAATCGTCCGCGATCGTGTGTTCTCAAAGATTAAAGCCCTGCAAAACGAAGGCAGCTTTGCCGAGCATATGAAAGATGCGATTTTTATGATCCCATCTTCGAAGTTATTGTCACAGGTAGTGGATTTACTTAGTGCTATCGACATGAACGACAAAGACACCAAAGGCGATCTGTACGAGTATCTGTTAAGCAAGTTACAACAATCAGGTGTAAACGGTCAGTTCCGTACCCCGCGTAACATCATCCAAATGATGGTCGAGTTGATGCAGCCAAAAGTGGGTGACACTATCTGTGACCCATCATCAGGTACGTGTGGCTTCTTGATGGCAGCGGTAGAGTACGTTGAAGAGCATCACGCGAAAGAAGTGAACAAGCCTGATAACCGCAAGCACTTCAATAATGAAATGTTTACTGGCTTCGACTTTGATAAACACATGCTTCGTATTGGTGCGATGAACATGCTATTGCACGGTATTGAAAACCCTAGCGTCCATTACCGTGACAGTTTGCAAGACCAAGGTGACGAGAATATCTCGGAAGCCTATAACCTTATTCTTGCAAACCCGCCTTTTAAAGGCTCTGTTGATTTCGACATTGTCGCGCCAGATTTGCTGCGAGCGTTAGGTAAAAACCCTGTAGTCAAACAACCTAAGCCTACATACAAAATTGAAAAAGACGAAAACGGTAACGACATTAAAGTCGAGGTGAAAAAGAAAAAGCCAACTGAGAAATCAGAACTGCTGTTCTTAGCCCTAATTCTTCGCATGCTCAAAGTGGGTGGTCGTGCGGCGGTTATCATCCCTGATGGCGTGCTATTTGGTTCGACTAAAGCGCATAAAGCGATTCGTGAGCAAATCGTTTCTAAACAAAAACTCGAAGCGGTAATTTCACTGCCTTCTGGTGTATTCAAGCCCTACGCTGGGGTAAGTACCGCGATTCTTATCTTCACCAAAACCAACAGTGGCGGTACAGATAACGTTTGGTTCTACGACATGAAGGCGGATGGTTACTCACTTGATGATAAGCGTACTCAGCTTTTTAAAGATGGCGAAACACCAACTCACGAGCAAAGCAACATTGCCGATATTATTGAACGCTTTAACACGCTCACCAATGAAGACAACACACCAAACAGCAACAGCCCTGAATACTTGCGCAAAAAGACCGAACAGAGCTTTATGGTACCTGTCGATACGATTACTAGTAACGACTTTGACCTAAGCCTCAATCGCTACAAAGAAGTGGTGTACGAGGAAGTTCAATACGATGCGCCGCAAGACATCTTGAAGCGTATTAAAGCCTTGCAGGATAAGATGGCTAAGGGTGTGGTTGAGTTGGAGAAATTACTGTAATGGAAATTGTTACTCTAGGTGATTTGTTCAAAATTAGCTCCGGCGGTACTCCCAGTCGTAGAGAAAAATCTTATTACGATAATGGAGATATACCTTGGATAAAAACTGGCGATTTACACAAAGTTAGAATTCAACAAGCGTCGGAGTATATAACTCAATTAGGTTTGGATAAGTCATCAGCAAAACTGTTTCCCAAGGACACTGTGCTGCTGGCAATGTATGGTGCAACTATTGGGGCTTGTTCGATATTGGATATTGAAGCAGCAACAAACCAAGCATGTGCTGCATTTGTACCGAACGAAAAAGTTGATACTAACTATCTTTACTACTTTTTGAAGTCTAAGAAAAATGACTTTATTAGAGATGGAGTGGGCGGTGCTCAACCCAATATTTCAGCTACCTACCTTAAGACAGTTGACTTTCCGTTCCCCTCACTAGAAACCCAAAAGCAAATCGCAGTGGTGCTAGAAAAAGCCGATCAACTACGTAAAGACTGCCAGCAAATGGAGCAAGAGCTAAACAGCCTCGCTCAGTCAGTGTTTATCGATATGTTTGGTGATCCGGTTATGAATCCGAAGGGTTTTGAAGTTACGAAGCTCAAAGATCTTGTTTCAGTTCTGAGTGGAGCTACGCCATCTAAATCAAATGATAGCTTTTGGATTGGAGATGTACCTTGGGTTTCTCCGAAGGATATGAAAGTACCAGAATTATATGACGCCATTGATCATGTTAATGAGATTACTTTTACTGAAACTAATTTAAAAAGTATCCCCTTAAATTCAATACTTATTGTCGTTAGAGGAATGATTCTGGCACATACGGTTCCGTTGGCAATTACTCGAAAAAAACTTGCTATCAATCAAGATATAAAAGCGTTAACTGTTAAGTCTGAATCTATCACCAGTGAATTTTTGCTAGCGGCATTATCAAGCATGCATACTCATTTACTAGGTATTATCTCGACAGCTGCGCATGGTACAAAACGAATCGATATGGCAGATTTGTTGAACATTAGAGTTATCGTACCAAGCCTTAAAAGCCAAGAAGAGTACACCAAGGCTATTACAGTCATTAGAGAGCTATTAGCAAATCAAAAAGCGGAAGTAGCATTGCATGAATCTAACTTTAAAGCCCTCATGCAAAAAGCCTTCAAAGGCGAGCTAAACCTATAACGAATAATAGCTTTTACCTAAAGAGCTGTGATGTAAAAAGGAAACTCAATGTCAGATACGGTTAACGGTTCAACTAGCAACTTTGGCTTTATGGATGTTGCCCTTAACGATGGCAACGATGTGTACACCACGCGTTGTGCCGAGATTCAAACTCGTGCCCAAAATGCGGAAAGCAACATCAAAACTGATCCGCGCATTGCTGGTTTCTATGCCCGCAATGCATTGGAACTCATGGTTGAATCCGTATTTGATATTGATAATTGGCTTACTCGTCCACGTCATGATGCGACTTTAATGTCGCTTATTCATGATAAGGACTTTAAGCAAAATTTAGAAACTCACTTGTTTCCCAAGCTCAAGCTGGTGATCCAAGTGGGTAACGAAGCGGTACACAGTAAAACCACGCTGCCACAGCGTGATGCCCTACAAGCGGTGAAAGAGCTGCACCATGTGCTGTATTGGTTTATTCGTACCTATACGCCCGCCTTTGCAAACAGAGAGTTGAATCGTAACCAATTTGTCGTTCAACCATTTGATGAAGCGCTTATCCCACAACAAGTGTCGATTGATGCCACCGTAGCGACCAAGGCACTGAGCAGCATTAAACGGGTAAAAGAGCTAGAGAAGCAGCTAGAGCAAGACGATAAAGTCGAGCGTGAAGCCTACTTACAGCAGCTTAAAGAGAACGAAACGTTAAAAGCAGCAAACCAAGCATTACTTGAGCAGATAGAGCAAGCTAAGCAAAGTGCTGAAAAAGTCACGGATGCGCACGACTATAACGAGGAAGAAACTCGAACTTATCTTATCGATGTACTTCTACACGAAGCTGGCTGGAAGCTAGAACATAAACGTGACCGTGAATACCCTGTATCAGGTATACCAATTTCGCAAGCTAACCCTAACGGGATTGGGTTTGTCGATTATGTACTCTGGGGAGACGACGGTACAGCGTTAGCGGTTGTTGAAGCAAAACGCACTCATCGCCGTGCAGAAGACGGACAACAACAAGCAAAGCTCTATGCTGACTGTTTAGAAAAAACGTGTGGTGTGCGACCAGTTATCTTCTACACCAATGGCTATGATACCCATTTGTGGGATGATCATTTCTACCCGCCGCGTCAAGTTCAAGGCTTTTACACCAAAGCCGAACTTGAGCTTATGGTGAAGCGCCGTACCGATCGTAAACCTTTCTTTGAAAATGGTATGCCTAACAGCAATCTTGTTATTAATAACGAGATCACCAACCGTCACTATCAAAAATCAGCCATTACTAAACTATTACAAGACTTTGAGCTAGAGCATGAGCGCAAAGGGTTATTTGTAATGGCAACGGGTACGGGTAAAACGCGTACCGTGATCAGCCTTGTTGATTTGTTGGTGAAAAACGATTGGGTTAAGAACGTTCTGTTCCTTGCTGACCGTAACGCATTGCTTACCCAAGCTAAGAAGAACTTCGTTAAGCTATTGCCTCGCGTGAGTTGCTCTATTTTGGATTCAGGTCAAAGTAAGAACAACATCGACAGCCGTTTGTACTTCTCTACTTATCCAACCATGAAGAATCTATTGGACCGTGGTTCAGATGAACGTCCGTTTGGTGTCGGTCATTTTGATTTGATTATTGTCGATGAAGCGCACCGCTCAGTCTATTCCAAGTATCGCCAAATTTTTGAGTATTTTGACGGCTTCTTAGTGGGCTTAACCGCGACACCAAAAGATGAAGTCGAAAAAGATACCTATGGCATTTTCGAACTACAAAAAGGGATGCCAACCTACGCTTATGAAGACGATAAAGCGTATGACCAAGGCTACCTTGTACCACCAACCAAAATCTCTGTTGCGACTAAGTTTTTACGTGAGGGCGTGAAGTACAAAGATCTGTCAGACGAAGAACAGGAAGAGTGGGAAAACAAAGCCGAACTGGAAGATCGCGACGAAGTATTGCCATCAGAAGTGAATAAGTTTCTGTTTAACGAAGATACCGCAGAAAAAATGTTTGCTCAGTTAATGAGTAAAGATGATCGAGGTGGTATCCATGTTGAAGGTGGCGATGTTATAGGTAAAACCATCGTATTTGCAGCCAATAATGATCACGCCGTTTTCCTTGAGAAGATGTTCAACAAGAACTATCCGAAATGGGCAGGCAAGCTCGCACGCGTCATCACCTTCAAAGAAACCTACGCACAAAGCCTAATCGATGAGTTCGGTGGCGACGAAAACAAAATTGATGAGTTCGACCCGAAGAACCCAACCTGCCGTATCGCAATTTCTGTAGATATGTTGGATACCGGTATTGATGTACCAGAAGTGGTCAACCTTGTGTTCTTCAAAGTCATCCGTTCTAAAGTGAAATTCACGCAGATGATTGGCCGTGGCACACGTTTGTGTAAAGACCTCTTTGGTCCTAATGACGACAAAAAGACTTTCAAGGTCTTCGATTACTGTCAGAACTTTGAGTATTTCGATGCTAACCCCGAAGGCATAGCTGTGGGTGTAGCAAAACCCGTGACTCAACAGGTATTCGAGAAGCGCGTTCTACTTAGTACGTTGCTCAATGACAAGCTAACTAATGAAGTGTTTCGCGAACAACACCCAGAAGACTGTGAACGTTATACAGAGCTAAACCGTTATCAACTAGACATGTTGCACCACCTTGTGAGTGGCATGAATCTCGATAACTTTATCGTAAGACCCAAGCGCCAAGTGGTAGAGCCCTTCTTAGAAAGAGAGCATTGGGACAATATTGATGACACCAAGTTTACCGAGCTAGAGAGCCAAATCTCTGCGCTACCAACTGAAGCTGAAGCGTTTAATTCTGATGAGCAACTTAATCACTTATCACACCGCTTCGATAGCTTGGTGTTAACCATGCAATTGGATCTGTTAGAGAAAGGTATGTTGTCGGAAACAAGCCGCGGACGAGTGGTTGAATTTGCTGAGCAGCTTGAAGCGAAATCGACGATTCCAGCAGTACAAGCGCAGCTGCAACTTATTCAAGATATTCAGACCCAAGAGTTTTGGCAGGATATCCACTTAGTGACGCTTGAAGAGCTACGTCGTAAGTTACGAAATCTAATGTTTGCGTTGGACAAAGATAAAAAAGAGATGGTGTACACCAACTTTGAAGATGAAGTTCAAGGTGTCCATGACGTGACAAACGTGTACAAGAATCCAAGCGTTGATTTAGCCCAGTATCGCAAGAAAATTGAGCTCTATATTCAAGATCACCAAGATCAGCTAACGATTCAAAAGCTCAAGCGCAATAAATCCATCACTCAAGCAGATTTAGACGTCCTAGAAGGCTTATTACTGGATGCAAGCGGTATGAGTGACGTGGAAGCTTACCGTGAGAAGATCTTACAAGAGAAGCCGCTAGGCACATTTATCCGTGAACTCATAGGTTTAGACATGAATGCAGCCAAAGAAGCATTCAGTAGCTTCCTTGATGCAGAGTCTTACAACGCTGAACAGATTCAATTCGTCGATCAAGTGATCGACTACTTAGTTAATAACGGCATTCTCGATATGTCACAACTCTTCGAGCCACCATTTACTGATAACCATGGTGAAAGCGCCTACGGCTTCTTCGATGAAGGCACCGTCGTGGAGCTGTTTGGAGTGATTCGCAAGGTGAATGCGAATGCAGTAGTTGAAGAGAGTAAGAGTGCTTAGAACTACAGCTCGAAAAGTGGGTGAACCTTAAAAATTTAAAGCTTAGTAAGCAGGGGCAACATGAGAAACCTTATACATGATCCGTTAGCTGATATTGACTTAATTGCGGACAACCTGCGAGATCGATATGAAAGTGGGTTCCCCATTTTAAAAGAGATGGTTCAAAATGCAGATGATGCGAAAGCTAGCAATTTGGTTATGGGTTGGCATCCAGGAATAACCAATGCCACTCATCCTCTACTTAAAGACCCCGCCATTTTTTTCGTTAATGATGCTGAGTTGGAAGAGAAAGATGTAAAGGGTATTCGTACTCTTGGATTAGGTTCTAAGGCAAGTGATGCCAATGCTGTAGGTAAATTTGGCTTAGGTATGAAGAGTCTATTTCACTTTGGGGAGTTGTACTTTTTTATTGGGAGTGATTGGGAAGAATATACTGGACTTTACCCCAAAGCAGATGTACTCAACCCTTGGGATGATGAAAGACCTCAATGGCAAGACTTTTCTGAATATGAAGTGAAATTGATTCAGAAAGAGCTTGAAGTGATTACCAATAGTTTTGACAACGACTCTTCGAACTTCATTGTATGGATCCCTTTGCGCTCCACATCTATCTCTAAGGCAAGAGGTGATAGTGTCACTAACTTCATTCGTAGCAGTGAAGATTACGGCTATTCTGTTCCTAGCTTTCTTACAGATGCGAAGTTAGCAAGGAAGCTTGGCAAGCTACTACCTATGCTGAAGTGCTTACATACCATTAGAGTGTGTAGTTTTTCACTGACAGATAGATCTATTACTACTCATTGTGCCTTAGGATTAGACCCAAGTTCACGGCGTATACAGTACCCTAATATCAAAGGAAACGTTCAATGGAATGGTTCGATAAACCTAGATTTAGGTGAAGATAATTCAGCGTCTAAGGTCAGTTTTGTTGGTACGGAGGCGGTTCTAGAGTCGAGTAAGTTTAACAGCCTTAAAGAAAATGAAGTTTGGCCTATAAGTAGAGGAAGGAATAGGTTAGGGGAGGAGATGGTTAAGCCTGATAAAACAGAGCCCCATTGTGCTTCAGTAATTCTCAGTAAACCTAGCGACAACCACGCCATGCTAACCGTTGGTTGGGCTGTATTCTTGCCACTTGGTGAGGAAGATACATCAAAAGAGAAGCAAATATTTGAAGTGGAAATTGCGGGTGACATCAGCTTTGATGTTCAACTTCATGGCTATTTCTTTATCGATGCTGGTCGTGTGGGTATCCATGGCCGGAAAATGATAGGCCAGATAGAACCTTCAATTATTGATAGTAAAACTATTACTCAAGAGTGGAACCGCCTTCTTGCAAACGAAGGTACCCTGCCGTCTTTGCTTGCAACTGTCGCACTAGCTGCCACAAAGTGGAAGTTAAGTACACAACAAGTTGACAGCCTTACTCGGGGGATCCAACAATTTTTACAACATAGTATGGGGAGCCCTTGTCACGGACCGATAACGAGTAAATACCAATGGGTTTACCGTTTACAGAGTAGTTCAAAAGCTTGGGATTTAGTTGATATATCACTCCCTGTACGAAAGCTACCCAAACCAAATGCTGGTGAGTACGAGCGTATCTGGCAAACCTTGCCAGCCTTGATGGAAAGCGCTGACGATTTCGTATATGTCGAAAATGAAAAGCCAAACATTATCTCGAGTAAGAATGCTTGCTGGCAACAGCATGAGATCGTTAGACTTTTCGAGTCAGTGAAAAGTGAAGTCTTTGAATCTCAAAAGCTATTGGGTTATCTGGCTGACTTTATGCATACATTAAGCGATACATTGATTTACTCAGAACGCTGTCAATCTGTGCTGATTCAGCTAGCACAGTCTGCGTTCAAGTCAATACCACTCACGAAGCTATCACTAAATAGTTCTGCTATTCGAAGGTTTGTCGGATATATCCGTAGCTCGTCACGATGGGCTGTGAAACTAGATAAAGAAGAGCAGCCGCTTTGGAATGTATTTGCATCGGTCAAATCTAGTAAGTTGTTTTTGCCGTCATTTTTAGACAACAGTAGCGGAAGCTCTGGTTCTCTTAGCTTTGATGATGCAGACAGTGTATTTACCCAGCTTGGCAAGCAAGAGTTAAATGATAACCAGTTAGCCAAGGCTACAGACTCTATTCTGAATAATTTCAGAGAGCAGGAGAAGGCTCGACTTCTTCAGCTTCACGACTCGTTGAAACTGTTCCCTGCGTATGTGGCTGGAAATCAAAGCCCTTACCGAGAGTCTCTTGCCAACTTAAGAAAGCTATTTCAACAAAAGCGATTATTCTCGTTATCGTCAGGTAAAACATTCTCCCTCGGAGGAGTGCTCGTTGAAGCGTTGGAATATAGCAAAGTTGTATTCATCAATAGCAAAGTAAACCTACAACTATTCGAGGGGAGAGTTGCGCCTTGTAACACGGTTCCTGTACTCGAGTTGCTTGCTACGAAGCCAGAATTGAAGGCTCCAAGGTATCGTTCGAATCTTATTTCAAAGCTGGAAGTTTCGGAAAGTCTTAGCTCTGAGCAAAAGCTTGCAATCCGATACCTCATGCACGGTAGCAAGAGTGATAACAACTTATCAAAGCAGCTTTGGTCTATCGGTGGAGATGAAGAGGTGTGGTCGCGACTTCACAAAAACTCATTGCGTTTAGATCAAAGCTGGACTCTTATCCCGCATGAGTTGGCGGCGACTTTAAAGCTTACCCCGCAAGAGAAAAAAATTGTCAAACTAGAGGAAGTGAACGCCCAGTCAGTTCTTGCTGAATTAGGTGAAGATATTCAATACCTTGAATTTGACGAGCTAAAGCTAGACCAGCATGACGCAGAGATTATCCTCGAGAAGATAGAAGATTCTGAGTTATGGCGAAAACTATCTCTTCATCGCTGCGTGGAAGGAAAATATCACTCAGTCAATGACAATTGTTTCCTAGAAACAAATATTGATCTCCCTGACGAAATCAGAAATCAGATCACCTGGATAGTTTCTGCACACTCGCAAGCTGTGCAGAGACAACAAAAAGATAATATTAAGAAGCTTGACCACTCAAAGATCATCGAGTTGGTTTTGAAACACGAAAACCCTTCACAATTTCAAGACTACATCTTGACCTTGGTTGGCAAGCTAGCCTCAAACGATCCTAGGTTAGAGTCTCTTACAACAACTAAATGGCTAACCAGCGGTGGCAAAGTACTTTCGCCAAGTATGGTTTTTGATTTTAAGCGAGAGGATTGGCCTAAGGTTGCAGTGTTAAGCAAAGTAAATAATGAGTTTTGTTTTGTTGATGAACTCGATACTTATGGCTCAACATGCTTTGAGAGTATCCGAAATATGTTGGTAGTGAGTGACGCTGATATTGCAAATCTAGCAATTAAGGCAGCCAGTCGCTCACAAGGCTACGCTATAGGTCAAGCCCGAGTCACTACTAGTGCGCTTCAACAAGCTTGTAAGTATCCACAAATATTTAGGCAGCTTGACTACAAAGGGTGGGAACTACTTGTTGAGTGCTTTAAAAACGCACCAGAGGGTAGCTTGAGTGATGATGAGTTAAGTCAATTGAGTAGCTCAGTCGACGATTCGACTAAATTGGTCGCTCTGCATGAGGCATTGGTTAAGGCAATCTCAAGCCCTGATTCGATACAGGAATTGCGTGCGGTTATATTAGCGATGATCTGTCGCCAGGCTGAGCCTTTGAAATCTATTGCTAATCTCACATTGCGTTCAAAAAGCAATGAGTTTGTCGAAAGCCGAATGTTGTGTTTTGGTGTGGAAGGTATAACTCATTCGTCGCTGCTACATGAACAAGATTATGCTTCCATCAAGCATGTACTTAAGATCGTTGAACCGTCTAGCATTAGTGGGGAAGAGCTAGAGCAGTACTTCAATATGCCAAGAAATCAAACTAGTCATCACACTTCTTCTCTTGAGGAGATCAAGCGATACTTCGCTGACTGGGAACCCTTCATCACTAACAAAACCGCCATTGGTTCGGTTCTTGCTCTTATGTCTGGGAATTCAGGTATCAGAGCTCTGTGTGAGGGTTACATAGGCTCTAGAAGCATTGAGCAGTTTATTGGCTCCATTGGTGAAAACTGGAGACCAAAGGCAGGGACACCTGACACCCTAGCTAACTTTGTATCGAAGGTCGATTTTGATATTCGACCAGATAGTGGGTCGACCATAGAGGAAGATTCTATTCTCGGAGAGCGCATTGAAGTTCACTTGAGTGAAGAAGCTGACTCAATCTTCGTTTGGAGCGCAACACGAGTGTTTTACTCTGCTCCGATAACTGTGCAATTGAGAACATTGTCCATTTATGAAATGAGCGAGGAAAAGCTACTTAAAATCTTAAAACGAAGTGCAGAGCTATTTCTTGAGAAAATTTACCTCCAAAGAATCACTCTCGATCATATTTGGGATGAGTTCTCCGGTGCGGAGCAGTTAGATATCCATGCTGCGAAGTTGATTGTTTTAGATGGGATTGTGCAACAACTTAAAGAGTTGCGTTTAGAGGCTCCTAAAATTAAAAGCCTATTATCCGAAAACAATGACTTATTGGTTGCAAGTGCAGAAAGTAACTGCTTATACGATCAAGATGCTAAACATAGGGTCTTAGTTGAGATCGGTGAGGAAATCGAACAAGAGAGTACAAAAGCAGAGCTGTTGACAGCAATCAAAGAAAAGGTACTGGGTGATCAGTACGAGCCAGCAAGTGTTCCATTTGAACTATTCCAAAATGCCGATGATGCCGTATTGGAGCTTGAAGACCTTGGTTATCCTAAGGAAGAAATACATCGACGTGGTGTATTCAAGGTTTCTGTAAATGATGAAGTTTTATCCTTTATGCATTGGGGGAGAGAGGTTAACCAGCATAGCTCATCACACATTTCGTCATCGCCGAAAAGTAGCAATTTCAAAATGGATTTGCAAAAGATGCTTGTCAGAAATCAATCTGATAAAGAAGGCTCAGCGACGGGTAAATTTGGATTAGGTTTCAAGAGCAGCCTACTGATTTCTGATACGCCTAATATTATTTCTGGTCGCTTGGCTGTGCAAATTGAAGGGGGACTGCTACCTGTACTGAGCCCTAAGCACGAGGAACTGTTTGAGCAAGCCAGGAATGAGCCTCTAAACAAGCCGATTCGACCGACTATCATTTCACTTCCTTTGAATAAGGGAGTTAATGCGAACAGAGTGCTCGAAAGCTTTAAGATACGAGCGGGTTTAGTTTCTGTTTTTGCCAAGAAAATTCATACTATCGATTTTAATGGCGAGTTATTTACCTGGGAGCCGATCAAACTGTCTTCTATGAAAGGTTTGAAAGTAGGTAATATTCAACTTCCGTCCAAGAAGGGCTACCAACTAATTAAAATTTTACAAATTGAGACTGATTCAGGACGATTTGTTTTTGGGCTTAGCGGGAAAGGCTTCACTACCCTAGGTAAAAAAGTTCCGAAGCTCTGGAATTTAGCACCATTGATGGGGGATTTTGGTATCGGAATCGCTATTAATGCAGATTTTCAAGTCGACAAGGGCCGTAACCATCTTCATGTATCCTCAACCAGTAATGGCCCTTTGTTTGAAAGGTTGGGGCGTGAATTAAAATCAAGATTAGAAGCGATATATCAAGAGACAAAATCAAACTGGCAAGTTGTGAGAACTGAGCTCCAGTTGGATGAAGGAGTCAGCCTTATCGATTTCTGGGGCAGTTTGTGGAAGGCTATGTGGGGCAGTGGGCCGGCATTGCCGATCGAAGGAGAGAAAACCGCTGATCATACCTATCGCCTCTTTAAAGGCGAGGGTGGAATTGTGGACTTCTACTATTCGTTCCCAGTTTTTCCGACAGGCCTAAACTCAGACAAAACCAAGCTCACGACACTCAAGTCGCTCAAGTACGAAGCGAGTGATTTACTTGAACAAGTTTTAACTCATTTAGAACACTTGCCGGTTATTACTGAACTACTCAAAACAAATAAATTGGTTTGTAACACCTACGGCAAGCAACTTAATAAGCTTAAGGTAGAATTAGCCACGCTCGACTTGAATCAAGTGCTGGACATGACACTTGATAATGGTGAACTTACGCCAGCTTTAGCAGAGCAGTTGCAGCCTGTTTTTAACCCTGAATTTGAAAAGGCTCTTAAAAATAACAAGGCGACACATGAGCAGGTGGACGATTTCCGTAAAAAGCTTGGTGAGTTAAAAATTCAAACCCGCAATGGCTCTTATCGAGGGATAAAGCATACATTACTTACTGATAAACAAGCTGCAAATTCAGATGAGGAGAAAGTAATCAAATTTACTCCGGATGAATATATTGCAGCAGAGTCATACACCAACTCTAAGAAGCTGCTTGAATTCTGTCGTAGAGATACCACGCCATACAACGTTGATATGTTGCATGACTGGGCCTGTCGTAATGATCTCAAGGAAAACCCAAATAAGGTACGAGCGCTTTGTGAGTACATTGTAAGCGGAGATTTATCTGGCAAACTCGCTGAGCTTATAAAGACACACGCCAAACCGAATTGGATCTGGGATATAGATGTGAAGCACCTCGAAAAATGGGGTTGGAATAAAAAGCAAATAGATATGTTTAGGAACGTACGTTTGGTTTCAGACAAAGAGGTCGAACGTCGAGTTAGCCAGCAGTTGAAATCCGAGGGGCAATCGAGCTTATCGACAAAAGAAGCCTTGATGAAGATCTATAATTGGTGGGTGTCTAACCGGGATGTAGAACTTACCAACTACCAGAATCGACTTTACCCATCGGGTGTTTTTGATTGGGAGTCGATTAAGTTAGATGAGCAGCCAGATGTTTACAAGCCGGCATGGCTAAAATTATTCTTTTTGGGTTCATGTCAGACGATTGGGCGTACTACAGAACAGCAACATAGCGCAGCTCTTAAGCACTTCGAGGACAAAGGTTGGTGGTCTGTATTCTCA
Source organism: Vibrio sp. Isolate34 (assembly GCF_022397915.1). Taxonomy (GTDB): domain Bacteria; phylum Pseudomonadota; class Gammaproteobacteria; order Enterobacterales; family Vibrionaceae; genus Vibrio. The sequence goes on along the minus strand of NZ_JAKEUO010000001.1, from coordinate 126,773 downwards.
GATGTGAACGATCCCTCTAAATGGTTTGATGTTATGGATCAGTATCTCGAACAAGCCGTTACATCAGATACGTATAGAACATGGCTTCAGATATTGCCTCTATACCGATTCTCGAGTCACTTAGAGGATTACATAGAACTGTTTTGGATGGCTGAACAGGGAATGCCGAATATCAAAGCACTAATACAACCAGCATCAAGTGCTGAACTCTCTGGTGCCGGTAGTAGTTTTGCTCCACCAGAGTTAAAAGCCACATTGGGGATAGGTGCTAACTTTATACTGCGAGAACTATATCGCTATGGTGTCTATTCAGATGAATCGGTTGAGAAACATTGCTTTGTTGCATCTCAAGGTGTGAGAGATATCTTGAGTAAAAAATTACATGATCCTTTAGATCTCGATAAGGCATCTGCGGACAGTTCAGAGAAGATTTATAGCTACTTGTGTTTACACATGGGAGAAGAATTTGCCACTTTCGATGGAGGGTTTGATATACCGCTTCGCTTGCTTGCGAGGGATGATAAGCTACTTGAAAACATCTTAGAAATTGGTGTGTGGAACTGAAATGATTGAATCAAATATTGAGTTAAAAGATGGCAGCACAGTTCGTCACAAACGCTTTGGTATTGGTGAAGTACAACTGGTACGAGGCGATACTGCTTTAGTGCGATTTGAAAGTGGCTTTGAAGAGCGGCCAATTACAGAGCTAGAGCTAGTGAAAACAGCACTTGATGTCGTGTCTGAAGGGGAGAAGGATAATCTTAGAGAAGTCGTTGCCCGTTGCCAGGCATTAGCAATTCGATCGATCAATGATAGCTGGGGAGTATTTTCTACATCCCGAATAAACCTCCTACCACACCAACTTTGGGTTTGCCATAAGACACTTAGAAAGTGGCCGGTTAATAAACTTATCGCAGATGATGTTGGTTTGGGTAAAACCGTTGAAGCTGGGCTGATTCTATGGCCGTTAATTGCTAAGAAGCGAGTGCGCCGTATTCTGATATTAACACCGGCCTCTCTTGCTCCTCAGTGGCAAGAGCGTTTACGAATCATGTTTGATATTCGTTTGACGATGTACTCTGGAGAACTGGATACAGAGCGCTCAGATTACTGGAATACGCATGATTTTGTCGTAGCTTCTTTGCCAACTCTGCGAAAGGATATTAACGGTAGGCATGAAAGGATGCTTAAGGCGGAAGATTGGGATTTGCTAATTGTTGATGAAGCGCATCATCTCAATGCACAAGAAGATTCTGGTGCGACACTCGGTTATCGTTTCGTTCAGTCACTAATCGAGCATAACAAGTTTCAGTCAAAGTTATTTTTTACCGCGACGCCTCACCGAGGAAAAGATTATGGTTTCTTTGCACTATTAAAGTTGCTGCGCCCAGATTGTTTTGATCCGAAGAAAAAGGCTCATCTACAACAGCAATACGTTAAGGATGTGGTGATTAGAAATAATAAGCAGTCTGTGACAGACATGGATGGTAATACGCTTTTTAAGCCAGTTAATGTTAGCTCTAAGACTTATTTCTACTCTTCTGAAGAACAAGCATTCTATGACAAATTAACAAACTTTATTTTAACTGGGCAAGCCTATGCGTCATCTTTAGCAAAAGTCGATCAGCGAGCTGTGCAGCTTGTTTTAATTGCGATGCAAAAATTGGCCGCGAGCTCCGTATCTGCTATCCATTCTGCAATAAGTAGGCGTATTAATAGACTTGGAGATAGCAAACGGCTCTTAGAGGTTATCGGTCAGGAACTGATTAATCTAGGTGAAGATCTAGAAGCCCCTGAGCTTGATGATAGATACGTGGAGCTAGAAGCTGAGTACGTTAGCACATCAGTTAAAGTCTCTTTGATGGAAAATGAACTCCCAATGCTAGAAGAGTTGCAAGAGTTGTCTGGCAAGGTTCAATCCGAGACAAAGATCAGCACTTTAATCGAACTGTTGGATGATGAGTTTAAAGATAGAACAGTTGTGTTCTTTACCGAATATAAATCTACGCAAGCACTCATTATCAACACCTTGAATAGTAAATTTGGATTTGGTTGCAGTAGCTTTATTAACGGAGACGGTCGTTTAGATAATGTTTTGAGTGAACAAGGAGATACCTACACTTGGTCACTTGATAGGTATGAGGCTGCAAGTCAGTTTAAAGAAGGGAAAGTCAGATTCATCGTCTGTACTGAAGCGGGTGGCGAAGGTATTGATTTGCAAGATAATTGTTTTTCGATGGTACATGTTGATCTTCCATGGAATCCAATGCGCTTGCATCAACGAGTGGGTCGTTTGAACCGTTATGGGCAACAACATGGTGTTGAAGTTTATACGCTTAGAAATCCTGAAACTGTAGAGTCGCGAATTTGGAGTTTGCTTAACTCGAAGATCGAAAGTGTTATGCGTTCATTAGGGTCAGCTATGGATGAGCCTGAAGATCTTCTGCAACTGATTCTGGGGATGACAGACAAAGGTTTCTTCAATCAACTGTTTGCCGAAGGTGTTGCTCAAGGCTCTGGGCAGTTGAGAGAATGGTTCGATGCTAGGTCTGGGACGTTTGGAGGGGAATCTGCTGTTAAAGTTGTCAAAGATTTGGTTGGTAATGCTGATAAGTTTGAATACCAAAACCTAGACGAAGTGCCAAAATTAGATCTAATCAATATGCAGCAATTTTTCGAGAGCATGTTAAAGCTTAATGGGCATTTGTTGGAAAATAAAGACGGTTTGATGAGCTTTAAAACACCGAGTGCTTGGAGAAGCCAGTATGGTATAAAGAGACGCTATGAGAGCCTGACATTTGATCGTTCAATCAAAGATAAGAATGTTGATGTTCTTGGTATTGGTCACATGATCTTTAATAAAGCAATTGCCGAAGCAGAAGAGTTTGAGGGAAGTGTTGCGGTAGCTAAAGGGATTGAAAATCCAGTGCTTGTCTATACGGTAAAAGACTTGATTACTGGTGATGATGGTAACCAGTCATTTACGGCGATAGCTGTTACTGGAACCGAAGACCTGAGGGTTCTTTCAGATGAAGCTCTAATGTTGCAGCTTATCGGGTTGTATGACCATATGCCGAAAACAACGAGAGAGATTTGCTGGGATACAAGTTATGTGTTCGATGCTGACGAGGAAATACCCCGTTATGATTCGTATTTAGAACAACAACTTGCTTCAATGAGTTTACCTTATGAAAAGCCTACGTTTACGCTGACAGCTTTGCTTTTGCCATTTGTTGAGTAATGTTCATGTTTTGAACAAATTAAATGATAATTTTTCGCTGATTCAATTGACCTAATGAGATTTTCGGCAATACTAAAACTTAGATATTCTAAGTTTTAGCGGTGGCATGTGAAAACGGACATTCAACTTTACCCTGACGAATCGCTCGAAAGCTTCTTGTTGCGTTTATCGCAAGAGCAAGGTTACGAGCGATTTTCTCATTTCGCCGAAGACATCTGGTTCGACACTATGGATCAGCATGAGGCGATTGCTGGTGCTTTCCCCTTAGAGCTCAACCGAGTCAATATTTACCACGCTCAAACCACAAGCCAAATGCGGGTGCGAGTGCTTATCCACCTTGAGAACCAATTAAAGCTCAACAACTTTGGTGTACTGCGTCTAGCGTTGTCACATTCAAAAGCTCAATTCTCTCCGCAATACAAAGCTGTTCATAGATTTGGTGTTGACTACCCTTATGCTTTTCTTCGCAAACGCTTCACGCCTATTTGCCCCCTATGTATTGGCGAAGCTCCCTACATTCATCAGCAGTGGCAATTTATCTCTCACCAAGCCTGTGAGCATCATGGCTGTAAACTGATTCATCACTGCCCTGAGTGTAAGTCGAGGCTTGAATACCAAAGTACCGAGAGTAGTAGCCAATGTGAATGTGGTTTTGAACTCCGAAACTCGCCAGTCGAAGACGCTACAGAGGCTGAGACCTTGGTCGCTCGATGGTTGTCAGGAAATGATTCAAAACCCTTGGGATTGCTGAAGGCAGAAATGGCCCTCTCTGAGCGCTATGGTTTTTTACTCTGGTATGTAAATCGCTATGGTGATATCGATGACCTCAGTTTTGAGTTATTCATTGAATATTGTGGTGCTTGGCCAACAGCATTGTGGCAAGACCTCGATGCCTTGAAAGAGAAGGCCGAACTTGTTCGAGTAAAAGATTGGAAGAAAATGTTTTTCAATGAAGCCTTTGGTGCTCTGCTTAAAGATTGTCGCCAGTTACCCAGTCGGCAGTTGAGTCATAATATCGTACTTACTCAGGTGTTAACTTACTTTACAAAGCTGATGGCAACAGTGCCTTCAAGCGCGAAAGGAAATATCGGTGATGTACTGCTCAGCCCCTTAGAAGCTTCTACATTGCTTTCTTGCACAACGGATGAAGCGTATCGGTTGTATGAGTTTGGTGAGATTAAAGCCGCGATCAGGCCGCGAATGCATACAAAGATAGCGAGTCATGAATCGGCGTTTACTTTAAGAAGTGTCATCGAAACAAAGCTGACTCGAATGAGCTCTGAAAGTGATGGTTTAAGTGTATATCTACCTGAGTGGTAATTATGACGAAATTAAGTGACTTATTAGCAATTGAAGACGAGGCAGTAAAGCAGGCTGCTCTAAAGAAGATGTTCATGCCCTATACGGAAGATGTCTGTGTTGATGGGTTTGAAAAAGAGGCGTTAACGATTTTGCTTAATCTCAGTTCAAGCCATCAATTAGATAGATGCTCGGATTGGTTGGATGTTGCCCGAGCTAAAAGGTATTTTAAAGCGGCTGAGAACCTAGACACATCCCTTGACGAGATCAAATGGTTCCACACTCATAATCTCAAGTTTCCAGACTGTCGAGTTAAAAATCAGCGGATAGTTGCACAACCTCTTGCTACAACCGATGCGTTTATTTCAAGCGCAGTATTAGAGCAACGGTTAGGGTGGGCTCATAACTCCGCGGTGTATCGTCATACATTGTGGTTATTGAATCCTTTTAGTTGGCAATCACAGCCCGTATGTATTCTTTCACTTATCCTGCAAGAAAGTCCTATTTGGCTCGACTTACTTAAAGAGTTTGGTTTAGGTGCTAAGTCACTTGCTCGCTTAAAACATACAATAGAAGAACAACTTCCTGAACATAGTTTTCCCGAAACCATCAGCACTTACAGCAAGCAACTGCGGTTTCCATGGGGGGATGATTATGTTTCGGTGACCCCAGTGGTCAGTCATGCCATCCAAAGTGAGTTAGAAGTGAGATCGAGAAGTCGAGAAAGTAAGCTTAGCTTTGTGTCTTCGTTACTGCCAAACCCGGCAAGTATCGGGAATCTGTGTGGCAGTTTAGGTGGGCATATGAAAGTCCTAAACTATCCACTAGACGTTAAATCAGCACAGGGTAGGACGTTACCTGAAAGTCGCAAAAAGAGTGGCCATTACTTTGATGACTATCAGGTAACTAACGCTAAAATCTGTCAGGTGTTAAATCATCTAATTGGTTCAGAGCCATCAAAAACACAGAAGCAAAGGGAGAGCGCTCGTAAGGTTAGAAGTAAGATATTGCGAAAGCAGATTGCCCTGTGGATGCTTCCATTAATTGAGTTAAGAGATATCGTTGACGCTGACCCCAACCAACAGCAATTGGAACATGATGACACTTTAGCTCAAGCCTTTTTGACCCAACCAGAATCGGATCTGGGCTCTTTAGCTAGTGAGTTTAACCGTTGCTTACATCTCGCGTTTCAGAATAACAAGTATGCCGCCAAGTTTGCCTATCATCCTAAGCTAATGCAGGTCGTCAAAGCCCAAATCGTATGGATACTTGAACAGCTCAGTAAACCAAATGGCAATGAAGATAAGGTAACGGGTGAGCAGTATATCTATTTGTCATCAATGAGAGTGCAAGACGCGGTCGCAATGAGTAGCCCATATCTGTGTGGTGCTCCTTCTTTGGCGGCTATTTGGGGGTTCATGCACCATTACCAAAGAGAGTTTAATAAGCTAGTTAATTGTGATTCCCCGTTTGAGTTTTCGAGTTTCTCTTTTTATGTTCGAAGTGAGAACATTCAACCGACGGCCAAGCTTACTGAACCCAACTCAGTCGCTAAAGCACGAACGGTTTCTAACGCGAAGCGACCAACTATTCGTAGTGAACGATTGGCAGACCTAGAAATAGACCTAGTTATCAGAGTCCATAGTGACAGCCGAATTTCAGATTTTAAGTCCGCACTTAAAACGGCACTTCCCGTCGCTTTCGCCGGAGGGGCATTATACCAACCACAGCTCTCGACGCAGGTTGAGTGGCTTAAGACGTTTACCAGCAGGAGTGAGCTTTTCCATGTCATAAAAGGGTTACCAGCATACGGGTTATGGTTATATCCAAGTGAAAAACAGCCGAGTGATTTTGATGATCTAGAACGTTTAATCACTAAAGATGCTGATAACTTGCCAGTTTCCATCGGCTACCATTTGTTAGAGCGTCCAACTAAACGGTATAACTCAATCACCGGTTGTCACGCCTATGTAGAGAATGCGATAGGGTTAGCTAAGCGAGTAAACCCAATAGAAGTACGTTTTAGTGGAAGAGATCACTTTTTAAACCACGCCTTTTGGTCGATAGAATGCAGCAGCGAAACTATTCTTATAAAAAACTATAGGGATTAATCGTTTATGGAACTTTGCACTCAGCTGAATTACGTTCGATCACTCTCTGCTGGCAAAGCATATTTCTACTATCTATCTAAAAGTGGTGAGATGTGTCCCCTTGAAATTGATAGAACTAGGTTGCGCGCACCAAAAGGTGGTTATGCAGAAGCGTATAAAGGGGGCAAGTTCGTAGCAAAGAATGTTGCTCCACAAGATTTAGCTTACTCCAATCCTCAGTTCATCGAAGAGTGTTACGTAAAGCCAGGTGTCGATGATATCTACTGTGCATTCCCCCTTCGAATTCGAGCCAATTCTCTTACTCCAGATATCTGCAGTGATGATGAAGTGCGCTCTAAACTCTCTTTACTGGCTAAAACTTATAAAGAGCTTAACGGATATCATGAGTTAGCTCATCGATACGCGAAGAATATCCTGCTTGGCAGTTGGCTTTGGCGCAACAGAGAGTGTCGACAATTGTCGATAGAAGTGACCACCAGTGATTCAGAAACCCTGATTGTAGAAAACGCAACGAAGCTTTCTTGGTATGGTCATTGGGATGAAACTTCAACTGCGTGCCTAGAAAAACTCACAGCCTATTTGATGCGAGCCCTTTCTGACCCAACCGAATATTTCTATATGGATGTAAAAGCTAAAATTGGAGTTGGTTGGGGAGATGAGGTTTACCCAAGCCAAGAGTTTTTAGATAGCCGAGAAGATGGTGTTCCTACTAAGCAGTTAGCTACCGTAGAATTATTGAACGGAAAAGAAACTGCTGCTTTTCATGGTCAGAAAATTGGTGCAGCGTTGCAATCGATTGACGATTGGTGGCATGAAAACGCAGATAAACCATTAAGAGTGAACGAATATGGGGCAGATCGAGAATACGTTATAGCAAGGCGACATGTAGCGCATGGAAATGACTTCTATCAACTACTCAGAAATACAGAGAACTGGATTGAAAGTATGACAGCGTCTCAAGCCATCCCAAATGATGTGCACTTCATCATATCTGTCTTGATCAAAGGCGGCCTATTCAATTGTTCTAAAGCGAAGTAAGGGATAGATATGACTAAGCGTTACTATTTCTTAATACGTTACATGCCTGCACAAGCCGACCATGAATTATTGGCAGGACGGTGTATATCCCAAATGCACTTGTTTATGGTCAATAACCGACAAGCCATGAATAAAATAGGTGTGAGTTTTCCGGACTGGAACGAATCTACAGTTGGCCAAACCATTGCCTTTGTTGCTGAAGATAAAGAGATGATGGTTGGACTCTCTTTTCAGCCCTATTTCTCTGTGATGGTAAATGAAGGTTTGTTTGAGATCTCCAGTGTTTGTGAGGTGCCTGACATTGCGGTTGAGGTGAGGTTTACCCGTAATCAAACGATTGGGAAAAGTTTTCTGGGCTCCAAGAAACGTCGAATCAAACGTAGCATGGCTAGATCCGAATTATCTGGTGTTGAATCATCATTACCAGTCACTAATGAAGAGCGAATCATCGACAGCTTTCATCGAATCCCAATCTCCAGCGGTTCATCAGGGGAAGATTATAATTTTTTTGTACAAAAGGAGTTTGTCGGTGAGCGCGGTACAGCAAACTTTAATAGCTATGGTTTAGCCACCAATCAAGAAAGAAAAGGCACGGTACCTGAGTTACGTTTTTGACCCTTTTTTGAAAGTTATGTTTTAGACATTTAAAAGCAATGATTTATAGACGCAATAAGAAAAAGGGTATTTTGATGAATTGTGACTTTAAGCATGCAGAATCAGATGGTTAGAGACTATATTCTACTGTGTCCTGCCGAATAGGCAGCTAGAAATAAGAAAGAAGAACGTTAGTCGCTTCTAATCAAGTGTCCTGCCGCATAGGCAGCCAAGAATAGGCCAGGAAGAAAGCAACCATCCTGCTGAACAAGCAGTTAATAATCAAAACCATCATGTTTAGGCTTGATGGTTTTTTGTTTTTAAAGTTGGTGAGAGCTTTATCTTGTTATACTAAACTTTAAATTGCTTCACACATAGGCTTGGTGTTGATGGGTAAAGTGATTCTTTTAACAGGAGTTTTTAGAGAACATGCAAGCAGAGCATAACTTATTTAAGGTTGTAGTGATTGACTATCATGCAACTGGTGAAGGCCGGCATGTCTTTATCAAAACAGGTACAGAGGAGTCAGTCAAAAAAGATGTAGGAGACTGGCTCTATGAAGGTGCTGATGCATATACGGTAAAGCAATGGCTAGAACTTGGTAAAGACTCAAGCTGTGATCAGTATAAAGACTCAAATATAGAAACGCTTAAAACCTTTGCTCCTGTATTGTGGGACGCGATGAAAAATGGCCTCCCAATGACTGTTGATGCAGAGTTTCACTGGAATGAGAGTTAAAGAATTTATAGCACAGAAAAGCCTTAGGCGAGTCTATTGGCCATTTAACTCGTGGTATTTTCTAGCTCGAAAATGCCCCATTGTGTGTTTGAGCCACCTTCCAATTTTGTAAGCTTATTATACTAGTCTGGCCTGCCTTCCTCGAAGAAGTATAGTGAGTAACTATCTAAAATAATCTTTGCAGTAAAGGTATGGCTAATAAAAGTTACCAACAACGCCCTGACGAATATGTTGTTTTCAAGTGGAGAGATCGAGAGTACGAAGGCGAATTTTTTAGAGATAGTTTGGCCGAAATAGACTTGTGTTTTGGTGATTCTTCAAAAAAAAATCGAGGGTATTTGAGACCTTTTGACAAAGGATTACGCCAATCTATTATTGATGCTCATATGAACAACCATGGTATCGATTTTGAGAAGTGGATGACTCTTGGGGATGTCATTGCATGCGATTCTTTCGTCAATCACCCTGACCTCAAGCGACCATATTTGGACGTAGTTGTAGAAGAGTTTAGATTTATAAAAAGAGAGGAGTTAAATTCATCGCAAGATTCTATAGCCGACTGTAGAACTGACTTACTGAGGCGACAATATCTTTTAGGTAAAGGCTTGGATGAGCCAGATGAAGTTGTATCTTCTTTAGAGAACGAGTTCAAGGCTTGGGTAACACCAACTTTTCAGCCAAATCGTTATACAATGACAAAATATGAAAAGGCCAAACGAAATCGTTTTTTGCGGTTTATATTCTATGTAATGCTTATCGCTTTATTAACAAATAGCTCGTTCAACTAATGCCTTCGTTCGTGTAAATCTCGCTGATTCTCTTCTGAGGGTGAATGCATTATTGACTCATAAATGTCTAAAAGTTTGTTACACACATGTCGATCATGTCGCTAGAGGATTAATTGGAGCGTGGTAAATTTACTACGTTGAATTATAGTCGTTGTTCAAATTTGCAGACTTTCGATGCAATGTTATGCGAACTTATGCTGCAAATATTATCTTAAGTAATTGATTGTCGGTTTGAGCTATGCAGACTTATGTTGCAAGCATCACCATTAAAAAAGCCGCTCTTAATGAGCGGCTTTTTGCTATCTGCACTATAAAGCTCTCATAGTCTATTTGTATTTTAGGCTTACAACAAAAGTGCTTATGCTACGTACGACCAAACCAAGAAATCATCTCACGGACATAGTATCTGTAAGTTCATGAGCTTACAGAATGATGCTGTTGTTCGCATTTTCTCCATTTTGGCGTTCGATTTCTGCTTTCACCTCACATCTAACTTAAACATAAAAAGTTAACCTCCCAACCTTTTGACAGCTTTGAGCCTCAGTGGGATTGGGTTGCTTTTTTGCACTTACACATTTCTTTTCAATCTTTAGATAATCTAAGTTTTATTGCCTGCAAGAGTCACATAAGAAGTAATTCAAATATTGCTAGATTAGAAAAGCCTTAACAAAGAAATGCCCCAAGACGTGTTTAGAACGCATGAAACCATCATGAGATTTATTTGTGCAACAGGCTGCTGCACAAATCATTCTGAATCAAAAATGCCCCTTTATACGTTAGATCTTTTACTCATTTATATCCTGTTAACCTGAGTTTACCTTACTCAAACTCATCCGATTGAGTTGATAAATCAGCCTCCGTGATTAGGTAGTATTATGGCAACTGTTCACCCAGAGCATCTGTGTTACCACACGAATCATACAGCCTAGCTATTCATGGAAAGAATCGGTATGCTCATATTTTTGGGAATTTTGTTTGCATTAATAATAACAATTGAACGGTGTTTTTTATTTAATTATTTGATTATATTTATTCCTAAGTTGAGCGAACAAAGATTGCTAACTAAATTTCAATTATTGTAAAAACTCAATTTTAAGCTTGTAGGTCTTTTAACTTACAACTCCAACTTATCTAGAGACATTTATTCATGGTTAAATTTTACAAAACTATAGCATTTATATTACTCTTGACGTTACAAGCGTGTTCTTCCTTACCTGCCTCAAACAGTTTAACCAGTGTAACTGGCGTGCAGAACATGGAACAGGCCCTCGCAGATCTAGAGGATCCACAGAAACAAGCCAATTTTACTCAATCAATCAAACATGTTGTTGACGTTATCTCTAGTGATAGTGGATATCAACGTATACCGATTGATACTCCTGAAGAGCAAGAGTGGTTTACAGCACGTGCTTTCTTACTTTGGGATGGAATGATAACTCAAGAGCAGTTCGTTAAATTTGGAATAGAACGATTTCCTCAATATAAATCATCATTTTCCAAAGTAGCTTCATTGTTAGAAAAATAAAGTAAATTAAATCAAGGCATAAATAATATTCTTAATATGATACTGAAAATAATCATTTACGGCTAATTAATGATCTTTAAGGAAACCTCAGGCGTATTGCCCTAAAAGAAACAAATTTTTTGTTTCCTAACCAATACATTGAACCCAAACATCCCAAGGTGGGAAGGGAGAATTAATGAAAACTATACTATGTGTCGCTACTATTTCGATATTACTAACTGGTTGTGGCAATGAAGATGCTGATAACGCTGTGACCGATTATTTCGGTAAAAGCTTCAATTCATCTGTGGAAAAAGAGATATATGCCCAATACGTTGCTGATAGCACTGCAGCCATTGTTGATGCGATTTTTGAAAATGGGTGTGTAACGAGTATGGAATGTACAATCTCTGGTCATAGATATATGCCGGATGGTAAGTCAGACTACATTTTAGAAACTACAACCAAGGTAACGGTAGCCAAAAGTGGTGAAAAATTAACGGTCTCAGCTAAAAACACCAATCCTAGTGAGCAAATCTTTCTTAAAGACGCTAACTCGGACTCAGAGCTTATATCGGTCAATTTACTCGACGGTACCTATTCAATCCAAATTAGTGGTTCATCATCACCTTATACGGTCACAACTCATGCTCGTTATACCGATAGTCAAGATTTATACGGAGATCAAGGGCTAACATTTAAAGTTAAAACAGATAGCAGTTTTATTTTTGACAAAAATCGCAACATTTTGACCTCAGGAAGTGCAACGACGACATACAAGGATTCTTCAAAATATAAGTGGAAAGTGGGTACATCTGGTATTGTTGCACTTAATTAGGTTCATTATTATAAAATGGAGACCAAGCCTAAATAAAAAATACCTGTTAGATTTTACGTAAAATATACGTAAGCGTCCCTTGGATTCATTTGTATTGGATGTAGTAATACTAGTCACTAGTTCGCAGGTGTTTTGAATAATTTGCCTTAGCAGTAATTATCCAAGATCTCATAATCACCACGGATTCGTAACAAGGTTATGTCCAAAAGTTTGTTACGCAGACTTGTGGTGGTTTGTGCTCACCAAGCGATTCTGTCTTTAGAAGGACTGACTGGAGTGTGGTGATTTTACTACGTTGAATTTTAGCAGCTCTGCAAATATGTAGGCTTTCGATGCAATGTTATGCGAGCTTTGGTTGCGAGCATCATTTAAACGATCAGCTCTCAACGATTGGCTTTTTGTTATCTGCAGCAGTCTAATTACCTCGTCCAACAAGTTTGAGTTTTTTAATTCGCAGGCAGCACAACTGCAGACGCTTCTTCCTCTGAATCTTCCTTGTCTTCGACTTGTTCAGCTACCCAATCAATTGTCTTTGTTAGATAAAGCTTGTTGGTTTCGGTATCACACCAACTCTTCGACAATCCTCTTCGATTAAACTCACTGCCAATGGCCGCCAATGTTTGGTTGCTCGAGCGCCCGTAATACAAGGTATCGCACAGTTGCAGGTTCGACATCGATTGTGGGTATGTATTAACCGACGAGGAGTTCATGCTTAGTGCTTTGGATTGATTGTGCGTGCAGCCTGTAAGGCTCAAGAAAAAGATCAATGCTAAGGCTTTCTTCATCATATCTCTGAACAGTTACCAATAGTTGGCGGGGATTATGAGCATGATTAAGTCACTGATTTGTCAATTCTTCGCCAACTGCTTAAAGAGCACGATCTTGCTCGCAATTAGAAAACGTTATTGAGCCGTTTAATTCCTTGGTCAAAAAGCGCATTAACCGCCAAGTGCGCAATTTTGTACAAAAGCTGAAAGAGCCTATAGAGTAGACTGATAAGTCGCTCGATAATTAACAGGCTTGGGAATTGCTATGGAGAACAAGAAACGTTCTAAAGAAAAGGCCGAATATAAGATCACAGAAGAACTCGGTGGCCTTGAAATTCTCAATGCTGAATACGAAAAGCAGAACTTCTCACCTCATAGCCACGAGAGCTAAACGCCGGGGCAATACATCAAAATGCTCTAAATCAGACACGTTAATTCGATCGCGAAATCGAGCAAGTTTGTACAATCGAACCCACTCAGGTGTTTTTACATTGAATAGCCAATGTGAAGAGAGAAAAGAATAATATGGATAATCAAAAGGTGGATAGGCGCACTCAGTTATGGAAGGGCGTTTTAGCTGGAATGCCGCTGAGTATCGCTGTGATCCCATGGGGAATTCTTGCGGGCTCATACGCGATAGACGCCGGATTGAATCAACTGCAAGCACAAGCGATGTCAGCGATTCTGTTCGCAGGCTCAGCGCAACTGGTCGCCGCGGGCATGTTCAAAGCGGGTATTGGCCTTGGCACTATGTTGCTGACCACGTTGTTCATCACCTCAAGGCATTTTTTATACAGCGTATCGATGCGCGACAAAATCAGTCATCTTCCGGCTCGCTGGCGTCTATTACTCGGCTTTTGGCTCACCGACGAACTGTTTGCGATATGTAGCGGGCAATCTCAACAAGAGTTTAATCGTTGGTACGCAGCGGGTGTTGGCGGTGGTTTTTATCTGGTTTGGAATATCGCGAGTTTCGTTGGCATAGTCGCAGGAAGCCAAATTCCGTCACTCAATGAAATCGGTCTCGACTTCGCGGTAGCCGCGACCTTTATCGCGTTGGTTTTTCCATTAATCAGAACATTGCCTGTAGTTGTATGTGTGGTGGTTTCTCTGGTTACATCGGTTGCTATGTCGGTGAACAATGTTGAAGGTGGGCTAATGATTGCAGCGATTGCTGGCATGTTAGCAGGCTTTTTCAGCGATTCATTTCAAGAGCGAAACAATGGCAATAAACCAATCACGGAGGGGAAATAGAGATGATTTGGCTAACGATATTACTCATGACGGCGATTGTGTTCTTTAGTCGGTATCTGTTCTTAGAACCTGCAATCCCGCTTCGCTTAAATCAAACAGCGCGACGCTTGCTACGTTACTCAAGCCCTGCGGTTCTGACTGCGATTTGGGGGCCGATTGTGTTTGCACCAGAACAAACATTTTGGCCAAGCCTAGAGAACCCATACTTGATTGGCGCGGTGGTGACAGGCCTGTTGATATGGAAGACGGGTAATGTGCTGTTAACGATAGGCGTCAGCATGGCGGTGTTCTTGTTCTACAACCTTGTCGCGGTTGAATATCTTTTTAATTGATTGACCTTGCAACGCATGGCGTGGTGACTTCTAATGTATTGATTCACCTTTTGTGTATTTAGGTTTTGGTAAGGAGTTAATTTGGCTAAGAAATATTATGTGGTTTGGAAAGGTCGCACACCGGGTATTTTTACCACTTGGAACGAGTGTAAAACGCAAGTCGATGGTTTTGCAGGCGCGAGATATAAATCGTTTCCAACACTAGGTGAAGCAGAGTCTGCTTTCGGTGGTAAAGCGTCTTCTGCATCTCAGTCGAGTTCAGGAGTTAAGCCTGCATTTTCGAAGCCACGTACAGCCACTAAAGCGAAGGTACCGCCTCTTTCTCAGCAGCAAATTACGGATATGCCTTTTGACATCAAGATCTTTACCGATGGGGCCTGTGAGCCCAATCCTGGTGAAGCGGGAACGGGGTTAGCGGTCTACTTGAATAATGAGCTAACCGAGTTGTGGTATGGCTTGTATCAACCGATGGGCACGAATAATACCGCTGAGCTGCAAGGTTTAAAGCAAGCCTTCATTCTTGCGCAAGAAAAGCTCCAAGCCGGTTTGTCTGTAGCGATTTATTGTGACTCGAAATACTCGATAGACTGCATTACTAAGTGGGCATCAGGTTGGGAGAAAAAGGGTTGGACGAAGTCGGGTGGCGAGATCAAAAACCTTGATATCATCAAGCCTGCTTATGCGCTTTACCAAGAACTCGCATCTCAAATTACCATCCACCACGTTAATGGACACGTAGGTATTGAAGGCAACGAGCTGGCCGACCGCATGTCTATTGTGGCGATTTCTTCTAAAGAGCAAAATCTGAGTCGATATTCAGAGACTAACGATCTTACTGAAATCTTAGCTTTGCGCGCCGGATAAGAAGGCTCGATAGTTAAGGCATCACAATCTTAGCGTTACAGTGTGCAACAATGTAGCGCTTTGTTCTTACCTCATTTTATAACGCTCATTTCTTATTGCTTACTGCTTATGGCGTTAAGCTGGGTTTTCTATCCAGTGAGATAGCTGCTGTGCTTGCTTAAATGAATTGAAGTTCTGCTCGACTCTTGTTCTTGCCTTCATCCCCATTTCTGTTTTGTCATTGCTGCTGAGCTGTGCAAAACGCTCAATGGTTTCTCTTAATTCCTCAACACTTTTCTCATTGACCAAAAATCCGGTCTCTGGCGTGACGATCTCCTTACACCCCATAATGTTGGTGGTGATTACGGGCGTACCAACAGCCATCGCTTCTTTTAACACGAGTGGCCCTGTGTCGACGCAGCCTGTTTCTGAAAAGCAGAATGGAGCGATCAGGCTATCGTAATTGGGTAGATTCTCTTTTACCCATTCGTGAGGTTGTGCGCCAAGAAAGGTGACATGTTGAGTGAGTCCGTGTTGATCTACTTGGGTTTTCAATTGCTGCTCCATATCCCCAGTCCCAACGATGTCCAAGTGGATATTCAGAGGTTGAGCAATCGGTGCCAACGCATCTATCAAGTAATGAATGCCTTTTTGCTCGACGAGTCGACCAAGGAACACAAGGCGCAGAAGCTTGGTATCCGTTTTGGGTTGTAGCTTAAATTGGTTGGTGTTCACACCACAATGCAGCAGTTTGATGTTGCCTTTTGCCATGTTATTGAAATCGGTGAGCATGTCTTTACAGACCGCTACCACGAAATCGCTCGATGAGATCTTGTGTTCAATATCATAAGCAAACTCGTACACATCGTGTCCGTGGGCGACAAACGAGCAAGTAATGTTGAGAAGTTTCGCGGCAACAATGGCATGCGCGGTTGTGTGTTGGCAGAAGTGTGCATGAACATGATCGATGTCTTTTTCTGCCAGTTGCAGAGCCAGTTTAAAGCCATAAACGAAAAGCGACCTTTTGGGCATGCTATTTTGCTTAGAGACAAATGAAACAGCCATGATGAACCCTAACCAGTTAATGCTGGGGATTTTACCCATCCGAACATTTTTACCTATTTCGACAATGTCGTAGTCGAACTGCTTTTCACTGTTTTCAATTTTGAACGTCATTACACAAACATCATGCCCACAAGCTTTCACAGACTCGACTTCTGTTTGAATGAATGTCTCACTGAGTACTGGGTAGGTTGGCGCCACAAATGCTACTTTCTTCATTCCTTACTCCTCAAATCCATGTGATTACAGCTATCAAGCCAAGGTAATAACCAATAAAGCAAAATACGAACCAAGATTGAATGGGGTTTTAAAGGGCGTTTTAGAGGGGATAGGGATGATTTTCCTGCGGTGATCGCTCAAATAGAGCTGGTTTTCTCAAAATGGAAATCAAATTGGAATTTTGAGTTTCTCCGTTGTTTACGTCTCGTCGTCATTTTGCGAATAGGCTTGTAGGTCGCTGATATAAAAGCAATCCAGTAGAGATAAGCGATCGGCACAGAACATGCAATGTTGGTCATATAACGTATAACTGTGAGAGCGTCATTATGGCTAAAGTAAGTATCATTATTCCTACCTACAACTGTTTAGACTATCTACCGAAAGCGATCGGTAGTGTGCTTAAACAGACTCATCAAGACGTCGAACTGATTATTATTGATGATAACAGTAATGATGGGACATCGACCTATCTTGCGACGATACACGACGAGCGCATTATTAAGTTATCCACCTTGGGTGTTGGTGCGCCTCAAGCTAGGAATCTTGGTATTGAGAAAGCGACCGGTGAATACATCGCTTTTTTAGATGCGGATGACTTTTGGTTCCCAGAAAAAATCGAACGCCAACTTGAGTTTCACCAGCGATACCCTGATCTGGCGATGAGCTTTACCAATTACGAACACCTAACTGAAGATTACGAAGTCATTGTTGACTGCTTTAGTTATTGGTCACAATTTCAAGACCAAGACGAGTTGTTCATCAATATAGAAAACCCTTTAGAGTTCATCATCGAAAACAACGTGATTGGTACCTCGACCGTTATGGTCAAGGCTGAGGTGTTTTCTCAAACTGATAGTTTTAATGCAGACATCAAGTACGGTGAAGATTGGGAGTTATGGCTCCGAATGAGTGAAAATCATCAGATAGGTGTGTTGAACTCGGTGCAGGTTGGGTACTTGATGAGAGCCACCTCGGTGACTCAAACTGAGAATCTCAAACTTAGGAACTTGCAGTCCATAGAATCCATTCTCCAACGCTATCAAGACGATAGCGAAAGTTGGAACCTACCACAGTCTAGCTTCAATATTGCCAAGGCGAGAATACTTGAAGGTTACGCTGACTATTATCGAGGTTTACAACAGAACAGACAGGCTATTGCCTATAGTTTCCGTTCTTTGGTCATGTCACCTCAAAAACGCACGTTGCGACACCTAATTGGAGACTGTAAAAGTTTCCTAAAGCCAGCTTGGTAAGGAATAGGTGACGACTATGGGTTCATTAAAGCAGTCGGCTTATTACGCCATCGGCATATTGATGATGAAAGGGATCTCATTGGTGATGATCCCGTACATTACGCACAATATGACGTTGGCAGAGTATGGTTCCTTAGAAGCCATCGTCTTGCTGGCAGACATTGGGACGATATTGTTCAGCTTCGGTATTGTCGATGCCATGTATCGTTATGTGGGTGTCGCCGAAGGTGATGAAAAGCGAAAGCTCGTCTCGAACTGCTTCACATTGAGTGTGTTGGTTTGCGTGCTTGGGGGCGCCTTGATTGCTCTCAGTATGCCGTTGTTAATCTTAATGTTGCCTGTTGAATTCCAGGCTTACCAGATACTGCTTCTGCTTATTCCTACCATGCTCGATGGGGCGATTTCTATCCCGCTCACACTGATGCGAATGAACGCGATGGCGAAACGTTTTTGCATGCTCAATGTGTTGAAAGCCGGTGTTCAAGCCATCATGACTTTTGTTCTGCTAGAGGCCGGATATGGTATTGATGGCGTGTTGATTTCAGCTGCGGTATCCAGTGTGTTGCTGATGGTTTGCTTAGTGCGTTATCAATGGCAAGAGATGGGAGCTTTTGGTTGCTTCAAATACTCAGCGAAGATCTTAAAATTCGGACTGCCCGTTCTGGTTGGCGGGGCATCAATGTATATGACCATGGGGCTCGACCGCTGGGTGATGGCAAGCTTCGTCGGTGTCGAAGAACTCGCGATTTATGCGGTTAGCGGTAAGTTCGCGTTGATTCTTGGTTTGTTGTTACAGCCTTACGCGCTTTGGTGGTTTCCAAACCGTGTCGCTATGCTTCAACAGCCGGGTGGCAGCAAGATGTGCGCCGATAGGGCGTTAGTCGGAGTGAACCTCGCTATTGTTTTAGGTTCGTTGATGATTCTAACGGTACCCGGGTTTATTTCTCTCATTTTACCGAGCAGTTATCACTACGCGGGGACCATTGTTGTCGCGCTGCTTGCGATTAGCGTTATCAAAAATGCAGGAGATTATTTGAATCTAGGTTGTTTTAGCGGTGACTCAAGCCAATCTCAAATGTGGATTCAAGGTGGATGTGCGGTCTTAGCGGCCATTGGTTATTTCACAGTGACGCCTATTTATGGCGTGTGGGGTGTTGTCGCGGTTCTTTGTGCAACTTATGTTGTGCGACTCATGCTTCTGTATGTTGTAAGCCAAGCGATGGAACAATTACCTTATGAACACAGCAAGTGGGTAACCGCAGTCAGCATCGCACTCGTGGCGATAGCGAGTGACCAACTTCTGGGATTGGTGTTGGTTGATGTCCATGACTTTATCCTTGGAACGGCTGTTGGTCTCATCACGCTGGTGGCCTTTGTGAAATACTCGGTGATCGTTGTCCCGCAAGCTTTGCTCGATAAGTTCATGCTGGGAAAGCAGTCTCACGCAAATTGAAATAAAACACTGTTCATAATGTGTAAGATTCGATAGTATTTATAAATTCAATGAATGCCATCAATGGAAAGATACATGAATAAGTGGATTGTGCTCTCAGCTCTATTCTCAACCTTATCGTACGCTTCTTCTGAATTGTCTAGCCACGACATACAGGGGCAGCTGTTCGAAGTGCCCGAAGTTATCTCCTTAGAACATCAAGACAGGGTATGTAACAGCCTTGTTTGCAGTTCGGTGTCTGCGCCAAAATCTGTTCCCGTCGTTGGCGATTTTCCAGAGCGAGAATCAAACCCAACCATAGACACAATTGCGAGTGCTATCTATTTCGTCGGTGAAATTGGCGTAGCTGAAAATTTATCGACACCTGAGTACGAACAGTTTTTTGAGAACTGATTGAAAAGTGACTGTATAGATTTGGTGCTTCTTTTTTATGCAGTTACAAAAGATATGAAATGCTGCTATAAACGATAAGACCTTGTTTAAGGATTTTATAATCGCGGCATTTGGCAATTAGGAAGCACCAATGGAAATCTGGAAGTTACTGCTGTTTATCCCGGCTTGTTTTGCGCTCAATATGACACCGGGCCCCAACAATTTGTTATCAATGAACAACGCCCGTTGTTATGGATTTCAAGCGGCCTTGGTTGCGGGATTAGGGCGAATCACAGCATTTTCTGGCATGATCGCCTTGGCGGCTTCTGGCTTGGCTGTCGTTCTTTATACTTCTGAAACCTTGTTCTTCCTTATCAAACTTTTTGGCGCGATGTACTTGCTGTGGATAGCGTTCAACCTGTGGCGTTCACAAGCCAGCCCTGTCGCGGACATTGAGCGCAATAAGAACTGGTTTGGTCTTGTTAAACAAGAATTCGCACTGGCGGCTGGCAACCCAAAAGCGATACTTATCTTCACTGCATTCCTACCTCAATTCGTAGATGTCACCGCGAATGTAAACACGCAGTTCTTTATCCTAGGAAGCACCTTCTTAGTGTTAGAAATGCTCGCGATATCGATCTACGCGGCTTTTGGCTTATACCTAAGAAACTGGTTCTCCAAGCCGCAAATGGCAAAACGTTTCAACAAAGCGTGCTCGGTTTTTCTTGCTCTATCTGGCGCGAATCTGTTGGTTAGTCGACAGTAGTTTTTGGTTCTAGATTGCCTTTGTATACATGAAAGCTGGAGAAGAGGTTCATGAGTACCAGAGATCTATCGCAAATGGGTTCTGCTCGAGTATCTATAGAACAACTTAACGGTGAACCTTGTATTCGTAAGCAAGGAGCGGGTGAGGTTGAGATTTCCTTTTATCAACATGCTGCGCAACAGTTGTCTGGTGTACACAGCCCTAAATTGTTGGCTGTACAAGGAAACGACCTCTTTATCGAGTACATTCCACACTCTTTGACATTAAATGAACTTCAAGCCACCCTTGAGGTGTATCCGCAGCTATCTCGTATTCATAAGTCTCAATATCTGCCTAGTTTTGCGGTCAAAGAGCATTGCTGGCACTTAAAAGAAACGGAGACAGCATTAGCGTCTCTCAAATTACCTCAAGTTACTCAAGATAGCTTACTGCGCATTCAGCGATTGAGTGGTGCTTTGTTCGACCATAAAACCTTGGTCTCGGGGGATGCGAACGAGGGAAATTGGGGAAGAAGAGATAACGGTCAGCTGGTGTTATTTGATTGGGAGCGTTTTGGCTATGGCAGCCCAGCTATCGATTTAGCGCCGCTCGTTTCTCGCATGGGAACCTTGTCTGATTATGAGTTTATTGTTGACCATTACCTACATCATAACAATTTGATTTCCCGAGAAGATTTAATAAGGCAATTGATCATCGCGAAAAGCTGGATCGTAATCGAAGTCACGAATATATTAGTCGCGCGTAACAACCCCCAAGCTTCGAAATACATCCTGTGGTATAGAGAGCAAATACCTACTTGGTTGTCTTCAGTTGAAGGCAGACTGTAGTGGTAGGGCGGTTGTAGTCATATCTATAAAGGTCTCTCTATGAACATTGTCTGTGCTGAAAAACAAGATCTGGCTGATATCTACCAGCTTGAACATGCTTTGTTTGGCGACCATGCGTATCCGCAGTTTTTCTTTCGTCAGGCGTTTGATTGCTGGGGTAAAGGCTTATTAGTTGCTAAACAAGAATCGAAGTTGGCGGGCTATGCTTTGATGACAACCACAGATAAGCCGTATGAGTTTTGGGTCTTATCATTGGCAGTGAATCTGAATTATCGTGGGATGGGGATTGGCCGAAAATTGATGCAGCATGCAATAGCTCAGATTCCTCAAGAATCTAAGCTACTACTTACTGTGGACCCAAATAACGCGTCGGCTTGTGCGCTTTATGCATCGATGGGATTCACTATGATTAAACAAGAAGAAAACTACTTTGGTGATGATGAGCCAAGGTTGGTGATGCAGCTAATCATCTAGATTTTTGCTAACGGTTTTAATCAAAGGCCCCCAACTAAGTTAAAGTCTCACACTTCAAATAAAGCTTCACAGAGCTAGGTCAGCATCACGATACCGTGCATTAGTACCACGCTAGAGGTGAGCCGAGTTCTCATATCAAAGTATCCATCAGGGCCTTCACTTTGGTTCTCTTCTCTCATAGCTCTTTCTGTTCGCCAAACCGCAATGTAGCCAATGATGAGAATCAGGGTAGTGAGAAACTCTTTTTGCTCCCCAAGCAACACCGCCAACCATGCGACTAACACAATCACGTTGCTGAGAATCAGCGCTTTATTGCTTGATTGGCTTTCGAAATTTTCGATGCCATTTCCCCATAAGATTCCTGAAAGAAAACTCAAGATAACCACGCTGTACGTGATGAAGAGCGTTTCCCCACTTATTCCGATGAATTGGCTGTCGGTCAGAGACAGCAGTAGGCCAAATAGAAAAGGGATTAACCCCATATACCCCAGTTTCGCCATGGTGTTACGGGTTTGAGTTGTCGTCATATAGTCCGCCCTCATAACTGCTGCTCAATCGCGTTTTTGAGTGTGGCACTCACTGGTGATGTTGAACTAGGGAAGGTGGCGACCACTTTGCCTTCTTTACTGATCAAGAATTTGTAGAAGTTCCACTTGGGCGTTACGCCTGCTTGTTGTTGTATCTCTGCAAATACAGGGTTGGCGTTGCTACCAGACAGTGAAGCTCGAGCCATCATAGGAAAGGTCACACCATAGTCGAGGTAACAGACTTTAGCTGATTTCTCTTCGCTCCCTTTGTCTTGGCGAAAATCATTACTTGGAAAGCCGATAACCGTGAAGCCTTGGTCTTTGTAGGTTTGATGAAGTTGCTCGAGCTGCTCAAATTGCGGAGTGAAGCCGCACTGGCTTGCCGTATTA
The DNA here is from genome assembly GCF_022397915.1 of Vibrio sp. Isolate34. Classification (GTDB taxonomy): domain Bacteria; phylum Pseudomonadota; class Gammaproteobacteria; order Enterobacterales; family Vibrionaceae; genus Vibrio. Next base: position 104,083 of record NZ_JAKEUO010000001.1, on the reverse strand, counting down.
ACCACTAACAGAGTCTTGCCTTGAAATTCATCACACAAGGCGATTTCTTCGGTTGAGTTTAACAAGCGTTGTTTGCCATTAAGTATCTCGGGGCAACTCGCTGCAAAAGCGATAGAGCTTGTTAGGCTGGTAATCAATACGGTTGAGCAAAGTAGTGAACATTTCATAGGTTTGGCTCATTTTAGTTGGCGTAATGGTCATTACTCTTGAGCACGTTGAAATGATCACTTTGCGTATTATTTACTGTCGTTTTCCATATCGCTTTTAGTTGTGCTTTTGCTCATCTGCTATGAGATATGGAGCGACCAAACGTCTGATATTCACTTTCGCACCAAGGCGAGCTGCTAATAGATACATACCACCAATTTTTCGGTGCAGGAACAGCGCATCGGCGGGCGGAGTGTGCCAATACTCTTGCTCCATACTCAATATAGTGCCTGCTTCACGAAGTCTCTGTGCTAAACCACTGGCTTTGAAGTCGTACTCTTCGTCAACCAACATCGGCTCACAGGCCATTTTTACGAGGTTTAGAATCGCTTGGCGTTGATCGGGGAGGATTGTCTCGCTAAAGAATCCAATTTGCTCTAACGCTTGGTTGAGCCCTTGCTCATTGTTATTAATTACTGACGAAAAGGCTAAGCGATAACCCTCGCTGAAGCGGTCGCTGTATTCACGGGTTGCTCCGAAATCTAATAAGCCAATTTGTCGGGTGTTTTCAACGTAGAGGTAGTTGGCGAAATTGGGGTCGGTTTGCACCATCTTAAAATCGAACAATTCTCTGAACAGAAGTTCAAGCAAGCTGTGCATCACAAAGTCACGGGTGCTTTGATCGTAACTTTCTATTTGTTCTATCGAGACGCCTTCGATGAAGTCCATGGCGAGCACCGATTCTGAAGAGACTTGCTGATGAATCTTAGGTACCACGAAGTGAGAGTGCTCTTTTAGTGCATCGTGATAACGAGTCGCGTAGTCAGCCTCGCGAGCATAGTCTGCTTCATCGTGGAGCTGTTTCTTTGCCTCTTCTAACAAGCCTTTGTAGTCGACCGACTTTGGTATCAAGCCAACAATATTGAGCAGTGTGCCTACGTTATCTACATCACTGTCGATGCTTTTTCGAATGCCTGGGTATTGGACTTTGACGGCGAGTTTGTCCCCCGCATCACTGTAGGCTTGGTGAACCTGGCCGATGGAGGCACTGGCAATCGGTTTAAAGTTGAAGGAAAGGAATTCGGTTTTCCATTGGCTTCCGAGCGAGCTTTCTAACACTTGATTGAGCTGCTTGGTTGGCAGAGGGTCGGCGTCTGAGCGCAGACGAGAAAGAATGTCGGCTAACTCTGGTTCTAAAATATCCCCCGCATCCATTGAAAGCATCTGCCCCAGTTTCATTGCAGCGCCACGTAGGTGTGCGAGTTGATCGGTCAGGCGAGCAATGTTTTGTGGCGTTAACAGTAAGTCTTTTGCTTTGGGCCTGTTGCCCTGTGCAATCTGTTTGGTGCCTTCCGTTAGCACGTTACCCGCGACTCTTGTCGCCAACGAGGCGAACTTACTAAATCTAGAAAGTCGATGAGTGGGAAGGTTTCTCTCTTTTGCCGACATAAAGGTTCTCTCTGGGAATCAGGGTTTACTACAAAGTTCTATCAATCACTACACAACCTTATGTTTTGTTGTGATAACTTGTCGCGTGAAACAGTAAATAGAATTATAAGGACAAAGCATGAAATTTATTTGGTTGAAAGTGGCCGTTACGGTATTGGTGTTCGCAGCTCTGTTTGGCATCGTTTACTATAAAGTCGCCAGCGGCATGTCTTAACTCAACACTATTTTGTGCAGCTGTTACCGTTGCAACGTGATTTTCCGGTTAGCCAAAACGAAATCTTATATCGATTTTTGGCAAACCGTAGATAACACCAATCTGCCATTGGCTTAAAAATCGCCCAACGTAACGGGGCATACAGCCAACCCTTTCCTACTAGCTTCCACGCTTGATAAGTCACGTCTAAACCGAGCAGCAGCTTTCCGTTTTCGTCCAATGCATGCAAAATTGTATTGGCTGCCTCGGCATCTATCTGCGGGTAGTTTGAAAATGCTTCACTATAGATATCGACGGTCTGGATCTGATCTTTGGAATCAGACTTAGTCAGTGCTGCCATCTCTTTTGCACAAAGTGGGCAGGTTCCATCATAAAATATCGTCAGTTGTGTCATTGTTTTTTTCGCCTGTTGCTTAGTTAGAAGAACCTTCAGTTGCCCGCTAAGTCGGCACCCTTCAAACGCTTGTTATTCGATAAGCTTAAAGTGGCTACGCTATTGTACCTTTTAAAGATCACTCTCCTCGTATCAAAGCTCTAAATATGTCTGACTTAGACACTTTGTTCACACTTTCAAGTCCTTGATTATTGGGTCAAATCTCGACTTTATGGACAAATGATAACAAAATGTTCAATAAAGGTGTGCCTTCAATATATAAACATCAACCAAATCAATTAGTTGAAGTTGGCTTGGAATATGCTCTATCGAACCTACGAATTGCTAAAGGATTTCTCCAATTTGGGCAGGCAGAACATCCTGAAAAGCATAAGTATGGATAAATGGAGAGAGAACATGAAGGTTATAAATTATTTACTTAGTGTGCTTTTGTTGTTTAGTAGCCCTCAGTTGGTGTGGGCTACTGTTGATGTGATGGAACTTGATGGTAATGCTAGCAGTGATAATAGTGCTATCGATTGGGACGACGTAAATGATCCCAACAGCATGGTTGGGATTGCGGAATTTTTCCAAAAAGATCGTAACGGTATCGACCAAATCTTTTGGAAGGGTGGATCAAAAGATGATTCCGACATTACGGATTGGGCGTTCCGTACGGCGTCACCACAACCCAAAGATGACTTTACTAATGCGTATGCCGCTGCCTTTGAAAGCGAAGGTGACTTGTTGATTTACTTTGGTGCAGACCGATATGCGAACAATGGTGATATGTACATTGGCTTCTGGTTCTTACAAGACCAGGTTGGGTTGCCGGATGGGAAAACCAAAGGCGACTTTGTTGGGCAGCATGTCAATGGAGACATCCTCGTGCTGATTTCATTTCCACAAGCGAGTGGTGGTAATCCGTATATAGAAGTGTTGCAGTGGGATTTAAATAATGGTGATGTCACCGACAACATGACCAGACTGTTCCAAACGGCTGGAGACCCTAAATCGAATGATTTCGTGGGTGCAAGATGTGGCAGTGGTGCTGTTGGTGTCGAGAAAATATGTGCGATTTCAAATGATGACTCTATTGGAGCAATACCGCTACCGAATGTGCAAGGTTGGGACTATCTCGCGAAAACGGGGGAAACAACGTCTATTCCGACAGAGAGCTTTGTGGAAGGACGCCTGAATTTATCTGCGTTGTTGAACGATGAGTTTGGTATCAGCGACATTCCTTGTTTCAGTAGCTTCTTAGTAGAGTCACGAGCTTCACGTTCGATTGATGCATCTTTGGCTGACTTCGTTGTCGGTTCATTCAGTTTATGTAGCATCAATATAGCAGCGACTTGTAACACCACCAGCTTTACGGTTGATGGCATGTTTAACATCGATTATACCGTGACGGTCACCAATACAGGACCTGGCTCGCTAGGCACCAATGGTGATTATGAAGTGGCCTTTTTATCTGAGTCACCAATCTTAGGTGCGCTTCCTGTGGTGGGGAACGGTGATGAAGTGTGGAGCGTCGGTGAGTCATTCTCATTCATGGGTAATTACTTGTCAGTAAATAATGGTGCCGTCGGTGTGATCGATGGTTCAGTGGATCTTGATGGGCTCATCGTGAATGCTCAAGCTCCTGTGGCTTACAATTGTCCACCAATAGACTTGAGCCCGATGGTTGAGATTTCTAAGGTATGTAATAGCTTCTTAGAGGTTGATAGTGGTCAAGTTGTGCTTAAGAAAACCTATGATGTTGAAATATGTAATACCGGTGATATCCCATTGGCCATTGAATCGCTGGTGGATTCTAAGGATGACTCTTTGAGCCGTTCTGACTTACCTACCGAAGTCGTCAACAGCAGTTATTACCTCGACTTCGCTTTACCTTGTGATGATCTTGAGGATGTGACCACATGTGGTGCTGGTAATATATGTAGCGTATTAAGTGCCGACCCTGAGTTGTTTGCTTGTAAAACCGGTGGAGGGGAGTGGATACCGAACTTTGGTGATGCGATTGGTCAAGTGTGTACACAAGTAAGCAAAACTTATGCGCCAAATGTGTTACCAACTGGAGTAGACGGAATGCTATCGAATCAGGTGACAGCAACGTTTGACTCGCTGTTCTTGCAAGAAGCATTTATGGAAACATCGAACATTGCAACCTGTGATGTTTGTCCAATTCCTGTATCTGAGCCATAAGTACTTTCATTAATTGTACTCAATTAATCTCTAAAGCAGCCTAGTTCGTTAGGTTGCTTTTTTGTTAGGTAATTAATTAACTAGACGACTTAAATTACTATTTGGTGTTTTTTAATTAGCTTATACAAGGTTGTCCGAGAAATAGACAACGCTTTAGCAGATTGGGAAATATTGTAGTGGTGTTGCTGAATCACTCGACGAATATTTTTTGAGGAAAGTCGTGTGTCAGTCTCTGTATCGGGCGACGCATCTTTCAATTGGATCCCCATATGACGAGTAGAGAGCACGTTTGAATTAGAAAGAACAATCGCCCTTTTTATGCAGTTGAATAACTCTCTGACATTGCCCGGCCAATGGTACTGTTTCATTTGCTCAAGGGTGTCACTAGGCAGTTTGATTTTGGACGCGTAACTGTGCTTCAGTTCAAAGCGAACCAAATCTTCAATGTCTTCCTTGTGATCATTGAGTGGTACTAGGTCCAATGGAAGTACATTAATCCGATGAAAGAGATCCTTTCGAAATTTACCCGCAGCAACGGCTTGTTCGATATTGACGTTGGTGGCGAAAATTACACGGCAATCTACGGGCAATTGGTTATTACTGCCGAGTCGTTCTATCGAACTATTTTCTAGAAAGTGGAGTAGGTAAGTTTGCAGCGACAGTTCAAGGTCGCCGATCTCATCCAAAAATAGTGTGCCACCATTCGCTCTTTCCACGTGTCCGACGTAGCGTTTGTTTGCTCCTGTGAATGAGCCTTTTTCAAAACCAAATAACTCGGAGTGAATCAGTGACTGTGGAATTGCGCCACAATTTACTGCGATAAAAGGTTTCTGGCTGCGAGCTGAGGCTTCATGTATTAAACGCGCACATAGGCTTTTTCCTGTTCCTGTTTCCCCTTGAATCAGTACTGGAAAATCGTTGTTAGCGATCTTAGTTATTTTCTTTTTAAGTTGTTGGATGGTGTTGGATTTCCCCACCAATTGATATTTATGGCACGAAGCAGGCTTAGGCTTGTTCTGTTTGGTGTCTACCATGCCATACGCATGCCCTAAATTTCGACAAAGCCACTCTATATCAATTGGTAGATGGTAATAATCCCAATAGGTTTGCTTAATGAGCGATAAGTTTCGGCTTGGTGGTTGGTTGAAGATAGCGATTGCTTTTAAACTTGGAAAGCGTGCCTTCAACGTTGATATTTGCTCACATTGCTTGTCGACCGAGGATGATGTTAGACAGGAAACGACAATTGGTGCGCAGCTGTTGCTGCGGGAATTGAGCAAGTGAATGGCTTGTTCAGTCGTTTCTGCAATTTGAGCTTTCCAGTTATGGAGGCGCAGTTCTCCCGCCCACTGATTATGGTGCAGGCATGTTGAGTTACATAGCAGAACCACAGAACGAATTTTAGGTTCAGGTGATACTCTCTTTGATGGCATTGTGCTCACTCTTCATGTTTCGACTCCATGATGAAACCTACAGTAAGCCCCCTAAATATCCCATAAGCTTAGAAGAGTTTAATTAATTCGACTACACAAATTTGACGTATTTGAACTAACAAATGGCGTTGTCTTAAGCAGGAAGGGCAATCAGGTGCTTTACTTACTGATATTTGTGCTTATTAATTAAAGGTATTCACGGATATCGTGTTTTTACTGTTTTATTTATTGATGATCACACAGTAAACTCCGCGCTAATCACTAACGATAAAGAGCTGATATTGATGATAATTAACGTAGCAAAAAAGTTCATTTTAGCAGCGTCTGCACTAGTTCTAGGTGGTTGTGTCAGCTACAGCGTGACTGAGCAAGAGATGACAGAATATCTTGCTGATTCAGTCATGCTTGAACAAGAGGTAGGTGTACAAAGCGTGATGTATGCGCAAGTCGCGGTCGATGATCTACAAGTAAAAATTGGCCGATCAGATGAACAGCGAGTGTCAGTGCTAGCGAACACCAATGCAAAAGTTCAAGTCTTCAATATGCCGAATATGGGGTTGGACCTAGATTTAGAATTCAGCGCGATTCCTGAATATGACAAGGAAAGTGGTGAAGTGTACTTAAAGTCATTGCGACTAGAGCGCTTTGAGGAGAAGGGAAAGCAGCTTTCTCCTGAAATAGAGAAATTACTCAAACCCGCCGTGTCGATGATCGGCTTTGCTTTGTCTCAATCTCCAGTCTACAAACTCGACAGCAATAAGGTTCAAGAGTTGTTGATCAAGTCATCAGAACCTAATCTGGTAATCCGAGATAACAAACTGGTCATTGAGCTGTTTGATTAATCCCACATACATAAGTTTCTACTAAGCTATCACACATAATGGCTGCCTATTGGGCGGCCATTTTTCTTTCTATTGAGTTGGTTCACTAACCTTATCTAATAGGTCATTTATTGAATTAGCAGCGTATCTCACCTTTACTTTACTCTTGTGAGCAAGTCATCGCTTCAGTCATCAAATCATAAAAAAGAAAAGGTGAACGAACTATGAAGAGTCCGGTAATCGCGGATAACAAACCCGTCAAAGTCGAGCTGACAGAGGGAGACGAATATTACTTCTGTACCTGTGGGAAATCGAAAAGCCAACCGTTTTGTGATGGTTCTCATGCCGGTACGGGTTTCAAACCGAAAAGCTTTGTCGCCGAAGAGAGCGGAGACGCCTACCTTTGCCGCTGTAAGTATTCCAACAACCTTCCTTTTTGCGATGGCACTCATAAACAGTTCACGACGGAACAAGTTGGGCAAGAAGGCCCAGAGGTTCACATTCAAGCGGCAGCGCCAGATTTGTCTCCTGCAGCTTCTGCAACCAAAGAAGAGCCTACCGTGGAGTTTATTCACCAACTGGCGCGTGATGGTTTATCCAAGGTCGGTCATCATGGGCCAATGACCTCTATGGGCGTGCCAAGACACCTATTACCTCACTGGGACGACATTCAAGTGATGGTCGCACAAATGGCCACCAAGCCTTTGCTAGAAAATGTGCCCGTTGGTACGGAACTGATTATTGGCCCCAAAGCGAAGAAGCCGCTTAAATTGGACATCTCTTTGTTTGTGTCTGATATGAGTTTTGGCTCGCTGTCTGAAGAAGCGAAAGTCTCATTGGCGAAAGGTGCCGAACTCGCAGGGACGGGCATCTGCTCTGGTGAGGGTGGTATGTTACCTGAAGAGCAAGCGGCGAACTCTCGCTACTTTTATGAATTAGCCAGTGCTCAGTTTGGTTACGATGAAGCTAAACTCAAAAACGTTCAAGCCTTTCACTTTAAAGGCGGGCAGGGTGCCAAAACCGGAACGGGCGGGCACTTACCGGGCGCGAAGAACATAGGCAAAATCGCGGAAGTGCGTGGCATTGAAGCGGGTACGGCAGCGATTTCTCCACCCACCTTTGTCGACCTTAAAACGGTCGAGGATTTTAAAAAGTTCGCCGATCGTGTTCGAGAGGTGACAGGCGGCATCCCGATCGGCTTTAAGTTAAGTGCCAATCACATCGAAGAAGACATTCAGTTTGCGCTTGATGCCAGTGCCGATTACATCATTTTGGATGGGCGTGGTGGCGGTACAGGGGCTGCGCCAGAAATGTTCCGTGACCATATCAGTGTTCCCACTATTCCAGCACTCGCACGTGCCAGAGCTTATCTCGATAAACAAGGGGTCAGTGACAGAGTCACATTGATCATCACTGGCGGTTTGCGCGTGCCGATAGACTTCGTGAAAGCGATGGCGCTTGGTGCTGATGGTGTCGCCATCTCAAACAGTGCCATGCAGTCGATAGGGTGTGTGGCAGCGAGAATGTGTAACACCAATAATTGCCCGGCGGGTATAGCGACTCAAAAGGCCGATTTACGCCAACGCTTAAATGTCGAGAAAGCATCGAATCAGCTTAAGAACTTTTTCGAGGCCTCGACAGAATTAATGCAAGTGATGGCGAGGGCGTGTGGGCATGATCATTTGAATCAATTTAACCCTCATGATTTGGCAACATGGAATCGCGAGATGGCAGAGTTATCGGGCGTAACTTATTCGGGTATCAGTTCATTAAATAAACTTAAGTAAATAACCTTTCGATAAAGCACACCCACTGCATTTGTGGGTGTGCTTATTTTTGCCAGTGTCATACAACGCCATACTTCATCCATCGTAATTATCTGCTTTATATACGCTTTTAAATTATTTTCTATTTTTTAAAAAATATCGCTTTATCTAAAGTTAACTTTAGGTTTTATCATCCTCCCCAATCTAAAAACATAAACAATCACCTTGTCACTTTTAAAGAAATGTTTCTAATAAAATTTGAGGATAAATAATGAAAGTATTAGCGATTGGCGCGACCAACAGTACAACATCAATTAACCAACAGCTTGCAGCGTACACCGCAGGTTTAGTCGAAGGTGCACAAGTCGAGGTGCTCGACCTTAATGACTTTGAGATGCCAATTTACAGCGAGAAAAGAGAGCAAGACTCGGGCGTTCATCAACACGCTCAACGCTTCTTCGAGAAGATTGGAGAGTCAGACGCGGTCGTCATCTCTTTTGCTGAATACAATGGTTCATACACCGCGGCTTTTAAAAACGTATTTGATTGGGCATCGCGCATCGATATGAAAGTGTACCAAGGCAAACCTGTGGTTATGCTGGCTACCTCTCCGGGCCCGGGCGGTGCGACTTCGGTGTTATCTTCTGCGGTTAGTTCTGCGCCTTACTTCGATGCCGATGTTAAAGGTTCAATGTCTGTTCCTAGCTTTTACGATAACTTCGATATGGAGATTGGTGAGATGACCAACCTAGACATGATCGACAATCTTAAGATGATCATGAAAAAGATCTGAATATAAGATTTATATTTCAAACTAAGCCAAATCAGCCATTATTGGCGGCTGTTTTTGCTAAAGATAGAGATGTTTTTCGTGGTATGAACGCAATGTAATCAATAGAACTAAACTTAAGGCTAACTTTAGCTATAATCGAAAACGGATTCTAATCTATCAGCAATACATTCAGGGAAGTAAACAGACATGAAAAACATCGTGTATTTAACGATTGGTCAACTCTCGGAGCGCAGCGGTGTTGCACCTTCTGCGCTGCGTTTTTACGAGACCAAAGGGTTAATTGCCTCTATTCGGACTAATGGTAATCAGCGCCGTTATCAATCTGCGATGCTGCGTCGAATCGCCTTGATTCAAGTCGCCCAGTCAATAGGGTTTACGCTTGAAGAGATCACCGAAGAGTTGTCTAGTTTGCCGATGAACCACACCGCAACCAAGCGTGATTGGGATCGAGTGGCGAAGAAGTGGAAAGGACAACTCGACAGCAAAATGGCACAGATCCGCTCGCTACAAGAGAACCTAACAGGGTGTATTGGTTGCGGCTGTTTGAGCATGCAAAAGTGCCATCTATTAAACCCTGAAGATATCCTGCATGACCAAGGGCAGGGCGCTCAACGTATTGTTGATTAGCTTCAATTTCGTCTGAACATCGAACTCAATTCTATGTGTGTTATCAATGAATAGAGCAGTGATGGTAGGGATATCTCGTCTAGACAAATTGGAATTAAGGGTCTAGTTTAGGATGTTCTTTCACTATAAGAAGAGGTTAGTTATGTTCAGCCATGTTTTTCTTGGAACCGAAGATATTGAACGCGCGAAGTCTTTCTATGACCCAATCATGAAGGTGCTTGGTTACAGCGCAGGTACTGTTGACCCTAAAGGCCGCTGCATTTACGTGAGCCAAACCGGTGTATTAGGTTTAACCAAACCGATTGATGGCCAGCCAGCAACGCACGGCAATGGTATGACGATCGGCTTCCTAGCCTCTTCTCCTGAGCTGGTGGACGAATGGCACCGAGTTGGCGTAGAAAATGGCGGAACGAGTATTGAAAACGGCCCGGGTGCGAGAGGTTCTGACGAGCGTCGACTTTACATGGCTTACTTGCGAGATCCTGATGGAAACAAGATCTGTGCAACTCACTTTATGCCTTAGTTATCCTTACTCCTCAGTTCACGTTATGCCTCAGTTCGGTTTAAGGCATAGTTCATTTTATGCCACAGTGGCGTATAATTAAGTCATCTCGGTTGTTCAGGGCGAACAAACCATTGCAAAGGATTGGCTAGATGACACCAAACGAACTGTTTTATGAGAGCTTTGAGCGTTGCAGAATCGACCAAGAATTCCTAGAAACATTCTTGGCTGATTTCTGTGAGCATAATCCTAGGTTTTCAGAGCGTTTTGAAAATATAGGGCTGGAGCAACAAACTAAGATGCTCAAGGCTTCCATCATCCTCATTTATAATTCAGCTGGGTTGCCCAGTGTGCGCAATTCCGTGAAGCGACTCGGAAAGCAGCACAAAGATTTAGGAATGGATATCTCTGAGCAAGAGCTTAATGAGTGGTTTAAATCATTGCTCAATACGGTCAAGAAATACGATCCTCACTACAATGATCAAGTCGAACAAGCATGGACAGAAACCCTCGAAGTTGGCCTTAAAATCATGAAGCAAGAGTGCGTGGTTCCAAGCTCTGTAAACAGCTAGATTCTTGATTAGTTATTCTCTGTTTTGCTTATTCGCTATTTAAAAATGGCAGGAGCGCAGAAAGGATGATTTTGTAAGGTAAGCCTGACGCTATCAGGCTTACCTTTTTATTGTTTGACTAGAAGTGCGCAGCCCAACCGACTAAGAAACCTTGTGATGCCGTGTCATATTCAAAAGCCCCTTTGTTTTCGTAGTCCACCCAAGTCGATTTATAAGCGAGATTTAAGTCCGACCAATCATTAATCTGATAGCGAGCACCAGTTAGTAGCGACGAGGTAAAGTCGGTATCACTGCCAAGCCCCATATCTAAGCTTGTGTGTACTGTCCAACTTTTGTTGAGTTCTTTCGTCCAACGAACGCCTATCAGGTAATCAATCCAATCTTCTTCCAAAGATCTTGAATTCAGCGTCGTCCCACTGTTTGTATAGAGTTTGGAATCAATATCGTTGTCCCACCAACGTAATCCAACCATGTAGTCGATATTACCGATATCATATTGGTAGCGCTTGAAGCCTTTTACTTCTAGTACCCCTTGTCTGATCTCAAGCTTGCCGTTGAGAAGTCCGGTGTTGCCGATGATCGAATCAGACTTAGCACTGAGATCCATAAAGCTGTAGTCAAGGTAATATCCCCACTGATTTTCGTAAATCCCCTCAAGACGAAGCATGGCGCCCATATCCAGATTATCCATGATGAAAGCAGGATCAACATCCACATCGCTAGATAGGCCACCAATAGTTGTATCGCCTCGAATATTCAGAGCTTGAGCATAGATCTCAATGCTGTGCTGCCATTTTTTTGTGCTCGTTTCTGAGCTTACCTCTTGGGCAGTAACGGTTGAACTGACAACTAACATTGGTGCGATTAGGTAATGCCATTTAGCCATATTGATATCCCTATATTCGATGTGAAACTGCGCCTTAATGAATGATTAGATCTTTGATTTACTTTGCTTATATGCAACTTGTATATCCCTGATTGTAGACTATGTTTTCTCTAAAGAGCTAAATTTTGAGAGTAAGAGTAAGAGTAAGAGTATGAAGCTATGCTTGGCCAGAATGGGTGGGGATTGCAAGAAGTGGTGATGAAAGATCTCGATGATCACGTTGGTGAGATGCTTGCCAAAATGGAAGAGCTCGGCATTGCAGACAACACCATCATCATTTTCACTGCCGATAACGGCCCAGAGATCATGACTTGGCCAGATGGCGGTATGACACCATTCCATGGCGAAAAAGGCACAACTTGGGAAGGCGGCGTTCGCGCTCCTGCACTTGTGAGCTGGCCGGGTAAAATTCCTGCAGGTACTGTAGGCAATGGCATCTTTGATGGTATGGACTGGTTACCCACTCTGGTTGCTGCGGCTGGTGGTCCAACGGATCTTAAAGAGAAAATGCTGAAAGGTCACGATGGCTTTAAAGCGCACCTTGATGGTTACAACCAAGTGGACATGTTGACAGAGAAAGGCGAGTCAAATCGTAAAGAGATCTACTACTACGAACGAGATCAGCTGCAAGCGGTTCGTGTTGGTGATTGGAAGGCGCACTTCATCGTGCAAAATCACGGTTGGAGTGGTCCTAAAGAAGCGCTAAACGCACCATTACTGTTTAACTTACGTCGTGACCCATACGAGCGAGCGGCAGAAGAGTCGGGCATGTACCTAAAATGGATGGGACAAAAAATGTGGGCATTTGGTCCTGCACAAGCTGCTGTCCAACAACATCTAGCAACTTTTCAAGAGTGGCCTCCAGTGACGCCTGATTCTCCGGCAGAGAAGACCGGTGGTGTAGGTAACTAGTTAAATATCATAAAAAATCCCGCTCACACTGAGCGGGATTTTTATTTGAATGCGTCTTAACGTTGGTTCTATTTTAGCGTCGTGTTTCGTTCAATGAACTTCACTGGCACCATCAGTTTAACTAAGCTGGTGTCTTGCTCTTGAATCTGGCTAACGACAATTTTCACTGATTCACGTGCAAGGCGTCTGAAATCTTGCTTGAAGGTAGTGAGTTGGTAGTTCAACCATTGAGTCTGCGGGATATCATCAAAACCAATCACTTGAAGATCTTCTGGAATACGCAGGTTGAACTCTAAGCGCGCCACATCCATTACCGCCATCGCGAGGTTATCTGTCGCACAGAAAATCGCTTGAGGATGTGTGGGTTCTGAAAACAGAGTCCGAATGGTATCTAGTGCATCAAGGTAGTCATAGTCAGCTTCAATAACACGAGCTTGCTTGCCAGTGAGATCTTCGAATTCAGAGCAAAAGCCCGATTCACGCTCGCCGTTGGTGTAGGTTGGTACGTTACCTGTCAGGTAAACCGCTGACTTTGTTCCTACGTTATGTAAATGCTGAGCGGCGACTTGGCCAGCGGCGTAGTTGTCACTCACCACATGGCTACTCTTCGTCCCTTCAACAACACGCGCGAACTGAACGATAGGGATGTCGAACTCTTCACACTCTTCATAAAGCGACTTATTAAAGGTCGCGGAAGCAGCAATTACGCCATCAACTCGGTATTGGAAGATATTGGGAATCGAGTGGTTGTCGTTCCCATCAACTTGCCAAGGAATCAATACCGCAGAGTAACCCTGCTTTTGTAGCTCAGTAGAGATAAGCTGCAGAGTTTTCATGTGGATAGGGTAGTCGGCATCTGGGAAAACTAAGCCAATCAATTTGGACTCATTTGTCGTCAGACTGCGGGCAAAGGCATTGGGACGATAATTCAACGATTTTGCTGCATCGAACACTTTCTGCTTGGTCTTTTCAGACACTGAACTGCCCGGGACAAATACACGAGATACAGTTGATTGAGAAACGCCAGCAAGTTTAGCGACATCTTTAGAGGTGACGGTTGGCTTTGACGCCGTGGAGTGTTTTGGAGAGCTCATAGACCACACTTTTGAACCAAATTAACTGCGCACAGAGTAACATATTTAGGTGCGTACTCATAAAGTAATACCAAGGAATGATATGAAAAATAAGGAATAATGACTATTTTGAATTTGATGTTGGGTATAACCCATTCTCTGTATTGGTAAAACAGTAGGATTTCAGAGGAAATGACAAAAAAGCTCTGCGTAAGAGCAGAGCTTTAGATTACGAATTTACCCATAAAATGAGCAACATACCGCTATATCGTTAGAAGTAGTAACGAATACCTGCAGCGAACTGGTCATCGCTATTTTCGTAATGGTTACCAACAGATTTGTCGTTACCATTATCAAACTGGTATTCCGTCCAAACTAAGAACTTATTCTTCTTAAAGTGGTACTCAAGGCCAGGAATAATAAGCTGGCGCTCGTAGCCGTTTGCGTTGTCGTCGGTATCCGTTAAGTAGTTCACGTTAAAGGTTGGACGCAGACCGTTTTCAAAGTGGTAGTAAGTGAAGAATTCGGCACCGCGGTGGTCGTAGAATTCAGCTTGGCTGGTGGTTTCCCAGTTTGAACCTTGGCTGTAGGTGAAACCAACGAATAGACCGTCATTGGTATAGTTAACACCTAATAGACCAATGCGTTGTGTATCACCATCTTTGATATTTTTAACGCCCGCATCGACATCATCAAACTCATTCTGGTGGTAAGCTAAACCAATCGTTAGGCCATCCATAACAGTGTACAGCGTTGATGCGCCCATACCGTTTTTCAGCGTTGCTGTTAAGCCGTCAGCTAGACCAACATCTTCGCGAGTGGTTTGGTAAGTGAAGCCGTATTTCCAGTTGTCGCTAATGCTGTTGCGGTAAGTAATCGAGTTCTCGGCGCGACCTGTACCTGACGCAATACCCCAGTCAGATAGGTTGTAGTAACCAGAACCACGCGAACCGAACACTCGACCCATATCGGTAAACCAAGCCACATCGTAAAAAGTAGACCATTGCTTAGTACCTGCTGCGATCTTGCCGTATTTGTCGTGCTCTACGCCTGCGTATAGAAGTCGGTCGTAAATATTGTCGCCGTTAGCACCTGAGTTGTAACCCCATTCAGCATGGCCAAAGCCAGTCCAGCCGTTATCGAGTCCCATTTGACCTTTAAGGCCGAAACGAGAGCTACCGCTGTTCCATTCTCCGTTATCTTTTTCCCAAGCATTGGTATCTGAGTTAAAGACTTCACCTTTGTCTTGGTAACGAACGTCGAAACGACCGTCTAAAGTAAGGCTATCGCCCGCGTCATTGGTAAAAGTGTGTGCAGCAAAAGCAGAACCCGAGGTAAGTGCTGTCAGGATCACTGCTGAAAGAATCGACTTTTTCATTGTAATTCTCTTTATTCAGGCCGTAGAAAGCCACCGTGCTTTCAAGCCCGTTATATTGGTAATGGTTTGGCAGGGTGTACCCCATCCATGAGGCACGAGTAGATTCAGTTATTAGCGGAGCAATAATGAATTGGTTGGAGCACTTACTAGGAGCGAGAAGGGTCTCCCAGTAAGCGTGGCAACCTAAATCAGATGTCTATTTAGGTTGCCACTATTTCGTTTCAATCTTTTGGATTAAAGCGTATCGATTACAGCGTTGGGTTCATGATGGTTGAAGTGCGTTCGAACACATCTAGACCTTGCTGTTGCAGCCAGTAAGGAAGGTCGATAAGAACCCAGTTCTCAGACAGCTTGTCACCGTCACGGTAGTAAACGTCAACTACTTGCATGTTTGCACGTACTTCACCGCCTGTCATACCAAGGAAGCCACCTGTTGGTGTGTTTGATAGGTTTGGCCAACCGAAGAAGCAAGAGAAATTGCCTTCAGCGAAACGACAAACGTGGCCGTTGAACTTCTTGTCTTTCAGGTTGTTACGGAAAGGAAGTTGGTGCTGTTGTTGGTAGCGAGGAATTGTGTAAGACGCGCCGATACCACATGGGCCGTACCAAATCATGTCTTTTGACCAGCTCTTCGCTAGTACTTCTGGTGGGCAACCCATCGCGCCGCTGTCGTTAAGAGCAGACAGGTCATCAACCATTTTGTTTACTAGAGCAAGTGTCGCAACACCTTCTTCTGGAGCCGCGTCTTCGAATAGCAGACCATCGTGGTTGCGTGGACCAGGGTATACGAAGTGCTTACCAGTTGATGGTGGAAGTGGGTAGCAACCCGCTTGATCCATCATGCCTAGAAGGTCTAGGAACAAGCCTGTCTTAGTGATTTTGCCATCAACAACGCAGTTAAATTCTGCGTAGCGAACGTTCATGATCTTGCCAGTTGGGCGCATGCCTAGGTATTCAGCGTCGAATAGACCCATGAAGTGACCCATGCTCATTACCCAAATCTCATCTGGGTTAACTTCGTTGTTACCACCGATGAAGATGTCTTGACGACGCTGCATGCGAGTCATTGACTTCATCATTGGTGCCCAGAATAGGTCAGCAGCTGCTTGTGCGCCTTCTTGTTCACGGAATGGGTAAACACCGCGCCACAAGTAATCTTCAGAAGTGTGTGCTTTTAAAACTTCAGCAACGTTCTCGTGAGTTGCGTTTTCCATTGCATCGAAGTATTCACGAACAATGCGTTTAGCTTCTTGATATTTAGACATAATAATTTCTCTTTGTGTTGTCGAGTCAACATTCGGAACAGGACTCGATTTGGATTTTGTTACCGGCTGACTTATCAGCCGGCTTTAAATTTTTCGTATTTGAACTTCAGCGTATGAGTGTCGAATTAAGCTTTTGCTGCTTCAGCTTTTTTGCTCTTATCGAAGACGCCACCTTTAAGAGTTTCAGGCAGTGTTAGCCATAGTAGACCGGCGATAATCCATACGATTGGTGAGCCCCACATTGCTGTTTGTAGGTCGGTACGCTCTTGGATGAAGATAAGAACCATTGGTGCCCACATGCCGATAATACGACCGCCATGGAATAAAGCTGCACCATAGCTACGCAAGCGTGCTGGGAACAATTCAGAGAAGTAACCGCCCCATACTGCAGAAGCAGACAGGCCGAAGTTGTAGATAAGACCTAGAAGAGCCAGCATGTTTAGGCCACCAATCATCATGTCGCCAGGTGCGACAAAGAAGATAGAAACCATGATACCTGCGAGGATGAAACCGAACGCGTTGATCTTACGACCGTACTTATCTGCTGCCCATCCCCAGAACCAAGCACCGAAGAGTGAACCAAATGCTGAGATAGAGAAGATCAAACCGATGGTTGCACCATCAAACATACGAACATCTTTCAGGTAGGTAGTTACAAAGCCACCGAAGAATTGGAATCCGTAGAAGTTAAGACCAGAAAGAAGTAAACAAGTAATCGTAATTTTGCGGTAAGGCTTGCTTAACATCTCACCCCAAGAACCTTTTTTAGCTTCGGTTACTTCCCCAGCTGCATTGGTTGTTGTTTGTTGATCTTCTTCACCGTAGGCGATCACTGTTTTGTCGCTTGGTAATACAAAGATCATTAACGCTGCTGCTACAAGCGGTGGAATACCACCTACCCACATTAGGCTCTGCCAAGGTGCATCAACACTTGTAATGAAGGCTGCGTAAGCGCCCATTGCCACTAAAGCAACAGAGAACATTGAAGAAGCAAAAGCAGTCAACTTACCGCGAACCGTTGGTGTAAATAGGCCAATCATCAAAGATACAGCTACAGTGAAGTAACCACCTAAAGACAGTCCAATGATGAAACGCATTGCAGCCCAAGTAGCGTAGTCGGTAAACATCATGTTGATGATGGTTGCACCACCGTTTAGTGCCGTAATTGCTACTAGTGTGGACTTCTTGCCGAACTTGGTTGCGAACCATGCACAGCTCAGTGCACCAATCAGAGCACCAACCGACTGCCAAGTGTAGAACTGAGCGGTATCAGAAAGGCTAATACCAGCATATTCTTCCACAATGTATGGGCGTACGTAGTCAATAATTACAAAGTTATAACAATAAAAAAAGTAACCTACTAGAATTGCTAGATATGCGGCTACCCTTTGAATCATAGGAACTTCGCTCATGTGTTTTTTAATGGTCATGACCGATAAACCTTTATTTTATATAGGGTGGTTTTGGTTTTAATTATTGTGTGTTGATTATTTAGCTTCATCACACCGTCTTCATTTCGGGAGAGATAATAGAATTTTTGTGGTTATTAGATCCGTGATCAAAGTCAATTTTAAAATGAGTGCGTACCCATTTTGTGTATTTTGGTGATCTAGATCTCATTTGATCGCGTTTTTGTGCTTTGTGGGGCGATTTGAGTGTTTAATCGTCTATCTTAGTGATAATAGTCACACTTACTGTGGGTTTTTGAGGGAAAATATCCATTTTTGAGTACTATTGGCGGCGAATGATTTGCGACATACAATAAACGGAATCTAAAAATGGTTACGTACTCAAGTTTTGTGGTTATTGCTCTTTATGTACTAACTACTTTGTTTATCAGCTACTTAGTTAATAGGCGCTATAGCGTCGGTGGCGACTTTTCGACTGGTGGAAAACAGTTTGGTTGGTTTACGGCAGGTGTGTCGATTCTTGCAACCTACATCAGCGCAATGACGTTCGTTGGCATGCCGGGCTGGGTTTATAGCTCAGGCATGGAAGCGATGAGCGTACATTTGAACTATCCAATAGTGATCTTTTTCACTGTGCTTTTCTTTGTTCCGGTGTTTTACAAGCTCGGCCTAACCTCGATTTACGAATACCTAGAGCACCGCTTTGGCGTTGTTGCTCGCACGATCAATTCCATCGTGTTCATTGTGGTTCAGTGTATTTCGGCAGGGGTTATTTTGTATGCGGTTGCGCTGATCTTAGTGCAAGTGCTGCCGGTGAGTATCTCTGAGGCGATCATCTACATCAGCGTATTTACTGCGTTGTATACCTATGCGGGGGGGATCTCGACAGTAATCTGGACTGACATGCTTCAGTCAGCAGTGTTGATTATCGGCAGCATTGCGATCTTTGTTTTATTGCTGATGAAAATCGATGCGGGCGAGGTGTTGTCTCCTGAACATTTGAATATCATCAACCTCGATTTTGACTTAGGCGTCGATACCACATTGTGGGCAGGCGTAGTGGCTGTGAGCTTCTTACACCTGAGTGTGTATGGCACTAACCAACTGATTATTCAA
Organism: Vibrio sp. Isolate34; assembly: GCF_022397915.1. Taxonomy (GTDB): domain Bacteria; phylum Pseudomonadota; class Gammaproteobacteria; order Enterobacterales; family Vibrionaceae; genus Vibrio. The sequence goes on along the minus strand of NZ_JAKEUO010000001.1, from coordinate 85,139 downwards.
AGAACGTTGGCGACTAAGTGTGTTAAAACAGCGCAAAAGTCGATGTTACTTTGTGGCTACGGCGCGTTCTTTGTTTATCTGTTCTTTGCTGTGATGGGGGTGCTGTTAAGTGTCTTTTATCAAGACAGCAGCTTTGAAAACAGCAACGAAGTGATTCTCGATTTTGTGTTTAACCATACCAACCCAATCATTGTTGGTTTGGTGATCTCAGCACTTTCGGCAGCGGCCATGTCGACACTGGATTCCACTTATAACTCAATGGCGACGGTCGCAACGTTCGATTTCTATAAGCGATTTTTCCGCAAGAAAGCCTCTGACGCGCACTATGAATCGGTTGCTAGAAAAATGAGCCTTGTTGCTGCAGCGTCGGTTGTTGTGCCTGCATTACTGGCTGTTTCTAATGAATCAGTGCTTAAAACGATTGCGAGCCTAACCTCTATTTTTGTCGGTATTCGCCTTGGCTCTTTCATCTTGGGTTTGTTCTTCAAACAAGCAAACGAGAAAGGGGTAATTGCGGGCAGTATTGGCAGTGTGGCCGTCGTATTCATTGCGAAATACAGCGGAATAGCTTGGCCTTGGTTTGCCTTGATTGGCACTGTGGTTTTCTTAGTGTTAGGTGTTGTTGTGAGCCGCTTCTGGGGAGAGGTAACCGAGCAACAAAATGAATTTATAGCCAAGCAAAAGCATTTGTTTGCAAAGCCTACCGCGAGTCATTACGGCTTGTTGGTCTTTGCTGTAGTGACGATCGCTGCTTGTACTGTTATCCCTGATTGGCTTTATGCCGCTCTTTCTTAATTGACCGATTCTTTACTGGTATATCTATGTTATCGATCTTTGATATCTACAAAATTGGTGTGGGGCCATCGAGCTCACACACTAACGGCCCAATGATTGCGGGTTTCCATTTCACTCAATTAGTCGCAGACAGAATCACAGAGGTGGTGCGTGTTCAGGTCGATCTTTATGGTTCGTTATCGTTAACCGGAATAGGTCACCACACCGATAGAGCAACCATCTTGGGTTTGCTTGGCAATAAGCCAGACACGATTAAGATCACCAGCGCTAATGAAGCGATGCGACGCGCTATCGACAGTGGTGAAATGCAATTGAGTGGTAGTCATGCTATCGGTTTCAATTACCAGACAGATATGTTGTTCCACGAAGATAATCTGCCTCTGCATGAAAACGGCATGATGATTACCGCTTTTGATCAAGCTGGTAAGGTGATTATCGATGAAACCTACTACTCGATTGGTGGTGGTTTTATTGCAACCGCGGATGAGCTGAAAAACGGTACCAAAACTGAATCGGTAGAGGTGACTTACCCTTTTAAGAACGCTGATGAAATGCTCAAACAAGCTGAAGACAACGGCATGAGCCTAGGTGGAATGATTCTGAAAAATGAGTCGGCCTTCCAAGATGCAGATGCGATTGCAGAAAAGGCAGACCAGATCTGGCGCGTGATGTCGCGTTGTATGGAACGCGGTTTTGAAACTGAAGGCATTCTTGATGGTGGGTTGAATGTCACTCGCCGTGCGCCAAACCTATTGAAAAAGCTAGAAGCGAATGCAGCCGTCGAAAACGATCCAATGGAAATCATGGATTGGATTAACTTGTTTGCTTTTGCAGTCAGTGAAGAAAATGCGGCTGGTGGCCAAGTAGTGACGTCACCAACCAATGGTGCCGCGGGCGTGATTCCTGCGGTATTGATGTACTACCATCGCTTCATTAAAGAGTTGGATACCAAGCAACTCAAAGATTTCTTAGCGGTGTCGGGTGCGATTGGTATTTTGTACAAAACCAACGCTTCGATTTCAGGTGCCGAAGTAGGGTGCCAAGGTGAAGTAGGTGTGTCATCTTCTATGGCGGCTGCAGGTTTAACGGCGCTGCGCGGTGGTAGTAACGAGCAAATTTGTATTGCTGCAGAGATTGCGATGGAACATTCACTCGGTATGACGTGTGACCCGATTGGTGGCTTAGTACAAGTACCGTGCATTGAACGAAATGCGATGGGTGCGATGAAGGCGATTAATGCGTCTCGCATGGCATTGAAACGCAATAGTAAATCTTTGATCTCGTTGGATAAAGTTATCGCGACCATGTACCAAACGGGTAAAGACATGAATAAGAAGTATCGTGAAACCTCTCTTGGTGGCTTAGCGCTGATTCATTTAGCTCACCCTTGTGAATAGAAAGCGTAAATAAACGATATTCGTTTCAAACAAAGCCCTGCCCCTAAGTTTCAGAAACCTAGGGAGGTGGGCTTTTGTTTTGCTGAAAGAACAGGGCAGTCAAGAGATGTGAACTAGTCCTCAAGAGGAAGTTGATAGCTGTTCTTTAATTCTTTCACTGAGATGTTGGATTGAATCGCGCTGACGCCTTTTACTCGTCTTATTGAGCTAATACGCTCAAAGTACTCTTCTAAATCTTTTGCTAACACTTGCACCATGTAGTCGGCACCGCCAGCAATGCAGTGACACATCGGAATCCAATCGGTAACGGCAACAAATTCTTCGAATGGTTCTGTGTTTTCAACTTCGTGGTTGCCTAGTGTGACTAAGGTAAAACCTGCTACGTGCAAGCCTAACTTCTTGCGGTTGAGTTTGGCGGCGTAACCGTCGATATAGCCTGTCTCTTCCATGCGTTTCCAACGGCGCCAGCATGGGGTTTCGCTGAGGTTTACCTTCTCGGCGAGCTTACTGTTGCTCATGCGACCGTCTTGTTGGATATGTCCAAGAATGGCAATATCCGTATCATCTAGCACTTCATTGGTGGATTCTTTCACTTTCATGGTGTTTTTAGAAAAAGTCTGCTCAAATTTAATTTTATACTAACGCATATAGCAATTTAATTCCTAGTCGAATCTGTAAACTCTCTCCGTATAAATACTTTACTTATTAGGAGTGAGAGGAAATGAGCTCTCAATTAATGCTGGCGTTTTTGCTATTTTCAACATCAATTGCAATTACACCTGGGGCAGGCAATATCGCATTACTTGGGATTTCAAGTCGTTATGGGTTTGCTGCGACTTTACCTTTTATCTCTGGGAACGCTTTTGGCATCATTATCGTACTGGCAGGATCCAGTGTCGGCTTGGTGAGCCTATTCACTCTTTACCCCGAGCTATACAACATTTTGAAGTACGCGGGCGCGGCTTATTTGTTGTTCATGGCGTGGTCGATTGCCAATATGCAAATCGAAGAGAGCACCACCGATAATCGTTCGGGCTTTGTGTCGGGAGTGTTGGTTCAGGTGTTAAACCCTAAAGGTTGGATTGCTTCGTTAACTGTGTTTTCTCAGTTCATCACTCCGAACGCAGACTATCTGATTCAAGTGGTGACCATTATTGCTGGCATGGTGATCACGGGTGTACCGTGCATGTTGGTGTGGGCTTATTGCGGCACTATGCTCAAAAAGTTGCTGCAATCACCAAAACAGATGATGGTGGTAAACCGTTGTTTGGGCGGAAGCCTCGCACTGGTGGTTGCCTTTATGCTTTATCAACCAGCATAAAGCGTCGCTACAAATAAAAAAACCACTCCTAAATCCATAGGAGTGGTGTCTAAATGTCGACTAAGTCGTTAACAGTAAAGAATTAAGTTAACAAATATTTAAGGAACTTGAGTTAAAAGCTTTTAAGCCTAGAAGCTTTTAAGTGTAAAGATTAAGCGGTTTCAACCTCTTTAACCGGAGCTGAGTTACGGATTAGGTGGTCAAACGCACCTAAACTTGCTTTAGCACCTTCACCCATCGCAATGATGATCTGTTTGTAAGGCACGGTTGTTACGTCACCCGCTGCAAATACACCTTTCATCGATGTTGCGCCATGAGCGTTAATCTCAATCTCTCCGCGTGGTGAAAGCTCAACCTTCGTTCCCTTCAACCATTCGCTGTTTGGCATTAGGCCGATTTGAACAAAGATACCCGCGAGTTCGATCTGTTTCAGTTCATCGGTGTTGCGGTCTTTGTATTCGAGACCTGTTACACGGTTGCCATCACCAATCACTTGCGTTGTTTGCGCCATCTTGATGATTTCGATGTTTGGCGTTGCGTTTGCTTTATCGATAAGCACTTGGTCAGCACGTAGCGTGTCTGCAAATTCAAGCACGGTTACATGCTCCACGATGCCTGCTAGGTCTATAGCAGCTTCAATACCTGAGTTACCGCCACCGATGACCGCTGTTTTCTTGCCTTTGAACAATGGACCGTCACAGTGTGGGCAGTAAGCAACGCCTTTATTGCGGTACTCTTGCTCGCCCGGAACGTTCATTTCACGCCAGCGTGCACCTGTACTTGTGATGACGGTACGAGCTCGTAGTGTTGCGCCGCTCTCTAGCTCAACGTGGATGTAGCCGTCTTCCGTGTCTTCTGCAGCAATGATGTTGGTAGCACGCTGCTCAGTCATTACTTCTACACCGTACTCTTTTACGTGCTCTTCTAGGCTAGCTACTAGCTTAGGACCCGTTGTCGCTTTCACTGAGATAAAGTTCTCAATTGCCATGGTATCCATGACTTGGCCACCGAATCGGTCAGCAACTACACCCGTGCGAATGCCTTTACGTGCTGCATAAATTGCTGCTGAAGAACCCGCAGGGCCGCCGCCTACAACCAATACATCAAACGGTGCTTGTTGGTTTAGGTTTGCCGCTTTCTTTTCTGCTGCGCCTGAATCGACTTTGTTCAATATTTCAGCCAGTGACATACGGCCTTGACCAAATAGCTCACCGTTAATGAATACGCTCGGTACTGCCATGATGTCGCGAGACTTCACTTCGTCTTGAAATGCTGCGCCGTCGATCATGGTTGTCTTAATCAGAGGATTAATCGCCGACATCATGTTGAACGCTTGAACTACTTCTGGACAGTTTTGGCATGATAGCGAGATGAAAATCTCGACATTAAGCTCTTGATCTAATTCTTTTACTTGCTCGATTACGTCAGCTTCAAGCTTGATAGGGTGACCACCACTATGAAGCAGTGCCAGTACCAGTGAGGTGAACTCGTGACCCATTGGTAAACCCGCGAAACCGATCGCAGTGCCTTTCTCTTGGTTCACGACCTGCATAATAGGACTTCGAGTGCTTGCGCTGTCATCTCGAGTCACTTCAATTTTGTCTGTAAGAGAAGCGATATCATTCGCTAGGTCTTGCAGTTTGTTTGCGGTATCGCTGTCGTCAAGGCTCAGCACTAACTGAACATTGGTTTTTAGGTTTTCTAGGTATGCTTTTAGCTGCTGCTTCATTGCTTGATCTAACATAATCGTGCCTGCTCTTAAATTCTGTGTCTTGGTATTGACCAATACCTTCTTGCTGAAAAAGGAAAATAAAAAGGGGGCGCAAGTCGGCAAATATTGTGGTGTTGATGTTTTGAAAGGGTGGCGCGCAACTGCCCTTTAGGAGGGGGGCCGAAGCGCGCCTGTAGAACCGTTTTATTTGTTCTTTTTAGATAGGCTTAGATTAAATCTTACCTACTAGGTCTAGAGATGGCGCTAGAGTCTCTTCGCCTTCTTTCCATTTTGCTGGGCAAACTTCACCTGGGTTAGCGGCTACGTATTGTGCTGCTTTAACCTTGCGTAGTAGGTCTTCAGCGTCACGGCCGATACCTTCAGCAGTGATTTCCATTGCTTGGATAACGCCTTCTGGGTCGATTAGGAACGTAGCACGGTCTGCTAGGCCTTGACCTTCACGCATAACGTTGAAGTTGTTTGTGATGTTGCCAGTTTGGTCACCTACCATGAAGTATTCGATAGTGCCAATTTTGTCAGAAGTATCGTGCCATGCTTTGTGAGAGAAGTGCGTGTCAGTTGATACTGAGTAAACTTCTACGCCGCGAGATTGAAGCTCTGCGTATTTTTCTTGTAGGTCAACTAGCTCTGTTGGACATACAAACGTGAAGTCTGCTGGGTAGAAGAAGAATACAGCCCACTTGCCTTTAACGTCTTGCTCAGTGATTTCTACGAATTCGCCGTTTTTGAATGCTGTTGCGTTGAATGGTTTGATTTCTGTGTTGATCATGTTGGACTCTCTTTCTGATTTGTAGTGTTTAACGCTATCCCGCGTCGATGGAGATATATTGCATTGGTACTGAAAATTAGTGAAATCGGACATTTCTATAGATTCAATAGGCAAATCCTATCTTTGATAGAAGAAGGCTATCGATAAAAGCTATCAACAAAAACTATTAGCAAAAGTCATCAAACATCAGCATCACCCATTGGAGGAGCTACGCTCTTTAGGCTGTCCTCTACATTTGGCTTATCTCTATTAGCGTGAACGGCTATTTCTAGTTTGAGTACCTATGTATAGCGTGAACATCTATGTAGACAGTGTTTCTTTAAGTGAGCTGAGATCTCCTATTAATCCATAAATAACGAAAAATTATCATTAATATAATTTATGATAATTTCAGTTAATCACGGTTTCTCCCTATACTCTCTTCATCGAAACGAAATACCGAAGCTAGACTTCGAAAAGCACAGAATAAAAAACGAATTGGAGAAAGTTATGAAAATGAATCACGTAGGCATCATGGTAGGCGACATGGACCAAGCAGTAGAGTTTTACACGAAAGCGCTAGGTCTAAGAATCGTAATGAACAACACCAAAGTGATGGAAGAGCGCGAATCGGCAATTGGCCGTATGTGTATCGCTGTATTTGGCGAAGGCTTCAAAGGCTTCAATATTGCTCACCTAGTCACTTCAGACGGTATCGGTGTTGAGCTGTTCGAAATGGTTGACCGTGAAGAGCGTCATAACGTTGATTTCTCTCGCCTAGGTATCTTCCACTTCTGTCTGCAGCTTCCAAAAGAGCAGTTTCATTCAGCTATCAAGCGCGTTGAAGAGTTTGGCGGTAAAGTACGCATGGATATTCACCGTTACCACCCAGAAGACGAACTAAAACAAGCACAAATGGTTTACCTAGAAGACCCGTTTGGCAACCTGTTCGAATTCTACTCTCACTCATACGAAGATACATACGCGACTGATTACGAGTAATAGGCGCTGTCTACCTGTCATAAGGTAGAAAAACCGAAACACCCCCTAAAGAGGATTGGTAGAGATACCAATCCTCTTTTTTGTGTCTGCGTTATTGAGTGAGAGGTTACGGATAAACCCGGTCAAAGGAGTGCTTTGTGTTCTCCGTTTGCACAAAAACAAGCCGTCAGTGTTGCTCTATAGTGCAGCAATGGCTAGAGATGAAACTTAACCGATTGATAAGTATGATGTTAAACCATTGGCATATATGTTGCTTTATTGCCTCTATGTAAATTGTATACAATAAAAAATACATAAAGGAAGTCACATGGAACAGAACAGTGAATTGATCTACGGATTAGACGATCGACCATCAGTCAGAGCAGCCAGCTATGCAGCGCTGCAGCATGTATTAGCAAGCTTTGTTGGCATTATCACGCCCACACTCATTATTGGCGGTGTCTTAGGATTGGGTGAACACATCCCTTATTTGATCAGCATGGCACTCATGGTGTCTGGGGTCGGTACCTTCATTCAAGCGAGAAAAATAGGGCCAGTTGGCGCAGGGATGATTTGTGTCCAAGGAACCAGCTTTGCGTTCTTAGGGTCAGTGCTAGGTGCAGGTTTTCTGGTTAAAGCGAATGGAGGCGGGCCGGATGAAATGCTCGCGACCATTTTCGGTGTCTGCTTCTTTGGTGCCTTTGTTGAAATCGTACTTTCGCGCTTTATCGAAAAACTCAAAGTGGTTATCACGCCAGTTGTGACCGGAATTGTTATCACGACGATAGGTATCTCTTTGATTAAAGTCGGTGTTACTGATATTGCGGGTGGCGTAGGCGCGGAAGATTTTGGCTCTGGAAGTAACCTAATGCTGGGTGCAATTGTGCTCGGAACCATAGTGGCACTTAACCTTAGTAACAACACCATGGTTAGGCTATCGTCTATTTTGGTCGGTTTAGTTGTAGGGTGGGGCGTTGCCATTCTAATGGGCAAAGCACCCATGGTTTCTTTTGCATCTCAACCGTTATTGAGTATCCCAGTCCCATTTAAATATGGTTTCGCTTTTGATTGGCAAGCCTTCTTACCAATTGCTTTTATCTACTTGATTACTGTTATTGAAACAACGGGTGACCTTACCGCCAACAGCATGTTCTCAGGCCAACCAGTTAAGGGGCCGAAATATATCAATCGACTCAAAGCTGGCGTGTTAGGTGACGGCGTGAACTCGCTTATCGCGGCAGTATTCAATACTTTTCCAAACACGACCTTCAGCCAGAACAATGGTGTGATTCACTTTACCGGAATCGCGAGTCGCTACATTGGCTACTTCATTGCGGCGATTCTTTTTCTATTAGGTTTATTTCCCATCTTAGGCGCGGTATTAATGACGATTCCAAAACCGGTATTAGGCGGTGCAACCTTGGTGATGTTCGGTACGGTCGCCGCAGCGGGCATCAAGATTATTGCTAATGAAAAGGTGGATAGACGTAGAATCATGACGATCGCTATCTCATTAGGTTTAGGGCTTGGAGTAATGCTAGTGCCTGACTTATTGAAAGAAGCACCCAAGCTAGCGCAAAGCATATTTGGCTCACCAGTCACGATGTCGGGTGTTGCTGCTCTTGTGATTACCGGGCTGATGTCACTGGTTCCAGAAAACAAAACCAAGCCTGTGGCAAGTTCGGTACAAACCAGTAAAGCGTAACTTATACTGCCGAGAAGACACGTACGCGACTGATTACGAGTAATCGCGCTATCTACCTGTCATAAGGTAGAAAACCGAAACATCCCCTAAAGAGGATTGGTAGAGATACCAGTCCTTTTTACAGCCAACATATCTAAATAGTTGTTTGACATAGATAACAGTGTCTATGTTTTTATTTGATTTATTTAGATTGGGCGCTGTATGGAACATTTTTACCACCTTGTAGCAACAAGTCGATCCATAGAAATTGGTGACATTGAGTTAGGTGATCCACCAGATTCATCAGACTTCACCGTGAGTAAACCCATGCGCTTTGATGGCGTTAATCTGTTGTTTTCCTCTAGCGGTGAGCCAGAGTTCTATGCCAATGCGTTTATTATGAGCCGCCGCATTGTAGAAGGAGTTAAAGATACGGAGCCAACTTCGTATGCTTTGCTTCGCTTTTTTCGTTATTTAGGAAAGAACAATCTCAATTGGAATGATGAGAATGAAGAACTTGAGCGTTACGCCATTTATCTCTTCAGAAATTATTTAGACAAACAGATTGCTAAAGGAAACATGCGTCGAAGTGTCGGGGCATCGACCTTATCTGTAATCCGAAGATTCTATGTGTTTTGCTACCGTCATGGTTATGTGGAGAAGTTGCCGTTTGAGGTGCATGGTCACAATAAGTACGGTCAAATGCTGACGGACATTACCATCAAAAGTCCGAAGCAAGAAACCGAACTCACCCCAATGAATGACTTGGATATAAGGCACATTCGAGACAATTGGAATCGAGCGGGGATTTCTGGTGAGTTTCGACTGTTGGTAGCGACTGTGATTAATTCTGGTCTAAGAGCGATTGAGGTCGCTGACATAAAGCCTCGCCATTTTAAAGTACCCAAAGGTTTTAAGGGCAAAACCTACACCGATATCAAGATTGGCCCTTCTCATGGCTGCCACACCAAATACAGCAAGAACCGCACAATTTCGATGCCCGTTTGGTTAATGGAGCAAGTCACTCAATATTGCGAGAGTGAGCGGTACAAGGAGCGTAAACGACTCTACTTTTTCAATACAGATGATGAAGATGCACCTGTATTTATTACAAAGGAAGGGAATCGATTTAAAGAAAAGGAGCAACGATCAAATTCCATTGATACGCTATGGGGGCGGTTAAGAAATGCAATTAAGGAAAACAGCAACCCTCACTTCGACCACGATTTCCATGATACAAGAGCGACTTATGCGGCTAATAAGCTCGACCTGTTGCTCAATATACGTGACTTGAGCACGACACAGGCGCTGAAACTACTGAAAGATGAACTTGGACACAAGGACTTATCTGTGACCATGCGTTATTTAACGCATTGGGAAGGCAATCCAACCAAGAACCAAGTGCCTGAGTTAATGATGGCGTTATTGGAAGAGGAACGCATCATATGACGGAGAACTTCGACTCAGATAAGCCTGATAACGTTCGTACCTATCGCTCTATTCCGACCGATGAAATGCAATCAGAAAACCCACTATCCAAGGTTCATCAATGGAAATATATTTGGGTGTCTGGTCTTGGGACTAACCGTACATGTAACTTCAAAAAGTGGTTGCAATATAGTACCAAGGAACATGTTGCTCTGCTGATTTCCAAGCTTGAACAATCAGGTTGGTCAGAGGCGAGTAAAGTCCAAAATTTTAAGTATATTGATAACATTCTAAAGCATAATTTTACTAGTCAACCTCAAAAGCGTAAGTCTAAGGTCGAGTTCTCACCAGAATCGTGTATGAACTATATTCAGGCTGCATGGCTATCTCAGCAAACAACAGGTGTTGGACTGCATGGTAAGCCGATAAAAGCCAAGACGTTGGGGTGGATGGCTTCTAACTTCAATTCAATCCTAAAGAAGTTTGGTTTTGGACAGATACCTAAAGCAACTCGCAACCTAGATACCGCGAGTTCATCGTTAGACTCCAATAACTACACCAAGAAAGAGTTAAAGCGTATCGCTCGTGCGCTGTTGTCAGATAGAAAATTACTCTACAAAGAGTATTTAGATAAGACCAGCAGCGAATATAAGCGTGAAATTGAATTCAATCGTCTGATATGCAATCCGGTGTTCCTCTATCTGTATTACACCGCTGCAGGACAAGCAGAGGCGCTGAACACTTTTGTGGCGGAAGACAGTTGGAGTGTCGATAGGGCAGGTGGCAACCGAATCTCGGTAAAAGGCTTGAAAACCCGTGGCTACAAAGAAGAACCTCGTACCTTTACACCAAGAGCGGTGTCAAAAACCTTTTTTGAAGAACACTTCGAATTGTCGAAGCTTAATGCTGTCGATTTGGGGTTAGATAAGCATTATCTCTTTAGACGGCGAAATGGTAATAAGCCAACGAATATGAATCTCCATACCTACATTGTAGGTCTAATGACACGCTCGGTTTTACTGCAAACAATAAAAGCAGCAAATCCAGTTTTTTCTTTAAACTGCGCACGCTTGAAGTCATCCGTTAAACAGTACGCCGAAGAAAAGATGGGGCGACAAGGCGCGATGGAGAGCAATCGCAATTCATGTGAAAGTACATGGAATAATTCAGACTACAGTAAGAACTCAAAAGCCGTAGCACATCGTGAATTGGCTTTTGGAGCTGCCACACTCTTTGCGTTGGGCAGTAACCCAACTGGAGGGGTTACTGCCGCGATAGCAACCACGAAGGCACAACATTGTGAGGTTTTGTCTAGTGAAGAAGCCGATGCGCTTAGAGTATCTTCTCACGTGCCCGTGGACGACATTGCTAACGGAGGGGTATGTAAAGGTGAAGATGTGCCGCAAAAGCGTGAGTTTCAAAAAAAGCAATCTAGAAACGGGATTGTTAGATGATGACGATGTGAAAAATATCGCTTGTGGCTATGTCATCAAATGCTTTATGTGCCGAAATTTTGCTGTCGTTGATGAGGTTCATGATATTTGGCGTTTGCTGTCGTTTGAGTTTCGTCTCAATGAGGCGGTAGCCGCCCATAAAAGCCTTGACCACTTCATCAAGAATTTCAGCGAGGTGAAGTCAGCGATTCGAGACATAAAAAAACGCTTCAAGAAAAGAAACCTCAAGGCAGCGGAAAAATACCTAGAGCGTCAAGGTTGCCATCCTCTTTGGGATGACGATTCTATTCAAGATATTTTTAAGGGGTAAGCATGTACAGTATTAGTCATGACCACGCACTGTTTGAAAAATACGCTTTGGCAGTTGACGAAGCTTACCTTATGCCGACTGTAAGAACTGTAGTCAGCGTAAAGCGAGATGGCAGTCCTGCTTCTTACTTTGAAGATGATGCTTGGGATTTTAACGACCTGTTCAACACCAAGAATGAGAAGAAATCGAACTACACCTTAACGTTCCAAGTCAAGAAACATAACCCCAAACTGCTTTTAGAGTTTAAGCAACGAATGTATTGGTTGATATGGGGCGGCAAAGAAACCTTGCTGAGTATGGAGGGTAAAACCTTCAGGAAGATTGAGCAGGTTAAAAACATACAGAGTTATATCGATGTATTACTGAGAGTGTTTGCTAATACTGCCATCAACGTTTTTTCTTATATTTCAAGTGAGATTGTCTTTTCGCAAATCAAAGAGTCACTACGTGGAGGGAGTGAAGAGGTTATTTCTAGGAGACTGAATGCTCTCAGTGTACTCGCTCAAGTTAATCCATATTTCCCAGAGAGCGCTAGATTTCACATTCCCTACCAAGAGGGTGAGAATGCAAGCAAAGTTGCCAAGAAATATGCCGCTCATGGTAAAGGGCATTATCCTACGGTAATCCCCGTTATTTATGAGCAATACCTTTCTCGTTTAATTCAAGATGTGGAGTCTGCTTACCGAGACTTTTTGGGCGGTCGAGACCTCGAATCGGAAGTCGAGGCGGAGTATCGCACATTACAGACTGAGCATGATATCGAACAAGAAATCGAAACACTGTATCAGGAACTCATTGTCGATATTGAGGTTGAGGAAAAAGCAAAAAGCAGCGGCATTTCCCCTCAAGAGGTACTTGATGACTATCGAGATAAAGCCAAGGACGAAGTTGAGTCTATCTATCGCAGTAAAGCTCATAGAGGCGTTATTGATGCCTATAAGAAAGATAATGTTTTATTGGACGTTAAAGCGTATGCCCAATCAAAAGGGGTGACTGAGAAGCAAGCCATTGATGCTTTTGGGATGATTGAAGGAGCGTGTTTTGGCGCTTGTTCAGCATTCACAGGAATGAGGATTAGTGAATTAACTCAGATTGATGGTGACTCATACAAAGAGGTTGATATTGATGGCGTAAAGCTTTGCACAATGCGTTCGTGGACGAATAAGTTGGAAAAGCTAAGTCGTGAAGATGCATGGGCGTGTGCGCCAATTTGTGAGAAGGCGTTATTAATATTAACGGTACTCAATGATAAATATTGTTCTGTTTCAGGTGATACCCACCTCACGCCACGTTTTTCGTTCAAAGGTGAAGGAAAGGGATGGACAGGGGATACTATTCATCGTCAGTTAAAAGATGCTCAACTCCATACTACGAATTTACGCAAAATTTTCTACGATTACAGTCTTCATATCGATATTCGCTACCTTCCAGAAGAAATGGATGAGGTTTTTAACCTGCTAAACCCCATCGTCCACGAGAAGCTTAGCCCAATAAAGGAAAATGAGCGTGGAGAACTGTATTGGCGCTTTAATACTCACTCTTTAAGACGTACATTTGCTCATTTTGTTGTTGGTCATGGGCTAGTGTCATTAGCCTCGTTGAAGCATCAATTTAAGCATATACACCTTGCGATGACAGCCATTTATGCGAGTCATTCTGAGCTTCTAACGTTACTAGGGATTCAAAATCCAGGCAAAATTAAAGAGAAAATCCAAGAGCAAGAAATAGAGTCTCACGCTGAGTACCTTAAGGACATGATTGAGCATCCAGAAGAGCAATCAGGTGGCTTCATGAAGTTCATGAGTGGAGAGCCTATGGTGGTTGGTGATGCTAGGTTTAATCAGTTGGTTGAAGACACGAAAGGTGCAAACAAATCGACAGGATTTGGCACTTGTTTTTCTGGTGAGCTATGTAGCATGGGGCATTTGTTTGAGCCTTCTAAATGCGTAGGCAGGGACTGTGAGAACCTGAATGTAAACAAGGGTGAAGCTGAAAACTGGGTTGTAAGGCGAGAGAGATGTATTGAAAAAATTGAAAAAATGAAAGAAATGGGAATGTTCAACCGCAGCTCACTTGCTACGCAACTAAGTGATATAAGGACTGCGGAAAAAGTGATGGCTGACCATAACATTCAATTTGAAAAATATCGAGTAGAGGCTCTGTAATGGCGACGGTGGCAACAAAGCTAGATAATGCGTTTAAGGCTCTTTTGAAAGAGGGTAAGAAAATCAGTCCTTATGCTGTTGAAAGGCGAGCAGGAGTTTCTAATGGGTCATTGAAGAATCATATTGTTCTGCTTGAAAAGGTGTTAGCAGAGAAAGAGAAGTATACCACTGACCCAACCAATGTGGGGGTTGTAAAGGCTAAAGCTAACAAAGCTAAGGCAAAGGTTTCAAAGGATAAGTACCAAGAAGTTTTGGATAAAAACGAAAAACTTCGAGCTGAGAATGAGCAGTTCAAAGGTGAACTGAAGGTAATGGTAGATAAAGTCGCTCAGATGACTTGGGAGTTGCATCGCTACAAAACCAAAACACGCAAAGACTCAACAAACGTACATAATTTGAAAGCATAAGTTGAAGAACGATTAATAGGCGTGTTGGCGGGGCATGTAACACGGAATTGCCCCATTCTATGCCAGCGTCAATTGTGTCGGTGAACAACACATATAACGATAGCTGTCTTGCGGTAGCAGCGACACCGACTTTCTCTGCTAACTTAAGCGCTTCGGCTTTAATTCAGGAGCATGTTTGATTCGTGTTTTCTTAGTTGTCATTATCCACCTCGTTAGTGATTGTACTCACTTAACTTAGTGTCCAAAACTTCTGGTGCGGATCACAGAAACTGTGAACCTGTTGGTGACGTTCACCTAAATCCAGAAAGAGAAACTGCTTAATGAGCAAGCAAATGATGACAACTACCTTGAGAAACGCCGGTTTGACCAAGATGTGCGAGTTGTATATCAATCGTTAATATACTTTTCTTGATGATTAGGGGTATCTTCAACAAACTCAAGCAAATCTCCCGGTTGGCAGTTTAGGTGTCGACATAACGCGTCTAAAGTCGAAAGTTTGAGTGCTTTGGCCTTGCCATTTTTCAATACAGACAGGTTTTGTTCGGTAATTCCAATCAAAGATGCTAATTCTTTAGAACGCATCTTTCTTTTAGCTAACATGACATCGATATTAAAAATGATCATTATTCTTGCGCCACGTGTTTAAATTGTAAGTTTATTTTCTTCATTAATTATTGCTGCCATTCGCATAACTCGACTGATGCATATTACAATAACACCAATAAAAAAGTTAGTGATATCAGAATCAGTAAAGCTAACCGAATATTCCCAGAGACCTTGAGAGTAAGTCAGTACAAAGGACAACCCGATGTCAGAAACTAAAGTTACGAAGGGGCTTATTAACAGCAGCAGACCCACCCTTTTGATTAACTGTGCATTATAAGCTTCGAAAATTATACTCCTAGAGTAGCACTTAAATAATTTGCTTAATGTTATGAAAATCAACATAAATTGTATAACTGGAAACATTGCGGGAATACTACCTAAAAGTGAGCGTTCGAGCCCTATGGGTGTCTCTATAACCACGGGGAATGATGCATCAATCCATTCAGGAGATAGCACTGTTGCTAAGAACCACAGCACTATACTTATTAATCCGCTTAGTGCAGCAATAACGAGTGCGACAACTTGAATTGTCTTAGACAGTTTCTCTATAGATATTTTCTTCATTACACAACCAACCTGTTACACCTTAAAAGCAATCCGCAGCCAAGAATATACGCCTATGCAGGAAGCAACTCAAGAAAAATAAATAGTAACCTCAAAGTGATAAGAAGTTATTGTATTGCGATAAGTTAAAGAGTAGCATAAATGAATGCTTACCCTAAGCACTTATGATTTCAGGGAGAGTCATATTTGTACTAAACTTTATTTAAGGCCTACTGTTTCTAAGAGTAAACTATGAAGTATTTGTTAACATCATTGATACTAACGTTATCGATAACTAATTTTAACTTACTAGCAAAAGAAGTTTCGTACGGAAACAACACAATCGTATTAAGTGAAACTATCAAGCCCGGAGATGACTTTAACCAGTATGTTAACCAGAATTGGATTCACCACACTAAAATACCTGCGGGTTATCCATTCCGGAATGCGTTTGTGGATGTTCACCTCCGAACACAATCACAATTGAAAAGTATTATTTCGCAACTAATTGTCACGGATAGTTCAGAACTCACTCTCGAAGAACATAACATCATAAAGTTGTACGAGAGTTATTTAGATACTCACAGTATTGATAATTTAGGATTAGAACCAATAAAAAAAACGCTTATCAATATTGAAACTATTTCTACAAAAAATGAAGTGGCAGCTTTTATGGCGAAATCGAACGTTGGATCGTTTGTAGATTTGTTGGTCTCTCAAGACGAAAAAGAGCCGACTATTAATCGACTTCATATGACTCAAGGTGGACTTACAATGCCTCGAGCATTTTATCTTGAAGAAGGTGAAGAAATGGATGTCGTACGTAACTCATATGCATCATATATAACTACTATTTTTCAACATCTTGGGTATCAAGATGCTTTAGAGAGAGCGCTAAAAGTGTTTGCGCTTGAAACAAGGTTAGCGCAAGGTTATTGGTCAATCACAGAGATGCGAGATGTCGTCAAAACATACAGCCCAGTAACAAAAAAAGAATTGGCAGCTTTAGCTCCCGAGTTTCCTTGGGAAGTATTTCTTGAAGAACTTGGGGTAAAGAGTTCAGAAAATGAAAAAATCATCGTGATGGCAGACACCGCTCTTCAACACTTGTCCCAAGTATTTGATGAAAGTGACCTTGATGTATTGCGTGCATATTTAGAGTTCCATTACGTAGATTCATATGCTCGCTTTTTACCGAGTTTTTTTGCGGAAGCACATTTTAAGTTTCATAGCGGTGTACTTGCTGGTGTCAAAGTTGATAAGACGCGTGAAGAGAATGCACTTCGTTTGGTTGATGAACTCTACGGTGAGGAACTGGGGAAACTATATGTAAAGCAATATTTTTCAACTAAAAACAAATCAGCTATGCTCAGGTTAATTGAGCATCTTCAACTCGCATTCAAGAAGCGTTTTAATGAAAACTTGTGGATGGATGATGCAACTAAACTTGAAGCCATCGGAAAGATGTCAGACTTTACTGTGAAAGTTGGTTTTCCTGATCACTGGCATAAGAACAAGACAGCATTGTTTTCGAAAGATACACTTATCAGAAATGTCGAACAAATTCGTCAATTAAATATACAAAAACAAATTCAAAAAATCGGGCAACCGGTAATAAGTTGGGAGTGGGACATTTTACCTCAAACTGTCAATGCTTATTACACACCAACAGCGAATGAAATAGTCTTCCCTGCTGCAATTTTACAACCACCATTTTATTCAAACGATGTTGATATGGCATTCAATTTTGGGGCGATAGGTGCTGTTATTGGGCACGAAATTGGACATGGGTTTGACGATCAAGGCCGAATGTTTGATGGCAAAGGGATAATGCGTGACTGGTGGACTCGCTCTGCCAGTCAAAAATACCAAGTCAAAACCACACAATTGGTAGAACAATACAATAATTATGTATTTGATGGTTTATCCATTAATGGACGCTTAACCTTAGGTGAAAATATTGGTGATCTTGGCGGTCTGACCGTTTCGCTGGAAGCATATAAACAATACTGTCTTGAAAGTTACCCTAATGGAAAAGCTCCTATTATCAATGGAACCACGGGTATACAAAGATTTTTTATTGCATGGGCTCAGGTATGGCGCGAAAAAGCAACAACAGAGGCGATTCGCTCTCGTATTTTAAGTGACCCGCATGCCCCAAATCAATTTCGCGTTAATGGTATTGTGAGAAACATTGACGACTGGTACACGGCGTTTAATATCGATGAAAAAAGTAAACTGTACCTCAAACCGGAAGAAAGAGTGAAGATCTGGTAAATAAAAATGTTTGTGGAGATTATCTTGGTAAGTGAAGTGAGCTACTTAAGAGTATGTTATGTCAGGTGATTGGGAAGTTTTTCTGACATTAAGGTAATGAACTTTACCAAATAGGTTAAATACAGCTGTTAATCTACATATTGTTGTTCAACATTGGCCGGGCATAAATACCTAAGCGTACAACGCTTTTTTGTCCGGTTATTTTTTATCTCAATTCACCTTAAAGATCGAATTGCACATCACCTTGAATCAGTGTTGTAATTGTGTTGACGTAAAGTCAGGATTAAATAACTTTACCATAAATTATTTATATTAATACTAAACTCCAAATGGTCTATTGCCCTATAAAATTGAATTCTTACAGCTTGTCATTAATGAGAGCTATGTTTTCATTAATGTGGTTAATTTAAAGGCTCTCTGTAAATATTTATTAAATTCAATTGTTTACTAGATTTTTCATTAAGGTTTCTTCTGTAAACTTTCTCTTTGTAAGTGTTTTTTTAATTTTTATTGTTTTACGATAATTTATTATTGCAAATTTTCTATATTTATTTAGGATGTTGAATCTAAATATTATTGTTTATCAACCAGGTTATTCTTTGGATAGACTTGTAACTTTAATTTTTAGTTAGTGAAAATAATGAAATAACCTTATTTTAACCATTGTATTTATTTGGAATAAAAGATGAAGAAAGGAATAATATTATTTACTGCACTTATATCTGCAACAGTATCGGCAAATGACCAAGTAAGCAGAGATCAGTACTCTGGTTTACATGTTGAGCTACTAAAAACTGGTTATACAGCTAAGAGTGATTTAGAAAATGGGGTGACCTCTAACACTTTGTACGGCTGGGGTATTCAAGCTGGCTACGAGTTAAATGGTTATCACGATTTTGTCGCTTCTATTTCGAGGCAAGATGGCGATGTAAATCATGGTACAGAAGGCAACCTTAGAGTTGTTGGCAACGCATATAAACTTGCTTGGAATTCAGGTTACACGTTCGAATTATTGCCTGGCGTTCTATCGTTAAAGCCTTATGGAATTTTAGGATGGACTTGGTTAGATAGTTCAGAAAAAGGTGGAGACGAGGCATTTTCAAAAAAAGAAAATTCATACACTTACGGTTTAGGTCTTAAAGCTAATTTATTAGAAGATTATATCATTGGTGCCGATTGGACTCGCAACGAGTTCTATGGTTCAGACATGGATACGCTTTCATTGATGGTCGGTATCAAATTCTAACGTGGTCTGATTTTTAAACTAGCTCTCTAGAGCTTCGAGGTATTGAGAAAAAATGATAGACAACCCACAACAGAAAAAGCAAGCGGCCATGCATTCAATGGTAGTGCTAACGACAACTGCAACTTACTTTTGGTTCAGCTGGACGTCAGATAAGAAACCTAAAGGTAAATAACTATTCGAAATTTAATCCTTGGTGTCGCTATGATGTTGGCGCCTGTTTTGCTCCAAGCTGAGACTCTCGATAAATTAGCTCAAAAAGCAATGCAATTTAATTTTATTGGTGAAGCTACTATCAATAGCATGACCATTTTTAATAATTCTCATCTCTATATAATTGAAATGGATATTACCGTAACTGAGAACCTTGATACGCTGGCTGTTCAGCTTTTTAATTTTACCTGTGATGCACCTATATGGCGTGATTATCTTGAGCATGGTGGTGAGTTTGACTTTGAAATACACGATAAGCACGGTCAACTAGCTAAAGTACTTATCGGACAAGGTTCTTGCCTCTAATCATCTAGAAACCACAATAATTAAGGGAAATATCGTGAATTTGAAAACCACAATAATGACTACTTTATTAATATGTATATTACCTGGCTGTGCTGCCATTACACCAGCAGATTTCAAACCAGTAACCCACTCGTTCTCTTCTAACGTAAAACCGTTATACGAAACAATAATTGCTTGTTCTAACACTATATTTGATACGCCAATCACAACAGAATCGGAACTTTCTCATGACTGGACTCTTGCGTATAAATCAGAAGTGGGGAACAGCATTAGTAAACAAGAGCTATCGGTAGACGTTCATACTCGTCTAACTGGTAATCTCGTAAACCTGACGTTCACTAATCCAGTCCTACACAGCAAAACACTAGGTGATAGTTATCCCGCCACACAAGGTATCGTGAATAAGATTAACGATGATATTAACAAGCACGTAGAAGCACTAAAACTTTGTGTCAACGCGAGTGCTTCAATGGGTTAAGTCGCCGCATCTTGCTGTATTTTAAGGTAAGACAAACATGAAGAAGACAATTTTAATGGCAACTATTTCGATGGTGGTAACAACTCCTGCAATGGCACTTGATACTGTTCAAGGTCAAAATTGTTTCAAATACAACTTAACGACTCTTAATGGTGAGCGTACTTACTACCAAGGTACGTCTAGCCGTGATGGTTTCTTGGTTCAGCAGGGTAAGGGCACTGACTCTATTATCGCTGACCAAGCAGGCGCTACTGGTGCTGAAAATGTTGGCGTCGTTGCAGGTGTTGGCTACGAGTTCTAAAAGAATTCAGGTAATAAGTTCAGATAGCCTGCTTCAGGAAAGATGAGCTAATTCAAAGAGGGTACTTAGGTACTCTCTTTTTAATACGACATTTAGGGTTTTAGAGTGAAGAGATTATTAGTTGGTGTAGCGGTGGCTGCAGTGCTTGGCGGTTGCGGCTCAGGTTCTGATGATGTTGACGAGCTGTTTGAAAAAGTTAAGAGCAAGATTGACGAGGTTGAAGATGTTTATCACGGTGCGAAAGAGTGTGCCGAGATTGATTACAAGCTGAAGTATGACGCTGAAGATAACACGTGTTACGAGGATGATGATAAGAGCAAGGTTGTCAAGTCGCTCGATGAGGATGATGCAGCAGACTCCTCAGTTACTGAAGTAACGTCATATCAGGTTGTAAACCGTAACGAACCGCAACGCTTTGGTGAGTTCTTAGATCTGGCAGCTGCTTCAGGCGTGCCAATGGATTTTGTTGAAGATGCGTGTAAAGACACATTCAATCCTGATGAGCTTGCGTATGAAGAGGTAAGGTTCAAGTGCTTCATCGGTAAGACCGACACGTTCGAGGATAAGGCGATCATACTTGGTGTTAGCACTGACGAATACAGGATGGATAGTGGACATAAAGCCGATTACGCTCATTACTTCGTGTCTATGTACAATCTGACTGACCATTACGTTAACTTCTCTTTGATTGAAGAGTTTAAGCTCCGCAAGGACTCGTCAGTATTCAATTATGACACTTTTGCGATGAAAGATAACCGTATCGTAGAGACACAGGGGGCAACGTTCTCTGATTTGAATGTGCCAACTGAAGTGACGACGGTGTTTACGCTGTCTTCGGACGAACGCATGGCGACATTACGTTCTGACTGGTATCTGAGGTTGGATGGCAATGCAGATAGTATTGAGTTGGCTATGATGGACGGTTCAGGTGTGTTTGACCGTGTTGCTTTAGACCAAGTCGTTAAGATGAAGGTGCATGTTGATGGTGAAGAGCAAGGTACTCCGTTCTTATTGTTCCATCAATCTGTTAAAGATGTGCTTCCGTTGTTCCAATCTACGTGGTTGTACCAGTAATGATTGTCGTGGGTAAGGGAATTTGGTCAACCACATGTGGCTAGGTCGTGTGGTTGTAATAATAGAACTAATTCGAAAAGCGAAAATGCTTTATGGGTCGTAACTCACAATTGTCCAATAATGAGTTTCGTTGCCAGTCGCTCCTTGTGTGATCACCAAGCGATTCTGTCGTATCTCGCGACAGAACTTGAAACTCACGGAATGCCTTCCCAATAGAGATTTCCCAACGGAAAAACTTAGATAAACTGTTAAACAGAATTACAAAATAAACCGATCTAATTTTTTCCGTTTGTGAGTAAGAAAAATGCAAGAAGTTAGATTTAGGAGGGAAAAGTTAGATATTTTGTGTGTAGCCCTTGTGCGTAAAGGGATTCCTAACTTTTTTATCTAACTTTATGTTAAGGGTATTTTTTTTTGTATTTGGATGTTTGGCTGGGTGACATATTTGCATGAAGTGGTCAAGATTTAGACAGCTTTAAGGCGTTGTTAAAGTTGACGTTTTGAAGATAAAACCTTTCATGAATATGACGGAATAAAGCGTTGTTCATGAAAATATTACGACATCATACCGAATGGTAGCCTTGGCTGAGCCGTGACTATACTCAGCATTATATTGCTAACCAATAACAACGAAAATAGAGAAACATGCAGAGATTAGCGCACCCACATCAGATGAAGAAATTACATATTATCTTTACCGCTTTTGTTCTTATGATATTAGCTGGGTGCACCTCAACGTCGGCTGTCGGTAGTTCTAAAACAAAGGATTATGCCAAGTCACATGCTCTTGCTGGTAAAGCTTCTTGGTATGGCGATAAGTTCCATGGAAGGCTCACAGCAAGTGGTGAGACGTATAATATGAATGCGAATACTGCGGCTCATAAAACCTTACCCTTCGGTACTATCGTGAGAGTGACGAACATTGACAATAACAAGTCTGTTGATGTGAAAATTAACGATCGAGGCCCTTACGTAAAAGGCCGAGTTATTGATCTTTCTCATAAGGCATTTGCCAACATCGGCAATGTTAAACAAGGCACCGTGCCTGTAAAAATCGAGATTGTTGATGGCAGCAATACCTTTAGGTACAAGCATTAATTGCCTCTAAGCCTGAGCTGTTTTGTGAAACCTAACGAGATCTAAATTACATTTCGTTACTCATTGAAGTAAATCTGAAACATCGCTGAAACGGCTCTGAAATTTTTGATGGCTAGCTTATGGGGTTCTAAAACGAATCCAAATAAGGAAATACCCGTGAATCTAACCCCTGTCGTTGCTGCCGTAATTATGTCTTTCAGTTCAGCAAGTTTTGCTTTTAGCCTGCAACAATCTGCCAATGAAAACAGTGAAGATCTCGTATGGACAGGGCACCTTAGCCCAGATAGCGACACAGTAATGTCTGCGATGCTCGCGGCTCATATTTATGGTGGTACGGCGACAGTGCCTGAGCCTATCAACCCTGAATCGATGTTTATCTTGAACTACTGTAATGCAGAATCTCCACGTGTAGAGACAGATTACTCTTCATACCGAGTGGGGTTGGTGGACTTCAACCAAGTGACTCAATTAGCGCCAACCATTGACCAAGCATCTATTGTGGCTGTTGTAGACCATCATGCGATTGGTGGCTCTCCAATTAACACACCACAGATTGTCGAGATGGATATTCGAGGTTGGGGTTCAGCTGCCACTATTCTGGCTGATAACGCTGAAAAGCTCGATGTGACCTTACCTAAACACCTTGCTTGTGTTGGCTTAGGCGCGATTCTCTCTGATACCGTGGTATTCCAATCAGCAACCACGACAGAGCACGATCGTGAATACGCAGAGAAGTTGGCAAAGGTTGCAGGCATCTCAGATATCGAAGACTTCGGCCAACAAATGTTGATTGCTAAATCGGATCTTAGCCACCTTTCATCTGAAACCATTCTGACGCTGGACTACAAGAACTTTAAGTACGGTGGCAAACAGGTGGGAATCGGCGTTGCTGAAACAATAACCGCTCAACAACTGATTGACCGTAAAGACGAGCTTTTGGCTGCAATGAAAACTTACAAAGAAGAGAACGGCTTAGACCATCTGTTCTTCTCAATCACAGACACGAAGAACAAAGAAGCTAATTTACTGTGGGTGGATGAAAGCGATTATCAAGTCATCAAGTCGGCTTTCAACGCTGAACCAACCAACGACATGCTAACTTTGGAAGGCGTCACTTCTCGCAAGCGTCAGATTGGCCCTGCGGTTCAAAAGGCAATTGAGAACTTGTAGAGAGCAAGCCCCGTTACTTTATAAATAAGTAGTGAAGGGATTGGTAGAGATACCAATACTTTTTTTGTTTTGGGGTGTCTAAATTGGATTTGTCCAGAAGTATGCTAGCTCGGGCGTGCATGGTACACGAAATGCCCTATTCTTTGTTAACCAAAGCTTGATTAAATCTCCTTGAGTTTCAATGCAATGAGCAAGGCTGCGCAGCTACTTACTGAAAATAAGATGAGTACCGCCGTTATACTACACTGTGCAATGACCGCGCTGATTGCTCCGTATACCAGTAAAAGAATACCAATGACCGTATTACTCACTGACACATAGTCGGTTCTTTGGTTGCCGTCTGCCATGTCGATCAGATAAGTCTTCCGCCCTAAACGGACTCCTTGGTGTGTAATTGCGAGCAAAAAATAAATAAGAAGGTAAACAACTAAGATAGTCATCGAAGACAAAGCCGATTCGATTGTTACCTGGAATAGAGCCGTGCACAGAAAAATACAAATGGAGAGCGCCGCCGTTAACAAGATCACATGGCGACTGCTGCGATCCGCCAATAATCCCCAAAACCAACCACTGATCAAGTTGGCCATTCCCGTTAAGATCACAAACAGCAGAACGCCACCAAGGTCAGTGTGGGGGGTTGCCAGTAACACAATAAATGGAGCCGCTAGACCAGAACTCATTAACAGTGCTCGTACCATCACAAAGCGTTGAAATTGGTTATCGCTACGTAAAAGGTTAAGGTTCTTTAATGCTACTTTGAATCCGTTGCCTGCACCTTCAGTTGCGCCCTCATATTCAACAATTAATCCAAAACTTAAGGCGGCAAACACCCAGAATAGGCTGGCAATCACCATCATTGTGACCACAAAATTAATTGAACCATACTGAAAAGCCAGCATGCTGCCAGTCACCAGTAGGGTAATGATGCCCGATAGGCTAGCGCTTAGACCGCCTAACCGACCTCGTCGAGCTTTAGGAATCGTTTTTCCTAGTACATCTTTGTTGGCAATAGAGCAGAGTCCGCGGCTAAGCGAGAAAATAATCAGTAATACTATAATCGTCCAGCCAAGCCTAGCGCCGTTGAGCTGAAGCGCCGAGATAGCCATTAAAGCAACAGCAGCTCCCTGTAACAATGATCCGATGACATAAAATTGTTTTCGGTGCTGGAATTGACGAACGATTCCGCCCAACATTAGTTGCGGAATCAGAGAGCCAGATTCGCGAATGGGAACTAACAGAGCGGTGAAAAAAGCGGGTGCTCCGGCGGAGGCCAAGAGCCAAGGCAGCACGACTTTGCTGCTGGTGAATGAATCTGCCAGCTTGGTGCTTAGCTGAGCTATTAATATTTTAAAAAAATTACCAGGCACCTCACTGCAAGCTGAGTCAGAGATACCAGTGCATGGCCGAGTATCTTCTTCGTTTGAGAGTCGTTGATAGAGGGTTGTACTATTAAGTTTCATTTATGATCTCCTTAGAATACTTATACGGGTAGTAAGGGGCATAAGTTCATTTACACGCTCAAGTACAACGGCACAAATGCTTAAAATTGGTCACGCCCTAAATACTGTTCAAGGCAATGTCAGTTTCTTGAAAGGCAACATCTATGTAGAGTGATCTGATCCAGTGATTTTGTACACTCGCATGGGCGAGTTTGACATGTTTCAGTTAATTTTCTTTTTGCTAAATTAGCAATAGCTAAACTAGCAAAAACGTAACTCGGAAGTGGACAAAAGCTTGCTACACACATTTCTAAATTAGCTAATCTTAAATTAGCTAAGGTATGGCAAAGTCACAACTACACATTTTAGTGAACCAACATAAAGTGCCCTGTGAAAGTAACTCGACATCAATTCATACTACCTATTGACTCCTTTTAAGAAGACAGCTCCCCCTCCACCTTCGCCAAAACCGACCGTTTGCCTCGTCTCGCAAAAATAAGAGAAATCCCCCACCTGAAAGCGCCACCAGTCTTACACTGTACTTATAACCAGCAGTGTCGGACACTAAATGTCCGAACTATAGGTTAAACTGTGGACGATTATAGAGAAATTAGTTCGGCCTATAGTTAACATTATAAAAAGTGAGGAGATAGAATGAATAAGCATCAAAGAGTGAATTTAATTCGCCTTAACTTACTAAAAAATAAAAAGGTTTATGTTTCTGAGCTATCAGGGTCATTGAGTGTATCAGATCGAACAATAAGAAGAGACTTAAGAGAATTAGTAGAAAGCGGAATCGCAGAATTATTTTTTGGTGGCGCAAAACTCATCGAAATAAACGAACGTGAATCATTTAAAAATGCAGGAATAAAAAAGATTATGTCTACGTTATCAATAAAAAATAAGGGCGATGGGTTTACGCTTGACGGTCTCCCAAAGAGGTTGAGTAATGATGTTTATATTTTAGGTTCATTCAATATAGATATAGTTTCTGAAGTTGAGTCTTTTCCTAAAATTGGAGAAACGATTCACTCTTTATCCACTAATTTTTATGCTGGTGGAAAAGGATCCAACCAAGCAACAGCAGCAGCGAAAGTTAGTAATAATGTCCATTTCACTGTAAAAATTGGCGATGATGAATTTGGTGAAAAAGCTAAAAACTATCTAGCATCTACTGAAATTGATTCATTCACCATTCTAGATGACAACAAGCATCCTACTGGAAATGCCGTCATCATTGTCGAAAAAGGTAGTGGTGAGAATGTTATCACCATTGATTTAGGTGCTAACTTAAAAATCAGTAAAGAAGAGTTAACCAATGAGTTTTCACTAATTAATGATAGCAATGTTTTTCTTACGCAATTAGAAAATAATTTTGAAATAACTAAATTAGCTATTGAATACGCAAGTCGTAGTCCTGCTTTAGTTATGCTAAATCCTGCCCCTTATTCTGATGGCGTCAAGCAAATCATACACCTTGTCGACATCTTGACGCCTAACGAAACTGAAGCAGAAAGCTTAACTGGTATTGAGATTGAAGATTTGGACTCAGCGAAAATAGCAGCAGAGAAAATCTACAGCATGGGGGTCAAAGTGGTAATTCTTACGCTGGGTTCTAAAGGTTCCCTGTTATTTGATGGTAAAACGCATCAGTTCTTTGAACCGTTTAAGGCTGTTGTTACCGATACTAGTGGTGCTGGTGACTCGTTTAATGGGGCTCTTGCTGCGAATATCGCTCAAGGTAAAAGCCTTGAATACTCTATGAAATATGCTTCAGCCTTCGCATCATTGGCCGTAGAGCGAAAAGGGGCATCAAATATGCCAAATGCAGATCTTGTTGAAGCTCGACTTAATATAAAAGGATAAATCATGAACCAACCTCTATACCCGACATTGAGTTTCGCGGAACGAGCTAAGCTGTTAGACGTACCTTTAAGTACTAGCGTCCCTACCGTTATTGATAGCGATACATTCAATGAAATTGATGATCAATTTGCCATAGCGTGGGCTTTACTAAATAGCGAACGTATTGATCTTCAAGCTATCTATGCTGCCCCTTTTACTAATAGCATGTTCAACACAACACCCGAAGCAATTTCAGATGCAGAAACAGGAATGTCGCTTAGCTATAATGAGATCCATCGCGTGTTGGAGCGTATGGCTCTAAAAGTGAAACCTCAGGTCTTTAAGGGCTCGACTCGTTATGTCAAAGATTCAAATTCAGCTGAGATGTCGCCAGCAGTAATAGATCTTATCGAACGCGCAGAGAACTGTAAAACCGTATTACAAGTAGTTGTAATAGGCGCACCTACTAATATTGCAAATGCATTAATAGCAAAGCCAGACTTGATAAAAAAGATTCATATTGTCTGGTTAGGGGGCCATGCGTTTGATTGGAAGAACACTGAAGAATTTAATTTAATGCAAGACATAGACGCTAGTCGAACCTTATTAAACTCAGGTGTAGCTCTAACGCTCGTCCCTTGCATGGGGGTTGCAAATACCTTAGCTACGTCAGTGCCAGAATTGCAACACTACCTTTTGGGAACAAGTGAAATTGGTAATTACCTTGCAAGTGTAGCTCCCAACTGTCCATGGATAGGATTTGGTAATCGAAAAGTCATTTGGGATATCGCCGCAATCGGGTATGTCATTTCACCAAGTTGGTTCACTTCGACCATACAAGCCTCTCCCGTATTAAACGATAACCTAACATGGAGTTTTGACCTAGATCGCCACCCAATTAGAGTTATTAAATATATAGAGCGAGATGAACTGTTCGTTGATATGTTCGCGAAACTAATCAACGGCTAATGGAGGGGGGTTATTATGCAAACTATTATTATTCTTGTTGGTATCGTTGTTTTATTGGCTATTGCTGTACTTGCATCAACCAATCGAAAAAAAATCAAATTACGTATCGTTGGTGGGGCATTTTTACTTCAAGCATTAATTGCAGCATTCATTATGTTTGTACCAATGGGACAAGCAATCTTAGAGGGTATTGCTACAGGTGTCGCATCCGTAATGGGGTATTCTAATGAAGGGATCAACTTTCTATTTGGAGATCTAGGTCGCTTCAAAGTTGGCTTTATTTTTGCCTTTCATGTTTTACCAATTATTATTTTCTTTAGCTCATTAATGTCCGTTTTGTATTACTTAGGCATCATGCAAAGAGTCGTAAAGTATATTGGCATTGCAGTACAAAAGCTACTTGGTACCTCTCAAGCAGAGTCTACAGCTGCAGCCGCCAATATTTTTGTTGGCAACACAGATGTATTTATCATGATGAAGCCTTTCGCACCAAATATGACTAAATCAGAGTTATTTGCATTAATGGTGGGTGGTTTTGCATCTGTCGCAGGTGCAGTGTTAGTCGGGTATGCAGGTATGGGTGTTGATATAAAGTATCTCGTCGCTGCAGCTTTCATGTCTGCACCTGCAGGGTTGTTATTTGCCAAAATACTCTATCCAGAAACTGAAACACCGAAAGAAGTCGAACTCGACATTTACAAAAATGAAGAAAAGCCAATAAATCTAATTGAAGCGGCAACTTCTGGTGCATTCACTGGCTTACAGCTAGCTTCTGCTGTTGGTGTGATGCTCCTAGCTTTAATTTCCCTTATCGCAATGACAAATGGGATTCTAGGAGGGCTATCTTCACTTGTTGGGTTTGATGGACTTTCGTTAGAACTAATTTTTAGTTATATCTTTGCGCCATTTGCTTTCTTACTTGGTGTTCCTTCTAATGAAATCCTTGTTGCAGGTTCATTCTTAGGTCAAAAGCTTGTGCTGAACGAATTTGTGGCGTTCTTAAGCTTTGCTGAACTAAAGGAAGGACTTAGTGAGCATACGCAAGTTGTTATTACCATGGCACTAGCCGGTTTCGCCAACTTATCAGCACCTGCTGCGATGATTGGTGTCTTGGGTACGATTGTCCCAGAAAAAAAGAAATTTATAGCCTCAATGGGTACCAGAGTTATTCTCGGCGCAACGCTCGCCAACTTAATGAGTGCAGCGTTAACTGGACTGTATTTGTCACTATAAAAACTAACCACTGCCTATTTGGGCTCAATAGGTGGTGGATATCCTTTAGTACCCCCGTAACCGCCCAAACCAATAATTATTAAAAGCCAGGAGGCAATGACAAGTAAAGAGGTTCTCTTTGCTGGTACTTTGACACCTGTAACATAGGGAAAATGAAATGAAAAAACTGTATTCTACAATTTTAACCACTAGCTTATTGATTGCGAGTTTATTATCTACCTCAGTAATTGCCGAAGAGAAAACTTATTCAGGTTGGGGTAATCTACATATTGATTGGCAAGAGTGGGGGCATGGATTTTCTGATAGTGACTTTAGCCAAGGGCTGATAGGTATTGAAGGGGGACTTAATTTCGAGTGGGGGGAAGTATTTGGCTTCTATGACTTTGAAGGTTTAGACCGTGATTCAGGGGAACAAACAGCAACAATGAATCTTCAAGCTCACACCTATTTAAGTGACTCAGGACTGAGTTTGTTCACAAAAGTCTACAGCACTCAAGGTACTGAAATTAAAGAAACCAATAGCTTTTTAGGCTTTGGTTATACAGGTATTGGAGGCAATGGCTGGTGGTTTACACCTTGGCTCGCAGCTAATTATACAACGGTTTATAATGAGTTTGCACCGACAACAAATACGAATGGTTTTAATGGAGGAACATTAGGTTGGAGTGCTGGTTACTTATTTGATGCATTTGGCGAAGCTTTCATACTTAGTAACTGGACAGAGATTGAAATGGCGCGCTCTGATGAATATGCAGAAAACAACTATGGTAAGACTGGTGTAAATGGTGGACTTAACTTAGGCTGGAATATTACTAATGATATCAGTGCTACCGTTATGTACCGTTATTACAATAATAAACTAGGTAACGATGGTTATGGCGATATTCTGATTTATCGAATCGCTTACAATTTTTAAACAACTATAGTGATCAGAATGCCTTCTAGCTAGAAGGCATTTTTTTTAAAACTAGAGAAATAACCATCGAATCTTGATTTCGTATTACTAAGAAGTCGAAACGCTTTTTGATACCAATGGTAAGAAGCATAGCGTTAGTTCTAATATGGCAAATTCTCAATAAAGAACATGAATGATTTTTTGTTCTAGCTTGGAATGGGGCAAATCCGTGTTAACTCATAACTAAATCCCTTCCTAGCCTCCCCTTAACTAGAATCTTCGATTCATTGTGGTTTTTGAAAAGGGGAGGAACAGAATGCCGGACGTTACATGTGCAGTTATACATTCAGGGCCAAAGAGCGGGGGTGATCTCTAGCCTTAGAGTGGGGTTACGGAATTGTTCAGGGGAAGGGGATTAGAGGTTGAAATAAAAACGATGCTATGACGAATTCGCCATAGCACCGCTGTTATTTTAATCTTTAGACTTTCGATTAAAGGCTGTTTTTATACACTTTACCGTCTTTCATGATCAGCTTTTGTGTATCGGTATTTGCCACACATGCCACGCCTTCCAGTGGATTACCGTCGATAATTAATAGGTCGGCATACGCACCTTTAACAATCTGACCTAGCTTGCCTTCTTGGTAAGGGGGTTGGTAAGTCGACATCTCGAACAAGCGTCCGCAGTTTGATGCCGCCATGCGAAGTGCAGTGATGGTATCGAATACTTGTTCAATCAGTAGGGTGCGAGTGTTTTTGCTGTGCCATTGATGGGTAAACCTAAGGGCGCAATGACACGCGAGCAGTTAAATCTTGGTTTTGCTCTGCTTCTTGCCAAACGTCATACCAGCCTCGCTTCCAGTACATTCGGCCGTCACCTATGGTGGTAATGCCGTGTGCAGCGGCTTCTTCAAGTCCGAACATTAACCCTTGGTAGCTTTGTTCAAAGAGCTCGTTTTGGCTGTTCCACGCCATCTCCATGATCACCACTGGGTGGTCTGGAAAAATACTGTCGATGATCTCTAGTGGTGTGTATTCAGAATCGCTGTCGAGAGTCGATTCCAAAGAAAAACCATAACCTATTAGCCAACCTCTGCCATCAGTATCAGCATTGATCTTACACGCTTCTAAGTAAGGGATTTGTTCTTCTAGTATGGCTTCTGAATCCAGTTCGCAATTACCACCCAGCTCTGAGGCGGCTTCGAAAACATGGTTATGATTATCAATGAAGCCCGGAAGAACAAAGGCATTTTCTAAGTCGATGACATCGGTATTTTGCCCTTGAAAAGCTTTTGCTTGCGAGTGGTCACCGATGAAAATGATCTTACCTTTGTGAGTAACGATCGAGTCCGATTCGCGATGCCCGTAGATATCGGCATTAGTAAAGATTTGGATCTGCAGTCTGGCTTTGGGCCGTTGTTTTCTGTTGCACAACGGTGTTGTCTTGTCCAAGTGCGGGCGAAACAGCGCCTAAATTGGCGAGTAAAGCGATCCATGCAGTGCGCGGTAAAGTGAGCTAGTTGTTCATTCTTATGTATTCCATGTTCCACTGTTTAATAAGTATAGAAAGCGAGTGGCCAGTGTGAAACTCTACATGAATGACAAATAAAAACTGCGTTTAATCAACAAGCTGTCGTTTGAATGAGCTTTTAATTACGGCTCTTGTCTTAGGCTTTTACGCAGATCTTTTTTGTATTCGTCATAAGAGTTATAGCCATAGAGTTTCCAAGTGTGATCACCCTTAATGTTGTGGTTGTAGGTGATCTCTCCGATCCACTGCTGACGTGTGGCAAGAATCATATCGCGGATTTTTAATAATAAAGTGTCCATAGTTGCTCTCCTGATTAAGTTCACCTGCAGTATATTTAGCGGTGACAATCGGATGAGTATCGTTAGCGCAATGTTCAATACTTTTCAGTCAATCTGCTCATTTGAATGGTTTGATGCGTATACTTTCAATATTAAAAAGTCACTGAGCATCGCAATGAAGGGTTACTTGGAAAAAGTGCCACAACGAATTGGCACATCATGGCGCTATAAGAAAATTGTCGAGAACAGTAAAAACTACGGTTGGCATAGACATGAAGAGTACGAGATAGCGATACATCGTCACTTTGCTGGACATAGCTTTATCGGCCATCACCAAAGCGATGTGTTTCATAACCACATGATTTTGGTTGGCCCAGATTTACCTCATGCTATCTATTCAGAAGAGGGTGCAGACGACTCGCGAATCTGTGAAACCCACGTGGTTTGGTTTCGTAAAGACTGGATGGAGCAATTAATCGCGTGCTGCCGCGAGCTAGAACCGCTGCGTGCATTGTTGGAAGATTCAAAGAAAGGGCTGCAGTTTTCGCCTGTTACTGCAGATAAAGCGACGGAACTATTGAATAAGGTGATGGATCAGTCGCCACATCAACAACTGCTGACCTTGTTCTCTCTGTTTGCGCTGCTGCTTGAAGATCAAGAAGTGGTGCAATTGATAAACCCTGTCTTTAATTCGGATGATGAAGATGAAGTTAGCGATAAGTTAGACAAGGTTGAAGCCTTTTTGGTGAACAACTTTATTCGAGATATCTCAGTTAACGATTTAGCCAAGCATCTCTATATCAGTGAGAGTAGCGTTAGGCGGCTATTTCAAAAGCACTACAATGAGAGTTTTAGCCAACGGTTAAAGAAAATTAGGTTGAACGTGGCGTGTGACTTGTTACTCAACACATCACTGCCTATTAGTTTGATTCTGGAAAAGGTGGGTTACGACAACCAAGCTAATTTCAATCGCCAGTTTAAATCCTATAAGCAGGTAACACCGACTCAATATCGCGCGGCAATGAAGCATCACTGATTCATTCACCAACGAAACAATTCCCATAAGCTTCTGAATAATTTACTGTTATATGAACTATAAAAATGGATTTAACGTATTACCAAGGATGTAAGTTAGGGCTCTCACATGACTTACTCGAACTACTATTAAAACAAGTCGAGGTTAGGATGAAGAAAATATTATTGCTGCTGAGTGTCATTCTGTTGGGTGGATGCGTCGGCATGCCCGAAACAGTCAAGCCCATTCAACAATTTGAATTGGATAGATACTTGGGTAAATGGTACGAGGTGGCTCGTTTGGACCACTCGTTTGAGCGTGGTCTCAATAGCATCAGTGCTGAATACAGCCTGCGTGATGATGGTGGCGTGAAAGTGATTAACCGTGGCTATTCAGATGAAGATGGCGAATGGAATGAAGCGGAAGGCAAGGCGTATTTTGTCGAAGGCAGCGATCAGGGTTATTTGAAAGTGTCGTTCTTTGGTCCATTCTATGGCGCTTATGTGGTGTTTGAGTTGGACAAAGAGAACTACCAATACGCGTTTGTTTCTGGTCCAGATACCGATTACCTATGGCTGCTTTCTCGAACCCCAGAAGTCTCATCGGAGGTCATGGAGAAGTTCAAAGCGATGTCTAAAGAGCGTGGCTTCAATACCGACGAGCTGATCGTTGTGGAACATACCCAATAAACGAATCGCTGTTATTTGTGTGAGTCGTTGATAAGGCACAGAAGATGAATATCTCTGTGCCTTTTTCATTTTTATTTAACGATAGAGCTCAAACTAGCGAGGTTGGTTGCCGTTTAAGAACAGTGCAACACATTCGCGCGTGTAATTCAGTCTTTCTTCTTCGGATTCGCCGCTATCGTGTCCGAAGAATGACCAATACGCCGACTTGCCATGAAACATCAGCAGCAGTTGGCGCGCCGCTATGATTGGCGAGCTTGTAGAAGAGAGCGTTAAGTCGCCAGACTCGATCTTTGTCTGCAAGTAATCGGCGAGTAATTTTGTGGTCTTCTGTGGTCCCGTTTCCAAATAAATAGAGGCGATCTCTGGGTGCGTGTTGGATTGACTCACCGCGTTCTGAAAGGTTTGTCGAGACTGTTCATCAAGTAACAAATCCTGAAACTTCACACCAAATTTCACCAACTCATCACCCACCGCCGCATTCATATCAAAGGCAGCAGGGCTAAGTTCGCGCTCTGCACACTTGGTTTGCATGCAGGTTTCGAAAAGTTCGTCTTTATTTTTAAAGTGAGAGTAGACCGTTTGCTTGGAAACGTTTGCCGCTTTCGCTATCTGATCCATATTGATCTTGAAGCCATGCTCAGAGAAAAGCTGGCTTGCTGCGGTTAAGATCTGCGATCTCTTCTGTTCACTCTTGATGATTTTAGTCACGTGCTGCTTCTCGTTACTTGCTTGGTACTTGGTGTTGCTCAGCTTAATACACTTGGTTCTGCGCTAAGCATTATGCTTTTTGTGATGGTTTTATCAATCATTAACGATGAAACTTATTTTTAACATAATCAAACTAGACAGTCTAGTTTGGTTTGGTTAGTCTAAAAAAAGAACATGATTGAGTACTGCATAGGAACAGTGAGTATGTATAAATTGATGAAGGGAAGTGCGGTGGCGTTGTCTCTATCGGCTTTTCTTGTTGGATGTGGCGAAAAGGAACAAGCCCAAGATTCGGTTGATTCAAGCAACCAAACGGCTTCGAGCGTCCAAACCATTTTAACTGTAGAAACGATGGCCTTAGCGCTGTCTTCCTCTTATGCCGTGCAGCGTGAATATGTTGGTGTGGTTAAAGCGGGTCAGCAAGCCAATTTAGGCTTCGAGCTGGCAGGTAAAGTGAATGAGATTCTGGTTGATGTCGGTGACACAGTAACCGAAGGTCAGCCCCTGATTCGATTAGACACTCAATTGTTGCAGACTGAATCGAGCCAACTAAAAGCGCAAGCCGAAGAAGTGAAAGCTCAACTTAGCCTTGTTGCTGCGAACTTAAAACGTCAACGTTCACTTAAAGCAAAAGGCTTCAGTGCCGAAGCGGAAATTGATTCGTTAACCAGTGAACAGCGCGTGTTGCAAGCTAACTTACTGCGCATTGATGCCTCGGTAAAAGGCAATGATCTCAAACTGGTGAAATCGACAATCCTTGCGCCTTATTCGGGCACTATCGCAACGCGCTTTGTGTCGCTAGGCGATGTGGTCAATGTTGGCAATCCAACTCTTACTTTGCTCGCTTCTGAAGGTAAAGAAGCCTTTATCGGTATTCCTGCCCACCAGATGACAAAGGTAACCTCACTCTCTTCGCCAAGCATTCGTGTTGGGCGAGATGATTATGCAGTGACGCTGCTGAATCCGGGTGCCATGGTTGACACGCAATCTCGCAGTGTCGGTTTACGTTATCTTTTCCCTGAACAAGCGTCTGTTTTAGAAGGTCAGCTTGCTTACCTTAAGTTTGACGAGCAAATCGACGACCAAGGTTATTGGGTGCCATTAACGGGTTTGATTGATGGCTTGCGCGGTGTGTGGAACATCTTTGTAGTGGGTGAAGACAATAAGGTTGAACGCCGCAGTGTTCAGGTGCTGTTTGCCAACAATCAACAAGCGTATGTGAGTGGTGCAATCGAGGATGGCGAACAGGTGATCGCGAGTGGTTTACATCGCTTGGTTCCCGGTCAAACCGTGAAGCCAGCCAACGTTACTGCTGAATAGGAAATAGTATGAAAATCATAGAGACTATTTCCAATACTCGACTGCTCATCTTGATGACGGCGCTGCTGATGGTGAGTGGTATTTCTGCCTTCATGACGCTGCCACGTGCAGAAGACCCTGTCATCATCAACCGTTATGCAAACATTACAACCAGCTTTCCCGGTGCCAGTGCCGAACGCGTAGAAACCTTGGTCACAGAGGTGATTGAGAACAAGCTGCGTGAGCTGAGTGAAGTTAAGCTGGTGAGCTCAACCTCAAGGCCGAGCGTGTCGATTGTGACACTTGAACTTAACGATACCATTACCGAGCCCGAACCGGTTTGGTCGCAAGCGCGTGACAAACTGTCTGACATCGAATCCATTTTACCTGCGGGTGCGCACTCTCCCGATCTCGACAGTGATCATACTTATGCTTTCACCACCATTGCATCCCTGACTTGGTCGGGTGCAGGCGAGCCAGATAGATTAACCCTTGGGCGTTATGCCAAAGAGTTAGCGAAGCGATTACGAACCTTATCGGGTACTGAATTCGTAGATGAATACGGGATGCCACAAGAAGAAATCCAGATAAGTCTACGAACCGCTGATGCGGCAGCGCTAGGGCGTTCGAGTGCCAATATTGCCGAATCTCTGGAAGGGGCAGACGCTAAGAACTCGGCGGGTGAATTGGTCAGTGCGTATTCTCGTTTTGGTTTAGAGATTGAATCCGAACTTGATTCGATTGAGCGTATTAAGCAAGTCCCTATCGCGACTGACAGCAATGGTCACATCATCCGCATGGAAGACATTGCATCGGTGAGGCGTGGCGAGAAAACTCCCCAAGATCAGATTGCCATTATTGATGGTGAGCCGGGAGTGATTGTCGCAGCAAGAATGCATCCTGATCTCCGAGTCGATAACTGGACGTCGCGAGCAAATGCTCTGATTGAGAAGTTTCAACAAGAGCTGCCAAGCAATATCGATGTCACCGTGTTGTTCAATCAGCAAGGCTATACCGAAACTCGTTTAGATGATTTAGGCAAAAGCTTGATGATTGGCTTTGGCTTGATCTTAATTGTGCTGTTTGTGACTTTAGGTGTGCGCGCTGCAATATTGGTGGCGATTTCTCTGCCACTCACTTCACTACTTACGCTATCGATCATGAAAATGACCGGTGTGCCGATTAACCAGATGTCGGTGACGGGCTTAATCGTCGCGCTTGGGATCATGGTGGATAACGCGGTAGTGATGGTTGATACCATTCAGGCTTACCGCCTCAAAGGGCAACAGCGAGCCGAAGCGACCATGAATGCGTTGAAACATTTATGGGTGCCGTTACTGGGGTCGACATTGACTACGGTATTGGCGTTTGCGCCGATCATTCTGATGCCGGGTGCATCGGGTGAATTTGTCGGTGGTATCGCGATTACCGTTTCTTTCTCATTGATCGGTTCTTATGTAATTTCGCATACCTTAATTGCAGGCTTGGCGACCAAGTTATTACCGAAACAACTCAGTGATGTCGATAAGAAAGGGCAGCACCATTGGTATATGACGGGCTTAAGAATTCCTGCATTAACACGTTGGTTCTCGTCTTCTGTTCGCTTTGGTGTCACGTATCCAATCATCACTATTGCTTTGGTGTTGTTGGTTCCGTTTACTGGCTACTGGAGCATGTCTCAGCTGACTGAGCAATTCTTCCCGCCATCAGACCGAGACATGTTTGAGATTCAGGTTTATATGCCACCTCAAGCGAGCATTTATGCCACTAAAAATACTTCTGAAAAAATCGACGATATCATTCATCGCTATCCAGAAGTGGAGCGCATTGATTGGCTAGTGGGCGCTAACTTCCCATCTTTCTATTACAATTTGCAGGCAAGGCAAAATAATGCGCCTTACTTCTCGCAAGCGATGGTGAAAACAGAGAACTTTGACCAAGCTAATGCGCTGATTCCTGAGTTGCAAAAGGTGTTGGATGAAGAGGTACCAGAAGCACAAATCTTGGTACGAAAGCTTAATCAAGGGCCTCCATTTACTGCGCCAGTTGAGCTGCGTGTTTATGGTGAAAACCTCGATACATTAAAAGCGATTGGTGAAGATGTTCGACTGATTCTGGCAGGTGTTCCTCATGTGACTCACACACGAGAAACATTGCAACCGGGTACGCCTAAGGTGTGGTTGAAGGTCGATGAAGACACCGCGAAACTTAACGGCATCTCACTCAATCAATTTGCTGGCATGCTGCAAACTACGCTAACAGGTCGTGAGAGTGGATCTGTGATAGAGGGCAGCGAATCGGTGCCGATTCGTGTTCGTGTCGCGGATGATGCGCGTGAAAACTTGGCACACTTAAGCAATATTCGGTTGCCGATCAGTTCTGATGTTTACTCAACGGGGATTAACGTTTCGACTCTGGCAGAGCTTGAACTGACGACCAGTCGCGGCGCGATTACTCGCCGTAACGGACAACGAGTGAATACCATTGAAGGTTACATTGAAGCGGGAGTTTTGCCTCAAACCGTGCTTAATGAATTCCAGAAACGCTTAGAAAGCTATGAGATGCCGTCGGGCTATACGATAGGTTTTGGTGGTGAATCGGCTGAGCGTGACAATTCAGTCAACAGCCTTATCTCGAATGTCGCCGTTGTGGTGGTATTGATGGTGTTGGTGGTGGTGATGTCGTTCAACTCGTTCCGAATGAGTAGCATCATCTTCATGGTGGCAGGGTTGGCTGGTGGCCTAGGGTTGCTGTCGGTGTGGATCTTCGGTTATCCATTTGGCTTTACGGTGATCATCGCCATGCTTGGGATTGCGGGCTTAGCGATTAACGCCGCCATTGTGATTCTGACGGAATTGAAACTCGATGAGCAAGCTTCATCAGGCAATGTGGATGCGGTAGTTGAGGCGGTGATGTCGTGTACGCGTCATATCAGCTCAACCACGATCACAACCGTTGGCGGTTTTATGCCATTGATCATCGCTGGTGGTGGCTTCTGGCCTCCGTTCGCGGTTGCGATTGTGGGCGGAACGGTATTAACCACGCTTATTTCTTTCTACTTTGTGCCTGTTGTTTATCACTTAATGACTAAAAACCAGCGCAAGAAAGTCGTCACAGCAACAGCATAATCTCTCTCTTAATGACGATTACTCCTCTCTTTTGAGGGGAGTAATTCCCACTTAAAACAGATCAAAATACTCATCAAATCGGCTTTCAAGGTCGATCTTTGCCATTATATTTCGGCAGCTAACTGGCATTATTATCAATGAAACACCGTGTGTTATTCGAATATCTAATGGGTTTCTGGTTGCAGTAATATCTTTTCTAAATACCATTAAAATCCTATGTGAATTCATAAATTTGACGTTCATCACGCTTTGTTTAATTCGCTCTTTCTAATGTACCCAAATATCACTTCGCTTCCTCATTGTTGGTCGCTACTTTTTCAGATTCTTACTCATCCCTTATCAGCCTTGGTTTTGCATGTGTAGCACACCTATGTCGTGCAGCTGGTTTTCTATCTATTTCCCATGTTTCACTTTCATAACTGGAAGGTTAGTTTCCAAGTTTGTTTGGTGAGCTTTCAATTTCGACTCCTCATAATGCGCCAAATGTAACAATGTATTTCAAAGTGTAACAATTAAGTCATATTTTTTGTGTGGTTTTAACCGTGCGGCAATGTTTCGGCTGCGCTGTGTTGTCGTTTTAATTCGGCAGTTTTAACTGTGCTGAGATGGACTTAATTCAGTTTCGCTTTGAGATGCGTCGTTTCACATGCTCAACACATAAATATTCTAATGACCATGACAACCAGTACTCGGGCGTTCGTTCTGAGGCTGGATAACCATCGAGAAAGTTAATGGAAGCTTCAAGATATAAACGCATTTTATCGAGAGCAAATCTGTCGAGGATTGGTTTGGTGGGAACCGTCCTGATGCTCGAAGGATGTAACTCCGCATTGCTCGACCCAAAAGGTAGCGTTGGCGTTCAGGAAAAGGAGCTGATTATTACGGCTCTGTTGCTGATGCTGATTGTCGTCATCCCCGTGATTCTGATGACCATCTACTTTGCCTATAGATACCGCGAAAGTAATACCACAGAAGAGTATGCACCTGACTGGGCGCACTCAACCAAGATCGAAGTGGTGGTATGGACGATTCCAATCATCATCATCGCGATTCTTGCCACCATCACTTGGCGAACAACACATGAACTAGAGCCTTCAAAGCCTCTGGAAAGTGATGTGCAACCTATGGTGATCGAAGTGGTCTCTCTGGACTGGAAGTGGCTGTTCATCTATCCGGAGCAAAACATTGCGACGGTTAACTATGTTGCGTTCCCGAAAGATGTACCGGTGACGTTTAAGCTAACTTCAGACAACATCATGAACGCGTTCTTTATCCCGCGTCTTGGTTCGCAGATCTACGCGATGCCGGGAATGGTGACCAAGCTGAACTTGATTGCTAACCATGAGGGTGACTTCAAAGGTTTTGCATCGAACTACAGTGGCAAAGGTTTCTCACAGATGAAATTCACTGCATCAGCCATGCCTGATCAAGTGGCATTTCTAAACTGGGTGGAAAAAGTGAAAGCAAGCCCTTATCGCATTGAAGATTGGGAGCAGTTCCGTTCATTGGCAGCGCCAAGTGTGGCTGAACCCGTCACTCTGTTCTCCAGTATCCCACCATTTTTATTCACCGATGTCGTGACCCAGCACCCTGGTTCAATGAACTGTTTGCCGGAAACCCAAGGATAATCGTCATGTTTGGAAGATTAACTCTAGACTCAATTCCCTACCACGAACCCATTATTTTGGTCACTTTAACCATGATCGCTTTAGTGGGCAGCTTAGTGGTGTACGCGGTAACCAAAGCCGGTAAGTGGCAATACCTTTGGAATGAATGGTTTACGTCTGTAGATCACAAAAAATTGGGCTTCATGTACATTGCTGTGGCGATGGTGATGTTAGTTCGTGGCTTTGCTGATGCGGTCATGATGCGTAGCCAGCAATTGCTTTCTGCAGCCGGTGAAACAGGCTATTTACCGCCACATCACTACGACCAGATCTTCACGGCTCACGGCGTGATCATGATTTTCTTCGTCGCGATGCCTTTGGTTATCGGCTTGATGAACATCATCGTGCCGCTGCAAATTGGTGCTCGTGATGTTGCATTCCCTTATCTGAATAACCTGAGCTTCTGGCTGTTTGTCGTAGGTATTATCCTAACCAACATGTCACTGGGCTTAGGTGAGTTCGGCCGTACGGGTTGGTTGGCGTATCCGCCGCTTTCCGGCATTGAGGCAAGCCCGGGAGTCGGGGTCGATTATTGGATATGGGCGCTGCAAATATCCGGTGTGGGTACCACGCTAACGGGTGTGAACTTTTTCGCGACCATTTTGCGCATGCGTACTCCGTCTATGCCAATGATGAAGATGCCAGTGTTCACATGGGCATCTCTGTGTGCCAACATCCTGATCATCATCTCTTTCCCGATCCTAACAGTAACCATCGCGCTACTGACTTTGGATAGATACATCGGTACGCACTTCTTCACCAACGACCTCGGTGGCAACGTGATGATGTATGTGAACCTGATTTGGGCATGGGGACACCCTGAGGTGTACATCCTGATCTTGCCTATCTTCGGTGTGTTCTCTGAAGTGACGGCAACCTTCTCTCGCAAAAAGCTGTTTGGTTATACCTCGCTGGTATGGGCGACGGTGGCGATCACTATTTTAGCGTTTGTGGTTTGGCTACATCACTTCTTCACCATGGGTTCTGGCGCCAATGTGAATGCCTTCTTCGGCATCGCAACCATGATTATCTCTATCCCGACCGGGGTTAAGATCTTCAACTGGCTATTCACCATGTACAAAGGTCGCATCCGTTTTACAACACCTATGCTATGGACTGTTGGCTTCCTTATCACCTTCACTGTTGGCGGTATGACGGGCGTATTGATGGCAATTCCGGGTGCAGACTTCATTCTGCATAACTCAGTATTCCTGATTGCGCACTTCCACAACGTAATCATCGGTGGCGTAGTATTCGGTTGTTTTGCTGCGATTGGTTACTGGTTCCCGAAAGCGACCGGTTTCACTCTGAACGAGCTTTGGGGTAAACGCGCGTTCTACTGTTGGATTATCGGTTTCTTAATGGCGTTCTTACCGCTTTACGCTCTGGGCTTTATGGGCATGACGCGTCGTTTGAGCCAAGACATCAACCCTGAGTTCTTCCCACTACTTGCGGTTGCAGCGGCAGGTACGGGCGTGATTGCGATGGGTGTTGTTTGTCAGTTCGTGCAGATTTATGTGAGTGTTCGCGACCGCGACCAGAACCGTGATCTAACCGGTGACCCATGGGGTGGACGTACATTCGAATGGGCAACGTCTTCACCACCACCGTTCTACAACTTTGCAAAACTGCCTAAGGGCGATGAGATCGATTCGTTCTGGTATCAAAAGCAAAGTGGTGAGTTTGATCCAACTCAGGAAGAAGAATACGAACGTA
Organism: Vibrio sp. Isolate34; assembly: GCF_022397915.1. Taxonomy (GTDB): domain Bacteria; phylum Pseudomonadota; class Gammaproteobacteria; order Enterobacterales; family Vibrionaceae; genus Vibrio. The sequence continues at coordinate 42,996 of NZ_JAKEUO010000001.1, read as the reverse complement.
TTCACATGCCGAAGAACACACCGACAGGCATTTATGTGTCTGCATGGGCGTTGGCATTTGGCTTCGCAATGATTTGGTACATCTGGTGGCTAGCGGCGGCAAGCCTAGTGGGCATCGTGGTGACGTGTATTCAACACAGCTATAACGACGATGTGGACTACTACGTGGAAGTTGAAGAGATCAAAGCGATTGAAGCAGCTCGACGTGCACAGCTTGAAGAAGCTAAGAAACAGTCAGTGAAAGGCGACAACTCAGGTCGTGGTAACAGTGACAGTGATAACAACGAAAACAAAGATGATTTGGAGACGACGTATGCAAGCTAATACTCCGTCACACACTTATGATCTTGCACTCTCGCATGATCATCACCACGAAGCTGCGGGCAACAAGTTGTTTGGCCTCTGGGTTTACTTGATGAGTGACTGTGTCCTGTTTGCCACACTTTTCGCGACTTATGCCGTGCTTGAGAGTGGATCAATCGCAGGGCCGACAGGCAAGGACATCTTTGAACTGCCGTTCGTGTTTGTCGAAACCATGATGCTGTTGTTCAGTAGTATCACCTTTGGTTTTGGCATGATTGCAATGAAGCGCAAAGACGTGTCCGGATTGAAGCGATGGATCAAAGTTACTTTCGTATTGGGCTTAGCCTTTATCTGTATGGAAGTGTATGAATTCCATCACTTGATTGCGGAAGGCTATGGTCCTCAAGAGAGTGCGTTTCTTTCTGCGTTCTTTACCTTGGTTGGTACACACGGTTTGCACGTAACGTTCGGTCTGATTTGGATGGCGGTGGCGTATCACCAACTTTCAACTAAAGGCTTGAACGACAACATGTCGATGCGTTTCCAGTGCTTAAGCTTGTTCTGGCATTTCCTTGATATCGTTTGGATTTGTGTATTTACCATCGTGTACTTAATGGGGGTGATGTAATGGAACAGCATCTAGACAGCGGTGCAACGGATTACGTGAAAGGCTTTATTGCGTCACTGATTCTGACCATTATTCCGTTCTACATTGTGTGGGCACATGCGTTGCCAAGTACTGAAACTTACGTGATCTTGTTCGGTTGTGCGTTGGTACAGATCTTTGTGCACTTTAAGTACTTCTTGCACATGGAAGCGAAATCGTCCGATGGGCGTTGGAACTTGGTGTCACTGATGTTTACCGCCATTGTTGTATTGATTCTTATCGCTGGCTCGGTATGGATCATCTACAACATGAACGTCAACATGAAGTTGTAGGCTAGGGTATGCTGAAAAGTTATTTGTCTATTACCAAACCGGGCATCATTTTCGGCAACCTGATTTCTGTTGCGGCGGGGTTCTTCCTCGCCGCAAAAACAGAACCAGCCAGTGCGATGTTGTTACTGACAACGTTAGCGGGTGTAGGGCTTGTGATTGCATCAGGTTGTGTGGTGAACAACATCTTTGACCGAGATATCGACCAAAAAATGAAACGTACCCAGAACCGTGAATTGGTTCAGGGCAACATCAACACAGACGTGGCATTTATCTATGCGTTAGTCATGTTGTTGGCAGGCACGGCGCTGCTGTTTCAATTCGTTAATCCGATGTCTGCGGTTGTGGTGTTGCTTGGCTATGTGTTTTACGTCTTTTTCTACACCATGTGGTACAAGCGTAATTCCGTTTACGGCACCTTAGTTGGAAGCATCTCTGGCGCGGTTCCACCGCTCGTTGGCTACCTTGGTGTGACGAACTACCTGAGCTTAGAAGCCGTTCTGCTGTTCATCATGTTCTGCTTATGGCAGATGCCACACTCGTATGCGATTGCGATGTTCCGCATTCAAGACTACCGCGATGCAGGTATACCTGTGTTACCGGTGAAAGAGGGCGTCGACAAAGCACATCAGCACATGAAAGCGTATGTAGTCGCGTTTGGCGCAGTTGCTCTGGCGTTGTTCTTACTCGGAGAGGCGGGTTATGAATACCTAGCGGTGTCGGCGGCCGTTTGCTTTATGTGGACCAAAGTGACATTCCGCAAGGTCGATTGCCTCAACTACATTCAGTGGTCAAAGACCGTTTTCAAGGTCTCTCTGCTGGTGGTGATGAGCATCAGTGGCGTACTAGGGCTCGAACTGATTCCGCTGCCTTTTTCGTAAGGTTGGAACAAGGTTTAACCTATCAAGCAGTTCGCACCAATAATAAAAATACCCCGACGAGCGGGGTATTTTTGTTTGTCTTCTATTCAGCTCTTACGCGTAGCTTGTTTACCAAGCTCCTAGGTAAGACTTGTAAGATTGTAGGCGAACGGTGGCTGCGCCAATCACGTCAATGAAGCCCCAGAATGGATGCGGCTTTTCTGCTGAAATCCAAGCTGAACCTGCTGCGCCAATCGGGATGTTGTAACCTTCTGGTTCAAAGATTTCGAGGACGATAGTACGGCCTAAGCCATTGCCATTTTGCACGACGTGTTGGCCAACGCTTTGTGGTCCTTGGAGTGGTGAAATGCTTGCCTCACCCGTACCCGCGGTAAAACTGTGTACCTTTGCTCGGAACACGTGGCCCGGATAAGCATCTACGAAGAACTCAGCAAAGTCACCTACTTGAACATAGCCGTATGTTTGGTCAGAGATACGCATCTCTAGGAACTTTTTGCTGGTGTTGTAAAGGTGCATGTTGCCCATGACGGAGCCTTCCGCAATGTTCACGATAGAGACTTGGCCATCAAATTCAGCTCGGACGGTTTTCTTCTCTTGTGCCCAGTTAACTTTCTGCAAGTCAGCTTCTAATGACGTCAGTTCAGCGTGCATGACACGAAGGTCTGAGTTGTATTTCTCTACGTCACGCATGTTGAAGATCTCAGGCGATGTTTCTGCGCGGTCTAAGTCGCGAGTCATCTGTTTGATCTCTTCTTCTTTCTGCACGATTGAAGATTCGATCTTCGCTTTGTCTGCAGCAGAATCGATATCAACGAGTGTGTAGATGATGTCGCCTTCTTTCACCATTTGGTTGTGGTCGACAAACACTTTATCGATCTGTTGACCAAAGATTGGAGACATCACTGCGTGTGGTGCTTTCACTGTCGATGAGTTGGTCATATCAACTGGTGCCCAAAGGCGAGACACGATAGCCAATAATCCAAGAATCACAGCACCGCCAATAGCCGCCCAAGTGTAGTTCTTAATCGTCTTCTTTAATGCGCCAGTCGCAAATAGGGACCATACAATCAGAATGTATGGAATCATCATCTCTTTCATTATGCGGCCTCGTGTTTGGTTGGTGCCTGTTCAGACGTTGCATTTTCTGTCGCTTGGTCAGTGACCTTATGTTCACCATTTGCCTTGGGCGAACCTTCAGCCTTAGAAGACTCACTTTCGGAAGACTTAGGTTGAACACCACGACGAATCACGTCACTGATCGACTGACCAATGTGTTTCCAGTTCGCAAGGGCGATAACAAGAGCGATAACCCAGAAGGTTTTGCTAATGAATAGGCCACAAAGAGAAAGCGCGAAGACGATTTGAACGTGTGCACTTTTGTGTTCTTTTGCTTTATGGACACCCAACTCATGGACTTGCCACATGCCATATATCGCAGCAAGAACAACAGCGATCGTTACAGAGAACAAGTAGCCAGAGAAGTACTCCATCTGGAAGAAGTTCATCATCATTTCATTGGGATGATTGTTGAATTGAGACATGTCGATGTCTTTGGAATGGATTGTGCCTAACGGAGCAAGAGCCCATGCACCAGCAAACATCACCGCCATAAACAGGCAGAATTTAATCAAGACCATCACAACGGCCCAGGTTTTCTGGAAAACGATTTTAATAAAGTTCATATCTCAACCTAAATAAGGAGAGAGAAAGTGCAGCCTTGGTACAAGACTTTTAGAAGGCATCTGAAAGAGGTGTTGAACTCACGTAACCGTATAGACCTAATGAGTCAAAAGTATTAGATGACAATTAAAAATCGCTTTGACCACGTAGACAACGCATTCTCGCGAATAGAGTGTTAAAAACACCTGGCCAAATCATTCTTAAGTAACGTCAACCATTGATAGGTTCGTTTGTTGCAGTGGGTTTTAAGGCCGTCGTCCGTGATGTGTGCAACACCATCATCTACACATTTTTAGGTTTTCTGTTTAGGTTAAGAATTGATTTGTTGGCGAAATAATAGGAAGTATAACTGGTGCTATCTACGCATTATTGTGATATTGAATTATCGTAATTACGATGAATTGAGTGGTTGCTTAAACGTGAGTTGGGTTTATTTGAACAAGCTCAAACTCGGCTTATAAAATATGTCTATTTCATTATCCTGGATCATAGAAGTGGCTATAAAACTATCAATAAGGCAGGTAAAAAATATTGAATACTCCGACTAGTCTTGGATGAGATTGGATGGATTAAGCGTTACTGTCACAGCGAAGAGCTTTAGATTCCAACCTGACGAATGTGGCAACTATTTGGAAGAGTGAGTTGTTCTTACATTTTTGCTCTTTACCGCATGATGCTCCTTCTCAGTTTTGTTTCCTCAATGAGCATCCGTCGTTTCATTCTATCGTTTTTACGATAAGATAATTAAATCTACACCTAAATGAGCACTGAATCATGAGTAATGACATTCCGAATTTTAACTTATTGGCTGTCTTTTCTGCGGTGATGGAGCAGGGCAGTTTGAGTAAGGCTGCCGATCATTTGAATACCAATCAATCGACGATCAGCACAGCGCTCGGCAGACTGAAAAATGAAATTGGGCAAGAGTTGTTTGTGCGCAGTGGTCGAGGGGTAGTGCCTACGGCTTACTCGCAAAGCTTGTATGAGCAAATCAAAGCGCCAATACACGAGCTCAACGGCGTGTTTCAAGGTATGGCTGGGTTTGATGAAGCGAGTACAGAGCGCAGGTTTGTAGCTTCGGTTCCCGAGCATTTAAAGTGGATGTTGCTCGATCGATTTTCTCAGTTACCCAATCAAGGCTTATCTCTTGAGGTGTATGACCAACCAGATAATGATGATCAAGTCCATGAGGATCTATTAACTCAGAAGTTTGATTTGATGATCGACATTGTGTTGCCTGAACATCCAAGCATGATGAGCGAGAAGCTCTACGACAGTGAGTTTGTGATCGTTTGCCGAAACGGACATCCTAGGATCAAAGGTGAGATCACCGAGGCGCAATATCTGAGTGAGCAACATGCGGTTTTGGCCAGAACACGTCGCCAAGTAAGAAGTTTGACTCACTACACTTCGCTAGACCTATCCTCGCGTAAGATTGTCATTCACGGCAGTTCTATGGCCAGTAATTTAATGCTGTGTAGCCAGACTGATTACATTACAGTTGCGCCGCTTTCTATGGCGATCCAGTTTCAGGAACGTCTTGGTTTACAGTTGTTCAAACCGCCTTTCGATTACCAACCTATCTCTCATTACCTTATTTGGTTGAAAAAACAGAACACCGACCCTGCACATAAGTGGTTCAGAGAGCAGATCATTAATACGACGAATGACATGTCTAAATAGCTAAACAGTTAGCGTTCTACTTTCTGATTTCAGCCCTACCTTTTGTTTGCCGAATATCTCCGTAACAAATCATCTGTATTGAACCCGTCATAACAAAAAATTATCACAATGAGAATTTATGATAATTTCATTTATTTGCTGCCGAATCGTATATTAACCCTAACAAAGAAGTGGATAACCTCCGCTCACGATTATATCGGCTCAGGTTGCTGGGCTTAAAAAGGGTGAAATATGAAATTCCTACACACAATGATCCGAGTTGCTGATTTAGAAAAGTCTATTGAGTTCTACACCAAAGTTTTGGGTATGAAAGAACTTGAGCGCCACGTAAATAACGATTACCGCTACACATTGGTTTTTGTTGGTTACGAGCAAGGTGGCACAACCATCGAACTGACTTACAACTGGGATACCAACGAATACGAAATGGGCAATGCATTTGGCCATTTGGCATTGGGTGTGGAAGATATTTACGCGGCATGTGACAAGATTAAATCGCTGGGTGGCAATGTGACTCGTGAAGCGGGCCCTGTAAAAGGTGGTTCAACACACATCGCTTTTATCACTGACCCAGACGGCTACCAAATCGAACTGATTCAACTAGGTTAATCGAGGAAATGACAATGACAAACGCACTATTTCAACCAATTCAACTTGGTAATATCGAACTAAAAAACCGTATTGTTATGCCTCCGATGACTCGCTCTCGTGCAACGCAACCTGGTAACTCAGCAAACGACATGATGGCGGCTTACTACGCTCAGCGCGCTTCTGCGGGTTTGATTGTCGCAGAAGGCACACAGATTTCTCCACTGGGTCAAGGCTACGCTTGGACACCAGGTATCTACTCTGACGAACAAATCGCGGGTTGGAAAAAAGTAACCGATGCCGTACATGAAAAAGGCGGCGTTATTTTCGCTCAGCTTTGGCATGTAGGTCGTGTAACACACCCAGACAACATCGGTGGTGAACAGCCAATCTCATCTTCTGCTATTAAAGCGGAAAACGTAAAAGTCTTCATCGATAACGGCACAGATGAGCCGGGCTTTGTTGATGTGGTTGAACCTCGTGAAATGACCAAAGAAGACATCAAAGAAGTGGTTGAGCAATATCGCCAAGCAGCCCTTAATGCTATCGAAGCTGGCTTTGATGGCATTGAACTTCACGCGGCAAATGGCTACCTGATTAACCAATTCATTGATTCTGAAGCGAACAACCGCACTGACGAATACGGTGGTTCAATTGAAAACCGTTTACGTTTCCTAGGCGAAGTGGTTGAAGCTATGGTTGAAGCGATTGGTGCTGACCGTGTTGGTGTACGCCTTGCTCCATTCACATCGTTGAATGGTACGGTTGACGCTACGCCAGTAGACACTTACACAGCTGCGGCAGCACTACTTAACCAATACAAGATCGTTTACCTGCACATCGCAGAAGTTGATTGGGATGATGCACCTGAAACGCCAAAAGCATTTAAAGCGGCAGTTCGTGAAGCTTACGATGGTGTCCTTATTTATGCGGGCAAATACGATAGCGAGCGTGGCGAAAAGGCCGTTGCTGAAGGCGTAACTGACATGGTTGGTTTTGGTCGCCCATTTGTAGCAAACCCGGATTTACCGGCGCGTATTCAAAATGGTTTCCCTCTAGCTCCGCACGATCCAAACACGCTGTTTGGCGGTGCTGAAAAAGGCTTAACGGATTACCCAGAATACGCAGGCTAAAAACTGCTGCCTGAAACAGAGTATTAAGATAATATCTTGTTCCTGTTAAGAGTTTATAAAAAGCAACCTTGCAGAGTCGGGTTGCTTTTTGGTTATTGGAACGAATAAAAATGATGAACGTAAAAGCGATGCGTGGCGAGCTTTACCTCTTGTGTGCCACTTTACTGGCTGGGGTAGGATGGATTGCATCTAAGCTGGTGGTCATGGAAATGCCGGGCCCTGTGTTCATTGGTGTGCGTTTTGTTGTCGCGAGCCTGATTCTACTGCCATTCTGTATTCATCATATTCGCAAGCTGTCATTTAAGCAGATTCTGTCATTGTGCGGTGTCGGTTTACTCTTGTCTGCTTCACTTCAGGTGTGGGTGTTTGCCGTTTCGGTCACGGAGAGTTTATCGGAAGGGGCTTTCATCATGAGCTTGGCGATGATCATTGCGCCGTTCGTCTCTTGGGTTCTGTTTCGAGTTAAGCCAAATCGTGCATTCTGGATGTCATTTCCTATCGCGATCCTTGGTATGTTGCTGCTTACTCTCACCAACGGTTGGCACGTTGAGCAAAGCCAGATCTACTTCTTGTTAGCGTCGATGTTGCTCTCGATTCATTTTGTGATGAACAAACGTGTGATCACCAATATCAAGCCAATTGCCTCGATTTGTATTCAGCTTTTCGTAGTCGGAGTCAGTGGTTTGGCGTTTGCGTCTATGACGACACAGCCGGAATTTGAAATCACCAAAACGTTAGTGTTCTGGTTTATTGTGTCGGCGGTCGTTGCGACGTCTATTCGCTACCTATTACAAACGGTAGGCCAGCACTCATTGAACATGGAAGTGGCGGCGCTTATCATGATTCTAGAACCAGTATGGACACTACTGCTCAGTGTGAGCATGCTAGGTGAAACGGTCGAGGTGCAAAAACTGGTCGGTGGAGCGGTGATTATTGCTTCGCTATTTTGCTACATCAAATGGTCGCGAAAAAAATAAACCCTCGTAGCTGAGTCGAGGGTTTCATTTCTGCCATTTAGTCGTTGATAGTGACTTTCGAGATCACAATATCTTCGCATGGCACATCTTCATGTCCCCAGCGAATCGTCGTTGGCGCGGCTGCGATCTTATTTACCACATCCATGCCTGCCGATACTTTACCAAATACAGCGTAACCCCAGCCTGCGTTGGTCGTTGATGTGTGGTCCAGAAAATCGTTGTCATCAAGGTTGATAAAGAACTGCGCCGTTGCCGAATGTGGTGCGTCTGTACGAGCCATAGCTACAGAACCAATCACGTTCTTTAGGCCACGGTTCGCTTCGTTCACGATAGGTGAACGCGTTGGCTTTTCTGTCATGTCGATAGTGTGGCCACCACCTTGAATCATAAAACCTTCGATAACACGGTGAAACGTGGTGCCTTCATAGAAGCCATCTTGGCAGTATTTCAGGAAGTTTTTCGAGGTTACAGGTGCTTTCTCAAGGTTGAGTTCAATCTCGATATCGCCAAAGTTGGTGGTGAAAGTAATCATAGGGCTACCTAAAGTTTGAATTTGTTGAATCGTGAGTCACGAAATTGGGTTGCAGTATAGGGAAAATAACAAGAGATACCAATGTTGGCTTCACAGTAGCAGAGCTCCCATTAATCGACAGCACGATGGGAGTAGTTAGAGATCAATACCTAATGAGGTTACGAACAGAAAACTTGAATCGCTATGCAACGCGCTATCGGTGTCATAGAATCAAAGAGGTATTAAATTTTATTGATGTCTACGGAAGAGAATTAATAGTCAATGAGTAGTATTTTAGAGTGTATTCGTACTGTTGGACGAGGGGAAAGGGGGCGCAAGCCTTTATCGTTCGAACAAGCCTATCGCATCATGGATGAGTATTTAAGCGGTGAGGTCGGCGACGACCAAATGGCGATGCTACTTATGTTGATTCGTGTGCAGAATGAAACCAATGAAGAAATTGCAGGCTTTGTAAAAGCATTTCAATCTCGTGTGCCTGACTTAGGTGCCGACATTGACTGGCCTTGCTACGCGGGTAAGCGTAATGATACTGCGAGTGGCAAGCCTTGGAATTTGCTAGCAGCGAAGATACTGGCTGACGATGGTTACAAGGTATTGATGCATGGCTACATGGACAAGCCAAGTGGACGCACACACGTAGAGACTCACCTCGACCTTGTTGGTGTACGTAGTGCAGCTGATCCACAAGAGGCCAAGCAGATTTTAGAAGCGGATGGTATTGCTTACTTGCCGCTCGCTAACTTTGCACCGGAAGCTCAAACGATGATCGGCTGGAAACACCGTTACGGTTTGCGTACGCCAATCAACACTGTGGTTCGTGCATTAAACCCTGGCGGTGGTCGTTTAGGTTTGCGCGGCAGTTTCCACCCAGGCTTCCCACAACTTCATGCCGAAGTTGAGAATGTGATTGGCAATAAATCACACTCGGTGATTTCATTCAAAGGCATGAACGGCGAATCGGAATACAACCCTAAGGTTAGCCAAACGGTGTGGATGAGTTCTCCTGATAAGGTCGAATCTTTCTATTGGGAAGAGATGATGAACTCTGATATTTCATTGCCGAGTAAGTGTGTGCTGGGTACGCCGGAAGATGAGATGGAATTGATGGCAAACACGGTTGTCGACAGCATGACGGCGATTCTTTTCGCTGAAACGCACGATAAAACCGAAGCCTACACAAAAGCCATCCGCCTTTGGGATGCATATTGTGCTCGCTAGCACTTGGTCATAAGTGTAAAGCGGTTCAAAAAATTATTAAGAGAAGGTCAGCGAGTGCTGGCCTTTTTTGTGACTGCTTCATTTGTGTCTAGTTCATTTGCGTATGATTGGTCGTGAGTACCTTCCTGACATAGGCATGACTGACAATGAACGATAAAGGTTATTTAACTCGCATCAGTCGGTGCATCTTATCTTCAAACTGAATCTCAATCACTTGTGAGATTTTCATCTTATCAACACGATCAAGCATCTTGGCTTGGTAATCACGTTTTTTCATCCACTCTAACGGCTCTTTAAAACCATCTTCATTTATCACAAATGATTGGTCAGTGATGGAATCTTCAAAGATATGCACCACCCAAATACGCGACTGGAAATCCAATAACTCGTTGAAGTAGGCCTTCAGCTTTGAGCGATACTTAGAGACATAAGTTTGATTTGAGGTTGGAGAGGGCATAGTGAACCATGTTGAGACAATGAAAAGCGGCAAAGGCACCGTTGTCTTTATTATAACGCTTCACAGTTAAGATTGTCAGATCGAATTAGGCAGCCGTGGTTACCTGAATAAACGTACGCGTACATGTTGTTGTCGTGTTGCATAAACTACCTAAATCGGAACTTTCTAATTATTAGTGTGGTGAAGATTATAGGGTTTATCTATTCATGCTAGTTCGGAGAAGTAAGGCTAAGCAAGAGAAAGTAAGGCTTTGTAAGGGCTCTTTTTTTTCTTTTTTCTGTGCCACAAAAACTCTCCCGAGCCTTTTACTGTCTCGTTTTTAAGGCTTGTTAGGTTTTGCCTATCAATAAAATTGTTGAAATCCATTTAGTAAAATCAAGATTTTAGACAACAATTAAGTTAACGAGATAGATAAAGACATCACGAAACATATTTAGGGAGAACGCAATGCATTCAATTAAAGTGAAAGATTACATGACGCAGCAGGTTGTGACATTCACTCCTGATATGCCGTTAAGTCTAGCGCTAGACAAAGTGATGCGCAGTCATCACATGGGCGGCCCAGTTATTGATGATAATGAGCAAGTAATTGGTTTCCTTTCAGAGCAAGATTTATTAGAAAAACTGGTGAAGGTCAGTTACTTCTGTCAAGACACACACATTGTTGGCGATTGCATGTACCAAGAGGTGCTATCGGTATCGCCAGATCTATCCATTATTGAATTGGCAGACATGATGCAAGTGGGTAAACCGAAAGCTTACCCTGTGATCGACAACAGGAAGTTGGTCGGAATTATCACCAGAACAGATGTTTTAAGAGCAATCGGCAAGAACTTAGATGAATGCTTTAAACATCAGGTATAGTAGCGGGTTAAGAACGATTGTTTTTCTCAATACCATCAGTTGAAAAAGGCGCATTAGCGCCTTTTTTCTGTATAGCGCTTTTCTTGGTCGATCCTTTATTTGTGGATCCCTAGCCTGTTGATTAGTTTATTGGGCTTTAGCTCTTGGGTATTCCAGTTTTTTGGAGGTTTCATGTCAAACCAAACTGCAAAGTTTGTAGAAGGTTCAACGATGCGCCACATCTTGGTGATGTCGGGGGCTGGCTCTGTTGGCTTGATGGCACTGTTTGTGGTCGATTTACTCGATATGCTGTTTATCAGTATGTTGGGACAAGTTGAACTGGCAGCTGCAGTTGGTTTTGCAGGTACTCTTACTTTCTTCTCTACCTCCGTTTCTATCGGTACCTCTATTGCAATGGGCGCGTTGGTTTCAAAGGCGATAGGCTCTAAAGACAGAGACCACGCACGTAACCTCAGCACCAGTATTATGCTAACCGCGTTTGTCATTAGCTCAACCGTCACTGCTGTGATGTACGCTTATATCCCAGAGTTATTGGCAGCCATTGGTGCGAAAGGCTTAGCCGCTGAACGCGCGCAGGCGTATTTGCAGATTTTGTTACCGAGTGGCCCGTTTTTAGCGCTTGCGATGGCGGCGGGTGTCGGTTTAAGAGCAGCCGGAGATGCAAAGCGTTCGATGTGGGCGACCCTGTCTGGTGGCATTGTGAATGCAATCTTGGATCCTCTATTTATTTTTGGTTTTGGTTGGAACATCGAAGGCGCGGCCATCGCTTCTGTTGTTGCTCGTTTTTCGGTTCTCTTTTTCTCGCTTTACCCGTTGATTCGCAGCCATGAGCTTGTGGCTCCTCCGTCACTGGTACAGTGGCGCATCAATATTCGTCCAATTCTAGCCATAGCGATCCCCGCAATTATCACTAATACCGCCACACCGATCGGTAATGCGATTGTGACGACCGGTATTGCGCAATACGGTGAAGACTTCGTTGCAGGCTTTGCCGTGATTGGTCGTTTAACGCCCGTGTGTTTTGCTGTGATTTTTGCCTTGTCTGGTGCTGTCGGGCCAATCATTGGTCAGAATTTCGGTGCAGAGCGAATGGACAGAGTCAAAGAGACGCTGAATAACTCGCTGTTAGTGACCACGGTGTACACCATCGCTGTGTGTATTCTTTTGTACTTCATGCAGGGTTATGTGATTCAAGGCTTCAGCCTGCAAGGTGATGCGGCCGTTATTGTTGCTGCGTTTTGTACTTATGTAGCGTTGACCTTCACCTTTAACGGTGCACTGTTTGTCGCGAACACTTCATTCAATAATCTAGGTAAGCCTCTTTATTCAACGGCATTGAATTTAGGTAAGGCGACACTGGGCACTCTGCCATTCGTTTACTTAGGTTCACAATGGTATGGCGCGTTAGGTGTGCTGTACGGACAAGCGCTGGGTAATATCTTGTTCGGTTTGTTGGGTATCTTGGTGCTTCGCTACCATATCTCAGAGTTGATGGAAGGATCTCAGGTTGATCCTGTCGAAGATGATGTGTCTATTGTGAGCTTGAATACACAGCCGTTCTGTTCACACGATGCCGTTCTGATTGATGATGTATCCGCGAATAGAGAAGAATGTGCCGAGCTTAAGCCTCAATAATATTGACCTACTTGGTTGAGACTCCTAAATAAATTGCATTAAACGATAACTTCTCCTTGACCCTGGAGTTACCTCCAAGGTTTATACTTTCAATGAACTTAAGGTTCCGTTGTTGTACTAAACGGCAACGGCCTCAAGGCTTTTGAGTATTAAGGAGATACATTATGTGCGCAAAACACGCAGCGTGCCGCTCAGCAAAAGTGGACGTTCAACCTCAAGCGGTGGGAGCAGGTTGCTCTAGCCCTAAAATTTCAAGCATCACTGCAGCTGGCACTTCGTCAGGATGTTGCAGCTCTTCTGCAGCGGCGTCATCGTCGTCTGGAGATGATTGCTGCGGTTCGGACAGTGGAGAAGAAGACAGTCAGTCCTCAGCCTTATCTCTCGATGCCCAATTTACCAAAAGTTGGTTGGTTGCCGGAATGGACTGCCCAGCTTGTGCAAGAAAAATAGAAAACGCGATCAGTAACGTTGACGGTGTGATTCAAGCGAAGGTTCTCTTTGCTACCGAAAAACTGGTTGTGAAATTTGATAATGAAAGTCTTGCTGACACCATTGAACAAGTCTCTATCAAAACTGGCTTCCCATTAACGGAAGTGGGTTCTAAGAAAGAAAAACAACAACCAGAGACCTTTTGGCAAGCTCATATTCAACCCAATTTACAGATCATAGCGATTGCAGCCGCAATGTTGTTCGCTGCGCTTTTGAAAAGCACTTCTCCTCAGTTAAGTGAAGGTTTGTTTACGGCAACTTGTTTGCTTGGTTTATATCCGGTGGCGAAGAAAGCGGTTCAGTTGGCACGCTCAGGTACACTGTTTGCTATTGAAACCTTAATGAGTGTTGCCGCACTGGGTGCTTTGTACCTGGGTGAAACCGCGGAAGCGGCGATGGTTCTATTATTGTTCTTGATTGGTGAGCGCTTAGAAGCGTTTGCTTCATCTAGAGCAAGAAGTGGCGTTCAAGCGTTAATGGCATTGGTACCAGAAAATGCAACTAAGATTATCAACGGTGAACGTGTTGAAGTAGCAGTCAGTGAACTGGTTCCTGGTGATGTGATTGAAGTGGCGGCGGGCTCTCGTTTACCTGCTGACGGTCAACTGATGACTGATGCCGCGAGCTTTGATGAAAGTGCGTTAACCGGTGAATCTGTGCCTGTGGAGCATATCCAAGGAAACAGCATCATGGCAGGCGCTGTGGTAGTTGATAAAGTTGTGCGTATTACGATCACCTCTAAGCAAGGTGAGAATGCGATTGACCGTATTCTTCACCTGATTGAAGAGGCGGAATCTCGTAAAGCACCACTGGAACGTTTCCTTGATAAGTTCAGCCGTTGGTACACGCCGTTAATGATGTTGGTTGCTTTGTTGGTGATCATCACGCCTCCACTGTTGTTCGCTCAACCTTGGGAAACATGGGTATACCGTGGTCTAGCGTTATTGTTGATTGCTTGTCCGTGTGCCTTGGTTATCTCGACTCCAGCAGCTATTACTTCAGGCTTAGCGGCAGCAGCAAAACGTGGCGCGCTAATTAAAGGCGGCGCAGCACTAGAGCAGCTTGGTAAGATTCAAACCATCGCGTTTGATAAGACGGGTACATTGACTGAGGGGAAACCTCAGGTCACCGATATTCAGGCACTATCAGGTTGGCAACAAGATGCGATGCTTCGTGTGGTTGGTGCTATCGAAGTCGGCTCTACTCACCCGTTGGCGCAATCGCTGGTGGCGAAAGTAAAAGAGCTGAATATTGAGATCCCAGAATCGCACAACAAGAAAGCGTTGATTGGTAGCGGTGTGGAAGGCGATGTCGATGGTGTTAAATACCAAGTTCTAGCGCCTTCTAAAGTGACTTTCGAACTTGATACTGATGTTGTGTCTCAGGTGGAAGCTCTAGAAGGCGAGGGTAAGACGGTCGTTATTGCCTTAGAACTTAAGCATCAAGAAGAATCAGCAGAGCAAGTGACACCTATTGGTTTGATTGCGTGGCAAGATACGTTACGCAGTGACGCTAAGGTTGCGATTGAACGACTTAACGATCTCGGTATTCAATCTATCATGCTGACGGGTGATAACCCGCGCAGTGCGGCCGCGATCAGCAGCAAGATTGGGATGCAATACAAAGCGAGCCTGCTTCCAAGTGACAAGGTGTCTTATGTTGAAGAGTTATCTCAACAGTCGCATGTTGCAATGGTCGGTGACGGCATCAATGATGCGCCAGCGATGAAAACCGCTAATGTGGGTATCGCGATGGGTGGGGGAACCGATGTTGCCTTGGAAACGGCGGATTCAGCACTGACTCATAACCGTTTAACAGAGTTGCCAGCGATGATTGAGCTATCGCAAGCGACGATGAACAACATCCGTCAAAACGTGGCTCTCGCGCTCGGTTTGAAAGGTGTATTCTTGGTGACGAGTTTGTTGGGTATTACCGGTCTGTGGGTTGCGGTGTTAGCTGATAGTGGTGCAACTGCATTGGTCACATTGAACGCATTGCGCCTGCTTCGATTCAAATCTAAAGCGGATTAAGCACTTCTAGCTAATATCCACTATTTTGATGCCAATAAACGCCTTTAGCCTTAATAAGCTAAAGGCGTTTTTTGTCTCATTAGTATGCAACGTAGGCGTATGGATTGCGTATTTTTGTGATGCCAATCGGTTTTTCGTGAAACTTGAAATCTTGTTGCGATCATTCATGTGACGGGTGTCACTTCATTTTGTGGTGAGCTTGGTTAGAGTGTGTTCGTACCCCACGAATTTACTATGAGCTTAAATAAGGGTAAAAAGCCCAATAAGCCAAAAGGAGCGAACTATGTCTCAAGCTGTTTTCCACTTAGGTGTTACTGAAGCAGATCTTAACGGTGCTACTCTTGCGATCATCCCTGGTGATCCTGCTCGTGTACAAAAAATTGCAGAAGAGATGGAGAATCCAGTATTTCTTGCTAGCCATCGTGAATACACACTTTACCGCGCAGAACTAGACGGCAAGCCAGTTGTTGTATGTTCAACAGGTATCGGTGGCCCATCTACTTCTATCGCTGTAGAAGAGCTAGCTCAACTGGGTGTTCGCACTTTCCTTCGTGTTGGTACTACTGGTGCTATCCAACCTCACGTAAACGTGGGTGACATGATTGTTTCTACTGGTTCTGTTCGTCTAGACGGCGCTAGCTTGCACTTTGCTCCAATGGAGTTCCCTGCAGTTGCTGACTTCGAAGTGGCAACAGCAATGAAAGCAGCCGTTGAAGAGTCTGGTGTTGCAGTTCACATGGGCGTAACGGCTTCAAGTGACACTTTCTACCCAGGTCAAGAGCGTTACGATACGTTCTCTGGTCGCGTTGTTAAGCGTTTCCAAGGTTCTATGCAAGAATGGCAAGACATGGGCGTTTTAAACTTCGAGATGGAATCTGCAACACTGCTAACTATGTGTGCAAGTTCTGGTCTGAAAGCAGGTTGTGTTGCGGGTGTAATCATCAACCGTACTCAAAAAGAGACGCCTGATCACGATACACTAAAAGTAACTGAAGCACGTTCAATCAAAGTGGTTGTAGAAGCTGCTCGTAAAATGCTTTAAGTCTTAAAGTGCTCTGAGTTTTAGAGAGCATTAAGCCTTAAAGTGACATTAAATTTTGAAAATGGCCGCATCGTATGATGTGGCCATTTTTTTGTGCCATCTGAAAGTAATCAATAGAGAAAACAGACAACAAAAAAGGCGAGTGACTTAATGGTCATTCGCCTTTTTAAGATTTGCTTAAGAGAGTCTGACTCTTAGAGTCTATTGGTTGTTAGTACTCTAAATCTTCATTACCGCCAGCAGCCGTAAACCATGCCGTTAGGTGTGTTTTAAGATCTTTCAGTTCGTCAGGGCCAATCAACGCAAGGCCAAGATCTTCTGCTCTAGTGATGTCGTTATGGCGAAGTGGTCGGAAGCTGACCAACATTGCACGTGCTTGTAGGCCACCTAGTAGGTCTCTCAGCGATTCCAGTTTGTACAAGGTGTCATCACCATCGTCACGCATGCCTTTGGTCTTACATTCGATGATGTGTAGCTTATTGTTCACTACTGATGCAACATCAAGCTCGTTTCGAACCTCACGCTCACCAAGTTGACGGTATACCTGAACATTCAACGAACGGTCTTGGATAGTAGGCATGTCATCTTGGATTTGTTTCACTGTGCTGTGAACCAGAGTTTCTAACCATTCACCGTTTGAGAAGCGGCGCGCGTCTTCGTTGGCAAAGGTCAAAATACCATTGTCGTAAGTCGCAATCTTCGCTTCAACCAAATCGCTCAGAAGCATGTTCAGTTCACGATAGCCTTGTTGCTTCTCAGATAGTCCAACATCAAGTTTCTGTTCTTTACGGCAGGTCGTTGCTAGGTAGTTTAAGGTCGCAAGGCCAGGACCTAATTCGAGTGCGTTACTTGCCCAACGTTCACCCAGTTCATAAAGTTTCTGATCCAGTTGCGGAGAAAGCTGTACATCGCTGAATTCACCACGAGCACCAAATACCGTTAGGTAGTCGTCGATAGTAATGCGGTCTTGAACTTGTGCATCTTCTTTACCATTTGGGTAAAGCCAGCAAAGCTTGTCGCTGTTTGGTTCAACCACGAAGATTGGCCAGTGGTAAGTGCGGAATACTTCGTAAACAGAAAGTAGGCGGTGACGTAGGCCACAACTTGCATTGAGCTTCACTTCTTGACCGCGAGCTTTGAGGTCTTCGGCAAGAGTTTGGATAGATTCTTTAATAACGGATGTGTTTACGATGGTCGGAATTTCGAAAAACTCACTGGTAATGTCGCGCTTCTGCAAAACGCTGTCTAAACGTTTGTACATACTGACTTGATTTTTGTCGCCGATAAACACGATGTGAGTGCTGACCGTTCGGTTATCAAGTAAAGGGGTGAGCAAGCGAATGGGGTCTTGATCGATAATGCCAACATGAACAGCCATATAAATTCCTTAATAGCGGCTCGCTCATAAAGGTGAAAGAAAAAACGGGAAGCAGCAAGCCTTAATAATCATATAATGACAAAGCTCATAAAAAACAAGGGCAACCCTTGATAAAAGTTGCCCTAGCTCAATTAGTTACCACTATTGGGTAAGAAGTCTCAAGAATCTCACTAAATATCTATCGATTCTTCATTTATCTATAGTTTGAATTGATGTACCAAATCACCCTGCTGATTTGCCAGAATCGTCAGGTTTTGACTCGCTTCTGCAATTGATGACATCGCTTGGTAGCTCTTATCTGCGATGTGGTTGATGTCTTCGATGTTACGTGCAATGTCGCCAGACGTTTCACTCTGCTCAGCGGCTGCTTGAGAGATATGTGTACTCATGTGGCTAATCTCTAGAATCAATGCTTGGATTTCTTCCATCGCACTGTTCGCATTTGATGCTTGTTGAACCGACATGTCCATATCGCTCATACAGCTTTCAATTACGTTGCTTGCTGTTTTCGAGCTTGATTGTAGGTTGCTGATCATGGTCTCGATTTCAGACGTTGATTGTGTCGTCTTCTGCGCTAACACTCGAACTTCATCGGCAACGACCGCAAAGCCACGACCTTGCTCACCCGCACGCGCTGCTTCGATGGCTGCGTTGAGTGCGAGTAGGTTGGTTTGCTCTGCGATGCCACGAATCACATCTAGGATTGAACCAATCTGACTACTCATCTGTTGCAGCTCACCCACAGCGCCTACAGATTCGTTCAAGCGAACCTCGAGTTGGTTGATGGTGCTGATGTTGGTGTTCATGATTTGACGACCAGATTCAGACGCTGATTCAACCTGCTGAACCATAGTTAATGAGCTTTGCGCGCTGTTCGCTACTTCTTGTACCGAATGAGACATCTCTGTCATTGCTGTCGCAACGGTAGCGGTTTGTTCGCGCTGGCTGTTCAGCTGAGCCTGCGTCTCAGAAGAGGTCTTCTGGTTTACGCTTGCCGTTTTAGTCAAGTCATCTGAAGCGTCATTCAACTTCACAAGGATATTGTGTAGGTTGTCGGCTAAGGTGTTGATGTGACGGCTCACGCGGCTGAATTCGTTGTCGTAACGAATGTCGATACGCTGAGTCATGTCGCCTTCAGTTAGTCCTTCTAATGTCCCTAGAATGCGAGTTAGCGGCTCTCTTACACTGTGTGCAATGTGGTAACCGATAGCAGCAGCGAATACCGTTACAACAATACCAATCGCAATTGCGTTGAATAGGCCTTTGTCGTAAATGCTGCTCGCGTCTGCCAATGAAGCGTTAAGTTGCTCTTCTGCAGTTACGTTGAATGAATCTAATACCGCCATCGCTTGGTCTACTTCAACCGCTAGGTTTGCGATGTTGACGTACAGCGCTTGTTTCGCTTGTAGATAGTTGTTGTGTTTGTCCAGTACGCCGCCTTTTTGGCCAACGTCTTTGGTAAATTTCTGAACCGATTCATCGAAGACATTTTTAAGTGCAGGCAACTGTGTCGCTAAACCACGGTATGCGTAGTTTAGGTGAGTCACTGCTTTCTTGTTTTGGTTAACGGCTTTCTGTACGAAGGCAACATCAGAGCTTGCTAGCGCATCTGAAGTGATTACCTCAGCGTCTTGCAGTTTGATGAAGTAGCTCTTCGCCATCACTTTTACAGAGATACTTTTTTGGTCAGCAACGTACTCTTTCATGCCAACCGTTAATTCTGAATGCAGGCGTTGGAAGTCACGTGATGCTTTTTGTACTTGTTCTTGTGCTTCAAACATCGCGACGTAGTTGTTCATCGCTTCGTCTGCTTCCGTAAAGTAGCGTTCTTCCATCGCTCGTAATTGTGCGATTCGTTCGATGAGTGTGGAGTCGTTCTGGCTTGCCGCTTCTAGATTGCTTAGAACTTCAGAAAACGAGTTTTGTGATGCAGCAAACTCTGTGCGCATTGCAGACATGCGTTCAGCGTTTTGTGTGGTTAAGAAGTCTTTGAATGATTTGTCAGCAGAGAGCAATTGAACACTTGTTTGATTTGAAAGCGCAACAAGCGGTAATGAGGTTTCTGAGACACTCTCAAAATTGCTGTGTATCTGATTCATGCTGTTCATCATGATGGTTATCGTGACTGCGAACATGATGATGATCAGTGCGAAACCAGCGTACATACGCTTGATCACAGATCCCTTCATGGCTTTCTCCCTAATAAAAATGCAGACCCAATGTCAGGTCAAAGTAAAACTAACAAAATTGTCAGCATTCTATTGAGCTCCGCTTACGCATTTTATGACGCATACGGCAAAAATAACCCTCAGTTATAATCAACATGCCATTCTTGAGAGCTAACACTGGTTTTCTTTGATTTGAACGGTGTTTTTTATTATGCTTTAAAGCGGATTTATTGTGGTTTGTTGCGGCATAGCGCATACTCAAAACATTAAAAAGTAAATGTTTTATCGGAGAAAAACATGGCTGAAGAAACCATCTTTAGTAAGATCATCAATAAAGAAATTCCTGCAGATCTGCTATACCAAGACGACTTAGTAACGGCGTTTCGCGATATTAACCCTCGCGCTCCTAGCCATATTCTAATTATCCCGAACAAGCTGATTCCAACAACCAATGATGTTGAAGTAGAAGATGAAGCGATGATGGGGCGTATGTTTACCGTTGCTCGTAAGTTAGCTAAAGAAGAAGGCATCGCAGAAGATGGTTACCGTCTTATCGTGAACTGTAATTCTCACGGTGGCCAAGAGGTTTACCACATTCACATGCACTTAGTGGGCGGTCGTCCGCTCGGCCCTCTGCTAATGAGCTAGTGTGTTAATTAATGAGTTAGCAAAAAAAGCTAACGAGTTAAGTAACATAAGTAGCTAGTTGGAAAATTTGTAGTTTGTATGCCAACTTTAAGTTTTATCTGTTGTCTGAATATCGGCATCGATTAGGTAGAGCCTAAAAAGCAAGGTATCCACTTGCTTAAGATCCTTTTAACAACACGTTTCGTTTTGATAATGATACTACTAAAGTTGGCACTTTAAACATGCACGGAGACGATAAGTGAAGCAACAGTTTAGATTCGCTTCCATTGCCCTGTTATCGGCGTTGACCGCGGGTTGTGCGAGTATGTCTGCAGGCAGCCTGTTCAGTCATTACAGTGCGCAAAACAAAGCTATCTATCAAGCAGTGAAATCTGGAGATTATTCAGAGGCTCAACAAGAGTTACCAGATTACGCAGCAGGCGACATCCTTGATAACTTTGAAAGAGGCAGAATTAACCTGCTGGATCAAAAGTACCCTGAGAGTAAGTCTTCATTTGAACTGGCTGATCAGGCCGTAAAAGATCAACAAAACAAAGCCGTGATCTCTATTTCAGACAGTGCAACCAGCGTAGGTGCGTTGGCTGTAAACGACAATATCACCGAGTATGTGCCGCCTGATTACGAGTTAGGCTTTCTTCATCTCTATCTCGGTTTGAATTATCTCAAGAAAAACGATTTAGAAGGTGCGGTGATTGAAATGCGTCGCGCCAACCAAGTTCAAGAACAAGCAAAGAAGCAACGTGAAGCGGAGCTAGAAAGAGCCGCTAACGATGCGAAGAAGCAAGGCTTGTCTGCCAATGTCGGTAGCATCCTTGCCAATTACCCAGACGCGGGTAAGAAGCTGCAATCGGTTCAGAATGCGTATTTGATGTTTTTGTCGGGGCTGCTTTATGAAGCTTCAAACGATTTAAACAGCGCTTATGTCGACTATCGACGTGCTCTGGCGGTTATGCCGGAGAACCAAGAGATCATCGACAGAACGATGGCGACAGCCGCTCGTTTAGGCATGAGACAAGATTTAGAGACACTTGAAAAGCGCTACAAGCAATCGTCAAAGCTTGCTAGCGGGCAAGGACGTGTGATTGTTCTTCAAGAGCAAAGCGCGGTTCAAGCAATGGACAGTTGGCGATTGGATTTACCTGTTTATGACAGTCGCGATCAAGGGGCAATATATTCTCTTGCGCTGCCATATTACCCGAGCCAAAACGTAGAGCGTTTTTCTGCGTTACGAATCAGCGGACAACCGTTACAAGAACACTTGATTACGGATGTAAACGCGATGGCTCAGAACGATTTATCTGAGCGCATGACGACAATTGTTATTCGCCAAGCGCTGCGTGTGGTCGCGAAAGACCGTATTCGTAAAGAAGCAACCAAGGGCGATGATGTCGGTAACATCTTGTTCAATGTGTGGAACACACTGACAGAGCAACCAGACACGCGCAGTTGGCAATCTTTGCCTGCTGAGATTAAGAGCAGCACGTTTGTAGCAAATAGCGGTCAATATACGTTAGAAGCGGGCGCTAAAACGTATGACTTGGATATTCGAGAAGGGCAGACCACCTTGGTTTGGATTTCTCGACAAGGGAATAACGCAACAATGTGGCATAAACAGCTAGGGAGGCTGTAATGAAAAAGTGGTTAGTGAGCTTAGCAGCTGTTATGGCTCTGGCTGGTTGTGCTGATAATACAGCTGGCGTAAGGGTTGATAGTCTGACTCAGAACGTTTTCTTTGGTGACAAGGTATTGGGTAGCCGTTTACAGGTTGAAGATATCCGCACCGATCTAGTCGACGGTCATACGCGAGGAATCGTTCGTTTAAACAGTAACTATAAAGGCGATCAACATATCCTTTATCGTTTCTACTGGTACGACGATGCCGGGCTTGAGGTCAACCTAAAACAAGGTCCTTGGAAACAAGCGATTGTTCGTGGCTTTGAAAGTCTTTCGTTGTCGGAAGTGTCGGTAAACCCGAAAGCGACTCAGTTCCGAGTTCAGTTCCGAGAGCAGTAAGCTCGATTAGAATAGATTTAGTGATAACTGGCTTTAGTTAACATCGACTAGAGTTCCAGAAAGCGAATTCATTGATTCGCACAGACAAGAATTTAAGAGTGTGGGTAACCCCACTCAGTGATAAGTTGAGGAAACAAAATGAAAAAGAGTGTCATTGCGCTACTAGGTTTAGCGGTTATTTTAGGCGGTTGTTCGAACAAGGTAAGCTACGGTGATGCACAAGCAGTAGAAACCACGACAATCGATTTCGGTTCAACTGACCTTCAAACGATTGCGGGTGAAATGGTCGATAGCATGATGGCTTCTGGTTCAGTGTCTTACATTACTCGTGAACAGCGTCCAATCGTGTTCGTTGAGCGTATCAAGAACAAAACAAGTGAGCACATCGATACTGAGTCAATCACTGACACAATCAGTACCAAAATGCTGAACTCTGGTAAGTTCCGTTTCGTTGATATGGACCGTGTAGAGTCTGTTCGTGACCAACTGAACTTCCAAAACAACGATGAGCTAGTTAACCAAAGCTCAGCAATCCAGTTCGGTAAAATGGTTGGTGCTCAGTACATGCTGTACGGCAACCTATCAAGTATCGTGAAGAAAGCGGGCAGCGACGAAGACGTGTACTACAAAATGACTATGCGTCTAATGGATCTTGAGTCTGGCTTGATTGAGTGGGCTGACGAGACTGAAATCCGTAAGCAGCAATCTAAGAGCCTACTGGGTCTTTAATTTCGCTTAACTGCCAACTATGACACTGACTATTGAAAGTGAATAGTTTGGTCACACGCCAATGCAGTACATGATGTGCTGTTAATGAAGAGACACTGGCTTTTGGTCAGTGTCTTTTTTGTAGGGAAACAAAGACGTTTATAAGGAATGAGCAATGGCAATTTTTTCTTGGTCTGAGGCTAAGCTTCTTGATACCAGTTTGAGTTCGCTTGATGGTTACTTTTCAAAGCCACCGGTTAGGGCACAGACTCTGACAGGCGGTTTGACTAATCGATGTTGGAAGCTGGTTTCAGCCGATGGAACAGCCTACGTATGGCGTCCAATCACCCCGATCACCAAAGCCTTCTTTATCTCTCGTCATGAAGAGTATCAAGTGCTGTCGACGATTGAGCGCCTTGGTATTGGCCCAAGCCCGATGGTGGTGAATGAGCAAGGGTTATTGGTTGAATGGATTGATGGTGAGACTCTTTATGAAGGGCTAGACATTGATGACCTGTTGAAAACGTTGATCTCAGTGCATCTGGTTAACACTGCGCGATTGCCGCTCCAACCATTCAGCTTTACAGCAAGAGTTGACCATTATTGGCTGCAGCTTGATGCGATTCATAAGACGGAAACCTGCACCAAAATTTATCAAGAGTGGCGAACCACTCCAAGTATTCCAAGCGTTGACCTATCTTTGTGCCATTTTGATTTAGGTGGTTACAACCTAGTGAGAAGCAGCGATGAGATTAAGATTATTGATTGGGAATACGCAGCGCTAGCCGACCCTAGGCTTGATCTAACCTTAACCATTGCGGTTGCAGGTGTGCCAGTTTCGGAAGCGGTTAACAAGTATTGTCAATTGCGAGACATTCATGATGTTCAGCCTTGGCTTGATGGTGTAGAAGCATGGTTACCAAGAAGTCAAATGATGGCGATGTTATGGTATTTGCTCGCTCATCAGCTATGGGGTGATGAAAGTTACCTGCGAGAAGCAGAGGCTCTAAGTCACACTTTATGTAGCTAGGATCACGTTTAGGAAGTGAAAAATATAATTTCGGTGGTCTTCCCTTTAAAACCTTGTTTTTCGTGTTAGATTGATCAGAACGTACCAATATTCAACGGGGGAGGTACAATGATTATCTATCTACATGGCTTCGACTCAACAAGCCCGGGCAATCACGAAAAAATACTGCAGTTGCAATTCATTGATGATGACGTTCGTTTCATTAACTACAGTACTTTGCATCCAAAACACGATATGCAGCATTTGCTAAAAGAAGTGCATAAAGTGATAGAACAATCCGATGATCCGCATCCAATCATTTGTGGTGTTGGTTTAGGTGGTTTTTGGTCTGAGCGTATTGGTTTCTTATGTGGTATTAAGCAGGTGGTCTTCAACCCGAATCTGCACCCTGAGAACAACATGGTGGGTCGCATTGACCGTCCAGAAGAGTACGAAGACATCGCTACTAAGTGTGTCGCTCAGTATCGTATGAAGAACAAAGGTCGCTGTTTAGTGGTACTTTCTCGTGAAGATGAAATTCACGACAATAGCAAAACAGCCGCTGCGCTCGAAGATTACTACGATGTCATCTGGGACGAGAAAGAGAGTCATAAATTCAAAAAGATCTCTCAGCACCTTCAGGCAATTAAAGCGTTTAAGAACGCCTAACCACTCCGATTATTTTATAAAAGCAGTGCTCATTTGGGTGCTGTTTTTTCACATCTGAATCTTGGGGTTAGGTATTGATAAAACAGTTATATATGTTTTATTGCTCAGTTTGTGCATTTATAGATAAGTTTGCGCAAACGTTAACTAATTAGCCGCGAATCCTCATTGCGGGCAAGGATTTTTGTTGCGGTCATCTTTTTGCTATATATAATGTTCCCAAGCAAAATATTTTGACAAATATCAAAAAAAATTGAGAGCGAGTGAAAAGCTTGCCCATAATTTGCGTTCTATCTCTCAGGTAGACGCCTTTTTTATCCATGTGAGCAGAGCGACAAACGAATGTTTGTTGTTTGTAATCCCTCTAACTACTCGGTGAGCTGTCGTTATTCTTTTCCGCGGTTATCCAATATGTCACAGCCTTATCAACAAGGCCGAGTAGATACATAGAATTTATCGGTTGGAGCAATCGGACCGAACCCCATTTATTCATTTTGTAGAGGATTGTCATTGTGACAAAAATTATCGTAGTAGGCGGCGGTGCTGGTGGTTTAGAGCTAGCAACTAAGCTAGGCCGAACTTTAGGTCGTAAGAAGCGTGCCCAGATCACTCTGGTAGACCGTAAAGCAAGCCACCTATGGAAACCATTACTTCATGAAGTAGCAACGGGCTCACTGGATGAAGGTGTTGATGCATTAAGCTACCGCGCACATGCAAAAAATCATTACTTCGACTTCCAAATGGGCAGCCTGAACGACATCGATCGTGAACGTAAAGTGATTGCACTGAGCGAGCTGAAAGATGAGCATGGTGAACTGTTGATGCCAAGTCGTGAACTTGAATACGACATTCTTGTTATGGCACTAGGTTCAACGTCGAACGACTTCAACACTCCAGGTGTTCGCGACAACTGTATTTTCCTTGATAGCCCAGAACAGGCGCACCGTTTCCGTACTGAAATGAACAACCAGTTCTTAAAGCTTCACGCTAAGAACGGTCAAGGTACGGTAGACATCGCGATTGTTGGTGCGGGTGCAACGGGTGTTGAGCTTTCTGCTGAGCTTCACAATGCAGTAAAAGAGCTTCGTACTTACGGTTTCGGTGATCTAGATTCAAGCAAGCTGAACGTGAACCTAGTGGAAGCGGGTGAGCGTATTCTTCCTGCTCTTCCTCCTCGTATTTCAAGCGCAGCACACTCTGAGCTAACTAAGCTTGGTGTGAACGTTCGTACGAATACTATGGTGACGCAAGCTGATGCTGATGGCCTAACAACCAAAGACGGCGACAAGATCCCTGCACAAATCATGGTATGGGCGGCTGGTATTAAAGCACCAGATTTCATGAAAGATATCGGTGGTCTTGAGACTAACCGTATTAACCAACTGGTTGTGAAAAACACGCTGCAAACGACACTGGATGACAACATCTTTGCTATCGGTGACTTGGCACAATGTACACAAGCGGATGGTTCATTCGTTCCACCACGCGCACAAGCGGCTCACCAAATGGCAAGCTGCGCATTCAGTAACATCATTGCTAAGCTGAACGGTCGTGACCTGAAAGACTACATCTACAAAGATAAAGGCTCACTGGTTTCACTAAGCCGTTTCTCTACGGTAGGTAGCTTGATGGGTAACCTGACTAAAGGTTCGATGATGGTTGAGGGTCGTATTGCTCGTGTGGTTTACATCTCTTTGTACCGCATGCACCAGATGGCGCTTCACGGTTTGATCAAAACATCATTGATGATGTTGGTTGGTCGTATTAACCGTGTACTTCGTCCAAACCTAAAGCTTCACTAATCAGCTAAGCCTGATAAATAGCTTCAAGTTAATAATAAAAAAGAGCTCTTCGGAGCTCTTTTTTGATCGTGCCAATTTAGTGGCATTTACCCGGTTAAGTGACATTTACGCTTATCACTGAGTTGTAACGGTTAAGCCGTTGGCGGTAATACCGAGTAAACGACGCCATCTTTCGGTTTTCCGTTAAACAGAAATCGATTCTTGGCAATGGTTTCTCGATCTGCACCGCACTTCTCTATCAGCTTTTGGCTGGGTAGATTTTCGATATCACAAACGATCTCTAAGCGCGTTAGCTTAAGCTGAGCAAAGCAGAACTCAAACAAGGTTAGCATCGCTTCTTTGGCAATACCTCTCCTTTGAAACTCGTCACCGACCCAATAACCTAAACTCGCCATATTAAAGGTGTGGTAAAGCTCATTGATTGCCACCATTCCGACCAGCTTATCGGTTTTTCGCTCAAAAATGCCAAAACCAAACGCATCGGCTTTGACCCAGTTCAGGCGAGTTGCCAGAATGAATTTTTCGGCTTCCACGATAGAAAACTCATCATGACACCAGTCTACCCAAGGCAATAAACTCGGTGAAGATTTGATCAGATGAGCAAACTCTTGAGCATCTGAGGCTTCAATGATTTTGAGGCTTAGATTCTGTGTATTGATCTGAAAGTCTGGGCTCATAGGACGCACCAAATAACGTGTAATGGCTAATAAAACGCCCTCACAATGGAGGGCGTATTCAATGCTTAATACAACTTCAATTCTTTATATCAAGTTCCACTCTCTATAAGAATAGTTGAGTTGCTAGCTGAAGACTGCGTACGTGGTTTATTGAGCGACGCGACGTACTTGAATCACTATGCCAAGAAGCGGGTGGTCTAGGTAGTGAGTTTCTGTACTGCGCATGCGACGTTTTTGGTCCATACGGTAGCTCTTAAGGAACTCTTGCACTTCAACGGTCGGAGAGATCTCGGTAAGGTTACCCACCTGAACATTACTCTCTGCACCACTTACTGGCGAATCTAGTTCGATTTGCTGTTCTTGTAGAGTCACTTCACGAACGCTTGGCGCTTTCAAATCCAGCGTTGTTTCAGCATATAGGTAGTGCTGTACGTAGATTTGTAGCTTGCCATCTAACTCGTAAAGCGGCTTATCAATGGTCTCTTCTTGGAAGCCATCTGGCTTTGATGCAGTAACCGCACCTTTCTCAGAGCCATCGGCATTAAACTGTTTAGAGAAGTCTTTACCTGCTTGAATGTGAAAAACAGGTGCTGAGCTCTTACCTTGGTCACCTTGACGCCAAGCAGTGTGCATCAGAACTTCAAAGCCTGCGTGTTTACGTAGCTTGTCTTTCTGAGGCGTTAACTTGTATTCCGAGTAAGGAAGCATTTGCACGCCTTTCTTCGCTCGGTATTGGGTATCTTGAAATGAACCAACGCGCTCAAGTGAAATCTTAGGCTGTGTGTTTGGCCAAGATTCGTTTACTTTTTCTGCATCAACAGCGCGCTTAAAAATGATCACTTCTATATCAAATTGTCTCTGAGCCAAACTTGGCAGTGAGACGAACAATAGTAGCAGTGGGATCAGTCTTTTCATTTTTACTCCGTCTTCCAGCCGAACTACCGGCTGGATAATTTATATGTGCAAGTGTATTGGGTCTTATGCTGAAGGCAGCAAGTTCTGTCTGAATTCGCCCAATAAATCACTAACAAATTGAATTCGTTTCCGTCTGTCGACCAATGGTATCGTAAACTTGAACTTAGTTGGTCCTTCCATTGAAAACTTTTGCGGTTGAGATTGCAACAGTTTAACAAGGTAGGCCGGGTTTATGTCAGCATCCGGGTAGAATTCTAAGAATCCGCCCTTATCGTGAGCCTCAATTTTCTTCGCTTTAATAGACGCAGCCGCTAACTTAAGCTCAGAAACTGACAATAAGTTCTTAGTGGCATCAGGAAGAATACCGAAGCGATCAATCAACTCAACTTTAAGCTCTGCCAATTCATCGGTATCACTCACGCTCGCAATACGTTTGTAGGTCGATAGGCGCGTGTTTATGTCTGGGATATAGTCGTCTGGCAATAGAGCCGGCAAGCGCATTTCAATCTCAGTTTGCTCACGCAATAGATCATCAAGTGAAGGCTCGCGACCTTCTTTCAATGCCTCTACTGCTTGCTCAAGCATTTCCATGTACAAGGTAAAGCCAACCGACTGAATCTGACCACTTTGCTCATCGCCTAACAGTTCACCTGCACCACGAATCTCTAAATCGTGAGTTGCTAGTGTAAAGCCTGCGCCTAAGTCTTCTAGAGAGGCAATCGCGTCTAATCGCTTAATCGCATCTTTGGTCATTGCTTTAGGGTGTGGCGTTAACAAGTAAGCATAAGCTTGGTGGTGAGAACGACCCACACGACCACGTAATTGGTGCAGCTGTGCTAAACCAAGGTTATCGGCTCTGTCCATTAAGATGGTATTCGCTGTTGGAACATCGATACCGGTCTCAATGATGGTTGTACACACCAGAAGGTTAAAGCGCTGGTGGTAGAAGTCATTCATGATGCGCTCTAGTTCGCGCTCTCGCATTTGACCATGAGCCACCGTCACGCGTGCTTCTGGAATCAGTTTTTGTAGTGATTCAGCCGTTTTCTCAATCGTATCGACTTGGTTATGTAGGAAGTAAACCTGACCACCACGCATGATTTCACGCAACACCGCTTCTCTCACTACGGCATCATCACTTTGACGAACAAAGGTTTTGATTGCTAAACGTCGTGCAGGGGGCGTTGCGATGATCGAAAGGTCACGCATACCACTCATCGCCATATTTAGCGTTCGTGGAATAGGCGTTGCGGTTAACGTTAAGATGTCGACATCTGCACGCATCGCTTTCACTTTCTCTTTCTGACGTACACCAAAGCGGTGTTCTTCATCGACAACCAACAAGCCAAGGTCTTTGAACTTGATATCGCTCGACAGTAGCTTGTGAGTACCCACCAAGATATCGACCTTACCGTCGGCGACATCTTGCATGATTAATTTCTGTTCTTTGGCTGATTTGAATCGAGACAGAACTTCGACACGAATCGGCAAGTTAGCGAAACGGTCACGGAAGTTTTCGAAGTGTTGCTGAGCAAGTAGGGTCGTCGGAACTAAAACCGCCACTTGTTTGCTGTTATCCGTACACACAAACGCTGCGCGCATCGCCACTTCTGTCTTACCAAAACCAACATCACCACACACTAGGCGGTCCATGGCTTTTGCTTGGCACATGTCAGACATAACCGCATTGATTGCCATCGCTTGGTCATCGGTTTCTTCAAACGGGAAGCCAGATTTGAAGGTTGCGTATTGACCGCGATCCAATACAAATTTGTAGCCCGGTTTCAGCTCACGCTTGGCGTAAACATCAAGTAATTCTGCAGCCACATCACGGACTTTTTCAGCGGCACGCTTACGTGCTTTTTGCCATGCTTCGCCACCGAGCTTATGCAGTGGTGCAGAATCTTCAGCGCCGCCAGAGTAGCGTCCGATGAGATTCAAAGAAGCAACAGGCACGTACAACTTGGCATCGTTTTGATACTCAAGGGTTACGTATTCGGTTTTCATGCCACCGGCTTCGAGAGTCTGCAGACCGATGTAGCGACCAATACCGTGGTCAATGTGAACAACAGGCTGACCCGGTTTAAGCTCAGCAAGGTGACGAATTACAGTGTCGCTGTTAACACTTTTCTTATCTTTCTTACGACGCTGAACAACACGATCGCCAAGTAAGTCGCTTTCACAGATAAGCGCGATGTTTTGCTCTTCATGGATAAAACCGTGTTCAGCAGAGCCAAGGATGAGGCTGAACTTGTCCTTTGCTTTAATTGCGCCATCGAGGTTTTCAACTTCGCTTGGTCTTACTTTAATACCACGAAGCAGTTCACTCAGTGCTTCACGGCGACCTTCTGATTCAACCGAAAATACCACTTTGCCATCGAAGGCCTCTGTGAACTTTCTTAGGTTAGCTAACGGCTCTTTATTTTGATGCTGAACGCTAAGATCAGGCAATGACACTACAGGTAAGTTAGTGCGGCCTGCTTTCTCTTCAATCGAATCTAGGCTTAAGCTGACCTGTGGCTTCTGTTTGAAGTGAGCGAAGAGCTCGTCTTTTTTCAACCAAAGTTGTTCAGGTGTCAGTAGTGGTCGTAGTGGATCAACGCCACGTTGCTCGTATCGGTGAGCGACATCAGCAAGGAATGAATCAACAGCGGTTTCTACGTCACCAAGAACCAAGAGTTGCGCTTCATCGGCAACATAGTCAAAAAGCGTTTCTGTGTGATCGAAGAACAGCGGCTGCCAATACTCAATACCAGCCGGCCATGTGCCTTTAGATACCTGCATATAAACCGATTCTGGTTCGCGGCGGGCATCAAACTGTTGGCGCCAACGAATACGGAAATCTTCAATTGCCGTTTCCGAGGTTGGGAATTCGTGAGCAGGTAACAGGCGGATCTCAGAGATGTCTTCGATAGAACGTTGGTTTTCAGGATCGAAGGTACGAATGGTATCGATCTCATCATCGAAGAAGTCGATACGATACGGGTCTTTGCTGCCCATCGGGAACAGATCGAGAATCGAACCACGACTTGCGTATTCACCCGGGCCAAACACTTGGTCAACGTAACGATAGCCCGACTTTTCGAGTTGCAGGCGCAGCTTCTCAAGCGAGTAGAGATCGCCCGTTTTCACCATTAGGGTGTGTTGCAGCAAGAAGTCACGCGGTGATTGACGCTGAAGTAGCGTGCTGATCGGTACGATCGTAATGCCGTCTTTTAATGTCGGTAAGGCATAAAGGCGAGCGATACGATCTGAGATGATCTCTTGGTGTGGAGAAAAGCTGTCGTAAGGCAGTGTTTCCCAGTCTGGGAATAGTGCGACTTCATGTGCCGTAAACTGTTCAATTTCAGATTGCAGCTTAAGTGCGACTTGTGGGTCTGGCACTGCAAGTACTGTATGGCTGTTGTGCTGCTCTGCGAGTTTCGCGATGGCTAGAGCGAGAGACGAACCGACTAGGTTACCGATGTGCTTTTTGTCACCGGCTCCTTTGAGTGTAGGTAGTGTAAAAATAGATTGTTTGGTCATGTTAATTTACTTGTTATCTCGTTCTAGAGAGCGTTGACGCAAAAGTTTCTGTTGTTGATGAAGTGCCGCTTTGATTAGCAGATCTTGGTCGGTGTCGCGAAGATGAGCGTATTTGAAGTTGATTTCGAAACCTGAATCTTTAGGTTGGCTTGCAAACACTTCCGCGTAGCAGTAAATGGCCGCGGCAGGGTGTTCTAGGAACAGTTTAGCTTTTACCAAACGTCCCGCTTCGATATCTGTTTTTGAAAAACAGGAAAATTGACTCGCACCGAAAGAGTAGGTGTGAGTACGAAACTTCTCTTCATCTTGCTGCGATAACATAAAGCTCAACAACAGGTTTAATTTAGAGTTCTGTGCATCCAATAAACTGGTGACATTCTTCAAGTCGCTGTTTTTCAGTTCAGCGCGAGCACTGTCGGCTAACAGGTCCAATTGGCTAAATTCACTCGCCACAACGAAAGGGGCAGGGATCTCGGATTCGAACTGAATTTGAGAAGGCAAAGTGAAGTTACTTTCCATTGGTTCTATATTAGCGGTAAGGCTGTGGTGAACGGTGAAAAACTCTTGTTCTGTCATGCGTTAGTTCCTTGAAGTGATCTATTGATTATCGCTATGTGGCCGCAGTAATCAAGGTCAGTTAATTGAAACTATCAAATAGTTGTTTGAAATTTGGTGTTTTGACAGGGTTCTGTTTTTCAGGCCTAACTAATTGAGTTAATTCACTCTATATTTTCAATTAACCCCTACACAGTAACAGCAATACCCGTTACATTAACCCGCATCCCTTTTTGATGGTTCAAAGTATGTTTCATCCTATTTCAATGTTTGTTGGCCTGCGTTATTTGAAAGGCCGTTCAGGTGATCGCTTTAGCCGTTTTGTTTCTTACATGTCGACGGCAGGTATCACCATTGGTGTGCTGTCTTTGATTACTGTTTTATCGGTAATGAATGGATTCGAAGCGCAATTAAAAGACCGAATTCTCGGCGTTCTTCCTCAGGCTGTGGTTTATGAGCAAGGGGGCACGACCTCACTTTCCGAAAAAGCCCCAAGTTTCGCAGAACAGATCTCGCTTAATGGTCACGTCGAACCGATTGTACGCAGTGAGGCGGTGATTCAGAGCCCTGCTCAATTGTCGGCTGGCCTTTTAATCGGTATAGAGCCAAATTCCGATGACCCTCTTCAGGACCACTTAATTGCAGGTCGCTTGTCTTCACTCAAAGCTGGGCAATATCAGCTGTTCCTTGGTCATACTTTGGCGAGAAACTTGAAAGTATCCATGGGCGATAAAGTTCGTCTAATGGTGACCAGCGCAAGCCAATACACACCACTAGGGCGTATTCCAAGCCAACGTAATTTCACGGTCGCCGGTATCTTTAATACGGGTTCGGATATTGATGCTCAGCTCATGGTAAGCAACATTCAAGATGCAGGACGTTTGATGCGTTACAAGTCGGACACGATTTCAGGCTGGCGACTATTTTTTGATGACCCGTTTGAGGTCGCGGAGCTATCAAATCAACCGTTACCAGATGGTTGGTTGTGGAGCGATTGGCGTGACCAACGAGGCGAGCTGTTCCAAGCCGTGCGCATGGAGAAAAACATGATGGGCTTGATGCTTGGGCTGATCATCGGTGTTGCTGCATTCAATATTATCTCTGCGCTGATAATGGTGGTGATGGAGAAGCAATCTGAAGTCGCGATTCTTAAAACCCAAGGTATGACTGATGGTCAAGTGATGGGTATCTTTATGGTTCAAGGTGCAAGTAGCGGCGTGATTGGTGCGCTCTCAGGTGGCGTGTTAGGCGTTGTCTTGGCTATGAACTTGAATACTATCTTAGAGGCGATGGGTGTTGCTTTGTTCTCGTTTGGTGGGCAATTGCCAATCATGATTAACCCAATTCAAATCGCTGTTGTTGTGGTTCTGGCTATTGCACTTAGCTTGATTGCCACTGTTTTCCCTTCTTATCGTGCATCGTCTGTGAAACCTGCTGAGGCCCTTCGTTATGAGTAATTTTCTTCAATGTAATGATATCCGTAAAACGTACCGTGAAGGCTCGTTGGATACCGAAGTCCTTAAAGGTGTTAGCTTTGAGATTGAGAAAGGGGAACTGGTCTCGATCATTGGTACCTCTGGTTCAGGTAAAAGTACGCTACTGCATATATTAGGTGCGCTTGATGATGCCTCTGCGGGCAGTGTGAGTTTTCTTGGTCAAGATTTAGCGTCTTTAAGTTCGAACAAGCAAGCTAAACTGCGCAACCAGCACCTAGGTTTTGTTTATCAATTCCACCATCTGCTTTCTGATTTTTCTGCACTCGAAAACGTAGCTATGCCGTTACTTATCGGCGGTGAGAAACCTGCGAAAGCAAAAAAAGAAGCACAACTGTTACTTGATAAAGTCGGACTGAGTCATCGTGTTGACCACCGACCTTCCGAACTTTCTGGTGGTGAAAGGCAGCGTGTGGCAATTGCTCGCGCATTGGTAAACAAGCCGGCTCTAGTTCTGGCTGATGAACCGACGGGTAACCTTGACCACAACACAGCGCTTTCTATTTACGACTTAATGCGTGAGTTGAACAGTGAATACGATACTGCTTTCTTGGTGGTGACTCATGATGGTGAACTTGCAGGCAAGATGGATCGTCAACTTCATATGCAAGATGGCTTGTTGGTTAACGTAGAAAAAGAGGAGAGCTAAGTGTTTTCTTCTTTATCTCTATTGATTGGCGGCCGCTTTAGTCGTGCTAAACAACGAGACAAAATGGTGTCTTTCATCTCCTTGTCTTCGACGATCGGTATTGCGGTTGGAGTGGCGGTGATCATTATTGGTTTGTCGGCCATGAATGGTTTCGAGCGTGAGCTTGAATCGCGTGTGCTTTCTGTTATTCCACACGGTGAGTTTGAGGGCGTGAATGAACCAGTCGCTCGCTGGAAGCATGTGATTGAACAGTCCGAGAAACACGACAAGGTTGTGGCAGCAGCGCCTTATGTGAAAATTACAGCGCTTGCTGAGAAGGGCAAAGAGCTGAAAGCGATCGAAGTGCGCGGCGTTGATCCTAAGCGTGAGCAAGAAGTATCAAGCCTGTCTAACTTTATCGATAAACAAGCTTGGAGTGAATTTCAGGCAGGGCAACAGCAGATCATCTTGGGTTCTGGTGTCGCGAATGTGCTCGGTGCGAAAGTCGGCGATTACCTAACCCTGATGATTCCAACTGTGAATGGAACGGTGAAGGTTCAAGCGCCAAAACGAGTTCGAGTCAAAGTGGTGGGTTTGCTGACTCTTAATGGCCAGATTGACCACAGCTTGGCTTTGATCCCTCTTGGTGATGCTCAGGTTTACGCAAACCTAGGTGAAGCTGTGACAGGGGTTTCTTTGAAAGTAACCGATGTACTTAATGCCAACTCGATTGTGCGTGAAGTCGGAAATCAGCTTGATGTGTATGTGTATTTGCGCAGTTGGCAACAGAAGTTTGGTTTCTTATATCGAGATATCCAGCTAGTTCGCACCATCATGTACCTAGTTATGGTGCTAGTAATCGGTGTGGCTTGTTTCAATATTGTCTCGACTTTGATGATGGCAGTAAAAGACAGAGCATCAGAGATAGCGATACTACGAACCATGGGCGCATCTGATGGATTGGTGAAACGCATCTTTGTTTGGCAAGGCGTATTCTCGGGTGTTTTAGGTAGTCTAGTCGGTAGTGCGATAGGTGTTTTGGTCGCGCTCAATCTAACCACGATTATAAAAGGGCTTGAAAAGCTGATTGATCATCAGTTCCTATCGGGCGATATTTACTTTGTCGACTTCTTGCCATCACAACTAAACATGACGGATGTTCTTGTCGTGTCAGGTACTGCGATTGTTTTGAGCTTACTAGCGACATGGTACCCGGCATCGCGAGCGGCGAAGTTAAACCCTGCCTCGGTGCTCAGTTCTAAATGATGGTAGCTGTAAATAACATTCGTTTTTAATAACAAACTAGACCTTTTTCTCCAGATATAAAAAAGGATCCCTGATGGGATCCTTTTTTATTGAATTCACATTGCATTTCTTACGACTTTTCTTACATGCAAATGTTGCAGAGGTAAGCTATTCATCTGATTTCTGCTCGTTTACGTTTCAATTGAATCGTATACAAGGGTAGATCTAAAGACAGAGCAGGTCACTCAGTACCTTGCTTTTCGTTTATTCCAGCTTCTCACCACTGAGTAACGCCATAAGCTGCGAATACCAAAGTAGCCAATCATCGCTGATACCACGCCACAAATCAGACAGCCTAGTAGGAATGGAGGTCCTATCGTGCTCATTTGCGCCAAAATAAAGTCCCAAGATAGCTCGAAGTGAAAGGCTTGAGGTGGCACATGCATAACAAACGCCCCAACTTTGTACGCAAAGTAGAAGAGTACTGGCATGGTGACCGGGTTGCTGATCCAAACAAGAGCGACAGACAACGGTAGATTAACGCCACATGCGACAGCGAGGCCTGCAGACATAATCATTTGACTTGGTAGAGGGACAAACGCCATGAATAACCCAACAGCAAACGCGCCAGCCGCAGAGCGACGATTAAGGCACCATAAGTTGGGGTTGTACAAAACATTGCCAAAAACTTTCAATGCTTTCTGACGCTTGATGAGCTCATGGTCAGGCATAAATCGTTTGATAAACTTTCTTGGCATAGGAGGAAGCTACTCTCTTGTTTAACACTTGGTTCTTGATTTCATTCGCTGCGACAGTTGTGTCTGCCAGCTTTTGGCCCGTGATGCCACATTGGGTTTGGGCACCATTAATGCTGTTGTTACTGATAGCATCAATAAAGTATAGCGTTTTCCGGAGTGCAAGAGGTCCAGTAACAGCATTGATACTAGTTATCTGCCTAGGGAATACAATTGAAATACAAACGAATCGATTATTCCAATCAGGGCAGAATACTACCATAAATGCGTCGGTTGTTAGCCTTTTTAGTGAAAATAGCCACGGTTTTGAAAGCGTAATAGTAGCCAGATCAATTGGCGGCGAAAAATTAATCTTTCCTCAATGGATAAAATTGCGGTTGTTTACGCCTTTCAAGTTAACGCTCGGAGATGAAGTCTATTTGTCGGCTTCAATAAAGCCCGTATGGGGCAAACTCAACGAGGCGGG
Organism: Vibrio sp. Isolate34; assembly: GCF_022397915.1. Taxonomy (GTDB): domain Bacteria; phylum Pseudomonadota; class Gammaproteobacteria; order Enterobacterales; family Vibrionaceae; genus Vibrio. Next base: position 5,898 of record NZ_JAKEUO010000001.1, on the reverse strand, counting down.
TTTTGATTTGGAAAGACACCTGTTCAGTACCGGTGTGGTGGCTAACGTAACTTACCGAGCAGATACCAGATATCGGATCCACTCTAGTACCAACTTACGTTCTCAGTGGTTTGAGAGCAGCCTCCAACGGCTAAATAGGCTGACCAACACCGATCTTCTTGTAGCTTTAAGTTTTGGTTATCGAGATCTCATTGATCCTCAGCGGTGGGACTTGCTTAAAAGTAGTGGGTTAATTCACTTGATGGCTATTTCAGGGCTCCATATTGGGATTGCTTTTGGTATTGGTTATCAATTGGGGAAGGTAGTTCGATTGATTTCTCCGTCATTGATTTGGTTGCCCACGTTATTTGGTCTTGGTTTGGCGTATTTCTACAGTTGGTTTGCAGGATTTACTTTGCCGACACTCAGAGCTCTGGTGATGTGTGTTCTCGCGAGTTACTTTCTTTGGCGTGGGCAAAGTATCAGTTTGATTCGCTATGTGGCATTGAGCTTGTGTGTGGTTTTGTTGATTTGGCCATTTTCAGCATTATCGAGTAGCTTTTGGTTATCCTTTGGTGCGTTGGGCGCGGTGCTCTACATTGCTTTGAACAACAACCCATCTTCTTCAAGCCCCACTTTTATCGGCCGAGTGTTCACGCTCATCAAGATGCAGTTCATGTTGACGTTATTAATTGCTCCTTTTTCGATGTTGTTTTTCCAAGGGGTGAGTCTGGTCTCTGTTTTCTACAACTTACTTCTGTTGCCTTGGGTATCTATGGTGACAATTCCATTGCTGTTTCTAGCGATGTTTTTGAACTTGTTCTCCGAATTTTTGTTCGGATCGAGTGCTTTAACTCATGGCTTCGCTTTTAAGTTGTGGAAGCTGGTTGATTTATCACTGGAACCTTTGGTTTTCAGTCTCCCTTTCTCTGAACAGTTTTGGATTCAGGTGGACAACCACACGAGTGAGCTAATTGTATTCCTGATCGTGTTTTTCGGTTTTGTCAGCCGGTACATCCAATCGAAGTTCTCAATATTAACCGTCTCTGCATTTGTATTGTGGTGGGAACTTGGCGAATCCAAACAAGATAGTTTCACCATAGATGTCTTGGATGTTGGACACGGACTGTCTTTGGTTTTAGAGAAGAACAATCAAGTTGTGGTTTATGACCTTGGTAATGCATGGCCGGGAGGGTCGATTGTCGAATCTTTGCTGATCCCTACATTGAACAGTAGAGGCATAAGAGGTATCGAAGGTGTGATAATCAGCCACTTTGATTCTGACCATGCCGGTGGCTTTCCGGCATTACTTGAGAGTTACGATCCTAAGTGGGTAAGAACCAGTCAGAACATTAACCTACAAACCCAATCTACCACTCAAGCTCAGTCTAATATTCAGGCATGTACTGTTGGAGAAAATTGGAGCTGGCAGGGTGTTGTTTTTGAAGTACTGTGGCCTCCCAAGCAAGTGAAGAGAGCGTATAACCCACATTCGTGTGTTGTCAGGATATATGAGCCAAACTCAGAGTTTTCGATGCTGTTAACGGGTGATATCGAACTGATAAGTGAGTGGTTACTTGCTCGTGAAGGAGAGCAGCTAAGGAGTGATGTCATGTTGGTTCCGCACCATGGTAGCGATTCTTCATCGATTAAGCCGTTTATTGTGACTGTGTCACCTCGGCTGGCGATAGCTTCTCTTGCTAAAGGAAATCAATGGGGAATGCCGAGCGAGTCGGTGATTGCACGCTATCAAGAAGTGGGGAGCACATGGCTTGATACAGGAGGAAGCGGACAAATAACCATCACTCTTACTCAAGAAGGTTGGCAATATCATACGATTAGAGAGGAACAAGGCAGGCAGTGGTATAGGCAGATGCTCCGTAAGGGAGTAGAATAGATAGATTATTGTGAGAAAATTAAGCGATTCTATGTCAACACAAACAGATGAAACTACCTGGGTCACGTTTAAAAGACTTTGGACTTATATTCGATTATATAAGGCTGGCCTTGGTGTTGCGGTTATTGCGCTTATTATAAATGCCGTTTCTGATACCTATATGATTTCCTTACTAAAGCCATTACTTGATGAAGGCTTTGGTAATGCTGAATCTGACTTTTTACGCACGCTTCCAATCATTATCTTTGCCATGATGTTCATTCGTGGTGTCAGTGGTTTCGTCTCAACCTATTGCTTGAGCTGGGTCTCTGGCAATGTGGTTATGGAAATTCGTCGAAAAATTTTCAGTCATTTCATGCACATGCCTGTGTCTTTCTTTGATAAAGAACAGACAGGTGCGTTGCTATCTCGAATTACTTACGATTCTGAGCAAGTGTCTGCCGCGACGAGTAAAGCGCTAGTCAGCATTGTACGTGAAGGTGCAAGCATTATTGGCTTGCTAACATTGATGTTCTGGAACAGCTGGCAGTTGTCTTTGGTTCTATTTGCGGTTGCTCCTCTTGTTGCGTGGGCGATCAGCATCGTATCGAAGCGATTCAGAAAGATTTCTAAAAACATGCAAACCAGCATGGGCCATGTTGCTTCTTCAGCTGAGCAAATGTTGAAAGGCCACAAGGTGGTTCTTACTTACGGTGGTCAGGATCTAGAAAAACACCGTTTTGATAAAGTAAGTAACCAGATGCGCCAACAAAGCATGAAGTTAATCACCGCTCAAGCCGCTGCGAACCCGATCATTCAAATGATCGCTTCCGTTGCGATTGTGGTGGTTCTTTTCTTGGCGAGTGTTGATTCGATCAAGGCTGAGCTAACTCCAGGTACGTTCACGGTTGTGTTCTCTGCAATGTTTGGTTTGTTGCGTCCACTAAAAGCGCTAACGAACGTAACATCTGAATTCCAACGCGGTATGGCAGCAAGTACCACTCTATTTGGTTTGATGGATTTAGATACAGAACAAAACAAAGGTACGTTGAAACCTGAAACCGTAACCGGTGAAGTTGCAGTAAAAGATGTGACGTTTACTTATGATGGTGCAGAGAAACCAGCACTTGATAAGGTGAGCTTCAATATTCCGAAAGGTAAGACAGTTGCACTTGTCGGCCGTTCAGGTTCGGGTAAGAGTACCATTGCTAACCTGTTTACTCGTTTCTATGACGTCGATTCGGGCTCTATCGAATTGGATGGGCACGACATTCGTGATTACGAATTGAGAAACCTACGTGAGCATTTTGCTCTTGTTTCTCAAAATGTTCACCTGTTTAACGATACGGTCGCGAACAACATCGCGTATGCCGCAGAAGAGCAATATACTCGCGAACAGATTGAACACGCCGCCAAGCTTGCTCACGCCAGTGAGTTTATCGAAGGCATGGAAAATGGCATCGATACCGTTGTTGGTGAAAATGGCGCAAGCCTTTCTGGTGGTCAAAGACAACGTATTGCGATTGCACGTGCTCTATTAAGAGATGCACCTGTGCTGATTCTTGATGAGGCGACGTCTGCATTGGATACTGAATCAGAGAGAGCGATTCAGTCTGCATTGGAAGAACTGCAAAAAGATAAGACTGTATTGGTGATTGCTCACCGTTTATCGACTATCGAGCAAGCTGATGAGATCTTAGTGGTTGATGATGGCCAAATTGTAGAAAGAGGCGCACACGCAGAACTTATTGAACATGATGGTGCTTACGCGCAGCTGCACCGAATTCAGTTCAGCGGATAAGATTAGGTCGTTGTTGTGATCGAAAAGATTTGGTTTAACAATCATCCGTTGAAATATCTACTTTGGCCACTTCTGTGGCCATTGAGCCAGCTGTTCAAAATGATCAGTAGTCAACGTCGTGATGCGTACCTTTCTGGTAAAAAAGAGACCTATCGAGCACCTCTGCCAGTGATTGTTGTTGGTAACATAACCGCTGGTGGGAACGGTAAAACGCCCGTTGTTATCTGGTTGGTTGAGATGCTGCAAGCCAATGGCTTTAAACCCGGTGTAGTATCTCGAGGTTATGGAGCTAAAGCGCCAAACTATCCACTCGTGCTAGATGAAAATACGCCAGCCGAACATTCGGGTGATGAGCCTCGTTTGATTCGCAAGCGAACTGGTTGTCCTGTTGCGGTCGACCCTGTACGTGCGAACGCCGTGAAGGCTTTGTTGGGTGAAGGTGTTAATGTCATTATCACTGATGATGGGTTACAGCATTATGCACTTGAACGTGACATTGAATTTTCAGTTATTGACGGTGTAAGACGCTTTGGTAATGAGAGCCTGATTCCACTCGGCCCATTGCGAGAGTCAGTATCACGTTTAGATGATGTTGATTTCTTGATTAACAATGGCGGAAAGGCGCAAGGGCGAGAGCTCTCAATGTCTTTGCAACCAAGCCAAGCAGTCAATCTAAAAACCGGACAGAAAGCATCGGTTGCTGAATTACCAAAGCTGGTGGCTTTTGCAGGAATAGGTCACCCACCACGCTTTTTTAAAACATTAGACGATCTTGATGGTGATGTGGTTTTCACACAAGGCTTCGCCGACCATCAGGATTTTGATAAAGATGAACTTCATACCTTAGCAAAGAAAGGTATGAACATGATTATGACAGAAAAAGACGCTGTTAAATGCGGAGAATATGCTCAAGATAACTGGTGGTATCTTCCAGTTTCTGCGCAGTTCGATGAAGATTCGCAACAGCAAATTTTAAAAAGAATAAATGAGGTTATGGAATACTATGGATCACCGTCTGCTTGAGATCGTTGCTTGCCCTGTATGTAAAGGTAAACTAACTTATGACAAGGATAAGCAGGAGCTTGTTTGTAAAATCGATCGCTTAGCTTACCCAATCAAAGAGGGTATTCCTGTTCTTCTTGAACCTGAAGCTCGCACTCTTTCAATGGACGAGGGCAAGTAATGTCTTACACGGTTGTTATACCGGCAAGATACCAATCGAGCCGTTTGCCAGGTAAGCCTTTGGCTGACATTGGCGGCAAGCCGATGATTCAATGGGTATACGAACAGTCAATGAAGGCAGGTGCTGATAACGTTATTATCGCTACCGACGACGCTCGAGTTGAAAAAGCGGCGAAAGCATTTGGCGCGACCGTTTGTATGACATCACCGAATCATGAATCAGGTACTGAGCGCTTAGCTGAAGTGATTGAGGTAATGAAGATTCCTGATGACCACATTATCGTGAATGTTCAAGGTGATGAACCGCTTATCCCGCCAGCAATTATTAATCAGGTGGCGAATAACCTCGCAAACAGCACGGCACCAATGGCAACGTTAGGTGTAGAAATTACTCACGCTGATGAAGTGTTTAATCCTAACGCTGTAAAAGTCGTGACGGATAGAGACGGTTACGCACTGTATTTTAGTCGTGCGACGATTCCTTGGGATCGCGATGCTTACGCGAACAACGGTACAGCTGCGGAATCTCCTTTGCTTCGTCATATTGGTATCTACGCTTACCGAGCGGGTTTCATCAATACGTACATCAATTGGGAACCAAGTACTTTGGAGCGCATTGAGTGCCTAGAGCAACTTCGCGTACTTTGGTACGGAGATAAGATCCACGTAGACGTTGCGGTTGAAGCGCCTGCAGCGGGTGTTGATACGCCGGAAGACTTGGAAGCGGTTCGCGCCATCATTGGTTAAGCCTCTTCGAGCAGTCACTTCTTTGTGGTACAAAATGCAAAATCATGAGCCTTGCTTATTGCGAGGCTTTTTTATGGTTCATCGCGGCTTTCCGGGGAAAGCCGCTTTTATCTTCAAGAAGAAGTAATCTGTATCTCGATATCCATACCCCATTCGCTTGATTAGCTTTATCTTGTTGTTTATCCCTTCTAGTGTGCAGGTGTTTAACGGGTAACTTGCCGATGCAATAATGCCGTGAAGATAAGGCCTCAGTTTTCGTGCGAACTCTTTCAATGGCTTAATTCCACTCTCTTGCACTTGTGCCCACCATACC